>NZ_CP134400.1:0-1364680 GCF_002968285.2 Mycobacterium sp. ITM-2016-00318 | reverse complement strand
AAGTCGACCCACGGCGCCTGCCACTCGATCACCTCGTCCACCGAGGGCAGCAGCTCCGCGGCCTCGCGGCCACGTGGCCCGCACAGGAAGGTCACCGAGTCGTTGGCAGCCGCGATTGCTCGCACCGCGGGCCCGGTGATGAGCACATCACCGGCGCTGTCGAGTCGGGCGACGAGGGCGTGGCTCATCGGCACTCCCTCAACACCAGTGACACCGCGGCGGGAAGATCGGCGGCGACCCGCGCGCGCATCTGCGCGTCACTGATCTCGTGACGCAGGGTGCGTTCGGTCGGAACCAGCACCGCATCGGCGCCTGCCGCGAGCGCGGCGTTGACGTCGCCCCCGGTGTCGCCGATGACCACGCACCGCGTCGCATCCACGCCGAGTGCATCGGCCGCGGCCACCACCATCCCCGGCGCAGGCTTGCGGCAACCGCAGCCGTCGCCGTCATCGTGCACGCAGACCTGCCACGCGTCGAACGGGCCGAGAACCTCGTCCACCCGTGTGTTCACCGCAGCCAACTCGTCGTGGGTGATCAAACCCTTCGCCACACCGGATTGGTTGCTGACGATACCGAGCAGCAGCCCGCGGTCCCGTAGCTTTCGCAGAGCGTTGGATGCACCCGGAACCGGTGTCACTCCGTCCGGATCGTTGAGGTACGGGTGGTCCTCGATGATGGTGTCGTCACGGTCGAACAGCACGGCCAGCGGCGGATCCCCTCGCGCGGAGCGGAACTCCCACTGGCCGCGGATCCGGTGAAACACCGCCACCGGCGGAATGAGAACACTAGTCACCACCATGCATGCGATCTCGGCGATCGTCCGCGGGCCCGCCAGTATGCGCCGCACCGCGAACTCCGCCGTCAAGAGCGCCCACAGGATGAAAGCCCGGGCGGCCATGCGCCATTGTCCCGTGACGATGAGCGCCACCGCCCACAATGCTGCGGCCGTCGTCACCGCGTGGCCGGGGACGCGGCCCCGGCCTTCACCCACCTGCTTGCGCCACGCGGGTCCGTGCTTGCGTCGCATCAACGCGTTGTCGCGGTTACCGACTTGAGCGCGCACGCTGCTGAGCCATGTCGACGGAGCGACCGGATGAGTCGACCGTCGCTCACCGTCGACGATCAACCTGCCTCCGCGGGTGATTCGCAAGGCGAGGTCGGAGTCCTCCCGGTAGGCCCGTGGGAACCGCTCGTCGAAACCGCCGACGCCGACGAGCGCCGAGCGCTCGAACATCATGTCGGCGGTGATCCACAGCGCTCCGCCGAGCCGTTGCGTGCGCCGTTCGTCGTCGGTTGCGCGGCGCCCGGCAACCACGGGAACGTCGATGACGGCCTGCGATCCGACGGCTCCCACCCGCTCCGCGTCCGCGATGTCGTCGGCCGCAGCTGCCAGCCAGTTCGACTGCGGAACAACGTCGTCGTCCAGGAAGCAGATCCAGCGCGCCTTGGTGCTGCGCCAGCCGGTGTTGCGTGCCGCGGCGGGGCCCCGACCACCGCTGCGAAGCACCCTGACCGGCAGGTGGGTGGATACCCGCAGCGGCGGTGTGGCGTCTGCTCGGTCGTCGACGACCACTATCTCCGACGGCTGTGGACCCGACGAGCCGTCCAGTTCAGCGAGCAGACGATGCAGCGACTCCCGCCCGACGGTCGGGATGACGATGGCGAAATC
This sequence comes from Mycobacterium sp. ITM-2016-00318, assembly GCF_002968285.2. Classification (NCBI taxonomy): domain Bacteria; kingdom Bacillati; phylum Actinomycetota; class Actinomycetes; order Mycobacteriales; family Mycobacteriaceae; genus Mycobacterium; species Mycobacterium sp. ITM-2016-00318. Next base: position 1,363,011 of record NZ_CP134400.1, on the reverse strand, counting down.
AACTGTCATCGCGGCCTTCTCACGATGAAGGGACCGATCGCGAGCATGTCGATGGGTGAGCTGCCGAAGCACTCGAGCGCATCGCGTGGGCTGTCGACCATGGGGCGGCCCGCGGTGTTGAAGCTCGTGTTCACGACGACCGGCACCCCGGTGTGCTTCGCGAAATGGCTGATCGTTGCGTGCAACAGCGCGTGGCTCTTGTCGACAGTCTGGATTCGGGCCGTGCCGTCGACATGCGTGACGGCGGGAATCCGCGACCGCCACGTCTCTGCCACGTCGTGGACGAACAGCATGTACGGGCTGGGGATGGGGCCGCCGGAGAAGATCTCGTGCGCCGACTCGGCGAGCACCATGGGAGCGACCGGCCGGAACTGCTCGCGACCTTTGACGGTGTTGAGCCGTTCGAGGTTCTCGGGGTGGCGTGGGTCCGCCAGCAGCGAGCGGTGCCCCAGCGCCCGAGGTCCGTATTCCGAGCGCCCCTGGAACCATCCGATCAGCTGATTGTCCGCGAGCGCCTTACCCACGGTGGCGGCGAGATCTTCCGGGCGCTCGTAGGTGACCGCAGCCTCGTTCAGTGCGGCGGCGATCTCGTCGTCCGACCAGCCGCGGCCCAGCGCCGCCGATGGCATAGGGGCGATCGGCTCGCCGGCCTCGCCCGCCACGGCCAGCGCCGCGCCGAGCGCCGTACCGGAGTCACCCGCGGCGGGCTGCACCCACACGTCGTTGAACCCGCCTTCGGCGTAGATCTTGGTGTTGGCCACGCAGTTGAGCGCCACTCCACCTGCCAGACAGAGGTTTTCGTGGTCGGTCCGGCTGCGCAGCCAGCCCACCAGGTCCAGCAGGACCTCCTCGACCACCCGCTGCACGCTGCATGCCAGGTCGAAATTGTGCTCGCCGCGGGGACTGAAGGACTCCCAGTCGACCGGCTCGGTGCGAAATCCGCCGTCGCCTGTGGCGTACACCCGTTCTTGCAGGTGCTGGAAGTATCGCGGCTTCCCGTACGACGCCATGGCCATCACCTTGTACTCGTCGCTGGACCGCTTGAAGCCCAGGTGCTGGGTGAGGTCCTCGTAGAAGAGCCCGAGGGAATGCGGCAGTTGCTGCGTGGCAAAGACATCGAGTTTCAAGTCCCGGTATTCGCCTGCCAACATCGACGTCCGTTCACCACGTCCATCGATCGCGAGCACCGCACTGTCCGGGTAGGGCGACGCCAGCGACGTCGAGGCGGCATGGGCGACGTGATGTCGGACATAGCGCACAACGCCCGGGTCGAGGCCCGGCAGGGCGGTCTGCAGGAAACGTGGTGCGCGTTCGGCGTACAACGTTCGCAGATACTCCCAGTCACGATCCAAGCCGGCGAGATCGTCTGTGCGCCCGTGCATCAGCCGCGGGTCGTAGCTGTAACCCACCGCGTCCAGCTGTGCCGGCTCGAGGCCCGCCTGCGACAGGCACCAGCGCGCCGACTCGACCGGCAGCTCCCACGTCGAGAACGGCACCGCCGACTTCCCGTGCTTACGACGGGTGAACCGCTCCTCCTCCGCGGCGGCGACCACCTGCCCGTCGACGACGAGCGCGGCCGCCGAGTCATGGAACACCGCGTTTATGCCGAGGATGCGCATGACCGCCTCCTGAACCAATCGATCGTCTGCGCTAGGCCCTCTCGGTAGGGCACGCGCGGCTGCCAACCCAACTGCTCCGTCGCGAGACTGATATCGGGACACCGTCGGCGCGGATCGTCCTCCATCGCGGGCCGGTGTTCGATCGGCGATGCGCTGCCCGCCAGATCGCGGATGGTCTCGGCTATCTGGAGTACGGACAACTCCACCGGGTTACCGATGTTGATCGGCCCCGGTCGATCGGAGCGCGCCAGCTTGACCAGTGCGTCCACCGTGTCGTCGACGTAGCACAGCGAGCGCGTCTGCTTGCCGGTGCCGTTCACCGTGATCGGCTCACCGTTCAGCGCTTGCCTGCAGAAGGTGGGCACGATGCGGCCGTCGTCGGACCGCATGCGTGGGCCGTAGGTGTTGAAGATCCTGGCCACTCCTATATCGGCTGACCGCCCGCGGCTATAGGCGAAGGTCAGCGCCTCCGCGAATCGCTTCGCCTCGTCGTAGACACTGCGCGGACCGGTCGGATTGACGTTGCCCCAGTAGGTTTCTCGTTGCGGGTGTTCGAGGGGGTCACCGTAGACCTCGCTCGTCGAGGCCAGGATGAGGCGGGCATTGCACCGTTCGGCGACGTCGAGGGCGTTGGCCGTGCCGATCGCACCCGCGCGCAGCGTCTGCACGGGTAACCGCAGGTAGTCGAGCGGCGACGCGGGCGAGGCGAGGTGAAACACCGTGTCGGGCGCTGGACGCAGTGGCAGCCCGGTCGACGGGTCACTGATGTCGTGGCGGACGAAGCGGTAGCCGGGGCGGTCCTGCAACAACGTCGCCGCACTCGGCGCACTGGTGGACAGGTCGTCGACGCAGATGACCTCGGCGCCGTCGGCGAGCAGGCGCTCACAGAGATGACCGCCGAGGAAGCCGGCGCCCCCGGTTAGGAGAGCGAGTCTGATCTCACGCATCGGCGTTTCCCCGTCCCGCCCGCGGGTAGCCAGCCAGGTCATGCGGACCTCGTTCGTGATCGCCAGCCGTAACCGAGCCGCCGAGCTCACGACGACGATCACGCGTCTGCTCAACACCACGCAATGCCCGATCATCGCCGTGGACAACGGCTCCGAGGACGACTCGGTTGCGGTCATCCGTCGCTTCGCGCGTCATTCGGAAGGCCGCGTACTGGCGATCGAGCTGAAGGCGAATCGGGGCGTGGTCGCGCGCAACATCGGCGTCGCGGCATGTCGCACTCCGAATGTCGCCTTCTGCGACGATGATTCGTGGTGGGAGCCAAGTGCTGTGAAGATCGCCGAGGGCATCTTCGACCGGTACCCCACCGTCGGCCTGCTGGCCGCGCGCACCATCGTGCTCCCCCAGCACCGCGACGATCCGATGGTTGCCGAACTTGCCAACAGCGCATTGGGCCGACGGCCGGACCTGCCGGGTCCATCGATTCTGGGCTTCATGACGTGCGCGGCGATCGTGCGCAAATCCGCTTTCGTCGCCGCGGGGGGCTTCAGCGAGCTGCTGCACTTCTACGGCGAAGAGCAGCTGCTGGCGATGGATCTCGCCGCGCGCGGCTGGGAACTGTGTTACTGCCCTGAGCTGACCGCCTACCACCAGCCGTCCGCGGTCCGCGGCAGTTCGTCGGCCCGCAAGGCCCGCGAACTCCGCAACGATGTGCTGACCACATGGCTGCGCCGCCCGATGGGGCACTGTCTCAAGGCCACCGGCAGGCTGTTCGCCGCGGCGATGCGTGACGGCGAGCACGCCCGCGGTGCCCTGCAGGCGGTGGCGCGCCTGCCCGCGGTGGTCAACCTTCGCAGGCCGCTGCCCGCCGGGGTCGAGCGGGCGCTCAGGCGCGTCGAGTCCGGTTGACTGCACACAGATCATCCGGTCGACACCTGCGGATGATCCGCCTGCGCCACCATGTCGTAGATGCGCAGGGTGTCCGCGGCGACCTGATCCCAGGTGTAGCGGGCGCACACCCTGTCGCGGCCGGCCAGTCCGAGGCTCTGCCTCAGGAAAGCGTCTCGCAGCAGAGGATTGATGGCATCGGCGATCTCGCGGGGCTTCCTCGGCGCGATCAGCCTTCCCGTGACATCGTGCACGACCGTGTCCTGCATTCCGCCGACCGCCGAAGCGACCACAGGGACTCCGCTGGCCATGGCCTCCAGCGGCACGATGCCGAACGGCTCGTACCACGGGGTGCAGGCGACGACGTCAGCCGACCGGAACAGCTCCGGCATGGCCGCTCTGGCAACGGCGCCGTAGAGGTGCACGCGACGCGCGACGCCCAGCTCCTCGGCCAGGGCTCGCAGCCGCTTCGCCTCGGGATCGCCGGCCAGTTCGGTCGGATCCGGGCCGCCCGCGATGATCAGTTCGGCGTTCGGAATGGACGGCATCGCCCGGATCATGTCGTCGAAACCCTTTCGGGGCACCAGACGACCGACACTGAGAATCCGATGCTTGGCAGACTTCGTCGCTATCGGCCCATCGGGTGTGAACACGTCCTTGTCGACTCCGCACGGCACCACCGACGTCCGCGCACGTGACCGGCCCATCCGCATCAACTCGAAGACCTCGTCGCTGCAGGTCGCGGCCACCCAGGTGGCGGACCTGGCCACCATCGCCTCGAGCCGCAACCGGTCGGGGGGACTGGTGTCCTTGGCGCCTTGATGTCGACGCTTCACCACACCGAGCGCATGAAAGGTCTGCACGGCGGGCAACCCCAGATGCCGAGCCGCCAACTGGGTCGCGATGCCCGACATCCAGAAGTGTGCGTGCGTGACGTGCGGCCGGTAGGCGTCCCAGTGCGCATCGAGATACTGCGCGAACGGACCCATGTGCTGCAGCAGTTCGTCTTTGGGCAACTGCTCTGCGGGCCCGGCGGGCACATGAACCACCGTGTAACCGTGAGGTACTTCGACCTCCTCTGGCAGGTCGGGGTCGTCGCGACGGGTGTACACCGTCACGTCGTGCCCTCGACGCGCCAACGCGGCCGACAACTCGGCGACGTGCACGTTCTGTCCACCTGCATCTGTTCCCCCAAGCACGGCCAACGGGCTCGCATGCTCGGAGACCATCGCTATTTTCATCGGTCTCCTCTCATCGAGGTCATGCACACCGTTCCTCGATCACTTCGTCCCACTGGGCGAGGAAGCGATCGATTGCGAAGTGCGCTATTGCGTATTCACGGGCGGCCTTTCCGGCCAAGGTCGCTGCAGCATGATCGGTTACGAAGCCCCGAAGTGCTTGCGCCAGCGTGCGCACGTCGGCGCTGACCACGCCGGCGTCGTCCGGGACGACGGAGGGCGCCATTGTGGACGCCACCGCGACGACGGGCATGCCGAGGTACATCGCCTCCACGAGCGACAAACCGAGCGACGTCCATCGTGCGGGGTGCAGGTAGACGCGCCGACGAGCGACCTCGCGCATGAGGCGACTGGTGGGTACGTCTCCCTTGGCCCTGATCCCCTGTCGCGGTCGGCGATTGAGCTCGAGTGTGTCGATGCCCCAGACGTCGATGGGCACGTGCGCACCGAGTTGGATCAGCAGGTCGGTGCCCACGGTGCGCCACCTGCGCAACGGCTCATTGATCATGCTCGCCGCCGCGGGGACGTCACCTGTGTAGAAGTGACCCGGGTCGGCGATTCCGTGCGAGATCACCAGGGCGGGGGCGGCGCCGTTGTCCCACATCAGCCGGTTGAAGTCGGTGACGTGCACCACCGGGATGTCGGTGCGGGATGCCATCGGATGAACGCTGTCGACCGGGGACGGGCGCGGCGCGTTGTGTTCGACATACACCGCGGGAACATCGATGCCCGGTCGGCGACCCAGCCATAACTCGGCGAGTTCCAGTTCTTCTGGACGTTGCAGGATGATCAGATCCACATCGGCACCGCGCAATTCACTGACGGCGACTTCCTCTGCGCGCGGCCAGTGACGTCCCGCCAGACCGCGAGCGTCGGAGTCCCTGGCCTCGTTGACCGGCACCAGATAGCGATGCGCGCCCGCGACCAGCGACTCCAGCCAGGAGCCGTGCACGTGCCACACCAGCAGTGAGCGCGCGGAAGTGGTCGAAGCCATGTTCGGCGCATTACCGCAGGTGAAAAGGCACAAACCTCTAGCGCTCGACTGTTCGCGAAGTGGATCAGAAGCGCTTCGCATATCGGATTCACAGCGGCTCTGTCGCGTTTCGTGATCACTTCTCCGGCCCTTCGACGTGAATTGGGTCGAGCGGTGGCTGTGTGACCACCACTGATCCGCCATATCCCGGGAGGCACGCATGCAGTTGAGTAGGTTTCTCGGGCTGCGGGTCGTCGACGCGGTGAACCACCAGGTGGGCACGGTCGTCGACGTCCGGTTGGCGATCTCCGGTGACATGCAAAACAATCCGACGGCCCCTCGAGTGCTCGGTCTGGTGATCAGCCCCAGAACCGTTTCGTCGTTCCTCGGCTACGAGCGCAGCACCGCCAAAGCGCCCGTCCTGCTGGCACAACTGATGCGCTGGCGGCACCGCGGCACATTCCTGGCCGCCTGGGAGGACGTGGCGCGGGTCGGCGAGAAATCGGTGCATCTACGTCCCCGCTACACCAAGTATTCGGCCGTGCTGCGCAACGGCGGCGTTTAGCCTTTCGGCGCCTCGGGAACCCAACCGGTGCACGGGCAAGTGGTCCTGTGTGTCGCCTACGAAGTGGGCAAAACCCCAGCTGATCGTCAGCGGAGAGGTGAAACATGACCGAGAAGAACAGTGGCCCGGCGGAAGGCGTCAAGGGCGCCGTCGAAGACGTCAAGGGCAAGGCCAAAGAAGCGGTCGGCACCGTGACCGGCCGTGATGACGTGGTCCGCGAGGGCAAGGCTCAGCAGGACAAGGCCGACGCCCAGCAGGACGCCGCCAAGAAGGAAGCCGAGGCCGACGCCGCGCGCGGCAGCGCAAAGGCAGCCGAGAAGCGGCAAGAGTCCAACCAGTAGCAGTTGGCACTGACGAGAAGTCCCAGCCGGGAAACCGGCTGGGACTTTTCTCGTGCCTGGCGCTCAGCTGCTCGGGCGCTGCTTCTGCGCGTCGGGATGTTCGGCATACCAGCGTTGTTCGATGCCGCGCACCCGTCGGTGCTCGACGGCCAACCACACCAGCCCAATGGCCAGCAGCACGGCCGACACCGAACCGAACACCAGGCCGGTGCTGTGATGGTTCGTCGCGTGCGCGGCCAGAGCGCCGACGAAGGACGCCAGCGCCACGCCGATGACGATCAGCGCCGGCATGTTCTTCGTGTCGGTCATCGACTCCCCGGCATGCGGCCGGGTGGTCCTCGCATGGTCGACGGGATCTTCTGGGCTTTTCATGGCTGCTCCTTCCGCCACACTTCTTGCCCGCAATAGGGGGATGTGTCCCACGGTAGAACTACCCGAAGGCGTTGGCCGCGAATCTGACATCACTGCTGGGCCGGGAACTGCTTCGTCTTCAACAGCCCAGCCAGATGGGCGGCGTTTCGCGCGGCCGACGCCGTCGTCTTCGCCACGGGCTCGGGCACCTCGTCGAGGTCGTTGTAGTTCTTGCTCTGCATCGCTTCGCCGTTCCAGTACGTGTTCGCCTGAGCCGCGAACGAGAAGCCGACGTCGTTGAGGCCCTGCGCGCAGTCGGCGAACACCTTGTGAGCACCGTCCTCGTTGCCGACGACAGAAACGAGAGCGACCTTGCCGTACATGATCGGCCTGCCTTCGTCGTCGGCCGTGGACAGATCGGCGTCGAGGCGTTCGAGCACACGCTGGGTGATGCTCGACGGATGTCCGAGCCAGACAGGGGTCGACAGCAGCACGATGTCGGCCGCCAGCACGCGCTCCCGGATCTTCGGCCATTCGTCGCCGTCACCCATGTCGGCCTCGACACCGGGCGAAATGGAGTAGTCGGCACAACGCAGCGTGTCGGTCTTCACTCCGTGACTGCGCAACTGCTGACAGACGTGCTCGGCCATCAGCTCGCTGCTCGACGGGGCTGGACTGGCTTTCAGGCTGCACACCAGCGCGACGGCGTTCAGCGATTGCTGTGAATTGTCGGGCATGCAATGCCTTTCAGTCAGGGCATCGCGATGAGTGGCACGCTCTTGGCAAGAACCAGCAGCATCGCGGCCATGAGGAACCAACCCGCCCCCTGCCACGGCCATGCGATGCCGTGGCTCCGCCGAACCACGTAAGTCCGGTGGAATGCGCGCAAGCCGCCTGCCAACAGGATCAGGGGGGCGCCGAGGGCGAGAACGGTAGTTTGCGGTGTACCGCAGGCAAGCGCATCGAAGGTCGATGCTCCACAGGTGCCGATCCACACCTCGGCGACCGCCATCAGCACGAGCGCGGCCACCACGACGCCCGCGCCGAAGCGGACGGCATCGATCACACCTTCGCGAACGGCGGTGTCGCCGTGGCGCAGGTCGTCCGTTGTGCGGTACACGGCTAGCTAATTCCCCTGGTTACGCGGCGATAAACCTCGGCTCGCGGCGTGGCGAATCGACACGCCCGCGACCCTGCGTAACCGCTGCTTGTCGGTCGGCGGACCTAGCATTCGCGTCGTGATCGGCACCAGGGCGAAGGTGTACTCGGCCGTCGGTGTCGCATCCGGTCTGGCCGCCTACCAACTCGGTGTCGATTTGGCATGGAGCCTCGTCGCCGCGGCCGTTGTGCCTGTGCTGCTCGCCGCCGCGCCGCGGTTCCTGCTGGCGGCCGTCACGGGCGCGTTCACCCCCGGCCCCCGAGAAGCCCCTGCGGCGTTGGCCATGTCCGGCATGGAGTTCGAGGATCACGTGGCGCGCATCGCCCGGTCGTGCGGCGTACCCGTGATCATGACCGCGGTAACCGGGGACTGGGGCGTCGACCTGATCGTCGGGCACCGGCCCGAACGCCTTGCGGTGCAGTGCAAACGGCAGTCACGACCAGTCGGCTCGGGTGCCGTGCAGGAGGTCGTCGCCGGCGCGCCGATGCACGGGTGTACCAAGACCATGGTCGTCACCAACCACGCGTTCACCCCGGCTGCAGTCAAACTCGCGCAACTGCACGGCTGTGCGCTCGTCGGCGGGTCGGAGCTGCCGCGGCTGCGATCGATCATCCGACGGCTCACCGAGCCGTCGGCGCCCACGGCCCTTTAGCGCAGCGCCTCGCGCACCGTCGCGACCGCCTCGTCGATCTCGGCGTACGACACCGTCAGCGCGGGCCGGAACCGGACGCTGTCCTCTCCGCTGGCCAGCATCACCACGCGGCGGTCCCACAGCCTGCGGATCAGCTCGTCGCGCTGCTCACCCGACGGCAGGCTGAATGCGCGCATCAGCCCGCGGCCGCGCACGTCGCGCACCAGTTCGGGAAACTCGGCGGCGAGTTCGTCGAGCCGGGCGTGCAGGTAGCGCCCCGCGTCTGCGGCGTGCGCCATCAGCCCGTCGGACTCGATGACCTCGAGGATCCGGCGCGAGCGGACCATGTCCACCAGATTGCCGCCCCATGTCGAGTTGATCCGCGAGCTGACCGCGAACACGTTGTCGGCGACCTCGTCGACGCGGCGGCCCGCCATGATTCCGCATACCTGGGTCTTCTTACCGAACGCGACCACATCGGGCGTCACGCCCAGTTGCTGGTAGGCCCAGGCTGTTCCGGTCAAACCACAGCCGGTCTGCACCTCGTCGAAGATGAGCAGCGCGTCGAACTCGTCGCACAGCTCGCGCATCGCGGCAAAGAACTCGGGACGGATGTGCCGGTCGCCGCCCTCGCCCTGAATGGGCTCGGCGATGAAGCAGGCGATGTCGTGCGGGTTGGCCTCGAAGGCCGCGCGCGCCTGCCGCAGTGACTCGGCCTCCAGCGCATCCATATCGGCGTCGGGGCGGACGTACGGCGAATCGATGCGCGGCCAGTCGAACTTCGGGAACCGCGCGACCTTGTTCGGGTCGGTGTTGGTCAGCGACAGCGTGTACCCGCTGCGGCCGTGGAAGGCGCCGCGCAGATGGAGCACCTTGGTGCCGAGCTCGGGGTCACCCGCACGCGAGGAGGACGAACCGGCCAGGCCGCGCGACTCGTTGAGCCTGCTCTTCCAGTCGAACGCCACCTTCAGCGCGTTCTCGACGGCCAGCGCCCCGCCGTCGACGAAGAACAGGTGCGGAAGGGCGGGGTCGCCCAGCACGCGGGCGAACGTGTCGACGAAGCGCGCCATCGGAACGCTGTACACGTCGGAGTTACTCGGCTTGTTCACCGCCGCGGCGGCGAGCTCGGCGCGAAACGCCTCGTCCTCGGCCAGTGCTGGATGGTTCATCCCCAGCGCCGAAGACGCGAAGAACGTGAACATGTCGAGGTAGCGCTCGCCGGTTCGGGCGTCGACGAGGTTCGAGCCGGACGAGCGCTCGATGTCGAGTACGAAATCGAGACCGTCGGCGAGGATGCTGCGAGCCAGCACCTCGCGCACGTCGGCCGAGCGGATGGCGGGGACGGCGGCTGTCTTTTCGGCAGGGGTCATCACGGCGGTCATGCCGACGATCTTAGCGCATCTTTTACGGTTGATACGCCAGCTGACCGGAAGAATTACGGGATATGCTCGCGTCCTGCGTAAAAAGTCTGTAAGATGATGGTGCTTCGAGTGCGCACATTGGCGGCCGTGCGGATCTGCTGCAACAGGTCTTCCAGCGCCCGCGCCGACTCGACACGCACCAGGAGGACATAGCTTTCCTCGCCCGCCACCGAGTGACACGACTCGATGGCCTCGATGTGTTCGAGACGGGCGGGCGCATCATCGGGCTGAGAGGGATCGATAGGAGAGATGGCCACGAACGCCGACAGCATGTGCCCAACGGCCTCGGGGTTGATCCGGGCGGTGTATCCCGTCACCACGCCCCGCGCCTCGAGCCGTCGCACGCGTGACTGGACCGCGGACACCGAAAGTCCCGCCGTCGCCGCGAGCTGCGCCAGCGTGGCCCGGCCATCTGCGACGAGTTCGCGGGCCAGGATCCGGTCGATCTCATCGAGCTCTTCGCTCATGGCCGCACCCTATCCTTTCGGGCGTGGGCAATGAGCAAACCAATCGAAACATGGCGGCTGCGCGCCGAATTCGCCGCTGCGCTGTCCCGGATGTACGGCACGGAGGTGCCCGCGTACACCACCCTTCTCGAGGTCAGCGCTGAGGTGAACCGCGAACTCGGCGGTTCGCAGCGGGTGTCCGCCGAACGTCACGGTGCGATCCGTGTCGGCAATGTCCGCGAACTCGCCGATGTCGCCGACCTGTTCGCGGCGTTCGGAATGCACCCCGTCGGGTTCTACGATCTCCGTGATGCCACCCCACCCGTACCTGTCATGTCGACGGCGTTCCGGCCGATCGACGCGGATCAGCTGGCGCGCAATCCGTTTCGGATTTTCACGTCCATGCTGGCCACGGCCGACACCCGCTTCTTCTCCCCCGAGATGCGCGCGCGGGTCGAGCGGTTCCTTGCCGGGCGCCGGCTGTTCGACTCCGCCTTGATCGCCGAGGCCAGGTGCATCGCCGAAGCAGGCGGCGCCGAACCCGACCGGGCGCGGCGGTTCGTCGCCTCGGCGGTCGCCGCATTCGCGCTCTCCCGTGAACCGATCGATCGCGGCTGGTACGAGCAGCTGACCGCGGTGTCGGCCGTCGCCGCCGACATCGCAGGGGTTGCCTCCACCCACATCAACCACCTGACGCCGCGCGTCCTCGACATCGACGAGTTGTACCGACGGATGACGGCGCGCGGCATCACGATGACCGGCGCCATCCAGGGCCCGCCGCGCTGGGACGGTCCCGATGTGCTGCTACGCCAGACGTCGTTTCGGGCGCTAGCCGAGCCTCGCCGCTTCCGCGACGCCGACGGCAGCGTCGCCGACGGCACCCTGCGCGTGCGGTTCGGCGAGGTGGAGTCGCGGGGGGTCGCACTGACCCCCGAGGGACGCCGTCGCTTCGACGCGGCCATGGCCACGCCGAATCCGGCGAAGGTGTGGGGCGACTACTTCCCCACCACCCACGACCGGATGGCGACGGCCGGGCTGGCGTACTACCACGGTGACAACCCGTCCAAACCCGTTGTCTATGAAGATTTCCTGCCCGCATCCGCGGCCGGGATTTTCCGATCGAATCTCGATATCGACGCGCAGAAGCCGGACGGCTCCGATAATCAGGAAGATCGGGATCAATACACCGTCGATTGGATGGCGGGACAGATCGGGCACCACATTCACGATCCCTACGAGCTCTACGAGAAAGTCGCATCCTCATGACCAGCGTTCAGACATCACCGCTCCCGACGGCCGACGACCTTCGCGCGAAGGCCCGTGACGCCCTGCAGGCGGTCGGTTCACGCGTCGAACTCGGTGAGACCGGCGCCCACGGCGTGCATGCAAGCAGTCCGATCACCGGCGACGTGCTGTTCACCGTGCCGGAGAGCTCACCGGAGCAGGCCGAGGCCGCGATCGCCGAAGCGGCGCAGGCGTTCACGTCGTGGCGCACCACCCCCGCACCGGTTCGTGGCGCGCTGGTCGCACGCCTGGGCGAGCTGCTCAAGGAGCACAAGAGTGATCTCGCGGCGCTGGTCACCATCGAGGCGGGAAAGATCACCTCGGAGGCCCTCGGCGAGGTGCAGGAGATGATCGACATCTGCGAGTTCGCCGTCGGTCTGTCGCGTCAGCTGTACGGCAGGACCATCGCCTCGGAGCGGCCGGGACACCGGCTGATGGAGACCTGGCACCCGCTGGGTGTCGTCGGTGTCATCACCGCCTTCAACTTTCCCGTCGCGGTGTGGTCGTGGAACGCCGCCGTCGCCCTCGTCTGCGGTGACACCGTGGTGTGGAAGCCGTCGGAGCTCACGCCGCTCACGGCACTCGCCTGCCAGGCGCTGGCCGAGCGGGCCGCGCAGGACGTCGGCGCGCCGCGCGCGGTGAGCCGGCTGATCATGGGTGGGCGTGAGGTCGGCGAACGCCTGGTCGACGACCCGCGCGTCGCTCTGCTCAGCGCAACCGGTTCCGTGCGGATGGGCCGCCAGGTCGGTCCGCGGGTGGCCCAGCGGTTCGGCCGCGTGCTGCTGGAACTCGGCGGCAACAACGCCGCCGTCGTCACGCCGTCGGCCGACCTCGAGCTGGCCCTACGCGGCATCGTCTTCTCCGCGGCGGGCACCGCGGGGCAGCGCTGCACGACGCTGCGCAGGCTGATCGTGCACTCCTCGGTCGCCGACTCCCTCGTCGAGCGGATCGTGTCGGCCTACCGCCAGCTGCCCATTGGCGACCCTCAGGCCGACGGCACGCTCGTCGGGCCGCTGATCCACGAGACGTCATACCGGGACATGGTCGGCGCGCTCGAGCTGGCCAGCGCCGAAGGCGGTGAGGTGTTCGGCGGCGAGCGCCACGATTTCGGCGACAACGCCTACTACGTCGCCCCCGCCGTGGTGCGGATGCCTTCGCAGACGGAGCTGATGCACCAGGAGACCTTCGCGCCGATCCTGTACGTGATCACCTATGACGACCTGGACGAGGCGATCGAGTTGAACAATGCTGTCCCGCAGGGACTTTCATCGGCGATCTTCACCTCCGACATGCGCGAGGCCGAACGGTTCATGTCGGCCGAGGGGTCCGACTGCGGCATCGCCAATGTCAACATCGGGACCTCGGGAGCCGAGATCGGCGGAGCTTTCGGCGGCGAGAAGGAGACCGGTGGCGGCCGCGAGTCCGGCTCGGACGCATGGAAGGCTTACATGCGCAGGGCGACCAACACCGTCAACTACTCTTCCGAGCTGCCTTTGGCCCAGGGCGTGCACTTCGGCTAGGGCGTTTCGAGGGCTTTCGCGCAGCTGTCGAGGATCTCGACGAAGCCCGACCGAATCGCCCGCGCCGTCACCGCCTCCAGCGCCTTGCCGCCCACCCATACCGGATGGGTGAACGCGGTGACCCAGTCGATGTGTGTGCCATCGACTGAGGGAGTGAGCGTCAGTGTGCCGCCATCGTGGTTGAGGGCCGGCACCGAATGGACGATCAGGTACGAGTAGCTCCGCGGCGCGTCATAGGCGGTGTATTCCTCGCGCAGCCACATACCTGCCGCGATCGCGTTCCGAACGGCGCCCAGCCCAGCAGCCTGCGTTCCCTTCGCCCAGCCGGCCCAGAGGATGAGCCTGGCTTCGGTCAGATGGGCCGGATCGGCGACCCAGTCGAAGACGTGCTCTAGAGGCGCGGCGATGATGCGTTCGACGCGTATCTCGGCCACGGCGCCACAGTACGGGCGCAGTCTGAGCCGATGTTGTACACGCGCAAATTAGACTGGCCGGGTGGCTGAACCCGGGCGGCGGCTCTCCCCCGACGATCGTCGGAGTGAGTTGTTGGACCTCGGCGCCAAGGTGTTCGGTGAACGCCCCTACGACGAAGTCCGCATCGACGAGATCGCCGAACGCGCAGGTGTGTCACGCGCGCTGATGTACCACTACTTCCCCGACAAGCGCGCGTTCTTCGCCGCGGTGGTGAAGGCCGAGGGCGACCGGCTGTTCGAGGCGACGAACACCCCGGCGATCGCGGGCCAGACGCTGTTCGTGCAGCTGCGCGCGGGCGTGCTGGCCTATCTGCGCTATGACGAGCAGCACCCGCACGGCGCGTGGGCGGCCTACGTCGGCATGGGCACCTCCGACCCGGTCCTGCGCGGCATCGAGGACACCGACAACGAGCGTCAGGTCAACCGGCTGATGGACCGGATGAACCACACCCTCGGCAGTGGGCTGGACTCCAAGGTGGAGCGCGACGTGCGGATGACCATGTACGGCTGGCTCGCGATGACGATGGAGATGTGCAGGCAGCGCATCATGGATCCGTCCATCGACGCCGGCCAGATCGCCGACACCTGCGCGCATGCGCTGCTCGACATGGTCGGTCGCGTGCCAGGTATCCCGGACGCGCTCAGCGAGGCGGTCGCGTTCGAGCGACGCGGTACATGATTCTCGGGCGCAGCAGCCGAGTGGGCGGGTCGATGAGTCCGGTGACCCGGATGAGCTGTTCTGCGCAGGCGATGTCGGACTCGCACACCGTCAGCAGCCGTTGCACATAGCCGTTCGCGATCCGCGTCGGCAGCGAGCGGTGGCCCTGGACTTCGGGTTGGCTGAGGTCGGCGCCGGTCGCGAACCGCCACGCCACCGCTATCGGCTTCGCCGCCGCACGGAAGTACCGTCGCGCCAACTGCTGCGGGCCGCGAGAGAGGCTGTCGCGCAAGGCCAGGGCCTGTAACGCCGCAACGGTCATCCCCTGGCCGTAGATCGGATTGAAGTTGGCGACCGCGTCGCCGATGACGAGCAGCCCCTCGGGGAACCGCCTCATCTTGTCGTAGCGCCGCCATCGATTCTCCGGGTAGCGGTACCGACAGATGTCGCTGAGCGGCACCGCATCCCGCAATGCGCGCATGATGTGCGGCGGCGTGATCGCCTCGACGAAGGCCAGCCGGTCGACGGGGTCGGTCGGCGGCTCACGGCCGGCCATACCGAACGCGGTGAACATCCAGGTGTCGTTCTCGTAGCCGAAAAGAGCCATCCCGGTGGGCCTTCCAGGCTCCGGCGTGGTGGCCACCACCATTTCCCGCAGGGCACCCGGCGGCATCTGCAGCAACTGGCTGGAGTAGACGACGTGCACGGTCACCGTGTCCTCTGTCGGGCGGCCGTATCCGAGGTCTTCGAGGAGGGCCGGTGTGCGTGCCCCCCGGCCGGTCGCGTCGACGACGAGATCGGCGTCCAGCACGCGTTCGCCCGCGCCGTTGTGGGGCATCACCCGCGCGCCGGTGACACGGTCGGATGTCGACGTCAGGTCGACGACATCGTGCGCCGTCAGGAACTCGACGTTGGGTATCTCGCGCACCCTGCGCCGGACGAGGCTCTCCAGCAACGGCCTGCTGGGAAAGTAGAGCGGCGGCACGGTCGAGAAGGCGCCCCGGGTCGGTGCGCGATGTCCCGCGAGAAGGAACGACGCCCTCGACAGGTCGCGATAGTCGAACGCCGGTACGCCTGCGGTGACGAGTTCGGCCTCGAAACCGGGGAAGAGGTCCGCGAGGATCAGCGAGCCGCGGCCCAGCAGTCCGTGGGCGTGCCGGCCCTGCGGCACGCCGCGTCGGTTGCCGACGGCCTCTGGCAGCTCATCGCGCTCCACCAGGGTGACCGCCCGATACGAGTCGGCAAGCACCCGTGCGGCCAGCAGTCCCGCCATGCTGGCGCCGAGGACGATCGCATGGGCACCGGCCATGGCTCATTCTCGCGCCCGGCGAACGCCGACCGTCGCACTTTGTCGGTGGCGGTTGGCACGATGACAAGGTGACCTCTGTCCGCGACCCGCTCTCCCGGTTCAGCGCGCTGACCCGGGAGTGGTTCACCGGCACCTTCGCGGCGCCGACTGATGCCCAGGCCGAGGCCTGGTCGGCCATCGCCGACGGCGACAACACGCTGGTCATCGCGCCGACGGGGTCCGGTAAGACGCTGGCCGCCTTCCTCTGGGCGATCGACCGGCTCGCCGAGAAGCCGCGGCCCGCAGGCTCGGGCACCCGCGTCCTCTACGTATCGCCGCTCAAGGCGCTGGCCGTCGACGTCGAACGCAACCTCCGGACGCCGCTGACCGGCATCACCCGCATCGCCGAGCGGCACGGCCAACAACCGCCGGCGATCAGCGTCGGCGTCCGCTCCGGGGACACTCCGCCCGGCCAACGGCGAGAGCTCATCGCCAGGCCGCCCGACGTCCTGATCACCACACCCGAATCGCTGTTTCTAATGCTGACGTCGGCTGCGCGTGACTCGCTCGCGGCAGTTCAGACGGTCATCGTCGACGAAGTGCACGCGGTCGCCGCCACCAAGCGGGGCGCCCACCTCGCCCTCTCGCTCGAGCGGCTGGATCAATTACTGGACAGGCCCGCGCAGCGCATCGGGCTGTCGGCGACCGTGCGCCCGCCCGAAGAGGTGGCGCGGTTCCTGTCCGGGCAGGCCCCTGCGACGATCGTCGCCCCGCCCGCGGCCAAGACGTTCGACCTGTCGGTGCAGGTACCGGTGCCCGATATGGCCAACCTCGAGAACAACTCGATCTGGCCTGACGTCGAGGAGCGGATCGTCGACCTGATCGAGGCGCACCGCAGTTCGATCGTGTTCGCCAATTCGCGGCGGCTGGCCGAGCGACTCACGTCGCGGCTCAACGAAATCCACGCCGAACGGCTTGGTGTCGACTTGCCTGACGGCCCCAACCCGCAGGTGGGCGGCGGCGCGCCGGCTCACATCATGGGCAGCGGGCTGGCTTCCGGCGCCGAGCTGTTGCTGGCCAAGGCGCACCACGGGTCGGTCAGCAAGGAGCAGCGGGCGATCGTCGAGGACGACCTCAAGACCGGGCGGTTGAAGGCCGTGGTCGCCACCTCGAGTCTCGAGCTCGGCATCGACATGGGGGCAGTCGATCTCGTGATCCAGGTGGAGACGCCGACGTCGGTGGCCAGCGGGCTGCAGCGCATCGGACGGGCGGGACACCAGGTCGGCGAGATCTCGCAGGGCGTGCTGTTCCCCAAGCACCGCTCCGACCTGATCGGCTGCGCGGTGACGGTGCGGCGGATGCTCTCCGGCGAAATCGAGACGATGCGGGTGCCGACGAACCCGCTCGACGTGCTGGCTCAGCACACGGTGGCCGCCTGCGCGCTCGAGCCGCTCGATGCCGACCTGTGGTTCGACGCGGTACGGCGAAGCGCGCCGTTCGCGACGCTGCCGCGCAGCGCGTTCGAAGCGACGCTCGACCTGCTGTCGGGCAAGTACCCGTCGACCGAGTTCGCCGAGTTGCGGCCACGGCTGGTGTACGACCGCGATGCGGGTACCCTGACCGCCAGGCCTGGCGCACAGCGGCTGGCCGTCACCTCCGGCGGAGCGATTCCCGACCGCGGGCTGTTCACCGTCTATCTGGCGTCAAGCGCGGAATCAGAAAAGCCTTCGCGGGTGGGTGAACTCGACGAGGAGATGGTCTACGAGTCGCGGCCCGGCGATGTCATCTCCCTCGGCGCCACCAGCTGGCGGATCACCGAGATCACCCACGATCGGGTGCTTGTCATCCCGGCGCCGGGGCAACCGGCGCGGCTGCCGTTCTGGCGGGGCGATGGAGTCGGTCGGCCCGCCGAGCTCGGCGCGGCGATCGGGAAGTTCACCGGAGAACTGTCCGGTCTGCCTCAGGAAGAGTTCGCCGACCGGTGCGCGGCAATGGGGTTCGACGACTACGCCACCGACAACCTGTGGCAGTTGTTGAACGACCAGCGCCAGGCCACCGGAACCGTGCCGACGGATGTGACATTCGTGGTGGAGCGATTCCGCGACGAGCTCGGCGACTGGCGAGTGATCCTGCACTCCCCGTACGGGTTGCGGGTGCACGGTCCGTTGGCGCTTGCGGTGTCACGCCGGCTTCGGGAGCGTTACGGCATCGACGAGAAGCCGACGGCCTCCGACGACGGCATCATCGTGCGACTGCCGGACACCGAGGACGTCGCGCCAGGCGCCGAGCTGTTCGTGTTCGACGCCGACGAGATCGAGCCGATCGTCACCGCCGAGGTGGGCGGATCGGCGTTGTTCGCCTCGCGATTCCGCGAATGCTCGGCACGCGCGCTGCTGTTGCCACGCAGGCATCCGGGGAAGCGTTCTCCGCTGTGGCATCAGCGGCAGCGCGCCGCCCAACTCCTGGACGTGGCCCGCAAGTACCCCGACTTTCCGATCGTGCTGGAGACCGTGCGCGAATGCCTGCAGGACGTCTACGACGTGCCGACGCTGACCGAGTTGATGGGTCGCATCGCCCAGCGCAGGCTGCGGGTGGTCGAGGTGGAGACCCAGACACCGTCACCGTTCGCGGCTTCGCTGTTGTTCGGCTACGTCGGGGCGTTCATGTACGAGGGCGACAGCCCGCTGGCCGAACGGCGCGCCGCGGCGCTGTCGCTGGACAGCATGCTGCTGGCCGAGTTGCTTGGCCGTGTCGAGCTGCGAGAGCTGCTCGACCCGCAGGTGATCGCAAGCACCGCAGCGCAATTGCAGCACCTCAGCGAGGACCGTGCCGCCCGTGATGCCGAGGGTGTCGCCGACCTGCTGCGGATGCTGGGCCCGCTGACCGAGGCCGAGATCGCCGAGCGGTGCACCGCCGATGACGTCGGCGGCTGGCTGGAAGGGTTGCGCGAGACGAAGCGTGCGCTCACCGTGTCGTTCGCCGGGCAGACGTGGTGGGTGGCCATCGAGGACATCGGCCTGTTGCGCGACGGCGTGGGTGTCGCCGTACCCGTCGGTGTCCCGCTGACCTTCACCGAAGGCGTCGACGATCCGCTGGGCGAACTGCTCGGTCGATACGCCCGCACGCGAGCCCCGTTCACCACCCACGAGGCGGCCACCCGCTTCGGGCTTGGTCAGCGCATCACGGCAGATGTGTTGGGCCGCATGGCGATCGATGGCAAGCTGGTGCGCGGGGAGTTCACCGATACCGCCGAATCGGGGGACCAGTGGTGTGACGCAGGCGTGCTGAAGATTCTGCGGCGGCGGTCGCTTGCGGCGCTGCGGGCGCAGGTGGAGCCGGTCAGCACCACCGCCTATGCGCGCTTCCTGCCCGCGTGGCAGCAGGTCGGACTCGAACGGGCTTCCGGCGTCGACGGGCTGGCATCGGTGATCGACCAGGTCGCCGGTGTGCCGATGCCCGCGTCGGCGGTCGAACCGCTCGTGTTCTCGGCCCGCGTCCGCGACTACCAGCCCGCGATGCTCGACGAACTGCTCGCATCAGGCGAGGTGACGTGGTCGGGCGCAGGCCCGATCGGCAGCGCAGACGGCTGGATCGCCTTCCATCCCGCCGACTCCGCGCCGCTGACGCTTGCGCAGCCGACCGAGGTCGACTTCACCGACACCCACCGCGCGATCATGGAGTTGCTCGGTGGCGGCGGCGCGTACTTCTTCCGCCAGCTCGCAGGCTCCAGCCCAACTGCCGGCTCCGCGGGCGCAGCTGACGAGCAGTTCAAACAGGCTCTGTGGGAACTGATTTGGGCAGGCTGGGTGACCGGCGACACGTTCGCGCCGGTGCGCGCGCTGCTGGGCGGCACCGGACGTCGGTCGGGTCGGCCCGCGCACCGCCAGGGGTCCAAGCGACCGCCGCGGTTGAGCCGATACAGCGTCGCCCATGCGCAGACCCGTGCCTCCGATCCCACCGTCGCGGGACGCTGGTCCGCACTGCCTGCCGCTGAGCTGGATTCGACTGTGCGGGCACACTTTCAAGCCGAGCTTCTGCTCAACAGGCACGGGGTGCTAACCAAAGGTGCGGTCGCGGGCGAGGGCATCCCCGGCGGATTCGCGACGCTCTACAAGGTGTTGTCCGCATTCGAGGATGTCGGCCGATGCCAGCGCGGGTACTTCGTCGAGTCGCTGGGCGGCGCGCAGTTCGCAGTCGCGTCGACCGTGGATCGGCTGCGGTCCTATCTCGACAGCGTCGAACCGGAACGCAGGGAGTACCAGACCGTGGTGCTGGCGGCGGCCGACCCCGCCAATCCCTACGGCGCGGCACTGCCATGGCCGGAGAGCGCGCACCGGCCGGGCCGCAAGGCAGGTGCGCTTGTGGCTCTGGTCGACGGCGAGCTCGCCTGGTTCGTCGAGCGCGGGGGCCGGACGTTACTCAGCTTCACCGCAGATCCGGAGGCACATCATGCGGCCGCGGGTGCACTCGCCGATCTGGTCGGCTCTGGCCGGGTGCAGTCCCTGCTGGTGGAGAAGATCAACGGCGAACCGGTCCTGGCCCCGGACGCGAACGGCGACCAGGCGACCGTCGTCGCGGCGCTCACCGGAGCCGGTTTCGCGCGCACACCTCGGGGTCTGCGACTGCGCTGACGGCAGGCTTCCTAGAGTGCTGAGCATGGGGATGCGCACAGCCTTGACCGAGAAGTTCGGCATCGACCATCCCGTGGTGCTGGCTCCGATGGGCGGAGTGGCGGGCGGCGCCCTGGCGGCGGCGGTGTCCGAGGGTGGCGGGCTCGGCGTGATCGGCGCCGGGGTCGGCGACCTGACCTGGCTGGCGAGGGAGTGCGACCTGGCGCGGGCAGGCACGCACAAACCCTGGGGCATCGGCTTCTTATCGTGGGCGGTCGATGCGGCGATCATCGATGCGGCGATAGCGCAGAACCCCGCGGCGATCATGCTGTCGTTCGGCGATCCCGCCCCGTTCACCGACGCGATCCGGGCGGCGGGCATCCCGGTCATCATTCAGGTGACCGACCTTGCAGAAGCCCGTCGAGCACTGGACGTGGGTGCCGACATCGTCGTGGCGCAGGGCTCCGAAGCAGGCGGGCACGGCGGCGGCCGGGCAACGCTGCCATTCGTGCCCGCAGTCGTCGATATCGCGGAATCAGTTCCGGTGCTGGCGGCCGGTGGCATCGGCGACGGCCGAGGCTTGGCCGCCGCACTCGTGCTCGGCGCCGCCGGCGCCGTCATCGGCACCCGGTTCGAAGCTACTCACGAAGCGCTGATCTCCTCTGAAGAGATCACGGCGATGATTGCCGCGGGCGCCGAGGACACCACACAGGGACGCGCGCTCGATGTCGTCCGCGATTCGCCGTGGCCGGCGCGATATCCCGCGCGAACGCTGCGCAACAAGGTAACCGACGCGTGGCGGGGCCGCGACGACGACATCGACGACGCCACGAAAACGGCCTACCGCGAGGGTGTGGACCGCGGCGACCTCGACTACGTGCCGATCTGGGCGGGCGAAGCCCTCGATGTGATCACCGGTTCGGAGGGTGCCGCGGCGCTCGTCGGTCGCATCGCGCGCGAGGCGGAGCAGGCCATCGCCACGGCAGGCGGGCGCCATGAGTGACCCGTTGACCACTCCGTTCGGATTCGAAACGACGGCGGCCGACGTCGTTGCGGGCGTCGACCTGACCGGCAAGACGGCGATCGTCACCGGCGCCTCGTCGGGCATCGGCGTCGAGACCGCACGGGCGCTGGCGGCCGCGGGCGCCGCGGTCACTCTGGCCGTGCGCAACACCTCTGCCGGCGAGAACGTCGCCGCCGAGATCCGGGAGAGCACCGGCAATGATGCCGTCACCGTCGGCGCCGTCGACCTCGGCGAGCTCTCCAGCGTCGCCGCCTTCGTCCGCGCGTGGGCGGGACCGCTGCACATCCTGGTGAACAACGCGGGCGTGATGGCGGTTCCCGAGCTGACGCTGTCTTCCAGCGGACACGAGATACA
The DNA here is from genome assembly GCF_002968285.2 of Mycobacterium sp. ITM-2016-00318. Lineage (NCBI taxonomy): Bacteria > Bacillati > Actinomycetota > Actinomycetes > Mycobacteriales > Mycobacteriaceae > Mycobacterium > Mycobacterium sp. ITM-2016-00318. The sequence continues at coordinate 1,341,223 of NZ_CP134400.1, read as the reverse complement.
TTTCGCCACAAACCATCTCGGCCACTTCGCGCTCGCCGTCGGGCTGCACGAGGCACTCGCCGCCGCCGGCGGAGCGCGGATCGTCTCGGTCAGCTCCGGTGGACACCTGCGCTCGCCGGTCGTCTTCGACGACATCGACTTCGCCTTCCGCGACTACAACCCGTTCAGTGCATACGGGCAATCGAAGACTGCCAATGTGCTGTTGGCCGTCGAGGCGACGCGACGCTGGGCCGATGACGGCATCACCTCCAATGCGTTGATGCCGGGTGCGATCTTCGACACCGCGCTCGGACGCCACGTCGATCCCGGCCATGCCGCCGCGGCGGCGAAACTACTGAAGCTCAAGACCGTCGAGCAAGGCGCCGCGACGTCGGTGCTGCTGGCGGCGTCACCGCTGCTGGATGGCATCGGCGGCCGCTACTTCGAGGACTGCGCGCAGGCACCGGTCGTCGACCGCCGCGGAGCGCCGGGAACCGGTGGCGTCGCGCGCTACGCCGTCGACCCGGCCAATGCCGAGCGGTTGTGGGACGTCTCGCTGCGGATGGCGGGCTAGCGATGCCCGAAGGTGACACCGTCTTTCACACGGCGTCCAAGCTGCGCGAAGCATTGGAAGGAAAGACGTTGACGCGCTGCGATGTCCGTGTTCCGCGCTATGCCGCGGTCGACCTCACTGGCCAGCGGGTCGACGAAGTCGTCAGCCGCGGGAAGCACCTCTTCATCCGGGTCGGGCAGGCGAGCATCCATTCGCATCTGAAAATGGACGGCAGTTGGCGTGTCGGCAGCGCAGCAAGGCCGAGCCGCGCGGGACATCGCATCCGCATCATCCTCGAGGCGGGCGATGTGCAGGCGGCGGGCATCGACCTCGGCGTGCTGGAGATTCTCGAGCGGACCAACGACGAGGACGCCGTCGCGCATCTCGGCCCCGACCTCCTCGGCCCCGACTGGGACCCACACCTCGCCGTAACGAATCTGACCGCCGACCCGGACCGGCCGCTTTCGGAGGTGCTGCTGGATCAGCAGGTGATGGCCGGCCTGGGCAACGTGTACAGCAACGAGTTGTGCTTTGTGTTCGGGCACCTGCCGACGACTCCGGTGAGTTCGGTAAAAGATCCCTTGCGGTTGGCTCAGCGTGCGCGAGATATGTTGTGGCTGAACCGGTTCCGTTCCAACCGCACCACCACCGGCGACACCCGGCGCGGACGACAGGTCTGGGTATACGGACGCGCCGATGAGCCGTGCCGACGGTGCGGCACGGCCATCGAGTCGGACTGGAGCGGTGACCGGGTCACCTTCTGGTGCCCCAACTGTCAGCGTTAGGGCAGAGCCAGTTTGACGATCTTGCGCACCACGGTGCCGAACTGCTTGGGCAGCGACCCCTTGTTGTAGGGGATGCCGTAGCGCTGGCAGATCTCCTGCACCTCGGGTGCGATCTCGGCGTGACGGTGGGCGGGGACGTCGGGGAACAGGTGATGTTCGATCTGGAACGACAAATTGCCGCTCAAGATGTGAAAGAGCTTGCCGCCGGTGAGGTTTGCCGATCCGAGTATCTGGCGGAAGTACCATCCGCCGCGGGTCTCGGCCTTCGTCTCCTCGATCGAGAACTCCTGGACGTCTTCGGGGAAGTGGCCGCAGAAGATGATCATGTACGACCAGACGTTGCGCATCAGGTTGGCGGTCATGTTGCCCGCGAACACCCATGGCGCGAAGGGCCCGGCCAGCAGCGGGAAGGCCACATAGTCCTTCAGCGTCTGCTTCTTGGTCTTGCCCCAGATCGCGCTGAGGACTTCGCGTTTCTCAGCGACGGTGATCTCGCCTGAGCGGATCCGCTCGGTCTCCAGCTCGTGCAGTGCGACGCCGTATTGGAACAGCACCATCAGGAGGAAGGCGTAAACCGGGTTGCCGAGGAAGTACGGGCTCCACCGCTGATCCTTGCTCATCCGAAGGATGCCGTAGCCGACGTCGCGGTCCATGCCGACGATGTTGGTGTAGGTGTGGTGCATGTAGTTGTGCGAGTGGCGCCACTGATCGGCAGGGCACGCGGTGTCCCATTCGAACTTCTTGCTCGCCAGCGCCGGGTCGCCGGTCCAGTCGTACTGGCCGTGCATGACGTTGTGGCCGATCTCCATGTTGTCGAGGATCTTCGAGATTCCCAGCATTGCGGTGCCCGCGAGCCAGAACGGCGGGAAGATGCCGCCGAAGAGCAGGGCCCGGCCTGCGACCTCGAGGCCGCGTTGGGCCTTGATGATTCGCCGGATGTAGTCGACGTCGCGCTCGCCGAGGTCGGCGATCACGCGCTCCTTGAGTGCGTCGAGCTCGCGTCCGAACGCCTCGGCCTGCTCGGGGGTCAGGGTGACGGTCTTGCCTGCGACCGTCTTCTGGAGCGTCTTCTGCGTAATCGTTGGTGCAGTCATGATTCTCCTTATCTAGAGGGCGATCTCGACGTCGCCGACGGGTGCGGACACGCAGATCTGCACGTCCTCCTCGTCGGTGCTCGAGACAGTCCCGGTGATCAAATTGCGTACCGCGCCGCTGGTCTTGCGGCGGGTGCAGCTGTGACAGATGCCCATCCGGCATCCGCTTTCGGGCGTTAGTCCGGCGTTCTCGGCCTGCACCAGCAGCGGCTGGCCGTCGTCGGTGGCATCGACACCGCTGTCGGTGAACGACACTCGGCCGCCGGTGGAGTCGGCCGGAACACTGAACGTCGGCGGCACGAAGCTCTCGGACCGCGCGTCGGGGCAGTGTGCTCGGACGGCGTCCACCAGTGCGGGCGGGCCGCACACGTAGACGGCTGTGTTTTCCGGGGGATCCGGCATCGCGGCGGCCAGATGATCGGCGTCGAAGTGGCCTGTCAGATCGCCTGCGCCGTCACGGGTGAAGCCGTGCAGCACGCGGACTCCGGTCATGGTGGCGAGTTCGTCGGCGTAGCACGCTTCCTCGGCGCTGCGCGCATAGTGGACGAACGCGATGTCGCCTTCGAACCCGTCGGTCCGCAGGGTCCGCAGCATCGACATCACCGGTGTGATGCCGCTGCCGCCGGACACGAACAGGATGCGTCGCGGAGGGACGGCGGGCAGTGTGAAGTCGCCGCCGACGGAGTCGAGGCCGACGATCATGCCGGGTCGGGCGTGGTCGCACAGGTAGGTCGACACCAGCCCGCCGTCGTGACGGCCGATCGTCAACTCGATGTGGTGCGCGCTCTCGGCGCTCGCCGGCGAGTAGCACCTGGTGCGCCTGCGCCCGTTGATCTCGACGGTCAGGTTGATGTGCTGGCCGGCCCGGAACCCGGTGAACGCCCGGTTCGGTTCGAGGGTCAGCGTGACACTGCGCGGGGTCTGGCGCCGCACCGCGACGACCTTCGCGCGGGCCTCGCCATCGGTCCAGGTCGGGTCGACGAGCTCGGTGTATCGGTCAACGCCGTGGGGGCCGGTCAGCAGCTCCAGCAGGGGCGACCGTCGCGCTCGGCGTGTCAAAGTTTGAGTGAACATGTGTATACGGTGCGTGAGTACAGTGGACCGCGTCAATAGAATCGATGCTGATTGTGGTAGGTTTCACAGAGTGAACAGCCGTTCGCCTAACTCACATACGAGCAGGTCAAGTCGAACATACAAGCGTTCGCGCGACACCCCATCGCGAGAAGAGCGCAAGGAAGCCACCAGGCGCGCGATCATCGCCGCGTCGCTTGCGTTGCTCTCCGACCGCAGCTTCAGCGCGCTGAGCCTGCGTGAGGTCACCCGCGCCACCGGTATCGCACCTGCGGCGTTCTACCGCCATTTCGAGTCGATGGAGGCCCTCGGCCTTGTCCTGATCGACGAGTCCTTCCGATCTCTGCGCGACATGTTGCGTGGCGCCCGCGCAGGCAAGCTCGATCCCAACCGCGTCATCGAGTCCTCGGTCGACATCCTCATCGCGGGCGTCGCCGCCCGTCGTGAACACTGGCTTTTCATCGGACGGGAACGGAACAGTGGCGTCAGCGTGCTGCGCTACGCGATCCGTACCGAGATCCGGTTGATCACCTCGGAGCTCGCCATCGACCTCGCCCGTTTTCCGGGGTTGAACGAGTGGAGCAGCGAGGATCTCAACATCCTGGCGACGCTGTTCGTCAACGCGATGATCGTCATCGCCGAGGCCATCGAGGATGCCGGAGACCAGTCTGCGCTCGATGAGATCAAGCGCACAGCGATCAAGCAGCTGCGGATGATCGCCGTCGGCGTCGCCGGATGGCGCAGCCGCCCCTGACGGCGGCGTCGTAGCTGAGAAATACCTGAGTACGCAGCAGCGTTCCAGTTGGCATGAAGTTCGCAATTTCCACAGTCGCAGCCGGCGTTCTGGTGTTGGGTGCGTTGGGATTCGCGGCAGACGCAGGCGCAGCTCCCAGTGGCGTCGGAACAGCGGCCGACACCGTGAAGAGCCTGGAGGCCGACGGCTACACGGTGCAGGTCAACGGGGCAGTGAACAGGTCGCTCTCGGAGTGCTCGGTCACCGCCGTGCATCCTGGATCCACGGTGTATGTCGACATAGCCTGCCCATCAACGTAATAACGTGTGGCTACGCGCACGTGAGGAGCAATAAGCAAATGCCGCTTCTGGATCTGATGTACCCGCGCCCCGAGATCGCCGTCATCACGCTCAACCGACCGGAGAAGCTCAACGCGTTGTCACGAGACCTTGTCGAGTCGCTGCACGCCACCATCGACGAGATCGCTGCGAGCGACGAATGCCGGGTCGTGGTGCTCACCGGCGCAGGCCGTGGTTTCTGTTCGGGTCTGGACCTGACCGATCCCAGCCCACCGAACGCAGGCTCTCACCTGGAGTTCCCGCGGTCGGGTATGCGCTGGCAGGAACGCATCGCCGAACTGACAACGCGCATTCACCGGCTGCGCCAACCGGTGATCGCCGCCGTCAACGGCCCGGCATACGGAGGCGGCCTCGGTATCGCGGCGGCCTGCGACATCCGAATCGCAGGCGAGTCAGCGCGGTTCTGCACGCAGTTCATCAAACTCGGCCTCGGCGGATGCGACATCGGCGTCAGCTACACGCTGCCGCGCATCATCGGTGCGGGACCCGCGTTCGACATGGTCCTGACCGCGCGCGTCATCGACGCCCATGAGGCGCTGCGACTCGGTCTGGTGACCCGCTTGTCAGAGGATCCGGCGCTACTCGACGATGCTCTTGCCATAGCCGAAACCCTCTGCGGCTACGGCGAATTCGGACTCGAGTCGACCAAGCAGGTGTTGTGGGCGAACCTCGACGCAGGCAGCCTCGAGGCGGCGCTGCACGTCGAGAACCGCAGTCAGATCCTGGCGTCGAGCGGCGGTGCGGTGGCCCGCTTCAGCGAGGAGTTCCGCCACCGTCAGCGATGATCACGCTGCCGGTCATGTAGCTGCCCGCATCCGAACACAGCAGCAGCGCCGGGCCAACCATCTCGTCAGGCGTGGCGAGCCTTTTCATCAACGTCCCACCGACCATCGCGTCGACGGCCTCCTGCGGGTTCTGCTGCATCATGTAGGTGTCCACCGGACCAGGGGCGACCGCGTTGACGCGAATGCCGTGCGGCGCGAACTCCGCGGCCATCGAGCGGGTGAATGACATCATCGCGGCTTTCATCGACGAGTAGATGGAGAGCATCGGCGAGAAGATGAACGCGCCGACGGACACCACGTTCAACACCGCGGCGTGCCGGCTACTTTCGAGGTGTGGCAGCGCCTCCTGGACGAGGAACACCGGCCCTCGCAGGTTCACCTCGAACGACTTCGTCATCGCGTCCACGGTCATCGCCCCGAGGGGCTGCGCCAACGGGTTTGCGGCATTGTTGACGACAACGTCGACGCCGCCGTACTCGTCGACGGTGCGTTGCACCAGCGTGCCGAGCGCCTCGACCTCGCCGAGATGCGTCGGCACCCCGATGGCCTGCCCGCCGAGGTCGCGCAGATGCGAGGCAGCTTGCTCGCAGGCGTCAGGTTTGCGGCTGGCCACGACGACACGTGCACCGGCGAGGGCGAATCCCTCCGCGAGGGCCAGGCCGATTCCGCGGGTGCCGCCGGTCACGATGACGGTGCGGTCGGTCATGTCGAAGAGGCGGTCGAATGAGGTGCGATCCACGGGGTCAGCTAAACACGTGGGCGTGCGCCGCTACGTACTGCTCCACCGTTTGGGCAGGGGCACCGGTGATCGACGCGACGTCATCAGTGCTGCGGTCGTAGCGACCCTCCCGGTGCAGCCGCGCCATCGTCGCGATGTGCTGACCAACGTGCGGCGGCAACTCCATCGGGGTAAGCACCTGCTTCGTCCACTCGTCGAGTGGCGTGTCGACAGCCGTCACCGGCCGGCCCAGAGCCCGCGAGTATTGCTCGGCGATGTCGTCGACACCGAGAACCTCGGGTCCGGTCAACTCGTAGACGTCACCGATGCGGCCTGCGGGGTCACGCAATATCGTCGCCACCACTCGGGCGACGTCGGCGGCGGCGATCGGTGACGTCCGCCCGGCACCGAACGGCAGCACGAGCGTGCCGCGTTCGCGTATCGAGGCCGCCGCCAACATGGTGAGCAGCGGGTTCTCCATGAACACCGTTGGCCGCACGTGCACCACCGGCACCCTCGACCAGTTCATGATGTGTTCGGCGAGCCAGTGCAGCCGGTGCTGATTGGATTCCGTTGTGCTGGTGAGCGTCATCTGCGACACGGTCATCTGTGACATGTTCACGATGACCTCGACGGGCGCCGCTTCGAGCGCGACCGCGCACACGATTGAAGTCGCCGTCAGATAATCCGGCGAGACGCTCATGTTGAAGAACATCCGGTCGACGCCTGTCATCGCGGTCGCGACGTCCTGCGGGTTGGTCAGGTCGCCGACGACGACGTCGGCGCCGAGGTCGCGAAGTCCCCTGGCACGCTCGTCGTCCCGGCGCACCATCGCACGCACCGGCCGATCGTCCTCGACGAGCAATTCGACCACCGCGCGGCTGACACTGCCTGTGCCCCCACCGGCCCCGGTGACGAGGTACATGGCTAGTCGGCCATCGTCCAGTTCGACGTGGCGATCAGGTCGCCGCGATCGAGCGCGGCCGCCCGGTAGTCATGGATCTTGAGGTAGTCCTCGTTGGTCACCATGTCGATGAAGGCGGCAGGCGACGGGTACTCGACCACCAGAATTGCATCCCACCAAGGCTTTTCGTCATCGCCGATGACGTGCGTCGGTGCGCTGCCCGCGTAGCGCACCGTGCCGCCCACCCGCTGGAGGTGCGGTACCACCTCCTGTGCGTAGCGCGCGTAGCTCTCCCGGCCGCCGTCGGCCGTGAACTTCAGAAGATTGACCATAACGACCGGTGCGTCGGCGGGGCGCGCAGCGAGCGCTGCCATCTGCTCGGCGGTGACTACGGCATTCAATGTTCTACTTCCCCGCCTGCATCGACTTGACCGGGTATTGCCACAGCCTGCCAACAGTCGTCATTGGTCGATAGTGGTTCGCCGTCAGTCCACCGTCAACGACCGGGCCGGGCGGCTAGCTGAGAAACACCTGAAAGCTTTGCTTGACACTCGGCCATGTCACATTGCTGATCTTGAATTTCGCATGCCTCAGCAACGTCGCATACGACACCGTTGTTACTTAGATCAACCTCACTTGTTACCTTCGATGGCGCCGTTGATCTTGCCGATGCAACAAAACTCGCTTGTAAGATCAGCTCTTTAGGCCGCTGGCCACCATGGATGGACCGGCAATCCTCTGAGTTGCCCACAAATTTGACGAACTTCGCAATTGTTCGTTTAAAGCGCTAGCGAACTGATTTCTCATACGTTAGTTTTTGCTCAACTTCTCAGCTTGAACTCAGCTTCAGGGCTAGGAGCCGACGAGGCGATACCGATCCTGCTTCATGCACCTGGGGGAACACCATGACCGAGCACATCAACGCCGGCGACAAGAATCCGGCCTACGCGGCGTACGTCGGCCGCGTCGGCGCGCTGGCGGTAGCGCTCGGGATCGGAGCGGCGATGGCTTCCGGGCACGGTCTTGGACTCGGCGTCGCCTATGCCACCGAAGGGGACCCGTCGCCGGACACATCGCAGGATGGCGACACGAACCACAACGATGGCGACGGCGCTGGCACCACACCCCCTTCTCCTTCGCCGACTGCGGCCCCCGGGAACTCGAGCCGACCTCGGTCGCCGTTGGAGCGAATCGCCGACGTTCCGAAGATGATCTTCAACGCGACGGGTGGAGCGCAGAGGTCACGCACGGACAGTGCGCAACCACGTCTGCCTCGGCTGTCGACAGTGATCGAAAACGTCGCATCGGCAGTGACAAACAACCTGCCCAAGAATCCCGCACCCGCGCAAGGCGCTGCACCACAGGGGCATCCGACTGCCGATTCCGGGTCGTCGGTCACGCCGCGGCTCGCATCCAACGCCGAGAGCCGCGAGCTCGCGCCCTCCGTGACATCCCTTCCCGTCAGCGTTGCGAATGAGATCAAGGCACTGGTCAGCCTTCCGTCCAGTGGAGGTCCGCAGAACCGCCAGATCTTTACGCCGAACGCCGTTGTCCCCGAGGGGGTTCAGCGACAAGCAATTGTCGACAATGGGCAGCAAGACGTCGTGGCGCCCTCTGTCGCTCATATTCAGGCACCGCCCACCCCACCTCTGATCAATCCGGTGGGCGTCGTGACGCGCTTCATATCAGCCGCTTTGGCGCCGTTCCTCGCTCCCGGCCCCGTCGCTCCGCCCGAGCCGCCGCTGCTGCTCGGTGTGCTGGCATGGGCGCGCCGCGAAATTCAGCTCAGCTTTTGCAACCGCCGCCCGGACGCTGTCCCGGATGTTGTCACAACTGGCGAAGTCAACCCGGCGACGGGCAACGTGTTGACCAACGACCGTCTAGGGAATCCCGACGGCACCTTCGAGACGCTCACAGTCACCAATCCCGGCACCTACACGAGCAGTAAGGGCACGCTCGTTCTCGCCGCCGACGGTTCCTACACATACACGCCAGTGGCCAACGCCAGCGGTCAAGACGTGTTCACCTACACCGTCAGCGACAAAGCCTGGCGGCCGCATGTCCACGGCCTTGGCGGGCTGCTGTTCGGCGGTGCGCACACCGACACCGGCACCTTGACCATCAACATCACCCCGGTCAACGATGCCCCCACCGCGGGCACCCCGCCCCCCAACCAGAACGCCGTCGAAGACACCCCCTTCAGCTACACCATCCCGGCGGGCACCTTCACCGACCCCGACGGCGACACCCTCACCTACACCGCCACCGGCCTGCCGGCAGGGCTGACGTTCAACCCCACCACCCGCACCATCAGCGGCACCCCCACCACCCCGGGCAACTACACCGTCGCCGTCACCGCCACCGACCCCAGCGGCCAAACCGCCAGCACCACCCTCGCCCTGGCGGTGGCCAACACCAACGACGCCCCCACCGCGGGCACCCCGCCCCCCAACCAGAACGCCGTCGAAGACACCCCCTTCAGCTACACCATCCCGGCGGGCACCTTCACCGACCCCGACGGCGACACCCTCACCTACACCGCCACCGGCCTGCCGGCAGGGCTGACGTTCAACCCCACCACCCGCACCATCAGCGGCACCCCCACCACCCCGGGCAACTACACCGTCGCCGTCACCGCCACCGACCCCAGCGGCCAAACCGCCAGCACCACCCTCGCCCTGGCGGTGGCCAACACCAACGACGCCCCCACCGCGGGCACCCCGCCCCCCAACCAGAACGCCGTCGAAGACACCCCCTTCAGCTACACCATCCCGGCGGGCACCTTCACCGACCCCGACGGCGACACCCTCACCTACACCGCCACCGGCCTGCCGGCAGGGCTGACGTTCAACCCCACCACCCGCACCATCAGCGGCACCCCCACCACCCCGGGCAACTACACCGTCGCCGTCACCGCCACCGACCCCAGCGGCCAAACCGCCAGCACCACCCTCGCCCTGGCGGTGGCCAACACCAACGACGCCCCCACCGCGGGCACCCCGCCCCCCAACCAGAACGCCGTCGAAGACACCCCCTTCAGCTACACCATCCCGGCGGGCACCTTCACCGACCCCGACGGTGACACCCTCACCTACACCGCCACCGGCCTGCCGGCAGGGCTGACGTTCAACCCCACCACCCGCACCATCAGCGGCACCCCCACCACCCCGGGCAACTACACCGTCGCCGTCACCGCCACCGACCCCAGCGGCCAAACCGCCAGCACCACCCTCGCCCTGGCGGTGGCCAACACCAACGACGCCCCCACCGCGGGCACCCCGCCCCCCAACCAGAACGCCGTCGAAGACACCCCCTTCAGCTACACCATCCCGGCGGGCACCTTCACCGACCCCGACGGCGACACCCTCACCTACACCGCCACCGGCCTGCCGGCAGGGCTGACGTTCAACCCCACCACCCGCACCATCAGCGGCACCCCCACCACCCCGGGCAACTACACCGTCGCCGTCACCGCCACCGACCCCAGCGGCCAAACCGCCAGCACCACCCTCGCCCTGGCGGTGGCCAACACCAACGACGCCCCCACCGCGAGCACCCCGCCCCCCAACCAGAACGCCGTCGAAGACACCCCCTTCAGCTACACCATCCCGGCCGGCACCTTCACCGACCCCGACGGCGACACCCTCACCTACACCGCCACCGGCCTGCCGGCAGGGCTGACGTTCAACCCCACCACCCGCACCATCAGCGGCACCCCCACCACCCCGGGCAACTACACCGTCGCCGTCACCGCCACCGACCCCAGCGGCCAAACCGCCAGCACCACCCTCGCCCTGGCGGTGGCCAACACCAACGACGCCCCCACCGCGGGCACCCCGCCCCCCAACCAGAACGCCGTCGAAGACACCCCCTTCAGCTACACCATCCCGGCGGGCACCTTCACCGACCCCGACGGCGACACCCTCACCTACACCGCCACCGGCCTGCCGGCAGGGCTGACGTTCAACCCCACCACCCGCACCATCAGCGGCACCCCCACCACCCCGGGCAACTACACCGTCGCCGTCACCGCCACCGACCCCAGCGGCCAAACCGCCAGCACCACCCTCGCCCTGGCGGTGGCCAACACCAACGACGCCCCCACCGCGAGCACCCCGCCCCCCAACCAGAACGCCGTCGAAGACACCCCCTTCAGCTACACCATCCCGGCGGGCACCTTCACCGACCCCGACGGCGACACCCTCACCTACACCGCCACCGGCCTGCCGGCAGGGCTGACGTTCAACCCCACCACCCGCACCATCAGCGGCACCCCCACCACCCCGGGCAACTACACCGTCGCCGTCACCGCCACCGACGCCGCCAACACCACCGCCACCCAAACCTTCACCCTCGCCGTCGCCAACACCCTGGACGGCACCCTCATCGCAACGATTCCCGTGGGTGACAGTCCGCAAGGAATTGCGCTCAATCCAGCAGGAACTCGCGCGTACGTTACGAATGTGCTGAGCAACTCCGTAACAGTGATCAACACAACGAACAACACCCTCGTGACCACGATCGCTGTGGGCACATGGCCCAGCGACGCGGCGGTCACGCCGAATGGGGCCTTTGTTTACGTCACCAACCGGGTTACAGACAATGTCTCTGTCATCAATACCGCCAACAACACAGTCGTCGGCACCATCCCCGTCGGAAACGACCCTCGCAGCATTGCGTTTACCGCCGACGGCAGCCGCGCCTACGTCGCGAATGGTGCTGACAACACCGTGTCTGTAATCAACACCGCTAACAACACCGTCATCGCCACCATCCCAGTGGGGACTAACCCAGACGGGGTAGCCGTCCACGGAAATCGCGTCTACGTCACGAATCTTGATGGCAACAGCGTGTCGGTCATCGACACCAACGCCAATACTGTGATCGCGACAGTCCCCGTTGGCGGCGGGCGCCCGTTCGAGGTGGCGGTAACCCCCAATGGTGCACGCGCGTACGTTCCTAACGGGACGGTCAACACGGTATCCGTAATCGACACGACCACTAACACGGTGGTGGCCACCGTCCCCGTCGGTCAGGGTCCAGTAGGAGTTACGATCAGTCCCGACGGCACCCGTGCTTACGTCACGAACTCGGGGAGCGACACCGTGTCGGTCATCGACACCGCCACGAATACGGTCATTCTCACTTTCCCCGTCGGCGATACCCCATGGGCCGTTGTGCCGGCGGCGGATGGCGTGCACCTATACGTCGTCAACGGGGTCGGCGACTCGGTATCAGTGGTCGAGATCGCGTAAGCGCCTCGGCGGGATCTGACTGACGAATCGACGTAAGCGTCCACCTGTCGGATCGGTGAACTCGATGCTCTGCGCGAGCAGCTGCAGCGGATTCGAGAAGTCGTCGGGCGCCACGTCGACCACATGGGGATACAACGGATCTCCGACGATCGGCAGGCCCAGCGACGCCATATGGACTCGCAGCTGATGTGTCCGGCCGGTGCGCGAGGTCAGCCGATACAAGCCGTCGCCGAGGTGCTCGACGAACGTCTCGGCGTTCGGCTCGCCCGGCTCCTCGAAAGCTTGTAACCGACCGCGCTCCTTGACGATTCGGCTCCGCACCGTCAGCGGAAACTCCAGCGACGGGTCGACCGCCGCCCGCGCCAGATACGTCTTCCGTACTTCACCGCGCGCGAACAGCTTCTGATAAGCGCTCCGCACCTCGCGCCGCGCCGTGAACAACAGCACCCCCGCCGTCAGCCGGTCCAACCGATGAGCCGGCGACAGTTCGGGCATATCCAGCTCTCGCCGTAGCCGCACCGTCGCCGTCTGCGCAACGTGGCCGCCCCTCGGCATCGTCGCCAAGAAATGCGGTTTGTCGACCACCACAATGTTCTCGTCGCGGTAGAGCACCGGGATGTCGAACGGCACCAAAACCTCGTCGGGCAGGTCGCGGTACAGATACACATGCGAGTTCGGTGGCAATACGGTCGACGCCATGACGACAGATCCGTCGGCGCAAACGACCTCGCCGGCAAGCACTTTGGTCGCGGCAGCCTCACCGAATCGATCGGCCAGCTCCACCAGCACCGAGCCACCGCGCAGCCGCACCCGCGCCGGGCCGACCCCGTCCCGGTCAGGCAACGGCGCGGCACGCCTCAAGTGAGTGGCACCGGCTCGAGGATCTCGGCGCGCGCCTCCGGCGCAGCCGCCCGCAGTGCGTCGGCCGACTCGTCGTCGGGCTGCTGCTGCGACCGCACCTCAGCGTCCACCCGGGCGATGTAGGTGTTCACCTCGCGGTCGACGTCCTCGGCGCTCCAACCGAGAATGGGCGCCACGATTTCGGCGACCTCGCGCGCACAGTCCACGCCGCGGTGCGGATATTCGATCGAGATCCGCATGCGGCGGGCCAAGATGTCCTCGAGGTGCAGCGCGCCCTCGGCCACCGCGGCGTACCACGCCTCGACCCGCAGGTACACCGGCGCTTCGCCGATCGGCGCCAGCAGGTCCGGCCTGCCCACTGCCATCGCCAGCACCTCGCCGATCAGCGAGCCGTAACGATCCAGCAGGTGCCGCACCCGGTAGGGATGCAGCCCGTAGAGCGACCCCACGTGCTCGGTCTGGTTGATCAACGCGAAATAGCCGTCGGCGCCCATCAGCGGAACCTTCTCGGTGATCGACGGCGCCACGCGCGTCGGCACGTATTCGCTCGCAGCATCGATTGCGTCCTCGCCCATCACTCGGTAGGTCGTGTACTTGCCTCCCGCGATGGCGACGAGGCCTGGCGCGGGAACGGCGACGGCGTGCTCACGCGACAGCTTCGACGTCGACTCGCTCTCCCCCGCCAGCAGCGGGCGAAGCCCCGCGTACACACCGTCGATGTCGTCATGGGTGAGCGGCGTGGCCAGCACCTTGTTGACGTGGGTCAGGATGTAGTCGATGTCGGCCTTGGTGGCCGCGGGATGCGCGAGGTCGAGGTTCCAGTCGGTGTCCGTGGTGCCGATGATCCAGTGCGTACCCCACGGGATGACGAACAGTACCGATCTCTCGGTGCGCAGGATGATCGCCACCTCGCTGACGATGCGGTCGCGCGGCACCACGATGTGCACACCCTTGGACGCCCGCACCCGGAATCGACCGCGCTGCTTGGACAACGCCTGGATCTCGTCGGTCCACACACCGGTGGCGTTGACGACGACGTGACCGTGGACTTCGGTCATGGACCCGTCCTCCGAGTCGCGGACGGTGACCCCGGTCACCCGATCCCCTTCGCGGAAAAGCGAAACCACCTGCGTCGAGGTTCGCACCACCGCGCCGTAATGTGCGGCCGTGCGGGCGACCGTCATGGTGTGGCGGGCGTCGTCGACCACGGTGTCGTAGTAGCGGATGGCGCCGATCAAAGAGCTCCGCTTGAGTCCCGGCGCCAGCCGCAGGGCGCCCGCCTTGAACAAATGCTTCTGCGCTGGAACCGATTTCGATCCGCCGAGCTGGTCGTAGAGAAAAATGCCCGCCGCGACATAGGGCCGCTCCCACAAGCGGTTGGTCAACGGGAACAGGAACGGCAGCGGTTTGACCAGATGCGGCGCGAGTGTCGTCAGCGACAGCTCACGTTCGTGGAGCGCCTCGCGCACCAACCCGAACTCGAGCTGCTCCAGGTAGCGCAGCCCGCCGTGGAACATCTTCGATGATCGGCTCGACGTGCCCGACGCGAAGTCGCGGGCCTCGACGAGGGCGACCTTCAGCCCGCGGGTCGCGGCATCGAGCGCAGCGCCTGCCCCGACCACGCCGCCGCCGATGACGACGACGTCGAACTGCTCGCTGCCGAGTCGGTCCCATGCCTCTTTCCGCTGCTCGGGACCCAGCAGGGTCTGCCCCTTGCCCGTCGTAGCGGGGATCGGGTCGCTCACGCGGAGACCCCTCCTCTTGTTACTCGTCAGTAGCTATTCTCCAGGCTACCCGCGGCTAGTCCAGATCGTCGTGCCGCATCAGCCGTCGGCCGGCTTCGGTGATGGAGCCCGACAGGCTCGGGTAGACGGAAAACGTCTCCGCCAGTTCATCGACAGGTAGACCGTCCTGCACCGCCATCGCGATCGGCATGATCAGTTCGGAGGCGATCGGCGCGACGACCACGCCGCCGATCACCACCCCGGTTGCCGGCCGGCAGAAGATCTTCACGAAGCCTCGGCGCAGGCTGGACATCTTGGCTCGCGCATTGGTTTCCAGCGGCAGCATGATCGTGCGGGCGGCGACCGTTCCGTCGTCGATCTTGGCCTGCGGCACGCCGACGGCGGCGATCTCCGGGCGGGTGAACACGGCAGCTGCGACGGTGCGGAGCCTGATTGGGCTCAGCGCCTCGCCCAGCGCGTGGTACATGGCGATGCGGCCCTGCATCGCGGCAACAGAAGCCAGCAGCATCAGGCCTGTGCAGTCGCCCGCCGCGTAAATGCCCGGCGCCGAGGTGCGCGACACCCTGTCCACGGTCAGGTAGTTGCCCTCGCCGAGTTCGATCCCGACCTTCTCCAGGCCGAGTTCCGACGTGTTGGGCACCGACCCGACGGTCATCAACGCGTGGCTGGCCTCGACGGTGCGGCCATCGGTCAACGTCACCAGAACACCGTCACCGGAACGGACGACCGACTCGGCCCGCGCGTTCTTCTCCAGTTTGACGCCGCGCTGCTCCCACAGCTCTTCGAGCACCGCGGCGGCGTCGGAGTCCTCGTGCGGCAGGATCTGGTCGCGGCTGGCCACCACCGTGATCGTCACGCCGAGTTCGGTGTAGGCGTTGACGAATTCGGCGCCGGTGACGCCGGAACCGACCACTACGAGATGGTCGGGCAGCGCATCGAGGTCATAGAGCTGGCGCCAGTTGAGGATTCGCTCGCCGTCGGGCATCGCGCCGGGCAGCACGCGTGGGCTGGCGCCGGTGGCGATCAACACCACATCGGCTTCCAACAAGTTCGTCGAGCCGTCGGGTGTGCTGACCTTGATGCGGTGCTGCGCCATGCCGGGCACGTCGTCGACGAGTTCGCCGCGTCCGTCGATGAGGGTGACGCCCTCGCTTTGCAGCCGGTCGGCGATATCGGCGGACTGTGCGGCGGCAAGCCTCTTGACACGCTCGTTGATCCGCGGCAGCTGAATCTCGGCGTTCTCGAATTTGAGATCGAACCCCAGATCAGGGGCCCGGCGCAGCTCCGTCCGCACGCCGGTCGAGGCGATGAACGTTTTCGACGGCACGCAGTCCCACAGCACGCAGGCGCCACCGATGCCGTCGCTGTCGACGACAGTCATCTCGGCGGCGTCCCGGCCGCGGGCGGCGGCGACCAGCGCCGCTTCATACCCGGCGGGGCCGCCGCCGATGATCACAATTCGGGTAGCTGCCACCGCCTTAACCTAGCCAAGCGCGCCGTTGGCCGCCCAGCCACTGGGCGAAGCCTTAGAGTTTCTCCGTGCCGATTTACGCCGCGTACGGATCGAACATGCATCCGGAACAGATGCAGGAGCGGGCACCGCACTCGCCGATGGCGGGCACCGGATGGTTGCACGGCTGGCGGCTCACCTTCGGCGGCGAGGACATCGGCTGGGAAGGCGCGCTGGCCACGCTCGTCGAGGATCCGCTGGAGAAGGTGTTCGTCGTGCTCTACGACATGACCGATGCCGACGAGCGGAACCTGGACCGCTGGGAGGGAAGCGAGCTGGGTGTGCACAAGAAGATCCGGTGCCGCGTGGACCGGCTGTCGTCGGATACCACGACCGACCCGGTGCTGGCTTGGCTGTACGTCGTCGACGCCTGGGAAGGCGGGCTTCCCTCGGCGCGCTATCTCGGTGTGGTGGCCGACGCGGCCGAAATCGCCGGTGCGCCGGAGGAATACGTGCGCGATCTGCGCAACCGGCCGTCCCGCAACATCGGCCCCGGCACGTCGTCCTAGCCTCATCGAGACTGCACTAGGGGCGAAGAAGTGCGAGTAGCCCTCGCCACGGCTGCAGTCTCAACGCACTAAAAGGCGGCGGCCTCTTCGACGATGTTCACCAGTGTGCGAACGCCCACCGCAAGCGCACGCTCGTCGATGTCGAACGTCGGCTGGTGCAGATCGAGCTGCGGGCCGCGGCCCGACCAGACCCCCAGCCGCGCCATCGCACCCGGAATCTCCTCGAGATACCAGGAGAAGTCCTCGCCGCCGCCGGACTGCCGGGTATCGGCCAGCACCCCGGGCCCGATGGCCTCGATGGCATGGGTCAGAATCCGGGTCGAGATCTCCTCGTTGACCACCGGCGGCACGCCGCGCTTGTAATGCAGCATGTGCTCGATGCCCAGCGGTGCGAGCAGTGCCGTAATCGTCTCGCCGACAATGGCTTCCAGCGTCAGCCAAGTGTCGCGGTTGGCCGTGCGCACGGTGCCAGCGAGCATGCCGGTCTGCGGGATTGCGTTGGCCGCGACACCGGCGTTGACGGCGCCCCACACCATCACCGTGCTGGTGCGCGGGTCGATGCGGCGCGACAACACCCCCGGCACCCCGGTGATCAGCGTGCCGAGCCCGTAAACGAGGTCGCCGGTCAGATGCGGTCGCGACGTGTGTCCGCCCTGGCTGTGCAGCGTGACCTCGATGTGGTCGGCGGCCGACGTGATCGGTCCTTGCCGCACCGCGACCCTTCCGACCGCCAGCCGCGGATCGCAGTGCAACGCGAAAATGCGCGACACCCCGTTGATTGCGCCCGCCGAAATCGCGTCGATGGCGCCGCCGGGCATCAGCTCCTCGGCGGCTTGGAAGATCAGCCGGACACCGACCGGCAGCTCGGGCACCGAGTTCAGCGCGAGAGCCGCACCGAGCAACACCGCGGTATGCGCATCGTGCCCGCAGGCGTGCGCGACGTTGGGCACCTCGGACGCGTACGGCATCCCGGTGCGGTCGGACATCGGCAGCGCGTCCATATCCGCCCGCAGCGCGATGCGCGGGCCGTGCTCGGGACCGAAGTCGCAGATCAGACCCGTGCCGCCGGGCAACACTTTCGGGTTCAGCCCGGCGTCGGCCAGATGCGACGCCACAAACTGCGTGGTGGCGAACTCCTGTCGGCCGAGTTCGGGATGGGTGTGGATGTGCCTGCGCCAGGCCACCACGTCATCGAAGTGGGCGGCGAGCCAGTCGTCGGCGGCCTCGAGAAGCGTCACGGCGCCACCCGCTCAGCATGCAATTCGAGCACCCGATCCCGCTCCGTGGGCATTTCGGCGAGCGCGACGACCGTGCGCGCCAGCATGACCGCGCCCTCGACGACGGCCTTGTCCCCGCTCGGGCTGGCGGCAGCGGCGGCGAAGCCGGGCTGGTGCACCGATGCCCCGTCGGCTTCCACTCCGATAACAGGATGGATACCCGGCATCACCTGCGTGATGTTGCCCATGTCGGTGCTACCCAATGGCACGGCTGCCTCGATCTCCTCACCTATCGGTGCCCTGCCGAGGCGGACCATCTCGCCGCGAAAAACGTCGGCCAGCCACCTGTCCGGCGCGAGTTCGTCGTACGGCGGTTCGGTCTCTTCCACCTCGTAGTCGCAGCCCGTCGCGATCGCGCCTGCGAGGAAGCAGTCGGCCATTTTGTCCTCGAGATGGCGCAGTGATGTCGCGTCGGTCGCGCGCATGATGTACTGCAGCACCGCGCGGGCCGGAATGACATTCGCGGCCTGGCCGCCGTCGGTGACGATCCCGTGAGCCATCTGGCCGGGCGCGAACTGCTGACGGAGCAACCCAATGGCCGTCTGCGCCAGCGTGGTCGCGTCAGCGGCGTTGACACCCAGATACGGTGCGACGGCAGCGTGGGCCGCCATGCCGCGGTAGGTCACCTCGACCTGGGACAGCGCCAGCGAACGCGCTCGCGCAATGTCGATCGGGCCCGGATGGATCATCACCGTCGCGGCGATGTCGTCGAACGTTCCCGCGTTGAGCAACAACACTTTTCCGCCGCCCGCCTCTTCAGCCGGGGTACCGAGCAGCACGATCTTGAGGCCGAGATCGTCGGCGACGTCGGCGAGTGCCAGTGCCGCGCCGACGGCTGAGGCGGCAATGATGTTGTGGCCGCAAGCATGCCCGAGCTCCGGCAGGGCGTCGTATTCCGCGCAGATGCCGATGACCAAGGGACCGCTGCCGAACTCGGCGCGAAACGCCGTGTCCAGCCCGGCAGGCGCAGCGGTGATGTCGAAGCCGTACTCGGCGACCAACGCCTGCGCCTTGGCGCAGCTCTTGTGCTCGGCGAAAGCCAGCTCCGGTTCGGCGTGTATGGCGTGGGACAGCTCGATAAGGTCGCCACTTCGCCGGTTTACTGCGTCTTCGACGCTGACGGAGGCGGTGGCGGTGGGCATCTTGGCAGTATCTCACTGGGAGCTAAGCTGCCGAACTGTGACCGATCCGGACGCGGTAGCGCAGCAGGCGGCAGCCGCAATCCGCGAACGCACCGGAGTCGACGGCCATGATGTCGCCGTCATCCTGGGTTCGGGGTGGGCACCCGCGGCCGCTGAGTTGGGTGCTCCGACCGCGGTGGTTCCGATGGGTGAACTACCCGGATTCTCTCCCCCGACCGCCGAAGGGCATCGCGGCGACCTCATTTCTGCGCGGACCGGCGGTCATCGCGTGCTGGTGTTCGTCGGCAGGCTCCACGCCTATGAGGGACACGATCTGAGCCATGTCGTGCATCCGGTGCGTACCGCGTGCGCCGCAGGCGTCCACACCTTGGTTCTGACCAACGCCGCCGGCGGGCTGAGAGAGGATTTCACGGTTGGACAGCCCGTGCTGATCAGCGACCACCTGAACCTGACCGCACGATCGCCGCTGATCGGTGCGCAGTTCGTGGATCTGGTCGACGCCTATTCACCCCGGCTGCGGGCGCTGGCCCGCGAGGTCGACCCCGACCTCGCCGACGGTGTCTACGCCTGCCTGCCGGGGCCGCATTACGAGACCCCCGCAGAAATCAGGATGTTGCGCACGCTCGGCGCGGACCTGGTCGGCATGTCGACGGTGCACGAGACGATCGCCGCACGAGCGGCGGGCGCCGAGGTGCTCGCGGTTTCGTTGGTGACGAACGCCGCCGCGGGGATGACGGGCGAGCCGCTGAATCACGAAGAGGTATTGGAAGCGGGCCGTCAGTCGGCGACGCGGACGGGTTCCCTGCTCGCCTCGGTGATCTCCCGGCTCTGACGTCGAGCGCGACGCTCGGTCAACTTGATCACGGTTCGGGCCAGCAACGGCGCGGTGAACAGCATCAGCAGCACACGGAAAACCTGGGCGGCGATGATGAAGGTGACGCCTGAACCTGTTTCGACGGCGATCGCCAGCACGGCGTAGACGCCGCCGGGACTGGTCGCGAGGTAACCCTCGAGCGGTGTCTTGCCTGCGATGTCGGCCAGCAGCACGCCGAAGCCTGCGGTGGCGACACCGAGCAGCACGATCAGCGCAATGGCCGCAGGCAGGATCCGGCCGACCGCCCGCAGCGACTCACGCGTGAAGACGACGCCTGCCTGCCAGCCGATCACCATGTAGCCGATCTGCACCAACACGTTGGGTACCGAGAGGCCGAACGACAACCCGCTGAGTTGCAGCGCAACGGTCAGCGCGAGCGGCCCCAGCAGTCCCGCACCGGGAAGGCGGAGAAGCTTGCCGCCCGCCGCACCCGCGACGATGCAGACCGCCATCATCGCCACGCTCGAATACCAAGGCGCCGAGCCGTTCTGAGCGGCGGCCGCGGAGTGGTGCGTGCGGTCCGCGTGGTAGATCATGGTGACGACGACGGGCATCGAGGCGGTCACCAATGCCACGCGCAGGTATTGCACGACGGCGACGACGCGATCGTCGCCTCCGAGTTCACGGGCGATCGCCACCAGTCCGGACGCGCCGCCTGCGACCAACGCGAGCGAGCCGGTGAGGGGGCTGACGTCGCGGTGCAGTCCAAGCAGCGCACCCGCGGTGATGCTGAGTACCAAGGTGGCGACCGCGACGGCGACCACGATCGGCCAGTCCGGCCCCAGAGCGCTGACGGCGTCGCTGTGGACCATCGTGCCGATGTAGACGCCGAGCACACCCTGGGCGGCGATGCCCGCGTGTCGCGGCATCCGGCTGGGCGCCAGCGAAGGCAGCGCCAACGCGGTGCCGACGACGAGCGCGGCGAACAGCGCGGCCGACGGAACGCCGAGCATTGTCAGCGGCACGGTGACGGCGACGGTGGCGATGACCAGCAGCACCCAATTGCCTGTCCGCTTCAGTCGCTCTCTCGTCACTATGACAAGTATGCCCTTGACAAAATTAGCATGCAACACGGTTGTTCTCGCTATGACAGCGAAGGATTGCCAAGGTATAACTTGGTTATGACCGACGTGCGCGCCGGATCGCCCGCCACCGAGTTGCGGGAGTCGATGATGGCCGTGACCAGGCAGATGCGCAGGCACCGCCCCGATCACGGGTTGACGCTGTCTCAGCTGGAGGTGCTCGGCGAGGTCAGCCGGACCACGCGCACGCGAGGAGCGAAACAGACCACGCGCACGCGAGGAGCGAAACAGACCGGCGTGAGCACCCCCGCCGAGGTGGCCGCGCGCCTGCACGTGCGCGTGCAATCGCTCACCGACAGCATCAATGAATTGGTGAGCCGGGGCCTGGTGTCGCGCCGCCCCGATGACGACGATCGGCGTCGCCAGCTGGTCGAGATCACCGACGACGGGGTGGCGCTGCTCACCGACGACCGCGCCGAGCGCGACGCCTGGCTGAACACGACCATGCGGGAAAACCTCACCGACCTCGAATTCGACCTGCTCATGCTGGTTGCGCCCGTGTTGCGGAAGCTGGCTTACCCCGAAGGAAAAGTGGGAACACACGAGCCATGACGAGCGACGGCTCACCGGAAATACATGAATGGATTGCCCATGACCCCGACCCGGTGACCGTCGCCGAGTTGGAGGCGTGCAGCGACGAAGAGCTCTCAGACCGGTTCGCCCACCCGCTGACCTTCGGCACGGCAGGGCTTCGCGGACCGATCCGCGGCGGACCCGACGGGATGAACCTCGCGGTCGTGCTGCGGACGACGTGGGCCGTCGCGCAGGTGCTCAAGGAACGCGACCATGCCGGCTCACGCGTGGTCGTCGGCGGAGACGCGAGGCGCGGCTCCGAGGAATTCGCCCTCGCCGCCGCCGAGGTGCTGGCCGCCGAGGGCTTCATGGTCACCTTGATGTTCGCCGCGGTCCCGACGCCGGTGGTGGCGTTCGGCGCCCGCCATCTCGGCGCCAGCGCGGGCATCCAGATCACCGCGTCCCACAATCCGCCGTCGCACAACGGCTACAAGGTGTACTTCGACAGCGGGGTGCAGATCGTCCCGCCCACCGACCGGGAGATCGAGGCAATGGTCGGCAAGGCCCCCCACGCCGACCAGATCCGGCGGGTCCCGGTGGCGACGTCGGGCATGGACCTGATTCAGCGCTATGTCGATCGCGCCTCGCGGGTGCGTCGGACACATGGATCGGCGCGGCTGGCGTTCACCGCGCTGCACGGTGTCGGCGGCGAATATGCGCTCGATGCTTTCGTCAGAGCTGGCTTCTCCGACGTACAGGTAGTAGAAAGCCAGTTCGCTCCAGACCCGGACTTCCCAACGGTTCCGTTCCCGAATCCGGAGGAACCGGGAGTGACCGACGAGCTTCTGAAGCTCGCGGCCGAGGCCGATGCTGAGGTCGCCATCGCGCTTGATCCCGACGCCGATCGATGTGCGGTCGGGGTGCCGACACCCGATGGCTGGCGCATGCTCACGGGCGACGAGACCGGTTGGCTGCTCGGTGATTACATCCTTTCTCAGATCGATCCGGGCGAGGTCGCCGAACACGCCGTGGTGGCGAGCTCGGTGGTGTCGTCTCAGATGCTGGCTCGCATTGCGTCGACGCATGGTGCCCGGCATGTGCAGACGTTGACCGGCTTCAAGTGGCTCTCGCGGGCCGACGCTGACTTGTCGGAATGCACCCTGGTCTACGCCTATGAGGAGGCGATCGGCCACTGCGTCGACCCGTCCTCGGTGCGCGACAAGGACGGCATCAGCGCGGCGGTGTTGTTCTGCGACCTGGTCGTTGCTCTTCGCGATCAGGGCCGCACCGTTCTCGACGCCCTCGACGACCTCGCTCGTGCGCACGGCGTGCACACCACGCTCTCGGTCTCACGGCCAGTGGCCGGAGCCGATGAGGCCGCGGAAGTCATGACCCGGCTGCGCGCAAGCGCGCCCAGGAAGCTGTGCGGTTTCGAAGTCGCGATGACGGACTTGGCGGCGGTACGGCCCTACGAGCGCAGAACCGACGCGGTGATCCTCGAGGGCGGAGACGACGACACCACCGTCCGGGTGGCGGTGCGACCGTCTGGCACCGAGCCGAAGGTCAAGTCCTACATCGAGGTTCGTCGGAAGTCCGTCGACGGAAACCTCGACGCCGCGCGGGCCGAGGCCAGACAGCTGGCCGAAGAGCTGGCCGACCTGGCCGGAAAGTTCTAGCGCGGCCCGAACTGCCGATCGCCGGCATCGCCGAGGCCGGGAACGATGTAGGCGATGTCGTTCAGGCGCTCGTCGATCGTCGCGGTGAACAGCTTGACGTCCGGCGCGGCCTTCTCGAGGGCCGCGATCCCTTCGGGTGCGACGACGACGCATATCACCGTGATGTCAACGGCGTTGCGGGCCTGCAGAAGTCCGATGGTGTGCACCATCGACCCGCCGGTGGCGAGCATCGGGTCGAGAACGAACACGGGTTGAGCGCTCAGATCGTCGGGCAGGGACTCCAGATACGGTGTCGGCGCATGAGTTTCCTCGTCGCGGGCTACGCCGACGAACCCGACGTGTGCCTCCGGGATCAGAGCGTGCGCCTGATCGACCATGCCGAGGCCCGCACGCAGCACGGGCACCAGCAGCGGCGGGTTGGCCAACCGCGATCCGGTCGTCTCGGCGAGCGGCGTGCGGACCGGAATGCTTTCCGTCGCCGCGTCGCGGGTGGCCTCGTAGACCAGCATCAGGGTCAGGTCGCGCAGCGCTTCGCGAAAAGTCGCGTTGTTGGTGCGCTCGTCACGAAGCGTGGTCAGCCGAGCTGCGGCGAGCGGATGGTCGACGACGCGAACGTCCATGGGCCCGACCCTAACGTCAGGGAACCGCCCGGCGCGCACGATCGTCGTATCGCCATGCTTGTCGATACGAATGCCATTCATGCGCTCGGGGCGCACTGCTCGAATCAAGCCGATGACCTGTCCCATGCCGCCGATGCCCTGAAGTCGATGCCTGGTGCCGACACCGTCGCCGCCTTCGGTCCGGTCGGCGCCCGGTTCCTCGACACGCTCGTCGACGCGATCGCTGCGGAGACGCGTGCCATTGCGTTCCTCGCCGAGGAGCTGGCTTCGGCGCGGTCGCGCACGGGCGTGGTGGCCGACGCGTACACCGACGCCGACCGACGCGGCAGCCGTCTCCTCTGACGATGCCGAGCGGGCTGATCGCAGCGCTTGCGGCGCCGATTCGCGAGGTGGCGGCGTCGGTTGGGCCGGGGTGGGCGGACCAGGGGGATCCGGTCTCCTCGCTCGCCGAGGTGCGCGAACTGCTGGCCGATGTCGCCGCGGCGACGCGCGGCGGCTGGAGCCGAGCCGCTGAGGACTGGTCGGGTGCGGGCGCGGACGGCGCGGCCGAGTTCATGTCCACGATCGCCGACGCGGCCGACCGGCTGTCGCTGCGCATCGAGGAGTTGCGGGCAGGCGCCGCCGATGCCGCGGATGCAGTGGCGCGCGCCCGCTTTCGGCTTCGCGACATCGTCGATCGCTTCGAAGCGCGAGCGGCCGCCATCGAGGCGCGACTCGATGAACCGGGAGCCGCCGAAGAGCTACGGGAGGAGGCCCGCCGGGCACTCGGTGAGGCGGTCGCCGTCGTCGACGATCTGCGCACCGAGCTCGACGGGAACGCCGCAGGCATCTCGACGCCGACGACACCGGCAGGCGCGCCGACGACACCGGCCGGCTACACGCCGTCGGCAGGCTTCGACGCTCCCGCGGGTTCGGGTGCGCCCGGCGGCTTCGGTACTTCCGGTGGCGTTGGTACATCGGGTGGCTCAGGAGCGTCCGGCGGCCTCGCGCCGACCGAGGCCTCGCTCGCGGGCCTCGCGCTGCCCGAGCCCGCAGAGTTCGGCGACGGCATTGCGGTCACCCTGCCGGACGGTAGCACGGTGAGCGCACCGAACCCGGTGGCGGCCAACGCCGTTCGCCACGCACTGACCCAGCTTGGCGTCCCGTACGTGTGGGGCGGCACCACACCCGGCGTCGGACTGGACTGCAGCGGACTGACCCAGTGGGCATACCACCAGGCCGGGCTGGACCTCCCGCGCCTGGCTCAGGAACAGGATCTCGGCGCGGCGGTGAACCAGAACGCGCTGCGACCCGGTGACCTCGCAGTGTGGGACGGACATGTGGCGATGGTCGTCGGCAATGGCCAGATGATCGAGGCGGGTGATCCGGTGCAGCTGTCGTCGATCCGGACAACGAACGCGGGCCAGGGTTTTCAGGGCTTCTGGCGGCCCACCGCTTGAGCCCCTCTATGCCATAACTCCAGCCCAATCCATGTGGCCCTCAAAACCCAAGGACGCTGCCATCGCCCGGTAGCGGTCCCGGTAATCCCGGTAGCCGATCTGGTCGCCGCGAGCCAGGGCGAGAAGTGTCCGCAAACGCAACAACCAAATGTCACGGATCGCGCCACCAACCTCGTCCGCCAAGTTCGCCATACTCTCGACCACGTCCTGCACGTCGGCGATATCCGTGTCGGAGCCGCGTCCGAGCATCGTTTCCGCCAATCTCGCCAAGATCCAAACACCTTGCAGTACCTGGCCATCCCGCAGTAGGCCGTCGGTAACGCGCCGCATCACCGGAATGGAGTCGTCGAAGTCACCGACGCGGGCTCGTTCACGTGCCGCGCAGAAGTCCAAGACGGGCACTCTGATCCGAAAGAACCCGTGGTTGAGACACATGTCGCGAATCTCGCCCAACATCGCCATTCCGCGCTCCCGCTCCGCTAAAGAATCCCGCTCTACGAGTGCCCGACCCAGCGCGTACTTGAGGTTTCCGACAGACGTGTCCTCGCCCGATGCCTCGGCAATTCGCAGCGCGCCCTCCAGTTCACGCACCGATTCGCCGTCTGCTCTAAGTACGCCGTGGGAAATCGCGTCAAGGTACCTCCACCCGACGACAGAGGGATGAGTGACCGGATCGGCTTTCGGGGCCATCGCACCCGCATCGTCTAGATCTTGCCGCCAGCCGTGACGGCCAAGATACCACCGAGCCATACCGCGAAAGACCCACGCTAGTGCGATCAACGGCGATCTCGAGATCCTGTCATCGCGTTCACCGGAATTTTCACCCGCCCAATCGATCACGGACTGCGACCATCGCAACACCTTCATCGCTTGACCGGATTGGTGCAATACGGAGGCTGCCGCGGCGGCGGCGCCGATGGCCGTCGTCGGATCTTCGACGGATTCGAATATCGTCAACTGTTCGGACGCAAGCTGGAAAGCCTCGCGCAGATGTCCGTCTGCGCCGAGCTGAAATGTCAACGCGGTGATGCCGACCGCGAGTGAGGCATGGTCATCCACCCGCGCGCACAACTCGCGGAGCTCCTCGACGAGTCCTGCAACGTTCGACAGACCTCCCCGCCAGGCACTACCACACAGCCTGACGCGCGGGCCAATTCGCATGGTGGTGCATTCGGGCTCGTTGTCCGGCAACGCATCGGCGATCCGTCGCGCGCGCTCCCAACTCGTTCGCGACGCGGCGATGTCGCGTCTGGTCGACCAGCTCCCTGCGCGCATATGCCAGCCGTAGGCTTCCCGGAGTTCGCCTGCGGCTTCGAGATGCTCGGCGATGAGCGCGGCATGATCCCCAGCTGCGTCCGGTTCGCGTGTTTCGATCACAGCAGCCACCCGTCGGTGCCACTCGGCGCGGTCTGACTTCAGCTGGGACTCGTAAGCCACCGCGCGTATCAGCGGATGATGGAACGCATACTCCGCGTCCTGGGTGAACCTCACCTGGTCGATGAGTTCAGCCGCCACGAGCTCCTCGACGGCGGCGTCGGCGGCCAACATAGTGAGAAGGTCCGCGCTGAAACGCAATCCGATCACTGCCGCCGCACTCAGGGTGCGCTTCGCCACCGGGTTGAGGCGGTCTATGCGGGCTCCGATGGTCGCCTGCACCGTGGCGGGCACCGTCACGTCGGCAACATCGGTCTGACATATGTATCCGCCGCGCTCGCCGTCCAGCTGTCCGCTCTGGGCTAGCTCGCGGACCATTTCCTCGGCGAAGAATGGATTACCGCCCACTCGCGACACTACTGTGGCGGCCACGTCGCCGACCGACGGGTCGGGACCGAGCAGTTCCCCGAGCAGCCCAGAGGTCTCGGAATCCGTCAGCGGGGTCAGCGCGATCGTGTGCGCGCCATGTACGCGGGTCAGCGCGCCCTGATATTCGGACCGGTAAGTGGACACAGACATCGTGTATGTCTGACCGATCACAGCGAGGACGTCGGCCATCATCGACTCGCTGGCCTCATCTATCCAGTGCACGTCCTCCAAGATGTACAACGCCGGATGCGTGCGACGCAGATTCGCGGTGTTAATCAACGCGGCCAGTCGCCGCCGCCTTGCGTCTGGGTCTATCCGAGGCAGCGTGGCGCTCGGATCGGCGATGCCCAAGAGGTCTTCCCACAGCAACAGATCATCGGGGTCAATGTCTGGACGCTGCTGCCGCAATCGAACCCTTGCGTCGCCACCGTCGAGACCAGACACTCGGAACGTTTTGCGCATCATTTGCGCGACCGCATGGAACGGGACCTGCGCGCCATGGGACTCGCAATTGCTCAAAATCACCGTGACGCCCCGACTTTCGGCGATAGCCGTGATCTCGCGCAGAAGCCGACTCTTTCCGATGCCCGGCGGCCCCACCACGCCGACGACCACCCCCCGCCCACTCATCGCACGCTCGAGAAGGCCAGTCATAGTGTGCAATTCCAGCTCGCGCCCGACGAGCGTCGACTGCGTAGACAGAGCCCGCTGGCGCTCCGAGGTGACTGCAAGCAAGCGTTGCGCCCGCACCGGTTCTGCACTGCCCTTGACCGAGACCATCTCAGGCTCACTGAGATCGACAGCCCCTGCGACGAGTCGCGCTGTTGACGCACTGAGCATCACACCTCCCGGCGGTGCCACCGACTCCATCCGTTGAGCCATCCCGACCTGCTCACCAACAGCGGTGTATCCGAAAGACCCCGAGCCGACCTCGCCCGCGATCACCTCTCCAGAGTTCAACCCGACACGCAACTTGAGTTCGATACCGTCTCGATCGTGGGCTTCGACGGCGAGCGGTTCCGCCTCCTGCTGGATGGCCAATGCCGCCAGGCAGGCACGAACAGCGTGGTCCTCCAAAGCTGCGGGCGCGCCGAACACCGCCATGATCCCGTCGCCGGTGAAGCTACCGACCGTCCCGCCATAACGCGTGACCACTGCGGCGGCACGATCAACCAGGTCGGCCATGATCTCCCGCAGCCGCTCGGCACCCACAGCGGCGGCAATTTCCATGGAATGCACCACATCGGCGAATAGCACCGTCACCTGCTTGTACTCCGCCAAGGGGATGGCATTTGCTACGGGCGCGCCGCACTCACTACAGAACTTCGCCGCCGCGGCCAGATAAGTCCCGCACGAGCCGCACGGCACTTGCGCCGCTGTCAGGCCATCATCGCGGGCGTCCCGACCGGCTTCCACGTCAGTATCGTGTCACCGCTGGTCAGACATGTCTGCCAAATTGCACTCGGGACGCTGTTCTCGCCTGCACCCCTATTGATCACTGGCTGAGGCGGGGGATCCGGTACAGCTGTCGTCGATCCGAACCACGAACGCAGGTCAGGGTTTTCAGGGCTTCTGGCGACCGACTGCTTGACGCCCGAGTGCCGCCGTGCCGGCGGGTATTCGGCGCGGTCGCTTGAGGAGCTCCGGATCAGCGCCAAGTCGTTGGTGTACGCGCTTCACGCGGTTGTGGATCGCCTCTGCCGCCGAGCCGAAGCGCTGCGACATCTTCCTCGACGATGCTGACCAGGTCGCTGCCCCTCCGCTGCCACAACCCGGTGACCAACGCACGTGTGGCGCGGCCCACCAGCAGCGACATGCGGGACCGATTCGTCGCCCGATAGCGAATGATGATCCGTGTGCGGTGATCACCCAGGGGAATGAATTCGACCGTCTCGATAAGAGACCGGGGCAGACCTCCGGCCACCGTCGTTGTCACGCGGGACGTGAAGTAAGCGAAGGGACGCCAGTCGATGAACTCGCGGAAGGCCATGAGATGCCCAGGGCCGTGGGTGCAGTGCGACGTCGCGCCAGGCCCGAGGCGACCTTCTGGGTTCCGCTCATCTTGGTCTGGATCCTCGTTGTACCGCCGGCAGGCCCAGCGCTGTCGTTCGATTGGATCAACGACGTATTGCCAGGCGACCGCCGGTGGCACCGGCACATCGATCGGGATCTCGAAGTCCGCGTCGGAAGCGCTGATGTACAAGCGGCGCTCCTCCCGCATCCTGCTCAGGACCGGATCGAGATCATGCACACCGCCTTTGGTTTCGCCGAACGACTCGTACATCTCTATATGTGACGGCAGTTCGAACGACGGAGGTAGATGCTGCTGACACGCGTGCGTGAAGAACGCGTATGCCGGCGGTCCGTCGTGGTCGCTGATCGTGTTCTTCAGCAGCCGATGCGCCAAGATGACGTCCGGTCCGGCGAGGTCTTCGCGTCGGTCGTCACGCTCGACCACATAGCTGCCGTAATGCGATACGAACTTCAGCCCAAGCGAACCGATGGCCGCGCAGGCCACGCAGCGGCAAGTCGTTGCGCGCGTCATGTCGAGCAAGCGGTTGGAGAATTCGAAGTAGCAGGCCTCGATCAGCTCGACCAGCCGCTCACCTTCCCGAAACGTCTCTGTGTCCGCGTGGCAGAAGACAGCGTCGCCTTCCAGCTTCACAAACCGCATGGGAGGCGCGAGGCGCTCACGGATGAGCGTGGTCAGTTCATGAATGATCTCGTGCGCGTGCTCCAGCTCGGTGCCAGTGAGGAACGCGGTATATCCCGAGATGTCGGCGAGAAGCAGATAGCCCTCGTGGACCCCGTAGTCGTCGCGCCTGTTCGTTAACGTAGCGATCGTTTTCATGCCACCTCTATCGCATACAACGCGATCGGCCTAGAACGCGATCTTAGCTCGTCAACCGCCGGTTTCCTATCCATTCGGACGAGGCCAGCAAACTCTTGGCGTCGGGTGGCAGGGCACGCCTGTCAGGCCTGTCTGCTGTTCCACGCCAGACATGCTGAGCCACGGCGGCCGACGCGGTGATCACATCACGCCATCGCCTCGGCCCACTTCATATGTCCGTCGAAGCCCAGGGCAGTCGCCATTTCACGGTAACGGCCGCGATAGTCGTGGTAGGTCGCCTCGTCGCCATGCGCATGCGCCAGCAGCGTCCGCAGCCGCAACAGCGTGATCTCGTTGAGCGCGAGACCGAATGGCTGGGCAGCCAACCGGTCGATCGCGGCCTGCGCGTCCTCGATGTCGGCATCCCCGCCGCGGCGCAACAGCATCTCCACCAGGCAGGTGGTGGCGAAGATGCTCCAGACGTTTCCCGAGCTGAACAGGTACTCGGCCACTGACCGCGTCCTTTCGACTGCACCATCGAGATCTCCGGAGCCGGCCTCCTCCTTTGCGGAAAGCAGGTCAATGGGCGGGACCGCCGTCAATGTGAAACGCCCCCTCAGGGCGGCCTCTCGAGCCGCCGCAAGCAGGGCGAACCCAGCCTCGCGGTCCAACCCATCCCCGTGGACCAGCGTGATACCTCGAGCCATTTGAGCGAAAAGCAGCGCGAATCCGTCGCCCGACCGCTCCGCGGTGGTCAACGCGTCGGCGGTCTCCCGCAGGGCGTTGGCATCGGGCAACAATGCTCCGCACGGAATCGCGAGAACGTACTTGTAGAGGGTCACGCCGGCCAGGGACGTTGCGTCGGTTGCGCGCGCCATCGCCACACAATGCGCAAGATCTTCCTTCCATCCAGGTTGGCCGAGGCACCACCGCGCGCACCCGCGGAAAACGATCGCGCCCGACAACGGGGATCCGAAAACCACGCTGCCCATGGTGGAGTCGCCGCCGGCCAGTTCGATGACCCGCTCCGCCAGCCGCAACACTTCGGTCATGGCGCCGGCCTCGTGCTTTACGGCAAGCGCCGCGAACGACAACCCGACCGCCAACGCCGGGTCGCGGATCGATTCGAGCAGCGCGCTGTGTTCGGTGGCGAGCCGAGATCCGTCGCCGGTGTGCCCGTTCATGAATTCCTTCATCACCAGACCCGTCATGCCGATGGCCAACGACCGCTGGTCCCCGGCTTCGACGCAGAGGTCGCGCAGCTCGTCGAAGCCGGTGTCGACGCCGCTGCCCACTCGCCAGGAGCTGCCGGATAGCAGCGTCCGCGGGGCGATTCGCATGGACAGGCGAGCGAAGTGGTCGTGAGGCAACGCATCCGCGACCCGGCGCGCACGTTCCCAACTCAACCTCGCTGCGGCGACGTCGCGGATATACGACCACGCGCCGGCTCTCATATGCCAGTCGAATGCGGCCACCAGATCACGCGCGGCTTCCAGGTGTTCGGCGATCAGCGCAGCATTCTCGTCCAGGGAAGCGGGGTCACGCTGTTGGATCGCTCCAGCCAGCCGACGATGCAATTCTGCGCGGTCGGACTTCAGCTGCGATTCGTAGGCGACCGTCCGGATCAGTGGATGGCGGAAGGCGAACTCAGCGCTGGGCATGAATCGGATCTGGTCGACCAGCTCGGCCGTCAGGAGCTTCCCCACAGCGGGATCGTTTCCGAGGGCGTTCAGTAGCCCGGGCGTGAAGCGGGAACCGATCACGGCGGCGGCATTCAATGTCTGCTTGGCGTCGGGGTCAAGGCGGTCGATACGGGCGGCGATCGTCGCCTGCAGCGTTGCCGGAACAGTGATTTCGGCCACGTCCGCTTGGCAGGTGTAACGACCGCGGTCGCCTTGAAGCACACCGCGCTCGGCGAGTTCGCGCACCATCTCCTGGGCGAAAAACGGATTACCGGCGGCGCGCTCGGCAACCACTGCCCTGAGCCCAAGGACAGATGGGTCGGGTCCGAGCAGCTCGTCGAGCAGCACGGCTGTTTCCGAATCACTCAGTGGTGCCAGCGAAATGGTCTGTGCACCCTTCACCTGGGCCAACGCCCCCAGGTATTCGGGCCGGTAGGTGATCAACACCACCGCTGGCGTCTGCGGAATCACGCTGAGGAATTCGGCGAACATCGATTCGCTGACTTCGTCGATCCAGTGTGCATCTTCGATGACATACAGCGCCGGCTCGGTACGCGCCAGTGACAGCGAGTTGATCAACGCGGTCAATCGCCGCCGCCGCGCGTCCGGGTCGAGTTTCGGCAAGGCCACGTCCGGGTCGGAGATACCCAGCAGATCGTGCAGCAGCACCAGGTCCTCGTCGTCGGCGTC
Source organism: Mycobacterium sp. ITM-2016-00318 (assembly GCF_002968285.2). NCBI lineage: Bacteria > Bacillati > Actinomycetota > Actinomycetes > Mycobacteriales > Mycobacteriaceae > Mycobacterium > Mycobacterium sp. ITM-2016-00318. The sequence goes on along the minus strand of NZ_CP134400.1, from coordinate 1,308,734 downwards.
GACAGCTTGGGCGCGGAGGCGTGCGCGCGCATCCTCATCGTTCAGACCGCTCACCCCGGTAGCGGCACGGAGCAGGCGGGCCACCGAATGAAACGCGATGTCCGTGGCGTGGGATTCGCAATAGGTCGAGAACGCCTCGACACCCCGGCTGGTCGCCAGCCGCATCGTCTCGCGAACGAGTCGGGTCTTGCCGATCCCCGCCGGTCCCGCGACACACACCACGCATCCGCGACCGGTCCCCGACCGATCCAAAAGTCCTGCGATGGTGGTGACCTCGAGGTCGCGTCCCACCAGTGCAGCCTCCGCGGCACCGCTTATCTCATGCTGCAAGGCCACGCCGAGGAGCCGACGAGCGCGAACAGCTTCCGCGCCGCCTTTGATCTGCACCATCTCCGGCTGCGCAAGCATCGCGGCGTGCTCGACGAGCCGCGCGGTTGACTCACTGAGCATCACCCCACCCGGAGGGGCGACGGACTCCATGCGCTGGGCCATCCCCACCTGCTCGCCGATGGTGGTGTAACCCAAAGCGCCGGAACCGATCTCACCGGCGATCACCCGCCCCGAGTTGAGTCCGACGCGCAGCCGCAAGTTCTTCCCGTCGCGTTCCCGGACGTCGGCCGCAAGTGGCTTCGCCACCTCTTGAATGGCCAACGCCGCCAGGCAGGCACGAAAAGCGTGGTCCTCCAGAGCCGCCGGTGCACCGTATATCGCCATGATGCCGTCGCCGGTGAACTGATTCACCGTCCCTCCGTAGCGCTTCACGACAACCGTCGAACGTTCGACCAATTCGGCCATGATCTCGCGCAGCCGCTCGGCCCCGACCGCCGCGGCGATGTCCATCGAATGCACCACGTCGGCGAACAGCACCGTTACCTGCTTGTACTCCGCCGACTGTGCGCCGTCTGCCACTGGCGTACCGCATTCACTGCAGAACTTGGCTGTGCGGGACAACCAAGTGCCGCACGACGCACACGGCGGGCCCGTGTATCGTGTCACCGCTGGTCAGCCGCCGTATGTGTTATAGGTGAGCTCTGGCCTGATGAACCGCGACCATGGAGCCGGTGGACCGCGGCGGCCAGCTCGTCGTACACGGACAGCTCCGCCCGTAGCGGCGATAGGACGAACTCCTCTCCGACCGCCTCGACCCGCCGGCCCAGTTCGGCTTTCGCGCGTCGCCTGCGCCGGGACGCGCCGAACGCGACGAATGGTCTGATCAGAATTCGCAGCGCCAAGCCCGACGCGAGTCCTCCGACCAGCAGCACTGTCGGCCAGGAGAACGGCCCAAGAAGGGGTGCATCGAGATCGATCTGCAGATACGCGAGCACAGCGAGCAGCCCGAGCCACACGCCGCCCGCAAGGGCAGCCACCAGCAGCACCCACTGAACCGCCCCCGCCAGACGCCACCATCGCGGTGGCCGATTCGAGCCGAGGTCCGCGCCACCGACCGCCCGGTCCAAGGCATCAGGCACGGCACCCACTCGTGACTTGGCGGCTTCGAGAAGTAGCCGCGGCCAGGGTGCCGGTAACCCGCCCGACGCGGTGTCGGCGAGTGAGCGCACGGCGCTGTCCACGCCCGCGCGCGAGACCGCAGAAGCCGAGGGCAACGAGGTCCGGCGGAGTACTTCGTCCCCGGTGCTTGACTGCCCTAATCCTAAGCGGCGCAAAGGGTCCGGTCGCAGATGATGTATCCACCGCAGCGGCGGCCAGCCAACCGCCGCGAGACCGCGTCGCTCGTAAGCGCGGCCGACGGCACCGACTACTGCGGGAATGCCCGCAGCCTCGGCGAGGGCGGTTTGCAGGCGTCGCTCGCCGTCTCGCAGCCCGGGTACGGATCTCTGCTGCGGAACCAGCGGTGCGAGGCGTGCAGCCGTCGAGTCCAGATCTGCGCTCACCCGTGCCGTTCGCGCCTTGTGGTCGGCCACGGTCGCCGCAAGGAATTCACGTAACGGCGCCGCCCCGTCCGGTGTCACCGCTGACGTCGCGAGGACAGGCACGCCGCCCAGCCCGTCTTCGCCAAGCAGCCGGGTCAGGTCTCGTAGACACGCAGCCAGGTCGGGATCGGCCAGCCGGTCTGACTGGTTGAGGGCGACGATCATCACGTCACGGTGTGCGGCCAGCGGGCGCAAGTAGTCGTCGTGAAGGACTGCGTCGGCGTACTTCTGCGGGTCCAACACCCAGATGAAGGCGTCGACGAGGCGGACCAGCCGATCCACTTCAGCCCGATGCGACAATTCGGTGGAGTCGTGGTCAGGCAGGTCGAGCAGCACCAACCCGGAAAGCTCCGGTGCAGCTGACGCGTCACCGTGTTGCCGGGTCTTGATCTCCAGCCAGTCCAGTAGTTCCGTCGCGCCGTCGCGGCCGAAGACAACCGCTTGGGTATCGGAGGTGGTCGGCCGTCGAACGCCCACTGCGGCCAGCTGCGCTCCGGCGGCGGCGTTGAACAGCGAGGACTTTCCGCTGCCCGTCGCTCCGGCCAGCGCGACGACGGTGTACTCACCCGACAAGCGCAGTCGGCTGCCCGCCCGCTGGTCCAGATCGCGCAGCTCGGCAAGGACATCATCGGAGAGCCGACCGGACCCCAGTGTCACTACCGACGACAGCGCCGCCAGCCGGTCGACGAGCGTCACTGCAGCACCGCCGCGACGCGATTGGCGGCCGCCCGCAGCTCGTCACCCGACACCAGTGCCGACGCGGAACCCAGCACTTCGCCGTAGCGGGCGGCGTCGTGGCGCAGGAGGCCGTCGACTCGAGCCAGCAGTTCCTCGCGGGCCTGCCGGGCCAGGCCGCGAACCGCTTGTTCGCCGAAGATCGCTTCCAGCACTTTCTGACTGGCGACCGTCGTTCCCCCTGCGACCGCGATCTCGGCGCCGGTCAGTCCGGCCGTCTGGCTGAAGACCGCGAGCATCACGACCAGCCCGGCGCCGTTGACACCGTACGAAGCCAACCGCGCCCCCGAGCGCTTCGACGCGCCTTCGGTGCGGACCAGCTCGAGCACGAATTCCTCCCAGTCGCGGACGAGCCGCTCGACGGCCTCATCGAGCCCGGGGGCCGGCCGCGCCAGGTCGCCGGTCAGCAGCGGCGCGCCGGCCTGGTGTCGCGCCCAACACCCGTATGTCACCTCGGCGGCCTCTTCTACTGCCGCCCGGACGACGGTCGCGATGCCTGTCTCCAACGCCTCCCCGAGTTCCTCCACCGGTGTGGACCGCCCCGTGACCGCCGCCACCACGCGGTCCCGAACCCGCCCCACCCGCGATTCCAGCTTGCGCAGAAACTCGCCCGTACCGACCACGTCCTGCCACCGGGCCAGCACCTCGCCGCGCAGCAGCGTGCCGTCGCGAACCGCATCGTCCACGCGCGCGAGTGCGTCGCCGTACGCCGACGACACGCACGACTCCAGTTGCGAGCGCACCGCGAATTGATCGTCGGCCGCCTCGGCCAGTCCATACGTCCGGGGCGACAGGCTGCGCAGCGCTCCGTCCAGCGTGTAACGCACCACCGCCACCCGTTGCTCAGCGTCAGCGGTCAGACCGTCCAGCCATGAGCGAATGGGTGTTGTCGCCTTGTCCCGCAACCGCCCGGCGCGCAGGCCCTGCTCGGCGATCACGAACAGCGGTGCGCTGCCCAATCCGTTCGCTGCCAGCATGTCGGACAAGTGCGCGGCCACATCTCTTACCGCCTCCGGCGGGCATCGATTCAGCACGATCGCGATCGCGGTGCCCCGGTCGCGGGCGGTGTGAAGCAACTGCCACGGCACCGCATCGGCGTACCGGGCCGCGGTCGTCAGGAAGATCCACAGGTCGGCCGCGGCCAGCAGAGTGGACGCCAACTCGCGGTTGGTACTCACGACGCTGTCGATGTCGGGGGCGTCGAGCAACGCGAGACCGGGCCCGATACCTTCGTGCGGCACCAGGCGCAGGCCGTCCGGCCCGGACGATCGCGGTAGTTGCGGCAGAATCCGGTCGTCGGTGAACCACCTCAGGTCTGACGGGTGGCACACGATTGCAGGGCCGCGGGTCGTGGGCCGCAGCACGCCGGCGGGGCTGACGTCAGCGCCGACCAGCGAGTTGACCAGCGTCGACTTCCCCGCGCCAGTTGAGCCGCCCACCACCGCCAGCAGCGGGGCGTCGATGCTCCGCAGCCGCGGAACGAGGTAGTCGGCCAGCTGCCCGGTCAGCTCGCGAGCTTCACGTTCGGCCGACCAGGCCGACGGCGTAGGCAGCGGGAACGACGTCCGGCCCAGTACTTCGCCCAGAGCGGTGACCACATCGACGAGGTCGGTGGCTTCCGTCATTGCTCCAGCCTGCCCTAGGTGCGTCGCTGAGGCGGGCTCGTTCGCCCCAAAAGGTGCCTTGCAGGTCATCGCCGCGGTCAATCCATCTCGGATACGAATTCGTGTTCACAGATTCGGACTCGGTCGCCGTCATCGAGCACGACGTCGTTGTCCGCGAGCCTGCCGAGTCGGGTGGCAGCCCCGAGCAGTTCGACCGCCGTCTCGGCCCGCCTCAGTGACACCTACGGGCGACGAGCGATCATCCTGGTCGGCTTCTGTCTGGCGTTGCCGTGGTGCTTCGCGGTCGTGCCGCTTCTCGATAGCGGGTGACGGCTGCTCTTCGCGCTCGGCATCATGGGTTCCTTCGCCATTCTCGGCGTCTCCTACGGGCCGATGGCTTCGTTCATCCCCGAGGTATTCGAGACTCGATTTCGTTACACGGGAGCGGGTTTGGCGTTCAACCTCGGCGGCATGCGCCTGTGCACTTCCGGAGACTAGGGCAAAAGCGCTGTAGCGCTTCAAGCCTCGACGACCGCCTTGATGCGCTCGAGCGTCGTGCGCATGTCCCGAATGTTCCGTCGCTTGCGCAGGAGACCCAGAAACGACGTCACGCGTAAGACGGCGGGAACCGGGATCGAGAACGACTCCGTCACATCGGTGCCCGCGCCGTTGGGCGTGAACTCGTAGTGCCAGTTGTTGACCGCCATGTTTTTAACCAACACAGCAAATCCGAAGGCGCGGCCGGGCTCACATGCGGTGACACGGCACGTGGTCCAGTAGGTCGGCCCGATCTCGTTGCGCTTGACGTGACCCCGGAACCTGGCGCCGACCGACGGTTGTGTCACGCCGTCGAGCCATTCGGCGTCGAAGGTCTCCGGTGAGAACCGGCCGGTGTTCGTGACATCTGCGACGAGCGTCCAGATGTCCCTTGCGGGCGCCCGCATGTGAACCGTCACCGCGCCCTGCATCAGGCGATCCTAAAGCGCGGGTCTCGCTTACCTGTGAGTCCTGTCCGTTCGAGTGGCCCGGGCATGCCCGAGGGTGTCTACTCGATTCACCAGAAGTTCACGTTCGGTCTATCGAGGTGGGGCTCATGGCACGCATTGATTTGTTTGCGAAGATTCCATTGATCGGGATGTGTCTGGTGTTCCTGGCGATGTTCATCGTCGCGGTCACCGCGTACATTCACGTCGGCTGGTATTCAATCATCGGCTACGCGATTGCGGCCGTCGTCGCAGTGTGCGGCTTCGTGATGACGTTTCGTGACGTCAGCGATACGCCAGGACCTCCGGAGCAGTGGGATGCCCGTGGTAACCCCGTTGATCCCGCGTCTCCCGGAAACTGACTAGAGCGAGGACTGCTGCGATGACCACTGAACCCAAGCCGTCGACGTACGACAACTCCGCGCTGCTGGCGGAGGACGAGGGCTACCACAAGGGCCTCAAACCCCGGCAGCTGCAGATGATCGCGATCGGCGGTGCCATCGGCACCGGACTGTTCCTCGGCGCCGGGGGCCGACTACACAACGCCGGACCAGGCCTCTTCTTGAGCTACGCGTTCTGTGGCGTCTTCGTCTTCCTGATCCTGCGTGCGCTGGGCGAGCTCGTGCTGCACCGGCCGTCATCGGGGTCCTTCGTGTCGTATGCACGCGAATTCCTCGGAGAGAAGGCGGCGTTCGTCGCCGGCTGGATGTACTGGCTGAACTGGGCGTTCACGTCCATCGTCGACTGCACCGCGATCGCCACCTACTTTCACTACTGGAGGGCGTTCGGGAGTGTTCCGCAGTGGCTGATAGCCCTGATCGCGTTGGCGGCAGTGGTGGGCATAAACCTCATCTCGGTAACCCTGTTCGGGGAGCTCGAGTTCTGGGCTGCAGCCATCAAAGTCGTTGCGCTGATTACATTTCTGGTCGCGGGCACTATCTTCCTGGCTGGCCGCTACGAGATCCAAGGTCAGCCAACCGGTTTCAGCGTGGTCGCCGATAACGGCGGACTGTTCCCCGCTGGTCTGTTCCCGTTGGTGATTGTCATGTCCGGCGTCGTGTTTGCCTATGCCGCAGTCGAACTCGTCGGAACTGCGGCTGGCGAGACCGCTCATCCGCATAAGATCATGCCGCGTGCGATTAACTCGGTGATCGCACGTATCGCGGTCTTCTACGTCGGCTCATTGTTCCTGCTCGCCCTTCTTCTCCCCTACACCGCCTATCAGGCGGACGAGAGCCCCTTCGTCACGTTCTTTTCCAAGATCGGCGTCGAGGGCGCGGGCACGGTTATGAACATCGTCGTGCTGACCGCCGCATTCTCCAGCCTCAACGCGGGGTTGTACTCGACCGGCCGGATCCTGCGGTCGATGGCAATGAACGGCAGCGCACCGAAGTTCACTTCGGTGATGTCCAGCCGAGGCGTGCCGTATGGCGGAATCTTCCTGACCGCGGCCGTCGGGCTGTTCGGCGTCATCCTCAACCTTCTCTTCCCCGGCGAGGCGTTCGAGATCGTGCTCAACATAGCGGCTCTCGGCATCATCGCGTCCTGGGGCACCATCGTCATCTGTCAGCTCCAGCTCTACCGCTGGTCGAAACGCGGCATCCTCGAGCGGCCGTCATTCCGGTTGTGGGGCTCGCCGTACACCGGCTATCTCACGTTGGCGTTCCTGTTCGGCGTCGTCGTGCTGATGGCGTTCGACCCGCCGATCGGCACCTGGACCGTCGCCACGCTGGTGGTCATCATTCCGGCGCTCATCGTCGGTTGGTATACGGTCCGCGGCCGGGTGCTGGAGATCGCTCGGGAACGCGAGGGATTCACTGGATCCTTCCCGGTCGTGGCCAACCGGCCGCCGCCGAACCCCCGCGGCAAGGACGACGAGGAGTGAGCCGGCTCTAGGACTGCCCGGGGCCCGGCCTGCTGGTTTCGCAGCTATCGGAGGCGGGCCACGTCCTCGGCTCGGACCCGCGTCGTTAGGCTGTGCCGCATGGCTGCTGACATCGTGCCGATCAGGCTCGGGTTGACCAAGGGCGACCTCTACACACTGTGGGCTCCGCGCTGGCGGGATTCCGGCGACGAGTGGGAGGCCCTGCTGGGCAAGGATGACGACCTCTACGGCTTCGAATCGGTCGCCGATCTGGCCGCCTTCGTCAGAACCAATACCGACAACGACCTCGCCGACCACCCGGCCTGGCCGGAGCTGACCGAGGCGAACGCGCACCGCTTCGATCCGCCAGAGGAGCGGCAGTACGACCTGATCGGCGTGCAGGAGCTGCTGGCCGAGAAGCCCACAGAAGAATCCGTGGCGACCCTGCACCGCACGCTGGTCATCGTGTCGTCGGTCGGCTCGGTCTGCGAGTTGCCGAGTGTCACCAAGTTCTTCAACGGGAATCCGGTGCTGGGCTCGCTCGGCAACGGGATGGCCGACTTCGGCGGCCGCAGCGGCCGTAAGCGCTGGAGCGAGATCGGAGCCGTGGTCGGGCGGAGCTGGGACAACGTCGTCGACGCGATCGACGGCGTCGTCACCATTCCGGATGTCGACAAGGCTGCCTCGGAGAAGGCGGCGGCCGAACTCGAGGCGCCAAAGCCCGAGCCGATTGAGATCGAGGAAGCCGTCGAACCGGAGGCCGAGGACACGGCGGCCGAGAACGCATCCGACGAGGCCACGGAGTCCGAGACGGCTCTTGCCGATCAGGCCGGTGGGTTGGTGCTCGGCGAAGACGAGGACTTCTGGCTCAAGGTGGGCATCGACCCGATCCGGATGATCACCCGCGGCGGCACCTACTTCACGCTGCGCTGCTACCTCGACGACGCACCGGTGTTTCTCGGCCGCAACGGACGGGTCAGCGTGTTCGGTTCGGAGCGGTCGCTGGCCCGGTACCTGGCGGACGAACACGACCACGACCTGTCGGACCTGGCGACCTATGAGGACATCAAGACGGCGGCCACCGACGGTTCGCTGCGCGTCGACGTCACCGAAGAGAACGTCTATGTCACCAGCGGCCTGGCCGACGACCTGGCCGACGGACCCGACTCCGTGGATCGCGACCAGCTCGAGCTTGCCGTCGAGCTGCTGCGCGACGTCGGCGAGTACGCCGAGGACGACATCGTCGACGAGACATTGGATGCCGACATGCCGCTCGGTCGGCTCGTCGCCCACATCCTTGACCCCGACACCGTTCGCAAACCCAGCGGGCCCTACGCCGAGGCCGTCGAGCAGTGGGAGTCGCTGGAGACGTTCCTCGAGTCCCGGCTGCGCCAGGAGTAGCCACCGGTCGGCAGAGACCCGGCGGTCACGGTGGATTCTGTACTTCTACTGAAATTCGGCGAGCAGACGCAAAAGTGCCCGACACGCCGACATAACAGGCACTTTTGCGTCTGCTCGCGCAACTTCGCGGGGCCCACGCGCAGGAGATGCCTGCCTCACGATTCAGCCGATCAGCACGGCGAACCGCGGCTTGATCACTTCGTCGATGATCGCCAGTCGCTCGTCGAACGGGATGAACGCCGACTTCATCGCATTGATGGTGAAGCGCGCGAGATCGCTCCAGCCGTAACCGAATGCCTCGACGAGGCGCAACATCTCCTGGCTCATCGTGGTGTCGCTCATCAGCCGGTTGTCGGTGTTGACGGTCACTCGAAAGCGGCTGCGCGCCAGCAGTTCGAATGGGTGCTCAGCGATGCTGCCCACGGCGCCCGTCTGCACGTTGGAACTGGGGCACAGCTCGAAGGGAACTCTCTTGTCCCGTAGCAGCGCCGCCAACCGACCGAGGTGTACGGTTCCGTCCGCTGCGATGGTGATGTCGTCGACGATGCGCACGCCGTGACCCAGCCGGTCTGCACCGCAGAACGCGATCGCCTCGTGAATGGACGGCAGCCCGAACGCCTCTCCGGCGTGAATCGTGAAGCGGGCGTTGTTGCCTCGCATGTACTCGAAGGCGTCCAGATGTCTCGTCGGCGGGTAGCCGGCCTCCGCGCCCGCGATATCAAAACCGACAACGCCTTTGTCGCGGAAGCGGATCGCCAACTCGGCGATCTCCAGCGAGCGCGCCTGGTGGCGCATCGCGGTCACCAGGCAGCGCACCGTGATGCCGCGACCCTCACCGCTGGCCGCCTTCTCACCGTCGGCGAAGCCCGCCAGCACCGCGTCGACGACCGCGTCCAGCGACAGGCCGCGGTCGATGTGAAGTTCGGGCGCGAACCGGATCTCGGCGTACACCACGTGGTCGGCCGACAGGTCCTCGACGCACTCGTAGGCGACGCGGTAGAGCGCCTCCGTCGTCTGCATCACCCCTACCGTGTGCGCGAACGGTTCGAGGTACCGTTCCAGGCTGCCGCTGTGCGCGGCGGTTCGGAACCACGCGGCCAGACCGTCGACGTCGGCAACGGGCAGGTCGTCGTAGTCGGTCTGCTGGGCGAGGTCGAGAACGGTGGCTGGCCGCAGACCGCCGTCTAGATGGTCGTGCAGCAAGGCCTTGGGCGCCTGCCGAATCAAGTCGAGGGTCAACGGTGAGGTCATGACGAGATCCGATCGATGATCAACGGCCCGATGTCGGGGGCCGTGTCACCGACGCTCCACCCGCCGTCCATCTCCGCCATCGCGGACTCGAATCGCTCCGGGGTCTCGGTGTAGACCGTGAACAGCGTCTCCCCGGCGGCGACGGGTTCACCGGGCCGTCGGTGGATGCGCAGGCCTGCGCCGGACTGCACGCCTTCACCGGGTACCGCGCGGCCCGCACCGAGCCGCCACACCGTCAGTCCCACAGCCATCGCGTCGATATCTCCCATCGTGCCATCGCGGGGGGCGGTGATGGTTTCGGAGTGAGGGCCGATGGGCAACGGTTGAGCCAAGTCGCCGCCTTGGGCCGCGACGAGCCCGCGGAATTTGTCCATGGCGGTTCCGTCACGCAACGTCTTCGCGGGGTCGACGCCGTCCACTCGTGCGGCGTCGAGCATCTCGGCGGCCAACGCCAGCGTCAACTCCACGACGTCCGGCGGACCCCCGCCTGCCAGCACCTCGAGGGACTCCTCGACCTCGACCGCGTTACCAGCCGTGCGGCCCAGCGGCCGGTTCATGTCGGTCAGCAGCGCGCGGGTGACCAGACCCGCTGCCGCTCCCAGTTCGACCATGGTCTGCGCCAGCTCGCGGGATTCGGCCTCGGTCTTCAGGAACGCGCCCTTGCCCACTTTGGAGTCGAGGACCAGCGCCCGTGCGCCCTCGGCGATCTTCTTGCTCATTACCGAACTGGCGATCAGCGGCAGCGATTCGGTGGTGCCGGTGACATCGCGCAAGGCATAGATCTTGCGGTCAGCCGGGGCCAGCTCCCCTGCCGCGAAGATCGCCGCACCCAGCTCGCTGAGCTGTTGTCTGATCTGGCTTTTCGAGATCTCTGCGGTGAACCCGGCGATGGCTTCCAGCTTGTCGAGCGTGCCACCGGTATGTCCAAGGCCGCGTCCCGCGGCCTGCGGCACCGCCGCACCGCACGCCATGACGACGGGTACTAGCGGGATGGTGATCTTGTCACCGACACCGCCCGTGGAATGCTTGTCCACCAAGGCAAGCGGCTTGTCCGGCGCGTGGAAGGCACGTAGGTCGCTGAAATCCATCCGCTCGCCCGAGGTCACCATCGCGGCGGTCCAGCGTGCGATCTCGCCGCCCGTCATCCCGCGGAGGAAGATCGCCATCAACAGCGCCGACATCTGCTCGTCGGCCACCCGCCCGTTGGTGTAGCCGTCGATCACCCAATCGATCGCCGCGTCGGAGAGCACGCCTCCGTCGCGCTTGGTCCTGATGACGGTCGGCACGTCGAATGTGGCTTGGCTCACGGCTTTTTCGGCTCCCCGCAGGTCATGTCGCCGGGTCCGAACGCGTCGGGCAGAAGCTCGCCGAGCGGTCGCGGTCCCGACGGGTGGTCGATCAGCATCTGCGGGCCGCCGTGCTCGAGCAGCAACTGCCTGCACCGTCCGCACGGCATCAGCAGCTCGCCGTCGGCGGCCACGCAGGACAGGGCGATCAGCCTGCCTCCGCCGCCCGAAAACAGGTTGCAGACCACCGAGCACTCGGCACAGAGACCTAGGCCATATGAGACATTCTCCACATTGCAGCCGGCCACTATTCGACGATCATCGACCAGCGCCGCAGCGCCGACCGAAAAGCCCGAATACGGCGCATATGCCTTCGTTGAAACCTCGGTTGCCCTGCGTCGCAACATGTTCCAGTCGATATCGGCGGTCACGTCAATACCGCCAACCGGGCCCTGAATGCATTTCGAACCCTCCGTCCCGTGGCTCGTCACGTGATGTAGGTAACCCTAACTTCGAGGTCAAACGCCCTCGAACGGCTAACACGCTAGCGCTTTGGGCACTACAAAGGGGTTTAGAGTCGCCCCGACCACCGACGGCGTTGGAGGCCCGATGAGTACGAACACGGACATAGCGGCCCCGCGAGAGAAGCGGGCGCGCAGACGCACCCTGTATCGCGGCGACCCCGGTATGTGGTCCTGGGTCCTGCACAGGATCACCGGCGCGACGATCTTCTTCTTCCTGTTCGTCCATGTGGTCGACACCGCCTTGGTTCGGGTCAGCCCCGAGGCCTACAACCAGGTCGTCGACACCTATAAGACGCCGATAGTCGGGCTGATGGAGGTCGGCCTGGTCGCCGCCGTCCTCTACCACGCGCTCAACGGCATTCGCGTCATCCTGATCGACTTCTGGCGGCACGGCCCCCGCTATCAGCGGATGATGCTGTGGGCGGTGGCCGCCGTCTGGCTCGCAGTGATGATCCCCGCGCTGGGAGTGCTGGGCATGCACATGGCCGAGCGGTTCCTGTGAGCACCGCGTGGACGCCCCATCACCGCGAGGGCCGCATCGCCCCGGTGAGGGAGAAGGAGCACGACCGTCCGGCCTCGCTGGACCATCCGAGGGCGCCGCGTCGCCCAAGAGGCATTCCCTACTTCGAGAAGTACGCCTGGCTGTTCATGCGGTTCTCCGGCGTCGCGTTGGTCTTTCTCGCGCTCGGGCATCTGTTCATCATGTTGATGTGGGACGACGGCGTGTACCGCATCGACTTCAACTACGTCGCGCAGCGCTGGGCGTCGCCGTTCTGGCAGATTTGGGACATGGCCCTGCTGTGGCTGGCCATGCTGCACGGAGCCAACGGCATGCGAACGATCATCGGGGACTACGCGCGCAAAAACGTCACCAAGTTCTATCTGAACTCGCTGTTGCTGCTGGCGACCGGATTCATCTTGGTGTTGGGCACCTATGTCCTGGTCACCTTCGACGCGAACATCTCGTGAGGCTCAAAAGGAACATGAACTCCAATGATTGTTGAGCACATCTATGACGTCGTCATCGTCGGCGCGGGAGGCGCCGGGATGCGGGCCGCCGTCGAAGCCGGGCCACGCGCCCGCACCGCGGTGCTGACCAAGCTGTACCCGACGCGCAGCCACACCGGTGCGGCGCAGGGCGGTATGTGTGCGGCCCTGGCCAACGTCGAAGAGGACAATTGGGAGTGGCACACCTTCGACACGGTCAAGGGCGGCGACTACCTCGCCGACCAGGACGCCGTCGAGATCATGTGCAAGGAAGCCATCGATGCGGTGCTCGATCTCGAGAAGATGGGCATGCCGTTCAACCGGACGCCCGAAGGCCGAATCGATCAGCGCCGCTTCGGCGGACACACCCGCGACCACGGCAAGGCGCCGGTGCGCCGGGCCTGCTACGCCGCCGACCGCACCGGCCACATGATCCTGCAGACCCTGTATCAGAACTGCGTCAAGCACGGCGTCGAGTTCTTCAACGAGTTCTATGCGCTCGACGTCTGCTTGACCGACACCCCTGGCGGCCCGGTCGCGACGGGCGTCATCGCCTATGAACTGGCCACCGGCGACATCCACGTCTTCGCCGCCAAGGCTGTGGTGTTCGCGACCGGTGGATCGGGCCGGATGTACAAGACGACGTCCAACGCGCACACGCTCACCGGCGACGGCCTCGGCATCATCTTCCGCAAGGGACTTCCGCTGGAGGACATGGAGTTTCACCAGTTCCATCCCACCGGGCTCGCGGGGCTGGGCATCCTCATCTCCGAGGCCGTCCGCGGCGAGGGCGGCAGGCTGCTCAACGGTGAGGGCGAGCGGTTCATGGAGCGCTACGCGCCGACCATAGTCGATCTGGCACCCCGCGACATCGTGGCCCGCTCCATGGTGCTCGAAGTGCTGGAGGGCCGCGGCGCGGGACCGCTCAAGGACTACGTCTACATCGATGTGCGTCATCTCGGTGAGGAGGTGCTCGAGTCCAAGCTGCCCGACATCACCGAGTTCGCCAGGACCTATCTCGGCGTCGATCCGGTCAAGGAACTTGTTCCCGTGTACCCGACCTGTCACTACGTGATGGGCGGCATCCCGACCACGGTGCACGGTCAGGTGTTGCGCGACAACACCAACGTCGTCGCCGGGCTGTACGCCGCGGGCGAATGTGCGTGCGTCTCGGTGCACGGCGCGAACCGGCTCGGCACCAACTCGCTGCTCGACATCAACGTGTTCGGCCGTCGGGCGGGCATCTCTGCCGCGAATTACGCACTGGGCCACGACCATGTCGACATGCCCGAGCACCCCGAGGGCATGGTGATCGGCTGGATCGGCGACATCCTCTCCGAGCACGGCAACGAGCGCGTCGCCGACATCCGCGGCGCGCTGCAGCAGTCGATGGACAACAACGCCGCGGTGTTCCGCACCGAGGAGACCCTCAAGCAGGCGCTCACCGACATTCACGCCCTAAAAGAGCGCTACGCCCGAATCTCCGTGCAGGACAAGGGCAAACGATTCAACAGCGACCTTCTCGAGGCTATCGAGCTCGGGATGCTGCTCGAGCTGGCCGAGGTGACGGTCGCGGGTGCCCTCAACCGCAAGGAGTCGCGCGGCGGCCATGCCCGTGAGGACTATCCCAACCGCGACGACACCAACTACATGCGCCACACGATGGCCTACAAAGAGGGCGCCGATCTGCTGAGCGACATCCGACTGGACTACAAGCCCGTCGTGCAGACGCGCTACGAGCCGATGGAACGGAAGTACTGATGACGATCAGTCCCGAGGTGGAAACCAAGGACCCTGACCTGCCGCCGATTCCCGAGGGCGCCGTCATGGTGACGCTGAAGATCGCCCGCTTCAACCCCGAGTCGCCCGACGCTTACGCCGACTCGGGTGGCTGGCAGAGCTTCCGGGTGCCGTGCCTGCCGTCGGATCGACTGCTGAACCTGCTGCACTACGTGAAGTGGTATCTCGACGGCACGCTGACCTTCCGGCGGTCGTGTGCCCACGGTGTGTGCGGCTCGGATGCAATGCGCATCAACGGCGTCAATCGGCTGGCCTGCAAGGTGTTGATGCGCGACCTGCTGCCCAAGAAGAAGCCAGGCAAAGCACAAAAGACACTGACGATCACCATCGAACCGATCCGCGGCCTACCCGTGGAGAAGGACCTCGTGGTGGACATGGAGCCGTTCTTCGACGCCTACCGGGCGGTGAAGCCGTACCTGATCACCAGCGGCAACCCGCCGACCCGGGAGCGGATCCAGAGCGCGACCGACCGCGCGCGCTACGACGACACCACCAAATGCATCCTGTGCGCGTGCTGCACCACCAGTTGCCCGATCTACTGGAGCGAAGGCAGCTATTTCGGGCCTGCCGCTATCGTCAACGCACACCGGTTCATCTTCGACAGCCGCGACGAAGCCGCCGCCGAACGCCTCGACATCCTCAACGAGGTCGACGGCGTATGGCGTTGCCGCACCACGTTCAACTGCACGGAGTCGTGCCCGCGCGGCATCCAGGTGACCCAGGCGATCCAAGAGGTCAAACGCGCGCTGATGTTCGCCCGCTAGTCCCATCCGCGAGCGTGGTTCACGCAGTATTGCGTCTCAGTCAATATCTCTGTCGTAGAGGGTTTTCGGGGTGCGCGAAATACCGCTGTCCTGCGCGCGCCGAGGAGCAAACATGCACGATCGCCGAGCAGAAGGGGCGGTTGACATCCGCAGCGAGTGGGTACATGCAGCTTCGCCAGGAAGTCCCACTCACAGAAAACGAGATTGGACCATGACTGACCGCATGATCTTCCGACGTTCCTCGGCCACCACAGGCATCGCTGCCGCTGCGCTCGCGTTCACGCTGAGCGCCTGCGGCGGAGGTGACGACAAAGGTGATGAGAGCAGCACGTCATCGACCACGTCGAGCACGACGAGCAGTGCGACGACGACCATGACGACTCCGGCCCCCGCCCCGGGCACGGGCGCGCCGGGCACGGGTGCGCCCGGGGCGGGCGCAGGCGCGCCGGGTGCTGGCGCCGGTGCGGGACCCGGCGGCGCTGAGGCAGGGGCAGGTGGCGCAGGCGCAGGCGCTGGACCCGGCGGCGCGACCGCAGGTGTGCCTGGTGCGGGCGCTGGCGCAGGACCCGGCGGCGCCGGGGCGTGCGTCGGCAGCACATGCGTCGGAGTCCCCGCGCCCTGATAGCGGCTGACCACGCGTAACCGAAACTGCGGGCAGATCGCCGAAAGGCCCTGCCCGCAGTTTCGTGTGTGTGCCGCAGGGCTGTCACACATCGGCGGGCTGTGTCGTCTAACGGATATGACACAGAAAACGCGTATCGCTCCCCTGCCGCCGCAGCGTGCGTCGCTGCTGACCAAGCTGATGTACAAGTTCGCCAAACGCCGATTCGGCGAGGTGCCGGAGCCCTTCACCGTCGCCGCCCACCACCCGCGGCTGCTGATAGCCAACGGCGTACACGAGATGCTGCTGCAGTCCGGGTCGAAGAAGTTGCCTGCCAACGTGCGCGAGCTTGCAGTGTTCTGGACCGCGCGCACGGTCGGGTGCTCGTGGTGCGTCGACTTCGGCTCCATGTTGATCCGACTCGAGGGCCTCGACGTCGACAGGCTCAAAGACATTGACAACTACGCAACCTCGCCGGCCTATACGGATGACGAGCGGGCGGCCATCGCCTACGCCAACGCCATGACCACAGACCCGCACACCATCACCGACGAACAGGTCGACGACCTTGCGCGCCGCTTCGGCGACGACGGCGTGATCGAGCTGACCTATCAGATCGGTGTGGAGAACATGCGGGCCAGGATGTACTCGGCGCTTGGCATCACCGAGCAGGGCTTCAGTTCCGGTGACGCGTGCCGGGTTCCGTGGGCCGACGAGAACGCCCCATCGGAGAGCCGCTGAGCTTGTCGGGGTTCGCGACATCCCATATGGCGCAGATCTTTCCGTCGCGCACCGTCATCGCCGTCACTCGCGGTGACATCGCGGGATAGCTGCCGTCGGCGGGCGTACCGGGCGTGTAGCTACCGAGCTGGCCGTTGACGAGGGCCAACTGCGCGGTGGCGAGGAAGTTCGGCCCGTACCGGTTGGCGAGTCCGAAAAGGAACCGCGCAACCTTGTCCGGCCCGTGGATGACACGCGCCGCCGTCGGCGCCATTCGGTTGGAGTCCCCGGTGAACGTGACGTCGGGATGCAACAGGCGCACAACGGCTTTCATATCGCCTGCGGCGAGCGCGGCCATCAGGGACCCGACCAGTTCGTTGTGGGTGTCATCGGCGACCGGTTCCGGTGCGGACGCGACGGCCCGGCGGGCGCGCGACGCCAATTGCCGCGCGGTGGCAGCGCTGACACCGAGTACCGGCGCGATCTCGGAAAACGGCACGGCGAAGCCGTCGTGCAGAACGAACGCCACCCGCTGGTCGGGCGTCAACCGCTCCAACACCACCATGGCCGCGAACCTCGCGTCCTCGCCTGCCACCACCACTGCGAGCGGATCGTTGCCGTCGAAACCGGTCACCACCGGTTCGGGCAGCCATTCGCCCACATAGCTCTCGCGACGGTGGGCCGCCGATCGCAACCGGTCCAGACCCAGCCTGCTGACCACAGTCGTCAGCCACGCCCGCAGGTCGGTGATCTCGCCGGGCTTCGAACGCTCCCAGCGCAGCCACGCGTCCTGGACGACGTCCTCGGCATCGGCGACTGTGCCGGTGAGCCGATACGCTACGGCCAGCAGGTGCGGCCGCAGTTCCTCGAACTCGTCGACTCGCGTGCTGGCGGTCATGAACCGATTGTAGAAGCGTCGCGGCATTCACGGATTTCGTTGCCGTAGCGCCGCCTGTGAACGATTTGCACATTGAACCCCCGCAGCTACTACCGGAACCGTATTGTTCCGCACATGGCAGTCAAGGAAGCCGAGGCGGCCGCCGCCGGCGACAACGGCCCTGCCGGCCGGCGATTTGCTGCACCACGGCGAATCTTCCTGGGTTCCACCACAGCTCGTACCCTGGCGCGTACCGATGTGCCAGTCATCGTGGTTCCCCGCGACCGCACCTGAAGACGTTCGTGAACGCCTGCAAATAAAGGAGAGAACAGCAAATGAGCACGTCCATCTATGCCGTAACCGACCCTTCGACAGGCGAGGTGGTCAAGGAATACCCGACGGCGACGGATCAGCAGATCGAAACCGCGATCGCGGCGGCCAGCAAGGCGCACAGCGAGTGGTCGCGCGGCTCCACCGTCGCCGACCGTGCCGAACTGATCCGCAAGGTCGGCAAGCTGCACAACGAGCGCAAAGAAGAGCTCGCCAAAATCATCAATCGTGAGATGGGCAAGCCGATCGACCAGTCCGAGGGTGAGGCCGAGTTCAGCGGGGCGATCTACGAGTACTACGCCGACAACGCCGAGAAGTTCCTCGCCGACGAGCCCATCACGCTGCTCGAGGGCGACGGCTCTGCGATCATCCGGCGCAGCTCGGTCGGTGTGCTGCTCGGCATCATGCCGTGGAACTATCCGTACTACCAGGTCGCCCGGTTCGCGGGCCCTAACCTGACGCTCGGCAACACCATCCTGCTCAAGCACGCGCCGCAGTGCCCCGAGTCGGCGGCGGCCATGCAGCAGATCTTCACCGATGGCGGGTATCCCGAAGGCGCCTACGTCAACATCTACGCAACCAACGAACAGGTGGCCGACATCATCGCCGACCCGCGCGTGCAGGGTGTTTCGCTGACCGGTTCGGAGCGGGCAGGCGCCGCGGTCGCCGAGATCGCGGGCCGGAACCTGAAAAAGGTCGTCCTCGAACTCGGTGGCTCCGACCCGTTCATCGTGCTCAGCTCCGATGACCTGGACGCCACCGTGGAAGCCGCCGTCGACGGCCGACTCGAGAACACCGGGCAGGCCTGCAACGCCGCCAAGCGGATCATCGTCGCCGACAGCATCTACGACGACTTCCTGGACAAGTTCACCAAGGCCGTACTGGCGAAGGCCGACGGGCTTGCCCCGCTGTCGTCGGTGGCCGCCGCCGAACGGCTCGACGATCAGGTGAAGCGGGCCGTCGACGACGGCGCAACGCTGGTCTCCGAGGGTGAGCGCAAGGGCGCGTTCTTTCCACCGGGTGTGCTGACCAACGTGTCGCCGAAGTCGCCGTCCTACAAGGAGGAGCTGTTCGGTCCGGTGGCCACCGTGTACAAAGCCGGCTCCGAGGAAGAGGCCGTCGAGCTGGCCAACGACACCCCGTTCGGGCTCGGCTCGTATGTATTCACCACCGATGACGAGCAGGCCAAGCGTGTTGCCGACCGCATCGAGGCGGGCATGGTGTTCGTCAATGCCGTTGGCGCAGAAGGGGTTGAGCTGCCGTTCGGCGGCGTCAAGCGGTCGGGTTTCGGCCGCGAGCTCGGCCGCTACGGCATCGACGAGTTCGTCAACAAGAAGCTGATCCGTATCAGCTAGCTGTTGGCGATCCGCGGATGGCGCGCGAGCGACCCGGCTACCGCTTCGTGAAGATGATCCGGTGCCAGTCCTTCTCGGCGACGGCGGTGATGTCGCTCATCACATGCTTGATCGTCAAGTACTCCTCGAAGGAGTAGTCACTCATGTCCTTGCCGAAGCCCGATGCGCCGACGCCGCCGTGCGGCATCTCGCTGATGATCGGGATGTGGTCGTTGATCCATACACAGCCGGAGTGGATCTCGCGCGACGCACGCTGAGCGCGATAGACATCGCGAGTCCACGCCGACGCCGCAAGACCGTAGGCGGTGTCGTTGGCCTGCCGTAGCGCGTCGTCGTCGTCGGTGAACGACCGCACCGTCAACACCGGACCGAAGATCTCGTCGCGGTAGACCTCGGAGTCCTCGGCGACGTCGGCGACCACCGTCGGCCGGTAGAACGACCCCGGCAGATCCGGTGCGCTCCCACCGGTGACGATCCGGCCGTTCTGGCCGGGCGCCCGCTCCACCATGCCTGCGACCTTCGCCCGATGCGCCATCGAGATGAGCGGTCCGAGGTCGGTGTCCTCGTCATTGGGGTCGCCGACGACGATCTTGCTCATCACCTCGCCGACACCCGCGACGAAGTCGTCGTAGAGCTCACGGGCGACGATCGCACGGGTTGCGGCGGTGCAGTCCTGTCCGGTGTTGATCAGCGATCCCGCGACCGCACCTTGGATCGCGGCGTCGAGGTCCGCGTCGTCGAACACCACGAACGGCGCTTTGCCGCCAAGCTCGAGTTGGGTGCGATGACCATGCACCGCCGCGGCGGCCATCACCTTGCGACCCACCGCCGTCGACCCGGTGAACGTCACGACGTCGACGTCGGGGTGACCCGCCAGCGCGGTGCCGACGTCGCCGCCCGCACCGGTGACGACGTTGAAGACGCCGTCGGGCAGGCCGGCCTCGGTAGCCAGCCGCGCGAGGGTCAGCGTGGTCAGCGGCGTGAGCTCGGCGGGTTTGATGACGACGCTGCAACCGGCGGCCAGCGCAGGCAGTACCTTCCACACCGCCATCTGTAACGGGTAGTTCCATGGGGTGATGGTGGCGACCACCCCGACGGCCTCACGCCGGATGCTCGAAGTGTGGTCCCCGGAGTACTCCGCGGTCGCCTTGCCCTCGAGGTGGCGCGCGGCCCCTGCGAAGAAGTCGACGTTGTCGATGCTGCCTGGGACGTCGAACTCGCGGGCCAGCCGCGCGGGCTTGCCGGTCTGGCTCACTTCCTCGGCGACCAGTTCGTCGGCGTGGTCGGACATCAGCACCGCCAGCTTGGCCAGCACGGCCGCGCGGTCGACCGGGGTCGCGCTACCCCAGTCGCGCTGCGCCGTCCGTGCCGCCGCAACAGCGGTGTCGACGTCGGCCGGGGTGGCCAACGCGAGTTCGGTGACGATTTCACCGTTCGCCGGGTTGACGACCTGATGTTGGGCGCCGCCGGTGACCACCGCAGCGCCGTTGATCCAGCTGCCGGCCACGCTGGCCGATACCGTCACAGTCATGGCCCAACGCTAGCCGACGGCCCTACCCGGCGGCTATGCAATCCCTACGCATTCCCGCAGTCGCGACATAGCTCAGCGCGTGATTTCATTGGTTTGGTTGCTTGTAACGACGGATTCCGTGCACAATCTCAAGCATGGCCAATCCGGGTGCTGAGGGCACCCATCCCGTCTCCCTGCGCGTCCAGTCACGTCCGGGGGCGGCCGTCCAGCTCGACGAGCTGTCCAAAGCGATCATCGAGAACCTGCAACAGGACGGCCGACGCTCGTACGCGGGCATCGGCAAGGCGGTGGGGCTCTCCGAGGCCGCGGTCCGGCAGCGGGTCCAGCGCATGGTCGACGCGGGCGTCATGCAGATCGTCGCCGTCACCGATCCGATGCAACTCGGCTTCGCCAGGCAGGCGATGATCGGCATCCGCTGCACCGGCGACACGACGCTGGTGGCCGAGAAGTTGGCCGCGATAGACGCGGTCGAATATGTGGTGCTGACCGCGGGTTCCTTCGACGCCATCATCGAAGTGGTCTGCGAGGACGACGACGATCTGCTCGATCTTCTCAACACCCAGATACGCGCACTGCCGGGAGTGATATCCACCGAAACGCTCGTTTACTTGAAACTTGTTAAGCAGCAATATAATTGGGGCACAAGATGACACAGACACTGATCAACGAACCCGTCACGAGCGATCTGGGCGCAAAGGCCAACCGCCACCTGTGGGGCCACTTCGCGCGCCACGGCGAGGGCATCACCCCGCCGATCATCACCCGCGGCGAGGGCGTGCACATCTTCGACGACAAGGGCAAGAGCTACATCGACGGGCTGTCGGGTCTGTTCGTCGTGCAGGTCGGCCACGGCCGCAAGGAACTCGCCGAGGCCGCCGCGAAGCAGGCAGAAACGCTGTCTTTTTTCCCACTGTGGTCCTACGCGACACCGCCCGCGATCGAACTGTCCGAGCGCATCGCCGGGTACGCGCCGGGCGACCTGAACCGGGTCTTCTTCACCACCGGTGGCGGTGAGGCCGTCGAAAGCGCATGGAAGCTGGCCAAGCAGTACTTCAAGCTGACCGGGAAACCCGCTAAGCACAAGGTGGTTTCGCGCTCGATCGCTTACCACGGCACTCCGCAGGGCGCGCTGTCCATCACCGGCATTCCAGCGTTCAAGGTGCCGTTCGAGCCGCTGGTACCCGGCGGCTTCCGCGTCCCGAACACCAACTTCTACCGGGCACCCGAGCCGTACGACACCGACCTCAAGGACTTCGGCCGCTACTGCGCGGACCGGATTGCCGAGGCCATCGAGTTCGAGGGCCCGGACTCGGTCGCCGCGGTGTTCCTCGAGCCGGTGCAGAACGCCGGTGGATGTTTCCCGCCGCCGCCCGGATACTTCGAGCGGGTCCGCGAGATCTGCGACGAGTACGACGTGCTGCTGGTGTCCGACGAGGTGATCTGCGCTTACGGCCGAATCGGTTCGATGTTCGCCTGCAACGACTTCGACTACGTGCCCGACATCATCACCTGCGCGAAGGGTCTCACATCGGGCTACTCCCCGATCGGCGCGATGATCGCCAGCGACAGGCTGTTCGAGCCGTTCAACGACGGCAAGACGGTGTTCGGGCACGGCTACACGTTCGGCGGCCACCCGGTGTCGTCGGCGGTCGCGCTGGCCAACCTCGACATCTTCGAACGCGAAGGCATCAACGACCACGTCAAGCAGAGCGCCCCGGCGTTCCGCGCGACGCTCGAGAAGCTGTACGACCTGCCGATCGTCGGCGACGTCCGCGGTGAGGGCTTCTTCTACGGCATCGAGCTGGTGAAGGACAAGACCACCAAGGAGACCTTCAACGACGAGGAATCCGAGCGGCTGCTGCGCGGCTTCCTGACGCCCGCGCTGTGGGAGGCGGGACTGTACTGCCGCGCCGACGACCGCGGCGACCCCGTCGTGCAGCTGGCTCCCCCGCTGATCAGCGGGCAGAAGGAGTTCGACGCGATCTACGACATCTTGAGCAACGTGCTGGGTGAAGCCAGCCGCATGCTCTAAACCTGCCCTGACGCGAGCGCTCAGCCTGGTACACCTTTGCGGCGCAAAACCGTACCAGGCTGTGCGGTCGGCAGTTCGGTGAAGTCACATTTGCAACTCTCATCACTCCCGTCACAGCGTGCCTACCCGAAATCGGACCGCGGATCGCCTAATCTGCGGACACCATGGCGACCTTCACCACCGCGGTCCAGCGAGCAGCCGCCCTGGCAGCAGCGCTTTTCTTCGCGGCGACTCCGGCGCTGGCGAACGCCGACCCCGAGGCACCCGCGTGCCCGTATCAGGTCAGCACTCCGCCCGCCGTCGATTCATCAGAGGTGCCGAAGGCCGGCGACCCGCCCCAGCCGCTGGCGGTTCCCTCGGACCCCGTCGGCGGTGACGCGCTCGGCCGCTGCGGCGTCGTCACCGCACCGCGTACACCGCCGCTGCCCAATAACGTGTCCGCGGAGGCGTGGTTGGTGGCCGACCTCGACAGCGGCGACGTCATCGCCGCCAAGGATCCGCACGGCAGGCACCGGCCCGCCAGCATCATCAAGGTGCTCGTGGCCATGCAGGCGCTGCGGGATCTGCCGATCCACAAGGTGGTGGCGGGCACAGCCGACGACGCGGCCGCAGAGGGAACGAAGGTCGGCATCGGCGAGGGCGGGCACTACTCGATCCGCGACATCCTGCACGGCTTGCTCATGCACTCCGGCAATGACGCCGCGCACGCGCTTGCCATGCAGATGGGCGGCATGGACGCGACGCTGACCAAGCTGAACGACCTGGCGAGCAAGCTCGGCGGCCGCGACACCCGGGTGGCCACTCCGTCGGGCCTCGACGGCCCCGGTATGAGCACGTCGGCCTACGACATCGGCCTGTTCTACCGGTACGCCTGGCAGAACCCGACTTTCGCCGACATCGTCGCGACCCGTTCGTTCGACTTTCCCGGCCGGGGCGACGCGGGCTATCCGGTCGAGAACGACAACAAGCTGCTGGACAACTACCCGGGCGCGATGGGCGGCAAGACCGGCTACACCGACGATGCCGGGCAGACGTTCGTCGGTGCGGCCAACCGTGACGGCCGCAGGCTCGTCGCCGTGTTGCTGCGCGGCACGAGGCAACCGATAGCCCCGTGGGAGCAGGCCGCCCACCTTCTGGATTACGGGTTCGCCACCGCACCGGGCAGGAAGGTGGGGACGCTGATCGAGCCGGACCCCTCGCTCGTGACGACCCCTCAGGAGGCGGCGACGGGCACGCCCTTGACGGCCGCACCGGCGCTGCCCGCCGCCGACGCGCTGCCGGTCCGGGTCGGCGTCGCGTTCGTCGGCACGGTCATCGTGTTCTGCCTGATCATGGGTGCGCGGTCGCTGAACCGTCGACCGGCGCGCTGAGCCTAGCGTCAGCGGCGCCGAGTAAGTCGCGAAAAGCCCAGCGCGCCAAGGGCTCCCATAGCCGTCGCGGTGAGCACGCCCGCTGGGCCCAGCCCCTCTCGCACCTGGATCCGCGGGTTGATCACCGCACCCGCAGGCGGCTCGATCGGCGCTGCCTCCAGGATCTCGGTTGAGGTGGCCGCCCACGCGGTGGCGAACAGAATCAGCCGGGCAGTGATATAGGCGAACACCATCAGGCCGAGCACAGGGCCGAACGTTGCGCCCGCAGGGCCGGACACCACTGCCTTCAGATAGAAAGTGCCCACCTGTTTGAAGATCTCGAACGCGACGGCGGCCATCAGACCGGCCCGCGCGGCGCGTCGAAAGCTGATCTTCTCCCGCGGCAGCCGCGCGATGATCCAGGCGAACAACAGCCACGAGATGAGGAGTGCGACCAGTAGGGACGCTAGGCGCAGGGCTAAACTCATGCCCGGAAGATCCTGCAGTCCAAGCCATTCGAGCACTTTTCTCATGACTGACTTCCTGCCGAGTGCAGTCAACGCGATGGTGACGATGATGGCGGCGAACAGGCCGAAGATGGCAGTCAGATCAGAGAGTTTGGTCCGCAGAAAGCCGGGACCCTCTTGCCGCTGCAGGCCCCACATCTGGCTCAGCGCCTCACGCAGATTGGCCATCCAACCGAGCCCCGCCCATGCGGCCGTGGCCAGGCCGATGATCCCGACGGAAGTCCTCGACTTGATCGCGGAATCCATCAGATCCACCAACTGCTGGCCCAGGTCGCCCGACACCGCCGACTTGATCCTGTCGGTGATGTCGGCCAAGAGGTCGGGCTGGCTGGCGAGCACGAAACCGGCGATCGCGAAACCGACCATCAACAGCGGGAAGAGCGCGAATATCGTGAAGTAGGTGATACCCGCTGCGTAGAAGTCGCCCTTGCTGTCCTGATAGCGCTCCTGCGCGCGCATGACGTGGTCGAACCACCTGTACCGCGCCCGGTAGCGATCCAGGATTCCCGGTTTGGCCGGTTCGGTCATGCCGACCTCCCGAGGGCTAATGCGGTTGTTGTTGTAGAAAACCTATGCGCTCGTATACCCGCTTCAGCGTCTTCGCAGACACTTCATTGGCGCGGGTGGCGCCCGCGGCGAGGATGCCTTCGAGTTCCGTGGTGTCGGAGAGCAACTCGTCGACTCTGGCCTTGATCGGGGTGACGAACTCCACCACCGCCTCGGCAGTGTCCTTCTTCAGGTCGCCGTAACCGCGGCCCGCGTAGCCCTCGACCAGCTTGTCGATATCGCTGCCCGTGACGGCGGCCTGGATGGTCAGCAGGTTGGAGACCCCCGCCTTGGTGTCGGGGTCGTAGCGGATTTCGCGCTCGCTGTCGGTGACCGCCGAGCGGATCTTCTTGGCCGTCGCGGCGGGATCGTCGAGCAGGCTGATCAGCCCGGCATCGCTGGATGCGCTCTTGCTCATCTTCGCCGTCGGGTCCTGCAGGTCGTAGATCTTCGCGGTGGTCCTTGGGATCATCGGTTCGGGGATAACGAACGTCTCGGGGAAGCGGGAGTTGAAGCGCTGCGCGACGTCGCGCGCAAGCTCGAGATGCTGGCGCTGGTCCTCACCGACGGGAACCAAGTTCGTGTCGTAGAGCAACACGTCGGCTGCCATCAGCACCGGATAGGTGAACAGGCCAACGGTGGTCGCGTCACTGCCCTCCTTTTGCGACTTGTCCTTGAACTGGGTCATCCGGGACGCCTGGCCGAACCCGGTGAAACAGCCGAGCACCCAGGTCAATTCGGTGTGCGCGGGAACGTGGCTCTGCACGAAGATGGTGGCGCGGAACGGATCGACGCCCATAGCCAGGTATTGCGCTGCCGTGGCGAGCGTGCGGCGCCTCAGGGAGGCCGGATCCTGGGGAAGCGTGATGGAGTGCAGGTCGACGACACAGAAGTACGCGTCGAACTCGTCTTGAAGGCCCGCCCACTGCGCAACCGCTCCCAGCGCATTACCGAGGTGCAGGGAGTCAGAGGTGGGTTGCACGCCGGAGAAGACGACGCGCTCGGCTGGCTTGCTCATGATTGGGTCGATCATTCCACCCGGGTCATCCCCATTCGCGCCGGGCCAACCGCTCGAGCACGCGCAGGAACGTCCGGCGCTCGTCGGTGCTGAGTTCGCCGAGCCACCGCTCTTCGCCACGCTGGATCTCGTTCTGTACTGCGTCTTTGACGCGGCGGCCTGCGTCGGTGATCGCCAGTAGTCGTGCCCGGCGGTCATCGGGGTCGGGTCGACGCTCGATGTAGCCGTCGTCCTGAAGGTCGTCGAGGATGCGGATGATCCGTGTCTTGTCGGCGCCGATGGCCGCGGCGAGCGCGGCCTGAGTCCGTATCGACGACCTGTCGAGAGCCGAGAGGACGACGTAGCCCCACATCGTCAGGCCGTGGGCCTCGAGCACCGGTTCCTCGGCGGCGATCATGGCGCGAACCAGCGGCGCAAGCATGGCAGCCAGGTCGGGACGCCGTGACGACTTCGCAGCCATGGTCGCATGATAGGCATTGCACTATCGTATGCGCTTGCTTACTATCAGCTAATGCCTACTATTACAGCCGGACTCGATCCGCTCCATCGCATCGCCGTACTGAAGTCGATTGACATCGTGAACTCCGTCGAACCGGCGCAGTTCGACCGGCCGACACCGTGCGAGGAGTGGGATCTTCTCGACCTGTTGGCCCACATGACCGTGCAGCACCGCGGGTTCGCCGCCGCCGCGAGGGGTTCGGGCGCCGACCAGGAGATCTGGCAGGTGGCGACGGTGACCGAGGCGGTGCGGGCCGACCCCGGCGGCGCCTATTCCGAGGCGGCACGCGACGTGCTCGAGGCCTTCGCCGCCGCCGGAACAGCCGATGCGTCTTTCGCGCTTCCGGAGTTCGGCGACGGCGCCGTGTTTCCCGCGGCGATGGCGATGGGGTTCCACTTCGTGGACTACGTCGTGCACGGCTGGGATGTCGCGGCAGCATTGGGTGTCGCATACGAACTGCCCGCCGCTGTGGTGCAGGCAGTGCTGCCGTTGGTCGTCGCGGTGCCCGACGGCGACTTTCGCACCATGGCCGCGGCGCCGTTCGGGCCTGCGCTCGAGTCGGTCGGCGACGACGATTTCGAGCGCATCTGCGCCATCTCGGCCGCGATCCGCGGTGGGCTCAGCGACTCTAATCCACGAGTAACCGGCGGCCCGCGCTGCCCGTATCGCATCCGTGTAGCGCACCCGCGCGCGATTGAGATCTAGCCGTGCCTGACTCAGTTCGCGCCGGCACGAGCCGCTGTTTATCTCACGGCTGATCGCTGAATACCAGTCGTCCGAGATGGGCTCCGGCTCGGCTTCCAGTGCATCGAGCCACTTGCTCACCTCGTCGCGCTTGGCAGCGAGGGTGGGGTCAGTCGCCCACCACGGTTGACTGGCCTCAGTTTCACCAGCTGCCCCGAATTGTGGCGCACATTCATCGCGCAAGCCGTCATCATTTGATGACGGTGACTCGTCATCCGGCGTGTTCGTCATATTGATGACGGGTTAGGAGAGCCCCGTGGTTCCCGCCGGTGACAGATGTGAGTCATGTTGCGCGAGGCGGCCGGTCAGCAGCCCAGCTTGCGATACCGCCGGTATCACCTTTACTGTCGGCACCATGACGCAGCGCGATCCGATCCATCTCGGCAGCGGCGAACCGATGCTGTTGCTGCATCCGTTCATTCTGTCCCAGAACGTGTGGAAACGCGTCGCACCCCTGATAGCTGACACCGGCCACTACGAGGTTTACGCGCCGACGATGGTGGGCCACAACGGCGGTGCGCGCGGCCACTTCCTGCTGGACACCGCCACGCTGGCCGACGACATCGAGCGCCGAATGGACGCGCTCGGCTGGAGCACCGCGCACCTCGTCGGCAACTCGCTCGGCGGCTGGGTGTCCTTCGAGCTGGAGCGGCGGGGCCGCGCCCGCACGCTCACCGGGATAGCGCCAGCGGGCGGGTGGAACCACTTCACCCCCGCGAAATTCGAGATCGTCGGCAAGTTCCTCGCCGCGGCGCCGGTGTTAGCCGCGTGCCGGCTGCTCGGCAAGCGCGCAGCCAAGTTCCCGTTCGCGCGCCAGCTCGCCTACCCCGCGGTCTCCGCGAGCGCCGACAGCCTCTCCGACGAGGACGTCCTCGAGCTCATCGACGACGCGGGACACTGCTCGGCGTACTACCAGATGCTGGTGAAATCGCTGACGCTGCCCGGCCTCCTGGAGCTCGCGAAGACGCGAACGCCGACGCATCTGGTGATCTGCGAGAAGGACCGGGTGCTGCCGACGCCCCGCTACACCCGCCTGTTCACCGAGCAGCTTCCGTCGAACACCAAGGTGACGACACTCGACGGCGTCGGACACGTGCCGATGTACGAGGCGCCGCAGCGCATCGCTGACGTCATCACCGAATTCGTCGACGAGTACGCCCAGCCCAAGGCGGGCTAGACGGGCTCGCTCGTAACGGGCTGACTCGTCACGCTTTCCAGCGACTCGTTCAGGGTCTTGCTCGGCCGCATCACCGCGGTGGTCTTCTCCCGATCCGGGTAGAAGTAGCCGCCGATGTCCACCGAATCGCCCTGTACCTCAGCGAGTTCCGAAACGATCGCGTCCTCGTTGTCGGCCAGCGCCTTGGCGAGCTCGGTGAAATGGTCGGCGAGTTCCTTGTCCTCTGTCTGCTCGGCGAGTTCCTGCGCCCAGTACAGCGCGAGATAGAACTGGCTGCCGCGGTTGTCGAGCTCGCCCGTCTTGCGCGACGGGCCCTTGTTGTTCTCCAGCAGCTTGCCGATCGCCGAGTCGATCGTGGTGCCCAACAACGTGGCTCGCTTGTTGCCGGTCTTATTACCCAGATCCTCGAAACACGCACCGAGCGCGAGGAATTCGCCGAGTGAATCCCAGCGCAGGTGGTTCTCCTCGACCAACTGGTGAACGTGCTTGGGCGCCGAACCGCCTGCGCCGGTTTCGTACATGCCGCCGCCTGCCATCAGCGGCACGATCGACAGCATCTTGGCGCTCGTGCCCAGCTCGAGGATCGGGAACAGGTCGGTCAGGTAGTCGCGCAGAATATTGCCGGTGACGGCGATGGTGTCCTGCCCGCGGACAAGCCGCTCCAGCGTGTACCGCATCGCCCATACCTGCGGCATGATCTGGATGTGCAGGCCCTCGGTGTCGTGGTCCGCGAGGTAGGCCTTCACCTTCTTGCGCAGCTCGACCTCGTGCGGTCGTTCGGTGTCCAACCAGAACAACGCGGTCATACCCGACGCTCGCGCCCGATTGACCGCCAGCTTGACCCAGTCCTGGATCGCCGGGTCCTTGACGATTGGCATGCGCCAGATGTCGCCGGTCTCGACGTTCTGGCTCAGCAGCACTTCGCCGCTGTCGATGTCGACGATGTCGGCGACGCCGTCGGCGGGGATCTCGAACGTCTTGTCGTGCGAGCCGTACTCCTCGGCCTTCTGCGCCATCAGCCCGACGTTGGGCACGGTGCCCATCGTGGTCGGGTCGAACTGCCCGTGGGTCTTACAGAAGTTGATCATCTCCTGATAGATCCGCGAGAACGTCGACTCGGGGTTCACCGCCTTGGTGTCCTTGGTACGGCCGTCGGCGCCGTACATCTTGCCGCCGAGCCGGATCATCGCGGGCATCGAGGCGTCGACGATCACATCGCTGGGCGAGTGGAAGTTCGTGATGCCGCGGGCCGAGTCGACCATCGCCAGCTCGGGACGGTACTCGTGGACGGCATGGATGTCCTGAACGATCTCCTCGCGCTGGGAGGCAGGCAGCGACTCGATCTTGTCGTACAGATCGGACATGCCGTTGTTGACGTTGACGCCGAGCTCATCGAGCACCTTCTGGTGCTTGGCGAACGCGTCCTTGTAGAAGACCTTCACGCAGTGGCCGAACACGATGGGGTGGCTGACCTTCATCATCGTCGCCTTGACGTGCAGCGAGAACATCACGCCGGTCTTGTAGGCGTCCTCGATCTGCTTCTCGTAGAACTCGCACAGCGCTTTCTTGCTCATGAAGTGGCTGTCGATGATGTCGCCCTCGTCGAGCGCCACCTCTGGCTTGAGGACGATCGTCTCGCCGTCCTTCGTCTTGAGGACCATCTTGACCTTGCGCGCCTTGTCGAGGGTCATCGACTTCTCGCCGGCGTAGAAGTCGCCGCCCTTCATCGTCGCGACGTGGGTGCGCGACGCCTGCGACCACTCGCCCATGCTGTGCGGATGCTTCCTGGCGAACTCCTTGACCGCCTTGGGCGCGCGACGGTCTGAATTGCCTTCGCGCAGGACGGGGTTGACTGCGCTGCCAAGGATCTTGGCGTAGCGCTCCTTGATCTCCTTCTCCTCGTCGTTCTTCGGGTCGCCGGGGTAGTCAGGCAGGTCGTAGCCCTTGCCCTTCAACTCCTTGATGGCGGCCAGCAGCTGCGGCACCGAGGCGCTGATGTTCGGCAGCTTGATGATGTTGGTGGCCGGGTCCTGGGTGAGCTCACCCAGTCGGCCGAGGTTGTCGGGCACCTTCTGCTCATCGGTCAGGCGGTCGGGGAACTCCGCCAAGATGCGCGCGGCAACTGAGATGTCGGTGCTTTCGACGTTGATTCCGGCCGGCTCGGTGAAGGTGCGGATGATCGGGAGGAAGGTATACGTCGCCAACAGCGGCGCCTCGTCCGTCAAGGTGTAGATGATCGTTGGCTTGTCGTCGCTCATGTGATCTCTCCCGGCCTGTCGTGTCGGCTACCAGTATCGCGTCGGTTACGAAACTACGCGTGCCTACGTCTTGTCGAAGATGGGGGCTTTTGCCCCATGCCCGGAGCCCCCGACCCAGGTCAGAATCTCACTTGTCGTGATCACCTGGTGGCAGCCATGACCTGGCATGCGATACGCTTCTGGTCGGTCATGAGCGCCAGCGTCAAGCCCCGGCTTGCTGGCCGGCAACCCTCCAACCGCGGTGGGGTGCCCCGGGTGATGACCAGGTTGAGTAGCTGCTGGGACATTTCACAGCAGACAGCTACACGGCAAGCGCGGGTCCGCTGATAACGGACCCCCAGAGAACAGACGGAGGTCCATTTTCCTATGAGCACGCCAGAAGATCCGACGGCCAACTGGTCGTTCGAGACCAAGCAGGTCCACGCCGGCCAGACGCCCGATGTCGCCACCAACGCACGGGCGCTCCCGATCTACCAGACCACGTCGTACACCTTCAACAACACCGAGCACGCCGCGGCGCTCTTCGGCCTCGCGGAGCCCGGCAACATCTACACCCGGATCATGAACCCGACCCAAGACGTCGTCGAGCAGCGCATCGCCGCCCTCGAAGGTGGGGTCGCGGCGCTGTTCCTCGCCTCGGGCCAGGCCGCCGAGACGTTCGCGATCCTCAATCTCGCCAACGCCGGCGACCACATCGTGTCCAGCCCGCGGCTCTACGGTGGCACCTACAACCTGTTCCACTACACGCTGCCGAAGCTGGGCATCGAGGTGAGCTTCGTCGAAGACCCCGACGATCTGGATTCGTGGCGGGCGGCCGTGGCGCCGAACACCAAGGCGTTCTTCGGCGAGACCATCTCCAACCCGCAGAACGACATCCTCGACATCCCCAACGTGGCGGCGGTCGCACACGAGGCCGGGGTGCCGCTCATCGTCGACAACACCGTCGCGACCCCGTACCTGATCCAGCCGCTAGCCCACGGCGCAGACATCGTCGTGCACTCGGCCACCAAATATCTGGGCGGCCACGGCGCGGCGATAGCAGGCGTGATCGTCGACGGCGGCACATTCGACTGGACCAACGGCCGCTTCCCCGGCTTCACCACACCCGACCCGAGCTACCACGGGGTGGTGTTCGCGGAGCTGGGCCCGCCCGCCTTCGCCCTCAAGGCGCGGGTGCAACTGCTGCGCGACATGGGCTCGGCGGCGGCGCCGTTCAACGCCTTCCTCATCGCGCAGGGCCTGGAAACGCTGAGCCTGCGCGTCGAGCGCCACGTGGCCAACGCCCAGCGGGTAGCGGAGTTCCTCGACGCGCATCCCGACGTGGTGTCGGTGAACTACGCGGGTCTGCCGACCTCGCGGTGGTACGAACTGGGCAAGAAGCTGGCGCCCAAGGGCACGGGTGCGGTGCTGGCCTTCGAGTTGGCCGGCGGCATCGACGCAGGCAAGGCGTTCGTCAACGCGCTGACGCTGCACAGCCACGTCGCCAACATCGGCGACGTGCGCTCGCTGGTCATCCATCCCGCATCGACCACCCATTCGCAGCTGACCCCCGAAGAGCAGCTGGCCACCGGCGTCACCCCGGGCTTGGTGCGCCTGGCGGTCGGCATCGAAGGAATCGACGACATCATCGCCGACCTCGAGCAGGGGTTCGCCGCGGCAAAGCCGTTCCATGCCGCCGCAGACACCGACCCGGCAACGGTCTCGGCGTTCTAGAAGACGGTCTAGAGGTTCATGACGTGACAATCTTTGATGTGCCCACTGACGCGCTGCCCGCCGAGGGCGAGGTCGCGATCGTCGACATCGGTTCGCTGACGCTCGAGAGCGGCGCCGTCATCGACGACGTGTCCATCGCCGTGCAGCGGTGGGGCGAGTTGTCCCCCAACCGGGACAACGTGGTGGTGGTGTTGCACGCGCTGACCGGCGACTCGCACATCACCGGCCCCGCAGGCCCTGGCCATCCCACGGCCGGCTGGTGGGACGGCGTGGCCGGACCAGGCGCGCCGGTCGACACGGACCGGTGGTGCGCGGTGGCCACCAACGTGCTGGGCGGCTGCCGCGGCTCGACCGGTCCGAGCTCGCTCGCCCGCGACGGAAAGCCATGGGGCTCACGATTTCCGCTTGTTTCGATTCGTGATCAGGTGCAGGCCGATGTCGCCGCGCTCGCGGCGCTCGGCATCACCGAGGTGGCGGCGGTCGTCGGCGGCTCGATGGGCGGTGCGCGGGCGCTCGAGTGGATGATCGGCTACCCCGACAGGGTTCGGGCGGCACTGGTGCTGGCGGTCGGAGCGCGGGCGACCGCCGACCAGATCGGCACCCAGTGCAGCCAGGTCGCGGCGATCAAAGCCGACCCGAACTGGAACCGGGGCGACTATTACGGCACCGGCCGCTCACCGGACGTCGGCATGGAGATCGCCCGCCGGTTCGCGCACCTGACCTACCGCGGCGAGGTCGAGCTGGACGAGCGCTTCGGCAATGCCGGCCAGGGCGACGAGGATCCCGCCACCGGCGGCCGGTACGCAGTGCAGAGCTACCTCGAGTACCAGGGTCACAAGCTGCTGAGCAGGTTTGATGCGGGCACCTACGTGGCGCTGACCGAGTCGCTGTCCAGCCATGACGTCGGCCGCGGCCGTGGCGGCATCCGCGCGGCGCTCGGCAACTGCCACGTGCCGGTGGTCGTCGGAGGCATCACTTCCGACCGGTTGTACCCGATTCGTCTGCAGGAGGAATTAGCCGAGCTGCTCCCGGGTTGTGCGGAGTTGAAGGTTGTCGACTCGAGCTACGGCCACGACGGGTTCCTTGTCGAGTCGGATGCGGTCGGCGTCCTGATCCGAGAGACATTGGAGCTGGCATCCAGGTGACCCGATCGAGGCAGCAGCGTTCCCTGTCGTTCGGTGCCGAGGCCGCAGCCTACGAGCGCGGCAGGCCGTCCTATCCGCCGGAGGCCATCGACTGGCTGCTCCCGCGCAACGCCCGTGACGTACTCGACCTCGGCGCGGGCACAGGAAAGCTGACCACCCGGCTCGTCGAGCGGGGACTCGACGTGGTGGCCGTCGACCCCATCCCGGAAATGCTCGAGCTGTTGAGCAACTCGCTACCCGCCACGCCTGCGCTGCTCGGCACCGCCGAGGAGATTCCGCTGCCCGACGACAGCGTGGACGCCGTGCTGGTCGCGCAGGCGTGGCACTGGTTCGATCCGGAACGCGCGGTCAAAGAGGTCGCGCGCGTGCTGCGGCCCGGCGGCCGTCTCGGGCTGATCTGGAACACCCGCGACGAGCGGATGGGCTGGGTCAAGGATCTGGGCCGGATCATCGGCCACGAGGACGACCCGTTCAGCCACGAGGTCACGCTGGCCGAGCCGTTCTCCGACGTGACTCGCCACCATCAGGAGTGGACGAGTTACCTGACGCCGCAGGCCCTCATCGACCTGGTCGCCTCGCGCAGCTACTGCATCACCTCGCCTGCGGACGTCCGCACCCAGACACTGGAACGGGTGCGCGAGCTACTATCGACGCACCCCGCGCTCGCCAACACAAACGGGCTCGCGCTGCCCTACATCACAGTGAGCATCCGGGCCACCCTCCCCTGACGCCCAAACCGACAAACGGGCGCAGAAGTGCGAGAAGAACGCGCCATTTCGTCGATTTGGCGTCGGCACAATATGGCCATAATGTCCGAATCGTCTATTTCGGCTATTCTGGTTCTATGACCGGGAACCTGAAAACGCTGAGCTATCGCAATAGCGACGGCGAGTTGGTCGACGTACCCACCGTGGCTGCCACGCGATTCAAGAACGAGTTCGGCGCGATCTTCGAGCAGGCTGCGCTCGGCGGCGCGGTGGCGATCACCAAGCACAACACCCCCAAGGCCGTGCTGCTGTCCTACGCCGAGTTCGAAGCGCTGACCAAGGCCGGCTCTCCGATGCTCGACGAACTGACCGACGAGTTCGACGAACTCCTGGCCGGGATGCAGACCACGGCCTCGAAGTCGGCGATGGCCGCCGCTTTCGACGCCACACCCAAGGAGTTGGGCCGCGCTGCGGTGTCGGCCGCCCGCCGGCCGCGCCGCTGACTGAAAGCGGATGGCCCGCAAAGCCGAGGCGGCTCCGCGAATTTATGTGCTCGCCGGCGTCAACGGCGCAGGCAAGAGCAGCATCGGCGGGGCCATGCTGCGCGCGGCCGGTGCGAATTACTTCAACCCCGACGAAGCCGCGGCGGCCCTGATAGCCGCGAACCCCGGCCTCGACAAGACCAAGGCCAACGCCGCGGCCTGGCGGCAGGGAAAGCGGCTGCTGGAAAAGGCGATTCGCGAACGCCTCGACTTCGCATTCGAGACGACGTTGGGCGGCTCGACCATGACGCGACTCCTTCACGATGCGGCTTCACAGGGTTTCGAGGTCCGCATCTTCTACGTCGGGTTGGCCAGCGCAGACGAACACATCGCGCGGGTGGCTCATCGGGTGAGCCGGGGCGGTCACGACATTCCGGAGACGGCCATCCGGCGTCGCTGGCGGCACAGCAGGCAGAACCTCATCCAACTGCTGCCCGCGCTGACCGAGTTACGGGTCTACGACAACTCCGCGGACGCCGACCCCGCCGCCGGGACCGGTCCGGAGCCGACGCTGGTGTTGCACCTTGTCGACGGTGAGATCGCGGGGCCCGCCGACCTGTCCGCAACCCCGCAGTGGGCCAAGCCGATCGTCGCAGCCGCCCTGAAGATGAGTTGAGCTACTTCTCGCCGAACCAGCGGGCCAGCGCCGCGCGGAGCCGCTCGGCGTCGGCGTCGTCGAAGGTTTTCTAGCTGGTGCCCAGCGGATCGATCGTCGCGGCGATGTAGAGCACGACCGCGCTGACCGTGGCGGTGGTGACGAAGTCGATGCCCTTTGTTCGCACCACGAGCAGCCCCGCCCGATCGTCGGTGAGCGCAATACGCAGTGCGGCCGCGACCGCGACGCCGATGCCCAGCACCAGGGCTCCGCGCCGCCAGTACCCCGCGATCACCAATCCGAAGGCGGCCACAAAGAACAGACCCACCACCAAGATCGGCCACTGCCCGCGAACGACCTTGCGGGCGAACTCCTTAGCGGTCACCTCGACGGTTCGGCCAGTTCGACCACGTTGGCCAGTAGGAAGGCGCGGGTCAGCAGACCGACGCCGCCGGGATTCGGCGATACGTGTCCCGCCACGTCCCACACGTCGGGTCCGACGTCACCGACCAGCTTGCCGTCGTCGTCGCGGCTGACACCGACATCGACGACCGCCGCGCCCGGCTTCACCATCTCCGCGGTCACCATGTGCGGCACGCCCGCCGCGGCGATGACGATGTCGGCATCGCGCGTCAACTGTGGCAGATGTCGAGTTGCGGTGTGGCACAACGTCACCGTGGCATTCTCGGACCGCCGAGTCAGCAGCAGGCCGAGCGGCCTGCCGACCGTGACTCCCCTGCCGATCACCGCGACCTGGGCGCCGGCGATCTCCACTTCGTACCGCCGCAGCAGGTGCACGATGCCGCGGGGCGTGCAGGGCAGCGGTGCGGGCTCGTTGAGCACCAGCCTGCCGAGGTTCATCGGGTGCAGGCCGTCGGCGTCCTTGCCCGGGTCGAGGCGCTCGAGCGCGGCGTTCTCGTTGAGGTGCTTTGGCAGCGGCAGCTGGATGATGTAACCGGTGCATTCGGGGTTGGCGTTCAGCTCGTCGATGGTCTCGTCGAGCTTGGCCTGGCTGATGTCGGCGGGCAGATCGCGGCGGATCGAGTTGATGCCGACCTTCGCGCAGTCGGCGTGCTTACCGCGCACATAGGCCCGCGAGCCGGGGTCGTCGCCGACCAGCACCGTGCCAAGCCCTGGCGTGCGCCCCGCGGCGGTCAGGGCCGCCACCCGCTCCTTCAAGTCGACGAAGATTTCGTCCCGCGTGGCCTTACCGTCCAATGTGATCGCACCCACGGCAGCCAGTCTGGCATGCTCACCTCCTATGAACACTGCAGCCAATGTGTTCACCCCGGCCAAGCTCGGCCCGGTGACCCTGCGTAACCGCATCATCAAAGCGGCGACGTTCGAGGGGGCGACGCCGAACGCGCTTGTCACCGACGACCTGATCACCTACCACCGCCTGCCCGCCGCGGGCGGAGTCGGCATGACGACCGTCGCCTACCTGGCCGTGTCGAAGGGCGGACGCACAGAAGGCAACGTGCTCTGGTGGCGCCCCGAGGCCATCCCCGGCCTGCGCAAGCTGACCGAAGCGATCCACGCTGAAGGCGCCGCGATCAGCGCACAGATCGGTCATGCCGGTCCGGTGGCCAATGCCCGCACCACGAAGGCGAAGGCCTACGCTCCTGTGCGGTTCTTCAACCCGCTCTCGATGCGCTTCGCGAAGAAGGCGAGCGCCGACGATATCCGCGACATCATCGACGCCCACGCCAAGGCGGCCACATTCGCCATCGACGCAGGGTTCGACGCCGTCGAAATCCATTTGGGTCACAACTATTTCGCCAGTTCCTTCCTGAGCCCGCTGATCAACCGGCGCGACGACGAGTTCGGCGGCTCGCTGGCCAACCGCGCGAAGGTCGCCCGCGGCATCGTGACGGCCGTGCGCCGGGCGGTGGAGAAGGAAGGCACGCCGATCGCGGTCACCGCGAAGCTGACCATGACAGACGGTGTCCGTGGCGGAATCACGGTGGACGAGTCGTTGCAGACCGCGAAGTGGCTGGAGGAGGACGGCGGCCTGGACGCCCTCGAACTCACCGCGGGCAGCTCGCTGGTCAACCCGATGTACCTGTTCCGCGGAGATGCTCCGGTCAAAGAGTTCGCAGGCGCTTTCAAGCCGCCGCTGCGGTGGGGCATCCGGATGACCGGCAAGAAGTTCCTGCGGGAGTACCCGTACCGCGAGGCGTTCCTACTGCGGGACGCCAAGAAGTTCCGGGCGGAGCTGACGATGCCACTCATCCTCCTCGGCGGCATCACCAACCGCGAGACCATGGACCTGGCGATGGCAGAGGGGTTCGACTTCGTCGCGATGGGCCGGGCGCTGCTGGCCGAACCGGACCTGATCAACCGCATCGAGGCCGACGGCGACAACCGTTCGGTGCGGTCGGCCTGCACCCACTGCAACAAGTGCATGGCAACCATCTACACCCACACCCACTGCGTGGTCACCGGGTCCCCGGGCTGAGGAGGCCACGTCCCTAACAGTCGCCGCAGATCGAAGGGTTACCTATAGAGTTGGTCGCGATGAGCCGACCAGCCCCGCCCGCGCTGACCGTTGCGCACGACGGATCAGCACGCACCTTCGCCGCTGGAAATGATGTCGTCATCGGCCGCGATCTGCGCGCCGACGTCCGCATCGCACACCCCCTGATCTCCCGCGCACACCTCGTCTTGCGGTTCGATCAAGGCCGATGGATAGCCATCGACAACGGCAGCCTCAACGGAATGTTCGTCAACGGACGCCGGGTGCCGACCGCCGACATCCATGACGGCCTGCACGTCAACATCGGCAACCCCGACGGCCCCGAGCTGACCTTCGACGTCGGCAGCCAGCAGGCCGCGGGCAGGCCGCCGACGTCGGCGATCCCGATCGCGAACCGGTCCAGCGGCAGCTGGCCGAGCCAGCAGCCGCCCACATTGCGCCCGCAGGCCTACCAGTCAGGCCCTCAGCAGGGTTACCCGTCCACCCAGCCGCCGCGGTACCCGAGCGGCCCGCAGTCCGGCTACACCGGCTCGCAGCCGCACCCCGCCCGCGTGCCGACCGCCGTGGGGCAACCCGCGGCCCAACCAGGACTGTCGCAACCGGCGCTGGAGTCGGTGACGGCGATGGGCCCGACGGCGGCGCCACGCTCGAGCGAGGGCAACCTCGCGACGAGCATGCTGAAGATCCTGCGACCGGGCCGTCCGGCCGACGCGCCCGCGGGCTCGGTCAAGATCGGCCGCAACACCGACAACGACATCGTGATCAACGACGTGCTGGCATCACGCCATCACGCGACCCTGATCCCGAACGGCCAGGGCGGCGCGGAGATCCGCGACAACCGCAGTATCAACGGCACCTTCGTCAACGGCTCGCGCGTCGACAGCGCGATCCTGCACGACGGCGACACCGTCACCATCGGCAACGTCGACCTGCAATTCCGCGGCGGCACGCTGGTCCGCCGCACCGAGACCAGCGCGGCCACCGGCACCGGCGGCCTCGACGTGCACGGCGTCACGTGGACCATCGAGGGCAACAAGACGCTGCTGAACAACATCTCGCTGACCGCGAGGCCCGGCACCCTGACCGCTGTCATCGGACCGTCGGGCGCGGGCAAGTCGACCTTCGCGCGGCTGGTCGCCGGCTACACCCATCCGACGGAGGGGACCGTGGCCTTCGAGGGTCACGACATCCACGCCGAGTACGCATCGCTGCGCTCTCGGATCGGCATGGTGCCCCAGGACGACGTCGTGCACGGCCAACTGACCGTCGAGCAGGCACTGATGTTCGCGGCCGAGTTGCGCCTGCCGCCCGACACCAACAAGGAAGACCGCGAACGGGTCGTCGCGCAGGTGCTCGAAGAACTCGAGATGACGCAGCACCGCAAGACCCGCGTCGACAAGCTGTCCGGCGGACAGCGCAAGCGCGCGTCGGTGGCGATGGAGCTGCTGACAGGTCCGTCGCTGCTGATTCTCGACGAGCCGACGTCCGGTCTCGACCCGGCGCTGGACCGCCAGGTAATGACGATGCTGCGCCAGCTGGCCGACGCAGGCCGCGTGGTGCTGGTCGTCACGCACTCGCTGTCCTACCTCGACGTCTGCGACCAGGTACTGCTGCTGGCACCCGGCGGCAAGACGGCGTTCTGCGGGCCGCCAAGCCAGATCGGTGCGGCGATGGGCACCACGAACTGGGCCGACATCTTCAGCGGTGTCGCGCGCGACCCCGACGCCGCCTGGCAGCGGTACATCGCCCAGACCGGGCCGACGCCGCCGCAGCCACCCGCGCAAACCCCCGGCGACCTGGGCAAGCCGACGAAAACCAGTGTGCGACGGCAATTCTCGACGATTTCTCGTCGGCAGATGAGGCTGATCGTCTCCGATCGCGGGTACTTCATCTTCCTGGCGTTGCTGCCGTTCATCATGGGCGTGCTGTCGTTGTCGGTGCCCGGCGACGTCGGCTTCGGCGTGCCGGTTCCCGCGATCCAGGGCGGCGCGGCGCCGAACGAGCCCGGCCAGATCCTGGTGTTGCTCAACGTCGGCGCGATCTTCATGGGCACCGCACTGACGATCCGCGCCCTGATCGGCGAGCGCGCCATCTTCCTGCGCGAGCAGGCCGTCGGATTGTCCACTACCGCATACCTTTTGGCGAAGGTCATCGTCTTCGCGGCGTTCGCGATTCTGCAGTCGAGCATCGTCACCGCCATCAACATCTGGGGAAAGAAGTGGGGCCCGGGAGCGGTCACCAGCGGCGCGGTGATCCCCAACCGAAGCATTGAGTTGTTCGTGGACATGGCGGCCTGCTGTGTGGCCGCGGCGATGGTCGGCCTTGCGCTGTCGGCGATGGCCAAGTCGAGCGAGCAGATCATGCCGCTGCTGGTGATCGCGATCATGTCGCAGCTGGTCTTCCAGGGCGGCATGATCCCGGTGACCGGCCGCATCGGGCTCGACCAGCTGTCATGGTTCACGCCTGCACGGTGGGGATTCGCCAGCACCGCGTCGACCATCGACCTGATCAGGCTGGTGCCGGGCCCGCTGACTCCACAGGACTCGCATTGGAAGCACCAGGCTGGCACCTGGTGGTTCAACATGGCCATGCTCGGATGCATCTGCATCGGCTACCTGAGCTTCGTCCGCTGGAAGATCCGCCTCAATTCCGGATAGCGTGCGGAGCCTACGCACCCGTCGTGGTGCCCCCAGCTAGGCGTGCATGTCGGGATGGGCGTCGCGCAACTGCGCACTGTCCCAGTAGCCGCGCTGGTGGTGGATCAGGCCGTCGCGCACCTGGAAGAACCCGCACCCGCGGAAGCCGTCCGGGTCGATCCACTCCAGCGCCGCCCACTCGCCGTCGACGACAAGGTTGATCGGCTGACAGGTGAGCGGACCACCGGCGAACGTCTCGTGATGGAACTCCTCGATCGCCCGCCTGCCGACCACCGGTTCGAGCGCGATCTGATGGTTGACGGC
This sequence comes from Mycobacterium sp. ITM-2016-00318, assembly GCF_002968285.2. Taxonomy (NCBI): domain Bacteria; kingdom Bacillati; phylum Actinomycetota; class Actinomycetes; order Mycobacteriales; family Mycobacteriaceae; genus Mycobacterium; species Mycobacterium sp. ITM-2016-00318. The sequence continues at coordinate 1,267,902 of NZ_CP134400.1, read as the reverse complement.
ATCCTCGGCGTAGAGAGCCGAAATGCCCTCGGCATCACCGGCGTTGAACCGCTCGACCCAACGTTCGACAGTTGTTCGCGCGTCACTCACCGTGCACATCCAGCCCGTGCGCGGCGGCGAAGGCGAGCCCCTGTTCGATGTCGATGCGCGCACCACGCAGAGCGGCGGTGGTCCACAATGTCGGATCGACCCGCGCGCCGCGCAGGTCGGCCTCCTCCAGTCGGGTGTCCTGTGTGCGGGCGCCACGCAGATCCGCGCGGCGAAGCACCGCTTTGCGGAGGTCCGCTTTCACCAGGCTCGTCTCGCTGAGCCTGCACTCCGACAGGTCAACGCCCCGCAGATCGGCGTCGCCGAGGACCGCAAGCGTGAAGTCGACCTCCTCGAACGTCACCGGCCGCAGCCGGCACTCGGTGAAAACGGACCCGAGCATGCTGCAATGCCGAAACACGCTGTGCCACAAAGTTGTCCTGCGGAAGGTGCAGTTGCGAAACGCCGACCCCACATGTTCGGACTCCCCCAGGTCGACGCCGCTGAAGTCGCAGTCGGTGAATACGACACGTTCGGTCCGCAGCCGCGTCAGGTCGTCATCGCGAAAATCGTGGGTGATGAACTCCCGCTCCGTCCAAACGGTTTCGGTGTCCGACACGTGCTCAGCCGGGCACCGACGGAAGGACGTTGAGCGCGTACTCGGTGACAGCGATCAGCGCGGCCGTCGAGGAGTGGCGGTCCCTCGCGTCGACCGTGATGATCGGAATGCCGTCGGACAGCGCTAACGCGTTGCGCACTTCCTGCGGCGGATGCCTTGGCGCGTCGTCGAATTCATTGACGGCGATCAGGAACGGCATGTTACGGGCCTCGAAGAAGTCCACCGCCGCGAAACTGTCCTGCAGTCGGCGGCAGTCCACCAGGATGATCGCGCCGATCGCGCCGCGCACGAGGTCGTCCCACATGAACCAGAAGCGCCGCTGGCCGGGGGTGCCGAACAGATACAGCACAAGGTCTGCATCGAGGGTGATGCGGCCGAAGTCCATCGCCACCGTCGTGGTCCGCTTGTCGGGCGTCGCGTCCAGCCCGTCCAGCCCCGCAGAGGCATTGGTCACCAGCGCCTCGGTGCGCAGCGGCATGATCTCCGAAACCGCGCCGACGAAGGTGGTCTTGCCGACGCCGAAGCCGCCGGAGATGACGATCTTGGTCGACGCCTTACCGGAGTCGGCGCGATGACCCTCAGAGTGCTCGTAAGCCACGGAGGGTCCTTCCTATCAGGTCACGCCGTTCGTCGACGCTGGAGCCTTCGGTCAAGGTGGTGCGCACCCGCAGATGCCCCGCGGCCACGAGATCGCCGATCAGCACGCGGGCCACCCCGATGGGCAACGATAGCCCGGCCGCGATCTCGGCGACCGACGGGCTGCTACCGCACATCCCGCAAATCTGCGCCCGCACATCGTTTCCCGGCCACCGCGGCGCCTTGTCAGCGACGAGGGCCTCGATCGGGGCTTCCAGCGGAAGGCTGACACGCGAGTCCGTCCGCCCAGCCGTCAGCGTGTACGGCCGTACCAGGCTCGGCTGGCTGTCAGAGGCGAAAGACTCAGGTTCGTCCATCGGCGACTCACGAGTGCTGGTGTGTTCGTCGCGACGACTGGACGACGCTGCCCACGCGCTCCACGAGCATCGCCATCTCATAGCCGATCTGACCGATGTCGCAGCCCGTTGTGGCCAGCGTCGCAAGGTTGGAGCCGTCACCGACGCGCATCAACAGCAGGTATCCGTTCTCCATTTCGACGACCGACTGAAGTACGTAGCCGCCGTTGAAGAGCTGCGACGCACCGGTGGACAAACTGGCAAGGCCCGACGCCACCGCGGCGAGTTGGTCGGCGCGTTCGATCGGCATGTGCTCGCTGGCCGCCATCAGAAGGCCGTCCGCGGAAACCAGAATCGCGTGGGTGACACCGGACACTTCGCGGGCGAACTTCGACACCAGCCAGTCGAGCGAATCGCGCTGCGTCGAACGTGGCGGATAGGTCATTCGTTATCGGTTCCTCTGGTCTGCTTGGCGTGCGACCGGGCGGCGTGTACACCGCCGAAGTGGCTGCTCATGCTCGCGCGAACAGCCTCAGGGTCGCGTACCGGTATCGCGTGCGCGCCGGTACTGAATTCGGCCGCCGACTCTACCTCGTCATCGTCGTCGTGGCTGCGATGCGCTCCGCCGTTGGCGTAGCCGCCGTTGGCGCCATGGCGTGGCGCCGCCACCGCGCCGGGAACCAGCCGTGCGCCGGGATCGCGGACGGGCAGCCCCTGCTCGGTGTGCGAGGAAACCGGCACATCGTCGGCGGCCTCGGCGGCCGACCAGCCGTGATCCCAGACGGACTCCCAATTCAGGGCGCTGCTGTTGGCCAGGGCCTCAGTGGGGTCGACGAGCCACTCCGAGAGCATCTTCTGGTAGATCGCGTCGTCGGAGCCCGCCGACGCCGAGGCGTCCTCGCGCTCCGGCTCGGGCGCGGCCTCGCGATCGTGCACACCGTTCGTCGATGCCTGCGCGCGTGACGCGAAGAACGCCGACGTGTCGACCGGTGCCTGCCGCGGCTGCTCTTCGGCCGGCTCCCCCCACGGCTCAGGCGCATAGTCGGGCTCGGGTGCGAGGTCGTACTCGACTTCGGATTCCGCTTCGTATTCCGCGTCGACATCGGGCTCCGTCTCGAACGCGGGCTCCGACTCGAGCGGTAGGTCGTCGGAGACCTGGCCGCCGGAGATGCCACTTGCTCCAGGGCTGCGCCGCGGCAGCAGGGTCACCGGCGCCTCAGAGTGCCCGTTGAGCTCCTCGACGCCGGCCTCGTCGTGGTAGTCCTGGTAGACGTCGGCGTCGTCGAAGGACAACGCGGCGACAACCCCCGCTTGCGCGTCGGCAGGTACTTCGGATGCGCCGGTGTCGATCTGCTCGCTGACTCCGGACCGCACGATCAGCTCGGACGGCACGTACACGCCCGCGGTGGTACCCGAATTCGGTTCGCCCGCAACGGTGCTCCGCAGACGAACCACGAGCCCGTGCTGTTGGGCCAGCCTGCCGACCACGAACAGACCCATGTGGCGGGCCGTATACGGAGTCACCTCACCGCCGGACTGCAGACGGGTGTTGGCGACCCGCAGATCGGATTCGGTCATCCCGAGCCCGATGTCGCTGACTTCGATGACCAGCCCGCCGTTTCCTGTGTGCACCGCCGACACCCGCACCTGCGAGATCGGCGGCGAGTAGCGCAGCGCGTTGTCGAGGAGTTCGGCGAGAAGGTGCACGACGTCGCCTGCAATCGATCCGACGATCTCACTGTCGGGCACGGTCGCGGTGACAACGCGGGCGTAGTCCTCGACCTCGGATGCGGCGGCGTTGACGAGCGCGGCGACGGGCACGGCGTCGGCTTGTTCGCGCGGCACCTTGGCGCCGGCGAGGACCAACAGGTTGGCGCCGTTTCGGCGCATCCTGGCGGCGAGGTGGTCGAGCCGGAACAAGCTCTCCAGCCGTTCGGGATCCTCCTCGTTGCGCTCCAGCCGGTCGATGAGCTTGAGCTGCTGGTCGACCAGGCTGCGGCTGCGCCGCGACAGCGTTTCGAACATGTCGCCGACCTGCAGCTGCAGTCGGCTCTGCTCCCCGGCCAGGAAGATGGCCTGCTCGTGCAGTTCGTCGACGGCATGGGCGACCTGGCCGATCTCCTCGGTGGTGTGCACCGGGATCGGATCGACCGGCGCGGGCTCCTTACCGGAACGCACGCGGTCGATCTCGCGGGAGAGGTCGTCGTGGGCGACCCGCAGCGCGCTGTCGCGCAGCGTGCGCAGCGGTCGCACCAGCGAGCGGGCCACCAGCGTGACGAGCAGCAGTGCGAGCAGGATGGCGCCGACCACGATGGCCGAGTCGCGGACGGCCTCGGTGCGGACGGCAGACGCCTGATCGGCGACGGCACCGGTCATCGCGGGCACCGTCGAATCGATCAACTGCGCGGCGATCTGATCGGTGGTCTGCAGGGATCGGAGCAGCTCGGAGTTGCCGACGATCGGCGCGCTGGGATCGGACAGCAGTGATGTGCGCTGGACGTACTCGCGCTGCAACTCCTTGGCCTCCGGCGAGCCGATGCCCAGTACCTGGCTCATGCCGAACAGCGTCGACGGCTCGGTACCCGCCAATGTGACCAACCGGCTGCGCAGCTCGGGATCGGGCAGTTCGGCGCCGCCGTTGACGACCAGCTGCTCCATCATCATCTGCCCGCGGGACCCGACAGCGCGGGCGATGCCCTGTGCTTCGGCGAGGATGCGTTGGTCTTCGACCCGGACCAGTCCGGTGATGGCGTCCTCTGCGGTCAGCAGGATCGGTACGTAGGTGGTGACGCGGTCGATGAGGGAGCCGTTGTTGGAGCCGGCGATCTTGTTCACCTGCGCCTGGCCGCCGTCGAGCAGGCTCTTGACGCCCTTCTGGAGGTCCGGTGACAAACCAGGCGTGTCGCCGAGGCGGCGCTGCAGCTCGGCGCGGCTGGACTCGAAGGCGCTCATCGCCGTCTCGGTGTCGCCACCGGGCACGGCGAGCATCGCAGCGTTGAGCGCATCCATGTAGCTAACGATTGCGGGCACCATTTCGGCGCGATCGGCGGCGCCCCGCAGATCACGAGCCTCAATAGCGTTCGAATAGACGCGCAGTCCGCCGAAGGTCCCAGCCAGGATCAGCGGCACCAGAACGATCGCGAACACCTTCCACCGGACCGGCCAATTCTTCAGCGACCACCGGGAGGGCCGTTTGACCGATGCGGCGCTGCGGGCGTCGTCGTCGACCAGTCCATCCACCAGCTCTTGCTGCGTGAACGAGGTCATTGCTGCACCACCGCACTACCTGCCACTAGTCCGTCTTCTGCAATTTGAGCGAGGTTCATGACGCTTCCTGCTGATTTTGCCCACGTTCGGGCCGGCGTTCATCGCCTGGCAATTGATCGAGTATGCCAGTCACGCCCGGCAGGTTCCACAATTCTTACTGAACAGCCAAGGTTCGGAGGCTTGCTCACTTCGCTCTTAGGCAGCGCCAGAGCAAATGCATTCGGGCCCCCTGCAATCATCGAGAAATGTTCCGCGTCATGTTTTTCTCGCCGCGGATCGCGCCCAACACCGGTAACGCGATCCGAATGGTCGCCGGGACGGGATGCGAACTGCATCTGGTCGAGCCTCTCGGCTTCGAGCTGTCCGAACCGAAGCTGCGTAGGGCCGGGCTCGACTACCACGATCTCGCCTCGGTGACCGTGCACCGGAATCTGGCGGCGGCGTGGGAGGCCATGGCGCCGACGCGCGTGCACGCGTTCACCGCGCACGCGACGGCGTCGTTCGCCGATGTCGGCTACGAACCCGGCGACGTGTTGATGTTCGGTCCCGAACCCACGGGCCTGGACGAGGCGACGCTGGCCGATCCGCACATCACGTCGCGGGTGCGGATTCCGATGCTGGAAGGCAGACGGTCACTGAACCTGTCCAACGCCGCAGCCGTCGCCGTCTACGAGGCGTGGCGCCAGCACGGGTTCACCGGCGCCGGGGGGCACCGCCCGCTGGCGGGGGACTGATCACCATGAATTCCAGTGGGTGAACTGCTCTGCGGGCAGACGCTTTGCCCGCTTGAAGTCGGTGCCCTTCGTGTAGGCGATCGGGAAGAGCCCGCCCTGCCGGTAGTTGTCGTACGGGATGCCGAGCACATCGGCCGCCAACTTCTCGCCCTTTCCGACCAGATGCAGTGTGGTCCATGCGGAGCCGAGACCGCGCGAGCGCAGCGCCAGCATGAAGCTCCAGACCGCGGGCAGCAATGAGCCCCAAAACCCGGCGCTGCCCGCTACCGCGTCGTCGGGGCTGCCCTCCAGGCACGGAATCAACATCACCGGCACCTCGTGGAAATGCTCGTTGAGATACTTTGCCGAACTCATCACGGCACCGATCTGGTCGTCACGCAGGTCGCCGCGCGTCGGCCGCTCCCGGTCGAGATAAGCCGTCGCGTTGTGCCGGTAGATGTCGGCGATCGCCTTCTTCTTGTCCGGCTCGTCGACGAACACCCACTGCCAGCCCTGGGAATTGGAGCCCGTCGGCGCCTGCAGCGCCAGGTCGAGGCACTCCATCAGCACCTCGCGGGGCACCGGCTTCTCCAGATCGAGCCGCTTGCGTACCGAGCGCGTGGTCGTCAGAACGTCATCGACGGACAGGTTGAGTGTCATGCCGCGAGACTACATTCGCTTTCATGGCAGTCGAATTCACGCAGGAAGTGTCCAACGTCGATACGATCGGATCCTCATCGGCACGAGCCCTGCGAGGTCACCATGACGATCGAAGCGCACGACCCGCATCATCAGCCCGAAGCGGACCTTCAGGACAAGGGGCTCTCGCACAACGCCGTCGGCCTGCTCGGCGGCACGGTACTCGGTATTTCGTCGGTGGCTCCCGCCTACGCGCTGACGGCGACGATCGGCATTCTGGTGGCCGAGGCGGAGTCGAAGATGCCAGTGGTGATCATCGCCGGATTCCTGCCGATGTTCTTCGCCGCCTACGCCTACCGCGAGTTCAACAAGGTGGCGCCGGACTGCGGGACGTCGTTCACATGGACCACAAAGGCATTCGGGCCCTACATCGGATGGCTCGGCGGTTGGGCCGCCGTGCTCGCCACCGTCATCGTGCTGTCGAACCTCGCAGGCGTGGCCGTTCAGTTCTTCTATCAGTTCATCGGTGATCTGATCGGCAGCGAGTCCGTCGCCACACTGTGGGAGAACCGCGGCATCAACGTGGTCACCTGTGTTGTCTTCCTGTCCATCGCGACCGCGGTCGCCTACCGCGGGATCACCACGACCGAACGCGTGCAGTTCGTGCTCGTCGGCTTCCAGATGGTCGTTCTGCTGCTGTTCGCCGTGGTCGCGCTGACGAAATCGGGGTCTTCGGAGACCGGCATGGCGTTCAGCCTCGACTGGTTCAGCCCAGCGGGCCTGACGATGTCGGCGTTCATCGCAGGCCTCTCGGGATCGATATTCGCGTTCTGGGGCTGGGATACCGCGCTGACCGTCAACGAGGAGTCCCGCGACGCGGACAAGACTCCCGGCCGCGCCGCGCTGCTGTGCGTGGTGTCGATCCTGTGCACCTATCTGCTCGTGGCCGTGGCAACCCAGATGTATGCAGGCGTCGGGGCCGAAGGACTCGGCTTGGCCAACGAAGAGATCTCCGACAACGTCTTCGGCGCGCTCGCGGAGCCTGTGCTGGGTAGTCCGCTCGACACGTTCCTGTTCCTCGCCGTGGTCGCATCCAGTGCCGCGAGCCTGATCACGACGTTCCTGCCGACGTCGCGGACCATGTTGGCAATGGGGGTCTACAAGGCCTTCCCGAAGAAGTTCGCGACCATCCATCCCCGGCATCTGACGCCGTCGTATGCGACGGTCGCCGCGGGTGTCGGTGCGGCGCTGTTCTACTCGATACTCACCTTCCTCAGCGAGAGCGTGCTCACCGACACGATCTACTCGCTCGGCATCATGATTTGCTTCTACTACGGCCTGACCGCGTTCGCCTGCATCTGGTTTTTCCGCCGCGAATTGTTCTCGAGTGCAGCAAATTTCGTGTTCAAACTGCTGTTCCCGTTGCTGGGCGGTCTCGGCCTGCTCGGCGTCTTCATCGTCACGCTCCGCGACAGTGCGTCGCCCGACTACGGCAGCGGCGCGAGCATCGGCGGCGTTGGCCTGGTGTTGATCCTCGGGCTCGGGCTGATCGTGGTCGGCGTGGTCTTCATGCTGCTGATGCGCGCCAGGCAACCCGAGTTCTTCAGGGGTGAGACCTTGCGCAAGGACACGCCCGTCGTCGTGGTCGACGAACCGTAGCTTCTACCGGAAATCGCGGCTGCGGGATGCGATCCGCATGTCGAGCTTGCTGAGTCGGTCGGCGACGACCGTCACTGCGCCGGTGGCGTTTTGGACCTGTCCGCGGACCACCATCGCCGACGCCGTCTGCGCCAGCTTGCGATGACGTGCCCACACCCCGCGCGAACACACCACGTTCACCATGCCGGTCTCGTCCTCGATGTTGAGGAACGTCACGCCCTGCGCCGTCGCGGGCCGCTGCCGATGGGTCACCGCCCCGGCGACAAGCACCCTGGTGCCGTCGGGAACCGAAAGCAGCCGATCCGCGGTGATGACACCAAGCGCGTCGAGATCTGCCCGAAGGAACTGGGTGGGATAACTGTCGGGCGACACTCCGGTCGCCCACACATCCGAGGCCGCCAGTTCCACCTCCGACATCCCCGGCAGCGCCGGAACGTGCGACGACGCGCCGACGCCTGGCAGCCGGTCCGATCTCTGGGTGGCGGCCGCGCCCGCAGCCCACAGCCCTTCTCTCCGGGTGATCCCGAAACAACCCAGCGCCCCAGCCGTCGCAAGCGCTTCGGTCTGCGGGACCGACAGCTGCACCCGGCCGGTGAGATCAAGCAGAGAACCGAACGGCCCGTCGGCATTTCGTTCGTCGACGATCTGCTCGGCGAGTTCGTCACCGATATGGCGGACGCTGCCGATGCCGAGCCGCACCTCGGAGCCCACGTTCTCCAGCGTCGCGTGCGCGAGGCTGGCGTTGACATCCGGTCCGTGCACGCTGACCCCGTGCCGACGGGCATCGGCGACCAGCGTCTGCGGCGAGTAGAACCCCATCGGCTGCGCCCGCAGCAGCGCCGCGCAGAACGCGGCGGGATGGTGCAGCTTGAACCACGACGAATAGAAGACCAACGAGGCGAACGACAGCGAATGGCTCTCCGGGAAACCGAAGTTCGCGAACGCCTCCAGCTTCTCGTAGATCCGGTCGGCCACGTCGCCGGTGATGCCGTGCCGGTTGCGCATCCCGTCGTAGAACCGGCCGCGCAGCCTGCGCATCCGCTCTGTTGACCGTTTGGACCCCATCGCGCGGCGCAACTGGTCGGCCTCCGCGGCGGTGAAGCCTGCGCAGTCGACGGCCAGCTGCATGAGCTGCTCCTGAAAAAGCGGAACACCGAGGGTTTTCCGAAGCGCCGGCTCCATCGAGGGATGGTCGTAGACCACCGGTTCGGTGCCGTTTCGCCTGCCGATGTAGGGGTGCACCGAGTTGCCTTGGATCGGTCCGGGACGGATCAACGCCACCTCGACGACCAGATCGTAGAACACCCGCGGCTTCAGTCGCGGCAGCGTGGCCATCTGCGCACGCGACTCCACCTGGAACACGCCGACGGAATCGGCGCGCTGCAGCATCTCGTACACCGCTGGCTCAGAGAGGTCGAGCTTGGCCAGGTCGACGTCGATGCCCTTGTGCTCGGCCACCAGGTCGATGCAGTAGTGCAGGGCGGACAGCATGCCGAGGCCGAGCATGTCGAACTTCACCAAACCGATTGCCGCGCAGTCGTCTTTGTCCCACTGCAGCACGCTGCGGTTCTCCATCCGCGCCCATTCCACCGGGCAGACGTCGGCGATCGGCCGGTCGCAGATCACCATGCCGCCGGAGTGGATTCCCATGTGCCGCGGCAGGTTGGAAATCTGGGTGGCCAGGTCGATCACCGGTTCGGGAACACCCTCGACGTGGGTCGCTTCGGTGAGATTGCCCCACTGGCCGATCTGCTTGCTCCACGCGTCCTGCTGGCCTTGCGAGAACCCGAGCGCACGAGCCATATCGCGCACCGCGCTGCGACCGCGGTAGGTGATGACGTTGGCGACCTGGGCGGCGTAGTCGCGACCGTAGCGGTCGTAGACGTACTGGATGGCCTTCTCCCGCAGATCCGACTCGATGTCGATGTCGATATCGGGCGGCCCGTCCCTCGCCGGAGACAGGAACCGTTCGAACAGCAATTCGTTGGCGACCGGGTCGACGTTGGTGACGCCGAGTGCGTAGCAGACCGCCGAGTTGGCTGCCGATCCCCTGCCCTGGGCCAGGATGCCGTTGTTTTTGCAGAACCGGGTGATGTCGTGCACCACCAGGAAGTAGCCCGGAAAGCTCAGCTGTTCAATGATTCTCAGCTCATGCTCGATCTGGGCGTATGCCCGGTGCGCCCGCTCCGGCGGCCCGTACCGGTTCCTGGCGCCCGTCATGACCAGATGCCGAAGCCAGCTGTTCTCGGTGTGCCCCTCGGGTACGTCGAACGGCGGCAGCTGCGGGGCGATCAGCGCCAACTCGAAGGCGCACTGCTCGCCGAGATCTGCCGCCGCGGTCACCACCTCGGGCGAGTGCGCGAATAGCCGTGCCATCTCCTCCCCCGACCGCAGATGCGAACCACCGAGCGGCGCGAGGTGGCCCGCCGCCTCGTCGATCGAGTTGCGGGCCCGGATCGCCCCCATGGCCATCGCCAGCCTGCCGCGCGACGGCTCGGCGAAGTGGGCGGCGGTGGTGGCGACGACGCCGACAACGAACCGCGCTGCCAGCTGTGCGAGCGCGGCATTGCGCTCGTCGTCGAGCGGATGCCCGTGATGGGTGAGTTCGATGCTGACCCGGTCGCGTCCGAACCGGTCCACCAGATCGGCAAGTGCCTTCTCCGCGGCATCCGGACCGCCGTCGGTAAGCGCTTGACGGACATGGCCTTTGCGGCACCCGGTGAGGATGTGCCAGTGTCCGCCGGCTGCCTCGGTGAGCGCGTCGTAGTCATAGCGCAGGATGCCCTTCTCGCCGCCGGCCAGATGGGCGGTCGCCAGTTGGCGCGACAGCCGTCGATACCCTTCGGGACCGCGGGCGAGCACCAGCAGATGCGGTCCGCGGGGATTGGGCTCCTCGGTGCGGTCGCCGCCGCCGAGGGACAGTTCGGCACCGAACACCGTCCGGATGCCGAGTTCCTTGGCGGCTTCTGCGAAGCGGACCACGCCGTAGAGCCCGTCGTGATCGGTCAGCGCGACGGCGCGCAGATCGAGCCGGGCGGCCTCCTCGACGAGTTCCTCCGGCGTGCTTGCACCGTCGAGGAAGCTGTACGCCGAATGCGCGTGCAGCTCCGCATACGGAACCGCGGAGGACGGCCGCTGCATGTCCAGCGGTTGGTAGCTCCCCCGCTTGCGGGACCAGGCGGGGCTGTCGCCGCCGTTGCCGATCTGATCGTCGATGGGCCAGCCGGCGCGGCGCGGCTTACTGTGGAGCACCCGCTCCATCTCGGTCCAGCTCGGCGGCCCGGTATGCCAACCCATCCCACCAGCGTACTCGAACAGGTGTTCGATATCGAGTCAGCCCTCGAGTTGGTCTCGCGGCACGACCATCATCGGCACGTCGAGGACGCGCAGCATCTTGGCCGCCGTCGAGCCGAGAAACAGCCGCTTGGGCGCGCTGAGCCGGCTCGACCCGACCATGATCAGGTCGCCGTCGCGCCAGTCGAGCTTGCTGACCGCATCCTCGACCGTCGGCCCGTCGACGATCGTCGACGTCACCGGAATCGCCTCGGACAGCGCTTCTTTGGCGGCTTCCAACGTCTGCTGCGCATGCGCCAGCGCCCGCTCGCGCACGGCATCGGGGTCACCGCGCAGCTGACCGAACGTCGGATCGAGGGCGACGAGCGAGGCCAGTCGTAACGGTGTGCCCGCCGCCTTGCTGAAACGAACCGCGGTGCGCAGCAACAGGTCTGCACCCTCACGCTCGCCGATCGCGCACGTCACCTCGCGAACCCGTTCGACGTCGGAGTGGCGGGTGCCTCGCGGCGCGACCGCGACAGGAACCGGAGACGAGTGCAGGAGCTCGTTGACGACCGATCCCAGCGACAACGGCCCCGCCAGCCCGCCTCCCGCGCCGCCCGCCACGATGGCGTCGGCCTCGAGCCGGGCGATCTCATTGATCAGGCCGTCGGCGAACGACTCGGCGAAACTCACGTGGCTGCGCGCGACGACGTCGCTTGGCACGGCAGCCTCGTCGAGCCACTTCTGCGCCTGCTCGCTGAGTAGGGCGTCGAAGTCGCCGACCGAAAGGCGGGCGACGCCGCCGCGGTCGGCAGGCAGAACGATGCACAACTCCAACTCGGCGCCCAGCGTCCGGGCCAACCGAACGCCGAGAGCCACCGCGTCCGCCCCACCGGGTGTGGCCAGGTATCCCACGACCAGCTTCATGATGGACATCCTCTACCACCGGCGCCTGCTCAGTCGGTGTATTCGGCGACGCCGTCCTCGAGCACCAACCGCGCATCCGATCCGTCCCGGCCCGCCGCCTCGGTGCGGAACACCGCACGGCCCCCCTCGGTACGCCAGATCGAGGTCGTCAGCGTCTCCCCGGGAAACACCGGTGACGTGAAGCGCGATGCGATCGCGGTGACCTTCGTCGCGTCACCGCCGCCGAGCTCACCGACGAGCGCCCGTCCGGCGACCCCGTAGGTGCACAGCCCGTGCAGGATGGGCTTCGGGAACCCAGCGAGTTCGCGTGCGAACCACGGGTCGCTGTGGAGCGGGTTGCGGTCGCCGGACAGCCGGTAGATCAGCGCCTGGTCTTCGCGGGTCGGCAGCGCGATCTTCGCATCGGGTTCGCGGTCGGGAATCTCGGGTGCCACGGGGCGCTGGCCCGGTTGTCCGCCGAAGCCGCCCTCGCCACGGATGACCGCGGTCGACATCGTCTCCGCGACGACCTTCCCGGTGTCCGGGTCGGTGCCGGTCGCCTTCAGCATGACGACGGCGTTCTTGCCCTCACCCTTGTCCTGGATGTCGGCGACCTCGCCGACAACGCTCAGCTTCCCGGCGGCGGGCAGCGGTTCGAACAGCCGGATCTGCTGGGATCCGTGCAGCAGCATCGCGAAGTTGAACGAGCCGATTTTGCCTGCCGCCGCGAAGCCGGTGCATGCGATCACGGCATACGTAGGCAGCACCTGCTGCGGGATGTCGTGGCTGTTCTCCGTGGTGAACGCAAGATCATCGAGGCCGGCGCCGACGCCGAGCGCGTACAGCATCGTGTCCCGATCGGTCCACTCGAAGATGTGCGGCTCCGTTTTCGCGCCTATCGCGTTGGGGTCGATCGGCATTGACACTCCCTTCGGGTCGACTCGGACGATATCCGTCCGGGTCGCGCAAGGATTGAGCGGCCTTTTTTTGGCTATCGGTACATGGTGATTCAGGCGCTGACGGCAACGCAACAACACGATCCTCTGCAATGGATGCGTTATTACTGGGAGCAACAGAGCGAGGAGGATCCCACGGGTTTCCTGGCGATGACGTCGGTGCTGCGGCTGCACCATCTGATGACCACTTCGATCGACGGTTGTCTTCGCAGCGAGGTCAACCTCAGCGTCACCGACTACCAGATTCTTAAAGCGCTGCAGCTCAGCGAGACCGGCACACGGCTGCTGAGCAGGCTGGCGTGGCATCTGATGGTGCACCCGACCACGGTCACGCTGAGTGTCGAGCGGTTGGAGGCCAAGCAACTGGTCAAGCGGGTCTCTCACCCCAGGGACCGGCGGGCCAGGGTGGTGACGGTCACCGAGGAGGGTCGGAAGGTGGCCGACAGGGCCACCGAGGCCCTCGCCCGTGTCGATTTCGGACTTCCCGGACTGCCCGCCTCACAGGCCCGTTCCTTGACCGCCGCCATCGCGCGGGTCCGCGCTTCCGCCGGCGATCGCGACCGGTCATACGAGTCCGCGCCGACCGGCCTGGACTGACCGACGCGTCACAATGCGTTGACGTTTGCCGGGCTGCGGACGAGCATGACCGGATGCGCTATGTCGTTACCGGCGGTACCGGGTTTATTGGCCGCCGTGCCGTGTCGCGAATTCTGGATCGTGCACCCGATTCCGAGGTATGGGTGCTGGTCCGCAGAGAGTCCCTGACGAGGTTCGAGAAACTGGCGTCGCGGGGCGACGCACCGTGGGGTGATCGGGCGAAGCCGCTCGTGGGCGACCTCACCGCGGACGGACTGGCCCTCTCCGATGAGACTCTGGCCGAGCTCGGATCCGTCGATCACGTGGTGCACTGCGCCGCGATCTACGACATCACCGTCTCCGAGGCCGTCCAGCGGGCCGCCAACGTAGAGGGCACGAGGGCCGTGATCGCGCTCGCGTGCAGGCTCAACGCGACCCTGCATCATGTGTCGTCGATCGCGGTGGCGGGCACACACCGCGGCGAGTACACCGAAAAGGATTTCGACATCGGCCAGGATCTGCCGACGCCGTATCACCAGGCCAAGTTCGAGGCCGAGATGCTGGTGCGGTCGGAGCCCGGGCTGCGCTACCGCGTGTACCGGCCCGCCGTGGTGGTGGGTGATTCGCGCTCCGGCGAGATGGACAAGGTCGACGGCCCGTACTACTTCTTCCCCATTCTGCGGAGGCTGGCGGTGCTGCCGTCGTTCACCCCGATCATGCTGCCCGATATCGGACGCTCCAACATCGTGCCCGTCGACTATGTGGTCGACGCCCTCACCGAACTGATGCACGTACCTGAGCGCGACGGTCAGACGTTCCACCTCACCGCACCCGAGAGCATCGGCCTACGCGGCATCTACCGGGGCATCGCGAAGGCGGCGGGACTGCCACCGCTGCGGGGCTCGCTGCCACGTGGCGCGGCCACCCCGATCCTCCGTGCGACCGGTCGCGCTAAGGTGCTACGCAACATGGCCGTCACGCAGCTGGGCATCCCGGCCGAGATTCTCGACGTCGTCGACCTGATGCCGACCTTCACCGCCGACAACACTGGGGAAGCGTTGCAAGGCAGCGGGATAGCGGTCCCGCAGTTCTCGTCCTACGCACCTAAGCTGTGGCGGTACTGGGCTGAGAACCTCGACTCCGATCGAGCACGCAGGGACGACCCGGCGGGGCCGCTGGTGGGCAAGCACGTCATCATCACCGGCGCATCCAGCGGGATCGGCCGGGCGTCGGCGGTCGCGGTTGCCGAACGCGGCGCGACGATCTTCGCGTTGGCCCGCAACGCCGAGGCGCTCGACGATCTGGTCGCCGAGATCCACGAAATGGGTGGTCGCGCATATGCCTTCACGTGTGATGTGACCGACTCGGCGTCCGTCGAACACACCGTCAAGGACATCCTCGGCCGCTTCGGGCACGTGGACTACCTCGTCAACAACGCTGGGCGCTCGATCCGCCGATCGATCTCAGCCTCCACCGACCGGCTCCACGACTACGAGCGTGTGATGGCGGTCAACTACTTCGGCTCGGTCCGCATGGTGCTCGCACTGCTGCCGCACTGGCGCGAACGCCGCTTCGGCCACGTGGTGAACGTGTCCAGCGCAGGCGTTCAGGCCAGCAGTCCCAAGTACAGCGCCTACATCCCGACCAAGGCCGCGCTCGATGCGTTCGCAGAAGTGGTTGGCACGGAAACGCTTTCGGACCATATTACGTTCACAAACATTCACATGCCGCTGGTCAAGACGCCGATGATCGCGCCGTCCCGCAGGCTCAATCCGATGCCCCCGATCACCACGGAACACGCGGCGGCGATGGTGGTGCGCGGCCTCGTCGAGAAGCCCGCACGGATCGACACTCCGATCGGCACGCTCGCCGATGTCGGCATGTACTTCACGCCGAAGCTGTCGCGACGAGTTCTGCACCAGATCTACCTGGGCTATCCGGACTCGGCGGCAGCGCGCGGCCTCGATGCGGACGAAGCCCCGCGCACGCCGCCGCGGCGGCCGCGTCGGCCGAGCCGGGCGGTGGCGAACGTGCGGGTGCCGAGCCCGATCAAGCGCGCGGTCCGGTCGGTGCCCGGGGTGCACTGGTAGTGCCGCAGCCCGTCTTCGCAGACGTCGACACGGGTGTGGACGACGCGATGGCGTTGGCCTATCTGTTCGGAAGTGCCGACGCCGAGCTGGTGGGTATCGCCTCGACCGCGGGAAACGTTCCGGTACAACAGGTCTGCGAGAACAACCTCGGTCTGCTCGAGTTGTGCCGGGTAGACGGTGTCCCGGTGTCAAAGGGAGCCGAGCAGCCCCTGAGCACGCCGCTTCGCACCGCCGAGGACACGCACGGCCCGCAAGGGCTGGGCTATGCCACCCTGCCTTCCACGCAACGCCGGCTCGCGGAGTACGACGCAGCGCAGGCGTGGATCGGGGCCGCGCAGGCCTATCCCGGCGAGCTGATCGCGGTGGCGACCGGCCCGCTGACCAATCTGGCGCTCGCGCTCCGGCAGGAGCCCGCGTTGCCGACACTGCTGCGGCGGCTGGTCATCATGGGCGGCGCGTTCGAATACCGCGGAAATACGACGCCCGTCGCCGAATGGAACATCAGCGTCGATCCCGAGTCCGCGCATGAGGTGTTCAACGTCTGGTCGGCCGCATGGGGACTCGATCGGCCGCAACACCTGCCGATCGTGCTGGGGCTGAACCTCACGGAGAACATCGCGATGACACCGGCACTTCTGGGTCGGTTGGCCACGGAGGCGAAATCCTCATCCGCACCGATGAGTGTGCTCGACGAGCGCGGCACCCGATCGGCCGCGGCGAACCCGTTGATCCGGGTGCTCGAAGATGCGATGCGGTTCTACTTCGAGTTCCACTTCGACCAGGACGAGGGCTTTCTCGCGCATCTGCACGATCCGCTGGCCGCCGCCGTCGCGCTGGACCCGGAATTGGTGCGGACGAGGCCTGCCACCGTCGACGTCGAGTTGACCGGCACGCTGACGCGCGGCATGACCATTGCCGACTGGTCGGGGCGCTGGGGCCGGGAGCCCAACGCGCTCATCGGCGTTGACGTCGACCCCGGCGCCTTCTTCGAGCGATTCATCTCCCGCGTCGGCCAGTTCGCTCGAACTCTGGCTTAGCCGCACGCCTGGCGAATGATCGCCGCAACAGCGCGGGGGCTGTGACATGTAGACGGCACGGCTGGCGGCCACCTCGACCGTGGTTGCGCCGGCCCGTTGCGCCATCGCAAGCTGGGCAGACGGGGGGATCATGCGGTCCTCGGATGCGAGCAGATACCAGCTTGGTTTATCGAGCCATGCGGGCACGTCGACCGACTCAGCCATGGCGTTGACGCCCCACGGCACCTGTACGTCGGCCAAGATGCGTTGATGGCACGTCGCACGACTTCGGCGTCATCGTGCAGCGACAGGGTGGGATTCTCCACGACCGCAACGGGATAACCGTCGCCGAAAGCCGCCTACCTCTCGACGCTATCGATTCTGCAAGTCCGGCGGCTGAAAAGGAGACTAGAAAGGTGGGTCATCGCGAAGCGGCGGCGGTTGGGGCGGTGGCTGCCAATCCGGTGGTAGCTCTTCGGGTTCGAACGGATCGTTGATCCAGGCACAGAACGGGCTGGTGCTTGATCTTCCTTTGAGGAGGAACAGCATCTTGCGCATGTGGTTGCGGTGCTTGCGGTAACCGATCTCTCGACGGCGCGCCTGCTGAAGGCGGCGATGAGCCTCGTTGATCGGCCGCTGGATGCGATTCCGCTGACGAATGCGGGCGATCCGGGCTGCTCGATCGCGGGATCGGTTGCGGCGACTTGGCTTCGGCTCCTGACAGGCGGTGGATGTCGCCATGTCGGGAAACAGGTCCACGCCGCCGGGCGCGGTGCGATACACCTCACCGGTTGGCGACGTCCAGATCACCGTGCCGTCGCGAAGTTGCTCATCGCGCCAGCCGTCGACGAAGGTCTTGTCCCGATGGTGTTCACGGCAGAGGCACTTGAGGTTCCACGGAACCGTCGGACCGCCGTTTCGCGGGTCGGCGCGGTTGAACGGAATGGTGTGGTCCACATCGCAGATCACCGCCGCACGATCGCACCCGGGAAAGCGGCATGTCAGATCGCGCATCCGCACCCACCGTTCCACCGCGGCGGTGGGCTGGTAACGCAGCGCTTCAGCGTCGCTGACGGCGGGTTCCTCGAGTGTCCGCAGGTGCGCCTTCTCGGCGAGTGAACGGACCTGCTCGGCGTCGATCACGCCGTAGCCCTCGATGTAGCCGGGCGCGTCGCCGCCGCCGAGAACCGTCTCCGCTCCGGCAATGACGTTGACCATGATCCTCCTTGCGGGCGCAGGTTCGTCCGAACGGTTGGGGCAGTCGTCGGCGCCGCACAGGCAGACAAGCGCGCGCCGTTCAGCCATCGCCTCCATGGCATCGGCGCGCCGCTGATCACGGGTACGTGGGTCGGCACGGCACACGCCGTCGGCCAGCTCGGCGAGCCGCTTGTCGAATGCCATCCCGGCTTCCGCGGCGAGGACGCCCTCCACTTTGGCGGTGCCGTCACTCTGCGGGGTCACGCCGACGTGGCGCTTGTCCTCCCGGCGCAGACGTTCGAGGATCGCGTCGGGATCCATCGTGCGCACCGTGGCGTCGACGGCGTTGATGATCCGTTTGCGTGACCAGCAGCGCCACTTCGCTATCCGGTTGGCCAACTGCTTGTCTAGGCGCCCGATCACGCTGTCGCTGACGAACTCGGTGCGGGTGATGATCAGCTTCACCGTGCGCCAGTCGGTATCACCCATCGCGAGCACCGCCGCCACCTTCGGCAGCCGCTCCGCAAGCGTGTGGGCGTGGGAGACCACGAAGCAGGCCGCGGAGGCAGACAGATTCATCGCCGCGGCAACCTCGGCGGTGGTGCGCTGAAAGCCCGTCACAATCATGTATCCCGGATCGGGATCCTCGTCATGGATCTCGGCGGTCCGCTGAGCCAACAGTTCGGCCACCGCCGCCATCCGCTGCGCCATCACCATCGATTCCTGGCGTTGCGAATCGGCGATCGCCACCACCAACTCGGTCGGCGCGAGATTATCGAACATAGGTTCGAACCTACCCGGTGGGCCCGACAAACACCCTCGCGCAGCGCCACCTGCGGCTGAATGTCGGCACCGACGTGGGAGACGCCAGATGCGAACTCTGTGGCAGCGACATGAACCGGCATCGGGTCCGCCGTCGAATCCGGCCGAGATCGCCGATCGGTCAGTGCACCGCCGTGCACTGGAGGCGCGGGCCGGACGAGCCGCTGTTCGACAGGACCTGGAAGCTGCCCGACATCGAAAAGGTTCACTCGTAGATACCCTCCAGGTACCACCGCCGCTGTCGGAAACACAGCAGCAGTGCCTGTTCAGGATCTCCATCGATCAGTACTTGCGCCCGCGCGGTGCGTCCAGCCTTGCGGTCCTGGTCGGGGTCCCACCACCGCTCGTCGACCGGCCACGGCCCCGCCCACCAGGACAACGCACCCTCCCTGCCGGGTGCGACAAGCCGCGCCGGAGCAGCGGTGAACAATCCCCTGCTGGTTACCCGCACTGAATTGCCGTCGCCGTCGAGCACCTCGACCGGGTCGTCCAGCAGCACGGTCGGCGATGGTTCGGGCAGTTGGCCCGGCCACGGCTGACCGGGATCGGCCCTCGGCACCGGCTCGTCACCCAACGGCGTCAACGTGATTCGCTCGGCGGGCCCACGGCCTCCGCTGAGCACCGGCACCTGCACAGCCTCCGGTCCGAGCAGACCCTGAACCCGAACCAGCGCACGACGGGCGCGTAGCCGGTCTTCTTCACCGACGCCACCCCACAGCGGCAGCTGCAACGCCTCGGCCGAGACCACTTCCACCGGCTTCAGCCGCAGCACGGTGATCGGTGCCGTTGGCCTGTCGTTCGGATTGCGCCGGTTCAGCCAACCGTCCAGCTGCCAGCGCACCCTGTCCGCGGTGGCGTCCTCGGTCAGCGGCTCCGCGCAACGCCAAACCCGGTTCAGCTCTTGCCCGTTGGCGGTCACCGCGTGGATGGCAAGCCGTGTGCAGCCGACGCCGGCCGCCTCGAGGCTGCGGTGCAGATCTCCCGCCAGTGACCGGCCTGCGAACGCAGCGGCATCCACCCGGTCGATCGGCGGGTCGCAGTCCATCACGGCGTCGAGCTCCTGCGGCGGTTCGCGACCCGACGGCCCTCGGCCCGGCTCGGCACGGGCGAATCGATGCGCGGCCACCGCATCCGCTCCGAACCGGGACGCCACATCGGCGCGGGACAGTGCGGCGAACTGCCCGATGTTGCGGATACCCATGCGCCACAACAGATCCGCGAGGTCCTCACGGCCTCGTGCAGCCAGGCCCGGTTCGGTGGCCAGCTGCCTGATGGACAGTGCCGACAGGAACACCGCATCCTTGCCGGGCTCGATGATCCGTCCTGCGCGTGCGGCGAACACCGCGGTGGCCAGTCGATCGGCGATACCCACCTGGCATTCGGCGCCTGCGGAGGCCACCGCGTCGACCAACCGCTCGGCGGCGGCCTGCTCGGAGCCGAAGTAGCGCGCCGCCCCGCGCACCGGCAACACCAGCAGTCCCGGTCGCAGCACCTCGGCGCGCGGAACCAGATCGTCCACCGCTGTCGTCACGTTCTCGAAGTGACGGGCATCGCGCGCCGGGTCGGCGGTCACGACATGCAACTGCGGGCATCTGGCCTGGGCCTCGCGCCGGCGCAGACCGCGGCGCACCCCGACCGCACGGGCCGACGCCGAGCAAGCGATGACCCGATTGGCCAGCGTGACCGCGACAGGGGACGTCGGGGACAGTTCCGCCGCGGCGGCCGCGGCGACCGCAGGCCAATCCATGCACCAGATGGCCAGTACCCGCGATGCGCTCATTCGCCTACCGCGTGCACCGACCTAAAGGTCCGCCCTCGTGCCCGCATGGCCAGCCGCACGCGGCTGATCCGGCCGCATCCCGACAGCGGCCTGCCGTCGCCTCCGCCGGTCACTTCGTAGCCGCTGACCCTGGCCTCCAACCGGGTCGATGCGCCCTGCAGGTCGCCACCGGTGACCAACAGCGTGCACCCCTTCTGTCGCGCGCGGGCGATCACCGCACGCGCCCTGGTCGCAGGCACCGAACGGCCGTTGAGACCGAGCAGCACCAGATCCATGCCGTCCATCAGCACCGCCGCGACTTCAACGGGATCCGCACCCGGGTCAGGGATGACAGCGAGCCGGCTCAGATCCGCTCCCATCTCGACGGCGGCGAGTAGGCCGATGTCGGGCTGACCGACGATGGCCGCGTGCCCACCTGCAGCCGTCACCGCCGCCACCATGCTCAGCGGCATTGATCGGGCCCCCGACAGCACCGCCACTGTTCCCTTCGGCAACGTGGTCGGAAGGGCTTCAGTCAGAGATTCTGGGAGCGGCAGCAAACTTTTCGACTCGGGTAGCACCTCGTTCGACGGCACCTGGCCGCGTCGACCGGGACCGACCTTGCCGGAGATCGCCGCCATCTTGCGACGCAGGTGTTCTACCTGTTCAGCGCGGTCAACCCGATGCCGATCCAGGCTCATCGCAGCGGTCACAGCAGTACCTTCCGCCTCATCCGAATCACACGGCGTTCGAAAATATGTTCGATACCCCGAGTAAACACCCGCCCACCGACACCGTCAAGCGTCGGCAGCGCTGTGAAAGATCCCCTCCCCCCTTCGCCTGCCGCTTAAAACCTGGGAAACATTCGCTTATCGGATAAGGTTTCCAACGACGAATCGCACTGACGCGATTCATTCGCCCGTCGGGGGACAGATAGGACAATCCATGACGACACGTCGTACGACTCGTCGCCTTCCGGCCATCGCCGGAGCCGCGGCCATCATCGCCCTTGTCGGGCTTTCCGCCGCGTGCGCGAAGGAAGAGGAGAAGGCTCCCGAGACTTCGACAACGACCACCACCACAACGACCACGACCACACCGCCTCCCGAGCCGACCGAGAAGGCCCCGCGCCTTGATCCCGGTGGCCCGAACCCCTTCTCACCCGGCGTGACGGCACCGGCGGCGCCGACGGCCGTTCCCGGCGACAACTAGCACACCGCGGTGCCCGGTTGGCGAACAAGCGCCGGGCACCGACTGCTGGCGTTGATCGCAGCGGCGGGGGTGCTGGTGCTTGCGTCGGATCTGCGGATCACGCAGGGGCACGACACACCTGCGCCGATCGGCGGTCCGTTTGCGCTGTTGCTCGGTGCTTCAACGGATCTCGGCCCCTCACACCGCGATGACGCTCAGCTGACCGTTGCCCTGCGCGATACCGCACCACCCGATCGGCTGGTGGGCTGGGCGCGCACCCAAGGTCTGTTCGTGCGATGGCGGCCAGGCCACGACTGGGCCGTCGTCGAAGGAAACGCTCAACGGGTCGGCACAGCCTTCGGTGTCGAGGTACACGACTACCGCGGTCAGCGCGGTCAGCTGTTCTATGCATCTCCGCAGCAGCCGTCGGTGCCCCAGGAACTGCGTCCGGAGGTTGTCGAGCTCGGCAGGATCCTGAGCTACACGCCGCATCACACGTCCAAGCCACCGATGCTGCCGACGGACGTGCCGGACCAGGGATTGCAGCCGAGCGCGCTGCGCAACGCCTACAACGTCAGCAAGCTTGCCGCCCAAGGCTTTACCGGCAAAGGCCAGACCATCGTGATCTTCGCGTTCGACGGTTACGACCAGGCCGACCTTGACGGCTTCTCGTCGCTGTACGGACTGCCGAAGTTCACTCCGACCGTGGTAGGTGGCCAACCGGCCGCACCGCGCGGCGAGACGACGATGGATCTCGAGGTCGCGCACGCCGTCGCACCCGACGCGCGCAAGGTCGTCGTCAACGCCAGGCCGACGGTCGAAGGCGACGGCGCCTTCGAGAAAATCGCACAGATGCTGGAATCGGCCGACCAACAGTTTCCCGGCGCGGTGTGGAGCTTCTCGATCGGCTGGGGCTGCGACAAGCTGATCACCGCCGCCGATCTGGCACCGGTCCGGTCCGCGATCGCGGTCGCACATGCCAACGGCACAACATCTTTCAACGCCAGCGGCGACCTTGCGGGCCTGGAGTGCAAGGGCGGCCAGGACTGGTCGTCACCCCCGAGCGACGCCGATATCGGCTTGGACTCGGTCGCATCCCTGCCCGAGATGACCAACGTCGGCGGAACCACGCTGTCCACCGACGCTGCCGGGCTGTGGCAGTCCGAACAGGCGTGGTTCGACGTGCCGCTGTCGCTGGGCAGCGGCGGCGGGGCGTCCTCGCTGTTCGACCGGCCGGACTGGCAGCGGTCGGTGTTGCCGGACCAGGAACCCGGGCGCAGGCTCACCCCCGACGTCTCCGCGGTGGCCGACCAGTTCACCGGGGTCAAGATCGTGTTCAACGGCAAGCAGTTGGTCGGGGGCGGCACGTCGCAGTCGGCACCGATCTGGGCGGGCCTGGCCGCGGTGATGAACCAGTGGCTCGCCGCGAACGGCGGACGACAGCTCGGCGACCTGAATCCGTTGTTGTACAAGGTCGCCGAAGGCTCCCGGCTACCCGGCTTCCGCGATGTCACCCTCGGCGGGAACGCGGTGGCCGATGCGACGCCGGGCTATGACATGGTGACCGGCCTCGGCACCCCTGACATCGACAACCTCGTCAGGAACATTGTCGTCCTGCAGAAGCTGACGGCATGAGCGCACCGACCGAAGAGTCACCGGACACGATGGAGTGCCGGGTCTGTCAAACCGACGTCCCGGCAGGCGAATTCTGCGGTCTCTGCGGTGACCATCTGGTGGAGCGCCGCGGAAACGGGCCGTCCTGGCTGCGACCGCGCGCCTACGGCGCCGCCCCTGGTGAACACCTGCTGATGCCGTCGTTGGCCAGTTCGCTGTTCCCGCACCTACCGGACCGATCCCGCACGGCGTTCCGGATCGTCCTCGGCCTTGTGCTTCTCGGGTTGGTGACGTTCGCGACGCTACGAATGCCCGCGGCGTTGATCACCGTCGCAGCGTTGGGATTACCGCTGTTGTTCATTCTGTACATGCGCGAAACCGACGCCCACCGCGATCTGCCACTGGGATCTCTGCTCCTCACCGCAGCATTGGGCATCGCGCTCGGGATCGGCTGGGTGCTGTTGACCGGGGCCGTGGTGGCTCGCTCGTACGGTGTCCCCCTCGGCGTGGGAATCACAGGCGGCAGAATCCTCCGCGAAGGGCTCGCCATCCCGGTCGGGGGGATGCTCCTTATGCTCGTTTCGGTGCTGGTCGTGCGCCTGACAGGGCCATCGACTCGGGAATCCTTGGACGGCTTCATGATCGGCGCACTCGGCGCGCTTGCCTTCACAGCCGCCGCCACCATCACCCGGTTGGCGCCGCAGTTCGCCACGGGAATGATCGCCCGCAGCAGGCCCGTCTCGTCGCTCATCGTCGAGGCGGGTATCCGAGGCATCGCGGTTCCCCTGACTGCGACGGCGGTGGGGGGCCTGATCGGTGCGGCGCTGTGGTTCACCAGGCCGCCGTCGAAGGCGCACCAACATCCCGGGTACGTTCGCGCCGCGCTGGCCGGATTCGCCGCGGCCGTCGTCGGGGTGTACGCCCTGCTCGGACTCGTCGACGTCACGCACATACCGCAATGGCTGCAGTTGGTGATCCATCTGACGGTCGCACTCATGGCACTTCTGATGCTGCGCATCGGACTTCATCTCGCACTGCTGCACGAGGCACATGACGAGATCTATTCCGACGAGCCGGTGCTGTGTCCGCACTGTCATCATGTGATCCCCGATATGGCGTTCTGTCCGGCCTGCGGCGTCGCCACAAGAGCCGCATCCCGGACTTCACGAAGGGAGCGCCGCGCGGTGCGGCCGACGAGTCGCGATCCCGACGAGCCGACAACTGACGCCACACATCCCGGCTATTCCGTGATGAAAGGGACATACGACGCCACGCCCGTGCGGCGGACGTCGCGTGCGCGCCTTCTGCGGAACTGGGGCCTCGCCATCCTTGTGGTCGCATTCGCCCTCGTCGGGCTGTCGGTGGTCATTCACAAGCCGCCTGCCCGCTATGTGTGTCCGCCCGACTGCGGGCATCCGCCGACCGGTGAGCCCGTCGCGGTCAATCCGCGCTTCACCGCGCCCGACGGTACGTTCTCCGTCTCCTATCCCGCCCCGAGCCAGGCCTATCGGATCACCATAAGCCCGACCGGGGTGCGCGCCGATTTCCTCGGCGGCGACGGCGGCACCATGCAGTTGATGAGTCGCCCCGCCAACGGTCGAACCCCCGAACAGATCGTCAACGACCTTGTACGCGAAACCTTTCCAGATACCAAGACCGCATACGAGATCCCCAACGCAATGGTGGGCTACGTGCCGGGGTACGGCCTGGTTGCCGACTGCTGGCCGCAGGGCGCCAACAGCAACTACATGCGGATGCGGGTGATTGCCATGGTCGCGGTGAAGAACGACCTTGCGCTGATCGCCGCGGCCGTTGGTCCGTTCCGGCAATTCGGACCTGACTTCGGGTTGGGCAAGCCGTCAGGAGCGAACCTGCAGCTAGCGCTGGATATGGGCAAGTACGTCAACAGCTTCAGTTGGCGGGGCGATCCCCCGCGCTAACACCTGCAAATGTTGACATTGACAAATGTCATCATTTGCTGTTGTACTCGGGCATGGCCGAAACACGACGTGGTGTGCGCGGCTCGGTTCAATCGCGCGCCGCAGCGGCATTGAGCAAGCGGACGATTCGCCCCCTCACCGCAGTCATGCCGATCGAACGAGCCTGGGGGCTCTGGCTGGCACGCCAACTCCTGGCGCGGCTGATGGACGCATGCGGGCCCTCACTGTCGGGCACCGATGTCGAGCATGTGGACACCACGCTTTCCGACGGTCGCAGGCTCGTCGGCGAATGGGTTGTCGCACAGGGCGTTCGCAGGGGCGACGCCGCCATCTACTACATCCATGGCAGCGGATACGCGCTGTGCTCACCGCGCACCCACCGACGGCTGACCTCATGGCTGTCGAAATCGACCGGGCTGCCGGTATTCGTCGTCGACTACCGGCTCGCGCCGCGGCACCGATTCCCGACCGCCGCCGACGACGTACGAACCGGCTGGGACTGGCTGCTGCAGCAGGGCTTCGCACCCGAGCGCATGGTGATCGCCGGCGACTCCGCCGGTGGCCACCTGGCCGTGGGCCTGGCCTTGCACCACGACGTGCCACACCCCGCGGGGATGGCCCTGCTTTCGCCGCTTTTCGACATGACGTTCGGCCTCGCGCGTGCCCGTGAAGCGTTGCGCCGCGACCCGGTGGTGCGTGTTCGCGACGCCGAGCGGCTTGTCGGGTTGTACTGCCTGGGCACCGATCTGGGTCATCCGCGGCTCACTCTCGACGTAGCGGGGGGACGATGCTTGCCGCGCACCCTCATCCACGCCGGCGGCGCGGAATTTCTCTCCGCCGACGCCCGAGCGCTCGCAGCCGACATTCGCGCGGCGGGCGGCGACTGCGAGCTTCAGGTCTGGCCCGACCAACTCCACGTCTTCCAAGCACTACCCCGGATCTCGCCCGAAGCGGGACCCGCCATGAGGAAGGTGGCGCACTTCATCACGGAGTCGCTCGGCGACACCGTCATCGATCGACAGGCGGGATAGGGTCATGGGCCTCTTCGGATCGTCGGCCAAGCGCAGCCGCGACGCAGCTGCCGTCATCACCGGCGCAGGAAGCGGCATCGGCGAAGCGTTCGCCACCGAGCTCGCCAGAAGAGGCGGCAGGGTGGTGTGCAGCGACATCGACGAAACAGCCGCGCGCGCAACGGCCGACGCGATCGTCGCCGCCGGCGGTGAGGCGCTGGCGACGAGGTGCGACGTCGCCCAACTCGACGAGGTCGTGCAACTGGCCAAGATCGCGCAGGACTGGTTCGGCGGGCCGCCGACCGTCGTGATCAACAACGCGGGCGTCGGTGCGGGCGGTACGGCGATCGGCGAGACCGATATCGACGACTGGCACTGGCTTCTCGGCATCAACCTGTGGGGCCCGATCCACGGTTGTCACGTCTTCGCGCCGATCCTTCGCGAAGCCGGCTACGGCGGCATCATCAACGTCGCGTCCGCAGCGGCTTTCGGCGCGGCGCCGGGGATGGCGGCCTACAACGTGAGCAAGGCAGGCGTGTTGTCATTGTCCGAGACGCTGGCCGCCGAACTCTCGGGCACCGGTGTGCGCGTCACGGTGCTGTGCCCCACGTTCGTCAAGACCAACATCGTCGACTCGGGCCGAATCACCGACAAGTCGACACAGATGGCGGACCGGCTGATGCGCTGGACGGGCTTCCCACCGGGGCGGGTAGCGCGTACCTGCCTGGACACCCTCGACCGCGGCGGCCTGTACTGCATGCCGCAGCCCGATGCCCGGATCAGCTGGGGCATCAAGCGTTTCACCCCGACGGTTTACACCCGCGCCGCCGGACTCACCACACGTATCACGACACCTTGAGGAGGATCAATGGCGATCGACATGGACGTGATGCTGGCGAAGATCAAGGACCGTCAGTGGGCGCTTGCCGACATCGACTGGGACGCACCAGGCGCCGAGATGATCAGCGACGAACAGCGGCCGCAGCTCAAGGCATTCATGGCCGACCTGTGCTGGATCGAGAACATCGGCGCGCGAGGTTTCGCCGCACTGGCGAGGAAGGCGCCGACGCCGACCATCGCCGAGATCTACCGCTACTTCCACGCCGAGGAACAACGGCACGCCAACGCCGAGCTTGCGCTGATGAAGCGCTGGGGCATGCTCGAAGACGGCGAAGTGCCGGAGCCGAACGTGAACATCCGGCTGGCCATCGAGTGGCTGGACCGTTGGGCCGACGACATGCCACTGTCGCTGCTCGGAACGGTGATCCCGATGCTGGAGGTCGCGCTGGACGGGGCGCTGCTCAAATTCCTGCTCGACGAAGTGCATGATCCGGTGTGCCACCGGGTCTTCGAGAAGATCAACAACGACGAGTCACGGCACCTGGTCGTCGACTTCGAGGTGCTCGACATGATCGGACACGCGAAGATCCGTCGGATGCTGATCGACTTCATCGGCCACAACGCAACCCCTGGCGTCATCGTCGGCCTGATCACGGGTGCCCCGCTTATCAACCGGATCCGCAACGAGATCGTCGAGATGGGGATGGAACCCGAGCGGCTCTACAGGGCGGTGAAGCGGTTCAAGGAGCTCGGCGATCGCGGCGAATCGACGTGGCGGGTGCCGACGTACCAGCTGCTGCGTCGATACGCCGGGGTGGTGACCAACCCCCGTCATCCGTACCACCTACTGGCCAACTCGATGATCTGGCTCTCCGACCAGTATCCGAAGGCGCTGCTGCCGTCGGTACCGACGTGGGTCAAAGAGGTCACCCATGAGCCGGCGGCCTGACGTGAGCCAGCGCGTTCACGACACGCTGATCGTCGGCAGCGGCTTCACCGGGATCGGCACCGCGATCAAGCTCGCGCAGGCAGGCGTCGACGACTTCGTCATCGTCGAGCGGGAAGATCGCGTGGGCGGAACATGGCGGGACAACACGTATCCCGGTGCGGCGTGCGACATCCCGTCGCTGCTGTACTCCTTCTCGTTCGCGCAGAACCCGGACTGGTCGCGCGCATACTCCCCTGCCGGCGAGATCTGCGCACACATCGAGGATTTGGTCGACGCATTCGACCTGCGCAGGCGCATCCAGTTCGGCGTCGAGGTCAACGGGCTGCACTTCGACGAAGCCGAAGGCGCCTGGACGGTCGAGACGACGGGTCGGACGACCTACACGGCGCGCACGGTGGCGTTGGCCTCCGGATCGCTGCCCGACCATAAGCTGCCCGACATCCGCGGTGTCGACACCTACGAGGGCACCGTGATTCACAGCGCGCGCTGGGATCACGACTACGACTTCGCGGGTAAGCGGGTCGCGGTCATCGGTACCGGCGCCAGCGCGGTGCAGATCATCCCCGAACTCGTCGAGAAGGCCGACTTCGTCAAGGTCTTTCAACGCACGCCGGGCTGGGTGCTGCCCCGAATGGACCTGCCCATCCCCGCCGCCGCACAGGGACTGTTCGCGAAAGTCCCTGCCACACAGCAGCTTGCCCGTCAGGTGTTGTACTGGGGTCACGAGGTCAGCGCGACCGCGCTGGTGTGGGACAGCCCGCTGACCGGCCTGGTGGCCCGGGTCGGCAGGGCGCACCTGCGACGTCAGGTCAAGGACCCGTGGCTGCGCCGCCAGCTCACGCCGAACTTCACCCCCGGCTGCAAGCGCATGCTCGTCTCCAGCGACTACTACCCCGCCCTGCAACGCGACAACTGCAAGCTGATCGACTGGCCGATCGCGACGATCAGCCCGGTCGGCATCCGCACCAGCGACGGCATCGAACACCACCTCGACTGCATCGTGTTCGCGACCGGGTACGACGTCCATCTCACAGGACCGCCGTACCCGGTCACCGGAATCGGTGGACGCTCGTTGCGCGACGAGTGGGCCGACGGCGCGCAGGCCTACAAGAGCATCAACGCACACGGCTACCCGAACCTGTTCTTCATGACCGGACCGAACTCCGGGCCTGGCCACAACTCGCTTCTGGTCTATGTGGAGGGGCAGATCGACTACGCCGTGCGGGGTATCACCACGATCCTGCGGGACGGCCTGCGCTATCTCGACGTCCGAGAGGACGTGCAGCGCAGTTACAACAAGAGCCTGCAGAAGAGGCTGACCAAGACGACATGGATGTCGGGCTGCAGTAGCTGGTATCTGACCAAGGAAGGCTTCAACGCCTCGATGTACCCGGGCTTCGCCACGCAGTATCTTCGTCAGATGGGGGATTTCCGGTTCGCCGACTATCAGGCGGTGGCGCGCGTCGCCGCCGCACCAGCGGTCACGTCGTCGGCTTGACATGTCCGGGGGCAGGCAACCACGGCAGCCGGCGGGGGCGATCTCTACGATCCTCGGCGGTGTGCGCCGCGCGGAACGGCAGATCCGCAGGGGTTCCCGCGACGTCGTAGAGTCCGCGGTCTCGCAGTTGTTCGATGCGACCGTGCAGCCGCACGGCATGGAGGCATCGGGTGAGTACCGCATCGAGGAACTCGCGCGGATGGCGGGCACGACGACCCGCAACATCCGCGTCTACCGCGACAGGGGCCTGCTGCATCCACCGCTTCGGGTGGGCCGCATCGCGTTGTTCAACGACACCCACCTGACCCGGTTGCGGCTGATCACCTCCCTTCTCGACCGGGGCTACAACATCTCGCACGTGCACGAGATGTTGTCGGCGTGGGAGCAGGGCAAGAACGTCGGCGACATGCTCGGCCTCGAAACGGCCATCGCAGGCAGCTGGGCCACCGAGAAGCCGGAGCGGATGAGCGTCGCCGACGCCAAGCGGTTGGTCGACGACGACCCTGGGTTCGACCGGATGGTCGGTCTCGGCGTCATCCGGCTCGAGGACGGCGAGGCCGTCATCGTGCGGCCCACGTTGATCGAGGCGTTCAACGACATCCGTCAGTACGGCGTTGCCACCGACAAGCTCATCGATCTGCACGAGCAGATCGCCCCGATCATCGACCAGATCAGCGGAATCCTGGTGCAGGCGGGCATCGAAGAGGTCGTTGATCGCATCAAGCCCGGCGAGGCGCTGCCGCCGGACACCGAAATAGCCGAACTGCTGACCATGCTGGTGCGGTTCCGCACCCAAGCGGTGTCCGCAGTGTCGGCGACGTTGGCGTTCTCGATCGAGTCGACCATCGAGTCCGCGGTCGGTCAAATCCTTGGCGATTTCATCGCGAAGGAAGCCGACGGGGACGCCTCGCCGGAAGGCTGATCACTCCCACTCGATGGTGCCCGGCGGCTTGCTGGTGACGTCCAGCGCGACCCGGTTCACTTCGGGCACTTCGTTGGTGATGCGGGTGGAGATACGTTCGAGCACCTCATACGGCACCCGCGTCCAGTCGGCGGTCATCGCGTCCTCGCTGGACACCGGGCGCAGCACGATCGGGTGCCCGTAGGTGCGGCCGTCGCCCTGCACACCGACCGACCGGATGTCGGCCAGCAGCACCACCGGGCACTGCCAGATCTGGTTGTCCAGGCCCGCCGCGGTGAGTTCCTCGCGCGCGATCGCATCGGCGCGGCGCAGCGTGTCCAGCCGGTCCTTCGTCACCTCGCCGATGATGCGAATTCCCAGTCCGGGACCCGGGAAGGGTTGGCGGGCAACGATTTCCTCCGGCAGTCCGAGCTCGCGGCCGACGGCGCGAACCTCGTCCTTGAACAACAGACGCAGGGGCTCGACGAGCGTGAACGTCAGGTCGTCGGGAAGGCCGCCGACATTGTGATGGCTCTTGATGTTCGCGGTGCCTGAGCCGCCGCCGGACTCGACCACGTCGGGGTAGAGCGTGCCCTGCACCAGGAAGTCGACCTCAGAACCGGTGTCGTCCACGATGTCTCGGACCGCGCCCTCGAACGCCCGGATGAACTCGCGGCCGATGATCTTGCGTTTGCCCTCGGGATTGGTCACGCCCGACAGCGCCTGCAGGAATCTGTCGGCGACGTCGACGGTGACCAGGTTGGCGCCCGTCGCCGCGACGAAGTCACGTTGTACCTGCGCCCGCTCGCCTTCCCGCAGCAGGCCGTGATCGACGAACACACAGGTCAACCGGTCACCGATGGCGCGTTGGACGAGGGCTGCGGCGACGGCCGAGTCCACTCCGCCGGAAAGGCCGCAGATCGCCCTTCCCTCGCCGATCTGGCTGCGCACCTGCTCGACCAGGGTGTCGGCGATGTTCGCCGGCGTCCACGTCGAGTCGATGCCCGCGAACTCGTGCAGAAACCGGCTCAGCACCTGCTGGCCGTGCGGGCTGTGCATCACCTCGGGGTGGTACTGGACGCCGGCGAGCCCGCGTGCCGGATTCTCGAAA
The DNA here is from genome assembly GCF_002968285.2 of Mycobacterium sp. ITM-2016-00318. Classification (NCBI taxonomy): domain Bacteria; kingdom Bacillati; phylum Actinomycetota; class Actinomycetes; order Mycobacteriales; family Mycobacteriaceae; genus Mycobacterium; species Mycobacterium sp. ITM-2016-00318. The sequence continues at coordinate 1,236,394 of NZ_CP134400.1, read as the reverse complement.
CCCGCGACGGGTGCGCCCGCGCTGCTGGCCACCACGTCGAAACCCTCCGGCGCGGCGGTGACGGCGTCGCCGTGGCTCATCCACACCGGCTGACGCTCGGGCAGCTCCGAATGCAATTGCCCACCCGACACATTCAGTTCCGTGCGGCCGTACTCGCTGGTGCCCGTGCGGGCCACGGTACCGCCGAGGGTCTGCGCCATCGCCTGAAACCCGTAACAGATGCCGAACACAGGGACCCCGAGGTCGAACACGCCGGGGTCAAGCTGCGGAGCACCCTCCACATACACGCTCGACGGACCACCGGACAACACGATCGCCTGCGGGTCCCTTGCCTTGATTTCGTCGATCGACGCGGTGTGGGGTACGACCTCCGAATACACCCGCGCCTCACGGACGCGACGCGCGATCAGCTGCGCGTACTGCGCTCCGAAGTCGACCACGAGGACGGGGCGCGGGGCTGCGGGCTGCACCTGCTCAGTCTACGGGCGGGGGTCGCCGCCGCCCTGCCGAGCGCCGCCAGAAGATGTTCACTGGGCTCTACAGCAGGTCGGTGATCGTCTTCAGGCCCGCGTCGTACAGCACACCGGGCAGCATGCCGCCGTCGATCTCGATCGTGGTGCCGTTGACGAAGTCGGCGGCGCCGCTGCACAGGAACACGCAGACGCGGCCCACTTCGGCGGGTTCCCCGGCGCGGCGCAGCGGAACGTTGCGGAAGTACGCCTCTCCGTGCGGATCGTCTTTCGGAAGCACGATGGAGCGGAAGTTGTCGGTCATCGTCGGCCCGAGGGCCAAGCTGTTGACGCGCGCATGCGGCCCCCACTCCTCGGCCAGCGACCGGGTGAGATGGTTGAGCCCCGCCTTCGCCGCGCCGTAGGACACCAGCGTGGGTGAGCCCGCCGGGTGACCGGCACCGCTGGAGATGTTGATGATGGAGCCGATGCCGTCCTGGGTGCGCATCTGCCGATAGACGCGAAGGGCGAACCACAGCGGGCTGATCAGGTTCATCTGGACGGCGAAGGCGTGAAAAAGGGCGGTCCGCTCGTAGTCGTCTTCGACGCGCGGCGCACCCTGGATCTTGCTGACCAACTCCGGTACGTCCTCGACATTCGGCGTCGGCACGGTGCCACCGGCGTTGTTGACCAGGATGTCGATGTGGCCGTAGGTGTCTGACACTTGCCCGACCATGGCGTCGATGGCGCGGAAATCCCCTTGGTCACAGACCATCTGGGCGCTGCGCTGCAGCCATGCTTCGTTCTGGTCGGCACCGGGAAGTGCGTCGAGCCGCGACCGCGAACAGCCGATCACGGTGGCGCCCGCACGGAGCAGTTCGTGCGCGATCCCGACACCGACACCACGACTGGTGCCAGTGACGATGGCCACCTTGCCGTCGAGGACGCCCTCGCTCTTCACCCGCCAAACCATAGACGAGCGCTACGGGTGTGATTGGGTATCCGGTGAGTAAGTCGTTCCCTGTCGCGAAGGAGATTCATGCCCGAGTGGGTCGTCATTCTGCTGGCCCTGGCTGCCGCAGTGACCTCAGCGCTCGGGATCGTGATCCGACAGCGCGCGACGCTGACCATCCCCCAGGATGAGGGCGTCAGCACGACGATGTTCAAAAAGCTGCTGCGCAACCGCCTGTGGTGGGCTGGTACCGCGGTGGCGGCGACCGGCTACGGCTTCCAGGCGCTGGCGTTGACCTGGGGTTCACTGATCCTGGTGGTGCCACTGCTGGTTTCGGCGCTGCTGTTCGCCCTTCCGATGAGTGCCCGCATGGCCCACCGTCGCGTCACGACGCACGACTGGGTATGGGCACTGGTGCTGACCTTCGGGCTTGCGGTGTTCGTGCTGGTGGCACGTGTTCAGCCGGGCAACTACCGGCCCGTGCCCGCCGTCTGGATCCTCGCCACCGTGTTGTGCGTTGTGGTGGTATTGGGCTGTGTGGTGGGCGGCGCCCGTACCGAAGGGCGTCAGCGTGCGGTGCTGATCGCCGCTGCGGTTGGGGTGCTGTTCGGCGTGGTGGCGGTACTGACCAAAGTCACCGTGCAGCGACTCAACGAGGAGGGCCTGTGGGGCACGCTTGTGGTTCCCGCGCCGTACCTCGTGGTGATCCTCGGTGTCGCGGCAACGTTGTTGCAGCAGTCGGCGTTTCACGCGGGCGCCCTGCAGGCGTCGGTGCCGACCATGCTCGTCCTCGAGCCGCTGGTGGCGGTCCTGCTGGGGGTCGTCGTGCTCGGCGAGGCGCTCAAGGTCACCGATCCGAGGACGGTTGCGCTGCTCGCGGTCGCGGCGGCGGCGATGGCGGCCGCGACCATCGCCCTCGGGCATGACGAGGGCGCGTTCGAGGAGATGCTCGAGGCGGAGAGCACCAGGCGCGAGGAGTCCGAGACGTCCGGTTAGGCCAGTTGTTTGTGCATGGGCAGGCCGCCGGTCGCCTCGAACACCACCCGTCTGCCGATGGCCACGGCGTGGTCGGCGAAGCGCTCGTAGAAGCGGCCGAGTAGCGCGACGTCGACGGCGGAGCAGACACTGTTGTGCCATTCGCGGTCGATCAACACCGTGAACAGATCTCGGTGTCTGCTGTCGATGACGTCATCCTTCTCGCGAATCTGCGCCGCCTTCTTCGGGTCGGGCGACCGCAACACCTCCTGCGCCGTCCGCGCGAGTTGCACTGCCACATCAGCCATTTCGGTGAAGGCGCCGCGAACCTCGTCGGGCAGCGCACCCTCCGGATGACGCATGCGGGCGATGTCGGCGACGTGCACCGCCAGCGCGCCCATGCGTTCGATGTCGGCGCCGATGTGCAGTGAGCCGACGACCTTGCGCAGATCGCCTGCGACGGGCTGCTGCAGTGCGAGCAGCCGGACAGCGGATTCCTCGGCGTGACGCCACCGGTCCGCGATGTGGTCGTGGTCGGTGATGACCTGCTCGGCGAGCTCCAGATCCGCCTGCAACAGGGCGTTGGACGCGCGGCGCATCGCGTCGGCGGCCAGCCCGCACATATCGGCCAGCTGGTCGCAGAGTCCCGACAGCTGTTCCTGGTAAGCCGTGCGCATAAGCCCACACCTCTCCGCGCCGCGACGAGACCCGACCTGACGGGTCAGATACCCGACATCGAGGCCTTCAACCGGCGACCGGTTGCCCCGGCTCGAACGGGACGCGGCGCAGCGCCCCGTACGCGTCGGCGGGCACGACGGGATGCCGCGGCTCGATCGGCGACAGCCGCTTGTAGGCCTCGCCCTGCTTGGGCCGCAGGTCTTCTTCGCCCTTGTTGGGCCACAAGGACGCGGCGCGCTCGGCCTGCGCGGTGATGCTCAGCGACGGGTTCACCCCGAGGTTGGCTGACACCGAGGCACCGTCGACAACGTACATCGTCGGGTAGTTGTAGACCCGCTGATACGGGTCGATGACACCGTGCTCCGGGCTGTCGCCGATCGCTGCGCCGCCAAGGAAGTGTGCGGTCAGCGGGATGTTGAACAGCTCGCCCCACGTGCCGCCCGCGACGCCGTCGATCTTCTCGGCCAATTTGCGGGTGACTTCGTTGCCGACCGGAATCCACGAGGGATTCGGCTCGCCGTGGCCCTGCTTGCTGTCCATCACCCGGAAGCCCAGCTTCGTCTTGCGGCTGAAGGTCGTGATCGAGTTGTCGAGGTGCTGCATGACCAGCGCGATCATCGTGCGCTCGCTCCAGCGCGTCGGGTTCAGCAGCCGCAGCATCTTCTTGGGATCCTGGCGCGCCTGGTCGAGCAGCTGCCGCCAGCGCGGAACGTCGCTGCCGCCGGGACCCGGACCGTCGGTCATCAGCGTCTGCAGCAGGCCCATCGCGTTGGAGCCCTTGCCGTAACGGACCGGCTCGATATGAGTGTCGGCCGTCGGGTGGATCGACGACGTGATCGCCACGCCGTGTGTCAGGTCGAGATCGTCACGGACCTCGAGGCGGCCCGCGCCGACGATCGACTCGGAGTTGGTGCGGGTGAGCACGCCGAGCTTGTCCGACAGCTTCGGAAGGTTGCCGTGGTCGCGCATCCTGAACAGCAGCTTCTGGGTGCCGAACGTGCCCGCCGCGAGCACGAGGTGCGTTGCGGTGAAGGTGCGACGTCTGCGGCGCAGCAGTCGGCCGGTGTGGGCCGTCTTGACCTCCCACAGCCCGTCGGACCGCTGCTTGAACGAGGTCACCGTCGTCATCGGATGCACCTGTGCACCAGCCGATTCCGCCAACCCGAGGTAATTCTTCACCAGCGTGTTCTTGGCGCCGTAGCGGCAACCTGTCATGCACGAGCCGCATTCGATGCAGCCGGTGCGGGCCGGCCCCGCTCCGCCGAAGTACGGGTCGGGCACCGTCTTACCCGGCGTCTTGTTGCCGTCCGGCCCGAAGAACACGCCGACGGGCGTCGCGACGAACGTGTCGCCGACGCCCATGTCGTCGGCGACCTCTTTGATCACCTTGTCGGCGTCGGTGAAAGTCGGGTTCTGCACCACGCCGAGCATGCGCTGCGCCTGCTCGTAGTGCGGCATCAGTTCGGCGCGCCAGTCGGTGATGTGCTTCCACTGCGGGTCGTTGAAAAACGGGTCCGGTGGCACGTACAGCGTGTTGGCGTAGTTCAGCGATCCGCCGCCGACGCCTGCGCCGGCCAGGATCATCACGTTGCGGAGCAGATGGATCCGCTGGATTCCGTACATGCCGAGCCTGGGCATCCAGAGGAATTTGCGCAGATTCCACGAGGTCTTCGCGAATTCATCGTCGGCGTAGCGGCGGCCGGCTTCGAGGACGCCGACGCGGTAGCCCTTCTCGGTGAGCCGCAGCGCCGAAACACTCCCCCCGAATCCCGAACCGATGATCAGAACGTCATAGTCAGGCTGCATTCAACCAGTATGAACTTACCGGCCGGTAACCAGAAGTCTGGGTCAGCTACCGACTGCCAAGCCAACCTTCTGGAACTCCTTGAGGTCGCAGTAGCCCGCCTTGGCCATCGACCGGCGCAGGCCACCGACCAGGTTCAGCGATCCGAACGGGTCATCCGACGGCCCACCGAGCACCTGCTTCAACCCGGGCCGCTCACCGAGCGCGACCTGCAGCAGCGCCCCGCGGGGCAGCGACGGGTGAGCCGCCGCGGCAGGCCAGAACCAGCCGCCACCCATCGCCTCGGCGGATACCGCCAACGGGGTGCCGAGCACGACGGCATCGGCGCCGCACGCGATGGCCTTGGCCAGATCGCCGGACGTGTGCATGTCACCGTCGGCCAACACATGGACGTATCGGCCGCCCGTCTCGTCGAGGTATTCGCGTCGGGCGGCGGCGGCGTCGGCGATGGCGGTCGCCATCGGCACGCTGATGCCCAGCACCTCGTCACTGGTGGTGACGCCGCTGGTGGAGCCGTAGCCGACGATGACGCCCGCGGCGCCCGTCCGCATCAGGTGCAGGGCGGTGCGGTGGTCGAGCACGCCGCCTGCGACCACCGGCACATCGAGTTCGGAGATGAACGTCTTGAGGTTGAGCGGCTCGCCGTCCTGTGCGACGCGTTCGGCGGACACGATGGTGCCCTGAATCACCAGCAGATCGATGCCCGCGGACACCAGCGCCGGAGTCAACGCCCGCGCGTTCTGCGGGCTCACGCGAACGGCGGTGGTCACCCCGGCCTCACGGATGCGGGTGACTGCTGCGCCGAGCAACTCAGGGTCAATGGGCGCCGAATGTAGTTGCTGCAGATGACGAATCGCCGCCGACGGTTCCGGCTCCTTCTCCGCCGCCTCGACGACCTCGGCGATCTTGGCTGCCACGTCGGCGTGCCGGCCGATCAGCCCCTCGCCGTTGAGCACACCGAGGCCACCGAGCCTGCCCATCTCGATGGCGAACTCCACCGACACCAGTGCGTCGGTGGGATGGGTGACGACGGGTATCTCGAACCGGTAGGCGTCGAGCTGCCATGCGGTCGAGACATCCTGGCTCGACCTGGTCCGCCGGGACGGGACGATGTTGATGTCGTCGAGTTCGTAGGTGCGGCGGGCGGTTCTACCCATACCGATTTCAACCATGTCGCGCATGCGGACTCGCTAGCGTGTGTAGTAGTTGGGCGCTTCGACGGTCATCGTGATGTCGTGCGGGTGGCTTTCTTTCAGCCCCGCCGCGGTGATCCGCACGAACTGCGCCTGCTGTAACTGCTCGATCGTCGAGGCTCCCGTGTACCCCATCGCGGCCTGTAGTCCGCCGGTGAGTTGACGGATCACGCTGGACAGTGGGCCGCGGAACGGGACGCGGCCCTCGATGCCCTCGGGCACCAGCTTGTCCTCGCTGAGCGCATCGTCTTGGAAATAGCGGTCTTTCGAGTAGGACTTCGCTCCGCTGCGGCTCTGCATCGCCCCGAGTGACCCCATACCGCGGTAGCTCTTGAACTGCTTGCCGTTGACGAAGATCAAGTCGCCCGGCGCTTCCGCGGTGCCCGCAAGCAGCGAACCGAGCATCGCGGTGGACGCACCCGCGGCCAGTGCCTTGGCGATGTCACCCGAGTACTGGAGGCCGCCGTCGGCGATCACCGGGATGCCGGACGGCGCGCACGCCGCGACGGCCTCCAAGATCGCGGTGATCTGAGGGGCGCCGACGCCGGCGACGACGCGGGTCGTGCAGATCGAACCCGGACCGACACCGACCTTCACCGCATCCGCGCCCGCCTCGACCAACGCGGCTGCCGCGGCCCTGGTGGCCACATTCCCGCCGATCACGTCGACTCGGTGGTTCACCTCGCGCTTGAGATTGCTGACCATGTCCAGCACGAGGCGGTTGTGGGCGTGCGCGGTGTCGACGATGAGCACGTCGGCACCCGCATCGGCCAGGGTCATCGCCCGCGCCCACGAGTCGGGCCCGATGCCGACCGCCGCACCGACCAGCAGCCTGCCGTCGCTGTCCTTGGTGGCGAACGGGTGCTGCTCGGTCTTGACGAAGTCCTTGACGGTGATCAGCCCGGTCAGCCGACCGTGGCCGTCGACGATCGGCAGCTTCTCGATCTTGTTGCGGCGCAACAGGCCGAGCGCCGCGTCCGCGGTGACGCCCTCGCGGGCGGTGATCAGCGGCGCCTTGGTCATCACCTCCGCGACCGGCTTGTCCATATCGACTTCGAACCGCATGTCGCGGTTGGTGATGATGCCGACAAGGGAGCCGGTTTCGTCGACGACCGGCAGCCCCGAGATCCGGAACCGCGCGCACATCGCGTCGACTTCGGCCAGCGTGTTGTCCGGCGAACAGGTGACGGGGTCGGTGACCATGCCCGCTTCGGACCGCTTGACGGTTTCGACCTGGCTTGCCTGCTCGGCGACCGGAAGATTGCGGTGGAGTACGCCCATGCCGCCTGCGCGGGCCATGGCGATCGCCATCCGCGACTCGGTGACGGTGTCCATCGCGGAACTGACCAGCGGGACCTTCAACCGGATACGGCGAGTCAGCTGGCTGGACGTATCGGCGGTGGCAGGGACCACGTCCGAGGCGGCGGGAAGCAGCAGCACGTCGTCGAAGGTCAGTCCGAGCATGGCGATCTTCGTCGGGTCATCGCCGCCGGTCGGCACCGGTACGGCGATGGGAAGGTCGCTTTCAGCGATCGACATGTGTTACAGCCTCCATCGGCGGGGAGCTAGATAACCATCTTATCGGCATCCGCAGACAGAACCGGGCCCCACACGGGGTCGCCGGGGAACCCGGGCCGGCGGGGCGACCGCTGGCGCGATAGGAGCACCGCTGCGTAATGTGGAACCGTGCGAGACCACCTACCGCCTGGTTTGCCGCCGGATCCATTCGCCGATGACCCGTGCGATCCGTCGGGTGCGCTGGACGCCCTGGAACCCGGTCAGCCGCTCGACGCGCAGGAACGCACAGCGGTAGAGGCTGATCTGGCCGACCTCGCGGTCTACGAAGCGCTGCTGGCGCACAAGGGAATTCGCGGTCTCGTGGTGTGCTGTGACGAGTGCCAGCAGGACCATTATCACGACTGGGACATGCTGCGGGCGAACCTGTTGCAGCTGTTGGTCGATGGCACTGTCCGTCCGCACGAGCCGGCCTATGATCCCGAACCCGACGCGTACGTGACCTGGGATTATTGCCGCGGCTACGCCGACGCTTCGCTCAACGAGGCGACGTCGGAGTCCGACGGCTTCGCTGAGCGCTGATCCCCTAGTTTCCGTCTCCGCGGCCGGGCTTCTCGCCGGGCACCGGCGGTAACGTCGTCTCCGGCTGCTCCTGCGGCGCTTCGGGCGCAGGCGCCAGGGCAGGCGGCGCCTTCGGTGCAGCCGGTATCACCGCAGCGGGCGGGGCCTCCTGCACCGGCGGAGCCTCAGGGACGGGGCCAGCTTTCGGCATCGGCAGGATCTCCGGTATCAACGGCTTGGGCTGCTCGACCGGCTTGGGCTGCTCGATCGGCTTCGGCAACTCGATCGGCTTCTGCGGCTCGACCGGCTTCGGTTGCTCTATCGGCTTCGGCAGTTCGATCGGCGGCTTCGGCGCAGGCTTCGGCGCATCCGGATTGGGCTTCTGCTCACCGGGGATCGGCTTCGGCAGGCCGGCAGGCAGCTTGGGCAGCGGCAGATCCGGCAATGAGATGTCCGGTGGCACACCGGGTCCCGGAATCGGCAACTGCGGAATCGGCGGCAGCTGCGGCAGCGAGATATCCGGCAACGGGATACCGGGTACCGACGGCGGCAGCTGCGGCAAGGGCGGCAACGAGATGGGGCCGGGCGGACTCGGAACCGAGGCGTTCGGCACGACCGAAGCATCGGGCAGCCGCGGAGCCGTGGCGTCAAGATCCCGGGTCTCCACCTTGGCGGTCAGGTCGTTCAGCTGCTGCTGCAGATTCTGCTGCCGTTGCGGGTCTTCGACGGTCTGCACCGTCGAGGTGATGGTCGACAGCTTGTCCTGGGCGGCGTCCCAGTTGCCCTGCTCGATGAGCTGCTGAACCTGTTGCATCTCGGTCTGCGCAGCCAGCGCCACCTGATCGTCGCGGGTGACCTGCGGTTCACCGAATACGGCGACTCGCAGCCCGTAGAGGGCGTCGCCGGGTGCCGCGCCGTAGACGAGCGCGCCGAACCCGCCGAGGCACAGCATGGCCGCGGCGACCGAGCCCATCACGGCCACCGACATCCGGTTGCGCCGCTGTGAGGCGAGCGCTCGCTGCAGCACGATTTCGGCGTCGCGCTGAAGGGCGACCGTGGCGGGCGGTTTGCGCACGTCGTCGCGCCAGCCCGCCATTAGGTTCGCCAGCTCGGCGTCGGCCGGATCGCCGGCGTACACCGGATGCTCGGAGGCGAGCGCGTCGAGGTACTGGTCTGTGCGTGCGATGGCGTTCAGCGACGGGTCGCCCCCATTTCCGCCCCAGCGTCCGAAGTCAGGCATGGTCATGTCCCGTCGCCATGATCTCGGTCTTCAGGCGTGCTAGCGCCCGGTGCTGGGCGACGCGAACGGCGCCCGCCGTGCTGCCGACCGCCTCTGCGGTCTCCTCGGCGCTCATACCGACCACGACGCGAAGGATGAGGATCTCGCGCTGCTTCTCCGGCAGGACTGCCAGCAGCCTGTTCATCCGCTCCGCCGCCTCCCCCTCGAGAGCCATCTGTTCAGGACCGGCCTCCGCGGAGAAGCGCTCCGGCACGACGTCTGTCGGCTCAGAGCGGTTCCTGGCGGCCGCGCGATGAGCGTCGGCAACCTTGTGGGCGGCAATGCCGTATACAAAGGCCAGGAACGGTCGTCCCTGATCCTTGTAGCGCGGCAGCGCCGTGATGGCGGCCAAGCACACCTCCTGAGCAACATCGTCAGCTGAGAGACCGCTCCGCTCGGCCGTCCCGACCCTCGCTCGGCAGTAGCGAACAACAATCGGGCGGATGATCTCCAGTACCTCCCGGAGCGCGTCCCGGTTGCCCGCCACGGCTTCAGCAACGACAGCATCGAGACGTTCTCCCGAAATTGTCATCGGTGAAGCTCTCTCCAGCGTTACTAAAGGGACAGGTGGCGGTTGAGTAATCGGGCTAAACACTAGCTCTCGGGCCGGTGCGGCCCGGTTCAGCGATCAAACAACACGCCGCCACGGCGCCGCACCGTATCAACGGACTGGTCGCGAATTCCAACGACTTGAGCAGCGGAGTGGTTCCCGCTGCCGATGTCGCCGAGCAGGCAGGACAACGCCCAGCTCAATGGGACCAACCCACATTCCGAAGTGATGGCCAGTGCGGCATCGGCCACGTCGCGTGACCGGTCCGTTCGGCCGTCGCAGCAGAGCGCAGCGGCCAGTACGACATCGGACTTGACCCGGTGCCGGGCAGATCCGAAGGCGGCTGCGAGAGCGCACGCGCGCTCGGCGTGATCCACCGCCGCGGCGCCGTCGCCGGTGGCCATCGCCAATTCGGCAGAAACCCATGCCAGCCGGACGCCCAGCCGCGGCAGCCTGTCGTCGAGCAAATCTTCAGCGCGACGAAGGGCAGCGGTTGACAGCGCGAACCGCCCGACGCCGAGAGCGTCGGCCGCCAGACCGATCAAAGCGTCGCCGACGGCTTCCGGATCACCGGCGGCAACGGCCAGGGCGCGGCCATCCCACCCGCGGGCCTTCTCGTGCCAACCCAGCTGACGTAAGAAGGACGCGTGCGTGCTGTGGGCCAGTGAGGCCAACCGCCCGACCCGATGCGCGCGCCGCACAGACGCCAGATCGGCGTTGGCGTTGGCGTAGCGCCCCTGTCCGCCCGCGGCGACCGCGCGCAGCCACAGCTCCTCGGCCGTCCTCGCCGCAGGGAGCGGCCATTCGCCTGGGGCGTCGCCGAAGGCGGCGCTGCGGACGCGAGGAGCGATATGACCGTTGCGGACGCGAGGAGCGATATGACCGCTGCCGACGCGAGGATCGATATGACCGTTGCGAACGCGAGGAGCGATACCACCGTTGGTGATCATCAGGCGCCGACGTTATCAATAGTGCACCGAGTAGCCGGTACCGGCGGGCACGGGTAAATGGTTGACGCAGAATCTCTTTGGTTAACAGTTCGTGCGGCGCGTGTTACAGCCATGTCAACCGACGACGGACGGCCTTGGGCATTCGGTCCGGCGCGGAGCCGAGCGAACTGGAGAAACCCGAGTCATCGTGAGTAAAGGCGCCGTTGGCTATCACCCTCGCCGATAACCTCGGGTCGAACCGATGAACGTGATGTAAATTCTCGGCCTGCGCATATGTGGTTGAGCACATGATCGGGCTATTGACTGATTTTGCTAAGCGCCCATACGTTGTGTGCACGAGTAGTCATCGGCGACTGTGCTCGGATCGGTTCCACGACTCACGCACCCGTGCGTTCTCGAAATCGGTGCGTAGAGAGGGGTTTTCCATATGCCACAGCCGCAGCAGCTACCCGGACCAAACGCAGACACCTGGGATTGGCAGATGCATGGGCTTTGCCGCGGGGTCGATTCGTCGGTGTTCTTCCACCCCGATGGCGAGCGCGGCCGAGCCCGCGCGCAACGCGAACTGCGCGCCAAGGAGATGTGCCGAAGCTGCCCGGTGATCACGCAATGCCGTTCGCATGCCCTGGCCGTCGGCGAGCCCTACGGCATCTGGGGTGGGCTTTCGGAATCGGAACGTGAACTGCTACTCAAACGAGGCATCCGCCGCGCCTCGTGACGACACGAACGCGAAAGCCCCCGAGCACTCATCGTGTCCGGGGGCTTTTGCGTTGGCCGGTCAGCTACGCGCGCCTACGGTGGGTCCGCTGTCGCCAGCCTGGCGACGGCTCTGAAGCCGACGTCGTCGAACTTTCCACGAACTCCACTCGCCAAGGGTGACGCCCGCCGCGAGCGCGGTGCCGATCGCGAAGGCACCGAGCACCGAGGCGAACCCGACGGCGTGCTGGTCGTTGAGGATGGCGTAGATGCCGTGCAGCAGGGACAGGCCCGGCAGCAGTGGCACGATGCCGGTGATGGAGACCACCAGAGGTGGCGCCAGATTACGACGTTCCATCAGGCGACCGACCAGGCCGATCGGGACAGCGGCGACGAACGACGCCACCACAGCGCCCAACCCCGCGCCCTGCGCCAGCAGGAAGACGGTGGTGCCCGCCGCACCTCCGAACGCCGCGGCCATCGCGGCTGAGCGCTCGGCGTAGCACGCCAGCGCGAACGCCGCCGCGGTGGCCGCACCGAATGCGACGCGCGCGGCCCACTCCGACAGTGCGGGCGGCGGAAACGCGCTGATCCCGACGTAGGGCGCGCCGAAGCGGTTGGCGAGGTGCAGTACGAGAGCGACGCCTGCGATCGTCGCACCGGTCAACATGACCAGCTCGAAGAAGCGACCCGCCGCGGTGACGGGCGCCCCCGAGATCACATCGCCGACCGATCCGACGAGCGACAGACCGGCGAGCAGCACCACCAGGCCTGCGGCGATGGCCACCGTCGGTTCGAAATGGAAGCCGAGCTTGGGGCTGAGCGCGTAGAGCAGGATCGGCGGCGCGGTCGCGATCGCGCCGCCGACCGCGTACTGGAAGAAGAACGGAAGCCCGTGCTTGTTGAGCACGCGGTTGACGCGGTCGATCGCCATGGCGCTCAACGCACTGATAAGGCACACCAGCCAGTTCCCGCCCAGTGTTCCCGCGGTTGCGAACGCCAGCGCGCCCCAGGCCAGGGTGGCGACCCAGCGCTTGTAGGGGTGCGGGGCGGTGATGATCGTGTCCAGTTCGCGACGCGCCTGGGTAGGCGACACCTCGCCCTCGCGGATGCGGCCGATCAAGCGGTCGACGGCGGCCAGTCGGCTGAAGTCCATGGAACGGGCCTGCACGATATGCAGGGTGCTGGCGGCAGGCGCGGTCGGCCCGCGGTATGCGGCCAGGTGGATCGTCGTGTTGATGACGTCGACCTCGCAGCGCGTGATGCCGTACGCAGCGCAGATGGCCTCGACCTGCTCCATGGTCGCGGTGGCAGGCGTACCTGACGCCATCAGAATGGCGCCGATGTTCCCGGCGAGATCGAGGATCTCCCCGACCTGCTCGTAGTAGGCGGCATCGCGCTCGGCGAGTTCCTGGTCGGTCAGCCGGCGCATGCTGCCGGTCGGCGGCTCGGTTTCCCGAACGAGCCGACGCAGCTTCTCACGCTGACGTGCCCCCCATGGCTGGCCCGCACGGTCACGGGTCAACTCCACAACTCTCCCCTTCCTATTTCCGCCGACTCGTCCAATCACAACGCAATGGCGCAGACGAACGTTTCAACTCATGCTTTGACGTTTTGGTGTTTTCGCTCACATCGTCAGCGGCTGCCCGAACCCTCTGCGGTTCGCATGACGGAAGCTACCTCCTTATTGTACGGAGACCGTCAAATCCATTGCGCTTTAAATAATTTCCATAACGATGTCGTCACAGAGCGCGATGAAGTCGGAAGCGATGACCAGAATGACGTTCTCCTCTTCGCAATCCGATGCGACATAGACGCCGTCGAAGAGGTCCGCCGTCTCACCGCAGTAGAACGCGAAGACGGTGTTGTTCACGATCTGATGACAGAGCTCTGCGGGAGTGATGGTGTCTCGCCGGCTGAGCGCGAGGTCGTATGACGGCCCGATATCACCGGGCGCGATCGGCAGCCGGGCGTCGGGATCGAAACGCCTGATCGGGATCCGGCGGTTTCGAAGCTCTTGCGAGGCCGGGTGGTAGCAGAAGAGCTTGCGCACCACATGTGCGCCCACGATGAAGTCTCGCTCGACAAGGACGTCGGTTCGATCGGTCCACCGCGCCTGCTTCGTCTTCGCCTCCAGGCGTTCGGCGACTTTGGCGAGTTCGACTCCCCACGGGGTCGGGTCGGGGACCATCGCTGGACCGTATCCCGTCCATCGACGGCCGAAGGACTCAACCCAGTTCGTAGGCGGTCGGGCTTCGTGGCCCGTTGCGCACAGAGTGGATGGGACGCTTGGCGGATCCTTGGCGTCCAGGTCAGCCGGCGAAGCGCGACCTCAGGAGCGGCGCGCTTTGACCAGACGGATCACGCCGTAACCGACGGCGCAGGCGACAGCGGCAACACCCAGCCAGGGAAGCAGCAAGCCGAAGACCAGAACCAGATTGCCCGCGACGGAAACCATTGCGTCCCAACCTCTTTGAATTTGGCCGGCGAAGCCCTGATACTCCTTGGGCGAAGGTCCGCCCACCGTCTCGGCCACGAAGCTGACGTCAACAGTGCTGTATTCGACGCGGTCACCGAGCGCCTCGCGTTGCGCGCGCAGGCTGTCCAGATCGGCCTGCCGCTGTGAGAGTGCGTTCTCTGCCGAGATCAGAGCTTCGGGGTCCTTCGCGTCGCGCATGATGGCAAGAAGGCGGTCCACCGAGGTCTGCAGTGCCCTGATGCGGGCGTCGAGATCGACCCGTTGCGCCGTCACATCCTCGGATCTCGTTTCGGCGGTCTGGACGGTGCCCAGAGTCTTCAGCTCCCGCACGACACCGTCGAGCTTCGCCACCGGAACGCGCAGCACGACCGAGGTACGGGCCAGGCCCCTGTCGGATCCCGCGTCCTCGGTACGACTGTCGACCCGACCGTCGGAGTCCTCCACCATGACGGCGGCTTTGTCCGCCGCCTCGGACACATCTCTGACCCTGATCGTCATCGACGCGGTCTTGACGACGTCACGTTGTGCGTCCTGCACCGGCATGGGCCCCGACTCGGGCGGGGCAGCCGGCGCCTCCGCAACGCCGTCTTTGGGGCTGGATGCGGGTGCATTGCCCTGAAGGGACGGCGTGGAGCAGGCGGTCAGGAGGCCCACTACTGCAATGCCTGACATCGCCAGCAACAGGCGGATGCGGTGGAGCCGAGGAGTGATCAAGATCATGCAATCACCTTGCCATCAGCTGTGAGGTTCGCCCATTTCCGCTGGCAGGACTTCTCGGTCGGGCGTCGAGTGGCTGGTTATCTTGCGCGAATCGACGTCTTACGACTGAAAACTTCCCACTCGCGGCAGGTTCAGTCCGAAAGCGCTCCAGGCCGGCAGACTAAGCGTGAAGCTCGGCCTTCAGAGCGGTGTTCTCTGCCTCGAGATCCGATAGCCGTTGGCGCATGCCGGCGAGAGCAGGCTCGAGTTCGGCGGCGCTGAACCGGGGCGTGATGTGCTGCGGGCAGTTCCAGTCGAACGCGTCCACCGTCACGAGGACTGCGCCTTCCACCACGGCGTCGTAGTCCGGATGGCTCAGCGACCGGATGAGGTCCGGCTCTTCTTCAGCGGTGACGATGCGGGCATGGCCGAAAATCTTGAGCCGCCGCCGACGCGCATAGTCGACGGTGATGATCGCGACGCGATCGTCGCCGCCGAGATTGCCGGTGCTGATGTATTGCAGATTGCCGCGAAAATCGGCCCACCCGATCGTGTGCTCATCCAGCACCCGCACGAATCCAGGTGGGCCACCCCGATGCTGCACATAGGGCCAACCGGTTTCGCTCACGGTGGCGAGATAGAAGCCGTCACGCTCGGCGAGGAACTCGGTCTCGTCCTCGGTCAACCCGTCCGGTTCCGCGGACGCCGCGCCCGCGATGCGTTTGCGTTCGTAGAAGGCGTCGCTGCCGCGCTCGTGCTGCACTGCCTGCACGTCGTCAGTGAAAGCGATCGCGGGATAACGCCTACTCATTGCATCCTCCGGCCCGGTCTGTCCCCAGAGCAGCGTCGAAGCCGTGCGATCAATTCCCGTGCGGCCCGGCGGCTCAGGTGATCCGAATCCAGGGTTGACAGTTCTGCGACTCGAAGGCCTTCACCGTTTCGTTCAGAGTCGCATACATCGGGCCGACGGACAGATTCGTCGCGACCACGTGGTCCTTGTTCGCGCCGGGCGTGCTGTAGGTGAACCACAGGCACATCGAGTCCTGCGTCGGCACATCGTTGATGAAGACGCCGAACGTCGACGCCGTACCGTCTGTGCGGTAGAGACCAGGCGAGACGTCGGGCCCGACGAGAAAGAAGCCGCTCCCGGGAATCGGGTCCATCGGATCGGCGGCCGCAGGCGCGGCCGGGGCGACCGCGACCACAGCCGCGCCCAGTACGGCCGCTGCCAGACCTCGCCCGATCACAACGCCAGCGTATGGCCCGACCAATCTGTGCGCGCGACAATCGCGTTTGCTGTCGATTACCCTGACCGCGCGACATCTCGGGCTCGCGAAGGCTACCTGCGACACATCTGGCGTATCGTGTTCAGCATCAGGGTATTTCGGCCTATTGTCACCGGTACACGAGAAACTGCTCACCGTCATCGCCGAAGACATCGCCAGCCTCCGAAGGAGGGACATCCCCACGCTGAACGGTTGTAGCCGTCCGGTGGCCGCCGTATGTGTGATGGCCGCGACTGCCCTGCCGAACGCTTCGCCGGCTCAGGCCGTGCCCGAATTCTGCGTTGCCAGCCAGCGTCGTCGACGACATCTGCACCGCGCGGCTGACGTCGGTGACGGCCAATGCCGCTGATGGGACGATCACGGGGACGCCGGTCGGTGGCGGGACGGCGATTACCCTTGCGGGACAGGAAGATGCTTACGAAAAGTCGGCCGGCTTCGGAGAGGCGCCGCCGGACCCGGTGCGCCGCTGGGACGAAACGATCGACCACGTCAGTGGCCTGGACGTCGATGCGAGCAATCCCAATTGGTACGGCAACGCCAAGGCCAAGGTGTTCCTGCCCAGGACCTCGAACGACCTCGCCACTCAGTTTCCCCCTGACACAGCTTTGGTGCAGTTCTTTTCTGACGACGCCCAGCCGAACGTGTTCCGGCTCGTAACCATCCAGCCGCGGAACTGCATGCCGGAAGCGACGCCGCTCGACGTAACTTGTCGAGATTGAAAGCGCAACGACTTGCCGCTTCTCCTAACGACACCTGTGAGACGATTCGCCGTGGTCCAACTCGCCATTCCTACCGCCAGGAGGGTCGCATGACCACAGCGGACGCCGGCCATGCGAATTCGTCCGAGGGCACCGTGACCGTGACGGAAGCCGACTCCGGAACATACAAACAGGAGATCAGCATCGGGCATCACCGACTCGTGGCCGACGAGCCGCCACCTGTTGGCGACGATGCGGGTCCGAATCCATATGACCTCGTGCTGGCCGGGCTGGGAGCATGCACGTCGATGACCGTGCGGATGTACGCCGATCGCAAGGGTTGGCCGTTGGAGAAGGTACGAGTGACCCTGCGACACTCCCGAATTCACGCGGAAGACTGCGCCGACTGCGAGACCACCAAGGGTTGGATCGACCACATCGATCGCGTCATCGAGTTGGTCGGCGAACTCGACGACACACAACGGCAGCGTTTGATGACCATTGCCAATAGTTGCCCCGTTCACCACACGCTGACGTCAGAGGTGAACATCACGACGGCACCGGTCTGAGTCGGTCTTTAGCGGGCGGAGTTGCCCGGTCGTCCCTCGACTGTGCGAATCGGAACGGTCTCAAGACATGTCGCGCACGAAACCGCGCAGTCGAGCCGTCTGAAACGAAACACCGCCGGCCCCACAGGACCGAGGGTGTTTCGGCGTGCGCCGACTAGTGGGGTCAGTGGTGGTGATGACCGTGGCCGTGACCGTCGTCGGCTGCCGCAAACGTCCGCACGTGACCGAGTTCCTCTCGGAACTTGTCAGCCAGCGCCGCGGCCGTCGCAGCTAGCAGGGCGCTGAACGGGCCGCGAAGCCGCTGGCCAGGATGACCGTCGGGCTACCGCGGGCTGCTCATTCGTCAGGCCTTGTGACGTCACGATCGAGGCCTGACGTTGGTAGCGGAGGTACTCCAACAAGCTCACACGTTCACCGGTCCCCGGAGATGGCGTTGCAGGTATTGGTCGCATCTTCTCGTAAGCGGTTGCGCCGGTGGCATTTCCGCAGCGAGCGTGCAATGACGGCGAAAATTCAGCCGAATTATCGCGGTGACCGCACGCTCGCGCTTCGCACGTAGGCCGCCGAAAGAAACACCCCCGGCCGCTGAGGACCGGGGTGTCTCGTTCTGCGCCGACTAGCGGGGACCAGCGGAGTCAGTGATGGTGGTGACCGTGGCCGTGGCCGTCGTCTGCCGTCTCCTCCGGCTTCTCGACGATTGCCGTTTCGGTGGTGAGCACCATCCTGGCCACCGACGCCGCGTTGAGAACCGCGGAGCGGGTGACCTTCACCGGGTCGACGACACCGTCGGACGCAAGATCGCCGTACTCCAGCGTCGTCGCGTTGAAGCCCTGCCCGTCGGGCAGCTCGGCGACCTTGTTGACGACGACAGCGCCATCCAGCCCGGCGTTGGTCGCGATCCAGAACAGTGGCGCCGACAGCGCGGCGGCGAAGACGTCGGCACCGGTGCGCTCGTCACCGCTGAGGCCCTCGCGCAGCTTCTCGACGGCCTTGCGGGCCCGAAGGAGCGCCGAGCCGCCGCCTGCGATGATGCCCTCCTCGACCGCAGCCTTCGCGGCCGCGACCGCGTCCTCGACGCTCTCCTTGCGCTCTTTGAGGGCCGTCTCGGTGGCCGCTCCGACCTTGATGACGGCCACACCGCCCGCCAACTTGGCCAGCCGCTCCTCAAGCTTCTCGCGGTCCCAATCGGAATCGCTGGCCTCGATCTCCGACCGCAGCTGCGCCTTACGCCCCTCGATGGCGTCCTTCGTGCCACCGCCGTCGACGATCACAGTCTGGTCCTTGCTGACCACGACGCGGCGCGCCGACCCGAGCACGTCGAGACCGACCTCGCGCAGCAGCAAGCCGACGTCGGGGTTGACCACCTGACCGCCGGTGACGATGGCGAGGTCTTCGAGGAACGCCTTGCGGCGGTCGCCGAAGAACGGCGCCTTGACCGCGACAGCCTTCAGCGTCTTGCGAATGGCGTTCACAACCAGGGTCGAAAGCACCTCGCCCTCAACGTCTTCGGCGATGATCAGCAGCGGCTTGCCGGCTTCGGCCACCTTCTCGAGGAGCGGAAGCAGGTCGGGCAGCGAACTGACCTTCTCGCGGTGCAACAACACCAGCGCGTCTTCGAGAACCGCCTCCTGGGCGTCGAAGTCGGTGATGAAGTAAGCCGAGATGAAGCCCTTGTCGAAGCCGACGCCGTCGGTGACCTCCAGCTCGGTGTTCAGCGTCGACGACTCCTCGACGCTGACGACGCCGTCGGCCCCGACCGTGGTCATCGCCTCGCCGACCAGCTCACCGAGCTGTTCGTCGCGCGAGGAAACCGTCGCCACCTGGGCGATGCCCTTCTTGTCGGACACCGGGGTGGCCGACGCGAGCAGCGCCTCGGATACCGCGTCGGCGGCCTTGGAGATACCGGCGCCCAGCGCCATCGGGTTGGCTCCCGCGGCGACGTTGCGAAGGCCAGCCTTGATTATCGCCTGCGCGAGCACGGTCGCGGTGGTGGTGCCGTCGCCCGCAACGTCGTTGGTCTTGGTGGCCACCGACTTCACCAGCTGAGCGCCGAGGTTCTCGAACGGGTCTTCCAGATCGATCTCGCGGGCGATGGTGACGCCGTCGTTGGTTACCGTGGGTCCGCCGAAGGCCTTGGCCAGCACGACGTGCCGACCGCGCGGTCCCAGTGTCACGCGTACCGCGTCGGCGAGCTTGTCAACGCCCGCTTCCATTGCACGGCGCGCGGTCTCGTTGAATTGGATTTCTTTTGCCATGGGGCGTGTCCGTCCTTGCTATGCATGACGCCCCGGGAATCCGCCGCTGGCTAGCGGGGATCGCCGGGGCGGTCACGTTCGTCTATTTACTTGTTGACGATGGCCAGCACGTCGCGTGCGGACAGGATCAAGTACTCCTCGCCGCCGTACTTAATCTCGGTGCCGCCGTACTTGCTGTAGATGACGGTGTCGCCCTCGGACACGTCCAGCGGGATCCGTTTTTCGCCGTCCTCATCCCAGCGGCCGGGGCCAACTGCGACGACGGTGCCTTCCTGCGGCTTCTCCTTGGCGGTGTCGGGGATGACCAGACCGGATGCGGTCGTGGTCTCGGCCTCGTTGGCCTGTACGAGGATCTTGTCCTCGAGTGGCTTGATGTTCACGCTCGCCACGATTGGAGCCCTCTTTCGTAGATTCGGGTTGCACAGCTCTAGTAGGTGTTGGCATGCGTCCGTGCCCTCGCGCCGTCGTCGCGGGTGCCGGTCGAGGGCGTGGCCGCCTGCCTCCTAGCACTCTATACATGAGAGTGCTAGCACTCAAGAGCCACCCCTGCCTATCGCCCGTGGCGAACGCGGACGTCGCCGAAGTAGGCGGTGACCAGCGGGTTGAACAGGTCGGCTCGCTCCCACTGCAAGAAGTGGCCTGCACCCGGAAGCACCACAGGACCGGTTCTGTCCGTGAAAGCGATCTCGCAAGTGGGCAGGAAATCGGGTCCGACGACGTGGTCGTCCATGCCGTAGAGGATCAACGTCGGGACGTCGATCTTGCGGTCCAGGATCGGCGGCTCACTGATTTTTCGTCCATGCATGAGTTGATAGGCCGCCCACCCCGCGCGCAATCGCTCTTCGGTCGAGAACGGTTCGGTCATGAAGTCGACGTCGGCCGCGGTGAAGGTGCCCGGTGACGCCCACAGCCGGTGGCCGTACATTCCGGCGACGTAGCGCCTGCGCTTGGCGGGTGTGTCCAGCTCGGCGGCCAGTTCGTCGGGGGTCACGCCCTGGAGGTATCGGTAGTCACTTGTCGGCCCCTCGCCGATCGCGCGAATCGAGGTGATGTCGATGCCCGCTGCGGCGAAGTCGTCGAACAGGAACGGGGGTACGGAGTCGAAGAAGACGAGTTTCTCCACGAAACCCGGGTACCGCTGGACGAGGTCGCAGGAGATCGCGCCGCCCAGATCGCCGGCGACCACGCCGCACCGTTCGTACCCGAGCACATCATGGACCAGCAGGTAGATGTCGCGGCTCCACGCCGCGAGGTCGTACACATCCTCGGAGGACAGGTCGGAGTCGCCGTAGCCGCGCAGATCAAGTGCGATCACCTCATGACCGGCGTCGGCCAAGGGACGAATGTTGCGCCACCAGATACGTTTGGTCTCGGGGTAGCCGTGCAAGAGGACGAGGGGATAGCCGACCCCGTCTCTGGGCCTCTCGTGCACGAAAGCGAGGGACAGGCCGTCGCGACCAGGCGTGGGAGGAACCTCCCTGCGGTGGACCGCAAAGGCGTCAGCGGACGGTGTCTCGGGTTGTTCGGGCCGCAGACGCAAGTCGTAGTGCACGGCAGTGAGTCTGCCGCACGAATCAGCCGAAGTTGCGCGGATCGACCATGAGGTGGGCCGAGACGTCGCCGATCATCTGGATCTCCACCTTGCGCTCTGTGAAGTACCACCCGTCGTCGTCGCGACCGAATTTGTCGTAGTAACGACCGACGACGATCGGCTGAATCGGCACGCTCTCCGTGTCCTGGACGACGCAGAACGTCGATCGGGTGGTGGCGGTGTCGTCGTCGGCGAGCTCGACGATCGGGTTGAGCACCAGATGCCTTGTGCGCGGCGTGTTCTGGTGGTCGGGGTATCGGCGGGTTGTCATCGCGAACAGGTTGGCGATGTTGTCGGCACCCGAGACCGATCCGGTCCCCGATCCGCCGAAGGTGGATCGGGCCAGCAGCTGACCGATGCCGTCGAAGTCACCGGCGTCGATGAGCTCGGCATACCGGTACAGCAGCTCGGTGATCTCGAGTTTGTGGGTCACAGCTGTCCTTTCACCACCGGCAGACCGGGATCGCTTGCGACGTCGAGCGGGGACGGCGGGGCGCCCGCTGCGACGAGATGCGCCGCGAACGACGCGATCATCGCGCCGTTGTCGGTGCACAGTCGCGGGCGCGGGATGCGAAGTGTCAGACCGTTAGCCGCGCAACGTTGTGCAGCCAGCTCGCGCAGCCGGGAGTTGGCGGCCACACCGCCCGCGATCAACAGCGTCGAAACTCCGCGCTCGGTAGCCGCCCGCACCGCCTTCATCGTGAGCACGTCGGCGACCGCCTCCTGGAACCCGGCGGCGACGTCAGCCTGCGGCGCCGAGGGGTTCTTCAACACGTAGCGGGCAACGGCCGTCTTGAGGCCGGAGAAGCTGAACGCGTACGGGTCGTCGCGCGGTCCGGTCATGCCGCGGGGGAACACGATCGCGTCGGGATCGCCCTGGCGGGCGAGGTCGTCGAGCACTTTGCCGCCGGGATAGCCGAGGCCGAGCAGGCGCGCGACCTTGTCGTAGGCCTCCCCCGCTGCGTCGTCGACGGTGCTGCCGAGCTCCTCCATCGGTTCGGCCAGCGAGCGCACGTGCAGCAAATTGGTGTGGCCGCCGGAGACCAGCAGGCCGACGCATTCGGGCAGTGAGCCATGGTCGAACACGTCGGCGGCCAGGTGCCCGCCGAGGTGGTTGACCGCGTAGAACGGCACCTGCCATGCGACCGCGTACGCCTTGGCCGCGGCGACGCCCACCAACAGGGCGCCTGCCAGCCCAGGACCGATGGTGGCCGCGACGACATCCGGCTTGGCGATGCCCGCCGCGTCCAGCGCGCGGCGCATGGTCGGCCCAAGTGCCTCGAGATGTGCCCGCGAGGCGATCTCGGGCACCACACCGCCGAATCGCACGTGTTCGTCGACGCTGGAGGCCACCTCATCGGCGAGCAGCGTCACGGTGCCGTCGGCGGCCAGCTCGGCGATGCCGATTCCGGTCTCATCGCAGGAGCTTTCGATCGCCAGGATGGTCGTCATGCCGAACCTCCTCGTGCGGGGCGTTGCATGGTGTAGGCGTCAGCACCGCTGACGCGGTAGTAGCGCTTGCGCAGCCCGACATTGACGAAGCCCGCGCTCTCGTACATGGCGATGGCGGCCGCGTTGTCCGTGCGCACCTCGAGATAGACCGTGTCGTCGGCCGCGATGTCGAGCAGCCGTTTCAGCATCTCGCGGCCGATGCCATGGCCCTGGTATGCCGGGTCGACGCCGATGGTGTGAATCTCATACTCGTACGGCGGTTTTCGGCCGAGCCGTGCGATTCCTCCGTAGCCGACGAGCTGGTCGTCGGCGCGCGCCGCGACGTAATGGATGTGCGGAGCGGCCAGTTCGCGCAGAAATGCCGCAGCGGGCCACGGATCGTCGCCGTCGAACAGCTGCGCTTCCAGTTCCGCGCACCGCGCCGCGTCGGCGGGCGTCAACTCGTCGTAGGAGACCGTCACGACGGCACCACCGGCGTGACGACTTGCGGCTTCGCGTCCGGTCGACGCAGGTACAGCGGCACCAACGGGCGCGGCGGCACCGCCCAGTCGACGGCACGCACCAGCCCCGAGGCGGTTGGGCAAACGGCGGGCTGGCGCGGCAACGCGAACAACGCCGCATGCTCGGGTGAACCCGCGACGGCGCCAACGTCAGTCGGTACGTCCGCGGGCGACGACACAGCAGGACCCTCGGTGCGTTGCCCGTCGCGATAGCGCGCCCAGTACACCTCGCGGCGACGGGCGTCGGTGACGACGAGAACGTCTCCCACGGTGTCGACGCCGATCCCGTCGAGGCTGCACACGCCGTACACCGGGATTTCGAGCGCCTGTCCGTACGCGGCGGCGGTGGCCATTCCCACCCGCAGCCCGGTGAAAGGCCCAGGCCCGCAGCCCACCACGACAGCGGTGAGGTCGGTGACCGCGATCCCCGCATCGCCGAGCGCCGCCAGCACATTGGGCGTCAGCTGCTCAGCGTGTGCACGGGCGTCGACGGTGACGCGTTCGGCCAGCACGTCGATACTGCCGACGTCGCGCCGCACGATTCCGGCGGTGACGGCGGGCGTCGCTGTGTCGATGACGAGCACGACGTTCGTCATGGTCGGCTCCACCGCCAGATGGCCGTGCGCACTTCGGTATCCGCGGCGCGTTCGAGCCGGATGTCAAGGTGTCGCTCCGAGAGCCGCTCGACGATGCCTTCGCCCCACTCGACGACGACGACGGCACCGTCAAGGTCGGTGTCGAGGTCCAACGAGTCGAGTTCGGCGAGCAGGTCGGTTCCGACGTGGTCCAGCAGCCGATACATGTCGACGTGCACCATGGCCGGCGAATCGGGCCACCGCGGCCGGTGCACCCGGGCCAGCACGAACGTCGGCGACGTCACGGGACCGTCGACGTCCATCGCCTCGGCGATTCCCTTGGCGAGCACGGTCTTTCCCGCTCCCAACGGTCCCGACAGCACCACCACATCGCCTGCGCGCAGCCCTGCGCCGAGTCTAACGCCCAGCCCCTTGGTGTCCTCGGCGGTGGGCAGCTCCGCTGTTCCCTCCGAATGGTCACCCATGGGGCCGCGCCCGATCGCGAATCCGGCGCGTCATCGCGACGAGCTTGGACGGTGTGGCACGCTCGACCAGCCTGACGAGCGCGTCGTCGATGACCTCGGGCTGCTCCAACTGAACGAGATGGCCCGCGCCGCCGACGGTCACCAGCTCGGACTTGGGCAACGCGGCCGCCATCGCCTGCGAGTGTTCGGCGGGTGTGATGAGGTCGCGATCGCCGCAGGCGACGAGCGTCGGCACCTTGGCAAGCGTGCGCAGGCCCTCGTCCTCGTCGTGCACCTCCAAGGCGTGCAGGAACTCCACCAGGGTGACGATCGGCGTGCCGAGCATCATCTTCTCGGAGAACTCGACGACGCTGGGGCTGACCTTCTCATCGCCGTACGAGGCGGTCCGCAGGATGGGGGCGATGATCGACTTGGCGGCGCCCCTGGTTCGGTGCACGGTCTTCGGCGCGTAGCGGACCGCGAACCGAACGGCCTCCAGCGCCGGGTTTTTCAGGATCTCGGCGACCGGCGACCGTGCGACACCTTCGGCGGCCGAGGAGATCAGCGCCGCGCCGACGATACGGCTGGGATAGCGCCGCGGGAACTGGCGGGCATGTGACAGGACGGTCATGCCGCCCATCGAGTGCCCGACGAGCACCACCGGGCCCTTCGGCGCCGTAACGGCGAGGACGGTCTCGAGATCGCGGCCCAGCTGCTCGATCGTGTAGGTGTCCGGCGGCGCCTCGGCGGACTGGCCGTGACCGCGGTGGTCATAGAACACCATGCGGACCTGCGGGCCCCACTCCTGCTCGAGGCGTACGCGCTGGAAGTGGAAGCCGCCCATGCGAAGGCAGAACCCGTGTGAGAACACCACCGTCAGGGGCGCGTCCTCGGGCCCGACTTCGCGCACGGCGAGATCGATGCCGTCGGGTGTGGTCACCACGGAACTGCGATCGGCGTCGAGAAGATCGAAATCCTCGCCCGCGTACAGATCCTCGTTCGTGGTGCGGCGCGTGACCGACCGCGCGACCGTCACGCCTGCGATGGTCCCGACCGCGGCCAGCCCCGCGACACCCGCCAACAGGCCCGCGTTCGCTGTGCGTCGCAGCCGTTTCGGGTCGTTAACGCTCACCCGCCTCGCCTTCCGCAGGAGCGCCGAGATACGACCTGACGACCCGGCCCCGCGGGCTGGTGACGACTTCGTAGTGGATGGTGTCGAGCATGTCGGCCCAGTCCTGTGCCCTCGGCTCGCCGTCGACGCCGGGCCCGAACAGGATCGCCTCGTCACCCTCGCTGACGTCGCTCGCATCGGGCCCGAGGTCGACCACGAACTGGTCCATACAGATTCGGCCGACGTTGGGCCGCAGCCTGCCGTTGATCAGCACGCTCATCCGTCCGCTCAGGGGGCGGAACACACCGTCGGCGTATCCGATGGGCAGCAGCGCGAGCGTGGTGTCGCGGTCAGCTTTCCAGGTGTGTCCGTAGGACACGCCTTCGCCAGCGCGCACCGACTTGACCAGTGTGACAGCACATTTCAGCGTCATGGCGGGCCGCAACTCCATATCGCCGCGCTCGGGAATGGGGCTGAGCCCGTACACCGCGATACCAGGCCGAACCAGGTCGTATGCCAGGTCGGGACGCGTCATGGCAGCGGGCGAATTGCACAGGTGGGTGATGTCGAAGTGCACGCCCTGATCGGCCGCCTGCTTGCGCATGTCGATGAGGCGTCGCGCCTGCAGATCGTTGACGGGGTTGTCGGGCTCGTCGGCGTTGGCGAGGTGCGACATGATGCCGTGCAGCCGCA
The DNA here is from genome assembly GCF_002968285.2 of Mycobacterium sp. ITM-2016-00318. Classification (NCBI taxonomy): domain Bacteria; kingdom Bacillati; phylum Actinomycetota; class Actinomycetes; order Mycobacteriales; family Mycobacteriaceae; genus Mycobacterium; species Mycobacterium sp. ITM-2016-00318. The sequence goes on along the minus strand of NZ_CP134400.1, from coordinate 1,210,420 downwards.
CCGCCTCGTCGGCGGCCGCCTGGCGCAACATCGGCAGCATCGACGGGTAGACGTCGGGGCTGACGCCATTCCGGCTCAACCCGGTGTCCACCTTGACCGTGATGTCGGCGGTGACGCCGGTGAGCTTGGCGGCGACCAGCAGTTCCTCGAGTTGCCGGGGCGAGGACAGCGCCACCGCGATGTCCGACTGCAAGGCCGGAGCGAAGTCGGTGCCGGGCGGATGCAGCCAGGCGAGCACCGGCGCGGTGATGCCGTCGCGGCGCAGCGCCAGCGCTTCGGCGATGGTCGCAACGCCGATCTCGGCGGCGCCCGCGGCCAGCGCGGCCCGCGCGACCTGGGTGGCGCCGTGGCCGTATCCGTCAGCCTTGACGACGGCCATCACCTGCGCGGAGCCGGCGTGTTGCCGCAGCACCCGGACGTTGTGCCCGATCGCCGCGAGGTCCACCGCCGCCTCGGCGTTCGCGCTTGGCGTCAGGGAAGTCGTCGTTTCCGTCTTCGGCATGGTCATGTCACCACCGACGATTGTCCCAGACCCCCGATTTCCGCCTCACCAGCGCATGTGCACCCAGTCGCCTGACCGCAACCGCCAGGTCGCCTTCGCGTAGTCGAGCTCCGAGTAGGGCCACTGCGTGACGATGCGACCGGTAGGCGACCGGTAGTAGCTGTCACAACGCGTCCAGATCGTCTGCTCCAGGTCCTCGGTGATCCGGTCGTTGAACCGACGCTCGACGTCGGCGTGGACGTCGACGAAGCCGCCCCTGCGCGCGAGGCGGCTGACCGCGCTGGCGACGAGCCGGGCGCCCGCCTCGAGGATGTAGATGATCGAATTCGCTCCCTGGTTGGTGTTCGGGCCGTAGAGCATGAAGAAGTTCGGGAACCCGCTGACGGCGACGCCGAGGTAAGCGTGCGGATTCAAACCCCATCGCTCGTGCAGGCTCTGGCCCTCGAGGCCGGTCACCTTCAGACCGGACAGGTAGCTGCTGGTTTCGAAACCGGTCGCCAGCACGACCGCGTCGACGTCGATCGCTGTCCCGTCGGCGGTGATTATCGCCTTCTCGGTGAGGTGGTCGATGGGCTCGACGACGAGGTTGACGTGATCGCGTTGCAGTGCGGTGTAGTACTTCTCGCCGAGCAGCACCCGCTTGCAGCGGAACGGATATCTGGGCGTCAGCGCATCACGCAGCGACTCGTCGTCGACGTGCTTGCGCAGGAATCCCTCGGACAACCGTTGGACGACAGCCATTCTCGGATGATCCGGCGTCAATGCGGTGTTGTCGTGCTGCAGCTTCCACAACCGCCACCGCTCCGCAGCCGACGCCCACGGCAGCCGGCGGTATCGGGACAACTCCTGCGGGCTGTAGGGCCGGTCCTCCTTCGGCACCATCCACGGCGGCGTGCGCTGGAAGACCGTCAATTCGCCCACGACATCGGCGAGTTCGGGGACGACCTGAACGCCGCTGGCGCCCGTGCCGATCACCGCCACACTCTTGCCGGCCAGGTCGACCGACGGGTCCCATTGCGCGGTGTGCATCAGCGTGCCCGCGAACTCCGCCAGGCCGTCGATGTCGGGACAGCGCGCTTCACCGAAGAGTCCGACCGCGCTGACCACCACGTCGGCGATGATCGGGTCGCGGCCGTCGAGGATCACCTCCCAGTGCCCCATGTCGGAGTTCCACCGCATGCCGGCCACGTCGGTGTTCAGCATCAGATGTCGGCGGAGGTCGAAGTCGTCGGCGACCTTCTCCAGATAGGCGAGGATCTCCGGTTGGTACGCGTAGGTGCGACTCCACGACCGATTCGGCGCAAACGAGAACGAGTACAGATGGCTCTGGATGTCGCACGCCGCACCGGGGTATACGTTGCGCCGCCACGTCCCGCCGACGCCGTCGGCGCTTTCGATGATCGTCAGGTCGTCGATACCCCTTCGCCGCAACGCCACGGCCGCGGCGAGGCCGCCGAAGCCTGCGCCGATGATCACCACCCGGGGCGAGCGCCTGCGACGGGTGCGCGCCAACACCCGCCCAAGCACATAGCGACGTCGCGCACGCGAGGAGCAGAACAGAGGTCGTCTTGTCACTTGACGTCGAATCCCTCCGGCGCACCGTTCGCCCTCGACGCAGCGAGGATGTCGGCGTATTCGGTTGGGCTGCCGTAGAAAAAACTGCCCTGGCGGGTCTTCGCGTTCGCCTGACCCTCGCGGTTGTAGTAGCCGGGCGTGCAGGACTTCGCCCGTGCCGCGCCGGCCGCCGACCGCTCCACGATGCCGGCCACCCAGGCGCTTTCGGCGTCGAGCGACGCCTCCAGCGTCTCGACGCCGCTGCCGAGAGCCCAGGCGATCAGCCATGCCGCGTGCGTCGCCTGCACGTCGAGGAGATAGGGGAAGTTCACGGTGAAGCCCGACTGCGCGATGCTCAGCACGAAGCAGTTAGGGAAGCCGTGGACGTTGATGCCGTGCAGTGTGCGGATACCGTCGCGCCAGGCGTCGGTCAGCGTGCGGCCGTCACGCCCGATCAGGTCGAAGCCCGTACGCCGGGAGTAGTCGGTACCCACTTCGAATCCGGTGGCGAAGATCAGGCAGTCGATGCGGTACTCGGTGCCGTCGACGACGACGCCGTCCGCCGTGATCCTTTCGACGCCAAGGCCACGGGTGTCGACGAGGGTGACGTTGTCGCGGTTGAAGGTTTGCAGGTACTCGTCGTGGAAGCACGGCCGTTTACAGAAGTAGCCGTACCAGGGTTTGAGGCCCTCGGCGGTGGCGCGGTCCGTCACGACGGAGTCGACGCGGGCCCGGATCTCCTCCATTTTGGCGAAATCGGCCATTTCGACTGCGCGCAAACGGTCTTCGTCCGACATCCCCGTCACGCTGCGCTGCCGCATCACGAACAGCTTCTTGACGATGCTGGTCCACGCGTCGTCGACCAGATCCTCATCGGCCTCCCCACCCGTGGTCAGCAGCTGGAAGTTCTCGACGCGGTGCCGTTGCCAGCCGTCCTTCAGGTCCGCCGACCACTCCGGATCGGTGGGCCGGTTGCCTCGGACGTCCACCGTCGACGGGGTGCGCTGGAACACGAAGAGGTGCCCGGCCGATCGGCCCAGATGCGGAACGCATTGGATCGCGGTCGCGCCGGTGCCGATGATGCCCACCCGCTTGTCGGCGAGCCTGGCCAGATCGTCGCCGGTGTAGTCGTAGTCCCAGCGACTGGTGTGGAAGGCGTGCCCGCCGAAGTCCATGATTCCGGGTATGCCGGGCAGTTTCGGCTTCTGCAGGTATCCGTTGGCCATGGAAACGAACCGCGCCAGTAGCTCATCACCGTGACTGGTGGCGATGATCCAGCGGGAAATCGTTTCATCCCAGCGGATCTCCGTGACCTCGGTCTGCAGGCAGGCATCGCGGTACAGGTCGTAATGCTCGGCGATCCGCCTGCAGTGCGCGAAGATCTCGTGGCCCTTGGCGTACTTCTCGGTCGGGATGTAGCCGAGCTCCTCCAGCAGCGGCATGTACACATAGGACTCGACGTCGCAGGCGATGCCCGGATACCTGTTCCAGTACCAGGTGCCGCCGACGTCGGCGGCCTTGTCGATCAGTCGGATGTTCTGCACACCCAGTTCGCGCAGCCGCGCCCCGATCAGCAGTCCTCCGAACCCCGCGCCGACGATCGCCACGTCGACGTCGTCGTGAAGCGGGGCACGGGTGAAATGCGGTTCGCCCCAGGGGTCCTCGGCGAATCCCGCGAAGGGTCCAGCGATCTCCACATACTGTGCGATGCCGTCCGGCCGCAGCCTCCGGTCGCGTTCGCTGGCGTATTTCTGCCGCAGCGCATCCGGGTCGAACGCGACGTCAGGGTGTTGCATGTGTCCGCCCCGTCAGTGCGAGAAAGGCTGGACTTGGTCGAAATGGCCTGCGGGCTTGAGTTCCTCGAGGGTCTTCAGCGCGGTGATGATGTCGTCGCGCAGCGCACGCGCCAGGTTCATCGAGAAGCCCTCGCGCACAACGACCCGAAGCACCGCGATATCGGTGGCGTTCTCCGGCATGGTGTAGGCGGGAACCTGCCAGCCGAACGAGCGCAGCGCATGGGAGACATCGAACTCGGTGTAGCCGGGGTCGCCCTTCAACCGGAAACTGACGACCGGGATCGCCGAGCCGTCGGAGATCAGCTCGAAATGCTCGCCCTCCCTCAACTGATCACCGAGCCACCGCGCGGTCTGCGACAGGCACCCCATCACCTGCGAGTAGCCCTCCCGACCGAGCCGAAGGAAGTTGTAGTACTGGCCGACGACTTGATTGCCCGGTCGCGAGAAGTTGAGGGTGAACGTCGGCATGTCGCCGCCGAGGTAGTTGACCCGGAACACGAGGTCGTCCGGCAGGTACTCCGGGCTGCGCCACACCACGAAACCGATCCCGGGGTAGGTGAGCCCGTACTTGTGCCCGCTGACGTTGATCGACACGACTCGGGGGAGCCGGAAGTCCCACACCAGATCGGGGTGCAGAAAGGGAATCACGAAGCCGCCACTGGCCGCGTCGACGTGCACGGGGACATCGTGCCCGCCGTCGGCGGCCAGCTTGTCCAGCGCCTCGCAGATCTCGCCGATCGGCTCAAGCTCACCGGTGAACGTGGTGCCAAGGATCGCCACGACGCCGATGGTGTCCTCGTCGATGTTCTCCAGCACCCGCTCGGGCGTGATGACGTAACGATCCTTATCCATCGGTAGATAGCGAGGTTCGACGTCGAAATAGCGGCAGAACTTCTCCCAGACGACCTGCACGTTGGAGCCCATCACGAGGTTGGGCCTGCGCTGGCGCCAGGCGTCTTTCTTCCCGCCCGACACACGCGTCCGCCACCGCCAGCTCATCGCAAGACCCGCGAGCATCACGGCCTCGCTCGACCCGATCGTGGAAACGCCTGTCGCGCTTGACGCATCGTCGTCGCGCAAGCCCTCGGCATGAAACAGATCGGCGACCATCGCCACACAGCGCGACTCGATCGCCGCGGTGGCCGGGTACTCGTCCTTGTCGATCATGTTCTTGTCGAACGTCTCGGCCATCAGCTTCTCAGCCTGTGGGTCCATCCAGGTCGTGACGAACGTCGCCAGGTTCAGCCGCGAGCTGCCGTCGAGCATCAGCTCGTCGTGGATGAACCGGTACGCGGCATCGGGATTCATGCTCTCGTCCGGCATCCGCAACGCCGGAACGGGTGCCATCGACATCCGTCCGGTGTATGCCGGTGCGATGACGTGGCCGCTGGAATGCTTGGGGGGCATGAGAAGTCCTCTCGTGACTTGCTATAGACGGGCGATGGCGGAGCGGACGTGCGCCAGGATGCGCGACGCGGAGGTGGGGGCCGGCCGCGGGCCGGGGTCGGCGGCGGACAGGTTGGCGGCGCGGGCGTGCACGAACGCCGCGCAGGCGGCCGCTTCGCCTGCAGGCAGGCCGGCGGCAAGCAACGCACCGATGATGCCGGACAACACGTCGCCAGACCCGGCGGTGGCGGCCCACGACTGGCCTGCGGGATTGAGGTGCACCGGCCCGCCGGGCTCGGCGATGACGGTGACGTTGCCCTTCAGCAGTACGGTGGCGCCGAACTGGTCGGCCAGCCTTCTGGTGGCGGTGACGCGGTCGTCGCCAGGAGGTGCACCGGCCAAGCGCGCGAACTCACCGGCATGCGGGGTCAGCACCGTCGGTGCTCTGCGGTTGACGAGCAGGTCGGGATGCGCGGCCAGAATCGTCAACCCGTCGGCGTCGACGATCACGGGCAGGTCGGTGTCGAGAGCGAACCACAGCGCAGACGCGCCGACGTCGTCGGTGCCGAGCCCAGGTCCGACCGCCCATGCCTGCACCCGGCCCGCCGCCGCAGGCGACGGCGATGCGATGACCTCCGGCCAATGCGAAAGTACCTGCTGTGCCGCGCTTCCCGCGTAGCGGACCATGCCGGAGGTGGCGGCCACTGCCGCACCCGTGCACAGCACGGCCGCGCCGGGGTAGGTCGCCGAGCCCGCGAGGACACCGGTGACGCCCTGGGTGTACTTGTCGTCCTTCGGTCCCGGCATGGGCCAACGGGCCGCGACGTCGGCGGCGTCGAAGCTCATCACTTCCGGCTGCGGCAGGTCGAGGCCGATGTCCACCAGTTCGACGCGGCCGCAGTCGCCCAACGCGTGAACGGGTTTCAGCCCGCCGAAGGTGACGGTGAGCGCGGCGTTCACCGCGGGTCCGCTGACGGCCCCGGTGTTCACGTCGATACCGCTGGGCACATCGACCGCTACCACCGGGATCGACGCATCGGCGACTGTGGCGAACACCTCGGCGGCGGCGGGTCGCAACGGGCCGGAGCCGGAGATACCGACGACGCCGTCGATCACCAGATCGCTTGTCGCGGGCACGTTTTGCACCACGCGCCCGCCGGCCCTCCGGAATGCGGCCAGCGCCTTGCTGTGTGTGCGTTCCGGATTGAGCAGAACTGCAGCCGCGGCTGCACCACGGCGACGAATGAATGTGGCGGCCCACAGCGCGTCACCACCGTTGTCGCCGGAGCCGACGACCGCGCACACCGACCGGCCTGCGATTCCCCCGGTTCGCGCGATCATCTCGCGGGCGATCGCATTGGCCAGGCCGATCGCCGCCCGCCGCATCAGGGCGCCGTCGGGCAGCGAGGCCAGCAGCGGTGCTTCGGCTTCGCGGATCGCATCAGCGGAGTAGTAGTACCGCATCAGCTCCCACGTTATATCCCGGCGGGATTCAGACCGGCGATAACGGGAATCCACCCAGTCGGTCCACCCGGGGTTTGCGAGATGGGAGATGTTGCGGCTTGGCTGCCTTGACGCTGCTTTTGGTGCTGATGGCCGCAACGGTGGTGCTCGCTCCAATCGCTGAACGCATCGCGATCCCCTACCCCGTTCTGCTGTTGATGTTCGGCCTGGTGCTCGCGTTCGTACCCGGTTTGCCGTTGCCTGCAGTCGATCCTGAAATGCTGCTTCCGCTGGTTCTGCCGCCGCTGCTGTTCGCCGCCGCCCGGCGAACGTCGTGGCGCGAATTCCTGGACAATCGCAGGCCGATCGCGCTGCTGGCCGTCGCGCTGGTGGCGGTCACCGCCTTCGCGGTGGGACTGACCCTGCAGGCGCTCGTGCCCGGACTGCCGCTGATCGCCGCTTTTGCGCTCGGCGCTGCGGTTGCGCCGCCCGATCCCGTCGCCGCCACTGCCGTCGCGCGCAAACTGGGACTACCGCACCGGCTGCGCACGATATTGGAGGGAGAGGGGCTGTCCAACGACGCGACGGCTCTGGTGTTCTACGAGGTCGCGGTCGCGTCCACCCTCACGGGAGCATTGTCGCCGTGGCACGGTGGCGCGCAGCTGGGGCTCGCCGTCGTGGTCGGCATCGCCGTCGGGTTCGTCATGGCTGCTGTCACACGCTTGCTGGTGAAGAAGCTGCCGGCCCACCCCGCGGGCAGCGCGCTGATCCTGATCGTCCCGTTCGCCGCTTATGCCGCGGCCGATGCCGCACACGGCAGTGGTGTGCTTGCGGTCGTCACGGTCGCCCTTGCGCTGGACCGGTACGGCGACGCGGAGTCCTCGCAGACCCGCCTGGTGGCGGGAACCACGTGGGAGATCATCGAATTGCTCGTGACGGGTGCGGCTTTCGCATTCGTCGGCCTGGAACTGCGCGCCGTTGCCGCCGAAGTCGACGGTCAGCTGCACACGCTGATCGGTCAGGCGGCGATCGTGACGGCAGTGGTGATCGTCGTCCGCTTCGCGTGGATCTTTCCGGTGGCGTTCATCGACGAGAAGGCACGCCGACGCCGTAAGCCCGATCTCGCCGAGCCCGTCGGTTGGCGCGAGATGACCGTGGCGTCGTGGGCGGGGATGCGGGGTGTCGTGACGCTGGTGGCGGCGCTGGCCCTACCGCCGAACTTCCCGGAGCGCGACCGGCTGATCTTCGTCGCCTTCGTCGTCATCAGCGTGACCCTGCTCCTACAGGGTCTGACCCTCCCGTGGCTGGTGCGACGGCTCAATGTCAGCGCCTCCGACGGCGAGCAGCGCGAGGCCGAACAGAACCTGTTGCATCGCGCCCGAGACGCGGGTTTTCAGCGTCTCGACGAGCTTCGCGACTCCGAAGACGTCGACGGCGACGTCATCGAGCAGGCCAGGGAGAACGCCGACAGGATGTGGCATTCACTCGGCTACGCGCCGAACGGGCGCGATGACGACTCGGCACGACGCACCGCTGACCGCGCCGGGGACGCGGTCACAGTCAATGCGGTCAAAGACGAGATGCTGGCCGCGGCCAGAGAAGCGGTCGTCGAAGCCCGTACCCAGTCGGGAACAGACCCGACCATCGCCGACCGTGTACTGCGCAGGCTGGACAGCCGCGGCAGTCAGCCCGAATGAGCTAGTTCTTCGGATCGAACGCTATCGTGCGTCTGACATGCACGTTGTCGCCGAACTCGTTCGACCACTCGGTGTAGCGCTCCTCAATGAAGTCCCGGAATGCGTGGGGTGTGATCTCCGAGGTATCCGGGGCGCCGGACGATGCGTTGGAACCCGTGCTCATCGCTACATGGTAGGCGCCCGCCCGTCGCGGCTGTCATTCGCCGCTCGGGCCGCCGTCCTTTCGTTATGGTCACGTTCCTGACCACCCGCGGAGAAGCTACTCGACGGTGACCGACTTCGCCAGGTTGCGCGGCTTGTCGACGTCGTAGCCTCGGGCCTGCGCGACCCCTGCGGCGAACACCTGCAGCGGGATCGTCGACAGCAGCGGCTGAAAGAGCGTCGACACCGCCGGTATCTCGATCAGGTGATCGGCGTACGGCCGCACAGTGTCGTCGCCTTCTTCGGCGATCACGATGGTCAGCGCACCGCGGGCCTGGATCTCGCGGATGTTCGACAGCATCTTGGCGTGCAGCGTCGCCGAACCCTTCGGCGACGGCATCACCACGATGACCGGCAGGTTGTCCTCGATCAGCGCGATCGGCCCGTGCTTGAGTTCACCCGCCGCGAAGCCCTCGGCGTGCATGTACGCCAGTTCCTTCAGCTTCAACGCACCCTCGAGCGCGACGGGATAGCCGACGTGGCGGCCGACGAACAGCACGGTCTGCGACTTCGCGAACCGGTGGGCAAGCGCGTTGACGGGCTCGACGGTGGCGAGCACCCGCTTCACCAGCTCGGGCATCGCCTCGAGTTCGCGGTATTCGCGCTCGACCTCGTCGGGGTACTTGGTGCCGCGGGCCTGCGCGAGCGCCAGTCCGACGAGGTAATTGGCGGCGATCTGCGCCAGGAACGTCTTCGTCGAGGCGACGCCGATCTCCGGCCCGGCGCGCGTGTAGAGCACGGCATCGCATTCGCGCGGGATCTGGCTGCCGTTGGTGTTGCAGATCGCCAGCACCTTGGCCTTCTGCTCCTTGGCGTGCCGCACCGCTTCCAACGTGTCGGCGGTCTCGCCGGATTGCGAGATCGCGATCACCAGCGTGCTGCGGTCCAACACGGGGTCCCGGTAGCGGAACTCGCTGGCGAGTTCGACCTCGACGGGCAACCTCGTCCAGTGCTCGATGGCGTACTTGGCCAGCATGCCGGAGTGATAGGCGGTGCCGCACGCGACGATGAAGACCTTGTCGATGTCGCGCAGCTCCTGGTTGGACAGCCGCTGCTCGTCGAGCACGATGCGGCCGTCGACGAAGTGCCCCAGCAGGGTGTCGGACACCGCGGCGGGCTGCTCGGCGATCTCCTTGAGCATGAAGTACTCATAGCCGCCCTTCTCCGCGGCCGAGAGGTCCCAGTCGATGTGGAACTCGCGGGCGTTGGCGGCCTCGTCGTTGCCGTGGAAGTCGGTGATCGTGTAGCCGTCGCGGGTAAGCACCACGGCCTGGTCCTGGCCGAGTTCGACCGCGTCGCGGGTGTGCTCGATGAAGGCCGCGACGTCGGAGCCGAGGAACATCTCGCCGTCGCCGACGCCGACCACCAACGGGGTCGAGCGCCGCGCGGCCACGATGGTGTCGGGATCGTCAGCGCTGGCGAACACCAGCGTGAAATGACCCTCCAACCGCGGCAGGACGGTCATCACCGAGGCGACGAAGTCTCCTGCCGTGCGACCGTGGTGGTACTGCCACGAAACCAGGTGCACGGCGACCTCGGTGTCGGTGTCGCTCGCGAACTCGACGCCGGTCGCCTCCAGCTCTTGGCGCAGCCCGGCGTAGTTCTCGATGATGCCGTTGTGGACGACCGCGATCTTGCCCGAGGCGTCCTGATGCGGGTGGGCGTTGCGGTCGGTCGGCCTGCCGTGGGTGGCCCAGCGGGTGTGGCCGAGGCCGGTGCTGCCTGCGAGGTCGGCAGCGTCGGTTTCGGCCAACGCGGCCTCGAGGTTGGCCAGTCGACCCGCACGGCGCCGGACCGTCAGTCCGCCCGCACCGTCGATCAGCGCGATGCCGGAGGAGTCGTATCCGCGGTACTCCATTCGGCGCAACGCATCGACGACGACTCCGCGCGCGTCCCGCGTGCCGACGTAGCCGACGATTCCACACATAGGCAATAAGCGTAGACGACTATTCAGCTAACATCATCTCCGCAAAGAAGTCGGTGTACAGTGCAATTTACGCCGGATCGTTGACATCGAGCGAATTGTCACCGCCCACTGGGCCGCTGAATGCGCGTGTGGTGTGTCTCGATGAGGCGATTTTGGCCAGCATCGCCACGACGACTCCGAACGTGAAGTACAGCGCGGGCAGCCACGGCGGGACACCGAACAGCGCGTCCGAGTCGTCGGCGTAGCGCGCCAGTCCTGCCGCGGCGATGACAGCCTCGACCACCGGCCCCACCACAGCGGCGAGCACGCCGCAGATCGCGCCGCACCGATCGCCGAGCACGCACCAGGTGAGGACAGCGAGCGCATAGATGAGGACGTTGGCAGGCACCGATGGTGCCGTGTGCACCAGCGCGGTGGTGACGTAGATACCGACGACGGCGGCCACGCCCGCCAGGCCCTGTCGGGCACTGACAGCTGTCCGCAGGCCGGGCATGTGCAGCCGCAACTCGGCGACCGAGACGGTCGCGAGGGCGACGAGCAGCGGAAACCAGACGGGGCTGCTCCACACGAACGGCACCGCGTCGGAGAGGTATTCGGTGGTGCCGGTGGCGACGTGGCTGTGGTCGCCGATCAGCGACGCCACCGCTCCGACCACGAACAGAAACACCGCATCGGGCCAGCGCAGCTTCACGGCAAGGACCCTAGCCTCTGCGCATCGGCGGTGGGCTACGGTCGACAGATGGCCGCCACGAAGAAGCTTTTCGCCGCTTTGAAGCGCCGCGGTCCGCATCGTGTGCTGCGTGGCGACCTGTCCTTTGCAGGTCTGCCCGGTGTGGTCTACACCCCGGAGTCCGGGTTGAACCTGCCCGGCGTCGCCTTCGGCCATGAATGGGTGACGGGGGCGCAGCGCTACACCGGGACGCTCGAACATTTGGCGTCCTGGGGCATAGTCGCAGCGGCGCCGGACACCGAGACGGGCATCGCGCCGTCGGTACTGAACCTGGCATTCGACCTCGGCACCACGCTGGACATCATCGCAGGGGTCCGGCTGGGCGACGGGACGATCAGCGTGCATCCGGACAAGCTCGGAATCGTCGGCCACGGCTTCGGCGCGTCGACGGCGGTGTTCGCCGCCGCGGGGATGCCGGTCAAGCCGAAGGCTGTGGTCGCGGCATTCCCGACGGTCACAACACCGCGCGCCGAGGAGGCTGCGACGTCGTTGACCGTGCCCGGGCTCATTCTCACCGACCCAGGCGATCCGATGACGTTGCGATCCAACGCAGTCGAGCTGGCGCGGGAATGGGATGCCGCGACGCTGCGGGCGATTCCGAAGGCTAAAGCCGGCGGCTTGGTCGAGGGGCGCCGGCTGGCCCGGGTGGTCGGCCTGCCGGGCGCCGACAGAAGCACGCAGAAGATGGTGCGGGCGTTGATGACCGGCTTCCTGCTGAACCAGCTCACCGGCGACAAGACCTATCGCGACTTCGCCGATCCCGAGGTGGACCTGCCGAAGGCCGCGACGATGGATCCGTTCGCAGACGACCCCGTTGACCTGGAAAACAAGGTCGTCGCGCTGCTGAAGCCCTGATTAGTCCCAACCAACCGGTTGGGTATATAACTTGTGGGTGGCCTCCATGCGGACAGGAATCTTCCTCAACTACGCCGGCGGTTTCCTCGAGGCCGTCGACGAGGTCGTCGAGCTGGAGAAGGTCGGCGTCGACATCGCGCTCGTGGCCGAGGCGTACTCGTTCGACGCGATCAGCCAACTCGGCTTCCTGGCGGCCAAGACATCGCGAATCGAGCTCGGCTCCGGTGTCGTCCCGATCTACATCCGCACCCCGTCGCTGCTGGCGATGACGGCCGCGGGTCTGGACTATGTGTCCGATGGCCGGTTCCGGCTGGGCATCGGCACGTCGGGCCCGCAGGTGATGGAGGGCTTCCACGGGGTTCCGTTCGATGCTCCGCTGGGCCGTACCCGTGAGGTCGTGGAGATCTGCAGGCAGGTGTGGCGCCGTGAGAACGTGCAGTTCGACGGCAAGCACTACCAGATACCGCTGCCCCACGATCAGGGCACCGGACTTGGCAAGTCGCTACACCTGATCAATCATCCTGTCCGCGAACGTATTCCGATCACGATCGCTTCGCTCGGCCCGAAGAACGTCGAACTGACGGCCGAGATCGCCGAGGGCTGGCAGCCGGTGTTCTTCTATCCCGAGAAGGCCGACGACGCCTGGGGCGACGCACTGCGCGCGGGAATGGCCAAGCGCGACCAGGAGCTCGGGCCGCTCGACGTCATGGTCAGCGCGCCCCTGGCCATCGGCGACGATGCCGAAGACCGGTTGGCTTGGGCCAAACCGCAACTCGCGCTCTACATCGGCGGGATGGGCGCTCGCGGCAGGAACTTCTACCACAATCTCGCGACCCGCTACGGCTTCGGCGACGTGGCTGACCACATTCAGGATCTCTATCTGTCCGGCAAGAAGGCGGAGGCCATCGACGCCGTGCCCGATGACTTGGTGCGGCACGTATCACTGATCGGGCCAAGGGGTTTCGTCAAGGAACGCGTCGCTGCTTATGCGGAGGCAGGCGTCACCACGCTGCTGGTGCATCCGCTGACCGGCGACCGCCGCGAGTCGGTCCGCTTCGTCGAGGAACTCCAGGCGCTGCTGCCGTAGTCATTCCATCTCGGTGGGTAGCCCGCGTGGCGGCACCTGCGCGACGATCAAGCATGGCCCCGGATGGGCCTTGGCGGCAGCGAGTTCGGAGTCCAGCGCAGCCGCGGTGTCGACGACCTTCGCGAACTGCACGCCCACGCTGTTGGCGAACGTGGCGAAGTCCCATTGTCCGATGACCGCATAGGGTCGGGCAGGCGTGTTGCTGTTCGTGTTGAAGTAGGTCCGATCCAACAGGAACTGTTCGAAGCCGTAAATGCCGTTGACGATCAGCACGACGATGGGATTGCGGCCGTATCGCGCCATCGGTGACAACGCCTGCGCCGTCATCTGGAAGCCCCCGTCGCCGCAGAGCACGAGTGGACGTCTGGTCGATCCGAATGACGCGCCGACGGCAGCGGCGACGGAGTGCCCGATCGACGCCCATACCGCGTCGCACAGGAACGCGTCCTTGCCCTCGACCGGCAGGTTCGCCGCCGAGTATGTGCCGAGAAACGTGTCAGGGATGGTGATCAGCGTTTCGTCCAGGGCGACGCCGACGCGCTGGAAGACCTGCTTGTAGGTCAATGTGCCCGCGGCTGCGGGAGGGGCCGCCGGCACTGCACCGGCGGGAACAGTCGCTGGCGGCTGTTCGGCCGCCTTGTTGGCCATCGCCGCCACCAGCGCACGGATTTCGGCGCTCTGCTTGGGCTGGTTTCCTACCCGCACCTTGCCGTCGTAGACGGCGACCATGCTGTTGAACTTCTGGGTGACCAGCGGCGCGAAACTGTTGGGAAACACGCATCCGAGCGTCACGAGCAGGTCGGTCGATTCGACCTGCGTCCGGATCACCTGCGGCACATACGGCGGATCGTAGACGCCTATCCAGCCCGCACCCTTCTCGGCCAGCGTTGATTTCGAGAGCATGTCGCTTGCCCACCGGACGCCCAGCTTGGCGATCAGATCCGCGGCCGCATCGGCAAGACCGTAGCGCGCGACCTCGGTGCCGATCAGGATCACCGGCTTCTGCGCGCCGCGAATCAGGTTGACAATCGTTGCGGCAAGCTGTGTCTCGCTACCAACAGCAGCAACGTTCGACGTCAGCGGCGCACCGGGGTTGTCACAGGTCTGCCGCCACAGATCCATGGCGATTTCGAGATATACGGGCCGCTTCGAGGTCAGCGCCGCAGAGATCGCGGAGTCGACGGCGGAAGGCACCGCTTCTCTGGTCGCCGCCCGCACCGACTTGGCGGTGACAAGAGCGAAGGCGTCGAGTTCGATGTTGGCGCGCCCGGTCGAATGCGAGTACACGACATCCCGCTGCGCCAGATCAGCCAGATGTCCCGCCGTGGGTCCTCCGTTGATGACGATGATCGGACTGCGCTCGACATAGGCGCCCGCGACGGCGTTGATGAGGCTCAGCGTGCCGACACCATTGGCGACCGCGACGACCGCCAACCCCTTGGTGCGCGCGTATCCGTCTGCGGCATAACCGGCTTCGAGATCACTGGCCGTGACGACAGGAGTGATGCCATGAGTCGGTGCCGCATCGAAAAGCGCGGCGCAGTACAGCGCAGGGACACCGAAGAGGTGTGTGACACCCTGCTCCTTCAACCGGGTCAAGACGTAGTCGACGACAGTGAATGGCACAGCGTGCACCTCGCATTCAGACGTTCACGCTCGGCTGCGCCGGGCCGTTGGGCAGTACCGGATCGTAGACGGCAGCGTGATCGGGATGATTGATGTGGATTCTCGGCATCGGCATCGGCGGCACGACGCCGAAGTGGGCCGCCATGTACTTCACAACGTTCTTGCAGACCGCGTGCGACACGTCTTCGTCGGCGACATTCTCCTCATAGGTTCCGCCGATCACGACATGGTCTGATCGCGGGAACAAGTAACCATCACCGCTGTACAGGTACGTGAGGTTGGTCTGTGCGGGCAGCATCGCCAGTTGGCCCTTGATCGGTTGCATGTCAGCATCGTTGAACAAGTTCTTCGCGCCCATACCCGTACAGTTGACGATGACGTGTTGCGGAACCGTTGCCAGGATGTCCGCGCGGCTATCGAAGCGCCGCTCCAGGAATATCACCCCACGCTGCCTCAGATCGTTCTCGAGTCGTGCGAGGAACACCGGCGGCTCGATCAACAGCGTGCGGTACTCGTAACCGGCCTTGGTGTGTCCGTGAAATGGCATGCGCGTCAGTGGGACCGGTTCGGGGATCAGACCCGGACACAACTGCAGCACGACGTCGAAGTTCTTCGTCCGTTCGTGGGTGTAGTTCGACCGCTCGTAGACACCGAATTGCGGGCCCAGTTCACAGCGGAACCGCGTGTAGGAATCCGTGAGGATCTTCTTCAGTTCCTGTTCGCGCGCGTACTCGACGACCGAGACCGCCCACTGACCGCCTGCCTTGTGTGACGTAGTGTCAATGGGTTTGCGGTCAGAGTAGATCGTGACCTCGAGCCCGAGTTCAGTCAGCAATGTCGCCGCCGTCAAACCCATCACGCCAGCGCCCAGCACCGCCGCCGAGGTGTCGTGTGACGTGGCGATACGGCCGGCGACGATGTCGTGTACCTGTTGGGCGCAGCCCCAGCTCATCGTGATGCCTGCCCCGCCGTGCCCGTAGTTGTGCACCAGGAACTTCTCGCCCGCCATCTCATGGTCGAGTCGATATGACCGCTTGCGGTAAGGCCGCACGCCTGCGACGCACGCACCGGGCGCTGTCGGATCGAACGTGAAGTCTGGGGTCGGAAGGTCGGCGCCTGGAGGCATGTCACGGAGCGTAGGCACGCACAGGGCCGCCGCACACGGGTAATGCGCTACCCGTGTCGATCAGTTCTCTGGACCGGCCTGCGGCAACTCGTCGGCCGCAATCTCGCACGGTGTTTCCGCGCCCAACGGCTCACTCGGCGGCGGTTCCTCGATTGGCTCCGGCGGTGGCGGCATCGACGGGGGCGGAGGGGTCGCAGCCGGGTCTGAAGGTGGCACGGCTTCGACCGGTGGCTCGTCCGCACAGACGTCGTCCGGGTCCTGCGCCGGATCATCGGTTTCGGCGAGACCGTCTGTCTCGTCCCCGTCCTCGAGTTTCTCGTCCTCGAGTTCCTCGTCGACGTCCTCGTCTTCGTCTTCGAGGTCATCGTCTTCGACGTCCTCACCGTCGGGTGTCTGGTCTACGTCATCCGGTTCAGGCTCGTCTCCGTCCACGACATCGTCGTTCAACTCCTGCGGATCAGGAAGCGCGTCGTCCGGACGACCGAACAGGCCACCGATGGCATCCGCGAGTTGCGTCCCGAGTCCGGTGAGCCCGCCTGCTCCCCCCGGCAGCCCGCCGCCCGTCTCGCCGAGTGACGGCATCGAGGGCAGCGACGGCGCCGCAGGCATGGAAGCGGTTGCAGGCGGGGCCACGGGTGGAGCAGCCGGCATCGTCGATGCGAACGGTTCTGGCGCCGCGGCCGGAGGCGGTGACGGAGCCGCCGGTGGACTGGCCGACGGCATCAGCGGCGACCACCCGGCAGGTACAGTTCCCGCTATCTCGGCGGGCGTCGCGCTGCTCGGCGGCGACGATGGCGTCGGTGTTGGCGTCGGTCCCAGGTCTCCGGGCACCTCGAATGTCGATAGCGGATCAGCTGTCAGAGCGCCGGTCGCGGCGTCGAATGCGGCGGAGACGGCGGCCATCGCTTTCTGCATCGCGGTGAGCCAATCAGAACGAACATCGTTGTCCACGAACGGCTTCACCTGCTGGTCGACGAGTTCGCTGGCGATCGCGCGGTCCCCCGCCCCCGTCGTAACCGTCTGCGTGGCGGCCTGCCACTGCGAGCGCTCAGCTTGTCTGCGGTCATCGATTGCGATGGCGGTGGCGACCTTCTCGTCGACCGCGCGCCACAGATCGTCGCGCAATGCGGCGAGCGCATCGACAGCATTGCGCACCGCCGACGCAGCGGCCGCGGACGCCTCGCCGTGGCGGAGCAGGAATTCGCGTGAGGCGTCGCCGCCGCGGCCCTGCCATGCGTCTGTCAGCGCGTCGAGCTGTCGCCCCTGAAGCTCCTGGGCACCCTCTGCGGCCGTTGCGACCGACTCGAGGGCCACGCAATCCGCTTCCAGCGCGGCCAGGTCCAACCCGTCCTCGCTGCTGTACCAGTCGCGTACTTGCGCGGAATGCAGCGTGAGGTCCGGATTCTGGTAGCCGAGCAGATGACATGCCCACACGTAGTCGCCGACGTTGTCGACGGCCGGCCGCCCTTGCGCCAGCCGCGCGTCGACGTCGAGCGGTTCGGCCATGGCTCAGCCGATCCGGCGGGCGCCGTTGGCATCGGCGTCGACGTATCGGTCTGCCGACGAACGCAATTCGGCCGCCACCTCCGTGGAGGCTCGCACCCATTGCTGCAGGCGGTGCGTAAGGTCGTCGACCGCACGGCGCAGCGCGTCACCTTGGGCGGCGTGTACACGACCTGCGACAGCGCCGTCGAACCGCAACGCCGTCAAGTGAGTACGGACGGCGGCATCGATCATCTCGGCTGCGGTGTCGTACTGGCGCGCGACGTCGAGCACCGCCGCCACGTCCACACGCGCGAAGTCAGGTAGTCCCACACTGGCTACGACGTCGGTGAGCCCCTGGGGGTTCCACCCTAATTTCTAGCCATGGTCGCTGACCGACTCGGCGACGCGAATCGCAAGCTGGCGGGCGGTGTCCTCGTCGGCGGCCTCCACCATCACCCGGACCATCTGCTCGGTTCCCGACGGCCGCAACAGTATTCGTCCGGTGTCACCGAGTTCGGCTTCCGCTTCGGCCACGGCGGAACGCACCTGGGGCGCGTCGGCGACGGTGGCCTTGTCGTCGACCTCGACGTTGATGAGAACCTGCGGCAGCTGATGCATGGACGCTGCCAGCGCGGCCAGCGGTGTGCGCGTCTGGGCCATCCGCGACATCAGCCGTAGCCCGGTGACGATGCCGTCGCCGGTGGTGCCCAGCGCGGGCATCACGATGTGGCCGGATTGTTCTCCGCCGAGCGAGTATTCGCCTGCGCGCAGTTCCTCGAGCACGTACCGATCGCCGACACCGGTGGTGCGGACCTCGATGCCCGCCGCTCGCATCGCCAGGTGCAGCCCGAGGTTACTCATCACGGTGGCGACGAGTGTGTTGGACGCCAACTCGCCCGCCTCCTGCATCGCGAGCGCCAGGATCACCATGATGGCGTCGCCGTCGATGATGTTGCCCTCGGCGTCGACGGCCAGGCATCGGTCCGCGTCGCCGTCGTGTGCCAGTCCGAGGTCGGCGCCTCGGGCCACGACGGCTTGCTGCAGAACCTCCATATGCGTGGAGCCGCAGCCGTCGTTGATGTTCAGTCCGTTGGGTTCGGCGTTGATCGCGATCACGTTGGCGCCTGCGGCCCGATAAGCCTTGGGCGCGGCGTCCGACGCGGCGCCGTTCGCGCAGTCGACCACGACGGTCAGCTCGTCGAGCCGGGTGGTCAAGGCCTTGCTCGCGTGGCGCAGATACCGGTCGAGGGCGTCGGCGGCGTCGACGACGCGGCCGATGCCCGCGCCGACGGGGCGCTCGCCGGACCCGCCCGCGAGGAGTTCTTCGATGCGGTCCTCGGTGGCGTCGTCGAGTTTGTGACCGCCGGCGCCGAATATCTTGATGCCGTTGTCGGGCGTCGGGTTGTGCGACGCGGAGATCATGACGCCGAACTCGGCGTCATAGGCGTTCGTCAGGTAAGCGACCGCAGGTGTGGGCAGCACGCCGACACGCAGTGCGTCGACGCCCTCGCTGGTCAGCCCGGCGATGACCGCCGCCTCCAGCATTTCGCCGCTGGCGCGCGGATCGCGACCGACCACCGCGACCCTGCGGCGGGCGTGCGAGGTTTTTCCGAGTCGACGCGCGGCCGCCGAACCAAGGCCAAGTGCCAGCTCAGCGGTCAAATTGCGATTGGCAACCCCACGGACTCCGTCGGTGCCGAACAGCCGACCCACGAGACAAATTTCTCACAGATGCCACCGAATGACACAACCGGCGACGTCAACGCTCATGCCGCCGCGCAATCGGGACCCGATCGAGACTCCAAAGACGGCACTCACCGCCCGTACCCCTCGGATACGGGCGGTGAGAATCAGAACCGACTAATTACCTCTGGGGACGATTCGCAGCCCCAGGAGCATTCTCGGAGGTGCCAGGCCCGGCCTGCTCGATGGTGATCGGGCCAAGATTATTCGTGCAAACAACCTCCTCGGGGCCACCTGCCGCGACGGCCTCGCCTAGCACAGCAACAGGCCCGACGTCCAGGCCGCAGACGGCCGCAGCGATCTGCGCGGCGACGGCAACGTCTAGGTCATTGAGCAGGGCGACATCGCCAATAGCCAGATTGACCAAGCCGTCCTGCACCTGAACCGGCTGGGCAGTCGCGAGGCCCATACCACCCGTGAACAGCAGCGCTCCACCCATTACGGCCCCGGCTGCAGTCTTCTTCATAATGTTGTGCATTCGTGTTCCTTTCAGTCGGGAAGCAACGGCTCTGGTCCCCCGACGAGGTGACTGACACGCACTCGCCCACCAGCGGCAGTAGGACTGCCGACACGCGCTCGGCGTGCCCGCTTCCGGCCACAGGACTTCCTCGTTACCGAGGTAGCTAAACAAGAAGAAACTGAAAAGCCTGATCTAGGCGCCGATACTACATATCAGCTAATTAACTGCTCCGATAATTAGAAAACGATTAACGCGCAGGTAAACGCTCTATGCGTATGTCCGATTGGGCCACCAAGATCGTTACTGAACTTCCGAAAAAAATATCCTTGCAAACGCAAGTACTTTGGCAGTATCGGCTCCGCCCCGGCCCGCTTCGGTAGGGAAACGCCCTATTTCTGCCTGCGATCGGTGGATAACGTCGCAACGTCGAAAGGATCTCCATGCGCAGCGACCTGCTCTCCCCGCAGAACGCCGAAACAAAGACGCAGCATCCCGGTATGAAGCTGCAGAACGGCAAGATGCTCAAGGTTGCCCTCGACGGCGAGATGATGGTGCCAAGGTGCGATGGTGGCCTACCAGGGCAACATGCAGTTCCAGGGGTTGGCGCCAGCGGTGTCGGGCAGTTCGTCAAGCAGCAGTTGACCGGTGAGGGTGTCCCGCTGATGCGCTGCACCGGCGCCGGTGACGTGTTCCTCGCCGACCTGGCCTCCGACATCCACCTGATCGACCTCGAGGGCGGCCACGACGGACTGACCATAAACGGCAAGAACGTCCTGGCCTTCGAGCCGATGCTGTCCTACGACATCCGTCGCGTGCAGGGCGCGGGGGTGCTGTCGAACGCCGGCCTGTTCAACTGTGTGTTCTCCGGCCAGGGTCGTATTGCGATCACCACGAAGGGCCCGCCGGTGATACTTCAGGTCGACCAGCCGACGTATGCCGACCCGCAGGCCGCCGTGGCCTCGTCGGCGTCGCCGCAGACCGGCTTTCACCGCGCCGACCAATTCGGGCTCGGCACCCTGATCGGGCGCAGCACCGGCGAGGCCTTCACGATGTCGTTCAACGGCCAGGGCTTCGTCGTCGTACAGCCGTCGGAGGAGGTGCCCGGCAGGTTCGTGGGTGGCACCGGCGGCGGCCAGCAGGCGGGCCAGGCCGGGTCTGCAGTCGCCGGGGTCCTCGGCAACTTCTTAGGCCGCTAACGCAAACCGCCCGGCATGCGCGAGGCATACCGGGCGGCGGCGATGAAGCAGATCAGCGCTTGGAGTACTGAGGCGCCTTGCGGGCCTTCTTGAGTCCGTATTTCTTGCGCTCGATGGCACGCGGGTCACGCGTCAGGAAGCCGGCCTTCTTGAGCGCGGGCCGGTCCTCGGGCTGCACCACGATCAGTGCCCGGGCGATCGCCAGGCGCAACGCGCCCGCCTGCCCGGACGGGCCACCGCCATCGAGGTGGGCGTGGATGTCGAAGCTGTCGACCCGGTCAACGGTCACCAGCGGCGCCTTGATCAACTGCTGGTGCACCTTGTTCGGGAAGTACGCCTCCAGCGTGCGTCCGTCGAGGTTGAACTGGCCGGTGCCGGGCACTAGACGCACCCGCACCACGGCCTCCTTGCGGCGGCCGACGGTCTGGATCGGGCGGTCGATGATGACCGGTTCGCGGGGCTCACGCGCCTGCGGGGCCTCGTTCTCGGTCACCGTCTCGACGGCCTCAGGCGCGGTAGTGGCCTCGACGTCCGGGGTTTCCGTCACATCAGTGGTATCGGTTGTCTCGGTCACTGGCTCACCTGCTTGATCTCGTACGGCACCGGCTTCTGAGCGGTGTGCGGATGCTCCGGCCCTGCGTAGACCTTCAGCTTCTTCTGAATCTGACGGCTGAGCTTGTTGTGGGGCAGCATGCCGACGATCGCCTTCTCGACCACACGGTCGGGATGGCGCTGCATCTCGTCACCGAGCGAACGGCGGTGGAGGCCACCGGGGAAACCCGAGTGACGGTAGGTGAACTTCTTCTGCAGCTTGTCACCACCGATGGCGACCTTGTCTGCGTTGATGACGATGACGAAGTCGCCACCGTCGACATTCGGCGTGAATGTCGGCTTGTGCTTGCCACGCAGCAGATTGGCTGCCGCGACAGCGAGCCGGCCGAGCACCACGTCGGTGGCGTCGATGACATGCCACGTGCGTGTGGTGTCACCCGCCTTCGGCGTGTACGTAGGCACAGCGCGTTTCCTATCTATCTCGGGTTGGATCCCGGTGTAACCGGGTGCCGGTCAAGCGTTTCGGCGAATGGGCTCGGCGACCGACATTGACCCGAGACCCGCGTGCCCGAAGGCTCACCGCACGCCAACCGAGCAGCATACCGGCGAGCGTCACCGCAGGTCAAAACGCGTTCGCGTCGCCGCCGCCCTTGGTCGCGACGTCGAGATCTGCGCCAGGGCTACGATCCGAAGCCATTCACGACCCTCATGCAGATTTCGGCGTCTGCCGAGGTCAAAGCCTAGACAGAACTGTGCGGTCCCGCGGGCTCCCCTCCCGACGGGACCGCACAGTGGTCTGTAGGTCAGCCGCCCCAGGCGCTCGCGGCGCTGCGGTCGGTGGTCGCGACGTCGTCTGCACCGTCGCGCACGGCGTTGCCGAGGTTGAACAGGATCTCGTTCAGTGCCGCCGCCGCCTGATCCCATCTGGCCTGCTCGACCCGGTACGCCTCGGCGGCCTCCCGAGTCCAGACCTCCTGGAGCGGAACAATCTGCGACCGCAGGTCGTCGAGCGCTGCGTTGAGCCGTGCGGAGGTGTTGTGAACCTCCTGCCGGACGGTGTACTCGATCTCGTCGAAGTTGTACGAAAGAACCGGTTCCATGGTCAGGCTCCTCAGATGTTCGTGCCGACGGCGCCGATTTGATGCGAATGGCTGTCCGCCGCCTCGCGTAGCGACCGCTCGTTGACGCGCATGGTTTCCGCGATCCGCTGCAGGGCGGCATGGAGCTTCGTCGACTCTCCGTTCCAGCGATCCACGACGTCTCTGAAACGTGCGGCGGCCACGCCTCCCCACACCGACGGCGGCACGCTGACCATCCGGCCGATGAACGACTGCAGCATCGCGCGGATCTCCTCGTTTCGGGCGTCGATCTTGCCCGCCACCGCCGTCATCAGATCGAGGTCGGTCGTGAGCGATCCGCCAGCCGATGTTGTCATCT
This sequence comes from Mycobacterium sp. ITM-2016-00318, assembly GCF_002968285.2. NCBI lineage: Bacteria > Bacillati > Actinomycetota > Actinomycetes > Mycobacteriales > Mycobacteriaceae > Mycobacterium > Mycobacterium sp. ITM-2016-00318. The sequence goes on along the minus strand of NZ_CP134400.1, from coordinate 1,187,617 downwards.
GGGTCCTTTCGCGTTCTTGGTCGAGTTGTGTTTTACGACGCGACGCGACGGCGTCTGGTTCCGTCGAATCAGAAAATCGCGTGCACCGACCGGATCGCCTCGTCGCAGACGAGCCGGACGGCGTCGTCATCGCCGTGAGCGCTCTGGCATCCCACACCGATGCGCACGGTGTCGTCGACCAACACCGTCCAGTCGATCTGGCGTGCGCCGCGGATCTCCCGGTATGTGACCGCTGTCCGATTCGCACGACGGTCGTCGGGATTGAAGCGGCTGAACACACCTGCGTCCTGGTCGCCGAGAGCACTGCGCAATGCCGCCGCCGTCGTCGTCAGCGTCTCACCCTTCTTCACCCGCGACTGCGTCACCAGCACGGCGCTCGAACCGTCCGGTGCCGTCACCTGCACCCGCGCAGACCCCGGCCCGGATGTGATGCGCCGTACCGCCCACAGCGCAGGAACTTTCAGCGCGACCCGACCCTCGACCAGAAGGGTCATCGGGGTCGACATCGGGTTGGGTTCGTTCGAACCGAGAGCAAGGCCGAGACACAGAACCGTCATCGATACCGAACCGACGAGGCCGGCTCGTACAGCGGGTCTTCCCCGCTTCCACCGCGCCGCCTCCGTCACGTAGCTGGCGTGCGGCGGCTTCTCGCTCGGACGCAATACCCGGTCCGGGTGCACAGTCGTCGCGGATACGCCGTCGGTGCAGAGGTGTCGGCAGATGGCACCGGCGAGTTCCACTGCGCCGACGACCCCTTTCGGTGCGTCCACCAGCACAGCGGTCGGCCGGCCGATGTGCTCCGCAACCGATCGTGCGACGTCCGACGTCTCGCCTAAACGCGGATCAGCCGCGACGACGTCGCCCGCACATATCGTGACAACGAACTCGGGTGCGATTTCGATAACGATCGAGCCGGCGGGAGCCGTTCGGCCCAGCGCCTCGGCGCGTTGCAGCACGGTGACTTCCGCCGACCTGGCCTCTGCAGCCTCACGCACGCATTCGACGCGCGTCGTCGGCCACCATGTCGGACACACAAGGACAGCAGAGGCGGCGCCGTCGGGCAGCGCCGCGTGAAACACCTCGCGCCAAAGCGCTGTCACCGCCACGGGCGCGTCGTCGACGATCGCGATCTCGTCGTCGATGCATTCCAGAGCAGTCGTCACCAGATGATGTGGCACGGGGCGCGGTCCGCGGACCGTTGCCGGACCCACCTCCACAACACAGCCGCTCATGTTGGATCGATCCACGCGATCTGGACGAGCTGTTGCGGGCGCTCGCGTGTGATTAGCGTCCCGCGGCCGGGCGGCAGACGCGACGGGCGAACGGAGCCAAGGAGGACGCCCTCGTCGGGACTGGCGCTCATCATCAAACCCATGGTTCCGAGATCGCGCAGCGCGGCGAGCAGCGGATCGAACATCGCTCGCGCAGCACCGCCGGAGCGCCGGGCCACAACGATATGCAGTCCGAGATCCTTCGCGTAGGGGAGAAATTCGAGAAGCGCCGCAAGCGGATTGACACCCCCCTGCGGGGCCACAAGGTCGTAGTCGTCGATGACGACGTACATCTCGGGGCCCGTCCACCACGACCGCGTCCGCAATTGCTGCTGGGTGACGTCCGCGCCGGGTATCCGCGCACGAAGGCGCTGCACCAGGGCGCCAAGACGCGAGGTCAGCGCAGCGGAGGATGGGATATAGCCCGCGAGGTGTTCGGATTCGATGACGCCGAGCAGCGTGCGCCGAAAATCGACAATGAACAGCTGAGCGGCCTCCGCCGTGTTCGTTCGGACGATGTCGTTGCAGAGTGTCCGCAGCACGCTCGTCTTGCCACACTCCCCCTCCCCGAGGACGACTAAATGCGGCTCCGCCGCGAAATCGACTGTCATCGGCGCCAACTCGGCCTCACCCACGCCCATCAGAATGTGTGTCCCTGACCGCTGGACCCGTGAATGGACGAGAATCGCGTTGTATTCGACCAGCGCCGGGAGCACCTCTATGCGTGGAGCGACGCGATCCGAGTAGCGGGTGCGCAACCTGTCAGCGGTTGACGGGTCGAATCGGGAATCCGCGATGACTAGCTCGCGCCCATCGCGAGTGGTACCGCGACCGGGTGGGCTTTGGATCAGCTGACGGGCACGCTTGCGGTCCATCTCGGATTCCGCGGGATCTCCCAGGCGCAATTCGATCCGCGTGCCGATCAGGTCTTTCAACGCCGGACGTATCTCGGCCCACCGTGACGCCGAGACAACCACATGAAGCCCATAGGAAAGGCCCTGTGCCGCAAGAGCGGTGATCGATGCCTCGAGGGCGTCGTACTCCTGACGAATAGTGGCCCATCCGTCGACGACGAGGAAGACGTCGCCATACGGGTCATCGCGAACGGCCTCATCGCCCGAGTTTCGCCGCTCCTCCCGCGATCGCAACAGCGACTCCAGTTGGACGACCGTCCGCCGCACCAGCTCGACGTCACGTCGGCCCGCCACCGATCCGACGTGCGGAAGCGTGGACAACGACGACAGCATTCCGCCCCCGAAGTCCAGGCAGTAGAACTGCACGTCGCGCGGGTCGTGTGTCTCGGCGAGTCCCAGCATCAAGGTCTTCAGCGCCGTCGACTTACCCGACCGCGGACCACCGACGACCGCGACATTCCCGGTGGCACCGGCGAGTTGGGCCGCCAGGAAGTCACGACGCTGTTCGTAAGGGCAGTCCACCAGCCCGATCGGCACCGTCAGCGGTGCATCGGTTCGGAAGTGTGACAGCAGGGACTCGAGCTTCGGCGAGTCCCTCAGCGGCGGTAGCCATACCTGGTGAGCGGTCGGGCCGCGGCCCTCGAGCTGATCGAGCACCGTGTCGAGGATCGTCCGAGTGGAGGTGGCCGATGATTGGCTCGGCAGCCCACTCGATGATATGACTGGGCCCATCGATGCCGCCGTGTACACAAGCGGCGTCGGCGGGTTGGCGGTGCCGGCGACACGCCTTCGGGTGCTCACGTAGGGCCCGGAGACGAACGCGGTCTGAAATCGCAATGGGTCACCAGAGCCGGTCTTCAAGTACGCCGCACCGGGTGTGCTCGGCAGATGATAGGCGTCGGGAAGGCCTAGAACCGAACGGGATTCGGCCGCCGAGAACGTTTTCAAGCACACTCGGTACGACAGGTGTGACTCCAGTCCGCGCAGCCTGCCCTCGTCGACGCGTTGGCTGGCAAGCAGGAGGTGCATGCCGAGTGAGCGGCCGAGCCGGCCGATGGCGATGAACAGATCAATGAAGTCGGGATGCTGACTGAGCAGTTCGGAGAATTCGTCGACGACGACGAACAAGGCCGGCAGGGGGCGCAGATCGGCGCCGTCGATACGCGCTGCGTTGTAGTCCGCGATATTGGCGAAGTTGCCCGCCGCTCTCAGCAGTTCCTGACGCCTGTTGACTTCGCCGGCCAACGCGTCTTTCATGCGAGCAACGAGGTGTGCTTCGTCCGCCAGATTCGTGATTACCGCGGCGACATGCGGTGCTCGCTCGAAGCCCAGGAACGTCGCGCCGCCCTTGAAGTCGATGAGGACCAGGTTGAGAACCTCCGCTGGATGCGCGGTGACCATGCCGAGTGTGAGGGTGCGCAGAAACTCCGACTTCCCGGAACCTGTTGCGCCGATGCAGAGCCCGTGCGGCCCCATCCCTCCGGCGGCGGCCTCCTTGATGTCGAGTACGACCCGCTCACCGATTTCCGAGACGCCGATGGTAACACTCAACATGCCGTCGAAGCGGCGAAGCGCAGGCCGGGGTCCGAGGAGGTCGAGCCCGTCGCCACCGTCGCTACCCATCAGCTGCGGCCACGGGATCGACGGTGGAATACGCACCGCTGCCGAAGGTGTCGAGATGGGCCTGAATCGGGAGAGTCGCCGAGCGACAGCGAGCGCCTGCCCTGCGGTCATCGCGTCGGGGCACCCCAGTGCCTCGTCACCGTCGTCACGTCTGACGACCAGGTGACCGTCGCTTACAACGATGTGAAGGTCGGCGACGCGGTCGCGGGCTGTGCCTAGCGCGATAGTCGTTGCCGCGCCAGGCAACTGACGTCTACGGGGAATCAGGTCGCTGTCTATGACGAGCACTACGTGGCTGCTGTTGCAGTCAGCGAACGCGGTCTCGGCGGCCGTAAGGCTGTGGTACGTCAGACGTGCAGGTCCGCCGTCGTCGACGGCATGCGGATGGTGATGGTGCGGCAGCCATTTTAGCCAATCCCATTCTCGAGCTGTGAGCGGATCGACCGCAGCGGCAATGCGTAAATCTTCTGGGCCATGCATCACGGCGAGATGGCAGAGCAGTGCGCGTATCAGGCTTCGGCCGTCCGTCGCCTCGCCGTCGATCACAATGGTGTTGAGCTCCGTCAGCGCGATCGACAGCGGAAGGTCCGGCACCGTCGAGCGACTCCGGACAAGCCGCCGTAATTCCGCAGACGTCACCGGATCGGAATTTCCCGGGGGCCCGAGGTCTGGTACGACGACCGGTGTTGACAGTGGCTTCGGCCCTGTCCCGATTCGGGTGTGCCCGAAGTCGCCGTCGCCGGGTTCGCGCTCCCACATGCGCCTGCTGCCGATCATCGCCCACAGCAAGGCCGGCTCTGGGTTGTGCCAGGAAAGCGAACGCCGCTGCTGGTCTGTGGTCTCCGCGAGTTGTGACTTCAGTGAAGTGAGGTAGCGGAAGTACTCGCGGCGGGCCTGATTGATCTCGCCGGCTCGGCTTCCGCCGCGTGCGCCAGTAGCGAGCGTGCCGATCAGCGACGCGAGCATCATGACCGGAAAGAACACGAACATGGGATTGCGCGTCGCCGATGTTCCCGATGCGACGTAGACGACCATCATTCCTGCCGTTGCGACGAGCATCGCAACGGGTAGCAGCCGCGCAAGCGGATTGCCCGGTGTCTCTCGCGGCACGTCAGGCGGAGGCTTCACGATGATCTCGCCCTGCGCCGGTTGGGGCGCCGCCAGACGCGGCTGCGTCAAGAACTCCATCGAGAAGTAGACGCGGCTGCAACCGATTCCGTTCCATGTCCACAGCCTTCAATTCGTCGCCGATCGCCAAGTGCGGACACGGTTACGGTGATCGGCGGGGGTGGATATGACGGTTGCGGAAGTATGTCGGATCGCGGTGTGTTCGCATGGCGAGGACTACTCGTCAACGGTGGATCTCGTGGTGCCCGCGCGGATGGACCTTGGCGAGCTGATGCCGTGCGTCGTCGACCTCGTCGGTGGGCAGCCCGATGCGAGTGGCGCGGGAGACAGCCGACAGCAGTGGAGGTTGTCGCAGCTGGATGGTTCGACGCTCGATGAGTCGTTGACGTTGCAGGAGAATGATGTTCATGATGGTGACCTCCTCTTACTCACCACAGTTGATCTGATACCTCCTCCTGCGTGCGGCGATCTCATTGACTACGTCGTCGATACATCAGCCCGGAAGCACGGCGACACCGGCTGGGTGCGCCGTCTGGGCGAGGGTGCCTGGTTGTGGTCAGCGGGGCTCGGCGCGGCGAGTCTTGTCTGGCCGACAGAGGTGGCGCAGAACAACCGTGCGGTGACCGCTGCAATCGTCGCCATCGCGGCGGCGGTTTCGGCTGTGATCGCGGGCCGTCTCGGATTGGAACAATCGGCCACCCCGTCGATTGGCATGGCGGCAGTCGCCTTCGGGGCAGTGGCCGGATACCTGATCGTGCCAGGGGGCCCAACACCGCCGGGCTTCTTTCTGGCGGCGGCGATCTGCTCAGCTGTGGCGACGGTGTTGCTTCGTGTCACCGCATGCGGCTCGACGTTGTTCACAGCGATCACGACATTCTCACTGATGGTGGCCATCGCCTTTGCCGTCGCGACGGTTTGGCCCATACCGCCCGCGACACTCGGATGTTTTCTTTCGGCCGCATCACTGGCCATGCTGACTGTCGCAGCCAAGGTTTCCATCGTCGTAGCGGGGCTCTCGCCACGGATGCCGACCTCAGAACAGTCAGACGACGACACGATTCTCCCTGTGGCCGCTGGCCTGCCGAAAGCCGCGCGGGGCCACGATGTGTTGACGGGTCTATTGGCCGGCCTCTCGTTGGCTTGTGCACTGGGTGTCGTGTTGGTGGTATTCGGCGGACACGGCACAAGCGTGTGGGTTCGCACCGCCTTCGCGATCACAGTGTCCGCGGCACTGATATTTCGGGGTTGCCAACAACGCGGTGCAGTCCGATCGGCATCTGTGCTTCTTGCCGGGTTTGTCTGCGTCACCGCTGCTTTCGCGTCGATGATGATGTCGTCGCCCGCTCACGGCGCCTGGATCTGTCTTACCGCGGTAGGTGTCGGCGCGGGTGCATTGGGGCTCACGCGGGTTGATCTGGCGTCGCGGCTGGGCCCGCTCACGCGACGCAGTCTCGAGGCCGCGGACTACATCTCACTCGCAGGGGTCGTACCCTTGGCGCTCTGGATCGGTGGCGTGTTCGACCTTGTCCGTGGCCTGAGCCTGACATGAGCTACCGATCTGCGCGCATCGCGGGCGCCATAGCGCTGACGTCCGCCTCCGTCTGGATGTCACCGGTTGCCGTTGCCGTCACGCCGCCGGTGATCGATGATGCGCTGTTACCCGATCCGCGACCGCCCGCTCCACCGCAAGCAACCGAGCAACGCCAGGATTGCTTGGTCTCGACCCCTGCGCGGAAAAGGCCTGCGGCCGGAGAACAACTCGAGACTCTCGATCTCCCCCAGGTTTGGGCACTCAGCCGAGGATCCGGTCAGACCGTTGCCGTGATCGACACCGGCGTTGCGCGCCACCGTCTGCTGCCTCACCTCGTACCCGGCGGCGATTACGTCCACAGCGGCGACGGCACGGACGACTGCGACGGGCACGGAACGATCGTCGCCGGCATCATCGGTGCCGCCGACGACCCCACGGACAATGCAGGATTCAGCAGTGTCGCTCCCGAGGCAACGATCATCGGCATCAGGCAGTCAAGTGTGAAGTTCGCGCCTGTCGGCCAGTCGGCTCCTGGCTTCGGGGACGTCGACACGCTGGCCGAAGCGGTACGGACCGCGGCGGACATGGGAGCTTCGGTGATTAACGTGTCATCGATCGCCTGCCTCGAAGCGGCCGCCGATCTCGACGACCGCGCCCTCGGCGCAGCCCTCGCGTACGCGGTGGATGTCAAGAACGTCGTTGTCGTCGCGGCGGCCGGAAATGTCGGCGGACTCGGCCAGTGCCCGGAGCAGAATCCTCCGTCGGATCCGGCTCATCCCGGCCAACCCGACTGGGCAGCCGTGAAAGTCGTTGTGACCCCGGCCTGGTATGACGAGTACGTGCTCACGGTGGGATCGACCGATCCGCGGGGAGTGCCGTCACGGTTCACTCTCGCGGGGCCATGGGTCGACGTCGCGGCCCCGGGAGAGGGCGTTGTGTCACTCGACGCCGACGGAGAAGGTCTTGTCGATTCTCTTCCGGTACTGGGCAACCCGACGGCGATCGTGGGAACGAGTTATGCGGCGCCTGTGGTGAGTGGCATCGTCGCTCTCGTGCGAGCACGATCCCCGCATCTGACCGCGCGGCAGGTGATGCAGCGGATCAAGGAGACCGCGCACCGTCCCCCGGCCGGTTGGGACCCCTTCGTCGGTCACGGTGTCGTCGATGCGCTCGCCGCGGTCAGCGGTGGTGCCGCGACCACGAGCATGGTCGCACCCATGACCGAGTCGGCCAACGATGGTGTCGTTCCCGACTTGCCCGAGCGTGATCCTCAGCAAGACGGAAGCGGGCGACGTATCGCGTTCGGCGGTGCAGGGTTATGCGTCGCAATGGTTACAGCCGCGCTGGCGATGACGGCCACACTCGGTCGCTCAAGGCGGAAGATCGACAACGTCCCGCGCGACTAACGCACTGTCGCGGTTCAGTTCTGGTCCGCGGGGCAGCCGAGACAGAAGCGGCCATGGCGCCGTGACAGGTTCGCCTTGGAGGCCGAGAATCTTCGCAGTGTCCTCATCGCGAATGCCGTAGAGCACTCCGGTGTCGGTCACGAGATACAGAGGACCGCCGCCGCCATCCCCGCGCACCAGTGACGCTGCCCGTACGTAGGCACTTCGTCCCGGTGGCACAGCGACGCTGTCGATATCGGCTCCCTCGCCGTCGGCCTGCGCCAGCACAGCCGCGGTGCCTGCGGCCGGCATGGCGTCTTCGGTCCACACAGAGACCTTCGGTCCGCCGGGAAGCCATTCCGCGCACAGCGCACCGCCATCGCGAGCACCAACAGTGGCGCCAGCGCGCTGGGGGTATGTAGACACCGGGAGCGAGTCGACGACGGTGAGCCCGCTGACAGCGTCGGGCGACACGACCGGGATGCCGCGGCTGCCCTGCGAGTCGAGCGAACGAACCAGGTTCGCCGCGACTTCGCCGATGCGCTGAACTCCGTCGGCCATCACGACGAAGAAGTCGTCGGAGTCGACTCGTAACACCCGCACCACTGCGCCGACGCGCATGCCGCGAAGGGCGCTGGTCGATCCGCCGTCGGGGATGTGGGGCACGACGATCGGCGGTGCTTCGGGGATGGCATCAAGAAGCGACCTCGACACGGGTCGCGGCTCGACACCGTCGAGCCGCAGTGCCCAAACGACGGCTGGATTGCGAAGATCGACCTGAGCCCGCTGCCCGTCGTAGAGCAGGTACGTCGTCGCGGCGCTCTCCGAGCGGGCCGTCACCAGAATGTTGGGCTGCCGATCGCCTCGATCATGGCCTTCTGTCTTGCCGGCGATCAACGTGGTGGTCGTGTCCTCGCAGATGGTCCACGCAGACTCGTTCACCGACAGGGGGTTCGCGACGACGACGGGTGCGCCGGGGATACCCAGCAGCGGGCCGCGCTTTGCGCTGTTGATGTGCGCGTCATTCACGGCCTGCGGTTTCGCGGCGCTGCCTGTGACGAGATACGCCGACGCCAAGTTCAGGACGGGGTGCAAAGTGTCGCCGACTCGGACGTAGAGGGCTCCCGAGCCGCGGGACATGACGATGGCCGCGTCGCCCACCGGGGTGTCCGGCCGAAGGAATGCCAGGATGGCGCAAATCGCAAGGCCGACGACCGCCAACACGCAGCCCGCGATGAACGAGAGAGCCTGCGCCCGCATCGGATCGTGCAGCATGCTGATGTCTCCGCGCAGCAGCGCGTGCTCCATCCGGCGCACCAGGAATCTGTACCCGCTGACCTGCAGCCGGGTTGTCGGTTGACCAGCCATACTCCCCCGGCACCCAGCCTAACGGCGCTCGGGGGCATGGCCTTTCACCGATTCGGATGGCCGGCCAGTCGGCCCGCGAGACTGCATTCCCGCAGGGGTCTTCTCGCACTTTCCCTGCAGGATTGCAGCCTCGACGCCGCTAGCCCGCCGAGTCGTCCCCGGACCCGGCCGCGGAGCCGTCCTTGCCGAGGGCCTTGTTCACCGTGCCCGACACGGCCTTGGCGACGTCGCGGACCGGGTGGAAGTCCTTCAGCGCATTGCGCAGCGGACGATTGGTGTTGGCATCGCTGGACGACGTGCTCTCACCCGGCTCGGCGAAGATGCCCAGGCGGAGGTCGGTCTCGGTCGCCTCTGTCTTGGCGACGGCCACGTTGGTGGTGTTCGCGTCCGACAGCGGCGTAGTCGTCTGCACCAGTGGCGACCCCGGCAACGGAGTACGGCCGGGCGTCAGCGCCATGTTGATGCCCTCGGGGACGTCGCTGACGAGATCCACCGCGGTCTGGATTGGGTTGAAGGTCTTCGGCGGAAGGATCGTTCCCGGCTGCGGGTTGGCGTAGTTCGTCCTGTCATAGCCGGTCTCGATCAGCGTTTGCGTGAAGGGCGACAGGAAGTCGGTGATCGGAATAATGATCACCGACGTCCCCGTGGCGTCACCGAGGTCGACGAACGGCTGGAAGATCGGCAGGTAACGCGCCGGTAGCGTGATGTAGCGGGTGTCGCTCCCGGGAACGCGCTGGCAGTAGGTCGTTTCATTGCAATTGGCTTCAGCCGCCGCAACTGCCACCTGAATCTCTTCTGGCGTATAGCCGTACGGCGTCTCAGTGGGCGGGTCGTCGCTGCTGGGCGCCAGGTATGTGCCGTGGATGTACTGGAAGCCGGCGATCGCATTGCCGACAGCGACCGGATTGGCGAGCCATTGCGGGAAGTCGGCGACGCCGTCGTATTGCAGTGCGAAGTCCGTGGTGCAGATCCGGTCGCCGTCATCACAAGAATCGGTCGGCGATGGGTTACCGAACTGAGCGTCCAAGATCGGGACATTGCCCAGGAAGGCCAGCCGCTCGAAGAACCCTCCCGTCGGACGCTGCGGATTGCCGATGAAGAAGTAATCGTTCAGAGGCTCGCCAAGCGGAAGGTCCGTGCTGTCCTGCGGGTGCAGCCGCTTGAAATTGCTGGCTACCGTCGCGCCCTGCGAATACCCGAAGATCGTGACATCAGTGGTCGTGTCGGGAAGCCCGTTGTAGATCGTCGTGAGGTTCTGCAGGCCGTCGGCGACTGAGACGTTCCACTTCTGGCCCTCGAGGCCACCCCACCCCGGCAGGGGGATCGGCCAGAAGGTGGCGTAGTACCTGACACCGGTAAACGGCGGACAGTCGGTAGCGGGCCCTGGCTGAGCGCCGCAGTCACCCCCAGGATTCACGTAATAGTTCATCACGTTGTTCAGGTAGTTCTGCTCGTCGGCCGCATAAGGGTCGGGTGTGCCGGTGCCCGGCACGATGATCGCCTGGAACGCCGTCAGGCCGAGGGACGCAGTGACGGCCGTCGTCAGCGACTGCATCGCGCCGACCACCAGTGCTGCAAATGCCGTCAGGATCGCGACGGTCATTGACCTTGCTAAGGATCGTGTCTCGGTCGGCATCAGAGGCTCCTTCCTCGGTTCCGGGAGGCATCCTGCCACTTGGATTAATGCTACGACGTGCAAACCAGCAAACTGTCACGGCGGAAAATTACGCGCGACACCACGCCTCGCGGTTAACATGACGATGCGGTGCTCGCAACGGTGGGAGCGTGTCTTGACCGGACACGACCAAGCGGGCAGTTCTCTGGGGGAGGGACACGTATTTCGTCAGGATCTTCTGTTCGCCCAGGTGTCAGCTGCTCACCTTCCGTAGCGCGTGCTACAGACGATCGAGAGGCGGCGACACAAGAGCCGTGAAGGCGGGGCGGAAGTGCAGTTTCCAGCAATCCGGGATGCGTGTAGCGCATAGTGAGGGCGTCGTCGTAGGCGAGATGTTGAAGTTGGACGATCAGAACCGGTTCGATAGCTGCGCCGTCGGGCGGACGGCGCGAGTCTCGGTGCGCCCGGAACGATGACGTCCTCGCTGCTCGACCTCGACGGCCGCATGTTCGGCCGGCGTCGCGAGATGACCCAACTCCGCGATGCCGTTGACGAAGTGGGCCGCGCCGGCGGAGGTTGCGTCCTGCTGAGCGGCCCACCCGGCGTCGGCAAGTCGACGCTCACCCAGGCTTTCGGCTTCGAGATCACCGGACGCAATTGCGTATTCGCCTATGGCCGCTGCGGAGAAGGCGCATCCGCGCCATACGCGGCACTGGCTGAGGCGCTTCGGGCGATCGTCCACGCGATGGAGTCCACCGGTCCTTCCGAACGGGACAGCTGGCGCTCCGACCTGCTGAGCGGAACATCTGCGCTTTCCGCGGTCCTCGGTCAGCTCGTCCCTGAACTGACCGAGCTGTTCGGCGACGGTTCACAACTGACGGACCTCGACGCCGCCGACGCACGCCGCCGACTGCATAGGGCGGCCATCAGGTTGATCTCCGATACCGCGTCGTACCGGACCGTGGTGCTGGCGATCGACGACCTGCAGTGGGCCGATCGCGACACCCTGCTGCTCCTGGCGGAACTGCTGTCGGTGTCGCCCCGAAACGTACTTGTGCTCGGTGCTCACCGCGCCGGTGAGTTCGACGCCACCGCAGCGGGTCTTGACTCCACGAGCCTCCGCAGCATCGAACTCACCGCGCTCAGCCACGACGATGTTCAGGAGATGCTGGCGACCATCTGCGGTCGAACTGTCGAACTCGGCGACGTGACGACCGAATTCCAGCACCGGACCGGCGGCAATCCGTTGCAGATCCGTCAGCTGCTTTACCGCGCACAGCGAGAAGGCGCGCTGCTGCCCTCGGAGGCAGACGGCCACTCGAGCTGGGATCTGCGGATCCTTTCCTCCATTGAGGTCACCGCCACCGCCGCCGAGTTCCTCGGTCGATATCTTGACCAGTTGCGTCCCGTCGACCGTCAGGCGCTCGCCTCGCTGGCGTGCATCGGCCGGGAGTTCGACCTCGACGACGCAGCGGCAGCCGCGGCCCTGCCGACCGCCGTCGTGGCTCAGGCGCTGTGGGCGGGATTGGAGTTCCGGCTCGTCGAAGCAGTCGACGGCAACGGCCGTCGCATCACCAACGCGATCAGCCGCGACGCCCGCTACCGGTTCAGTCACGACCGAGTGGCCGAGGCTGCGCGCGCCGACCTGTCCGACGACGCCAAGCGCGAGGTACATCGTCGGATCGCGCGACGCCTTGTCCAGCTCGGCGACAGCCGCTTGTTCGAGGCCGCACGCCACATCAGTGCGGGCGGCACGGGTCTGGCCGACGATGCGGAGCGCATCCGGTTCGTCCAGCTGCTCCACCGCGCGGCGGGCAAGGCGCGTGCTCAAGCGTCCTTTCCGCTGGCCCTCGAGTACTCGCGCACCGGGCTGCGGCTGCTGGGGGGTCGTCGCTGGGATGCCGACTTCGCGCTGGCGCGCGAACTGCAACTCGGCGCCGCCGAAGCCGCCGTGCTGGTCGGCGACGTCACCGCATTGCACGAATTGCTCGACGAGGCGGAGGAGTTCCTCAGCGAGCCGGTCGACCGGGTTCGTCTGGCCTATCTGCGGTTGAAGGGACGAGTCGGCGAGAACCGCATCCAGGATGCGATCGACATCGGGCTGCACGCGCTCGACGAATTCGGTGAACCGTTGCCGCATCATCCAGGGACTCCTCGGCTGGGCGTGGAACTGGTCCGGATGAAGATGAAGATGAGCCGCTGGAGCAACGAGCGGCTGCTGGCGCTTCCCGACTGCGACGACCCTCGAGTCATACAGCTTCTGCGCATCCTCGCCGAGATGCACAGCCTGTCCTACATCGGACGGCCGAACCTGCTCCCGTTGATCGTTCGCAAACAGCTCGACCTGACCTTGGCGCACGGCCATACGCCGAGCCTTCCGGTCGTGCTCGCCAGCTACGGACTGGTGTTGGTGCTCGCCGGTGACCGCGATGGCGCGCAACGCTTTGGCGACGTGGCGATGCAGCTCGTCGAGCGCCCGGAGTTCAAAGAAGTCCGCCCGCACACACTGTTTCTGTACTTCGACTTCATCGATCATTGGCGCCACCCGATTCGCGAAAGCCTTGGCCCGCTGCGGGATGCGATCACCGAGGCGCTCGACCAAGGCGATCAGGAGTATGCCGGGTGGCTCACGGCCACCCTGTTGGGCCAGTCGTTCTGGGCGGGGCGCCCACTCGGGGAGATCGATGTGCTCGCACGGTCGCTTGTCCCCCAGATCCGCTCGCAGCCGAACCCGCGAAAAATTTGTTCGGCGATCCAGCAGTTCGGCTTCAACATGATGGGCCGCAGCGAGGACCCATATCTCGTCGCGGGCGAGAGCGGCTATGACGAACGAGAAGCGCTCCCGGCGGCGCTTGCCGAGGGCGACGAGGTGACGCTGAGCGCGATCGCCACCCAACGACTGGGGCTCTACTACTGGTCGGGCGATTTTGCGGGTGCCCTCGAGGGCGCGGCAGACGAAGCCATCGAGCACATCGACGGCATGGCGGGCACCGCTTTCATGCAGATCATCTATCTCACCGAATCCCTGAGCAGGATTCGTGCCGCGCCGAAGGACCGCAATACGAAGGCCTCTGTGGCTCGCGCGCTCCGAAAGCATCGTGCTTGGGCGGCGGACTCGCCGGCCAATTATGCAGCCCCCTACGCGCTGATTCAGGGAGCGTGGGCGAGCGCGCGCGGGCGTCACGGTCAGTCCGAGCGTCATCTCCACCGCGCGATTGCGCTCGCCGAAGAGCATCGCCTGCCGTTGATCTCGGCGGCCGCCCACGAAGAAGCCGCCGAGCTGTACGCCAAGACGGGGCGCCCACAACTTCACGAGCACATGCTCCGTCTGGCATACACCCAATTCCTGCGCCAGGGTATGACCCTGCGAACGGATCGGCTTGCGCGCGAATACCCCTGGCTGATCAGCCGTGATCTTGTGCCCGAGGGTGCCGCATTCGACCCGGCCCAAGCACATCAGGTATTCCGCACGTTATCGGCGGCACGGACACCAGAAAGCCTGGCCAACATCGTGCTCGGCTCGGTCGCGGACACGACCGGCGCGAGCCGCGTGATCGGACTGACCGGCGAGGATGAACAGCTGACGGTCCGGGCCCTCTACGAGAACGGCAAGACCACGACGATCGAGGGGCCGTGGCCGAACGTGCCGTACGACCGGGAGCTCGTCAGACGAGTGGTCGATAGCGGTGCCCCGGTCATCGTTGCAGCCGACACCGTCGGTGTGGGCGGTGCACTGTACGGGCGCGTGGGGCATGACCGGCAGGCCCAGTCGACGCTCGTCGTTCCAGTTCGGGTACAGGACAAGACCATCGGCGTGATATACGCCGAGCACCACGAACCGCGAAAGCGGTTCACGGCCGCCCACGAAGAGGCCGTCGCATTTTTGTGCGCGCAGGCCGCTGCGCCGCTGTGGAACCTTCAACTCGAGGCCCAGTTGAGGGCAGCCGACGAGTATCGACGATCGCTCATCGATGTGCAGTCGAAGTTCGTCCCCAACGAGCTCCTGCGGATCCTCGATATCGACGATCTGCGCCGGGTGCGTAGCGGCTATCGCGTCGAACGCCGAATGACTGTGATGATCAGCGACATTCGCGGATACACGACAATGCTCGAGGACATGGACGTCTCGGAAGCGAGCGATCTCGCCATGGGCTTTCTGCGAGCCGTCGAGGTTCCGATCGTCAGCTCGAACGGAATGATCCAGGATGTCCGAGGGGACGAGATCGTTGCCGTTTTCGAGTCGGAGGCGGATGCCGTGCGGGCAGGTCTTGGGATGCTGCGCTCGCTTCGGGAGCACAATCACGACAGGCTGGCACACGGTTCCGATGAGCTCCACGCAGGAATCGGGCTCAACACCGGCGCCTTGGGCATTGGGCTCGTCGGCGGCGTGAACCGCATGGTGCTCACGATCATTGGCGATGCCGTCAACCTGGCCGCCCGCATCGAGAGCACCAACAAGCGCTACGGCTCGGGTCTGCTCATCTCGGACAAGACCTATCGAGGGCTCCCGAACCCCGACGAGTTCGACATCCGCCGAATGGAGCGGGTCATGGTGGTCAACCGGCGCCATCCGGTGACCATCTATGAGGTCTATGCCGACGACCCCGACGAGCTACGAGCTGCCAAGCGATCGGCTCAACCCGCGTTTGACGAGGCTTTTGCGCTGTTCGACGCCGGTGATGTCGACGGCGCGCGCGCGGCGTTCGAGCGGTGCCAACACTTGCTGCCGGACGACCCCGTCGCCTCACTGCATCTGGCGCACTGCGACGCCATGACGCGCGGGGAGATGTCCCCCGGCCAGGAAGTCGCCCTTTTGCAGAAATAGTGCCGCGTAGTGAAGTACTCCAATTGCGCAGACTCTTGCGAACTACCCCGCGCACGCTGACCTGGTCTGCCATGATTTGAGGCACATTTGACGAGGGGGGTCTCACACATGTACCTGAGTGCCGAGCGGCTAGCGCTTGCCAACGAGCAGGTTCGAGAGACATTCGAGCAGACCTCTATCGCCTGGCAGTCGATCCCACGCTGGGACACCGCCGATCCTGGCCAAACCTACGTCCGCACCGACCTGACGAATGCGACAGCTGTGGCCCCGCCCAACGTCGAGCCGCCGCTCGGTGTGGAAATGGTCGCTATCACAGGCCAGGTCGTGCGATTCGCGATGAGCTTGGCTCAAGCAATGGCACCGTCCCCTGATGCGCTCCTCGCCGCCGTAATCGCACGGACGGAGCACTTAGCGCAAGCTGTTGATGATGATGTTGTGGACAAGCTCACCGCCAAGGTCCCCGTACCCGGGTTCGTCAAGACCAAGAGTGCGGAGAACGTCCTCGCTGGGCTCATCGACGCCCGGATGGTTGTGGAGGATGCCGGGTACCTGGCACCATGCTGTCTGTTCGCGGACAGGTTGGCATTCAAGATACTCAGCTCGTTGATAGACGGCGTTCCCGCAACCGAATATCTCTCGCCTGTGCCGAACATCAACTCGTTCCGGCGCTTTAGGAAACTTGATCAGTCGGGTGGGGGCGCGAATGCGCGGCTCCTCTTGCTCGGACGACGTCAACTAATCGCGGACGGACGAGCGGCGGATGCGTCGCCCGGTGAGGAACCCGCGGATCTGGCAGTCAGCATCCCGCCCAGCCTCGAATGTGTCGGCGACAATGGGACCGGCTTGATCGAGTGGGCTGTCCGCATTCGTTACGCCCTAAGGATCAAGGATGTCAGTGGCCTTGTTGCCGTCGTGGTCCCCTGACGCGACACCTGTTCCTAAGGTCTTGAACGCGCTCGACAATTACCTGGCCTTATGCAAGGAAGCCTGCGACGGCGAGATCAGCCGGCTCTATGGCCCCAGCCGGCACGGGCCGAACGGCCTTTATGACCTGATCCTCGAATACCCGCTTCGCGGTGGCAAGGCCCTGCGACCCGCGCTCAGCATCGCGACCTGTCTAGGGCTCGGCGGTCACCTCGAAGCTGTCCTGCCGACCGCGGCCACCCTCGAGCTTTACCACAACGCATTTCTCATTCACGACGACATCGAGGACGAATCGTGGACGCGGCGAGGCAAGCCCACGCTGCACATCGACCATGGCATCCCGATCGCGGTGAACGTCGGTGATGCCATGCTTTCGCTGTCCCTTCAGCCGCTCCTCGACAACGTCGAACGCGTCGGTCTCGGACCGGCGCTTCGCATCCTGCGGGCCGTCGCCCACATGACCCGGCGGACCGTCGAGGGCCAGGCTCTCGAGCTCGACTGGGTGCGCAACAACACCTGGGAGCTCACCGACGCCGACTATCTACAGATGGTGGAGCTCAAGACAAGCTGGTACTCGTTCATCACGCCCCTGCAGGTGGGTGCGGTCGCCGCCGGCGCGGGACCCGAGCAGTTGAAGCCGCTGGAAGCGCTCGGCCGACATCTCGGCGCGGCCTTCCAGATCACCGACGATCTGCTGAACCTGCGGGCTGATCCGGAGGACTACGGCAAGGAGATCGGCGGCGACCTGTGGGAGGGCAAGCGGACCCTGATGTTGTTGCACGCCATGCGGAATGCCGCCCCCGACGATCAGCGTCGGGCCGTGCAGATCCTGGCCAAGCGCCGCCCGAGTGCCGACGACGAACTCAAGCTGGACGACCTACTGTCACGCCTCTTCGATCATGGAGATTTGTCCCGGGCCGGTCTGGAAGAGATCGCCTCGCATCTGCAGGGACTGCGCGCGGCGGATTCGAAGAGTCTCGACGACATCCGTTGGCTCTATGGGCTGATGCAGCGTCTCGGGTCGTTCAAGCACGCAAAGCAGGTGGCCGCCGGACACACCCGAGACGCGGCCGGCGTCCTCGCCGGCCTCGACTGGTTGCCGGGCAGCAGGCATCGGGACGTGCTCAACGCTCTCGTCGAATACGTACATGAGCGCACACGATGACTCCCGAAGTCCTCATCGGCATGCTTGCGGAACTGGAACGGATCCGCGAACTCACCCTCGACCTCGTGGAGCGCAACGCGCCCCGACTACTTCCACCTCCGCCCGACGAGTCCACCGGCCCGGAACGATCGGTATTCGATCTGCTCATCGGCGCCCGCCGCGCCGTGCTCGGTAATCCGGCAGCCGCCAGGAGCCTGCACGACATGCTTGTCGCGGAAGGTCGCCGCTATGCCGACACTCCCACAGGCGCACAACTGCGCGACGCGCTGATCACGTCCGCAGCCGTCGAAAACCTTCGCCGCGTGTGGGAAACGTTGAGCCTGAACGTTCTTGACGGTCCCGCCGCACCCAATTCAGCGCCGAGCGCGTGGGCCGAGTTGCTGGCCGACGCTGTGATCGGCCACGGACTCGACGACTCCATTCTCGCCCGCCTCCGCCCGGAGGGCTTCGCATGACGCTCACTGATCCGCGCGAGGCGCTCGCAGAACAGAGCACGTTCATCGATTACCTGTTGGGGCTGGCGAGTCTCGGCCGGGTCGTGCGCGCGATGGCCGCCGACGCCGACCGGCGAATCGACACGGTCTGCGACGACGACTTCGTCCATCTGCTGCTCGGCCTCGCCAGCCTCGGCGACTCCATCGAGCGGCTGGCCGAAACGGCTCCGCCGCGGGATTCTTCGGCCGCCGCGATCGAGTCTGACTCGACCGCCACCAGGTGGCTGAGATGACCGCGATGCTCGCCAGCAGTGATTTTCTGCGCACGCCGGTCCTGAACACCGCGCTGCCCGACGGTTTCAAGGAGTGGTACCACTTCGTGATCCACGGCGCGGGTCGGCGGCTCTTGATCAACTTCAGCCTCACCAGCGAGCCCACTGGCAAAGGCCGACACCGACTGGCGCCGCGCGTCATCGTGATCGACCACGAGGAGCAGTGGTCCGGAGCAATCGAACGATTCGATGAATCAGAACTCGACGTGTCGGCCGACCTGGGCATCCTCACGATCGGCGGCAATCGAATGGTCGTGCATCCGGAGGGGTATGAGGTTGTGATCGACCTTCCGGGACAAGGCATTCACGGGGTAGTCCACTTCACGTCGATCAGTCGGCCGTTCGTCGTCAACAATCAGGCACTCGGCGACGGCAGAATGTGCTGGCTCTTCGTGCCGAAGTTACGCGCAGACGGGTGGTTGCGCATCGGGGACCAGGAGTGTCGCATCGACAACGAGACCGCCTATCACGACCACAACTGGGGCCGGTTCCGCTGGGGTGGCGACTTCGGCTGGACGTGGGGCACGATGCTGTCCCACGAGCTCAAAAATCCTTGGTCGCTGGTCTTTCTGCGAATGACGGACCGACGCCGGTTGCGGTGCCTCTCGCAGGCTCTGTACGTGTGGCATCGCGACGAGCCGGCCGCGATATTCCGGCACGCCGCAGTGACGATGCGATCTCACGGCTTGCTCGGTCGCCCCGCGGACTGCACGCTCCCTGCCCCGATGAGACTCCTGCTGGACGGCGAGGTGTCAGACGTTCCACGACAAGTGGAGATTGACGCGACCAGGGCGGGCGACGCGGTGCACACCGAGTTCCGGTCGCATTCCTATGCGCGCCTAGCTCAACCGAGCGAGGTGAGCTTGAAGCGCTCGACCGTGCTCTGTGAAACCACCGGCACCGCAACGGTCGACGGGTCGGTCAACGGCGAGCGCATCGACTTCGTCGGCTCCGGAGTATTCGAGTTTCTCTATGGCTGAACGCGTTTCATCGCTGCTGCGGCAGTCTGTCGAGCACCTGGCGCGCGAGGTGCCGGAAAGCTATCGCCTCGTGCTCCACGAGCTCGGGCCGCTGGTGGTGGAACTCGATGTCGACGGCGAGCTGTTTTCCTTGCGAGGGGGCCACCGGCTCGAGGTGGTCGACGGCACCGTGGATACGGCAGGCACCCGCATTTCTACCTCCCGCAACGCAATCCTCGACGTGGTCGACGCGGTGGTCGGGCTGGGCCATGCGGTGGAAGCCGGCACCGTTGCCGTACGTGGCTCACTCGACGACGTGCAGCGCGCCCACGACACTCTGCTGTCGTACGTGCACGCCGCGGTCCGGGCGCCTTCGCAGCCCGCACTGCTGGCCGAGCTACGGGCGGGGCGATCATGACCGAAGCCATCTCAACCCCGGCGTCCTGCAAGCGACGCCGTACGGTCGCAGTCCTCGGCGGCGGGATCGCCGGACTGAGCGCCGCCCACGAATTGGCAGAACGCGGCTTCGACGTGACCGTGTACGAAAACCGCGCCGACGAGCGCTGCGGCCTGGAAGACACTCCGGCGGGCACGTACCCACCCATCAAACTCGGCGGACTCGCCGCCTCTCAGTACTCGACGACCGGCCCGTACACCGGCAGCCTCGCCGAGCTACGACCGTTCCCGGGCCGGCGTGGTAAGCCGCGTGAGCCGAAACGGGCGGTCGCCGGTGAGCACGGCTTCCGCTTCTTTCCCGCCTACTACATCCACATCTGGGACCTGTTCCAACGAATTCCGGTGTACGAGCGGTTGGAGCTGGGCCACGGCGACGTGCGCTGGATCCCGACCTCGCGCACGATCATGGACAACGTGAGGCGAGTGGTCACTCAGGGCACCACGGTAGAAGGCAAACCGTCGCTTGTGTTTCCGCGCGAAGCACCCCGCTCGGCAGCCGAATTCCTGACCACTGCATATCAACTCACCCAATTGGGTTTCACCGCCCAGGACGTCGGGACGTTCGTGAGCAGGCTGATGGAGTACCTGGTCACGAGTCCCCAGCGCCGGGCATCACAGCTGCAGAACCTCTCGGCGTACGACTTCTTCGTCGGACGCGCCGCGCCGAAAGCACCCCCCCGATTCAGTTACTCGCAACGCTTCGACGCGACGCTTCTGGAAATGCCGCGGGTGCTCGCAGCGTTCGACACGCGCTACGGGGACGCCCGCACCAACGTCTCCACCTACCTTCAACTCCAGCTTCAGATGGACCGCCGCGACACCAAGGCCGACGGCGTACTCAACGGTCCCACCACCGAATCGTGGTTCGACCACTGGTACCGCCACCTCCTCGAACTGGGGGTCCGATTCGTCCGAGGCGAGGCTGCCAGTCTGGATCCTCCGCATACCGATGTGAACCTGCCGCCGCATCACAGGCCGAGGGTGCAGGTGACACTGACCGACGGCACCCGGCTGACGCCTGACTACACGGTGGTAGCGGTTGATGCCCCTGCGGCCGAACGCATCACCGCGAAGCTGCGGGCGGCGGGCACCGGAGGGAGTGTGGCGCGGCTGGACGGTTTCACTACCCTCGTGCCCCCGCCCAACGACCCGTTGCAGCCCTCGGCGACCCGTCCGCTGGACCGCCGGGACCCGTACGACATCGACGCCATGGGCAAGAAGCCCTGGGACCGATTCCAGACGCTCGGCGGCATCCAGTTCTACTTCGACACCGAGTTCCAGTTGTTGCGAGGGCACATGTACTACTCCGGGACGGAGTGGGCGTTGTCGTCGATAAACCAGCACGGACTATGGGAGAGAAAGCCGATCCTGGATCGCGACGGCCACATCTCGGTCCTCTCGGTCGACATCGGCGATTTCAACTCTGCGTCCAATCACCTCAAGGACGCCAACGGAAACGGCAAGGCCGCCCGCGACTGCACGGCCGACGAGATCGCGGCGGAGGTGTGGCGTCAGATCGTCAAAGCACTCACCAGCAGCGCCGCCAACGTCGCCGAGGCTTTGTTGCCGTGGCCGGCGTGGTATGCGATCGACCGCGGCATCATCATGGAAGGCGGTCCCGGTCAAGGCGTCGGTCGCCCGGTGCGAAACGAAACGCCGTATCTGATCCCGATCGTCGGCGACTGGGACAACCGGCCCTGTACCGACCCGTGGAACCCGACCGGCAATTCTTTCGGCACGGTGCCGACCGATGAAGACTGGCTGGCAGACCTAGAGCAGCGCGACGTTTGGCAGGCCCGCCACGGCGGCTTTCAGGTGCACAACAATTCGGTGGTGTTCGCTGGCACATGGACCAAGACGTTCACTCGTATGACATCGATGGAGGCGGCGTGCGAATCGGGCCGCCACGCGGTCAACGCCATCCTCGATCACTACATCTGGGTCGAGTCCGATGGTGTCGATCGCCGGGGCCAGACGGCGCTCCACTGGCGCACTCCATACGGCTTCATCGACCAGGGTCTGACGACCCCGGTCCGAATGCCTTCCCCCGCCGGGGACTACTGCTATGTCATGGACCTGGAGAACCGGGAGCCGATCGACACTCGCACTTTGCGCAACATCGACGCGGACTACAACTCATCAACCCCACCCGACGGAGGCCCACCGATGACATTTCCCGTTGACTCCAACCAGCACCTGCTCGCCTATCTGCAGGCCTGGCGACAACTTCTGGAGGCGTCGGCATCCGTCACGCCCGCCTTGCTCTTCCCGCCGGGCACATCAGGCATGCCACCGATGCCCCCCATGCCCGGCGGCATTCCACCGATACCGCCCATGCCGCCGGGCATGCCCGGGTCGGGTGGCGGTGGTGCACTGAACCCGCCGACGGACTATGCGCAACAGCTGTTCAGCCATCTGCAGGCGTGGCGTCAGTACCTCGAGCAGGCTGTCGGCGCTGCG
This sequence comes from Mycobacterium sp. ITM-2016-00318, assembly GCF_002968285.2. NCBI lineage: Bacteria > Bacillati > Actinomycetota > Actinomycetes > Mycobacteriales > Mycobacteriaceae > Mycobacterium > Mycobacterium sp. ITM-2016-00318. The sequence goes on along the minus strand of NZ_CP134400.1, from coordinate 1,165,227 downwards.
TCCGGCACCGGGATGGCGCAGGCGCCCGGCCACTCGTCCGGTGCCCAGCCCGCAACAGCACAACCGACGGCCTCGTCATCGGCGACCGGCTCACCCGACTCGGGCGCCTCCGAGGCCCAAGCATCCGACTCGCAGTCGTCGGCCTCACAGTCGGCAGAGTCGTCTGACTCGTCGGGGTCTGGCTCGTCGTCGTCGTCGTTCGGGCCGAAAACCGACAACAGGGTCGAGTTACCACCACTTGATGACTACGGCACCATCACCGATTTCAAATCCATCAGCAGGCTTGAGGACGCGCTCAACAAACCACATACCACCGGCCGGGAAGACGCTGAATCCCGGTTTGCCTCCAGCGGTTCGGCGTTCGGCGCCAAAGCCCGTTCCGCGATCCCCAGCCCGACGACACCGGGCGCGGCACGCTCGTTGTTCCGCGGGGGGGCTGGGAACACGCCGACACCGACGGTGTCGCCGGCCGGGCAAGACCCACGGCGCGGCGCCCCGCCCGCAACGTCGCGCTGGTGGGAGGCCGGCCAAGGGCAGCCGCCCGGCATCGCAGTGGCCAAGCCCGAAGCGAGCAATCTGCTTCAGCTCCGGCCGACGGACCTCGGCGGTAAAGAGCAGTAGCAGTCAACTCTCCTGCGCGCGACGTGAGCGGTACGCGGCGACATGCTGACGGTTCCCGCAGTTACCGGTGTCGCAGAACTTCCCGGATCGGTTGCGCGACAGATCGACGAGCACCGCCTCGCAGTCGGGTGCCGCGCAGATTTTGAGCCGGCGCAATTCGCCTGCGCGGATGATGTCGGCCAGGGCCATCGCCAGTTCCGCACCCATGCGTTGCCACAACGGATCGTGCACCGACGCCAGATGCAGGTGCCACTCGGGCATCTCGGGATGGCGGGTAAGCCAAGGCTGCGCCTTGGTGTCACTCAGCAGCGCGTTGACCTGCGCCACGGCGGCTTCTTCGTCGTCGGCAGCCGCCCAGATGTTGCCCAGCCGCTCGCGCAACCGGATCACCGACTTCAGCTCCGTTACGTCGCGGTCGCGCCTGCCGGTCCAGCCGAAGCTGTCGAGGTAGGCGTCCAGCGCGAGCTGATCGACCAGCCGCTCGCCGTCCACGCGCTCGGTGTTGATCAGCACACACGCCGCTCTCAGCGTGAGCTCGGTGTCATGAGTGAAAATCATTTGACTCATGACCTCCCCTCCGGCTAGTGTCATGACCAATATTCATTTTACTCATTACACGCCGGGAGGTGCCACATGACAGCGACCCAGCTCGACAAGGGCGTTGACCACTTCCGGCTCGGCCTGACTTTTGCGATCGGCTCCGCATTGAGCTTCGGAATGTCAGGCCCGATGGCGAAAGCGCTGATGGACGCCGGCTGGAGCCCCACCGGTGCGGTCACCGCGCGCATGATCGTCGGCGCGCTGGCGATGGCGGTCTTCGCGACGATCGTGCGGCCCGGCTGGGTTCGCGAAGCCGTCACCCACCGCAAGATGGTCATCGCCTACGGCATCTTCCCGATCGCCGGCGCGCAACTCTGTTACTACAACGCCGTCGCCCACCTGTCCGTCGGCGTCGCGCTGCTTCTCGAGTACACCGCCCCCGTTCTGGTCGTGGGCTGGCTGTGGGCCACGACGCGGCGCAGGCCCACCCATCTGACGCTGGCCGGTGTTGCGCTCGCTGTCGCTGGAATCATGTTGGTGCTGGACGTTTTCGCCGGCGCACACATCAACGCGGCAGGCGTGGCGTGGGGCCTTGCCGCCGCGGTCTGCGCGGCGAGCTACTTCATGTTGTCCGACAAAGTCGCAGGCGCGGGCGACGACGACGCAAACCTGAACCCGATCACACTCGCCGCGGGCGGCCTGATCGTCGGCGCCGCCACGACCGGCGCGCTCGGTGTCACCGGAATCATGCCGCTGACATTCACGACCAACGACGCCGTCGTCGCGGGGTTGACGATGTCACCGATCGTGCCCGTCGTCGCGCTCGGTGTGATCACCACCGCGATCGCATACACGCTGGGCATCATGGGCATCTCCCGGCTGCGACCCCGCTTCGCATCACTGGTCGGGCTCTCCGAGGTGCTGTTTGCCGTGCTGGCCGCGTGGCTGCTGCTCGGCCAGGCGATCACCGTGACCCAGGCCGTCGGCGGAGCCGTCGTTCTGGCAGGTCTGGCATTGGCGCGCCAGGGCGACCGCAGCGAGAACCTCGACGCGGTGACCTGGTTGGATGCCGGGGCAGTCGATGAACCCACCCCGCGCAGCAGGGCAAACGGTTAGCTCCCACCAGTTCGGTGTGGAAACATGACGGCGTGACTCTGGCACATAGCTCGGCCCGTGGGGCCGCCGTCCTGGCAATTGTTGGATCCGCGGCCGCAGGCCTTCTCGCTACCGCACCGAGCGCAGTGGCAGTGCCGTGCCCCGATGTCGAGGTCGTTTTCGCGCGTGGCACCGCCGAGCCCTCGGGCGTCGGCCGGGTGGGCCAGGCAGTCACCAACGCGCTGACCGCACAGCTGGCGCCGCGCACCGTCAGCTCCTACGCGGTGAACTACCCCGCCGACTACGACTTCCTCACCACTGCCGACGGCGCGACCGACGCCACCAACCACATCTCGTCGATGGCGCTGTCGTGCCCGTCGACCAAGATCGTGCTCGGCGGGTACTCGCAGGGCGCCGCCGTGGTGGACATGCTGGCCGGCGTTCCCCCGCTCGGCAACAAGATCGGCAGTGTGGGATCGGCGCCGCCCTTGTCCCCGGTCGCCGCGATCACGGTGGCCGCCGTGACCGTCTTCGGGAATCCTGCGACGAAGTTCGGACAACCACTGTCATCGGTGGGACAATTCGCCGGTCGGTCCATCGACCTGTGCAAGGACGGTGACCCTATTTGTTCTGATGGGCGAAACCCGCTCGCTCACAGGGGTTACGAGGATGCGATGGCTCAACAAGCAGCCAGCTTCGCCGCCGGAAGGATATAGAGAGAATGCGCGTAGTTGAGACAACAGCTGCCTTATTGATCGGCGCCGCAGCGGCCATCACGCCGTCGATCGCGTTCTCGCCGGTCGCTTCGGCTGACTGCCCCGACATCGAGGTCGTGTTCGCCCGCGGGACCGATGACACCGCCGGGCTCGGAGCCGTCGGAGGTAATTTCGTCGACTCGCTCAAGGGCAAGGTAGGTGGCAGGTCCGTCGGTGCCTATGCCGTCAACTATCCCGCCGACTACGACTTCCTCGCTGCCGCAGTCGGAGCCAACGACGCCAGCGCGCATATCCAGTACATGATGGGCGCCTGCCCGAACACCCGATTGGTGCTCGGCGGTTATTCGCAGGGCGCCGCGGTGATGGATGTGATTGCCGCTGTGCCTATCCCGGTAATCGGATTCACCAACCCGCTGCCGCCCAACGCACCCGACTTCGTCGCCGCAATCGCTGTCTTCGGGAATCCGTCGGCCAAGCTCGGGCTGCCGCTCACGATGAGCCCGGTGTGGGGCGGACGGTCCATCGACCTCTGCAACGGCAATGATCCGATCTGCCAGACCGACGGCGAGAGTGTCGCCGCGCACAGGTCGCCCAGCTACACCGGCGGATTCGTCAACACGGCAGCGGACTTCGTCGCGGGCAGGGTGTAGCGAACCTTAACGAAGCGACGACGACGTCAAATCGTCGGCTAACATCGGCCTGGTGAGCATTCGTGTTGAACGCAACGGTCATCGGGTCCGACGCGGCGTGCTGGTCGCAGTCACTGCGACCCTGCTAGCAGCCGGCCTGCTGATCGGTCCGTCATCGCTGCCCGGAGGCACGGCCATTCCGTCGGCGTCGGCCGCGTGCCCTCAGGTCGAGGTGATCTTCGCCCGCGGGCGTCTCGAGTCACCTGGTGTCGGGGTCATCGGCAATTCCTTCGTCAACGCGCTGCGGTCCAAAGTGGACAAGAACATCAATGTCTACGCGGTGCGCTACCCGGCCGACAACGAGATCGACGTGGGTGCTAACGACATGAGCGCGCACATCCAGAACATGGCCAACACCTGCCCCGACACCCGTCTGGTGCTGGGCGGTTATTCGTTAGGCGCAGCCGTCACCGATGTGGTGCTCGCCGTGCCGTTCAGCTTCTTCAGCTGGGACAACCCGCTTCCTGCGGGCATGGACCAGAAGGTCGCCGCGGTCGCGCTGTTCGGTAACGGCGCGGCATGGATGGGGCCGATCACGAACTTCAGCCCGCTGTACTCCGACCGAACCATCGAGTTGTGCCACGGCGCGGATCCGATCTGCAACCCGGCGGACCCGAATACATGGGAACAGAACTGGGTCGACCATGCCTCCAGGGCATACATTGACGCGGGCATGGTCAACCAGGCCGCCGACTTCGTCGCGGGCCGTCTCAACGTCTAGTCGAGGTGGCGCAGGTCGCGAGTGGCTGCTATGCGCGCCTCCAACTGATCATCGGGTGGATAGTCGACGCCGACGAGCATCAGGCCCTGCGGTGGTGCGGCCGCGAAGTCGCTGGAACGACGCGACTCCGTCAACAACGCCACGCACCATGCCGGTTCGCGGCGCCCCTCCCCCACTGCCAGAAGTGCGCCGACGAGCGATCGCACCATCGACCAGCAGAAGGCGTCCGCGGTGACGTAGGCCGTGACGAGGTCACCGGATCTCGACCAGTCCAGCCGTTGCAGGTCCCGGATCGTGGTCGCACCCTCGCGGAAACGACAGAACGCGGCGAAGTCCTTCAGCCCGACGAGTTTCCGAGACGCCACAGCCATCGCGTCGACGTCCAGCGGCCTCGGCCACGGCGTCACGTAGCGCGCCTGCTGCGGGTCGACACCGTACGGCGCCGTGGACAGCCGGTAGGTGTAATGGCGTCGCAGTGCCGAGAACCGCGCGTCGAAACCAACCGGCGCGCGGACGATGTCGCGAACCCTGACATCGGTCGGGAGCAGCCGCGACAGCCGTCGCACCAGCGGTAGGAACTCCGGAGCCGCTTCGGCGGCCACATTGGCCCGAGTGCCGCCGGTCCTTTGACCTCGCGGGTAGGCGTGCGGGATCGCGTCGGCGGGCACATCGACATGTGCAACCTGACCTGTGGCGTGTACACCGGTATCGGTGCGCCCGGCCGCCCTGGTCACCACCGGTGTTCGGAACACCGTCGTCAACGCCTCGTCGATCACACCGGCGACCGTCCGCTGTCCGGCCTGCACGGCCCAGCCGGCGAATTCGGTTCCGTCGTAGGCGATGTCGAGCCGAAGACGAACATGCCCGCCACCGGTGTCGATGGCGGGCATGTTCAACGCTTCACTACTTGGCGTCGTCGGCCTTGTCTTCGGAGTCGGCCTTGTCTTCGGAGTCAGCCTCGTCGGAGTCAGCCTCGTCGGCGTCAACCTCGGCGGTCTCGGCTTCGGCGGTCTGCGCGTCGGCGATCGCCTCGTCCTCCGCCTTGACCTCCTCGACCGAATCCTCCGCAACCGGGCCTTCAGCCTTTTCCGGCTCGACCGCAGCCTGCGGCGCCGCAGCGGCCGCGACGGGTGCAGCCTTCTTCGCCGCACCCGCCTTGCGGGCACGGTTGGCCTCCGACGTCACCGTCTTCTCCCGCACCAGTTCGATGACGGCCATCGGGGCGTTGTCGCCCTGACGTGCCTCCACCTTGATGATGCGGGTGTAGCCGCCGGCCCGGTCGGCGTAGAAGGGTCCGATCTCGGCGAACAGGGTGTGCACGACATCCTTGTCCCGGATCTTCTTGAGCACCTCACGCCGGTTGTGCAGCGTGCCCTTCTTGGCGTGGGTGATCAGCTTCTCCGCGTAGGGCCGCAGCGCCCGCGCCTTGGGCTCGGTGGTCTTGATCCGACCGTGCTCGAAGAGCGAGGTGGCCAGATTGGCCAGCAGCGCCTTCTGATGCGAGGAGGACCCGCCGAGGCGACGGCCCTTGGTGGGCTTGGGCATTGCGACTATCTCCTAGATGGGGCCGGTCCCCGTATCAGGTAGGACCGGGACGGGTTGGTTAGAGCTGTTCGGTTTCCGCGTAGTCCGCAGTGTCCTCGAGGTCATAGCTGGCGTCGCTGTTCCACGTGCCGGTGGCGACGTCGTAGCCTGCGACCTCGGACGGATCGAAGGTGGCCGGGCTGTCCTTCAGCGACAGACCAAGCTGGTGCAGCTTGATCTTCACCTCGTCGATGGACTTCTGGCCGAAGTTGCGGATGTCCAGCAGATCGGACTCCGTGCGGGCGACGAGCTCGCCCACCGTGTGCACACCCTCGCGCTTGAGGCAGTTGTACGACCGCACCGTGAGGTCCAGATCGTCGATCGGCAGTGCGAACGACGCGATGTGGTCGGCCTCGGCCGGCGACGGGCCGATCTCGATGCCCTCGGCCTCGACGTTGAGTTCGCGTGCGAGCCCGAACAATTCGACAAGCGTCTTGCCCGCCGACGCCAAGGCGTCACGCGCGGTGATGGAGCTCTTGGTCTCCACGTCCAGGATCAGCTTGTCGAAGTCGGTGCGCTGCTCGACACGGGTGGCCTCCACCTTGTAGGTGACCTTCAGCACCGGCGAGTAGATGGAATCGACCGGAATACGGCCGATTTCGGCGCCCGAGGCCTTGTTCTGCACGGCGGGAACGTAGCCGCGGCCACGCTCGACGACGAGCTCGACCTCCAGCTTGCCCTTGTCGTTCAGGGTGGCGATGTGCATTTCGGGGTTGTGCACAGTCACACCGGCAGGCGGCACGATGTCACCCGCGGTGACCGCACCGGGGCCCTGCTTGCGCAGGTACATGGTGACCGGCTCGTCCTCCTCGGAGGACACGACCAGACCCTTGAGGTTCAGGATGATATCGGTGACGTCTTCCTTCACACCGGGGACCGTGGTGAACTCGTGCAGCACGCCGTCGATGCGGATGCTGGTGACCGCTGCGCCGGGAATCGACGACAGCAGCGTGCGCCGAAGCGAATTGCCAAGGGTGTAACCGAATCCGGGCTCCAACGGCTCGATGACGAACTGGGAGCGATCTTCGGCGAGAACCTCTTCGGACAGTGTGGGTCGCTGAGAAATCAGCATGGTGTTTATCCTCCTTCGCGACAACCGCTATTTGATGTCGCGTATCCCGGCCGTCATCCGGACGGCCGGAAGCCTTACTTCGAGTAGAGCTCGACGATGAGCTGCTCGGTGAGCGGAACATCGATCTGCGCCCGCTCGGGCAGCTGGTGCACCAGGATGCGCTGCCGCTCTCCAACGACCTGCAGCCAGGCCGGGATCGGGCGCTCGCCCGCCGTCTGACGGGAAATCTCGAACGGCAGCGTGTTGATCGACTTGTCCTTCACGTCGATGATGTCGTACTGCGACACCCGAAAACTCGGGATATCGACCTTGACACCGTTCACGGTGAAGTGACCGTGGCTGACCAGCTGACGGGCCATCCGGCGGGTGCGCGCAAGGCCCGCGCGGTATACGACGTTGTCCAGCCGGCTTTCCAGGATGCGCAGCAGGTTGTCACCTGTCTTGCCTGGAAGGCGGTTGGCTTCTTCGTAGTAGCGGCGGAACTGCTTCTCCATCACGCCGTAGGTGAAGCGGGCTTTCTGCTTCTCCTGCAGCTGCTGGCGGTATTCGCTCTCCTTGATCCGCGCGCGGCCATGCTGACCGGGCGGGTAGGGGCGCTTCTCGAAAGCCTGGTCGCCGCCGACGAGGTCGACGCCGAGACGGCGCGACTTGCGGGTTGCGGGTCCGGTGTAACGAGCCATTTTTTCTGTCTCCTCCTAGACCCGGCGCCGCTTGGGCGGACGGCAGCCGTTGTGCGGCTGCGGGGTGACGTCGGAAATCGCGCCGACCTCGAGGCCGGCAGCCTGCAGCGACCGGATCGCGGTCTCGCGGCCCGAACCCGGACCCTTGACGAACACGTCGACCTTCTTGACGCCGTGCTCCTGCGCCTTGCGGGCGGCGTTCTCGGCAGCCAACTGCGCGGCGAACGGCGTCGACTTACGCGACCCCTTGAAGCCGACATGGCCCGAGGACGCCCAGGCGATGACGTTGCCCTGCGGATCGGTGATCGTGACGATCGTGTTGTTGAACGTGCTCTTGATGTGCGCAGCGCCGTGCGGGACGTTCTTCTTTTCCCTGCGGCGGGTCTTCTGGCCCTTCTTGGGGGCGGCTGCGCCCTTCTTCGCTGGTGGCATCTACTTACCTGGCCTTCTTCTTGCCGGCGATGGTGCGCTTCGGGCCCTTGCGGGTACGCGCATTGGTCTTGGTCCGCTGGCCGCGCACCGGGAGGCCGCGGCGATGCCGAATGCCCTGGTAGCAGCCGATCTCGATCTTGCGGCGGATATCGGCCTGCACCTCGCGGCGCAGATCGCCCTCCACCTTGAGGCTGCCCTCGATGTAGTCGCGCAGCTGGGTCACCTGATCGTCGGACAGATCTTTGGTGCGCAGGTCCCGGCTGATGCCGGTGGCGTCCAGGATCTCCTGGGAGCGGGTACGGCCGATGCCGTAGATATAGGTCAGCGCGATCTCCATGCGCTTGTCGCGCGGGAGGTCGACGCCCACAAGTCGTGCCATCAGGCAGTGTTCCTTCTCTATGCGGAGGTCTTGTCCCAGCCCGTTCCCTCGTCGTGTGGGGTCCGGCCTCCGTGCCGGACGTGGATGAGCGGCTTATCCACTCAGTGGTGCTGGGGTTTCGTCATTCAGTTGTGGGTGCGGGGCTTGGCCGCGATCAGCCTTGCCGCTGCTTGTGACGCGGATCTGAGCAGATCACCATGACCCGCCCATGCCGGCGGATCACCCTGCACTTATCGCAAATGGGCTTGACGCTCGGGTTCACCTTCACGGCTCGTCGATCCTGTTCTTTATCTGAAGTGCTGTTAAGCGGGATTACTTGTACCGGTAAACGATGCGGCCCCGGGACAGGTCGTAGGGAGACAGCTCCACCACGACGCGGTCCTCGGGCAGGATGCGGATGTAGTGCTGCCGCATCTTGCCGCTGATGTGGGCGAGCACCTTGTGTCCGTTCTCCAGCTCAATGCGGAACATCGCATTGGGCAGGGGTTCGACCACGCGGCCCTCGACCTCGATGGCACCGTCTTTCTTGGCCATTGTTGTTCGGAGATCCTCCGTGTCCATCTAGATCATTGGCGCCGGTCGCCGCGAGCGGCGACAACATTTCTGGCGCAGCATCAACTCCGACTACAAAACGTGAGCCGGTAGCTAGAAATTCCAGAACTGGGCACGCACGAGCCGGCGCGAACACCGCACCGTTGGTCCATACTACCTGCTCGAGGGCGTGCCCCAAAATCGCTGAAGCACCACCTCAGCGGCGGAAAGCAGGCATGTGGCGGGGTGCTCGAGACGACCCCATATCCGCTGGACAACCGGCGCATACTTGATGGCAATGACTGGACCCGTATCCCAGCCCCGCAAGCCTGTGATCCTGACCGTCGACGATGACCCCGCGGTTTCCCGTGCGGTCGCCCGCGATTTGCGCCGCCACTACGGCGAACGCTATCGGATCGTCCGCGCCGAATCAGGACCCGACGCGCTCGAGACCATCAACGAACTCAAGCTGCGCGGCGACACCGTCGCGGTGTTCGTCGCCGACTACCGGATGCCGGGCATGAGCGGCATCGAGTTCCTCGAAGATGCCATGGACATCTATCCCCTGGCCCGCCGCGTGCTGCTCACCGCCTACGCCGACACCCATGCCGCGATAGACGCCATCAACGTCGTCGACCTCGACCATTATCTGCTCAAGCCGTGGGACCCGCCCGAGGAGAAGCTCTACCCGGTCATCGACGGCCTCCTCGAGGCGTGGCGCGCTCAGGGTGACCGCGCGGTTCCCGTCACCAAGGTCATCGGGCACCGGTGGAATCCGAGGTCATGGGAGGTCCGGCAGTTCCTCGCCCGCAACCAGCATTCGTTCCGCAGCTATATGGCGGACGAGTCCAAGGGCAAGCAGCTGCTCGACGCGGCCGGGCTCGACGGCCTGCAGCTGCCCGTGGTGATCACCGAAGGCGGCGAGACGCTCGTCGAGCCGACCAACACCGAACTGGCCGACATGCTCGGCCTCTCGACCTCCCCGTCGCTGGAGATGTACGAACTCGCCGTCATCGGCGGTGGCCCCGCGGGTCTTGCCGCGGCGGTGTACGGCGCATCAGAAGGCCTCAAGACCGTGCTCATCGAGAGCACGACGACCGGCGGTCAGGCAGGACGCAGTTCGCGGATCGAGAACTACCTGGGTTTCCCCACCGGCATCTCAGGCGCAGAGCTGACCACATCGGCGCGCAGGCAGGCCGAGCGGTTCGGCGCCGAGGTGATCACCACCCGCAAGGCCGTCGGGCTCGAGGTCAGCGGCCAGGCCCGCACCATCGAGTTCGAGGACGGCAGCACGATCGGCGCGCAGGCCGTGATCCTGGCCACCGGCGTCGACTACCGCCATCTGCAGGCCCCCGGCTGCTGGGATAACCCCGATGATCGCGACGCGTGCAACTACATCGGCCGCGGCGTGTATTACGGCGCCTCGGTGTCGGATGCCTCGGACTGCGAGGGCGAGGACGTCTACATCGTCGGCGGCGCGAACTCGGCGGGTCAGGCCGCGATGTTCATGTCGAAGACCGCCAAATCGGTGACGCTTCTGGTGCGTGGGCCGTCACTGGCGGCGTCGATGTCCTATTACCTCATCCAGCAGATCGAGGAGAAGGAGAACATCCACGTCCGCACCTGCACCGAGGTCGTCGAGGCCCTCGGCGAGGATGATCACCTCACCGGCCTCGTCGTGGAGAACAGACAGACCGGCGAGCGGGAGACCGTCACCGCGTCGCGGATGTGCTGTTTCATCGGCGCCACCCCGCGCACGAAGTGGCTCGACGGAATCGTGGCCCGCGACGACCGCGGATTCATTCTCACGGGCCCCGACTTGAAGGACGTCTGCGGCTGGACGCTCGACAGACCGCCGCATCATCTGGAAACAAGTGTGCCGGGTGTGTTTGTTGCAGGTGATGTGCGAGCCGACTCGGCCAAACGAGTGGCAGCCGCCGTCGGCGAAGGGTCGATGGCAGTGATGTTGGTTCACCGCTATCTGGCAGAGGCCTGATAGCCGGCCCGCCGGCTGAGCCGAAGGAGCGACCATGGGCGAGAAATGCCTGCCTGACGAGCTGCGATCGCTGTTTCTCTTCGAGAAACTGAATGATCGGCAGTTGCAGGTCTTGTGCCAGAACGGGCACATCGCGGTGTTCGACACCGGACCGGTCTGCATCGAGGGCGAGCCCGCGTCGTGTTTCTACGTGCTGCTCGACGGCGAACTGGTGATGAGCAAGTACTCCGGCGGGGTCGACGTCGAAACCGGCCGCACCTCCCAACGCGGCGTCTACTGCGGTGCGTGGTCGGCCTACATTCCCGGCGAGGAGCACCTCTACGAGGCGTCGGTGCGGGTGACCAAGCCCTCGCGGTTCTTCGTCCTCGACGCGGACGCGTTCGCTCAGTTCATGCGCGACGAGTTCCCGATGGCCGTACACCTGCTCGAAGGGCACAGAGTCGGCGGCCGGCGGCAGAGCCAGGTGCTCGGCCAGCGGCAGAAACTGCTCGCGTTGGGCACCATCACCGCGGGGCTGACGCACCAGCTCAACAACCCGGCGGCAGCCACGGCACGGGCCGTGGCCGATCTGCGCGAAGGCGTGGGCAAGATGCGGCACAAGCTGGCCATGGTCGCCGACGGAAAGTTCACCCCCGAGGCGCTGCGGACCTTGGTCAGCATCCAGGAGGAGGTCGCCGAGCAGGTCGCCAAGTCCAAGGCGCAGGAACTGACCGCACTGGAGGCATCCGATCGGGAAGACGAGATCGGTGACTGGCTCGAAGACCACGGCATCGCCAGCGCCTGGGAATACGCGCCCACGTTCGTCGAGGCGGGTCTGGATATCGACTGGCTGGAGCGTATCGAAGGTTCTGTCGACGCGGTGGATGCGACGGCTTCGCTGCAGAGCGCGATCGGGTGGTTGAAGTACACCATCGACACCGAGCTCCGGATGAACGAGATCGCCGACGCCAGCGAGCGCATCTCGGGCCTGCTCGCCGGTGCGAAGAAGTACTCCCAGATGGACCGCGCCGAATATCAGGTGGCGAACGTCCACGAGCTTCTGCACAGCACGTTGAAGACTCTCTTCGGGGGCAAGGTCGGACCCGACAAACCCATCAAGTGCGTAAAGGACTGGGACAAGTCCCTGCCTGAGATCGCCTGCTACCCAGGCGGTCTGAACGAAGTATGGGACGTCATCATCAACAACGCCATCCAGGCGATGAAGGGCAGCGGCACGCTGACGATCCGAACCGCCCGCGAGGGCGACGACAAGATCCGGGTCGAGATCTGCGACGACGGGCCGGGGATCCCCGACGAGATCATCGACCGCATCTTCACCGCGTTCTTCACCACCAAGCCGTTCGGCGAGGGCGACGGCCTAGGGCTCGATCTGGCCCGTCGGATCGTCGTCGAGAAACACCAGGGCGATATCCGCGTCGAGTCCGAACCGGGCAATACGCGCTTCGTCATCCTGCTGCCGCTGGTCGCGCCCGCGCCGCTGGCAGCGACGCCGACAGAGCTTTCCGGGCCGGCGGATTCGACGCAGCCCGCCTGAATCGGAATACCCTCCGCCTCGCCGTAGGTTTACTCACCATGACGACTCAAGCACTCCGTTCTTCGGGCAAGCCCTCATCACCCAATCTCGGCGCGTTCGGCGCGTTCGGCCACCACTCGCTGTGGCAGCAGCTGTCCGGAGACCAGCTTCGGGAAATCGAGTCGCTCGGATACGGCGCCATCTGGGCCGGCGGCTCACCGGCCGCAGAGCTGTCGTGGGTCGATCCCATCCTCGAGCAGACGAGCAGGCTGAAGCTGGCTACGGGCATCGTCAACATCTGGACAGCCGAGCCGGGTCCCACCGCGGAGTCGTTCCACCGAATCGAGAAGGCCTATCCGGGCCGCTTCCTGCTCGGCATCGGCGTCGGTCATCCCGAGGCTCATCAGGAATATCGCAAGCCGGTCGACGCCCTCACCGACTACCTCGACAAACTCGACGAATACGGCGTACCCAAGGACAGCCGCGTGGTGGCTGCGCTGGGTCCGAAGGTGCTGAAGCTGTCGGCGGAGCGCTCGGCCGGAGCGCATCCCTATCTCACGACGCCCGAGCACACCGCCGAGGCGCGCAAGCTGATCCCCGACGCGTTCATCGCGCCCGAACACAAGGCGGTGCTGACCACCGACCCGGAGAAAGCGCGCGCCACCGGCCGCAAGGCACTCGAGATCTACTTGAACCTTGCGAATTACTTGAACAGTTGGAAGCGGTTGGGCTTCACCGACGATGACGTGGCGAAGCCGGGAAGCGACAGGCTGGTCGACGCCGTCGTCGCCTGGGGCACAGCCGACGAGATCGCCGCGCGGCTGAAGGAGCACATATCCGCAGGCGCAGACCATGTGCCGGTGCAGGTGCTGACCGGACCTGACAAGCTGGTGACTGCACTCGCCGAACTCGCCGGGCCGCTCGGCCTGCGATGAATCGTTCGGACCGAAGGGGGATCCGCATGACTGACGCTGTTTCGCTCAAGCCAGACCTTGGCCGCTACGGGGTGTGGACGTTCGGAGTGCCCAAACCCGAGCAGGCGGTCGAAATCGAGAAGCTCGGCTACGGCGCGCTGTGGATCGGCGGGTCCCCCGCGGGCAACCTCGAATACGTCGAACCGATCCTCGAGCAGACCGAGACGCTCCAGGTGGCCACCGGCATCATCAACGTGTGGACGGCGCAGGCCGACGAGGTCGCCGACGCCTACCACCGGATCGAGAAGGCCCATCCCGGTCGGTTCCTGCTCGGTATCGGCATCGGCCATCCCGAGCACACCGAGGAGTACCGCAAGCCCTACGACGTTCTCGTCGAGTATCTCGATGTGCTCGACGCCGCGAAGGTGCCGACGAGTAGGCGCGTCGTGGCGGCCCTCGGGCCGAAGGTGCTCAAGCTCGCCGCCCAGCGCAGCGCAGGCGCTCACCCCTACCTGACGACACCGGAGCACACCGGGTCTGCGCGTGAATTGGTCGGTGCCACCGTGTTTTTGGCGCCCGAACACAAAGTGGTGCTGACCACCGATGAGGCGCAGGCGCGTGAAATCGGCAGGCAGACCGTGGACTTCTACCTCAACCTGAGCAATTACCTCAACAGTTGGAAGCGACTGGGGTTCACCGATCAGGACGTCGAGAAGCCCGGCAGCGACCGCCTGATCGACGCCGTGGTCGCCTACGGCACGCCCGACGACGTCGCGAGGCGGCTCAACGAGCATCTCGAGGCCGGCGGAGACCACGTCGCCATCCAGGTGCTCGGCGGTTGGGACAACTTGCTGCCGACGTTGCAGGAGCTCGCCGGACCGCTGGGGCTGAAGGGCTGACGACGCCGCGACCGCTACGGTAGATCCATGCGGTTGCTGGTCACCGGCGGCGCTGGCTTCATCGGCGCCAACTTCGTGCACGGCGCGGTCGGCGAGCACGAAGTCACCGTCCTCGACGCGCTCACCTATGCGGGCAGCCGCGAATCGCTTGCGCCAGTGTCGGACGAGATCCGCCTTGTGCAGGGCGACATCGCCGACTCCGAGCTGGTGGCGAAGCTCGTCGCCGAGGCCGACGCCGTTGTGAACTTCGCCGCGGAGACGCACGTCGACAACGCGCTCGCCGACCCCGAACCGTTTCTGCACTCGAATGTCGTCGGTACCTACGCCGTATTGGAGGCGGCGCGGAAGCACGACGTGCGGTTGCACCACATCTCGACCGACGAGGTGTACGGAGACCTCGAACTCGGCGAACAGCGCCGCTTCACGGCCGCGACGCCGTACAACCCGTCAAGCCCCTACTCGTCGACCAAGGCGGCCGCCGACATGCTGGTGCGGGCGTGGGTGCGGTCATACGGCGTGCGCGGGACGATTTCGAACTGCTCGAACAACTATGGGCCCTACCAGCATGTGGAGAAGTTCATCCCGCGCCAGATCACCAACGTGCTGACAGGCAGGCGGCCCAAGCTCTATGGCGCCGGCGCCAATGTGCGCGACTGGATCCACGTTCACGATCACAACAGTGCGGTGTGGCGGATCCTGCAAGACGGCCAGATCGGCCGCACGTATCTGATCGGCGCCGAGGGCGAGCGCGACAACCTGTCGGTGATGCGGACGATCCTCACGTTGATGGGCCGCGATCCCGACGACTTCGACCACGTCGTCGACCGCGTCGGCCACGATCTGCGGTATGCGATCGACCCGTCGGAGTTGACGGACGAGCTCGGCTGGCGTCCCGAACACACCGACTTCGACGAGGGGCTCCTGGCGACCATCGCCTGGTATCGCGACAACGAATCATGGTGGGGCCCACTGAAGGAAGCCGTCGAGGACACGTACGCAAAGCGGGGTCAGTGACGTGGAGGTGCGCGAGCTGGCCGTACCGGGGGCGTGGGAGATCACCCCGAAGCTGCACGCCGACGACCGCGGCCTGTTCTTCGAATGGTTCACCGACGCGGGGTTTCAAGAGATCACGGGGCATCGGCTGGATCTGCGCCAGGCGAACTGCTCGGTGTCGGCGGCCGGTGTGCTTCGCGGTCTACACTTCGCTGCGCTGCCGCCGAGCCAGGCCAAGTACGTCACCTGCGTGCGCGGTGCGGTTTTCGACGTAGTGGTCGACATCCGCGTCGGCTCACCGACATTCGGGCAGTGGGACTCGGTGCTGCTCGATGACCGCGGCCGTCGCTCGGTGTACATCAGTGAGGGCCTGGCGCACGGTTTTCAAGCGCTGTATGAGGATTCGACGGTCATGTACCTCTGCTCGGCGGGATACGACCCGGATCGCGAACACACCATCCGCGCCACCGATCCGGCGCTCGACATCCGTTGGCCCGGCACCGATCACGTGCTGTCGGAGCGCGATGCCGGGGCGCCGACGCTCGAAGAGGTCAAGGCCGCCGGATTGTTGCCGACGTGGGAGGACGCCAAGGCGTTCGTCGAGGAACTGCGCGGTCGCTGACTAGTTTCGTCCGGCCGCCTCACGCCACGGCGTTCATCGATCCGGTGGCAGCAGCATCTCCTGCCAGGACTTATCCGCGGCCCCACCTCGCGCAAGATCATCTTGGGTGTGCTGCAGCCCGTCGGGTCCGAGGTAACCGCCGGTGGCCGGGTCGTACTCGGCGACGGCCACCGGCGGTGCGGCAGACGGTGGCGGGTCGCCATCCGCCGGGGCGCTGGGCGGCAGCTGTGGAATCGGCTGGCCGGACATTGTCGCGTTCGGGTCGCCTTTCCAGTTGAAACCGTCGTTGAGCGGCACATACTGTTCGTCGCTTTCGCACAACTCAACCGACGGCGCGCGCTTCCCCGGCACCGTCTCGCACGGAATGTTGCGCGCACCACGCACATTGAACGGTGAATCCGCCGGAACGCGGCAATACAGATCACCCTCGGGCCGGTCGGGAGCGTCTTCGAACGTCGGCATCCGCTGCTGCTGCGCCGGCAGGAAGCCCGTGCTGCACGGCGGAGGCAGGTTGATGTTGAGGTTGAAGCTCAGATACTGACCCTTGTAATCCTGCTTGGTGTCGTGGTTGGCCACCAGCCCGGCCTGTCCCGCCGAAACGACCTGCGGAAACAGCACCAACAACTGTTCGATGTTGTCGCGGTAGGCGACGGCGACCTGGCCGACACTGAAGAGGTTGGCCAGCACGACCGGAAGCGTGGGTTTGACGCGGTCGACCAATCGCCGAGCCGAATCTGCCGCAGCTCCGCCTCTTTCGATGACACGAGCAACGGCGGGGTCGTGGGTCTGCAGCTGTCTCGTCACCGTGGAGATGTGCGATGCCCAACCCTGGATGGCTTCCGAAGTATGGGTCTGCGAATCCAGCACAGGCTGTGACTGCTCGATAAGCGCGATCAACGGATCGAGATTCTCGCGTGCGTCGATCGCGAGGTTCGACGAGCCTCTGACGATTTGGGACAGCTCGGGGCCGAGGCCGCCGACAGCGGTATAGGACTCGTCTATGACCGTCTTCAGGTTGTCCCGGGGTATCGCCTGCAGTCCGGAGTTCGCGTCGGCGAGCAGGGTATTGACATCGGGCGGCACGGACGTGTTCGACAACGGTATGACGTCACCGTCCCGAAGCGGCCGCGCATCGCCGCCACGCGGGGACAGCGTCACGTACTGCTCGCCGATCGCCGACTGACTGTGCACCTCGGCCCGCAGATCGGATGGCACGTCGATGCCGGATTTCAGTGAAAGCACCGCTTCCACGGCGGTTCTGCTCAGCCGTACCGAATCGACGCGGCCGACCTCGGTGCCCCGATACGTGACGTTTCCGCCGGCGTAGAGGCCGCCGGCCTGAGGCAATTCGACAGTGACCGTGTAGCGGCCGACACCGAAGAGCATGGCGGGCAACTTCATGAAGTGCAGAGCCATCACACCCATCGCCACTAGCGCGATCACGGTGAAGATCGCGAGTTGGATCTGCATACGTCCGGTCAGCCGCATTTAAGGCCCCTGGTCCCAGCGATACGGCACCGTCAGCGGGTTGCCTCGGGTGTAGGGGCTGGGGAACTGACCGATGGTGCGTCCCCACTGCAGCTCGAGCTCGGTGAGGTTTCCCTCCCACCGGGTCCCTGTGAACATGCCTGCGTCCAGTCGGCTCAGGGTGAGGTCGACGATGGCGGTCAGGTTGGCATAGTCGCCGCGCTGCCATTTTTCGATGGTCTCGTTCGGGAAGGGGAAGGTGGGGATCAGACTGAGTGCTCGGGTCATGCTCGGTCCGGCATTGGCCAGAGACTCGAGCACCGGCCCGACGTCGCTGAGTTCCTTGACGAGGTTCTCCTTGGTCTGGTTGACCGAATCGACGGTCAGCGCACTGAAATCGGCGAGCCGATCCGCCGCATCGACGAGGTTCTCCCGTTGGCCGGCGAGCACTGCGAGCGCGTCCGGAATCGTCTCGAGAGCACGGTCCAGCACGGGTCGCTGCGCGGCGAACGTCCCAACCAGCTTGTTGAGGCTGTCGGTGGCGGCGATGATGTCGCCGGTCTGGTCGTTGAGGTTGCGGATGAAGAGGTCCAGCTGCTCGAGCATGCTGCGCAGATCCTGCTCGCGGCCACGGAATGCGGTGGAGAACGCCTCGGTGATGTCCTGGACCTGGCCAAGACCGCCCCCGTTGAGGACCAACGAGAGCGCCGCCAGGGTCTGCTCCGTACTCGGGAAGGCTCCGCCGCGCGACAACGGTATGAGTGAGCCGTTGTGGAGCGTGCCGTTCGGCGGAACGTCGGCCGGAGGCGCCAGCTCGATATGCAGCGAGCCCAGCAGGCTGGTCAAACCTATTGTCGCGGTCGAGTTCTCGGGCAGCACCACATCGTCGTTCAGGCGCATCGTTACGAGGGCGTGCCATCCCTGGCGCTCGATCTTCGTCAACGTGCCGACGTTCACGTCGCCGACACGGACTCGCGAGTTGGGCTGGATGTTGTTGACGTCGGGTAACTGCGCCTGGATCGTGAACGCACCGTCGCCACCGCCCTGCGTGCCCGGCATCGGCAGAGAGTTCAACCCTCGCCACTCCCCACAACCCGATATCCCGGCCAGCACCGCGACCGCTATCACAGCGCTCACGATGCGGCGCATGTGCGTCATCAACCGCCACCGCCGGCAGGCATCATCAGGCCGGGCAGGCCCGCCGTGGGGTCGGTCGCCCCGACGCCAGGTGCCTGGTCGCCGGACGGCGCTTCGGCCGCCAGCGGTGCCTCAGGCGCCGGCGGTACGAAATCGGGACGCATCCAGTCCTCGCTGTATGTGACCTCGTTGGGACGGGCCTGCGCACCGACGAACAGGTTCTCGGCGATCGGCGGAAAGTTGTACTGCCGGTTCTTGACGATCGGCGCTAAATACTGGACACACAGTTTCGACGACTGCTCGGCGTTCAGGCGTGACGCTGCCTGGACCGCGCCGCAGAGAAAGCTGATCGGGTCGGCGAAATTGTTGACCGCCAACGCTCCGGTGAGCGATCCGTTGGCAGGCTCGAAGATGTTGTAGAAGTTGCCGACCGTCGTCGGCGCGATGTGCAGAGTCTGCTCGAGGTCGTCGAGGCTGCCAACAAGCGCACCGCTGATCCCGGCGAGTTTGTCGGCGGCGGTTCCGACGGCCTCGCGATTGTCGTCGGCAAAATGCTGGACGTCGCCGATGACGGCGCTGAGATCCTCAACCGCACTGCCGACCTTCTGCGGGTCGTCGGCGATCAACGAGCTCACCGCGGCCATGTTCTGGTTGAGCTCCTCGAGAAGTCCCGCGCTGTCGTGCAATGCGGAGACCAAGGTCGACAGATTCTTGAACGTGGTGAAAATGTCGCTGCTGTGATCACCCAGCGCTGAAATCGTCTGCGACAGCTTGATCACGACATCGCGAATGTTGGCGCCCTGCCCGCGCAGGTTGTCGGCGGTGGTGTTGACGAGCGCGCCCAGCGTGCTCAATCCTCCCGGTTCGGTCGGCTTGAGCAGCTTCGTCAAACGCTGTAACTGAATCCGGACGTCATCCCACTCCACCGGGACCGCGGTGCGATCCAGGGGAATGACAGCCCCTGTGGATAGTGCGGGTCCGCCTGTGTAGGCGGGCGTCAACTGGACCGCCCGACCGGTCACCAGCTGCGGTGACAGGATCACCGCCTTGGCTGCTGCCGGAATCGGATAATTGCGGTCCACCCAGAATGTGACAACGGCCCGCGTTGGCTGCGGCTCGATCCTGTCCACTTTGCCGACCGGCACTCCGAGAATGCGAACATCGTCGCCCGCGAACAGCCCGTTGCTGTTCTCGAAATATGCTGTCAGCCAGATTTTTCCGACACGGTCAGCGTGCCGGAACACGACGAACAGGCCGGCGGTGAGCGTGAGGACCAGCATCAGGGCCACCAACGGACGGGTTCTGCGCAGCCTGCGGTTCATGGCTGCATGACCGGATTCTCGACGGGAGCGACAGCCGCAGGAGGCCCTGGCGGCGGGCCGCCGGGGGGTGGTGCGGGAAGGGGTTCCCGATAGGGGTAGCGCGGATCACCGGGCTTGCCCGTAATCGCCTCGGGCAGGTTCAGCGCTGGCTCGCCCCCCTGCCCTGTCCTGGGAAACGGCACCGGCAACGCCGGAGTACCGGGCTGACCGGTCTGGGGGTCGGTCCGGTCGGAGGGCAGCAGCACACTGGGATCGAGGCCGAGATCGGAGAACGCCGCATCGATGAACGGCTGCACGAACTGGCCCGGCAACAGGTTGGCGACATACGCCTTGAAGAAGGGACCGGACGACAACGACTCGCCCAGCGACATCGCATACTTGTTCAGCAGTTTGATTGAGGTCTGCAAGCGCTCCTTGCGGTTGTCGACGATTGTCAGCACGCCGTTGAGCTTCTCGAGGGCGGGCCGCAACTGCTGCCGGTTGTCATCGATGAAACCCTTGAGCTGAAGCGAGACGGCAGAGATGTTCGTCCAGATCTCCTCCACGGCTTTGCTTTGCGTCTGTAGCTCCGCGAGAACCGCGTTGGTGTCACCAACGAGCTGGACTATCTGATCGCTGCGCTGGGCCAGCACGCCCGTGGCGGTTGCGGCATTGTCGAGCAGGTTGCGCAACTGAGCGTCACGCCGGTTGAGCGTCTCGGCGAATCGCGAGACTCCCTGTACGGCGTTGCGCAGTTCTGCCGGGGTGTCGGTGAATGCTTCCGACAGCGTCGCCATGGAGGCCGATAGCTGATCAGTGTCCAGTCCGCTGATGGTGTTCGCGAGATCGCCGAGTGCATCAGGCAATTGGTACGGCGACGACGTGGCGCTCATCGGAATGGGTCCGGTGAGCGTTCCGCCGCCACGGGGCACGACGTCAAGCACCTTGGTGCCCAACAGACTCTTCGTCTTGATGGCGGCGTGAGTAGCCTCGCCCATTCGGATGTTCTTGTCGACCCTGAAGTGCACCAGTACCTGCGCTCCGTCGAGTTCGATCCGCGAGACTCTGCCTGCGGGAAACCCGGACACCTCCACATCGGCTCCGGAGAGAAGTCCCCCTGCGTCGGCGAAGTAGGCGGAGTAGGTCTTGCCTTGGCCGACAAGCGGAAGATTCTGGTATTGCAGCGCCGCGACGACGATGGCGGCGACCACAGCGACGCCGACGGCACCGATCACCATCGGGTTGCGCTCGGTGAAAGATTTCATTTCGGTGCGCACCGCCCCGACGCCTGGCCGGCGACCTTCACATATACCGGCTGACCGCCTTTTCCGTTCAGCTTGAGCACGATGTCGCACAGGTAGAAGCTGAAGAAATCGCCATACATGCCCTGGCGTCCGAGCGCTCGGTACTTCTCCGGCAGCGTGTTGAGCAGATTGTCGAGATAGTCGTGGTCGGCAACGGCGATCGCGGCGGTCCGGTCGGTCTCGTGGACCACCTTCGCAAATGGCTCGCGCGACTGGGCCAGCAGATCGGCGATCGATTCGGCCGCGGCGTCGGTGTATGCCAAAGCGTTCGAGAGGTCTGTCTTACGCTCGGCGAGCCGATGCACCAGCTCTGACAACGACGTCACTGCGCTGTCGAGCCGATCGGACTGGTCGCCGAGCGAGGATAGAACCACGTTGAGGTTGTTGACGACTTCGCCGATGAGTTGGTCGCGGTCTGCCAACGTGTTGGTAACCACCGCCGCCTGATTCAAAAACGACACGATAGTGGAGCCCTGTCCCTGCAGAGCCGAAATCAGTTGGCCGCTCAATTCATTGACCTGTTCGGGGTCCAACGCTCGAAACAGCGGCTTGAAACCGCCGACGACGGAGTCCAGGTCAAGCGCGGGCCGCGTCCTCGTTACCGGAATCGTGTGGCCGGGCCGTAGCGCCTCCAGGCCGCCGGCCCCTTCCTGCAACGCAAGATAGCGTCCGCCGATCACGTTGTCGTAGCGGATTTCGGCCCGGGTCCCCTCGGTCAACAGGACGGAATCGTCAGCCGAGAACTCCACCCGTACCGTCGCGTCGGGGTTGAACGAGACGTTCTTGATCTGACCGACTTCGACTCCTGCGATCCTGACCATGTCGTCACGCTTCATGCCAGAGACGTTGGTGAATTCGGCGAAGTAGCTCTTGCCCTCGCCGAACCGGAACTGGGCGAACACCGCCAGCAGCGCGAACGCTCCAAATGCACACACCGTCAAGAAGATCAGCAGGCGCCACGCCGCGCCCTTGAAGTCGTCTTTCACGGTGCTGTCTCCTGCGGTCGACGGGGTGCGTTCACGGTTTCGGCGCCGGCGGGTCGGCGGGTGCCACACCTGGAAACAGCGGCGTGCCGCCCGGGGCGTAGAGCGGTGCCCCGTAGGGCGGTGCTCCGGGGTACGGAATCGGTCCCGGCGCGGGACCCGGTAGACATTGCCTGATGCTTGGCGGCTCGGGATCGGCGCGCGTGACCGGAAGAAAGTCGGCCCAGCAGGGGTGGCCGATGCCGGGATTCGGCCGGATGTCAACGCCGGTCCCCCAACCGGTATTCGTAATGACCTGGCGGACAGGGAAGTTCTTGGTGGCGTCCGGCAGCGACCCGCACCCGGGCGTGCCTCCCGGGCCGCCCTTCGCGGCGGTGATCGGCAGGTTCTCCGGGTAGCTGTAGGGGTCGTTTCCCAACAGCAGGCCGACATCAAGCTGGATCGAGCGGCCGTCGCCCCCGCCCCAGACGTCGAACCCCCCGTTGTCGAGGAACCAGGTCGCTCCCTGTAACCAGCAGGTATATACCGGGTTGTACTTCAGCAACAGACTGGTCGTCGACTCCAAAGAACTGACGAGTCCGATAAGGCTGTCCTTGCTGGAAGCAAGCAGTTCGGTGCCCGACGTGGCCAGCCCAACCGTGTTGAGCAGCAAATCATCGAGGTCGGATGCGTGGTTGACCACCGTTGCGCTCGTGGTGCTGGCGCTGTCCAGCACGGTGACGATGTCCGACGCGACGGCGGCGTATGTTTCGTTGAAGCTCTGAAAGGATCGCCAATCCTCTCGGATGGTGTCGCTGCGCGCGTTCAGGGCGGTCAGCACCTGATTCAAGTCGGTGGTGGCGCGCCCCATCCGCTCTCCCTGACCGCGAACACCGTCGGCGACAGCGGTCAATACCGAATTCAGCTTGGCCGGGTCGATCATCTCCAGCAGGGCGGACACGTTCTGGAAGATTGTGTTCACCTCCGTACTGACGTTCTCCGAGTGCAGCACCGCGCCCGAGACAAGTCGCACCGTGCTCGGGTCGGCGGGCACCACAAGATCGACGAATTTCGCGCCGAACGCGGTGGTGGCTTGGATCTGTGCCTGCACGTTGGCCGGGATGAACTGAATCTGGTCGGGATCGATTGCCAATTCGATTCTGGCGTGGCCCTCCAAGCCGCCGACAGTCTTGACCCGACCCACCTCGACGCCGCGCATCTTGACCTTCGCGCCCGTCTCCATCACCAGCCCGGTCCGGTCGGAGGTCAATGTCACTGGCACATAAGAGCGGAACGTGCCGGCGAAGGATGTGGTAGTGACGAACAGGAACACCACGACCGCCGCCAACAGGATGGCGGTCCACCACGCATTCTTGAGGCGAGCTTCGCCCGGCCTTGGCCGCACGCTAACCTGCCAAGTTGAAATTGCCGGTCTGGCCGTACACGGCCAGTGAAATCATCACTATTTCCACTGCGGCGACGACCATCGAGGTACGCACCGCACGGCCAACCGCTTCGCCCACGCCTGCGGGGCCGCCGGAGGCGGTGAAGCCGTAGTAGGTGTGCACCAGCATGATGACGACAGTCATCGCGAGGCATTGGAAGAAGGACCAGATCAGGTCGGCCGGGCTGAGGAACGTGTTGAAGTAGTGATCGTAGACGCCCGAACCCTGTCCATAGATGGCCGTGGTGCCGTACCGGGCAGCCAGGAAAGCCATCATCACGGCGATGCAGTACAGCGGGATCACCACGATCACCCCAGCTACCACCCGAGTAGCGGCGAGGTAGGCGACGCTGCGGATACCGATCACCTCGAGGGCATCGATCTCCTCGTTGATCCGCATCGCACCCAACTGGGCTGTCGCGCCCGCGCCGATGGTCGCCGACAACGCAACGGAGGTCGTACCGGGGACGATCAGGCGTACGTTGAAGAAGGCCGATGCGAAGCCGGTAAGCGCTTCGAATCCGACGGACGCCAATTGGTTGTAACCCTGCACCGCCACCAGCGCACCCGTGGTCATGGTGAGGAACCCGACGATCGCCACCGTCCCCCCCACCACCGCCAATGCTCCTGTGCCAAGCCCCATCTGAGCGATCAGTCGCAGTAACTCGGTTCGGTAGTGAGCGACCGCATCCGGTATGGCGGCCAATGTGCTGGCATAGAAGCGGGCCTGACCGCCGATTCGATTCCAGGTAGCGGCGCCCTCGGCTGCGGTTTTGCGCAGCCACCCATGGGTCGTCCTCGACTCGCTCGTGCTCGCGTGGGTCATCGCGCTACACCGTGAACTGGATGCCGACGGCGGTGACAATGACGTTGATGGCGAAGAGCACCATGAAGGTGAAGACGACCGTCTCGTTGACCGCGTTTCCGACCCCGGCAGGACCGCCGTCGACAGATATACCCTTGTAGCAGGCGATCAGGCCCGCAGCCAAGCCGAAAAGTGCTGCCTTGGTCAACGATACGGCGACGTCACCCGCGCCGGTGAGCAAGGTCAAGCCCGAGATGAACGCGCCCGCTGAGACATTCTGGATGAAGACACAGAAGAAGAACGCACCCGCGAGGCCGACGATGATGACCGATGCGGAAAGCGCCAGCGCCACCGTGGTAGCGGCAAGCACACGCGGAACGACCAGTGCCTGGATGGGATTGATGCCCATCACCCGCAGGGCGTCGAGTTCGTCGCGGATCGTTCGCGCACCCAGATCAGCACACATCGAGGTCGCCCCTGCGCCCGAAACGACGAGCACCGTGACTATCGGCCCGATCTGATTGACGGTGCCGATCGCGGCGCCGGTTCCGGAGAAATCCGCCGCGCCGAACTCATTGAGCAGGATGTTGAACGTGAAAACCAGCAGCACCGAGTAGGGCATCGTCAACATCAGGGCGGGCAGCACGGAAACCCTTGCCACAAACCAGGTCTGAATGATGTATTCGCGCCACGCGAACGGTGGCTTGGTCATCATCACGAACGTGTCCAGTGCCATCGCGAAGAACCCGCCGATCGCGCGTACGGGCTTGGAGGCGACCTGCGCAGCGGTCACCATTGCGCCGCGAGCCACTTGAGGTCGATGTTCTGTCGCCGGGTGGAGTTGCTCACGCTGGCCCTCCGGACAGGTCGAATGTGGACGAGTGGCACTCGCGAGGCTACCCGGCTCGCAGCCTAAATGTCTATAGATGATACGGCTCTGAGCCGCCTTCTAGCCTCTAAACTTCGATTACAACGGCTGTTTATTCTGCATGATGTATCTCTGCAGTACCCCCATATACGGAAATTCCGCCATCGCGTGTGCGGTCCCGCCCATCGGTGAATGCCTGCAGCGTAAGGGCGGAATTCATGAAGTCGCGAAAGTGAACCCAGCGGCCGTTACGCAAGGTGATGATGTGCGCGAACTCCGACTCCCATTCGTGTCCGGTGGCAAGTCGGCGGAACCGCTGCCGGCCCCAGGTCGCCAGATCATTTCCCTCCGCAATGAACTTCCACGGTTCCATCTCGACGATCTCGATCGTTTGCGCGACCTTGGCGAAGAACGTCGTGGCCTGCTCGATGCCGCGGTAGTCGCCCGCGTAAGGAATCTCATCGGTCCCGTAATAGGTGATCCGCACGTCGGAATCGAGGTGGCTGAGCGCGGTCTGCAGATCGCCTGCGGGTACCGCCGCGTAGATCGCCTTTGTGGCCGCGATATTGCACGACTCGTTCGTGGCGGTCATGACAGCTGCAGCGGCAGGCGGACGTACGCATGGGTGAGCAGGCTGGCGGTCTGCTTGGTGCCGGGATCATCCGTCAGTGCGATCGTCTGGTAGCGATCGAGTATCGCGTTGAGCATGGCGATCACCTCCAAGCGGGCAAGCGATGCGCCTAGACAGAAGTGCAGGCCATGACCGAGCGAAAGCTGTTGCCGAAGGTTGGACCGGTCGATGTCGAACCGGCCCGGATCCTCGAACACCGCGGGGTCCCGATTCGCCGAGCCGAAGAACAACGCCACCCAATCGCCCTGTCGGATCACCTTTCCCCCGACCTCGGCATCTCGGGTGGCAATGCGAAACAGGCGTTGCGGTGGCCCGTCGATTCGAAGCGACTCCTCGACAAAAGCATTCAGCTGGGTGCGGTCTGCGCGAACCCGCTCCGCGATATCGGTTTCCCGCGCCATCGCGTGGAGCAGATTGCCGATCAGAAATGTCGTCGTCTCGCTTCCCGCGACCACCAGCGTGACACAGAACCGGACGATCTCCTCCGGCGTGAGCCGCTGCCCGTCCACTTCGGCCCGCAACAATGCCGAGATGAGATCATCGGCGTCGTCGACGTCGTGATCGGGTGGAAAGCGCGACGAGCGCTCGGCCAACCGCGCGGTGTGCTCCGCGAGCCTCGTCGCGAATGTCGCCACCATCTCCTCGTTGCTCGCGATGCGCTCTTCTGGCGTCAACGACGAGGACAGCATGAAAGCGTTGGCCCACCGCCGGAATCGGACGTGGTCGCCGTCGGGCAGGCCCAACAAGCGCACCATGGCCCTCGTGGGGATCTCGGCGGCGAACCCCATGACCTCCACGTCGCCCTCGCCGAGGTCGTCGAGCAGGCGCGGAATCAACTCGTTCAGCCACCCCTGCAGCCGCTTGACCCGACGCGGGGAAAACGCCTGGTTGACGAGCTTTCGCTCAACTTCGTGCTTGGGCGGATCGGTGTTGACCAGCATCAGGCTGGGTGCTGACGAGGCCTCCTGGAGCGGATCCCGAGACGAAAACGTCGCGCTGTCACGGGCGGCCGCGAAGACCTGGTCATAACGGAAAAAGGCCCACGCGGTGACGGGCTCGTCGGCTCCCGGAACAGTGCCAGGCGGCCAGTCCCGATATCCCGCAACGGGTGAAAGGTCGCGAAGCTGGTCGTAGTGCGGGTACGGGTCGACGATGCCCTGCGGAGTCGTCAACTGATCGAGGGCCGACGTGATGGTCGATGACATGTTGACCAGCCTGTGCCAACCAGCGCAGCAAATCGATCCCCCGATAGGGGGCACTCCCGCCCCCGTATGAGGGGAATTTGCTATTCCCGACCCCGCCCGGCACCGTCCGGAGAACAGTGGGATCGTGACAGTACTCAGCGAAGGCTCAGCCACCCCGTCGTCAAGCGCATTGGCCGATGACAACCATCCGGGTTGGGCGTCGCGTCCTGCCCGGGAGACCGACGCCCACCGGCGCTACCGAGAGGCATTCGCAGATTCTGGCGCCGTTCCCAGTGACGACCCGATGGCGGTGGTGGCCGACGCGGTCGACGCCAAGATCACCGTCGTGCGCAACGCGTTGGAAACGCTAGGCAACGAGGACGCGCTCAATGCACTCGAGTCGATGCTGGACCTGTCATCGCTTGAGCGCGAGCTGATCGAGGACGGCGCGAGGCGGCGCACCTTCGCACTGCTGCAGGTGCAGGAGGGCCTGAGCAAATTGCGGGCAGTCGACGACGTCGCGATGATCGTGGATCGGGCGCCGCGCGAACTCGTGCAGTCATGCGGATTCGATCGCGCCGTTCTCTTTCGCGTGCACGAAGGCCGAATGGTCATGGAGTCTGCCTATTTCGGTGAGGACCGCGACGGCGCGGAGAAGATGGTTCACTTCGCGCAATCCGTTGCGCCGCCGCTGGATCACATGCTGCTCGAAACGGAGATGATCCGGCGCCGTGCGCCTGCGATCGTGCGCGACGCCCGCAACGATGCCCGCGTCAACCGCCCAATCGTCGACTTCTCGATGACCCACTCCTACGTGGCGGCGCCGGTGATGCCGACTGGCAAGGTCATCGGATTTCTGCACGCCGACCGGCTGTATTCCGGCCGTAAGGTCGACGACATCGACCGCGATACGGTGTGGGCGTTCGCCGAGGGTTTCGGATATGCCTACGAGCGCACAGTCCTGCAGGAACGGATGCGCCGCCAACATGCGGAGGTCCGTCGCGCATTGGCCTCTGCCGACGCAGCCGCCCGTGCGCTGCAGGACGCGGATCTAAACCTGCGCAAGATCGAGCCGGTCGAACGTAGCCCTGCCGCACGGTCATTGGCCGAAGTACAGACACGAGTCATGGCAATGTTGACCCGTCGTGAGATCGAGGTTCTCCGGTTGATGGCAGCCGGCCGCACGAATCAGCAGATCGCCGACGAACTCGTGATCTCGGCAGGCACGGTCAAGTCTCACGTCAAGCGAGTGCTCCGGAAGCTGCATGCGACGAATCGTGCAGAGGCGGCGTCGGCCTACGTTCGGCTCGCCGCCACGCCCGGGGCCGGCTGAGCCAGAGGCCGTTCGCCTCTTCATCGAACGTGGCTTCCATTCGGTGAACTGGAGGAGATCGCGGAGGCGTGGCCGCAGCGATCCTCACCGCACAGGACGATCGCCACCGTCCCCCCCACGACCGCCAATGCTTCTGTGCCAAGGCCCATCTGAGCGATCAGTCGCAGTAACCCGGTTCCTGAAAACCGGCAACACCGAGTAGGGCATCGTCAACATCAGCGCGGGCAGCACAGATACCCCTTGCCACAAACCAGGTCTGAATGATGTATTCGCGCCACGCGAACGGTGGCTTGACCATCAGGACCAACGTGTCCAGCGCCATCGCGAAGAACCCGGCGATCGCACGCACGGGCTTGGAGGTGACCTGCGCAGCGGTCACCACGATGTCGCCACGTTTCAGTGCCGCGGCGTATGTCTATCGCCGATACGCAGTTTGTGCAACCAAGAGCAGATAAATTGCAATGCAAGAGGCTATTTTTTCCAGATGATGTATCTTGTTGATACCAAGTCTTGCGGATCGCGCGAGGCATTGCAAAGACGCGGAATGTCAAAGGAGGCTTAACCGTGACCGACACCAAGGAAGCCAGCGAGAAGCTGGTGCGCGACTTTCTCGGGGCCTGGGTCGAAGGCGACATCGACACAATCTGCAGCGCATTCGCCGACGACGCGGTCTATCACAATGTGCCGGTGAAGCCGATTGAGGGCATCGCCGGTATCCGCGCGATCTTCGAGGCTTTCCTGGGTGCATTCGAGCAAGCCGAACTCGATATCGTGACCTTGGCCGCCGAGCCCGGCCTGGTACTTGCCGAGCGCGTCGACTACTTCACCATGAAAGACGGTCGCAAGGTCGTTCTACCGGTGTCTGGAGTGTTCGTGGTGAAGAAGGGCGAGATCACCCGGTTCAGCGACTATTTCGACCTTGCCGACTTCGAGCGGCAGAGTGGCTTCAGGCTGTGAGACGCGTGGGTTTGGCAAGATCTGTGTCGTGCCGATGATCGGGAAGGGGGCCTAAAAGGATGCAACCCGTCATACCCGCGGTCAAGCGTAGACCGAAGGATCGCAAGAAGCAGATTCTCGAGCAGGCCGTTCGCCTCTTCATCGAACGTGGCTTCCATTCGGTGAAACTGGAGGAGATCGCGGAGGCGGCGGGGGTCACCGCGAGAGCCCTGTATCGCCACTACGAGAACAAGCAGGCACTACTGGCCGCGGCCATCCTCACCGCACAGGACGAGTACCAGAACGCCCGTGGCCCCGGCGATAACGTGGCCGGTTCTGCGGTGCCGCCGCTTCGTGACGAGCTGCCTAATCTGATCGCTGCAGCCGTGGTGACGCGGGCACTGACCGTGCTGTGGCAGCGGGAGGCACGCTACCTCAACGACGTCGACCGCGGGCAGGTGCGGCGCAGGATCAACGCGATCGTCGCCGGTATGGACGAATCCGTGCGGCTCGAGATACCCGGCTTGGACCCTCGGCAATCGGAGCTGCGGGCATGGGCGGTTTCCAGCACCCTCACCAGCCTGGGGCGACACAACATGACGCTGCCGGGCGACGAGCTCACCGACCTGCTGTACCGGGCTTGCATGGCAGCGGCACGAACTCCGGCCCTCCGTTCCCTGGAACCCGTTGACACAACACTGAACCGAGAAGCGGCGTTGTTCTCCCGACACGAGACGCTGCTCGCCAGTGGCGCACGCCTTTTCCGCGCGCAAGGTTACCCTGCGGTCAGCACCAGCGAGATCGGCAAGGGCGCCGGAATCGCAGGCCCCGGTCTTTACCGCTCGTTCTCGTCCAAACAGGCCATTCTCGACGCCCTTGTCCGTCGGCTCGACGAATGGCGAAGCCTTGAATGCGTACGCGCGCTACGAGCCAACGGCACCGAAAAAGAGCGACTCGGCAGGCTCGTCGGAGGGCACGTCGCCCTGAGCATTGACGATCCGGACCTCGTCGCCGTGTCGATAACCGAACTTTCGCACGCGTCCAGCGAGGTCCGTGACGGCTATCTGAGAAACGAGGCCGACCGCGAAGCCGAGTGGACAGACCTCGTCCGCAGGCTGGTACCGGCCACCACGGTTGCCGAGGCGAGGCTGCTTGTGGCCGCGGCGCTCAGCTTCATCGAAGATGTCGCGCGGACATGGCATCTCACCCGACACGCCGGGGTCGGCGATGAGATGACCGCCATCGCGCTGTCGATACTCATGAGCCGTTCACCACAGCGCACAGACGGTCCCGCCGTCGGCGAACTGCGTGGTGCCGGTCACCATTGAGGCGTCGTCCGACAGCAGGAAAGCCGCAACGGCCGCCATCTCGGCAGGATCCGCCATCCGACCCTGAAGTCGGTCGACCATCGTGCGGCCGCCTCCCTCGCCCAGTACACCGTCGAACATCGTGATCGCGGCCTGCTGCATCGGTGTCTCGACGAACGCGGGCAGTAGTGCGTTGCAACGAATGTTGGCGGAACGGAATTCGGCGGCGGTGACACGGCTCAGGTGGATGATCCCCGCCTTCGACGTCCCGTAGGCGACCGTGCCCGCCGCCGCCACATGACCCGCAAGTGAGGACATGTTGACGATGGCCCCGCCGCCGCGCTCGACCATCTTCGGCGCCACATGCTTGGTGCACAGCCACGCACCGCGCAGGTTGATCGCGACCACCCGGTCGAAGTCTTCTACGGTCGTCTCGGTGATGGACGCGAAGTGCACGACGCCCGCATTCGCGACGAGCTTGTCGACACCGCCGAAGGCACCAACGCAAGCGTCGACCATGGCGATCACCTGTCCTTCGTCGCTGACGTCCGCCCGGTGACTGACAGCGCCGGCACCGATCGCTGCCGCAGCAGCGTCGGCGGCCGCGCCGTCAATGTCCGCGCAGAGCACCTTGGCGCCCTCGGCGGCCAATCGCTGTGCAATCGCAAGGCCGATGCCCGCCCCGGCGCCTGTAACGATGGCAGCCTTACCGTCCAGGTCTGGGTGCGTCACGAGCCGCCTCCCCTTCGTCTTTGTGAATGGTTTGCGCCACAACGCCTTACACCGCAGATGCGAATGCCGTCTCTCGCTGCTCCATGCGCCAGTTCGGGTCGAGTATCGCGCCGAACATCACCAGACCGAGGTCCGAGGTGTCGTCGGAGAGGCTGACCGGGCTCACCCCGAGGTCACGCAGGATCCATGCGACGGTTTCCGGCCCGTGATCGGGACTCGCGCTCTGCGCGCCAGTCTCCAGGCCGCAGCCGCGCAGCGGCCCGCTGGGACGCAGGTAGACGATCACGCCGCCACCTTGTGCCGCCATCAGCGCAAGCGCACTGTCGAGTTCCCTGCCGCACCGACACGCCAGTCCACCGAACACGTCGCCGGTGAGGCACTCGAGGTGTACGTGCAGTAACACCGGCATATCCGCGCCTGCGGCGCCGACGATCACCGCCAGATGCTCGGCGTTGTCGGTCAGCCCGCGGTATCCGATGACACGTGCGTTCCCGCCCCTGATCGGCATGACGGTCTCCGCCACCCGGATGACCTGCGGCTCGGTGCGCCGCCGATAGGCCGCGAGTTCTGCGATGGTCACGACCTGCAATCCGTATTCATCGGCGAAATCAAGCAACTCCGCTCCATGCGCCATTGCCGAACGATTCTTTCGGGAGACGATCTCGCAGAGTCCGGCTGCCGCCCGCCGCCCACCGAGGCGGGCAAGGTCGACGGCCGCCTCGGCGACTCCCGAGCGCTCCAGCACGCCCTGGTCGGCAGCCTGTTGCGGCACGACGTGACCCGGCCGCCGGAAGTGCGAGGCTTCAGACCCCGGTGCCACAAGTCGCGCGATGGTCAACGCGCGATCGGTTGCCGAGATACCCGTCCCCACCCCACGCCAGTCGACCGAGACGCGGTAGTCCGCGCGCGCGTGACTCACTGGCGGGAGGTTCAAGCGTTCGCATTCGCTGCCGGGCAACGCGACACGCACATATCCCGAGGTGTGCCGAACGGTGAACGCGAGCAGCTTCGGCGTTGCGGCTTCAGCCGCGAAAACTAGATGTCCGTCGTTGTCGTCCGAGGTGTCGTCGGTGACCACAACGGGACGCCCCGCCGTCACCGCCGCAATCGCCCGTCGTACACGGATGTCGGTTGTTCTCATCGACGCTCTCCTGGCACGCATACGCCGGCGAGTCGACGGAACCGACTGCCGTGGAAAACCAGCGGTGGGGTGTCGGGATCACCACCCAGGCGGCAGATTTCGAGCAGAACGATGGTGTGGTCGCCCGCGCTCACCTCTGAGTGCAGTGTGCAGTCAAACCAAGCGCTGGCGTCGTCGACCAACACTGCCCCGCCTTGCTGTTCCGTCCACGACACCCCGGCGAACCGGTTACCCGTCTTGCGCGAAAGGCCAAGACATGCGTCATCGTGACAGTCGGCAAGCACGCTGACGCCCAGCCTCGGCCGCCCCCGCAGTCGCGGCCAAGTGGTAGAGGTGTTCTGGACGCAGATGGAGACCAGTGCCGGAAGCACCGAAACGGGGGTGAACGAACTCGCCGCCATCCCGACCGGTTCGCCGTCGACGACGGCGCAGACGGCGATCACGCCGGACGGGAAGCAGCCGAACACCCGTCGCAGCTCGTCCTCGTCGACCCGAGGGGAAGCCATCTGCACCATGTCAGCCCGCATCTCTACTGAAGTCCGCGAAGGAAGTCGAGGAGCAACCGGTTGGTCTCCTTGGGCTCTTCCTGCTGAATCCAGTGTCCGACATCGGCGATCATGTGCGTACCGCAGTAGTTCGGCATCACCTCGTGTGCGCGCTCGATCGCCTCGACACCCCACGCGGTGCCGACGTCGTACTGGCCCCCGATGAACACGGCGGGCGGTGTCAGCGGCTTACCCTCTTGATCGGCCAGGTCATGCCAGTCGTTGTCGAGATTGTGATAGAAGCTCAGCGGCCCACCGAATCCGGAGCGCTCGAATTCCGCTGTGTAGAAGTCGACATCGGCATCGGTGAACCAGTCGGGCGCGCGCTCGGGATAGATGAAGGCGTCCTTCAACCGTGCCCCGACGGGCATGCACAATGGGCCCGCCCGGATCACGTCGATCGGATCCATCGACTCCAGGTCGACTCCGGCGGCGACGGCGGCCTGGGTGGCCGCGATCATCCCCTCCCCGGACACCGTGTACGTCAGGCCGAGCAACCAGCCGCGCACGTCCTCCTCGATCTCGGCGATGATGCCGTCCTGGGCGGAGAAGTAGTCCTGGTACCAGACCTTGTCGTCGCCGGCGAGCTCGCGGTGGTAGTCGTTCGGACGTCGCTCGCCGAACGGGCTGCCCGGCAGGCCTATCACGCCACGACCGGCGAACGGAACACTGATACCCGCAACGCCCGCACATCGCTCCGGATGCAACCAGGCGAATGTCCAGGCGACGGGCGCGCCCCAATCGTGACCGACGACGATAGCCTTGTCCTCGCCGTAGGCGTCGATCACACCGAGGACATCTCCGATCAGTTCTTTGATGCGATAGGCCGACTGGACACGATACTTCGACGAGCGTCCGTATCCACGCTGGTCGATCGCCACGGCGCGGTAGCCCGCTGCGGCGAGCACGGGCAGCTGGTGTCGCCACGAATACCAGGATTCCGGGAAGCCATGCAACAGAACGACAAGAGGCCCCTCGCCCTCCTCCACCGCGTGGATCCTGGTACCACGGCAGTGGAGCATGCGGTGAATCTGCGACATCTGGTTGATTCCTTCCAGTCTCAGGCTATGCGGCTCGCCGTCACCTCGTCGTCGACGATCTCCTCGAGTCGGTCAGGGATTTCCCTCGACGGCACGGTGCGGTTCTCGTAGTTCTTCGCAATGAGTGTCTTCTGTCCGGACAGTGTTGTTCGCGCCCACTTGCCGAGCACGCGCGCGACCACGCTCGGCCTCATCAGCGCTGACGGCGGTTTGACGAGATGAACGACCGCCAGGAAGTCGCGATAGGTGTCGAGGTCGTCGTGGACGAGTTCGATGACGCGATCCATGTACCAGGTCAGGGCGCGGAAATAGAACGGACGCTTCTTGTCCACATCCTTGATCCACCCGAAGCGCAGGTTCTGCTCGCGAATCACGAACCAGGCCGTGTCCGCCATCTTGCTGATTGACCGGTAGTAACGGCGTGGCAAGTCTGGTTGTCCCGCGCCGTATTTCGCGAGCAGCAACTGCATCTCGCGCACTTCCTTCAGTGCCAGTGTCATACCCAGCCCGGAAACGGGATCGGCGCTGGTGTATGCGTCTCCCACCGCCAGAAGTGCCCGGGGAAGATTGCGCTTCTTCTCGTAACGCAGCCGGAGCATGTTGGGGTAGCGGAAGTTGTAGATCGGCGACGCAGGCTCAAGGCCGTCGATGTTCTCGCCGACAACGGGGGACGGCATGCGGTCGGCGAATTCCCGGAACTCCCGCGCAGTGCGAGGGGGCGAATAACAGTTGTAGGCGACCAGCGAGGTGGACAGGATTGTCCGTGAATTGTCGGTGTAGTACTGCGCGGCGTAGGTGTCCTCGTATGGCCGATACGCGTAGCAGATCACCATCACTTTGTCCTGCCACTGTCGCTCGGGCGGAACATGGTGATGCATTGTGGAATAGAAGCAATTGATGATGTCCTGCTCGACCTCGGGCGCTCCGATGCCGATGCGGTCCAGGATTTGCGGTACCGGGGTGTTCTTTCCCGAGGCGTCGACGACGAATTCGGCCGGTACCACTTCGATCCCGTCGCCATCACGTGCTACGGCCACGCCGACGGCGGTTTCGCCGCCGCGCTCGAAGACCAGATCGGCCACCTCCGACTCGTAGCGGAAGCTGATCCGTTGTTCGCCGTCGAGGCGTCGGCGGACACACCATTCGAGCAGCGGACGTCCAGCGCAGAC
Organism: Mycobacterium sp. ITM-2016-00318; assembly: GCF_002968285.2. Lineage (NCBI taxonomy): Bacteria > Bacillati > Actinomycetota > Actinomycetes > Mycobacteriales > Mycobacteriaceae > Mycobacterium > Mycobacterium sp. ITM-2016-00318. The sequence continues at coordinate 1,129,924 of NZ_CP134400.1, read as the reverse complement.
GATCTGTATGTCACTGGTACCTGGCTTCTTCCACGTACCACCAAGGCGGATCCGGTATTGCGCTGCCATGTCGACCTTGAACGCGCCCTCGCGAACCATGTCGTCGACGATCCCGGGAAAGATACGTTCTAATTCGATCTGTCCAGCGGTGAGCAGATGGTGGAGGTGCCAACCCTGTGCAGCGCCGGGTCTGCCTTCCCGACGGCGGTGGGGTCCGTCCTTCTCCAGCACGACGACCCGGTCGAACGTCTCGAGGAGTACCTTGGCCGCCGCGATACCCGCGATGCTGCCTCCGATCACCACCGCGGTCCCGCGGCCACGCCTGCGGATATCGGCCATGTCGAGGTCGGCATAGTCCACCCGCTGCGGTGTTCGCCTGCGCGCAGCCCCACTTGGGACGAACTTCTCGTAGTACAAACCGACACGGTGGAAATCGTTGTTGTCCAACCAGGTTCGCGTGGCTTCGACCATGGCCGCCGGACCGCACAGGTAGACATCGGCATCACCAGCCGAGAGCATTCCTTCATCGAGCAGGTCGGTGACGACTCCCACCTTTCCGTCCCAGCTCGCATCCGGGCGCGCGACGATGACCTGCACGTCCAGACCAGGCACCCATCGCTTTACCGCCTCCAGCTCGTCGAGCTTGCAAAGGTCGGCGGCCGTGGTGACTCCGTAGAGCAGGCGGACCGGTTGCGCGATGTCAGGGCTCAGGCTCTCGGCCATTGCAAGAATCGCCGACAATCCGGTGCCGCCTGCCATCAGGATCACCGGACGCACGATCGGACGCAGGAAGAAGTTGCCCTTGCTACACCGCAACGCGATGCGATCGCCGGGTTTTGCGCGATTGCGCAGGTAATCCGACATCACACCATCCGGCAGCAGGCGCACGATGAATTCGAGTTCATTGCGGCCGTCGGCGGGATGCGCGTAGGAGTAGTTCCGCCATGAATCGGTGCCGGGTACCTGCACCTGGGCGAACTGCCCCGCCTTGTACGTCAGGGTCGGCATATCCTGCGCCGACACCGAGAGGATGGCGGTCGTCGCCGATATCCGCTGCACCCCAGTAACCACTCCGCCTCCGGTTACCAACAGTGCCGCGTTGTCGTCGACCGGATACTGGACCTCGATTCGGCAATCCGACGTCGGAAAGGTTTGACACGTCAGAATCTTTCGCGATTCCCGCTCCACATCGGACAGACCTTCGGTGCGACCCATTTCGTAGTCGCCTAACGCGCACGTGGCCACACACGTCCCGCAGATGCCGCTCTGACATTCGTTGACGATGGCGACGCCGTGTTCCTCCGCAGCCTCCAGGATCGATTGATCTGGCCGCACCGTCATCGCCTTCTGTGTCCCGTCCGAATATCGAACGCTGACCTGACGAGTCTCCACAGCGTGGTCCCTTTCCGGTGCGCCGACTAGACGATCGCGGCCATGGGCTTATTCGCGATGCGCGCGTTGAGCCTCGGCATGACCTCCTCCGCCAGCAGTCGCATGGACTCCTTCCACGGGCCGGGGTTCTCGCTGTAGTCGAATCCCAATACCAGCAGGTGGCCGAATCCGCCGACCTGGTCATAGGTGGCCTCCAGTTTGTCCACCACCGTTTCCACGGACCCGACCACGAAGGTGTTCTCGGCAAGATATTCGGGCGTGACGTCGTCGTCGGGGACGAGGGGATTGTGCTTGTAGAACTTCGTCATGCCGAACATCTTGAACGTGGGCAGCACGTACTCACGCATGTTTCGGCCCATCATGCCGTCAACGGCGTAACGGAATGCCTGCTCGTCGGTTTCGGCCACCATGACCTCACGCACCAGTCGCCAATCGCGCCTGTCGGGCGTGCGTCCGCTTCGCGCGGCGCCCTCTAGCACGGCATCCCAGTGGCTGGCGACGTACTCGGTGTTGAGATCGAGACTCATCGGCAGGTAGCCCCGCTCGCCTGCAAGCTTGAGTGTTTCGGAGCCCGCACTGAACCCGGTGACGCCGATTGGTGGGTGCGGCTTCTGGAAGGGCTTGATGTGCCGCCTCATCAATCCGTCGAACATCGGCGCAATACCGTTGGCGTTCCAGTACTTTCCGCGATGTTCCCACGGACCGTCTTCGGTCCAGACGCGAAGCATGACCTCGAGCGCTTCGCGGGTCATCTCGCGGTGCTCACCGTTTTGCCCGTCCACGTCGAACAGTGCCCAGTCGCCCGGGATACCACTGGCGCCGACCCCCAGCATGAATCGGCCCTGGGCGAGGTGGTCGAAATAGGCCACGCGATGGGCGAGTTCGACCGGGTGGTGGTACGGCAGGAGGTGTGCACCGGGGGCGAGCTTGATCGACTTCGTACGCAACAGCGCTTGGGCCAAGAGCAGGTCGGGCGCGCAGATCGGCTCCCACGGCACGGTGAAGTGCTCCCCTACCCAGGCCTCCACATACCCCAGCTGGTCGGCCAGCTCGATGATGTCGAGATCCCACTGCGTCGCGTCGAACAGACTCCGCTCCGGCGGATGCGCCGGCATCAGAAATATCCCGATCTCCATCGTCAACCCTCTCTGTAATGGCCGTACACGATCGCAACCGTGGGAACCAATCAGCGCGAGGCACTTCCTGATCGCTGACTGCGACGTACAACACAGTACTAGCAATATACATCAGCGGGCGCAAGTGCCAGTTTTCTTCGCTCTTTAGCGCTGGTTTCTTTTCAGGGAGCCGTATCGGCTATGGACATTTAGTCGCCGTGGCACGTAACCTCCTGAGGTCAGCGCGTCCGCGGCGCAGGAAGGAGCGGCCATGACCGGCGATTTGTGCGAGGACAACGCCACCCAACAGTCCGTGCGGCCTTCAGCACCCCTGACAGAGAGTCCTCATGTTCGGCGTTTCGAGTTCCTTGGGTACGACGTCATCGACGAGGGACGTATCGCCCTGATCACGCTCGACCGCCCGAAGCAGCGCAACGCTCAGAACCGCGGCATGCTTGTCGAGTTGGGCTCGGCTTTCGAGCTAGCCGAAGCAGACGACACGGTCCGGGTGGTCATACTCCGTGCCGAGGGCCCGTCGTTCTCCGCGGGACACGATCTCGGCTCAACCGATGACGTGCGCGAACGCACTCCGGGTCCGGATCAGCACGCCACCTATAAATGCAACGGCGGAACGTTGGGCGGAGTGGAGTCGCGCAACAGGCAGGAGTGGCACTACTTCTTCGAGAACACCCGGCGGTGGCGCAATCTGCGCAAGGTCACCGTCGCCGAAGTGCACGGGATGGTCCTATCGGCGGGGCTGATGCTCGCGTGGTGTTGCGACCTCATCGTTGCTGGCAAAGGCACGGTGTTCGCCGACGTCGTCGGCACCCGCCTCGGGATGTGTGGGGTCGAGTACTTCGGGCATCCATGGGAATTCGGGCCGCGAAAGGCGAAAGAGTTACTTTTCACCGGCGATTCCCTTGACGCCGACGAAGCCCACGCCCTAGGCATGGTGAGCAAGGTCTTTCCCGACGATGAACTGTTCGATCGCACCGTCGAGTTCGCGCGCCGAATTGCCAAGCTGCCGACGATCACCGCGCTGCTGATCAAGGAATCGGTGAACCAAACCGTCGACGCGATGGGTTTCTCCACGGCACTCGATGCGTGCTTCAAGATCCACCAACTCAACCACGCGCACTGGGCTGAGGTGACCGGGGGCGCGCTGTCGTACGGCACCGTCGAGAACGGCCTCGAAGACTGGCGGCTCTCCCCCGAGATCTTGCCCGCGTCCAGAGAACACCCCTGATCGGAAGGGCCGAAACTGCAGTGGATGTCGACTATCCGCCCGAAGCCGAGGCATTCCGCGACAGGATCCGCGCGTTTCTGGCCGAGCATCTACCGGAAGGCTGGTCCGGCGCCGGTGCACTCCCGGCCGACGAGCGAGTGGCGTTCACAACGCGGTGGCGGCGAACTCTCGCGGACTGCGGCCTGGTGGCCGTGTCCTGGCCAAAGCAATACGGAGGTGGGGGGCTGTCCGCGCTCGAGCAGGTGGTTCTGGCCGAGGAATTCGCTCGCGCGGGCGCGCCGCTGGGCGCAGAGAATGACCTGCTCGGAATAGAGCTGCTCGGCAACACCCTGATCGTGCTCGGTTCCGAAAAACAGAAGAGACACTTCCTTCCCCGCATCCTCAGCGGGGAGGACCGCTGGTGCCAAGGCTTTTCAGAGCCCGAAGCGGGTTCGGACCTGGCGAGCGTGCACACCAGGGCTCTACTCGATGGCGACGAATGGGTCATCAACGGCCAGAAGATCTGGACGTCGGCGGGGCCGACCGCGAATTGGATCTTCGTGTTGGCCCGCACGGACTCGTCCGCGCCCAAACACAAGGGTCTGTCGTTTCTGTTGGTTCCGATGAAGCAACCAGGCGTCGAGGTGCGGCCGATCGTCAATGCGGCCGGACACGCTTCGTTCAGCGAGGTCTTCTTCACCGATGCGCGCACGGCTGCGGTCAATATCGTCGGGCAGCCAGGCGACGGGTGGTCGACGGCGATGACCTTGCTGGCGTTCGAACGAGGTTCTCAAATCACCACTGCGGCCATCGACTTCGGCCGCGACCTGGCGCGGTTGTGCGCACTCGCGCGTGAGCGGGGTGCGCACACCGACCCGCGCATCCGCGATGCGCTGGCGTGGTGTCATTCGCGCGTTGCGATCATGCGCTTTCGCGGCTACCGCGCCTTGACATCAAAACTGAACGGGAGGCAGCCGGGCGCCGACGCCGCGATCGGCAAGGTCATCTGGAGTGAGTACTTCAGGCGCTACACCGAGCTCGCGGTCGAACTACTCGGGGTCGACGTGCTCGGCCCGCAAGGTCCGGGCAACGGTGAGGCACTGATGGTGCCCGAGGCAGGCACTCCGAACTCTGCCGCCTGTTGGGTCGACGAGCTGCTTTACGCGCGCGCGGCAACGATCTATGCGGGCAGTTCCCAAATTCAGCGCAATGTGATCGGCGAACGACTGCTCGGGCTTCCGAAGGAACCCCGCCCGGTCGACCGCACCGCCGCGTTCGCGCTACCTGGCGCGGACAGCTGACATGGACTTCCAGTACGGCACCGAGCACGACGCATTCCGAGAATCGTTGCGCCGCTTCCTCCTTGATCAATCCTCTGCTACCCGGGTACGCGAAGTCGCTGCCTGTGGCGGCAACGACTCACCGTTGTGGCAACGGCTGTGCCGCGACCTCGACGTGCCTGGCCTGCACGTCGCAACCCTCTATGGCGGGACAGGCGAATCCCTCGTCGTCGCTACGATCGCCTCGGAGGAGCTCGGCCGCGCGCTCAGCCCCGTTCCGCTGTTGGGCACGACAATGGCGGTCGAAGCGGTGCTGCGAATGGGAGACGAGGAACAAAGATCTCGTCTGCTGCCCGACCTGCTCTGCGGAAAACGGATCGGGTCGCTGGCGGCAGCCTGCCCTGAGGCCGCATCCGCACCGACCGTCCGGGTCGAAACCGTTGGCGGACAGAGCGTCCTGGCCGGGGAGTCCTCTCCTGTGCTGCACGGTTCCGTCGCGGACCTGGTCATCGTGCCGGCCCGAAGCGGCGCAGCTGTCATTCCGCACGTCGTGTCGACCGATGCTCCCGGCGTCACCGTGGTGAGTCTGCCGTCATTCGACAGCACTCGCCCCGTTGCCAAGCTGACGTTTGCACAGGCGCCCGCCGAGGCATTGACTGCAGGAACAGCGGATGACTTCGAGCGGGTGCTCGATGTATCCCGGATTCTGCTCGCCGCCGAGATGCTTGGCGGCGCCGAGGCGTGTCTCGCACTCGCGGTTGACTACGCCAAGAGCCGACATCAGTTCGATCGACCGATCGGCTCGTTCCAGGCGGTCAAGCACACCTGCGCCGACATGATGATCGAGATCGACGCCACCCGCGCGATGGTCATGTACGCGGCGATGCGTGCCGACAACGTGCCCGAGCTGAAGACCAACGGGCCGATGGCAAAGGCACAGGCCGCGGACACCTTCGTGCAGTGCGCGGGCTCGGCGATTCAGATCCACGGCGGGATCGCCTTCACCTGGGAGCACGATCTGCACCTCTACTTCCGCCGGGCCCACACGGCCGCGGCACTGTTCGGCGGCAGCGCACAAAACCGGGCGCTTGTCGCCGACCGGGCAGGCCTCTAGTCACAGGAGCGAACGATGTCCACGCCAGCCGCCCCCGTTGCTGCGACCGCGTCAGCTTCTACGGGCATCACCCTCAGCGACGTACTCACCCGGCACGCCCGGGTCCGGCCCGACACGGTGGCTTTCGTCGACCCGCGGAGGCGCTGCACATTTCGGCAGCTCGACGACCGCGCGACCCGCTTGGCGAATGCACTCGACGCGCGCGGGGTCCGCCGCGGCGATCGGGTGGCAGTGCTAGGGCTCAACAGCATCGAGCTCGTCGAGTCCTGGCTGGCGGTGCTGCGACTGGGCGCCATCGCGGTGCCAGTCAACTTCCGGCTCGTGGCCGACGAGATCGCGTATCTGCTGGCGGACAGTGGTTCGGCCGCGGTCATCGTCGACGCAACGCTGGCACCCGTTGTGACACAGGCCCTTACGGGCGCACCGGCAGTCCACACCGTCATTACCATCGACGGGGACCTGGACGAGATCATCAAAGACGCCGATGGCTCCCCTGTTGACATCGGGGTCGCCGACGACGCACCCGCGTTCATCATGTACACGTCGGGGACGACAGGTTTTCCCAAGGGCGCGGTGATCACGCACCGCAACCTCTATCTACATGCGTTCAGCTCGATCGGCACCCTCGGTCACCGCGCCGACGATGACTGCTGGATGGCGGTCGCGCCGCTGTTCCACACCGCGGGTGTGTCCGGGATGCTGCCGATGTTCCTCACCGGCGGCAAAGTCGTAATTCCACGATCGGGCGGTTTCGACCCGGCCGCCACCCTCACCACGATCGTCGACGAGGGGGTCACGTCGTGTTGGATGGTGCCGACGGGATGGCAGGCGATCTGCGCGATGCCGGATCTGGCCGCACACGACCTGACCCGGTTGCGCCGTGTCTGGTGGGGGGCCGCTCCAGCCTCGACAACGTTGTTACGCACCATGATCGATTCTTTTCCCGGCGCCGAGATCGTCGCCGCGTTCGGACAGACCGAGTGCAGTCCCATCACCTGCCTGCTACGCGGTGAGGACTCGATCGAAAAGATCGGCTCGGTGGGCACTCCGATGCTCAACGTCGACATCCGCGTCGTCGACGACGAGATGAACGACGTTCCGCGGGGTGAGGTCGGCGAGATCGTATACCTCGGTCCGTTGGTGATGAGGGAATACTGGAACAGGCCCGACGACACCGCTGAGGCCTTTCGTGGTGGCTGGTTCCATTCCGGCGACCTCGTCAGGCAGGACGCAGAGGGCTATATCTACGTGGTCGACCGGAAGAAGGACATGATCGTCTCCGGCGGCGAGAACATCTACTGCGCGGAGGTGGAGAACGTGCTCGCCGCACATCCCAAGGTCGCCGAGGTGGCGGTCATCGGCGTCCCCGATTCCCAGTGGGTCGAAACCCCGCTGGCGGTGGTGGTGCCATACGACCCCGCCGATCCACCGACGGAAACCGAGATCGAGTCACACAGTCGTGCACACCTCGCGCCCTACAAGCGTCCGCGCCGGCTCGCGCTTGTCGATGCCTTGCCTCGCAACGCCGGCGGAAAGGTGCTCAAGGCACGCCTTCGCGACGAACACGGCACTGCGCGGTCCTACGCGGCGGGTCCCGACGACACACCGCTGCTGGACGAGACCATCGGGGTCAACTTCGAGCGCACGGTGGCGGCTCACCCCGGCGCCATGGCGTTGGTCGATGTTCCTAGTGGGCGGCGCTGGACCTACACCGAGCTCAACGACGAAATCGATCTCATCGCAAGGGCTTTGATAGCCAGCGGTGTCAAGAAGTCCGATCGTGTCGGAATCTGGGCGCCGAACTGCCCGGAGTGGACGGTCTTGCAGTTCGCGACGGCGAAGGTCGGCGCGATCCTGGTGACGGTGAATCCGGCGTACCGGAGCCATGAGCTCGCCTACGTGCTGCGGCATTCCGGGGTCCGGATGTTGGTATCGGCGACGAGTATCAAGACATTCGATTACCGCAGGATCGTCGACGAGGTGCGCACCCAGGTGCCCGAGCTGACCGAGGTGGTCTTCCTGGACACAGACGACTGGGCACGGCTGCGTCAACGCTCCGAGCAGGTGTCAGACGACGAGTTGCGGTCCCGGATGACAGGACTCGAACCGTCGGATGCGATCAACATCCAGTACACCTCGGGCACAACGGGTTCGCCCAAGGGGGCCACGCTCTCGCACCGCAACATCTTGAACAACGGATTCTTCGTCACCGAGCTCATCAATCTCCGTCCCGGCGAGCGGCTGTGCATTCCGGTGCCGTTCTATCACTGCTTCGGCATGGTGATGGGCAACCTGGGCTGCACAACTCACGGCGCGACTATGGTTATTCCAGCTGCGGGTTTCGATCCGGCAGCGACCCTGCGCGCCATCGAAAAAGAGCGCTGCACAGCTGTTTACGGTGTCCCGACAATGTTCGTCGCGATGTTGGGCCGGCACGATCTCGCTGATCGCGATCTGTCGTCGTTACGCACAGGGATCATGGCAGGCGCGACCTGCCCGATGGAGGTCATGAAGCGCTGTATAGACGAGCTCAACATGACCGAGGTCGCGATCGCCTACGGCATGACCGAGACCTCACCGGTGTCTTGCCAGACGCTCATCGACGACGACCTGCAGCGGCGGACCGCGACGGTCGGACGGGCTCACCCACATGTCGAGATCAAGATCGTCGATCCCGGCACCGGTAGGACGGTCGAACGCGGTGAGCCCGGCGAGTTCTGCACCAGGGGTTACTCCGTGATGCTGGGCTACTGGTGTGACGACGACCGGACGCGTGAGGCAATCGACGACGACGGTTGGATGCACACTGGCGACCTGGCTGTCATGCGCGACGACGGATATTGCGTGATTGTCGGGCGCATCAAGGACATGGTCATCCGCGGCGGCGAGAACGTGTACCCACGTGAGATCGAGGATTTTCTGCACACTCATCCCGATATAGATGATGTGCAGGTGATCGGCGTGCCCGACGACAAGTACGGCGAGGAAATCTGTGCATGGATCAAGATGCGGTCGGGCAGGCCGCCGCTGGACGCCGATGCTGTGCGCGCGTTCTCGTTCGGCAAGCTCGCCCACTTCAAGATCCCGCGCTACGTCCGAATCGTCGATGAGTTCCCGATGACGGTGACGGGAAAGGTTCGCAAGGTCGACATGCGGGCCGAAACGGTCCGGATACTCGCACTCTGAACATCTGATGTCGGCTCGAGTGCCAACGGCGATGGGTTGTCGAGGCAGCCGTATGTCAGTCCTCAGTTCCGGCGTCCGGCTTGGCGTGCCGGGGCTTCGACTGCGTTACGTTCGACACTGCGGTCTTCACTGCGGTCCTTACGCCCGCGACAGTCGAGTTCACCACATCACGGGCGGCATGCCGACCCGTGGAAGAGGTACCGTTGTCGGAGCCGGTCTTTCCTGGGACGGCCACGAACGAATTCCGCACATTCTGCTGCTGACTGCTGCTGGTCGAGGACATCAGCGAAGATGCACGCGGAATCTGGAAATCGATGTCGATCGGTCGTCCGAACTCGAGGCCGCCGACCGAAACGGTGCCGCCGAGTTGGCCCTCCACGGAGAAGCTACCGCTACCAAGGGCGACCGCCAGGTTGTTCTCGGGAAAATTGACACTGAAGAGATTCGTCGATGAACCGCCCGTGCCCAGTCCCAAGTTGATTGGCGCGTTGAGACCCGCGAAAGCTGTGTCAGTCCCACAGCCGTTAGTCCCCTTCGCTGAGCCCAGGCAGAGGCCGGCGTTGCCGCCTAGAGCCCCGCTGCTGCCGGCGCCGAACTGAAGCGATCCCAGGTTGGCCGTCGTCGTGTTGTCGCCTTCGACCAAGGTTCCGTCGCCGACGGCCTTGAATCCGTTGAACGGTATGACGGAGAGCGCACCGTCGAACACACCGGTTCGTCTGTTGGACTCGGTTTCGAAGCCGCTGCCCAGCACCGACAAAGAACGAGTGATCGGTTCGCCGGTGGCAGTTTCATCGAGAGTGCCGTACAGGCGGGCACCGATGCCTTCTGCGCCACCGAGCAGCGGCCTGAAGTGGACGTTTCTGGAGCCGTTGACCTCGGCCTCGCTTGTTACGACGTCACCGAGGAGACTCCACCCGGCGGATTCTGTCCGGTCGGAGAGGAACGCGAAGTCGAGGTAGTCGGGTCCCTGCTCTGCCTGCACGCGGGGATGCGACGTCGAGTTCACCAGCGTGTTCAGCCCGGGCAGGTTGTAGGAGTTGCCGCCCTGCTGAATGATGCCGAGCAGTAGCGGGTTGGTACCTGCCTCGATAGCGATTTCCCGGACTAGTCTCAGCGGGCCGACCGTCTCATCGAAATCGATGATCGGGATGAGGAAGTAAGCAGACAGGTCGACGTCTCTCGCCGTCGACTGCGCCGGTTCGGCCACATCGGGCGGTACCGCCAAGACATTCGCCGCCCCGATTCCGGCCGTCATGGCACCTGCGACGACGGCGGTCAAATACGCACTGGTAACGCCCATAGCCGCCACCGTACGGAACAGACATTCATATTGATAACTGAACCGTCGTTTGACCCTGATTGCGTCAGAAGTTAATTGTCGAGGCCGTCAGTCAGCGGCAGTATTGGGTTGGGTGGTCCGGCGCCGCTGAAGCGTCATCAGGCGTCTTGCCAGCGCCGCCGGACCATTACTAGGATGTCCAAGTATCTTCCAGCAAGGGGCATGGTCATGACCACACAGATTCCACATTTCATCGACGGACAGCGCAGCAACCTGTCGTCGACCCGAACCGCCGACGTGATGAACCCGAGCACCGGCGAAGTGCAGGCCGAGGTCATGATGGCCTCCGCCGCCGACGTCGACGCTGCAGTGGCCAAGGCCGTCGAAGCCCAGAGGGAATGGGCCGCGTGGAACCCGCAGCGCCGGGCCCGCGTGATGATGAAGTTCATCGATCTGGTCAACGCCAACGTCGAGGAACTGGCCGAACTGCTCTCGCTCGAGCACGGCAAGACGGTCGCCGACTCCAAGGGCGACATCCAGCGAGGCATCGAGGTCATCGAGTTCGCGATCGGCATCCCACATCTGTTGAAGGGTGAGTTCACCGAGGGCGCCGGCTCCGGCATCGACGTCTATTCGATCCGGCAACCGCTCGGGGTCGTCGCGGGCATCACCCCCTTCAACTTCCCCGCGATGATCCCGCTGTGGAAGGCAGGCCCGGCGCTGGCGTGCGGCAACGCCTTCATCCTCAAGCCGTCGGAGCGCGACCCGTCCGTGCCGGTGCGGCTGGCCGAACTGTTCCTCGAAGCCGGCCTGCCTCCGGGAGTGTTCCAGGTCGTGCACGGCGACAAGGAAGCCGTCGACGCCATCCTCAACCACCCCGATATCCAGGCCGTCGGCTTCGTCGGGAGCTCCGATATCGCGCATTACATCTACTCGACCGCGGCGGCCAACGGCAAGCGCTCACAGTGCTTCGGTGGCGCCAAGAACCACATGATCGTGATGCCCGACGCCGATCTGGACCAGGCCGTCGACGCCCTCATCGGCGCCGGCTACGGCAGCGCCGGTGAGCGCTGCATGGCGATCAGCGTCGCGGTACCGGTCGGCGAGGAAACCGCAAATCGGTTGCGCGCCAGGCTCGTCGAACGCGTCAATCAGCTGCGCGTCGGCCACAGCCTCGACCCCAAGGCCGATTACGGCCCGCTGGTCACCGAAGCCGCGCTCAAGCGAGTGAAGGACTACATCGCCCAAGGCATCGAGGCCGGTGCCGAAGCGGTCGTCGACGGGCGCGAACGCGCCAGCGACGAGCTGACTTTCGACGAGGCCGACCTGTCGAAGGGTTACTTCATCGGACCCACGCTGTTCGACCACGTCACCACCGACATGTCGATCTACACCGATGAGATCTTCGGGCCTGTGCTGTGCATCGTGCGCGCCCACGACTACGAAGAGGCTCTCCGACTGCCCACCGAGCATGAATACGGCAACGGCGTCGCGATCTTCACCCGCGACGGCGATGCCGCGCGTGACTTCGTGTCCCGGGTGCAGGTCGGCATGGTCGGCGTCAACGTGCCGATCCCGGTGCCGGTCGCCTACCACACGTTCGGCGGCTGGAAGCGGTCCGGCTTCGGCGACCTCAACCAGCACGGGCCCGCGTCGGTCATCTTCTACACCAAGGTCAAGACGATCACCGAGCGGTGGCCGTCGGGCATCAAGGATGGTGCCGAGTTCGTCATCCCCACGATGAAGTAGAGAGCTACATGCAGTTCTTCGGCCTGGACGACGACGAACGCGTCATCGCCGAGACGGCGGCGGCGTTCGCCGAAAAGCGTCTTGCCCCAAATGCGCTGGAGTGGGACAAGACACACCACTTTCCAGTCGACGAACTGCGTGAGGCTGCCGAGCTGGGGATGGCGGCGATCTACTGCGGGGAAGACGCCGGCGGCAGCGGCCTGCGCCGCATCGATGCCGTGCGCATCTTCGAGCAGTTGGCCGCCGCCGATCCCACGGTCGCCGCGTTCCTGTCCATCCACAACATGTGCGCGTGGATGGTCGACACGTACGGCACGCACGAACAACGCAAGTCCTGGGTGCCCAAACTCGCGTCGATGGAGGCCATCGCGAGTTACTGCCTCACCGAACCCGGTGCGGGATCCGACGCCAGTGCGCTACGCACGAAGGCCGTTCGAGACGGCGATTTCTACGTACTCGACGGTGTGAAGCAGTTCATCTCGGGAGCGGGCACTTCCGACGTCTACATCGTCATGGCCCGCACCGGAGGTGAAGGCCCTCGCGGCATCTCGGCTTTCATCGTCGAAAAAGGCACTCCCGGCCTCAGCTTCGGTGCCGACGAGGAGAAGATGGGTTGGAACGCTCAGCCCACCGCACAGGTCATCTTCGAAGGCGCGCGCGTACCCGCCGAATCGATGCTCGGCGGTGCCGACGGTGAGGGCACCGGCTTCTCCATCGCGATGAACGGGCTCAACGGCGGCCGGATCAACATCGCGGCGTGTTCACTCGGCGGGGCCCAGGCCGCGTTCGACAAGGCGGTCGGCTACCTGGCCGACCGGCAGGCGTTCGGCGGAGCGCTGCTCGACGAGCCGACCATCCGGTTCAAGCTCGCCGACATGGCCACCGCCCTGGAGACGTCGCGAACGCTCCTGTGGCGGGCCGCAACCGCGCTCGACGCCGACCATCCCGACAAGGTCGAGTTGTGCGCGATGGCGAAGCGGTACGTCACCGACACCTGCTTCGACGTCGCCGATCAGGCACTGCAATTGCACGGCGGTTACGGGTATCTGAATGAGTACGGTCTCGAGAAGATCGTCCGCGACCTGCGGGTACATCGAATCCTCGAGGGAACCAACGAAATCATGCGTGTGGTCATCGGTCGGGCCGAAGCCGCCCGTGTCCGCGCGTCTTAGAAAGGTCGAGGCAGAGGCATGAACATTGCGTTCCTTGGACTGGGCAACATGGGCGGGCCGATGGCCGCAAACCTCGTCGCGGCCGGCCAGACCGTCAACGCATTCGACCCGGTTCCCGCGTTGAAGGCGGCAACAGAAGACAAGGGCGCCAAGGTCTTCGACACTGGAGCGGCGGCGGTGGCCGACGCCGACGTCGTCATCACCTCGCTGCCCAGCGGCGCGATCGTCAAGTCCTGCTACAACGAGGTGTTGCCCGCCGCCAAGGCAGGCGCGCTGTTCATCGACACCTCGACCATCTCGGTCGACGATGCGCGCGAGATCCACAAGCAGGCCACCGACCGCGGCTTCGCGCAACTCGACGCCCCCGTTTCAGGCGGGGTGAAAGGCGCGACGGCAGGAACGCTGGCGTTCATGGTCGGTGGCGAGGACGAGGCCGTCGAGCGGGCCCGACCGGTCTTGGAGCCGTTGGCCGGCAAGATCATTCACTGCGGCGGCTCGGGTAACGGCCAGAGCGCCAAGCTGTGCAACAACATGGTGCTCGCGGTGCAGCAGATCGCCATCGGCGAAGCCTTCGTGCTGGCCGAGAAGCTCGGACTGTCGGCGCAGTCGCTGTTCGACGTGATCACCGGCGCGACCAGCAACTGCTGGGCGGTGCACACGAACTGCCCTGTGCCTGGACCGGTTCCGACGTCGCCTGCCAACAACGACTTCAAGCCGGGTTTTGCGACCGCACTGATGAACAAGGACCTCGGCCTGGCGATGGACGCGGTGAACTCGACCGGCTCGTCGGCGCCGCTGGGAACCCACGCCGCCGAGATCTACGCCAAGTACAACGCCGATCACGCCGACAAGGACTTCAGCGCGGTGATCGAACTGCTGCGCGGCACCTGAGTTTTCACTCACTCATAACGAAGCCACGGTCCGAGCAAGCCGGACCGTGGCGTTCGTTTCGTCGAATCAGTCGATCAGGGCACCGTCTGCGCGTCGCGCCCGAACTCGACCTGGGCACCGTCATAGGTCCCCGTGCACTTGGTCAGGACGTCATACTTGCCAACCGGAGCCAGCACCGAGAAGGACTCCGTCCCGTTGGGCGCGATGTCGAAGGCCCTGTCAACCCCCGGCAGGCCGTTTTGGCTGGTCGCCGTATAGGTGCAGCTACCGCCAATGCCCGCGTTGTTCTTCACGTTTCGGTCCACGATCCGAAGCCGCGATCGAAGGACACCCTGACGGCGTTCGTAGGCGGCGGGCACTTCTGACCGGCCGGAACAGACTGCTGCGGTCCGCCGGGCGGGCATGCACTGCAGCCTTCGGCGTGCACTGCTGGCCGGCTGGAACCTCGGCTTGCTCGTCGTTCGGCCCGCATTTCACCGGCGGCGCCGTCTTCTGCTCGCCTTGCCCGCCCGGCGCACCGGGTCCTGATGGCGGCGTCGTCACGGCTTTCCTGCCGAACACCAGGCCGACGAAGTCGGGCCCGTAGTCGTCGACGTCGTAAGCCTCATCGCGAATGAAGGCCGCACCGAAGTCGGTGAAGCTGCAATCGCCGATCGCACCTCCGCCGCCGTTCGCATACGCCTTGGTCAGCGTTGCCGCACTGATCGGCAAAGTGAGACCTAGGCGGCGTCAGCCTGCTTATGGTCAACGAACCAGCGACGATGCAGCCGCTGGCAATCCGCGATCCGAACCGGCTCGCTACCGGCGTAGTCAGGCCGCACCGCCAACGCGGCGGGGATCTCCGGTGCGCCGTCACCGGTGATGACCACCGACGCCAGACCGGACGCGGTCGCGGCCCGCAGCCCGGCAGCCGAACCCGTGATCGCCAGCGCGTTCTCCGCGGGAACTCCGAGTTCCCACAGCGCGGTTCGGAACGCCTCGCAATCGGGCATCTGCTTCTTGACGTCGTCGGCGGTCACGACGGTCTCGACGACACCGTCGCCGACCAGCTGCCGCACCAGCGGCTCCACCCAGCTGCGCTGGCCACCAGCGACGACAGCCACAACCACTCCGGCGGTGAACGCCTCCACAACGAGGTCGACAAGTCCAGGCCGCGGAGTCAGATCCGCGTCGAGAATCATCTCGTCGAGCATCATCGACTTGGTCGTGTAGATGTCGTCGGCAAGCAGCTTTGTCAGCACATCGGACTCGGTGGAGACGCTGCGCTTGCGCAGCTCGGCCGAGATTCGCTGCCGCTCGTCGGTCAGCGCCAACAGCTGCCGATACCTCGCAACGGACCATTGGAAGTTCAGCCCGTGCTCGGCGAAGGCGGCGTTATAGGCCAGCCGGTGGCCGTCGCATTCGACGTCGGCAAGCGCGTCGAGGTCGAAGACCAATGCGCGGAGCTGGGTTACCTCGGTGCCAACCGGTGAATTGCAGTCCCACCAGAACCGACCGGCACGCCACGTCTTCTCCTGTGTCATAGGCACGTCGACAAGAGTGGCCCAGAGCACATGTTTCCGGCCTCCCCCATTCGGGGGATTGGGCAGGCCAAGTTGCGGGACCGCAGCCGAAGCCACACCTAAGGTGTTGCCATGGCGTCCGACAGCCCGCTCGCCTCCGGACCAGTGCGAATCGTCCTCGTGGACGACCACGAGATGGTCATCGAGGGTCTCAAGGCGATGCTCGCTGCCTTCACCGACCGGGTGGCGGTGGTGGGGCAGGCCATCGGTGCCGAGCGGGCGCTGAGCGTGGTCGACGACCTCGACCCCGACATCGTGCTCTCCGATGTCCGCATGCAGGGGTCCAGTGGCCTCGACCTGTGCCAAACGCTTCGCGCGCGCCGGTCGGATCGCAAAGTCGTCATGCTGTCGGTCTACGACGACGAGCAATACCTCTTCCAGGCGCTGCGCGTCGGCGCGTCGGGCTACCTGCTGAAAAGCATCAGCAGCGACGAACTCGTTCGTCAGCTCGAGTTCGTCCACGGCGGCGCGACCGCCATCGATCCGGGTATGGCGGCTAGGGCCGCCGACACCGCGGCCAGAATGCAGCGCGACGAGTTCTGGCCGGGGGCACGCCAGGGCCTCACCCAGCGGGAAAGCGAAATCCTCTCCTGCGTCGTCAACGGCCTGTCCAACCGCGGCATCGCCGGCAAGCTGGTGATCGGCGACGAGACGGTGAAAACGCATCTGCGATCGATCTACCGCAAGCTGGGTGTCAGCGATCGCACCGGTGCCGTCGCGACCGCGCTACGCGAAGGGATCTTCCAATGAGCCCCGTCGGTGGAGGTCCGCTGCGCCCCCACGCCGTACGCGATCTCGTCGACGCCGATCGTGAGCTCGCGCTGCTGCGCGAGCTGATCCAGGCTGCGTCGAGCGGCCCCGGCGTCGAGCCCCTCGCCGCCGCGGCAGCCAGGATGATCACCGCGGCCACCGCGACCGACGTCTGCTTCGTCCATGTGCTCGACGACAGTGACCGCTCGTTGACACTGGCGGGCGCGACACCGCCGTTCGACCAGGAGATCGGAAAGATCCGCCTCCCGTTGGGATCCGGCGTATCGGGTTGGGTGGCCAGTAACCGCGAGCCCGTCGTCATCACCCACGACAAGGAGTCCGATCCGCGATATCTGCCGTTTCAGTCGCTACGCGGATCCGACTTCACGTCGATGGTGTCGGTGCCGATGGAGACCGATCCCGGCGGTTTGGTCGGAGTGCTCAACGTGCACACCGTCGACCGCAGAGAATTCACGCCGCGCGACGTTGAATTGCTGTTGGTGATCGGACAGCTGATCGCAGGCGCCATGCATCAGGCGCGGCTGCACCGCCAGCTCGTGGTTCGCGAACGCGCACACGAGAACTTCGTCGAGCAGGTCATCGAAGCCCAAGAGCTCGAACGGCGGCGGCTGGCAGGCGACATCCACGATGGCATATCGCAGCGGTTGATCACGTTGTCGTACCGCCTCGACGCGGCGACACGCGCAGCGGAAACCGATCACGCGGCGATGGCCGAACAGCTGGGCATGGCACGGGAACTGGTCGACCTGACACTGCAGGAGGCGCGCGCAGCCATCAGCGGCCTGCGGCCGCCGGTGCTCGATGATCTGGGTCTGGCGGGCGGGCTGGCCAGCCTGGCCCGCTCCATCGGGCAGATCGACGTCAAGGTCGAGCTCACCGAGACGCGGCTGCCCGATCACATCGAGCTCGCGCTCTACCGCATCGCGCAGGAGTGCCTGCAGAACGTCGTCAAACATGCGGGCGCTTCGACGGCCAGGTTGACGTTCGCCGTCGACGACGGAGACACCGCGCGGCTCGAAATCGTGGATGACGGCGTCGGTTTCGACACGTTCGAGCATCCGCTCGGCGGCGACGAGATGGGCGGCTACGGCCTGCTGTCGATGGCCGAACGCGCCGAGATCGTCGGCGGACGGCTGAACATCCGCTCGCGTCCCGGCGTGGGCACCGCGGTGACCGCGACGATCCCGCTGCCCGGCGTGCCCGATTAAATGAACCGGCGGAGTTTAACACGGCACACCGTGGGCATTGCATGGCGCAGGAGGGAACACCATGCCATCACTTGCCAAGCAGGACGTCGGACAGCTCGGGGGCCCGAACAGCGTTCTGACGCGCCAGAAACGCGACCACATCCAGTTGAACCAGCTGATCGAGATTGTCGACTCGTCCCGTGGGTCGGCTCGCCGAGAGAACCTCACGCAGTTGTGCAGGCTGGTTTTCCCGCACGCATTCGCCGAGGAATCGGTGCTGTGGCCGGCGATCCGGCGCTGGGTTCCCGAAGGCGCGGAGTTGACGCTGACCATCGAGCGCGAACACCAGGAGATCAACGAACTGTTCACCGAGTTGGAGGAAGCCGATACCGACAGCACCCGCGGCGACGAGCTGTGGCACCGGATCGTGACGTTGATGCGCGAGGACGTGCGCGACGAGGAGGACCGGCTGCTGCCGATGCTTCAGGATGCGGTGTCGCAGCGCACGTTGGTGATGCTGGGTTGGGCTTGGGAGGCCGTCCGGCGGACTGCTCCCACGCGACCTCACCCTGTCGTTGCCCGTCGGCCCCCGGGAAATGTTGCCGCTGCGGCGCCGCTGACTCTTCTTGACCGCAGCCGTGATTTCCTCGACCGTAGGCAACGCGGGATGACGGGTATGCCTCAACGCGCAAGCCGAACGGTGAGCGCCGGCCTCGCGCGTGTCGCCGGTGCGATCGAGCATGTCCCTCCACTCACACGTGGCGAGAATCCGAGCACACACTCGCCACGCACGACACGAACAGTCTGATCGCTTCAGAAGTCGCCCGCATTGCGGCGCAATGTCTCGATCGATGCCGCCAGCGCCCGCGACTCGTCATCGGTGATGCCGATGTCGGCGAAGACATCCTTGTTGAGCGTGACGGTCGCGTCCTCGACGGTCGAGCGCCCGAGGTCGGTGATCTGCACCAGCGTGGTGCGGCCGTCGGTGGGGTGCGGTAGCCGCTTCACCAACCCGTTGGCCTCCAGCCGACGGATCGCGTGGGTGACGCTGGTGACGTGGACCTGCAGTCGGTCGGACGCCTTGGTGATCGGCAGCGCGCCGTTGCGGCTGAACGCCAGCAGTCGGAGCAACTCGTAGCGCGCGAAGCTCAGGTCATACGGACGCAACGCGTTCTCCACGCGGGCCAGCAGAATCTGGTGGGCCCGCATCACCGACGTGACCGCGACCATCCCGTTCGCGACGCCGCCCCACCCCGCACGCTCCCAGTTGTCGCGCGCCAGTTCGATGGGGTCACGCCTCTGCGGGTCCGCAGACGCTTCTGAGGCCACACCTCTTCATACCGCAGCCCGTACGCGGAAAGGCGGATTCTCAGTGCGTCGTGAACGGCGCCAAGGCGCTGAGCACCGCTCTGGTGGACTGCCGACTGCCCACTGTGATCCGCACGCCGCCGTCTGCGTAGTTACGGATCTGCAGGCCGGTGTTCTCGAAGAACTGGCGCCACGGCCTGCTGTTGGCGGGTAGATACACGAAGTTGGCGTGGCCGTCGGTGCTGTACACACCCATCGCATGCAGTCGCATCCGAAGATAGCGCCGCTCTGAGGCGATCATTCGAATGCGTTGCTGCAGTTGACTTTCTGCATCGTAGGACGCCGCGACCGCGACCAGCGCGGTGATGCCGACCCCGAAGGGCAACTGCATGGTCCACAGCCGCCTCGCCAGATCAGGCGCGCAGAAGCCGTATCCGATGCGCAGTCCGGCCAGCCCGTACGCCTTTGAAAAGGTTCGCAGCACCACAACATTGGGAAACCGCTCGACCAGCGAAAGGGCATCGAGGCGATGCTCAGGCGCGAGAAACTCGACGTACGCCTCATCGAGCAGGACCACGGTGTCCGACGGCACCCGCTGCAGGAACAGTTCGATGTCGGCGGCCGGTTCGATGGTGCCGGTCGGATTGTGCGGACGACAGACGACGACGACGCGCGCGTGCTGCGCCGCCTCGGCCATGGCATCCAGGTCGTGGTGGCCGTGCTCGTCCAGCGCCACGGTGACCGACGCCAGCCGGGCCATCTGCGCGAAGATCGGATAGCCGTCGAAGGTCGGCGACGTCATCACCATCCGGTCGCCCGGGCTGGTCACCGCACTCAGCACCTGCATGATCACCCCGGTCGCGCCGGCACCGATGACGACCTGGCCTTCACTGACCCCGACGTGTGCCGCGATCAGCGCACGCAGCTTCTCGGGCAGGAACTCCGGATAGCGGTTGGCCACATCAACCGATTCGGTCAGCGCCGACCGCACTCCGGGCAGGGGCGGGAACGGATTCTCGTTGAGCGACAGCGCCAACGGGTTCACCGCGCTCGGCAGCGCCGAGACGGCCTCCGTGAGGTCCTCCCTCGGGGTGCTCATCAGTCCCGTCCGCCCCATCTGATCGCAGCGGCGCCCGCGAAGTCGCCGGCGTGCGCGAACGCCGCCATCAGCGCCACGTCGCCCTTCTTCAGTTGGCCGTCGGAGATGGCCCGCTCGAAGTTGATCGGGATGCCTGCCGCGAACAGGTTGCCGCACTGTTCAAAAGTATCGATGTGTCTCGATTTGGGCAGTTCAAGCGCGTCGCGCCAGTTGCGCAGGAACGCCCGGTTGGGCTGGTTGGTCACCAGCAGGTCGATATCCTTCGGCTTGATCCCGATTCGGTCGCAGACCGCGTAAGAGACCTCAGGGACCTGGCGGTTGCCGCGTGCGAGCACCTTGGTGATCTTGCTTTCGGTGAAACCGATGCAACCTTCCCCCGGACCCGCTTCCCACCACTTGCGCGCCGGGTCGACGGCGATGGTCATGTCACCGGCGAACTCACCGTAGGTACGGCATTCGATATCGAGGATCGGCGACTTGTCCGACTTGGCGAGCAGGCCGACCGCGGCCCCGTCACCGGGTACGGACGCCTGCGCCTTGGACCGGATGGACTTCTGGTCGAAGATGGTGCCCGCCGCATTCTGCGCGACGGCGATCAGCGCAGTCTCACCCTGGCCCGACTCGATCAGCGACCGAGCGACGTTCATGCCGAGGACGAATGCCGCGCAACCTCCGTTGTGCAGATCGAGAACCCAGTTCGGCTTCATTCCAAGCCGGTCCGCCATTCCGCCGCCGCTGCCGTAGAACGGCATGTCCGGCAGCTGAACGTGGGTGATCAGGATGTCGACGTTCTCGATGACGTCGCGGCCGTGACGTTCGATGACCCCCGCCGCGGCGCGCTCCACCATGTCGATGGCCGTCTCGTCCTCGGCCACGTGGTGGCGGAACTTCGGCGCGCGGAACATCACGTTCTCGCGGAGTTCATCGGTCCCGGCATGGCCGGCGTAGTAGTCGGCGCTGACCGGCTCCCCCGGCAGGTAGGTCGAGATATCGAGCAGGCTGACAGCCATTTCGCTCTCCCCTACCCTTCGGGTGTGGGCCCACGTGTGCGCTGCAGTCATCGGTCGGTCCTCACTTCATCCAGGCCGGCGTGACCGGCAGGCCATTGCGGTGTCGGTATTCTGCGATTGCCTTCAGGTTCTTCAGCTCCAGCAGGTGACCGGGCCCGAACATGTCCCAGAAGTCGCCGACCCACACCGGACGTTGCGGCGGTGCGGTTTCCGGGTAGGGGTTCTTGTCATAGAAGGGGTGGTGGCAGTTCGTCCAGAGCACAACCGAACCCGGCTTGTCGAACACCACCTGCGCGTCGACGATGCGCATCAGGTAGATCATCCACAGGTGCTTGCCCTGGTCCCACGCGCAGTGGTAATCGACTGTGCGGGACTCCTTGTTGGCCACCGTGCGCGTGAAGATCGGGCTACCCTTGTCGCCGCCGAGCTTGTCGTATGCGACCCACAGCCCCGGTTCCTCCGTCGGGGCGAATCCGCGCAGGCTGTACGTCCACTCCTCCAGACACCGGGTGTCGGCCATGTAGTCGAACAGCTCGTCAGGCGGACAGTCCACGTAATCGTTGACGGTGCAGTAGGTTCCGAACACCTCGTCGTGGGGGTAGACCGACCGCATCATGTTCATGATGATCGGGGTGGCCTTCTCCCTCGGAGCCGTCTCGACGCGAAGGACCCCGTCGAGTGGCTCTGCTGTGCCACGGTGGGCGGTGATGTCATCAAGCGCGGGCAACGACATGGGTACTGCTCTCCTCTGCGATTACGGGATTCTTCACGGCTGCCTTGTCGAGAAAGGCTGCAAATGGGGGAATTTCGTCTGCCGAACACTCGACGGCGATGACGGACGGTCCGTCGACCTCGAGGGCGGTCTGCAATGCGGCGGGCAGCTCATCGATCGTGTCGACGTCGACGGACGACAGCCCGGGGAACATCGTCGCCAGCCCCGCTCCGAGGCGGCTCGGACCGAACCGGTTGTAGCTGTACGCGTCGTCATAGAACAGTTGCTCGCGAGTCACGCACATCGCGTGCGCGTGGTTGTCGAACAGCAGGAAGGTCACCGGAAGCCCGTACTGCACAGCGGTGTGAATCTCCATGCCGTGCATGTAGAACGACCCGTCACCGGCGAGCACCACGGTGCGGCGACTGGCCCCTTGGCTCTTCGCGCGAGCGCTCATCGCACGCCCGAACGCAATGCCCAGCGAGGCGCCGAAGCTGTAACCCATGCCGCCCATGCCCAGCGCGACGATGAATCGGCCGTCCCTGCGAACGGGTAGGTAGTGGATCGCCGCCGCGCCGATGTTGCCCGCGTCGACCACGATGTCGACCCCGTCGGGCAGGCCCGCGTCCAGCACGGCCATCGCCCGCCGGTAGCGCACGCCTGGCCCGTCGTGCTGCGGCGGCGCCAGCTCGCTTTTCGCCACGCTGTCCGGCACGCGGACACCTGTTGGCCTGCAGTCGCTGTTCAGCGCCTGAGCCAGTAACTTCAGGGATCCGCGCAGGTCTTCGGTATGGATGTGCGTGGACGGCACGAACGGCGCCGCGGCTCCGATCGAGTAGGTCGGCACCGATGTCAACGCCTCATCCAAACCGGCCCGTGCGGTCACGTTCAGCCGGGTGCCCACCAGCAGGCAGATCGCGCTGTCGGAGATCGCCGATGCGACGCCGGGATGACCCATCACGCCGGTCACTCCGAGAGCTGACGACGATCCGAGGCCCGGTGTGCCCGCGACGTCTTTGGCGTCGGGGACGGTTGCGACTCGCGCGCGCAGCATCGATCGCAGCACCGCGAGTTCGGCGCGCGCATCGTCGCGCGCCACTTGCTCGCCCGCGATGATCGTGATCGGCCCGTCGGCATTCCGTAGCGCCCGCGCGACGACTTGCGGGTCGCCGAGATGGGTGGCGATCGGCAGCCCATTGGTTCTTCCGTTGACCGAGCCGGCGAAGTCGAGGGTGGACTGCTGAATGTCTTTCGGCAGCAGCAGCACTGCCGGTCCACCACGCTTGGCGGCCACAATGGCTTCGGGCAGAACGCTGGCGATGTCCTCGGGGGCGGTGACCCGCCGGCAGAACACCGACACGGCTGAGAACAGCGCCTCACCGTCGAGGGCGCCGTTTCGGCCGCTGGTGTCCTGGAAGGCGCCACGGCCGTCGAGGGTCATCGGTGGCTGGCCGATCAACGCCAGCACCGGCACGCGACTGGCCAGTGCCTCACCAAGTCCGGCAACGGTATTCAGGCAGCCGCCGCCGGACGTTGCGACGACGACGCCAAGGCCCGCACCGCTGCGGCTGTAGCCGTCGGCCATGGTGGCCGCGGAGAATTCGTGCTTGGCCAGGATCGGGGTCACACCGTCGTGAAAGTGCGCGGCGTCATACAGATCTTCGATGTTGGCGCCGTCGACGCCGAAGATGTACTCCACTCCAGTCGCCGCCAGATAGCCGACGATATGGTCAACGACCCGATCTGTTCTGGCCATTCATTCACCTGCTTTCGCACCTGCAAATGACACGACCCGTGCGTGGCCCCGGTTCAACCAGTGACCGACTCACAGGTCTGATTGCAACAGCACCGCTCTGGTATCCGTGTCGACAAGCTGAACGGATTTGATCTGATCTTTTTGCATCGTTGTATTGCCGCTCGGCAACGCCGTAGCACCGTTAACACCGACCCAGGTGGCGACTTCGCTCTGCGTTCCGTTGTGGTTCAACAGAACCATCGACAGATTCTCTGTGGTCGCCTCGCCTCGGCTGGCATAGTCGCCGTAGGTGCAGACCATGTCCACCCGGGTGCCCCAGCCGAAGCCGGTCAAGGTGACCGTGGCATTGATCGGCGTTTGCGCGACCTTGCTCATCGTCACTTCCGAAGCCATCGGCCCATCGTCACCGCCCTGCCCGCGAATGCCGGGAAGGATTCCGATCACGAGCGCGACGGCCAGCACCGCAGCGGCGGCGGCCAGCGTGATGACACTGATCCTGCGGGTGCGGCGGCGTCGCCACTCCACCTTGGCCAGTAACGTGTCGAGCACTTCGGGACGAAGCGGCGGTTCTTTGGTCGCGGGATCGTCGAGCGCTTGCACTTCCTCGGCGGTCAGCTGTGCCAACAAGGCCGGGATGCCGCTCAGTTCCGCGACGGCAGTGCTGCACCGGGGGCAGGTGGCGAGGTGTGCCTCGAACTCCTGCCGCTGCGCCCCCGACAGCGAGCCAAGGACGTAGGCCGCGTCCCACATCGCGTACGGGTCATCGCCGTGCAAATCGTCGTCGCGCTTTACTGGTTGCGTCATCGGGTCACCCCCATTTCCTGCAGAGTGAGGCGCAACGCCCGAACGGCGTAATGCAACCTCGATTTCACGGTGCCTTCGGCAACGTCTAGGTCGGCGGCGATCTGTGCGGTCGTCCAGCCCTGGTAGTACGACCGCTTGATCACCGCCCGGTGGT
The DNA here is from genome assembly GCF_002968285.2 of Mycobacterium sp. ITM-2016-00318. Taxonomy (NCBI): domain Bacteria; kingdom Bacillati; phylum Actinomycetota; class Actinomycetes; order Mycobacteriales; family Mycobacteriaceae; genus Mycobacterium; species Mycobacterium sp. ITM-2016-00318. The sequence goes on along the minus strand of NZ_CP134400.1, from coordinate 1,105,158 downwards.
CTGGAGACAGCTGTGCCAGGGCGCCGCTCAACAACATTCGGTCCAAGGCGGAATCCACCTCATCAGGGCCGGCGCGATCGTGGGTTTTCTCGATGTCCGGGGTTCCGGACTCGCTGCGAAACCGCGCGCTGCGCCGCTCGTCGATGATCATATTTCGGGCGACGGTGAACAGCCAGGCCCTCGCCGACCGGTCGCCGTCTGTGACTTCTGGATGCTGCCATGCTCGCAGCAACGTTTCCTGCACCACATCCTCTGCTCGGGCCGGATCCGCGGTGAGCCGCACGGCATAGCGCCACAGGGCTGCGCCGTGCTCCTGATAGAGCAGACGCATCAAGGCGACCTCGGGATCGTCCATTCACCACCTCCCTCGTTATTACGAGGCCGAGGTCGATCCGGTTCACAGGTTTTGACCAAACAGCGAAGAAAATCCGCCGATCTAACGGGTCAGGATGCGAGGCCCGTCATCGGTGACCGCCACGGTGTGTTCCCAGTGGGCGGCGCGGGTCCCGTCAGCGGTGACGACAGTCCACCCGTCGTCCAGCTCCACCGTCTTGGTGGTGCCGAGGGTCAGCATCGGTTCGATGGCCAGCACCGAGCCGGCAACCAGGTAGGGCCCGCGGCCGGGCTGGCCCTCGTTGGGCAGGAAGGGATCCATGTGCATGCGTCGGCCGATGCCGTGGCCGCCGTACCCGGCGACGATGCCGAATCTGCGGTCGTAGCGCTGCTCCGCGGCCCTGGTGCCGTTCTCGATGGCGTGCGAGACGTCGGTGAGGCGGTTGCCGGGCACCATCGCCGCGATTCCCGCCTCCATCGACTCTCTGGTGGCTGCCGACAGCGCCTCGTCGACCGGGATCAAGTGCCCGACTCCGAAGGTGATGGCCGAGTCGCCGTGCCAGCCGTCGACGATCGCGCCGCAGTCGATGGACACCAGGTCACCGTCCGCCAGTGCCTCGTCGGCCGAAGGGATGCCGTGCACGACGCGGTTGTTCACCGACGAGCAGATGGTGGCGGGGAAGCCGTGATATCCGAGGAAGGACGGGGTGCCGCCGGCGTGGCGGATCACCGATTCGGCGATCGTGTCGAGCTCGAGGGTGGACACACCGGGCGCCGCGGCCTCGTGCACCGCCTTCAGCGCGGACGCGACCACCGAGCCGGCCACTGCCATCGCGTCGAGCTCACCGGGTGTGCGGGGCTCGACCACCTTGCGGGTTCGCAGCCCCGGCAGGGTGACCATCTTCCTACTTGCCCAGAGCGCGCAGCGCGCGGGCGAAGACCTCGTCGAGCCCGCCGACCGCGTCGACGGTCTGCAGGTTGTTGCGGCTGTAGTACTCGAGCAGCGGCCTGGTCTCGTCGGCGTACACCTTCATCCGGTTGTGGATGACCTCTTCGGTGTCGTCGGCGCGACCGCGGGCCTGGAGCCGTGTGAAGAGCTCCTCCTCGGAGACCGAGAACTCCAGCACGGCGTCGAGCTTGGTGTCGTGGTTCTTGAGCATGTCGTCGAGGGCCTGTGCCTGCTCGACCGAGCGCGGGTAGCCGTCGAGGATGAAGCCGTCGACGGCGTCCGGCTGCTCGATGCGGTCCTCGACCAGCTTGTTGGTCAGCTCTGAGGGCACGAGGTCGCCTGCGTCCAGGTAGCGCTTGGCCTCCAGGCCCAACGGGGTGCCGGAGCTGATGTTCTCGCGGAAGAGGTCGCCTGTGGAGATCTGCGGGATGCCGAGCTTCTCGGACAGCTTCTGAGCCTGCGTCCCTTTGCCCGCCCCCGGCGGCCCGAGCAGTACCACCCTCACTTCAGGAACCCTTCGTAGTTGCGTTGCATCAGCTGGCTCTCGATCTGCTTGACCGTATCCAACCCGACGCCAACCATGATCAGAACCGCCGTGCCGCCGAACGGTATGTTCTGGACACCGCCGGTGTTGCCGATCTCGAGGAACAGGTTCGGCAGAACGGCGATGACGCCCAGGTAGATCGAACCGGGAAGGGTGATCCGGTTGAGCACGAAGCGCAGGTAGTCGGCGGTCGGCTTGCCGGGCCGGATGCCGGGGATGAAGCCGCCGTACTTCTTCATCTCGTCAGCGCGCTCGTCGACGTTGAACTGCACCGACACGTAGAAGTAGGTGAAGAAGACGATCAGGCCGAAATAGATGGCGATGTAGGACGGGCTCGACGGGTTGGTCAGGTGGTTCGCCACGAATTTTTCCCACCAGCCTGTACCCGGGGTGGTCTTCCCGCTCTGGATCAGCTGGGTGATCAAGTGCGGGATGTAGATGAGCGAGGACCCGAAGATCACCGGGATGACGCCGGCCTGGTTGACCTTCAGCGGCAGATACGTCGAGGTGCCGCCGTACATCTTGCGTCCGACCATGCGCTTGGCGTACTGAACCGGGATGCGGCGCTGGCCCTGCTCGACGAAGACGACGCCGACGATGATGATCAGCGCGGCGACGCATACCGCCGTGAAGACGACCGGGCCGCGGCTGTCGAGGATGTTCTTGCCCTCAGAGGGGATGCGGGCCGCGATGCTGGCGAAGATCAGCAGCGACATGCCGTTGCCGATGCCGCGCTCCTGGATCAGCTCGCCCATCCACATCACCAGCGCCGCGCCCGCGGTCATCACGATGACGATGACGGCGAGGGTGAAGATGGACGAGTCCTGGATGATGTCGAGGGAGCAGCCCTGTAGCAGTCCGCCGTTGGCGGCCAGCGCCACGATGCTGGTGGACTGGAGCAACGCCAGAGCGATCGACAGGTAGCGGGTGTACTGGGTGAGCTTGGCCTGCCCCGCCTGACCCTCTTTTCGCAGCTCCTCGAAGCGCGGGATCACCACGCCGAGCAGCTGCACGATGATGCTCGCGGTGATGTAAGGCATGATGCCGATCGCGAAAACCGCCAGCTGCAGCAGCGCGCCGCCGGAGAACAGGTTGATCAGGGAGTAGATCTGCGCCGAGTCGCCGCCGCTGAGTTGCGTGATGCACTTCTGGACGTTGGGGTAGTTGACACCCGGCGACGGGATCGACGCGCCGATCCGGTACAGGATCAGGATCGCAAGCGTGAAAAGGATCTTGCGCCGGAGGTCAGCCGTTCGCAGCGATGAGATGAAAGCCGAAAGCACTCTTCCTCCTGCGCAGCCGGGCTCTTATCGCGGCGTGCTAAATGGGCTGGTCCGTACCAGCGTGGTCAAGTCAGTTGGCGAGCCTCGGCAGGCACCCAGCCTGCGAAGTCGCGCAGTCTACGAGAGTAACAGTTGGCCGGTGTCGATCCCGCATCCGCTGGTGGCTGGCACTGAGGTCAGACGACCTTTGGCGATTCGAGGCGTACAGTCGCTGGCGGCTCGTTAGATCAGCTAAGTAATCGACGGACAGGGGTTTCTCACATGGCTCGGACCGACGACGACAGCTGGGATCTGGCCTCGAGCGTAGGGGCGACCGCGACGATGGTGGCCGCGGCGCGGGCGATGGTGACCAGGATCGATGGCGCGTTGATCAGCGACCCCTATGCCGAACCGCTGGTACGCGCCGTCGGCGTCGACGTTTTCACCCGGCTCGCCACCGGCGAGCTCGACCCGTCGGCGTTCGACATCGACGACGACAAGAACGCGGGCCTTGACCGAATGGTCGACAACATGGCCGTCCGGACGAAGTTCTTCGACGACTTCTTCCTCGACGCGACGGCCGCGGGCATCCGACAGGCCGTGATCCTGGCGTCGGGCCTCGATTCGCAGGCATACCGGCTGCAGTGGCCTGCGGGCACGGTGGTGTTCGAGGTGGACCAGCCCGAGGTCATCGCCTTCAAGACGCGGGCGCTCGCCGACATCGGCGCCGAGCCCACCGCCGAGCGCCGCGTGGTGGCGGTCGACCTTCGGTTCGACTGGCCTTCGGCATTGACGGCGGCGGGGTTCGACCCCGCGACGCCGACGGCGTGGAGCGCCGAGGGATTGCTGGGATACCTGCCGCCCGAGGCCCAGGACAAGCTGCTTGACACCATCACCGAGCTGAGTGCCCCCGGGAGCCGGCTGGCCACCGAGAGCGCACCGCCCATAGATCACTCTGACGTCGACGAGGCGAAGGAGAAGATGGAGCAGTCCGCAATGCGGTGGCGCGAACACGGCTACGGCCTCGACTGGGCCAACCTTGTCTACCTTGGTGACCGCAGCGAGCCCGCGGCGTACCTGGCGGAGCACGGCTGGACGATGAACGGCAGCAACATCAACGACCTGTTGACCGAGCACGGATACCCGCCGTTCGACAGCGACACGATGTTCGCGGAGATGCGCTATGTCAGCGGCACCTTCGGCGGTGGTGAGCGAAAAGGCCCAAAGCCATGACGAGGGCCGAGGCAGACAGCTGGGACATCGCGTCCAGCGTCGGCGCCACCGCCACCATGGTCGCCGCGGCGCGCGCGATGGCCAGCAGGGAACCCGACGCGCTCATCGACGATCCATTCGCGGAGCCGCTGGTTCGGGCGGTCGGCCTGGACTTCTTCGACCGGATGCTCGACGGTGAGTTCAGCGCCGCCGACGACGACGGCGCCACCCGGCTCATCACCACCGTGATGGCGGTGCGGACCCGTTTCTTCGACGACTTCTTCCTCGACGCGACGGAGTCGGGCATAGACCAGGCTGTGATCCTGGCCGCCGGCCTTGATGCCCGCGCGTACCGGCTGCGGTGGCCCACGGGCACCGTCGTCTACGAAATCGACCAGCCCAAGGTGATCGAGTTCAAGGACTCGACGATGGCGTCGATCGGCGCCGAGCCGACGGCGACCCGCCGCGCGGTGAGAATCGATCTGCGTGAGGACTGGCCTGACGCACTGCGCCGCAACGGTTTCGACGATGACAAGCCCACGGCATGGTCAGCTGAGGGGCTGCTGGTCTACCTGCCGCCGGATGCTCAGGACCGCCTCTTCGACGACATCACGGCCCTCTCGGCGCCGGGCAGCCGGCTCGCCACCGAATATCACCCGGATGCGGGCGCCAGCATCGGTCAGCGGGCGGAAGCCTTCCGGGAGCGGTGGCGCAAACACGGGTTCGACCTGAACCTCGCGGAGCTGTTCTATCCGGGCGAGCGCCGTCCCGTCGTCGACTACCTGACCGATCACGGCTGGCAGGTGAGTGCCCGCAACAGGGCCGAGATGTTCGCCGAGTACGGACGACACTTCCCTGACGACGAAGGGCTCGCACCTATGCGGGGCTCGCTCGCCATCACCGCAACACGACAGTAGGACGTCAATGGCACGGACAGACAACGACAGCTGGGGTCTCGCCTCGAGCGTGGGCGCCACCGCGACCGCGGTCGCGGCGTCGCGGGCGGTTGCCTTCCTCGACCTCATCGGCGACTCCGGATACCTCACGGCGATTCTGTAGAGGAGCACCATGGCCCGCACTGACAACGACTCGTGGGACCTGGCGTCCAGCGTCGGCGCCACCGCCACCATGGTGGCCGCGCAGCGGGTGCTGGCCGACCGCGAGGGCCTGATCGACGATCCGTACGCCGAGCCGTTGGTGCGCGCCGTCGGGCTCGACTTCTTCAGCCGCGCCCTCGACGGCGAATTCGACTTCGAGGACGTCGATCCCCGGTTCAACCGGCGACGCGCCGCCGAAGGTATGGCGGTACGCACCCGGCACTTCGACGGGCTGTTCACCGATGCCGTCGACGCAGGCGTGCGGCAGGCGGTCATTCTGGCGTCAGGGCTGGACGCGCGCGCCTACCGGCTGCCGTGGCCGGACGGGACCGTCCTCTACGAGGTCGATCAGCCGGAGGTGATCGAGTTCAAATCGCGCACCCTGGCCGACTTGGGCGCACATCCGACGGCGGATCGACGCACCGTCGCCATCGATCTGCGTGAGGACTGGCCGAAGGCATTGCTGGACAACGGGTTCGACCCCGGCCGGCCGACCGCGTGGAGGGCCGAGGGCCTGTTGATCTATCTGCCGCCCGAGGCGCAAGACCTGCTGTTCGACAGGATCACCGAGCTCAGCGCGGCGGGCAGCCGAGTCGCCACCGAACACATTCCGGACGTGTCCATGTTCTCCGATGGTCGGGCCAAGGAGATCACCGACCGGCTGAAGACATACGGGCACGACTTCGAGATGGGCGATCTCATCTACCACGGCGAGCGCAGTGATGTTCTGGACTTTCTCACCGGCCACGGCTGGGACGTTTCGGCGCAAGGTATGCAGGATGCCTACGCCGCCAACCGTTTCGAGTTCCCGGAGGACGACGCGCTGGGCTTCTTCACCGACTTCAGCTACGTGACAGCCATCAAACGCTGACTCCTAACAACGCCCACGACGTTCACGGCTGCTCGGCGTGCGCGGCGACCCAGGTATCGACCCGAGTCCAGGTGCGATCCAGCCAGCGTGCCAGTTCCTGCGGCGGTGGCACCTCAATGGCCGGCACCACGACGGTGCGAACAAGCAGTTGCCGGTGAACTGGAAGTTGCCACCAAGGGCGGGCGCGGCCGTCGGCACAGAAGCCGTTGTGAGTCAGCACGAGCAAGTTGGCGTTCGGCGCGCCTGCTACCGCAGCCGCAGCGCCGCCACTGCGCGGCGGCAGTGTGTGGGACTGCCTCAGGGCTCTGCCCGCCGCCCGCAGGTTGCCGGTCGATCGCAGTCTGTGAATCGCGTCGCGCCATCGCGGCCAACTGAAGTTGGCGCCCTCCGGAAACAACAGCATCGCCTGGCCGCCCGTCAGGGATTCCGCCAGTAGACGAATCTGTGTGCGTGCCCGATCACCCCTTGCGAGGAAGCACAGGCAACCCCAATCGCCGGCCAGATCGAGTAGAGGCTCACACCGAAGAACCGCCTTGAGCACCACCCTCAACTGCATCCTGTACCGGATGGCCAACAACCAGGCGACGAGGACGCTGTCCCCGGGGCCGCAATGTCGGGACAGAACGATCAGCGGCACGTCGCGCGGCGTCGCGTCCGGCGTGGCCGAGCCCGGCTCGAGGACGACCTCCACGTCTAGGATCCGGCGGACGGCGACCTCAGCGGAAACCAAGAAATCGTGCACCATCTGGTCGCAATCACGGTTCCCGCGCAGCACCTGCGTCATTGCGCGCAATTCAATCAATGCGTACGCCATCGTCAAGGCGACGGTGCGCGGGGGTCGACTTGATCGCACCGCGATCGCGACCACACCTGACCCGAGCAGCAACACCGGACCAAGCGCAAGCAAGGACACCATCACAATGGCCATCAGCGGCATGGTGATCGCCCGGCGCAATGCGGTCATCGTTGTGCCTCGAGATATTCGAGGGTGGCGCAATACGCCAGTTCAGCGCGTCCGGCGATACGGCGCGCATCGCGGTATCGCAAGTTCGACCACGTCGAGGAGGGACGCCGCGGCAACCCTGTCGGAAGTACATGAACGGTCACCTGCGAGCTCACCCGTTCGAGATCACTGAAGAATCGATGCCTCCGCGAGATCTCGAATGCGACGAACCCGACCTCCCACAGGAACCGTGGTGCGGCAAGGTCTTCTTCCACGCGTCCGACGTGTAAAACCCAAATGGTGTCCGCGCCACCCGTCACTGCCCGGTCCAGCGGGATGCTGTTGACAAGGCCGCCGTCGTAATAGTGCTCCCCACCGATCCGCACCGGCGGGAAGACGCCGGGCAGCGCACAGGACGCCAGCACCGGTTCAACCAGATCTCCGCTGCTGAACCATTTTTCGCGGGCGCGTTCGATGCTGGCAGCAACACACTCGAACGGGACGGCGAGATCCTCGAACCTTTTCACCGGCAAGCCGTCGTGCAACACGTGTCGCAGCTTCGCGTTGCCGTGCAACGCGGTTCGATGCGACACGAGGCGACCGATCCCACTGACCAACGACCCGTCGAGCACGCCGCCGCCACCGAGTTCGCGCCACATCGTCAACAGCCGCTGCGCCCCTTGAGGGGTGGGATCGGCGGCGAGGGCCGCGCCGTTGATCGCACCGACGGAGGTGCCGCAAATCAGGTCTGGCCGCACTCCGGCCTCCAACAGCGCACGCGCCATTCCGACCTCGGCGGCTCCCAACACGCCGCCCCCGCCCAAGACGAAGGCGTTGCACGTCATTGTCGGCGTATACCCAACCAACAGAAAAGATCCCAAGCGTCTGACGAACGGGTTAATTATCTTCTGTGCGGGGTATTTCCCTCTTATGAAAAGGAGGTCATCATGCGAGCGTTGAACGGTCTGCTCGGTGTGGCGTTGGGCATCCTCGGCGCAGTGGCCGGTGTTGTCCTGGGAATCGTCGCCTCGTTGGTCTGGGTCGTGGGCCTTGTGCTGTGCCTGACCATCCTGCTGATTCCACTTGGGATACCGGTGATGAAACTGGGGCGGCGTCTGCTCGGTCTGTCCGGCGACCTGATGCATCTCTCCTGACGAAGGAGGCCAATCATGCGTCTGCTACGTGGAGTTGGCGGCGCGGGACTGTGGATCGTCGCTTCCCTTCTTGGGCTTGTCGGTGTGGTTCTCTGCGTCACCGTCATCCTGCTTCCAGTGGGCATCCCGCTGCTGAAAACTGCCGGGCGTCTTTACCGCCATGCCATGCAGCTGATGCTTCCTCGTGCGCTGGCGCATCCGGTCAATGAGCTCGGCAAGGCCGCGAAGAAGAGGGACCGCAAGCTCAGGAGCTCGGCATCGGACGCGCTGGGCGACACCACCAAACAAACCCGCAAGGCCGCCCGAAAGATGCGCAAGCAGATCGCCTGACAGCGACGACGGCCGCGAGTACGCGGCCGTCGCCTGCTCGAAACTGTTCGACGCTACTTGCGGAAGACGTCCTTCGCCTTCTCGCCTCGTTGCTTGGCCCCCGCCTTCGCTTGGTCGGCGCTGCCCTCGTCTTCCATGCGCTGGTTGCCGGTTGCGCGCCCAGCGGTCTGCTTGGCCTTGCCAGAGACCTTCTGCGTGACGTTCTTGGCCTTGTCGACGTTGCCCATCTCGCGCTCCCTCTGTATGTGGGCTTCACTTGTGTGAGCCTCTGCCACAATGGGTTTCCATTGACGTCAGCGTCAAAACATCTGCAGGCCCGTACGGCAACCGTCTGCACAGCACTCAGCACCCTTGTGTGGTGGTCTGGTTTGCCGATGAGAACACGTTCCACCCAGGCATCCGACACGCAGCAGGCTCGGGACAATTTACCCAATGAGCTATTAATCGTCGCGGTGCAGATAGCGCGTCGACGCAGGCCACGAGCTTAGGTCGAGCAGGCAAGGAGTTCGCCGACCCGGACGCTCCGCAAAGTTTCGCAACCGGTTCCAGAACGTTCTTCGAGTGCGAATGTGGCCTCGATCACATTTGGTCGATCCCGTCAGAACTCTTGGGCCGGCAACAGTCTCGTGGGCGCTGCAAACGACCGGTCGACGCACCAAGCGACGAAGGCATCGATCCGCCCGCCAGGCCCTGCGGTGCCGTCAGACATCTGGGACTTCAGCTCTAATTACTTGTGACACAGCTGAATTCGTCGTGGACTCCGTCGAGCCGAAGGTGGTTGGTTCGACCGCCTCACCGACATCTATCCCGCGCAGGAATTGACGGTGAGGATATTGCCCGTTAAATCCAAAGCAGCGACCCGGCCATCACGTGCCGCTGTGGAAATTGTGGGCCAAGGCCTATGGGGACGCCGGCGGACAAGATCATGGCAGCAATGGAGGGAGAAAGCAGAGAGGATGCAAACCGGCCATTCCGACTGCAAAGATAAATTCTTCGTTCGTGCGCAATATCTAACCTCAAACGATCTTGAACATTATCTTCCATCATTTGAGACTTCCTCAAAGACGAGATTAATTAAACAGGGCAACGAGTTTAGCTACCACGCCGTAGGTTTAAGCGCTCCTTCCTGCGGAGCGCACTCTAGCAATCGTCAGATCGCATGTATGCCGTGCCCAACCGTTTGTCCTGCCTTGATTAGCGAACTCCTTCTAGATCGGATGAATTCATCATGGGCTGGCCGTGCCTCGGTTTATATGACCCTTAAATCGCTCCTGGTTCAATTAATGGACGAGTGGGTAGCCCGCCGATATGCGTATTAGAGGCGGGGATCTAACAACGGATTCTCAGGCCTCGACCCGCTGAACTACACGGGTGCAACGGGCAGAAAGGAAGCCAAAATGTCAAACGGAGGAAAAGTAGCGCTTGCGGTAGGCGCCGGATACATGCTGGGCCGTACGAAGAAAATGCGGTTGGCGCTGATGCTGGCGGCGGCCGGCATCACCGGAAAGTTCCCCACCAGTCCCACTGCGCTCGTCGGTCAGGGCCTGAAATCGCTCGGTGCGAACGCCGATGTGACCCAGTTGACCGAACAACTGCGCGGTGAGCTGCTCAACGCCGGCAGGGCTGCGGCGCTCTCGGCAGCGACCAGCCAGATCGAATCACTCAACGACCGACTGCAAGGCGTGACGTCAGCGGTCGATGTCGACGACACCCTCGACGATGTGGGAGGGCTGCTGGGCGGCAAGCGGCGGCGGAAGCGTTCTGCGGACGACTACGACGAAGACGACGCCTATGACGAGGCGGACGAAGCAGACGAAGACGAAGAACCTCTGGACGTCGAGGAAGTCGACGAAGACTTCGAGGACGAGGCCGACGAGGCCGACGACGAGGATGTCGACGAGGCAGACGAAGCGGATATCGACGACGAGGATGTCGACGAAGCGCAGGACCTGGATGAGGACGAGGACCTGGACGACGAGCCCGAGGAGGAACCGGAGCCTCCGGTGACGCGGCGGCGCGCCGCCCGGCGAGTGAGCGCACCAAGGAAATCGAGCACACCGAGGAAATCGACACGGGCCACGAAGCGGACTGCGGCGCGCTCGACGACACGACGAGGACGGTGAGAGCGATGACACAAGCGGTCAGCGGAGCCAAACGACAAGCCGGTCGCGCCAGCAAGTCAGCGCAGAGCGCATCGCCAACGGGAGGCTTGCAGAGTGCTCTACAGCAGCTCGCAGGAACGGTGACCGACCGGGCAATGTCCTCGATGTCGGGCCGCGTGGGAAGTGCGACCGACCGTCTGTCCGACTATGCGGAGAACGGTGGCGGTAAGGGCCTGCTCGAGGCGGTCACCGGCGTGGAGGACGTATCCTCGCCGGTCAAGTCGATGGTCAAGAAAGGCGCCGGCAACGTCGGCGACAAGGTGAAGGACGCCGCCGGATCGGTGAAGGACGCCGCCGGGTCGCTGTTGGGCGGGAAGGGCAAAGACAAGGGCGGCAAGAAGGACAAGGTCACCAACATCATCGAGCACATTGATGTCGGGGCGCCTGTCGACCTCACGTATCGGCAGTGGACGCAGTTCGCCGAATGGCCGAAGTACATGAAAAAGCTCGAACAGGTCGAGCAGGTGTCCGACGAGAAGTTGCGGTGGAAGGCTCAGATCTTCCTGTCACACCGCAGTTGGGAGTCGACCATCACCGAGCAGGTACCCAATGAACGGGTCGTGTGGCGGTCGAAGGGGGACAAGGGCTACATCGACGGAGCCGTAACGTTCCACGAACTGGCGCCCAACCTCACTCGCGTCGTGGTGGTCCTCGAGTACCACCCGCAAGGGCTGTTCGAGAAGACCGGCAACCTGTGGCGGGCGCAAGGCCGACGTGTCCGCTTGGAGCTGAAGCACTTTCAGCGCCAGTTGATGACGGACACATTGCTCCATCCCGATGAGGTAGAGGGCTGGGAGGGCGAGATTCGCGACGGAGACGTCGTGGAACAGTCATCCGACGAGGACATCGAGGACGACGAGGGCGACGATGAGGACCAACCGTCGTCGAACGGCAAGCAGCGAAGGGGCCGCCAACGTCGCACGGCTGATCGATCGGACTCCGGCCGCAAGTCGAGCGGCGCAACTTCTCGTCGCAAGTCGGGGGCAACCGCTTCGAGTCGTAGCCCGAACGGGCGCGCTTCAACCCGTAGCTCCAGCGGATCCGGTCGCAAGGCGACTTCAACCGCATCGGCCCGTAAGTCCAGCGGGACCGCATCGGCCCGCAAGTCCAGCGCGACCAAACCGGCGCGCAAGTCCAGCGCGACCAAACCGGCGCGCAAGTCCAGCGGCACCGCATCGGCCCGCAAGTCGAGCGGGTCAGGATCGAGTCGAAGCGCTGCACGATCCACTTCTGGCCGAAGCGGTTCGAGTCGCACGGGCACCCGCCGCCGGACCGCAACGAAGTCGGGTGGCCGATCATGACCACCGCGATACAACCGGCAAGCGGCGGCGGTGGACCCGCCGGTGGTCCGAGTTCGAGCAGCCTGGCCGACGTCGTCGACACGATCTTGGATAAGGGTTTGGTCATTGACGCCTACGTTCGTGTCTCGCTCGTGGGAATCGAATTGCTGACCATCGACGCGCGGGTCGTGGTGGCGAGCGTCGATACCTACATGCGATTCGCCGACGCCGTGAACCGGCTCGACATCGGCAAGGAGGATCCGAAGGCCGGCCTGCCGGAATTAGTGGACGACGTGACATCTGGTGCCGCCAAGAGCAAGACCCAGGGCGTGCTCGATGCCGCCGGGGAGAAACTGGGCGACATCCTCAATCCGGAACAGCCGCAACGCAAGAAAGCGACACGGGTCCGCAGCCGACGGGAGGACAGATGACTTCCTCACAACGCAGTAAGAGCCGGTCGAAAAGCACGAAGAATGACACCGGCATCTACGTTTACGGCGTGGTCCCGGCGGATGTCGAGGTGCAGAAGAACGCGAAGGGAGTGGGCGAGCCGCCGGCCAAGGTCGACATCATCCGGGCAGGAGATGTCGGTGCGCTCGTGAGTTCGATTTCCACGCGAGACCCACTGGGCCGACCGGAGGACCTCGAGGCTCACGCTCGGCTGCTGGACGGCACCGCCCGGGTCGCACCAGTGCTCCCGCTGCGGTTCGGTGCCGTGATGACCGACGAGGAATCGGTGGCCCAGGAGCTCCTGCGCGACCATCATGATGAGTTCGCTGAAGCGCTCAACGCTCTCGAAGGCCACGCGGAATACATCATCAAGGCCCGTTTCGACGAGAAGGCCTTTCTCTCACAGCTGCTGTCTGAGAACAGCGAGGCGGCGCAGCTCCGTGACGACATCCGTGACAAGCCGGAGGACGCCTCGCGCAACTCGCGGATGGCTCTCGGTGAGCTCATCGCAAACGTGCTCGAGCAGCAGCGGCAGGTGCGCACCAACGCGGTCGCCGAGGAGCTTGATGGTGTTGTCGAACAGGTGAATTCCCGAGAGCCGACACACGAGTGGGACGCGGTGAACCTCGCGATGCTCGCTGAAGTCGACCGGCAGGCCGACCTCGAAGATGTCGTGGATCGGCTGAACGAGGAGTGGGGCGAGTTACTCAGCCTGCGGTTGCTCGGTCCACTGGCGGCATACGACTTCGTTGTCACCGCTAAGCCGGGAGGTTGACCGATGGGGCTTTTCTCTGCCATCGCAAAGCTGCCGCTCGCGCCGGTGTACGGCGTGATGTCGCTTGCCGAAGTCATTCAGCGCCAAGTCGAGCAGGAACTTCACAACCCAGCCAACACACGGCGGCAACTGGAAGAACTCGAGGAAGCGCGCGCGCGAGGTGACGTATCGCCTGAAGAGGAGCGGGAGGCTCAGAAGGATATTTTGGAAACCAGAGTGGCTCCTGCACAAATGGATACGCAAGACGAATCCTAGGCAGTTTCCGCTCGAGACGGGATGAGGGACATGACTCAACGCACCCGCTCACAGTCGCAGCGCGACCGTGAGCCCGAGGGGCCGTTGACGGCTCGCGAAGCCGTGGCTCTGGTTCGCGACTACATCACGGAGATGACAGAGGGTGAGCCGGTTCGCATGACCTCGGCGACTCCCACCGACGAAGGCGGCTGGATCATCGAGGTGGAGACGGTCGAGGATCGGCGCATTCCGTCGTCGGCCGACATCCTCGCTTTGTATGAGGTGGAGCTCGACTCCAGCGGGGAGATGTTGGCATACCAACGAACTCGTCGCTATATGCGCGGGCAGACTGGGAATGGGGGCGGTCCGCAGTGACACTGAGTCCCAGCGACGACTTCTCTCCGATGCAGCGAGTGGGCGGCTCCGCTTCCGGGCAGTCGACGAACCTCGCTGACATTCTCGAGAGGGTGCTGGACACGGGCATCGTGATCGCCGGTGACATCCGGGTGAATCTGCTCGACATCGAGCTGTTGACGATCAAGCTCCGGTTGGTCATCGCCTCGCTGGAAACGGCGAAGGAAGCCGGAATCGATTGGTGGGAGAACGATCCCTGGCTCAGCGGGAAGAGTTCCAAACTGCAACTCGAGAACGAGCGGTTACGGGAACGGGTCGAGGAGCTCGAGGCGGGCAACGGCCAACGACGCGCGGTGAGGCGCAAAGCCGTGGGGAACAAGGATGTCGACTGAGGGTGTCTGGGCGTACGCGGTCCTGGAGAGCGAAGGCTCCCTACCTCGCATCGCCGGGCTCCACGGCGTATCGGGCGAGCCCGTCCGAGCGGTGACCGACGCCGGGCTGACCGCAGCCGTCGGCACGGTCGGGCTCGACGAGTTCGGCGAAGAAGGCCTGCGTCGCAATCTGGAGGACCTCGACTGGTTGGCGGCGACCGCGCGGGCGCACGATGCGGTGATCGCCGCAATCGCGCGATTCGGCCCCGTGGTGCCCATGCGCATGGCAACGGTCTACCTCGACGACCAGCGGGTGAGCCAGTTGCTCCAAGCCCGGCATGGTGACTTCGTCACGGCCCTGCGTCATGTCACCGGTCGCGCCGAACTAGGGGTAAAAGCCTTTGCCGACCCCGAAGTCCTCGCCGGACAGGATGAGTCGGCCGAACAAGCCTCGGGCGCGAAGATGTCGGGTACGGCGTATCTGATGCGCAGACGACGGGCATTGGCGGCGAACGACGACGCATTTCGCATCGCCGCCGAACACGCCGAACGTATACACAGCAGGCTGTTGACCCATGCCGTCGACGGCAAGCGCAAACCGGCCCCCGATCGGAGCCTGTCCGACCGAAAGGATTGGACGGTGCTCAACGGTACCTACCTGGTCGATACGGACCACATCGATGCCTTCTCCGCACTCGTGGCAGCCGTCGACAGAGACACCCCAGGAATCGAACTCGAGATCACCGGGCCCTGGCCGCCCTATTCGTTTACCGGAGATGTGGCGGCCCATTCATGACGGAGATGGTGCCTGCGGACAACAATAGAGAGGTCGCTCTCGTCGACCTCCTGGATCGCGTGCTCGCTGGCGGAGTCGTGATCAGTGGAGACATCACGTTGTCCATCGCAGACGTAGACCTGGTCGTGATCTCGCTGCGCACCCTGGTCTCCTCGGTCGGCACGCTGCTGGATGAGATGGGAATGGAACAACCTCGATGACCGAGGCGAACCGAGAAGTGGAGAACCGCGACGTCGCCACACCGCGACATCGCATCACCGCCGATCCCGAGACGGTCGAACGGGGTCTGGCGACCCTGGTGCTGACCCTGATCGAACTGCTCCGCCAACTGATGGAGCGTCAGGCAATCCGGCGGGTCGACCACGGCGATCTCGACGATGAGCAAGTCGAACGCATCGGCACCACGCTGATGCTGTTGGAAGAGAAGATGGTCGAGCTGCGCGAGCATTTCGGGCTGGACCCCGAGGACCTCAACATCGATCTGGGCCCACTCGGTCCGTTGTTGGCGAAGGACCGATAAAACGAGCCCGGCTGACATTGCCAGCCGGGCTCTGGTGGGAAGTCCGTCAACGTCTCGTAAGACCGGACTTCCGCCGTCCGTATATCCCTGCCACGATTGCGACACCGACTGCCGCCAGGACGACCTGAACCAGCAGTTCGATCCAATCGATACCTTTTGTGGCGGTCGGGAGGCCCAACGCCCGTGCCAGCGCCGTACCAAGGAACGCCGCGACGATGCCGACCACGATGGTCAGCCAGATGGGAATGTTCTGCTTGCCGGGGACGACAAGCCTGCCCAGAATGCCGATTACCAATCCGATGAGGATTGCGCTGATGATGCCGGTGACAGTCATGAATGCCTCCAATAAGTGATGTGCACCACATACCCTCGCTGGAGGGTGGCCAAACCCTGGCGTCAATAACGTTCGTCTCTCAGTGTCGCTCGCCGTACTCCAGCGGTCGCGCGCGCAGTCACGAGACAGGACGAATCGCGCGATAGAACGTCAGTCGCCCGACGAAGCGATGCCGCCGCGAGGCAGTCTCGCTGCAGTCGAACCCGGCGTCAGCCAGAAGTCGCGGAATCGCGTCGCCGAGGTTGCCCGCAGCGTGATTGCTGCGCAACATGCGTCGCGCCATGAATCCGTCAGCAGAGGTCATGTGTCCGCCGATGTCGACGATGTGCAAGCTGCCGCCGGGCCGTAGCACGCGCAGAATCTCTGCAGCCGACGCCCTCTTCGTCTCTTCGTCGAGGTGGTGCAGCATCATCGACGACAGGACACGATCGAACTCTCCTGCGGCGACGGCAGTCGCTGGGAGTAGCCGTGTTCGAATCGAATACCCTTGAGGCCCTCCGCCTTGCGTTGCGCGCGTGCCAATGCGCGCGGGTCCGGATCCAGGCCTACCAATTCGGCGCCCGGGTGGGACTTTTTCGCATGGACGGTGACGCTGCCTGTGCCACAACCGATCTCCAGGACGCGCAACCCATCGGCCAATTCGGCCTGTGCGAGGAGCGTCTCGTAGGCCGACTTCATGCCCATCAGGCGGGTCAGCAGGTCGTAACCGGGAAGAAAGATATCGCGCCCGGCCGCGGGTAGGTAGTCACGCCGAGCTGTACCAGGACGATGTTCGGTCATGTGTTCCATGGTGAACTTCAGAAGGGGAACGTAGTCGGTCGATCATCGGCGAGACTTGGACTATCTTCGGCTTCATGGCAGATGCGGCGCCGCTGGTGCAAAACCGTGGCGGCGTGCCGACCTATCGGTACCCGACCGGCGTCGACATACCTCCGGTTCTGCTGGTGCGCGCACGAGATGACGACGTCCTGGAGCGCGGTCGTCATATCCACACATTTCCGGCCCTGTGGTACGCACCAGAGGCGGCGCTGGTCTATGTGGCTGCAGCAGGTGTGGTGCTCCATCCTGATCGAGTTGTCCACACCCACGATGGCGTGGGGGTGTTCTTCGACCCTGCCGCCGTGGGTGGGGACACCTTGCCACCGTGGGCGGCATGGCGCGCACACCCCTTTTTGTTCCCGTTCCTCCACGGGCATTCCGGCGGTCTGCTGGAACTGAGACTGCCTGCAGCCAGGCGCGCAGCGTGGAACGGCGCCATCGAAGCGATGGAAGACGAACTGGCCGCTCGGCGGGACGGATACCGGCAAGCAATCCTCGCGCACCTGACCTTGCTGCTCATCGATATCGCGCGGATGGCGGACGACGTCGTCGACGATCTCCGGCGTAGCGGCGAACCGCTGCTCGCCGACGTGTTCGCGGTGATCGAACGCCGCCACAGCGAAGCGCTGTCGCTCCGCGACGTGGCGCAGGAGGTCTCGATGACTCCAGGGCACTTGACCACGGTCGTGCGCCGCCGCACCGGACGCACGGTGCAGGAGTGGATCATAGAGCGCCGGATGGCCGAAGCACGCGCGTTGCTCGCCGAGTCCGAATTGCCGATCTCGGAGATCGCACGTCGCGTCGGTATGCCCGACCCGGGCTACTTCAGCCGGATTTTCCGCCGCATGCACGGCACGTCACCGCGCACGTGGCGTGAACCGCGCCGCTAGTCCCGACGGGCGAAGCTCAGCGTTTCCCCGCGCACACCGCCCATCCACAGGTCCTGACAAGCGAGAGGAGATTCCCCGCTGCATGGGCACGCAAACGACGGCCAGGCGGTCAGTAGCGGTGATTCCCCAGCCACAGCGCCGAGACTCCGGTCATCGACCGTTCAGCCTGGCTAAGGGCGTCGACGATCGACCTGCCCAGCAGCGATGCGACAGCCTCCGACAGCGACGCGGCGGCCGGCTGAGAGGACTCTTTGGGGCGAAGGAAGTCCAGGAACGACGAGCCGGGGAAGTTGACGATGCGGACATCGTCGTCCTCGTCGTGCCCGGCGAGCACCTTGGCCTTGTTGATCGCCGTGCGAAGCCCACCGAGCTCGTCGACGAGGCCCCGCTCGAGCGCGTCGGCACCGGTCCACACCCTGCCGCGGGCAACGGAGTCGACGGCATCGACGGTGAGTTTGCGGCCTTCCGCGACGCGTTCGATGAAGTCGGTGTAGAAGAGGTCGGCCTCCGCCTCGACGTGTGCGCGCTGTTCGTCGGTGAACGGTTTGTCGACCGACCATGCGTCGGCATTGTCGTTGGTGCGCACCGAGTCGGAACCGACGCCGAGCCGATCCTTGAGTTCCCGGGCGACGAGCTTGCCGGTCACGACACCGATCGAGCCGGTGATCGTCCCCGCGTTGGCGACGATGGCGTCGGCGCCCATCGACACGTAGTAGCCGCCGGATGCCGCAACCGCACCCATGGACGCGACGACGGGTGTACCGCCCTCGCGGATCCGATTCACCTGGCGCCAGATGGTTTCCGATCCGGTCACCGATCCGCCCGGGCTGTCGACCCGCAGCACGATGGCCTTGACGGAATCGTCGGCCGCGGCCTCGCGCAGTGCGGCGGCGATGGTGTCGCCTCCCGCGCTCGAGTTGCCGAACGGCAGGACCTGCGGACCACCGCGACCGCTGACGATCGGGCCGTGCAGGGTGACCACGGCGACGGTCGGCTTGGGCTTGCGGCCGGGGATCGGCGGCAGCTGCGATGCGGGCTTGTTGGCCGTCGCCTTGGCATAGCGCGACAAGTACAACCGGGGAGGCGCGTCGGGGTCGTTGTCGGCATCGCCGGTTTCCGACGAGATACCGGGTGCGCCAACGAGTTCGCTCATGCGGGCATAGGCCTCGTCGCGGAACCCGATCCGGTCGACCAGCCGACCGGTGACGGCATCATCGCGCAGCAGAGGCGCCTTGTTGGCCAGTTCGTCGACGGCGGCGGGGTCGATGTGCCGGGAATCGGCGACCGCCTGCCACACCTGGCCGCGCAGGCTGTCGAGCAGCCTGCTGTCCGCCTCGCGGTGGGCGTCGGTGTAGCGATCCTGGGTGAAAAGGTTTGCCGCCGACTTGTATTCGCCGCGCGCGACGAACTGCGCCTCGATGCCGGCCTTGTCGAGCGCGTCGCGCAGGAACAGCGCGCTGGTTGCGAAGCCGACGAGCCCGACCGTGCCGGACGGTTGCATCCACACTTCGCGGAATGCCGATGCCAGGTAGTACGACAGGGTGCCGGGGTACGTCTCGGCCCACGCGAGCGACGGCTTCACGTCGCTGAACGCGACTATCGCATCGCGCAGCTCCTGCACTGGACCCGCCGCGGCCGCCGGGATCTGTACACGGGCGATGAGGCCCGCGATGCGATCGTCCTCGGCGGCTCGATGGATGGCCGCGACTGCCTCACGCAACACCAGCGGCCTGCTCCCGCTGATGATCGCCATCGGGTCGAAGCCGGAGGTCTCCGGCGGCGCAGTGAGCAGGTCGAGCTCCAGCACGCAATTGTTGGGTACGCCGTGGTGGCGGGCGGTATCGACTTTGCGGGCGAGTGATCGCAGGTCGTCGGCGCCGGGGATGCCGGGCAGAAAACTGAACATCACCCGAGCCTACCGACCAGTGGTCATGGGTCGGACGACCCGACCACACGGCCTACGGTGGGTCACGTGAGGTTCGCGATCTCCATTCCCCAGCTGGATTACGACCGGTTCGACGATGCCGCCATCAAGGACTACCTCGCCAGAGCCGAGGAACTCGGATTCGAGAGCGCCTGGACGATGGAGCAGGTCATCGGTGAGTCGCCGCAGATCGCCCCGCTGCAGATGCTCGCCTACGCCGCGGCGTGTACCTCTCGGATACGTCTCGGGGTCGCGGTGCTGATTACCACTCTGCATGACCCGCTGCAGCTGGCGTGGGCCATCACCGCGGTCGATCGCTTGTCTCATGGCCGGCTCGACGTCGGCGTCGGCCACGGTGGCAAGCGCAGGCCGTTCGAGGCATTCGGAGTGGAAAGAAGGACGTTCGTCAGTTACTTCACCGAGGGCATCGAGCTGATGAAGGCGGCGTGGTCCGATGAGCCGACGGTCACGTTCCACGGCCGCTTCCGCGACGTCGACGGGCTACCGGTCCACCCCAAACCGGTGCAGCGCCCACACCCGCCGTTGTGGATCGGCGGCACCGCACCCAGAGCGCTTGCCCGCGGCGTCCGGATCGCAGACTCGTTCTTGGGAGCGGGCTCGTCGACAACAGCGACGTTCGCGGAGGCAGTCAAGACCGTCCGCCGCGAATTGGACGAGCAAGGCAAAGACTCAGCCGATTTCACGATCGGTAAACGTGTCTACCTGACGATCGACGACGACGCCGCACGCGCCCGTGAACACGCCGCCGCGGGGCTGCACCGCATCTACGGCTCGATGCCGGGAATCGAGGATGTTCCGGTATCGGGCACACCCGACGATGTGGCGCGCGGAGTGCGAGAGGTCATGGACGCGGGCGCGGAGATGATTCTGCTCAATCCGGTCGGCAAGACCGTTGCGGGCAACCGCGAGCAAATGGAACGTCTTGCGGCTGAGGTCATCCCGCATCTGGCGTGAGGTCATCAGCCGGCCGCGCGCCTGACCGCAATTCGACGCAACATTCGCCGGCCGACGGAGCAAGAACGGCGTGGACGGTCTCCACCCCCAGCCCGGCGAGTACGCCGGAGACGAACGCGTGGTTGAGCGAACACACGAGCTCGGGCATGGCACCGGCCAGCGGATGGAATGGGCAGTTTCGCAGACGCATACAACCCGAGCCCGTTCGGTAGGGCTCGAAGCCGCAGCCGGTGAGCACCTCCTGGGCGGAGGTCATTCCGCGTTCTGCGCCGACCCGGCCGGGGCGCACCCGATTCGGAATCTCCGCAGCCGCGGCCTGTCCCCGTGCGTGAGCCACGCGCGTCGAGGCCGCCCGTGCGGAGCCATGCCGATCCTCGAGGAGGACAGCGCCCGCGAGGATCTCGGCAAGCAGTTCGTGACGACGCGCCGGAATGCTCAACTCGACCCCGACATCAGATGCCAGGTAGACCTTCGGCGGACGCCCCCTGGCCGCGTTCGGCTCCTTGAACCGGAACCGCAGAAGGCCCACCTCGACGAGCCTGTCCAAGTGGAATGCGGCCAGCTTGCGGGAGATACCGACCGCCGATGCGGCCTCGTCGCGGCTGACCGGCCGGTGCGCCGCCCGCGCGAACTCGTAGAGGCGTCGCCTCAAGCCGTCACTCAACGATGCGATCGCATCGATCGCGGTGCCGTCGCGTGATGTCGCATGCTCATCCACAGGAAAACATTAACGCTAATGCCCCGGGGTGGAACCAGCCTCTTGACTGCAGACACGTATTAAGTCCAATATTGATTAGCTAAAACTGCGACCCCAGGGGCGTCATGAGCACCCACATGGAACAAGCGAAACAGCCCGTGAGCCGACTGTTGGCGGGGCCCTACGGGCACCCGTTCCATCCCATCCTCGTCACGATCCCGATCGGCGCCTGGGTATCGAGTTTGGTCTTCGACATCGGTTCGTTCCTCGTCGCTGACCCGGCGTTTCTCAGGGAGGGGTCCGAGTGGCTGATCGGCATCGGCGCAATCGGTGCGGTGGCCGCCGCGCTGGTCGGACTCCTCGACTTGATTGCGATCCCGTCGGGGACCAGGGCGTTCGGGGTGGGGCTGGTTCACATGACGCTGAACCTCGTCATCACGGCCGCTTACGTCGCAAACGTCGCGTGGCGGTACAACACCGACTACCCACAGGACTCCGCCGTCGGGTGGGGACCGCTGTTGGCCTCGATCGTTTCGCTTGCTGCACTTGGACTGTCGGGCTATCTGGGCGGCATGCTCTCCTACCGCTACGGCGTCAGAGTCGCCGCTGAGTCGGTGCAGGCGGACGGATATCGGAGTCGGAATGACAGCGGAGAACAGGAGAAATGACCATGGCTATCGCGTCTCTCATCGTCTGGATCCTCACTGCGGGCGGCGGTGCGTTCATGCTCGCCAAATGGGTCCGCGGCGGCGGCCACCGTGCATCGACGGCGTCCAGACTGCCTCCGGCGGTCGTGTTCGGGCACTTCGTCCTGGCAGCGGTCGGCTTGGTGCTGTGGATCGTCTACGTGATCACCGATAACCACACGATCGGCTGGATCGGTCTGGCGCTACTCGCTCCGGTCGCGATCCTCGGGTTCGTGATGGTGGCCCGCTGGGCGTCGGCCCGCAGGGTCGGCTCCACCGCGGGGCAGCCGACTGCGGCGCCCGGGAGCCCGCTGCAGGACGCCCCGGAGCGATCTTTTCCCGTAGCGGTCGTCGTGGCACACGGCATCCTTGCGGTGGCGACGATTGTGCTGGCACTGCTGGCGCTTGCCGAGATCGGCGGGTGACGTAAGTACTTCTGCCGAGTGGCCACTTATGTGCAGGTTCAGCGCTTAAGGCGTAGCACAAGTGGCCACTCGCGACCCGCCGGAAAAGCAGTCGTGAACGGCCGTTACGTATGGTGACCGTTGTGGATGCATATCCGGTGCACCGGCCGAGCAGCTCGGCTGAGATCAGCCGCCGTCGGTTGCTGCGCCTGGCTGGGGCGGCTGGCCTCACGGTCGCGACAGCCGGCGCCTGTTCGACCGAGCCGACCGCGGGACCGAGCTCAGGGCCGCCGCCGAGGTCAGCTCGGCCGGCGGCCCCCGGCCCCAGCGCGTTGGCGGGCCCAGCACCGGCGCCAGCGGCACCGCCGCTGGCCCCTGTTCAGCCTGCTTCTAACGTGATGCTGTGCCGAGCAGCGTGGGGCGCCGCCCCGCCGCAAGCAGGCGGCACACCCCACGTTCCTAGCTTCATGACTGTCCACCACACTGCGGTCGTCCTTGGTGACAATGCCAACGCACCCGCTCGACTTCGACAGCACCAGCAGTATCACCAGGGCACTCACGGGTGGATCGACATCGCCTATCACCTCAGCGTCGACCGCAACGGGAACATCTACGAGTTGCGGGATCCGAACCTCGTCGGCGACACCGCGACGAGCTACGACCCCACCCGACACTTCCTCGTGGTCTGCGAGGGGAATTTCGACGAAGAGGACATAACCGAAGCGCAGCTCAACGGTGCCGCGCTCGCCTTCGCCTGGGCCGCAGAGCAATACGGTATCGCGGCCGATCGACTGGCGGGCCACAAAGACGCCAGTGGTGACACTTCCTGCCCCGGCTCAGCCCTCTACGCTCGCATTCCCGACCTCACGGACCGTGTCGGCGCCCTACTGGCTACGCCCCCGGTGAATCTGCAGAAGATCTGCGGGCCCGAGGCCGACGCGAGAGTCGCTGAGATCCAATCCGGCGCACCCTGACGCCCCTCACGCGAGAGCCCCCGACACGCCGGGCGTGCGGGGGCTTCTGCGTTCTCTCGCGGAAGTTAGGCGACCTCGGTTACGGAACCACCTGCGGCCGTGATCTTTTCCTTCGCGCTGCCGCTGAACTTGTGGGCGGTCACGTTGACCTTCACGGTCAGCTTGCCGTCACCGAGCACCTTGACCAGCGACTTCTTCCGGACTGCGCCCGCGGCCACCAGTTCCTCGACACCGACGTCGCCGCCCTTGGGGAACAGCTTGTTGAGATCGCCGACGTTGACGACCTCGTATTCGGTGCGGAACCGGTTACGGAAGCCCTTGAGCTTGGGCAGCCGCATGTGGATCGGCATCTGGCCACCCTCGAACGTCGCGGGGACGTTCTTGCGCGCCTTCGTGCCCTTCGTACCGCGGCCTGCGGTCTTGCCCTTGGAGCCCTCGCCGCGACCGACGCGGGTCTTCGCGGTCTTCGAGCCGGGCGCCGGCTTCAGATCGTGCAGTTTGATCGTCATTGCTATACCTCTTCAACCTGAACGAGGTGGTGCACCGTCTTGATGAGGCCGCGGGTCTGCTCGTCGTCCGTGCGGACGACCGACTGGCGGATCTTCCGCAATCCCAACGACCGCAAGCTTTCCTTCTGCCTCCACCGGGCACCAATGGTGCTGCGTACCTGGGTGATCTTCAGCTCTGCCATGGCTATGCCGACCCTTCACCACGTGCGGCGGCGCCGGCGCTTGCGGCTGCCGCATCGGCCTCACGACGCGCCCGCAGCATGCTGGGAGGCGCCACATCCTCGATGGGTAGGCCACGACGCGCGGCCACCTCTTCGGGACGCTGCAGCAACTTCAGCGCGGCAACGGTGGCATGCACCACGTTGATCGCGTTGTCACTGCCCAGCGACTTGGCCAGAATGTCGCGAACCCCAGCGCATTCGAGCACCGCACGGGCAGCGCCGCCGGCGATCACACCGGTACCGGGGCTGGCCGGGCGCAGCATGACCACACCGGCTGCGGCCTCACCCTGCACCGGGTGCGTGATGGTGCCACCGATCAGCGGAACGCGGAAGAAGCCCTTGCGTGCCTCCTCGACGCCCTTGGCGATCGCGGCCGGAACTTCCTTGGCCTTGCCATAGCCGACACCGACCATGCCGCGGCCGTCGCCGACGATGACCAGCGCGGTGAAGCTGAAGCGCCGACCGCCCTTGACCACCTTGGAGACGCGGTTGATCGCGACGACACGCTCGAGATAGTTGCTCTTCTCGCCGCCGTCGCGGTCACGGCGACCACCACGATCGTCACGACGACCCCGGCCGTCGCGGTCACCCCGCGGCGGCCTGCCGTCCGAGGTCGAAGGCCCGGCGGCTCCTGCTGCCTGCTCGGCCATTAGGCAATCCTTCCAATAATTTTCAGGTCGTTCGTCATCAGAACTTCAGCCCGCCTTCGCGAGCCGCATCGGCCAGCGCCGCCAGCCGTCCGCCATAGGTGTAGCCACCCCGGTCGAACACGACGGTCTCGATGCCTGCGGCCTTGGCGCGCTCGGCGATGAGCTGACCGACCCGCTTGCTGTGGGCCTTCTTGTCGCCGTCCACTCCGCGCACATCGGCTTCGATCGACGACGCCGCGGCAAGCGTGGTGCCGTTGAGGTCGTTGACCAGCTGCACGTGAATGTGCCGAGCGGAGCGGTTGACCACCAGACGCGGCCGATCGGCCGTGCCCTCGATCTTCTTGCGCAGCCGGGCGTGCCTGCGCACCCGCGACGTCCGACGGGTCGCCGAGACACTCTGCCCGCTTGCCTTCTTTGCGCCTGTTTCTTTCTGCGCTTGAGCCATAGCTACTTACCTGTCTTTCCGACCTTGCGGCGGATCTGCTCACCCTCGTAGCGGATGCCCTTGCCCTTGTAGGGGTCGCTCTTCCGCAGGCGACGGATGTTGGCCGCGATCTGGCCGACCTTCTGCTTGTCGATACCGGAGATCGAGAACTTCGTCGGCGTCTCCACCGCGAACGTGACGCCCTCGGGGGCGGTGATCAGTACCGGGTGGCTGTAACCCAGGGCGAACTCGAGGTTGCTGCCCTTGGCCACCACGCGGTAACCGACGCCGAAGATCTCCATCTTGATGGTGTAACCGTCCGTGACACCGGTGACGAGGTTGGCCACCAGGGTGCGCGACAACCCGTGCAGCGAGCGGTTGCGCCGCTCGTCGTCGGGGCGGGTCACCACGATGGCGCCGTCGTCGTCGCGGGCCACCTTGATCGGCTCGGCGACCGCGAGGTCCAGGGTGCCCTTGGGCCCCTTGACCGAGACGTGCTGCCCGTCGATCGTCACGTCGACTCCGTTTGGTACCGCAACCGGCTGCTTACCAATGCGCGACATAGCTAGTTCCTCCCCTCACCACACGTACGCGAGGACTTCGCCGCCCACGCCTTGTCGTGCTGCCTGGCGATCGGTGAGCAGCCCCGAGGACGTGGAGATGATCGCCACGCCGAGGCCGCCGAGCACCCGCGGCAGATTGGTGGATTTGGCGTACACCCGCAGACCGGGCTTGGACACCCGGCGCAGTCCCGCGATGCTTCGCTCGCGGCTCGGGCCGTACTTCAGTTCGACGACCAGCGACTTGCCCACTCGAGCATCCTCGGTGTGGTAGTCGGTGATGTAACCCTCACTCTTGAGGATCTCGGCGATGTTCGCCTTGATCTTCGAGTGGGGCAGCGTCACCTCATCGTGGTACGCCGAATTGGCGTTGCGCAGACGTGTCAAGAAGTCTGCGATCGGGTCCGTCATGGTCATGACAGCCGGTTCACCTTCCTCGCGGCGGTTCCCCTTTCAGGGCCTGCCGCAACTAATTGGAGATTGGATTGTGGTCTGTTCGGCTGCTACCAGCTGGATTTCTGGACACCTGGGAGCTCGCCCGCGTGCGCCATCTCGCGCAGGCAGATGCGGCAGAGCCCGAACTTGCGGTACACCGCGTGCGGACGACCGCACCTGTTGCAGCGCGTGTAGCCGCGCACCTTGAACTTGGGCTTCTTGTTGGCCTTGTTGACCAGAGCCTTCTTTGCCATCTGCTCAGTTCTCCTTGAACGGAAAGCCGAGGGCCCGCAGAAGCGCTCGTCCTTCGTCGTCGGTCGTCGCCGTGGTGACGACGGTGATGTCCATACCGCGGGGCCGGTCGATCGAGTCCACGTCGATCTCGTGGAACACCGACTGCTCGGTCAGCCCGAAGGTGTAGTTGCCTCGGCCGTCGAACTGCTTGGGGCCGAGCCCGCGGAAGTCGCGGATACGCGGCAGCGAAATCGAGATCAGCCGGTCAAGGAACTCCCACATCCGGTCGCCGCGCAGCGTGACGCGCGCGCCGATCGGCATGCCTTCGCGGAGCTTGAACTGCGCGATCGACTTGGTGGCCCTGCGCACCTCGGGCTTCTGGCCGGTGATCAGCTGCAGGTCGTTGACCGCACCGTTGATGAGCTTGGCGTCGCGGGCGGCGTCGCCGACGCCCATGTTCACGACGACCTTGACCACGCCGGGGATCTGCATGACGTTGGCGTAGCCGAATTCCTTCTGCAGCGCGTCGCGGATCTCCTCGCGGTAGCGCTGCTTCAAACGCGGCAGCGTCTTCTGGGTCTTCTCAGCGGTAGTCATCTCAGATGTCCTTGCCGTTGGTCTTGGCGATACGGACCTTCTTGCCGGTCTCGTCGTCTCTGCGGTACGAGATGCGCGTCGGCTTGCCGTCGGAGTCGACCACCATCACGTTCGACACGTGAATCGGCGCCTCCTGGGTGACGATCCCACCCGACTGCGCACCGCGCTCGTTGCGCGAAACCGCGGTGTGCTTCTTGATGCGGTTGACGCCCTCGACGAGCACCTTGTTGCGGGTCGGAAATGCCTGCAGCACCTTGCCTTTGGCGCCTTTGTCCTTGCCGGAGACAACCAGCACGGTGTCGCCCTTGTGGACCTTCATCTACAACACCTCCGGGGCGAGCGAAACGATCTTCATGAAGCGCTTCTCGCGCAGTTCACGGCCGACGGGGCCGAAGATGCGGGTACCACGCGGGTCGTTGTCGGCCTTGATGATGACCGCGGCGTTCTCGTCGAACTTGATGTAGCTGCCGTCGGCGCGCCTGCGCTCCTTGACGGTGCGGACGATGACGGCCTTGACGACCTCGCCGCGCTTGACGTTGCCACCGGGGATGGCTTCCTTGACGGTCGCCACGATGATGTCGCCGATGCCGGCGTAGCGCCGCCCCGAGCCGCCGAGCACGCGGATGCACAAGATCTCCTTGGCGCCCGTGTTGTCGGCGACCTTCACCCGCGATTCCTGCTGAATCACTCGATCTCCTCAGACCTGGTTATGTATGCACGGCAGATACCGACCTGACGTACGTGGTCTTGCGTTTCCGAAGGGCACGCAGGGCTTTCCATATCGGAGAGCCGAGGTCTGCCCAAGGCAACCAGTGAATTCTAGGCGACGACCAGCGCAGAACCAAATCGCCGCTGGTCAGCCCTTCCCTTCGGTCGCGACCTTGGGGCACTGCCCGCCGACACGCCGCTGACCTGCGGCATTTCGCGCACTCTCGCTAGCTCCTGAAGCCCGTCGCGCTGCGGATCAGCGGCAGCGTGCCGTTGGTGGCGAACCCCGCAGGCGCGTCGCACACCGCGGGCACGGCGTTGAGGACCTGCATCCCGGTGGCGATGTTTGCGGCTTGGGCGTGCTCGGCGATGCCCGCGTTGCGCGTGAAGCTCGCCAGAGTGAGGAAGTGCACGCGCATCGAAGGGTCACCCTCGATGGTCAGCGTCCAGCCGTGCTCGGGCGCGGGCCAATGCTCCGGGTATTCGTTGCCGACGGTCCACAGTGTCTCGATCTCGATGCGCGGTTCGCCGTTGCGCCGCCCGACCATGTTCCAGCGTTGACCTGCGGTGGTTCCCGCCTTGAGCAGGCGGTCGAAGATCTGGTGGTCCTGTTCGGCGGGTAGCGCCTCGATGTCGACGGTGACTTCGTCGAGGCCCGCGTTGAGTGCGTCCCCCAGAAACCAGATCTGCTCGACGAACATCGACTTCATATCGCGGAGGTACTCGTCGACGTCGGGGTTCACGACGTCGAGCGGTTCGCCGAACTTCATGTTTCCGAAGCTGATGTCGGTGCTGTCGTAGAGCGTCATGTCGGCGCGCTCTTGCAGCGTGATCTTGTCGATGGTGCGACTCATGCCGGATAACGCCAGCGGTAGGACTCCCGACAGGTTGCCGGGATTGATGCCGCTGGAGTGGAACGTGCTGTTGCCCTCGCGGCAGGCCGCCTCGAGCCGTTCGCGCTCAGCGTCGGGCAGGCGCGGCGGATAGAAGAGGAACACCGTGGTGGCGACGTTCTTACCGCTGGCCAATAGTCTGCACACCTCGTCGATGTCGCCGATGCGCGGTGTGTAGATCACGCAGTCGGCGTCCAATGCGAGGATCGCATCGTCGTCAGTAGTCGCGGCGACGCCGATCGGGTCGCGGCCGACGAGAGTTCCGGCGTCGACGCCGTTCTTGGCTTGCGAATAGACCTTGACGCCGACGAGTTCGAGGTCGGCGCAATGATCGATGATCGCCGTCAGCAGCTCGCTGCCGATCGAGCCAGGCCCCCACAGAATCACCCGATACTTGATGTCGCTCACGGCGGTGACCCTATCGGCGCCCCATCGGCATCACGCCGGTATTGCGCGTACGGCTGCCGTAGCAGGTTATCCACAGCCCTTTAAGCAATTTCCGCAGGCCCGAGCGAATCTGTCAGCTCGTCTGGACAGCATTGCGGCATGAGCGAGGTATTCGTTGGAAGCGACGCCTTGGCTAGCGGCGGCCTGACCCGCGCTCGCCTGCGCTGGAACTATCGAGCGATCTTGCCGGACATCTACCTCACCAAGCAGATGGTTCCATCGCTGGGCCAGCGAACCGTAGGCGCCTGGCTGTGGTCCGGCAGGAACGCCGTCATTGCGGGCCGTGCCGCGGCCGCGATGCACGGAGCGCTCTGGGTCCGACGGGACACACCCATTGAAATGATCTGGCGCTGCGGCAGGCCGCCACCAGGAATCCTCGTGCGCAATGAGCGCCTCGACGAGGTGGATGTGGTCGCTGTCGCCGGTATGCCGGTCACCAGTCCGGAACGCACGGCCTTCGACCTTGCACGCCACCTTCCCCGAGACCTCGCGGTGGCCAATCTCGATGCGATCGCCCGGGCAACAGGTATCGACGCAAATCGGGCGTTCCTGGTTGCCGAACGCTACCCGAGGGCTCGGGGTCTACCGCGCGCTCGAGTCGCGTTGTCACTGATGGACGCTGGAGCGCAGTCTCCTCAGGAGACACGTTTACGTTTGATGCTCATTGATGACGGGCTGCCGGCGCCACGCACTCAAGTCATGGTGAGCGACGGGACGAATCGAGCGTTCATCGACATGGGTTACGACGAGCCGCGAGTCGGATTCGACTACGAGGGCGCACACCACAGCGAGGTGCGCGGTCAGTATATGCACGACATCGGGCGAGCTGAACTGATAGATAGCCAGGGCTGGGTCGATATCCGGGTGGTCGCCGAGCACAGCAGGCGTTTCATCCTTCATCGCGCGTACAACGCCTTCGAACGATGCGGCTGGACGCCGCCAAGATTGCGCTGAGGGCTCCGAATTTCGGCTCTGCACGACCCTGTATGCGATATCAACGCTTGACGCTAAACGTCTGCCACGCAACGGAATCCGATGTGGGTTGTCGCGCTGTCCTGCGACTGCGGCGACCGTGCCGAAGGCCGGTACCGGTGGCAGTACTCAGGAGCGCACAGATGCGAGCCACCCTTGAGCGCCTGGCTCACCGACGGGTCCGCCTGATCGACTGTGGGACAACACCTTTGAGCCGACTCGCCCAACCGGTGGTGCCCCTCGAACCGGGTCGTCGTCCACTCCCACACGTTGCCGATCATGTCGACGAGGCGGTATCCGTTCGGCGGAAACGTTCCGACCGGCGAGGTCCCCGTCCACCCCATCGCGCCATCGTTCTGATAGGGGAAGCGTCCCTGCCACGTATTGGCCATCAACCGACCCGCAGGTGTCGCGTCCTCACCCCACGGATACGTTTCGGCGCTGCCCCCACGCGCCGCGTACTCCCATTCGGCCTCGGTCGGCAGCCGTCGGCCTGCCCACTGCGCGTACGCGGCCGCGTCGGGATACGCGACCTGCACCACCGGATGCGCCAGCCGGTCGGCGATCCCGCTGTCCGGACCGAGCGGATGTCGCCACGACGCGCCGGGCTTCCACTCCCACCACTGCCGCCAGTCCCGCAGATCCACCGGTCCTGACGCGGGCCGGAACACCAGCCCGCCTGGCACCAGGTCGTCCGGGTTCGCTCCCGGGTACGACGCCGGGTCGAGATCGCGTTCAGCGACGGTCACATAGCCCGTGTCGTCGACGAAGTCGGCGTACTGCGCGTTGGTCACGGGGTGTCGTTCGATCGCGAAGCCGCTCACCTGCACCGTGTGCGCCGGCGCCTCCTCGGGGTAGAACCTCGTCGACCCCATCCGGAAAGTGCCGCCCGGCAATGGGACGAGCTCGGTGAGCATGGCTTCAGGGTAGGCGGACGGCGAAGTCTTCGATGAGCACCGTGGAGGCGGCGTCGAATCCGTCCGTGCCTGCGGGCGCCTGAACGTGAACGGCGACCAGGTAGTCGCTCGTGTTCGTCCAGATGTGCACGATGCGGTCAAGGAACTCGACCGACTGTTGGGGGGTGTCGGACCATGCGCCCATCAGCTTCTGACCGCTGTAGTCGCAGAGTTCGGCGGGCAGCACGCTGATACTGCTCACCGCGGACACCGCCATCGCCTTGTCGGCGTATTCGGTGAACGCTGCGGCGGGATCGAGCTTCGTCTGCGTGATCGTCACCGTCGCCAACATTCCGTCCGGACCCGATATCCTCACCGCGTCATCGGAATTCGGCGCGCCGGTCCAGCCATCCGGGAGTGCGACCGTGATCGTGGGGGCGCTCGGGTCGGCTACCACCACATCCATCCGAGGGACGCGGGCCGGCTCAGGGCAGGTGACGGAGTCCGCAGGAATCGGCGCACGGGTGGTGGTGAGGATGCCCGGAGCCGGCGGTCCCGCGTTGTCCGTCGACGGCCTGGGCGTCGGTTGCGGGCGCATGCTGCTGGGCGTCGCGAGATCCTCGTTACGGATCGCAACGCCCTCGTCCGTGCGGGCACAGCCGGCCAGGACAGGTGCCATCAGGCCCAGCAGGACGAGCGTCGTACATCCAAACCGCTTCACGGCTGCATCATCAATCTCTGGCGAAGGCCATGGCGAGTTCTTTCTCGACGTCGACGTACGGCGCTCCCGATAGGTCGACGCGGACCTGCGCGATGGTTCCGCCGGTGAAGTCATAGGGAGCCTTGAACGTACTTGACACCGCCGAGCCGGTGTTGCGTCCGACGCTGATCGTGGCGCCGGCCAACCCGAATGTGCCTGGATGCGCCGTCACGTTCGACAGGGCCGCGACGGCGTCACCGTCGACGTAGAGCGTGACGTCGCCGAGCGGCGTGTGGCTGTTCTCGACCGTGCCGGTACGGGCGTAGCTGACGCCGAGGATGTGCTTGCCCAGCGGCACCGCACCGGGTGATGACACCGTCTGCTCCTCGTCGCCCATGAAGTTGTAGACGTAGTGCAGGCGGCCGTCCTGGATGAACAAGACATGCCCGCCATGGCCACCGCCCTGTTTGAACAGCACCCCTTCGGCACCGGTCGTGTCCACGGTGACCTCCGCGAGCACCGAGATCGACTGGCCGCGCGGCTCGGCGGCGGCGCCCATTCCGACCTCCGCCGCACCCGGGTAGTACGTGAAGCTTTTCCGCTCCCCCGTCAGATAGGGGCGGTACCGCATCATCGTCTCCAAGATGTTGAGGTCGGCGAGCGGCAGACCGTTGTACTTACCGGCCTCGGTGAACCACAGCTTCGTCATCTCCTCGAGCTTGTCGGGATTGTCGGCGGCCAGGTCGTGGCACTGGCTGCGGTCCTTCTCGATGTGGTAGAGCTCCCAGCGGTCCCTGTCGAAGTGCGACCATCCCGCAGGCGTCGCCGCGTGCACGGTGTTGGCGAACCAGCCGTCGTGCCAGATCCCCCGGGTTCCCAGCATGGCGTAGAACTGCGTGTGCTTGCCGGTGTCGGCGGACGAATCGTCAAGAGCGGCTGTGAAACTCACGCCGTCGAGCGGCTTCTGCGGGATCCCGGCGACCTCGTCCGGCGGCGTGATCCCCAGCAGGTCATAAATCGTCGGTGTGATGTCGCTGACGTTGACGTAGTTGTCGCGCACCTCACCGTGTGCCTTGATTCCCCTGGGCCAACTGATGATTGCGGAATCGGCGATTCCACCCTCATGGGAGGCGTAGCGCTTGTAGAGCTTGTAGGGCGTGTTGAACGCCATCGCCCAGCCGATCGCATAGTGCGGATAGGTGTCCGGGCCGCCGAGATGATCGATGTAGCGCATGCTTTCTTCGACGGTGTCGATGTAGCCGTTGAAGAACTTGACCTCGTTCACCGACCCGTTGGGGCCGCCCTCACCGCTGGCTCCGTTGTCGGAGATCACCACGATGATCGTGTTGTCCAACTGATCCGACTCCTCGAGATAGTCGAGGATGCGACCGATCTGCTCGTCGGTATAAGACAGGAAGCCGGCGAACACCTCGGCCATTCGGCTGAACAGACGCTTCTCTTCGTCGTTCAGCGAATCCCACGGCCGCACGGTGTCCTGCGGCGGCCACGGTTCTCCGTTGGGACCCTTGACATCGAGATACGGGTTGATCGGCGACAACTCCGTGCCCTGCGGCACGATGCCGAGCTTCTTCTGGTTCTCCAGCACGATTTCGCGGTAGCGCTCGTAGCCCATGTCGAACGTGCCGGCGTATCTGGCCACCCACTCGTCGAAGACATGGTGCGGCGCGTGCCCGGCGCCGGGGCACAGGTAGGAAAACCAGGGTTTGTCGGGCGCGATGACCTTCGCGTCGCGGATGAACTCGATCGTCTTGTCCGCCAGGTCCTTCGAGAGGTGATAGCCCTCCTCCGGTGTCGCAGGCGGCGACACTTGGTGGTTGTCGTAGACCAGGTCGGGATACCACTGGTCGGTCTCGCCGCCCATGAAACCGTAGAATCGTTCGAAACCCCGCGACAGAGGCCAATGACGCCGGGTGGCAGCGAGATTCGACTCCTCCAGCGGGGTCAGATGCCACTTGCCGATGCAGTAGGTGTTCCAACCCCGCTCGTTCAGCACCTCCGACAGCAGCGCGGTTTCCGCCGGGATGCGACCGTTGCAGTTCGGGAAGCCATCGGTGAACTCCTCGATCGTGGCCATGCCGACGGTGGTGGCGTTGCGCCCGGTCAGCAGCGAGGCGCGAGTCGGCGAGCACAGCGCGGTGGTGTGGAACTGGGACAGCCGCACACCGCGCTCGGCGATGCGGCTCATCGTCGGCATCTCGACAAGGCCGCCGAAGCAGTCCCACGTGGCGATGCCCGTGTCGTCCCAGACGAGATAGAGGACGTTGGGTGCGTCCTTCGGCGCGGTCGGGGCGGCGTACGGTCCCCAGTCGGGCTCGGAGTCGCGGACATCCAGCTCGATTTTTCCGTTGAATTCGGTTGCCATGGCCCGGCTCGTCCGAGTAGGTACGTCCCGCGTGGTCCCCAACCGCCCGGACGTTACACCGCGTGAGTCTTCGTTTGCTGAGAAATTGGCGACGGCGCTATCTCGGCTCGGACCGCTTCTGAACAGTGTTTTCTGCCGGCGGCGGGGCCAATGACCACGTAGTCCTGCAGGGAGAACGCCGCGGTGGAAATATGCCGAACGTGGCGACAAGTAAAGCGCAGACCATTTCCTACCCGGCCCTGGGCGCACGCCCGCATCGGCATGACGAGTTCTCGGTGCACCCGCACGTCGTCGTGTTGTTCGGTGCGACGGGTGACCTCGCCAGACGCAAGTTGATCCCCGGCCTCGCCTACTTGGACCAATCCGATCTGGCGCCGCACATCGAAATCGTCGCCACCTCGCTCGAGGATATCTCGCGCGACGAGTTCCTCGAGGTGGCCAAGGCGGCGATCGACGACTTCGGAACGCACAAGCTCACCAAGGAAGAGTGGGAGCGGTTCGCCGAGACCGTCACCTACGTCGCACAGAGCGCAGGTCCCGAGGCATTGGCTGCCGCGGTCGAGGAGGCCGAGGAGAGGCTCGGGCCCGACGTGCATCGCCTGCACTATTTGTCCGTACCGCCGAAGGCGGCGCGCGCGGTGATCACCATGCTGCGCGACGCAAAGCTGGTCGAACGGTCGCGGGTGGTCATGGAGAAGCCGTTCGGCACCGATCTGGCCAGCGCGGTTGAACTCAACGACTTCGTCCACGAGACCTTCGACGAGAACCAGATCTTCCGCATCGACCACTTCCTCGGCAAGGAGGCCGCGCAGAACATCCTGGCCTTCCGGTTCGCCAACGGCCTGTTCGAGCCGATTTGGAATCGCAACTTCATCGACCACATCCAGATCGACATCCCGGAGACGCTGGGGTTGGACGAGCGGGCCAACTTCTACGAGAGCACCGGTGCCTACAAGGACATGGTGGTCACTCACCTATTTCAAGTGATGGCATTCGTGGTGATGGAGCCGCCGACCGCCCTGGAGCCCCGTGCGATCAGCGAGGAGAAGAACAAGGTGTTCCGCTCCATGCTGCCGGTGAAGTGTTCTGACGTGGTACGCGGACAGTTCACCGGGTACCGCGAGTTAGAGGGTGTGGCAAGAGATTCCGATAGCGAGACCTTCATCGCGTTGAAGGTCGGCATCGACAACTGGCGGTGGGCGGGTGTGCCGATCTATCTGCGCACCGGCAAGCGGATGGCCGAGGGTATGCGGATCATCTCGATCGCGTTCAAGGAGGCGCCGCGATCCATGTTCCCCGCCGGATCCGGTGTCGGCGCTCAAGGCCCCGACCATCTGACCTTCGACCTGGCCGACAACTCCAAAGTGTCGCTGTCCTTCTACGGTAAGCGGCCCGGCCCCGGCATGAAGCTCGACAAGTTGTCGATGCAGTTCTCGACGCAGGAGATCGACTCGTCGACCGAGGTGCTCGAGGCATACGAGCGCCTGATTCTCGACGCGATGCGGGGCGACCACACACTGTTCACCACGGCGGAGGGCATCGAGTCGCTGTGGGAGCGTTCGGAGTACCTGCTGTCCGACCCGCCTCCGGCCAAGCCCTACCCGCAGGGCACCTGGGGCCCCAACGCCATCCACCAACTGGTCGCGCCCAACGCGTGGCGGCTGCCGTTCGAGCGGAGCTGGCGCGAGCACAAGCACGACGACTGCTAGTACGCCACCTCGCAGGGATGCTGACGGCAACCGACGCGCCCTCCTTGGCCTCCAGGACGGCACCGAACGAAATCGCTACGACCGCATAGCATTCCAGGCGCGCCCCTAATGATTTCGATGGTACTCAGGGACGTTGGCTTGACTGCTCTCGAGCGCCTCCGTCAAAGCGGCACTTCATCGGGCTTTCGAGCGGCCGCCGGCACAGCTCCCGCCCTATGTCCTGGAGTGACCGGTTATTCGGCGTTTGGCTCGCCGTGGTGTCAACGGATCCTGAGTGAATCTGTGAATCGTCGCCACCGGACGGGGCCCCCCGCGGCAAAGAAAGGCCACCGAAGCCTGGGCAGCCAAGCGTTCACGAGGCACTGCATTTACGCGCGCATTATGCGAGGCGCTGTTCACGTGTAAATGACCTTGAAAAAGAAGCCGATTCCGAGATGCCTTGTCTACGAAGCGATCTAGATCAGCTACTTCGCCCGTCAAAGCAGCGAGGATAGATCAGTTGAATCTAATTGACGCGACTTAAAATTTCCTGAGGAATACCGATTAGTTTCCCAAGAGTGGGGTAAGTCTCCCAGATCTGATAAACGAACCCTGTGAGGGGGAGCACCATGCACGCAGCCACAATCCGCCCATATACGACGATGGGCATAGCTCTAGTCGGTGCCAGCGCCATCGCTGTCGCTCCGATCATTCCGGTCACCGCACCGCCGGATATCTCAATTCCCAGTTCGATTGTCTCTAGCGCTCCCATCGAATTGGCGTCGTTCCACGAGGACCTCCTCGCTGTGCTGGGCCCGCTGCTTGCTGGGCTGGATCCTGGACAGGTCTTCGAGCTGCTCAACGATCTACTCCTCGTGAATGGTGGCCTGTTCGGGGGCTTGGCGCTGGTGGTCGACTCACTGCTCGACGGCCTGACCGACCTGCTGAGATTTGGTGTGCCGCCAGTGCTCGCCGCTCTGGTGCCCGTGCTGAGCGAAGTCTTCGACGGCCTGACCCAGGTGCTGGCACAGGGTGTCGTGCCCGTGCTTCAGACAGTTTTCGCCGGCCTGGCGGTAGTGGTTGTTAGCTTGACGCCCCTTTTGTTCCCGGTGACTTTTGGGCTCGGAGCACTTCTCACTGGGTTGGGCCTAGGGTTGGCCGGTCTGTTGGGCGGGTTGCCACTGGTGTTGGGCGGTCTGTTGGGCGGCATCATTCCGCTGGCGGCGCCGGCTGTGGCAGGAGCAACGACCTTCGGAGCCACCGACCTGGAGAATGGGGCTGCGGCGCAAACCTTCGATCTCTCAGTCGATTCGGCCGCACCGGCCGAGGAGAGCGTGGCCGAGGAGGCTGCGGCGGTGCCCGAGGCAGCGCCGGAGGAAGCCACTCCGGTGGCGGAGGAAGTCGTCGAGGAAGTTTCCGCGCCGACAGAAGAGGCGACTGTGACGGAGGAGACCGACGAGGTCGAGACCGCGACGGTCACAAATGAGACGGCCACCGATGACACCGCGACGTCCGGCGAGGACAGCGCAGCCACCGACGGCAGCACAACGGACTCGACCGGTGACAGCTCGACTGGCACCGACTCGAGCGACGCGGGCAGCGCCGACTCCGGCGACGCAGGTAGCGACGACTCCGGTGACGCCGGTAGCGCCGGTACCGGCGACGCAGGTAACGACGCGGCCTGAGCTCACCGCACGACAGTCGACCCGGGTGCGCGGCGCGAGAGCACGTGCACCCGGTTCGGCGTGCCACCTGCGCGGCCACAAAGGCGCTGTGCTGCAACGAGACTCATCACTCCTGCAGGCTCTCGCGAAGCGTCGTCCCGGAATAGCGGGTGCGATGGCGTAGCGAGGCCGTTGCAAAGAAGAGGCCCCGACGCCGATGACGGCAGCCGGGGCTCCTGTGCTCGGGCTACTTGGCCTTCTCGAGGATCTCGACCAGCCGCCAGCGCTTCGTGGCTGACAGCGGGCGGGTTTCCATCAGCGAAACTCGGTCGCCGATGCCTGCGATGCCGTTCTCATCGTGCGCCTTCACCTTGGTGGTGGTGCGGATGATCTTGCCGTAGAGCGGATGGCGGTTGCGGTCCTCGATCTCGACCACGATCGTCTTCTGCATCTTGTCGCTGACGACGTAGCCGATGCGGGTCTTGCGGCGGCCGCGCGGTTTCTCAGTGCGCGGCGTGTGCTTCGAGCCCGCCTCGCCTGTCTTGGTTGCCTTGTCTGCCATTACGATTCCTCACCAACGGGCCCGGAAGCCAGACCCAATTCACGTTCGCGCAGGACGGTGTACACGCGCGCAATCTCCTGGCGCACAATGCGCAGCCGGCGGTTGTTGGCCAGCTGGCCGGTGGCCATCTGGAAGCGCAGGTTGAACAACTCTTCCTTGGACTCGCGCAGCTTGCCGGCCAACTCGTCGTCGGTCAGCTCGCGCAGTTCGCCCGGCGTCACTCCCACTGCCATCAGAAGTGCTCCTCTCGGGTAACGATGCGTGCCTTGATCGGCAGCTTGTGAATCGCGCGGGTGAGTGCGTCCCGAGCGGTCTTCTCATCGGGATAGCTAAGCTCGAACAGCACGCGGCCGGGCTTGACGTTGGCCACCCACCATTCCGGCGAGCCCTTACCAGAACCCATACGGGTCTCGGCCGGCTTCTTGGTCAGCGGGCGGTCGGGGAAGATGTTGATCCACACCTTGCCGCCACGCTTGATGTGCCGGTTGATGGCGATACGAGCGGACTCGATCTGCCGGTTGGTGATGTATGCGTGCTCCAGTGCCTGGATGCCGTAGTCACCGAAGCTCACCGACGTACCACCGCTGGCTACGCCACGCTGCCTCGGGTGATGTTGCTTGCGGTGCTTGACTTTACGGGGAATCAACATGACTCAGCTCTCCGTCGTGTCGGTGGTCTGCGAGGGCGGAGCCTCGGCTGCCGCGCCCGCGGCCGCCTCGGTGCCTGCCGCCGCCTCCGCGACAGCGGGTGCCTGTTCGGTACCCGACTGCGCCGGACCGGCGTCGCCGCCGGAGGCGGCACGACCCGCCTCGGTGCTCGTCGCGGTCGTGCCCGATGCGCCACTGCGACGCGGGCGAGTGCCCGAGGGACGCTCGCGGCGCGGACGATCGGCACCTGCCGGGGCGGCGGCGGACAGCTCCCGCTTGCCACCGACGATGTCGCCCTTGTAGATCCAGACTTTTACGCCGATGCGGCCGAAGGTCGTCTTCGCCTCGTACAGGCCGTAGTCGATATCGGCACGCAGCGTATGCAGCGGGACGCGGCCCTCGCGGTAGAACTCCGAGCGGCTCATCTCTGCGCCGCCGAGGCGACCCGAGCACTGCACGCGGATGCCCTTGACGTTGGGTTGGCGCATCGCGGACTGAATGGCCTTGCGCATCGCACGACGGAACGCCACGCGGTTGCTCAGCTGCTCGGCCACGCCCTGGGCCACCAGTTGCGCCTGCGACTCAGGGTTCTTCACCTCGAGGATGTTCAGCTGAACCTGCTTGCCGGTCAGCTTCTCCAGATCGGCGCGGATGCGGTCGGCCTCGGTGCCACGGCGGCCGATGACGATGCCCGGCCGGGCGGTGTGAATGTCGACGCGGACCCGGTCACGGGTGCGTTCGATCTCCACATCGGCGATGCCTGCCCGCTCCAGACCGGTGGCCAGCAGTCGACGGATCGCGACGTCTTCCTTGACATAGTCCTTGTACTGCTTGTCGGCGTACCACCGGGACTTCCAGTCGGTGGTGATACCGAGCCGGAAGCCGTGGGGATTGATCTTCTGGCCCACTACTCTGAGCCCTCCTTCGCTTCGTCAGAAGCCTTGGATCCAGCGGACTTCTTGGCTTTGCCCGATGTCGCCGACTTCGCGGCTCCGGAAGCCTTTTTCGCTGCCGCCTCGGGTGACTTGGCAGGAGCCTTCTTCGCAGGAGCCTTCTCGGCAGTCGCCGTCTCCGCGGTCGCCTTGGTGGCCGGTGCCTTCTTCGCGGCGGCGGCCTTGCTGCCCTGCGCGCGACGCGCGCGCGAGCTGCTGGCCGAGGCGCGTCCACCGCGCTCCTCCCGGCTCGCCCTGCTCTCCACGATCACCGTGATGTGACTGGTGCGCTTACGGATTCGGAATGCACGTCCCTGCGCGCGCGGCCGGATGCGCTTGGCAGTCGGACCCTCATCGGCATAGACGGTGGCGACAACCAGCGTGGAGGGATCGAGTCCCTCGTTGTTCTGCGCGTTGGCGGCCGCGCTCGCGATCACCTTGGCGACCGGCTCACTGGCGGCCTGCGGTGCCCAGCGCAGGATGTCCAGCGCTTCGGACACCGACTTGCCGCGTACCAGGTCGATGACCCGGCGCGCCTTGGTCGCCGAGACGCGGACGAAGCGAGCCTTCGCCGTCGCGGTCGGGTATTCGGTCTCAACAGAGGTCATCGCCGTTTGGCCTTCCGGTCATCTTTGATGTGACCCTTGAACGTGCGGGTGGGTGCGAACTCGCCGAGCTTGTGTCCGACCATCGCCTCGGTGACGAACACCGGGACGTGCTTGCGGCCGTCGTGCACCGCAAAGGTGTGCCCGATGAAGTCGGGGATGATGGTCGACCGGCGAGACCAGGTCTTGATGACCTGCTTGCTGTTCTTCTCGTTCTGGACGTCGACCTTCTTGAGGAGATGGTCGTCGACGAACGGACCTTTTTTCAGGCTGCGTGGCATCGTTCTTTCTCCTGGCTACTTCTACCGGTGATGCTTCTTGCCGGTACGCCGGCGTCTGACGATGAGCTTGTCGCTTGGCTTGTGCGACTTACGGGTACGGCCCTCGGGCTTACCCCACGGGCTGACCGGGTGACGGCCGCCGGAGGTCTTGCCCTCACCGCCGCCGTGCGGGTGGTCGACCGGGTTCATCACGACACCGCGGACGGTCGGGCGCTTGCCCTTCCACCGCATACGGCCGGCCTTACCCCAGTTGATGTTCGCCTGCTCGGCGTTGCCGACCTCGCCGACGGTGGCGCGGCAGCGCACGTCGACGCGACGGATCTCACCGCTGGGCATACGCAGGGAGGCGTACGTGCCTTCCTTACCAAGCAGCTGGATGCCCGCGCCCGCGGACCGGGCCAGCTTGGCGCCGCCGCCAGGCCGCATTTCGACGGCGTGGATGACGGTACCGGCCGGGATGTTGCGCAGCGGCAGGTTGTTTCCGGGCTTGATGTCGGCGTTGGCGCCGGACTCGACGATGTGTCCCTGCTTCAGGCCCGAGGGGGCGATGATGTAGCGCTTCTCGCCATCGAGGTAGTGCAGCAGCGCGATGTTGGCGGTGCGGTTCGGGTCGTACTCGATGTGAGCGACCTTCGCGTTGACGCCGTCCTTGTCGTGGCGACGGAAGTCGATCACGCGATACGCACGCTTGTGGCCACCGCCCTTGTGCCGGGTGGTGATTCGACCGTGCGCGTTACGCCCGCCTTTGCCGTGCAGCGGCTTGACGAGCGACTTCTCCGGAGTCGAGCGAGTGATCTCGGCGAAATCGGAGACGCTCGCACCGCGGCGACCGGGGGTCGTCGGCTTGTACTTGCGAATAGCCATCTTCTAAATCTCCCTGCCGGCTAGGCCGGCGCTCCGAACAGATCGATGGGCTTGCTGCCCTCGGCGAGCGTGACGATGGCGCGCTTGGTGCTCTTGCGCGTGCCATAGCCGGCACGGGTGCGCTTACGCTTGCCCTGGCGGTTGGCGGTGTTCACCGACGAGACCTTGACCTTGAAGATCTTCTCGATCGCGATCTTGATCTGCGTCTTGTTCGAGTCAGGATGAACGATGAACGTGTAGACGTTGTCCTCGATCAGCCCGTAGGACTTCTCGGAGATGACCGGCGACAGGATGATGTCGCGCGGATCGGTGACGGTCGCCATCAGGCCGATACCTCCTCGGTCTTGTCCTGCTTGGTGCTCGCACTGATGTAGGAATCCAGCGCCTCGACGCTGAACACCACGTCGTCGGCATGCAGCACGTCATAGGTGTTGAGCTGATCCGGCGAAAGCACATGAACGCCCGGCAGATTGCGCACGCTCAGGACACTGGTTTCGTCGCTGCGGCCGATGACGATCAGCACCTGCTTGCCCTCGACCAGAGTGGCCAGGAACGCCTTGGCGCTCTTCGTCGACGGCGCCTGGCCCTCGACCAGTTCGGTCACCGCGTGGATGCGGCCGTTGCGGGCCCGGTCGGACAACGCACCGAGCAGCGCGGCACGGATCATCTTCTTGGGTGTGCGCTCGCTGTAGTCGCGCGGCTTCGGGCCGTGCACCGTGCCACCGCCGGTGAACTGAGGCGCACGCGTCGAACCCTGGCGGGCGCGACCCGTGCCCTTCTGCCGGTAGGGTTTCCGGCCACCGCCGCGGACGTCGCCACGGGTCTTGGTGGAGTGGGTGCCCTGGCGGGCCGCCGCGAGTTGCGCCGTAACCACCTGATGCATCAGCGCGATGTTCGGCTCGACGTCGAACAGCTCGGCGGGCAGCTCGACGGATCCGTCCTTCGTGCCTGCCGGGGTGTGGACGTCGATCTTGACAGATTTGGTAGCCATTATTTCTCGCCTCGCTTGATCGCGCTCCGAACCATCACCAGGCCACCGGTGCGGCCGGGAATGGCGCCCTTGATCAGCAACACGCCGTTTTCGGCATCGACCTTGTGCACCAACAGGTTCTGCGTGGTGATGCGGTCGTTGCCCATCCGGCCCGACATCCGGGTGCCTTTGAACACGCGGCCCGGGGTGGCACAGCCACCGATCGAGCCGGGGCGACGGTGCACGGCCTGCGCACCGTGGCTGGCGCCCTGACCCTTGAAGCCGTGGC
This sequence comes from Mycobacterium sp. ITM-2016-00318, assembly GCF_002968285.2. Lineage (NCBI taxonomy): Bacteria > Bacillati > Actinomycetota > Actinomycetes > Mycobacteriales > Mycobacteriaceae > Mycobacterium > Mycobacterium sp. ITM-2016-00318. The sequence continues at coordinate 1,062,687 of NZ_CP134400.1, read as the reverse complement.
GCTTCATGGTGCCCGCGAAGCCCTTGCCCTTGGAGGTGCCCGTCACGTCGACATAGGTTCCGTCGGCGAAGATCTCGGCTGTCAGCTCCTGGCCGACCTCGAATTCGGCGGCAGCGGTCTCATCGTCGAGCCGCAGCTCGGCGAGGTGCCTGCGCGGGTTGACGTTCGAAGCCTTGTACTGCCCGGTGACGGGCTTGTTCACCTTGCGCGGGCTGATTTCGCCGTACGCCAACTGAACTGCGCTGTAGCCGTCGCGCTCCGGGGTGCGGATGCGCGTCACGACGTTCGGGCCTGCCTTGACGACCGTGACCGGCACGACTTTGTTGTTCTCGTCGAACACCTGCGTCATACCCATCTTGGTGCCCAAAATGCCTTTTCTAGCCATTTGTTTCGGGTCTCCTACTGGATGTTGACGTCGACGCTCGCCGGCAGATCGATGCGCATGAGAGCGTCAACGGTCTTCGGCGTCGGGTCGAGGATGTCGATCAGCCGCTTGTGCGTACGCATCTCGAAGTGCTCCCGCGAGTCCTTGTACTTGTGCGGGGACCGGATGACGCAATACACGTTCTTCTCGGTCGGCAGCGGCACTGGACCAACGACGCTGGCGCCGGTACGGGTGACCGTCTCAACGATCTTGCGCGCAGAGGCGTCAATCGCCTCGTGGTCGTAGGCCTTGAGCCTGATGCGGATCTTTTGTCCCGCCACGCTTCTCCTACCTCGCTCCTGCTTCGTACTTCGGCCGCGCTTTGTCAGCGCTGGTACTGCCGCCGCTGTTTACCTGTCTATGTACACCGGCCCCCGCGGTCGGGTGTGTCGCCCGCACGCATACTCCGCCTCGACGGAAATCCGCCATTGTCGAAGTTGGCACCGGATGCGCCCGTTTGGGCGCCGGTTGTGTGCCCGGCCAGGCGCGAACCCGGCTCAGAGCAACCCGACCAGTATGCCTTATCGCGCGGGCTGCTCCAAATCCCTGGCCCTGGGACTGCCGCGCAGGCAGGCGACCCTGTTCACACGGTAGCCGCTGAGCTTTCTTACTCGAGAGTAAGGTAGGTCGCCATGGCCGCTCAGACCACCACCTATCAGATGTGGAAACGCCTCGCAGGCCGTCCCGGCGGCACCCGGCTGTTCTCGACCGCGGCGATGGTGCGGGTGCCTTACTTTGCCTCGATCGTCCCGCACGTGGTCCGGATGGAGCCGGGACTGGCCGAGGTAACGGTGCCCAAGTGGTTCTTCGTCTACAACCATCTGCGCACCGTGCACGCGATCGCCTCGTGCAACGCCGCGGAGATCGCGATGGGCATGTTGATGGAGGCCACGGTGCCGACCAGCCACCGCTGGATTCCCAAGGCGATGACGGTGCAGTACCTGGAGAAAGCGACGTCGTCGCTGCGGGCGACCGCCCGTATCGAGCCGCCGGACTTCTCGGCGATCACCGAGGGCCTCGAGCTGACTGTTCCGGTCAGCGTGACCGACAAGGCGGGCACCGAGGTCGTGCATGCCGACATCACCTGCTGGGTCACGCCCGCCTACTGACGCCCAAACCAACGTTCGGGCGGGATAGTGCGAGTAGATCGCTGCAAAACGTCGATCTCGGCGCGAGTCGAATTATCTGGGCAGGTTCGCCCAGAACGGGCACTGGTGGCTCTCATCGAAGGTGGTGACGGTTCGGCTGCCGTCGGGCTGCAGCGACATCCACTGTTGTGCCGCGGTGTCGGCGCCGAGCGCGGGCCAACGCGGTTGGCCGACGGCCTCTGGCGCCCCTTCGGTGACGAACCGGCTCCAGTAATCCAGCATTTGATCGGACAATGCCTGCTGTGCGGGGTCCATCGGCTCCGCGCCGCCGACCTCGAAGAGGAACCGGAGCTCCAGTGAATGGCTCGCCCCGACGGGAAACGGCAACGTGCGCATCGCTTCCGGCGCCGGCGCGTCGCGGTCGTTGAATTCGTAGGCGTAGACCGGCCCGACCCTGGCGAGGTCGTCGCTCATCCGCTCGGCGACACACGAGAACACCCCGTCAGTGACGGCCGCCGAGTACGCCGACGCCACCATGCCGCCGTAGTTGGTGGGCGGATACCGGTCGCCGACAGCAGCAGCGTTGTCGCCGAACGTGTCTCGCAGCAGCTGCGGATACTGTTCGGCGGTGTAGGGCTTGCCCAGTCGGAGATACTGCAGCGCGACGAACAGAGTGAATTCGTCGCGGTTCGTGCCGATCAGAATTGGCACGCGCGCCGCGTCGTTCTTCGCCATCGCGGTGACCGGATCGCTCGGCAGGACCGCGCTTCGGGTGACCGGGCCGGGAAGCGTGTCTTCACCGATGCCGAAGAACATCACGGGTTTTCGCAACTTGTCCACCGGCAGCGACCGCAGGCAGTCACCCGCCGTTTTTCTGTCGTCGCATCCCGCCTTCGCCGCGTACTCGACACTGCGCTGTTCCGCCGTCGCCAGATCCGCCTGTGCACCGCACGGGGCACTCTGAATGATGGCGGCGGCGAACAATCCCTTCGAGGCCGGTGCGACGAGGTGGTCACACACCGACATGCCGCCCGCAGATTCACCGGCGACGGTGACCTTCAAGGGGTCGCCGCCGAAGTTGGCGATGTTGTCCTTGACCCAGCGCAGCGCGGCTTGTTGATCCTGGAGCCCGTAGTTCCCCACATCACCGGGCGGGCCGAGCGACGGATCCGCCAGAAACCCGAGTGTTCCCAGCCGGTAGTTGATGGTGACGACGATGACGTCGCGCGAAACCAGCCATCTGCCGTCGTAGATCTTGCCGCTGCCGCCGGTGAACGAACCGCCGTGGATCCAGATCATGACGGGACGCGGCGTGCCGGTCATCTCCGGGGTCCAAATATTGAGACTCAGGCAGTCTTCGTCGCTCTGCTTGCCGAACTCCGGGTCGGCGCCGGGATCCTGGATGCACCGCGGACCGGGTTCGGTGGCATCGCGGATTCCCGTCCAGGCCCGCACAGGCGCGGGTGGCCGGAAGCGCAGCGGACCGACAGGCGCTGCGGCATAAGGTATGCCGGCGAAGAACCGGTGATCGGCTTCGACGACACCGCGGACGGTGCCCGCGGCCGTTCTCACCAGCGAGGTATCCGTCTGCGGCGCGGGCGGCGTCGGGACAACCGGCGACGGCGGCTCGAGGATCGCGGGAACGGCTGCTCGCGGCGACGCCCCGACGAGCCGTCCGAGCGCGACCACCAGCACCGTCGCCATCACGACGAGCAGGACCACTCGCAGGCTTCGAGCCGTCCCTGGCTGCACGAAACTGACACTACGCAGGCTTTCAGCCGAAACCCTGGATCAGGGGTGTGACGATCCCTTAGACTGGGAACTTGACACCCGTCAAGTTCACGTAACCCACTTTCCAGGAGATCCATGAGCCCGCGCACGATGGACGAGGCTGCCAAGGTACTGGCCGACCCGACGGCATACGCCAACGACGACCGGTTGCACGCCGCGCTCGCCGAGCTGCGGGCGAACAATCCGGTGGCCTGGGTCGACAATCCGCCGTACCGGCCGTTCTGGGCGATCACCAAGCACGAGGACATCATGGCCATCGAGCGGGCGAACGACTTGTTCCTTTCGGAGCCGCGCCCGCTGCTGGCCACCGCAGAGACCGACGACGTGCTCAAGCAACAACAAGAGGCCGGGATGGGCATCCGCACGCTCATCCACATGGACGATCCGCACCACCGCAAGGTTCGGGCCATCGGCGCGGACTGGTTCCGACCCAAGGCGATGCGAGCCCTCAAGGTGCGCGTGGACGAACTCGCCAAGCGCTACGTCGACACCATGCGCGACATCGGCCCGGAGTGTGACTTCGTCGAGGCAATCGCCGTCAACTTCCCTCTCTACGTGATCCTTTCACTTCTCGGCCTGCCCGAAGACGACTTCCCGCGCATGATGAAGCTGACGCAGGAGATGTTCGGAGGTGATGACGAGGAGCACCGCCGAGGCGACAGCACCGAAGATCTCCTCGCCGTGCTCGCCGACTTCTTCAACTACTTCGCAGCGTTGACCGCTTCGCGCCGGGAGAAGCCGACCGAGGACCTGGCCTCCGCCATTGCCAACGGCCGCGTCGACGGCGAGCTGATGTCGGATATGGACACGCTCTCCTACTACGTGATCGTCGCCAGCGCCGGTCACGACACCACCAAGGACGCGATCTCAGGCGGTCTGCACGCACTCATCCAGAATCCCGGTGAGCTGGCACGGTTGCGCGACAACATGGATCTGATGCCGACCGCGGTCGAGGAGATGATCCGCTGGGCCACTCCGGTCAAGGAGTTCATGCGCACCGCAGCCGAGGACACCACGGTCCGCGGGGTACCCATCGCCAAGGGTGAATCCGTCTACCTTGCTTATGTTTCGGGGAACCGCGACGAGGACGTCTTCGCCGACCCGTTCCGGTTCGACGTAGGCCGCGACCCCAACAAGCACGTGGCGTTCGGATACGGCGTGCACTTCTGCCTCGGCGCCGCGCTCGCGCGGATGGAGATGAACAGCCTGTTCACCGAATTGGTGCCGCGGCTCGAGTCCATCGAACTGGCGGGCGAGCCCGAACTGACGGCGACGACGTTCGTCGGCGGGCTCAAGCACCTGCCTATTCGCTACTCGCTGCGCTGAGGCCTGTGCTCTTACGGTGGGTGGCCAGGAAACCGTCCACTGCTGACACCGAGATCTCGCGATAGTCGAAATCCGGCAAAGTTGACAGCTTGCCCAAAGCGATTGGGCCGAGCAACAATGCCGCCGCTTTGGTGCGATCCACGTCGCCCAGTTCGGCGACGGCCTGCGGGCTGCTTAGTATCGCCTCGAACGGTGCGGCGTACTGTTCGGCGACGCGCTCTCGAAGTGTCTGCACCTCCGGGCTGTCGCGCGCACTACGGTGTGGTGCACCGGGCAACCTCTCCAGGTCGCCGCCGAGCGTCAGCCACGACATCGCGGTCAGGGTGACCGGCGCCTCAGCGATCAACTCGGCTTGCGCTTGAACCAGGGCGATCAACCGGTCCCGCAAGGACCCTTCAGCGGGTGGCGTCGGCGCAGGCGGGATCAGTGCGTGAAAAGCCGCTGCCACCAGGTCATTTCCGCTAGGGAAATGGCGATAGAGCGTTGCCCTCGCTACGTTGGCGGCACGGGTGACCGCATCGACGGTCACCGCGCTCGGGCCTCCAGACCGGAGCAACGCAGTCGCTGCGTCGAGTAACCGGGCCCGCGATCGCGCAGGTCGTGGGTCGACGCGCCCGCCGGTCATGGTTTGGCCCGCGTCCGCGAGGGTATGAAGACTGTCGGTCTCCCTACAAGACTGTTAGTCTCAAAAGTTATCGATCGAAAGTGGGCGACGACTATGGTCGACACCTCCGTCCGGTCCTCGGCACAGGACGACGCACGCCTCACCGATCTGTCGACGCGTGCGCGACTGTGGCTGCTGGCTGTCGCCTGCATGGATGTACTGATGGTCATCACCTCGATGGTCGCGCTGAACGCCGCCCTTCCTGATATTGCGTTGGAGACCAGTGCAACTCAGGGGCAGCTTACGTGGATTGTCGACGGCTACACACTGGTTCTGGCATGCCTGTTGCTACCCGCAGGAGCTCTCGGCGACCGATACGGCCGGCGCGGCGCGCTGCTCGCCGGCTTGGGCATATTCGCAATGGCGTCGTTTGCTCCGATCGTCTTCGACAGCCCCCTCGAGATCATCATCGCCCGCTCAGTCGCGGGAGCGGGCGCTGCGCTGATCATGCCTGCCACCCTGTCGCTGCTGACTGCTGCCTATCCGAAATCCGAACGCAATAAGGCCGTCGGAATATGGGCAGGCGTCTGCGGTTCCGGGGCCGTGATCGGCTTCCTCGGCAGCGGAGTGCTTCTGCAGTTCTTCTCGTGGCAATCGATCTTCTGGGCGTTCACTGCGGCGAGCGTCGTGATGTTCATCCTCACCTGCACCGTCGCATCGTCTCGCGACGAAATGGCCACGTCCGTGGACTGGGTCGGCGCTGCGTTGATCGGTGGCGCGGTAGCAATTTTCGTGTTCGGTGTCGTCGAAGCTCCAATTCGCGGTTGGACTCATCCGCTCGTCGTGGCCTGCATGGCTGCAGGCATCGCACTCACCGCCGCGTTCGTGGCCGTTGAACTACGACAGCGCCATCCGCTGCTGGACGTTCGGCTGTTCAATCGTCCCGACTTCGCGACCGGCTCGGTGGGCATCACGTTCCTGTTCCTCGCCAACTTCGGCTTCTTCTTCGTCCAGATGCAGTACATGCAGCTCGTGATGGGCTACACCCCGCTGCAGACCGCATTCGCGCTCTCCCCGCTTGCGTTGCCGATCCTTTTGTTGAGCGCGACGATGCACCTCTACCTGCCCAAGATCGGCCTGCGAACAACGGTGTCCGTCGGCCTCACCTTTATCGCCGTCGGCCTGTTGTGCCTGTGCACTCTGACGGCTGACTCCTCGTACCTGGGCCTCGCCTGGCCACTGCTTATCACGGCGGTGGGGATCGGGTTGTGTACGGCACCGACGACGACTGCGATCATGCACGCCGTTCCGAACGAGAAGCAGGGCGTGGCGTCCGCAGTCAACGACACCACGCGGGAAGTCGGTGCCGCACTGGGTATTGCGATCGCAGGATCGGTCCTGGCGGCACAATTCCACAACCAGCTGGCGCCTGCACTCGCCGCGTTCCCCGCACAGATCCGCGAAGCTGCGCTCGACTCCCTGGCCCACTCACTGGCTGTCGCCGAGCGGATGGGCCCACAGGGGGCGCAGCTGGCACAAGCGGCAAACGACGCCTTCACTCGCGCGATGCACACCTCACTGATCGTGCTGAGCTGTGTGGTGCTTGCCGCCGCCGCGTTCATCGCGGTATGGGCACCGGGCCGCGACGGCAAGCAGCTACGGATCGTGCGACGGCTGGCGGGACGCGCGTCAGGCGTCGATGAACTCGGCGGCGCGATGCCCGAGCATCACGATCGTGGCGTGGGGACCGCGGCCGGTGACGGTCGGCAGGACCGACCCGTCAACGACCCATAACCGGTCGGCGCCGCGCACCCGGCACCGCTCGTCGACGACCGCTGTGTCATCTTCGTCGGGGCCCATCGGCGCGGTCGCACACAGATGCTGCGACGTGGACCAGGCTGCCTGGCCGACTTTCGTTGAGCTGGAGGCTAGTTCACGGGCCAACTCAGCACCCGCGCTCAGCATCGCGACATCGTGCGGATCGCTGTCGTATCGGTGCTCGATGACCGGGGTCACCGCCGGGTCGTCCGACACCACTCGCAGCCTGCCCCTTGACCTGGGCCGCATCAGCGCGACACCGATGTGCGGGCGATCCGCCGGGTCTTCGGCGCCCAGGCGTCCCACCATGGCTCCGAAGCCCCGGGTGTAGGGGCGAATCTCCAGCCCGTTCGGCGTGGTCAGTATCGCCTCGACAGGGGGAAGATCGTGGCTCGGCGTCCAGTCCACCGGCAGCACCCATTCGGGATGGTCGCTCGTGCGCTCCCCCACCGGCGCCTTTGAAACGACAGGGATCCCCGCGGCGGTGAGCGCGTCCTCAGGTCCCACACCGGAAACCATCAGCAGCTGTGCCGACCCGATCGCACCGGCAGACAATACAATTCGATCTGCCGAGAGCATCTTGTCGCCGTCCGAATCCGTACATTCCACACCGACCGCGCGCTGTTGTTCGAACCGGATACGCACGACCCGGGTATCGGCGATCAGCGTTACGTTGGGGCGGGCGAGCGCAGGCTGCAGGAACGCGCCGCCGGGACCGACCCTGATTCCTCCGTTGATGTTCAGCGGTACGGCACCGATTCCCACCGGAAGCGGATCGCCGGCACCCACACCATTGAGATCGGCTACCCACGGATATCCCAGTTCGGCAGCCGCATTTACGAAGGCCCTGGTGCAACCGTCGAATTCAGATACTCGACGCACGATTATCGGACCAGAAGAGCCGTGCAGCGGCCCGACGAAGTCGAGATCATTCTCGATCGACAGGAAGTGCGGCAGCACATCAGCCCAGGACCAGCCGGCAACAGCCCACCTGTCGAAGTCCTCCGGAAGCGCCCGACAGAAGTAACCACCGTTGACGGCCCCAGACCCGCCGACGACCGCACCGCGCATGATGTGGCCCGTCCGAGCGGGCTGATCGGTCAGCGTCGACGCATAGTGCCGCACCACCGAGCTGGCTGCGCCGATCGGCATTCGAACCGCATCGGTGATCTGGCTGCTGACTTTGGGATCAGACGGTGCCGGACCGGCCTCCACGACCGTGATCCGACAGCCCACATCACGCGAAAGACGTTCTGTTAAGACCGATCCGGCACTACCGGCGCCGACTATCAATACGTCGCTGTGCAACGCGGCTTCAGGTCCGGATCTGCGGCTTGAGGGCGCCGACATGACGTTCACGCACTACGCCGGTCCACAGCCCGGTTCCGTAGGCGATGTCGTCGAGTCGCTTCAGCAGCAGGTAGCTGACAAGGCCGACCGGCTTCGTGTCGTCGTCGGCGTTGCCGCGACGCTTGACCCAGTCCGCGACACCGTCGATGATCGCGGCGATCAGCACCACATTCCTACAGCGGCGGGACAACACCGCGAGGATCAGGGCGATGGGCCAATAGTGCCGACAGATCGCCGCGGCCAGCTGCAGGGCCCCCGACCAGAGGCCATGGGCGGCGACGACCGCGACTTCCTTGGGTTCGGTGTCGACGGTGCCGAGCGAGTTGGCGATCCTGCGCCCAGTGATCGTCGCGACCACCATGGACGCCAGGTACCCGATCGGCGACCCCATCGTCAGCAGGATCCACACCAACAACGTCCATCCGGAGATCACCAGCGGTGCGGTCTTACCGGGGTGGCGAACCGACAGTGGGGCGGCCGATTCGCCGTAGAAAGCTCTGCGCGCGAACCACTCTCGCAACTGCGTACGGTGCTCGTGAGCCACCATGGCGATGGGTTCGTAGCGCAACCGGGCGCCTGCCTCGACGAACCGCCAGCACAGGTCGACGTCCTCGCCGGATTTCAGCGTCTCGTCGAATCCGCCGACCTGCGTCAGAACCGATCGCCTACAGATGATCGCTGCACTCGGCACGTAGGCGACAGTGCCGTAGGGAACCACCGGAGCCTCGCGCTGGCCGAGGTCCAGCGATGAGCGGACCGCCTCGTACCGCGCCACCAAGTTGTCCGGCTGCGCAAGGTTGACGATGCGCGGTGCCACCAAGGCCACCGCCGGGTCGCAGAAGTGGCCGAGCAGCGCCTCGAGCCATCCGCGCCGCGGCACTACGTCCGAGTCGAGGAATGCGACGAAGTCGGTGGTGCACACGGCCAAGCCGGTGTTCCGCGCGGCCGCAGGGCCCCTGCTGCGGGGATGGCGCAACACGCGGACGTCACAGTGCATGCCGTTGAAGTCGGCGTGCTGGATAGGCGTCGCCGATCCGTCGTCGACCACCACCACCCGCATGCCGCGCAATGTAGGCGCCAGCCGATGTACACCGGATATGTTGTTGCGCACTGGGATTACGACGGTGACGTCGCGATGGGAGGGACCGCTGGCGGGCCTGGGATGCGCAACTGTCGCGTCGAGGAGCGTACGCGCGACCTGCGCGCTCAGCGCGTCGTGCACCTCGAGCCGACCACCGTTGAGCATGGTCTGCGCGGCGGGCGCCAGCCGCAGCAGCCGGGTGGGGGAACCCCCGAGCAGCGCCGAGCCCTCCCCGAGCACCTTGACTCGGCGATCGACCTGTACGGCGAACCCGTCGGGCAGCCGCGGGTGGCTCACGTGAGCATCCCGTCACGGTCCGGCTTCCAGCGCGCTATCCGCCTGACGCACCCGTCGACCATCTCGGCGAACAAGCGTTCACCTTCGGCCGCGGTGGCCGTCGTGGGATCCCCTAGAACGCCCAGCTCACTCACCGCAGCCATCCCCCCGTTGCGCATCGCGGGCAGCAGTTCGGCCAGCGGTGCCCGATTCCCGGTGACCAGCTCATCGAGCCGCACAGCCTCCGGCGAAATATGTAGCAATACAGATGTTTCGGTGTGTCCGGCGTGGGCATCGGAGTTCGGCACGCCACATGAGCACCACGCGACGTCGCGTCCCTCGTACCTCAGCAATGCCGTCGCAGCGGTCATGGCCTCGACGTTTCCCCCGTGCCCGTTGACGAACACCAGCCGCCCCGCCCAGCCGGCTGCCGACCTGCCGAACTCCACCAGCAACAGCCGCAACGCCGAGGTGCCGATGGACACCGTGCCGGGAAAGCTCTCGTGTTCGCCGCTGGCGCCGTAGTTGATCGGTGGTGCAATCGTCCATCCGGAATCATGATCGGCGCCCGCCAGGCGTTCAGCTGCCTCGCGTGCGACTGCTGCGGCGATCCGGGTATCAGTGTCCAGCGGCAGGTGCGGTCCATGCTGTTCGGTAGAACCTACCGGGATAATCAACGTGGGTGAAGTGCCGTGCAGCTGCCTCGACGTTGAGTTCCCTAGCTCGCTGGGGAAAGCCACGAGCCGATGGTAGGACGAATTCACCTGCTGTGCGCAGGTTGTTGGCGCATGCGTAGATTTTGTTTTCCGTTAATTTGCCGCGGGGGCTGCCCGCTAATCAGGTCGGCCTCCCCTGCCACGCGGGTTTTACACGCAATATCGCTGGTAGCGGAGTTGGATCGTCAGGCGCCAGGTTCGGACGGCACCCCGAGCGCCCGGATGAAGCCCGGCGGTACGACGACGTCGCCCTCAACGAGGTCGTGCACCGAAGCGCGGCCGAGTCCCATCATCGCCGAGTCGATACCACCGCGGAGGACGTCGAGCACGTTCTCGACGCCTGCCTGACCCTCGGCCGCCAGCCCCCAGAGATACGCGCGCCCGATCATGACCGCCTTCGCTCCGAGCGCCAGCGCCTTGACCACGTCGCTGCCGCGACGCACGCCGCCGTCGAGCAGCACCTCGATCTGATCGCCAACCGCGTCCGCGATAGGTCCAAGGGCCCGGATCGACGCCGGTGTTCCGTCCAGATTGTTACCGCCGTGATTCGACACCGATATCGCCGAAACACCGGACTCCACTGCGCGTTTCGCGTCATCGACGCGCATCACGCCCTTGAGCATGAACGGCCCGCCCCACAGCTCACGCAGCCAGGCGATGTCCTCCCAGGTCGGCGGGGGCGTGGCCATCCACTCGCCGTAGGCGGCGAAGAAGGGTGGCCCCGGTTCGCCGAGCGATGCCTGGTTCGGCACCCGCAGATCCGGCGGGCGCATGGTCTTGGCCCATTGCAGAAGCCAGCCGGGCCGGGTGAGGCCCTCGGGAAGCATACGCACGGTGGTGCGCAGATTCATGTGTTCGGGAATCTTCGGGCTGCCCCAGTCACGGCCGTGCGCGAAGCTCCAGTCCGTCGTGGCGATCAAGCCGACGGCACCGGCCGCCCTGGCGCGTTCCACCCGGGCGGCGATCGCGTCTCTGCCGCCGAGCCAGTACACCTGGAAGAACGTCTTCGGGTTGGCGGCGACAACCTCCTCGATCGGTTTGCTGGCGAACGAGGACAGACCCATCGCCGTGCCCCTGGCGGCCGCAGCGCGGGCGACGGCGACCTCGCCGTCCGGATGGACTGCCTGCACACCCGTCGGCGAGATCAGCACAGGCAGCGAAATCTCCTGCCCCATAACGGTCGTCGCCAGATCGCGCTTCTCGATGGCGCCGACGACATGCGGCGCGAACCCCAGCTCGCCGAACGCGTCGACATTGTCGGCGACTGTGATGCCCTTCTCACTGGCGGCGAGTAGCGCACTGTAGACGGACTTCGGCAGCCTCTTCTTCGCCCGCTGCTGGGCGAACGCCACCGTCTCGAACCACTTGTCTCGTGCCATGACTCAGACCGGACTTTCGTTACACAGGCGGGACGGAGCCGCTCCGGCGGCGACATTCAGCCGGCGTGGTTTGGTCGTCAGAACCAGCGGAATCGGCCCCTGCTTGGTTCCTCGGGAATGGTCGCCACTGGGCTTCGGCTTGACCCGCTCTTTTTCGAGTGCCGGAACTCCCCAACCCTCAACGCATTCGGGGTCGGGGCCGTCGAGCGGAAGGCCGGTGAAGAACTTTGCGGCCATGCAACCGCCGCGGCAGCTGTCGTAATGTCCACAGCTCCCGCAGGCGCCGGCCGACTGCGGCTCCCGCAGCTCGCGGAACAGCGGCGCGTTCTTCCAGACACTGTCAAAGCCGCCGTCGGACAGGATGTTTCCAGCCAGGAACCGGTCGTGGATGGCGAACGGGCAGGCGTATACGTCGCCGACAGGGTCGATGAGGCAGACCACGCGACCGGCGCCGCACAGGTTGAGCCCGGCGAGTGCGCCAGGCGCACCAAGCCCGGACAGGTGGAAGAAGGAGTCACCGGTGAGCACACGGTCGCCACGCTCGACCAGCCAGTCGTAGAGCTGAACCTGCTGTTGCGGGGTCGGATGCAATTCGTCCCAGACGTCTGCACCACGGCCGGAAGGCCTGAGCCGCGTGATGCGCAGAGTTGCCCCGTAACGCGCTGCCAGAGCAGCGAATTCGTCAAGTTGATCGACGTTGTGGCGCGTCACGACCACTGAGATCTTGGCGTCCTTGAAACCGGCGTCGGCGAGATTCTCCAATGCTCGGATCGCCATCGCGAACGAGCCTTCGCCGCGCACGGCGTCGTTGACCTCGGCGGTGGCGCCGTCGAGCGATATCTGCACATCGACGTAGTCGCTGGCGGCGAGCTTGGCCGCGACCTCGCTGGTGATGCGCACGCCGTTGGTCGAGAACTTCACCCCGACACGATGTGCGGTGGCGTAGTCGACGAGCTCCCAGAAGTCCGGCCGCACAGTGGGCTCGCCGCCGCCGATGTTCACATAGAACACCTGCATGCGCTCGAGTTCGTCGATGATGTCCTTGCACTGCTGGGTGGACAGCTCCCGCGGATCACGCTTACCCGACGACGACAGACAGTGCACGCACGCAAGATTGCACGCGTAGGTCAGCTCCCAGGTCAGGCAGATCGGCGCGTCGAGGCCATGCTCGAACTGCTCGACCAGCCGTGGCACAGGCTGAACTGAGGTCATGTGTTCTCTCCCGTTACGAGCATCTTCGACTCGGCCAGCACACCGAGGGCATGCAGATACGGACCCTGCTGCGCGTCGTCGACGCCGGCCGCGCGACAGGCAGACCTGACGTCGGGGTGATCGCCCAGCGAGTTGATCACCTCGACGATGGTCCGGTTTTTCAGGAACGACAGCTTGCGCGTGCCGAAGTGATACAGCAGCGCGCCGAACGGCTCAGGCCGCACCGCCACCTGGTGGTGCAGCCGCCAACTGGCGTTCGGGTCGAACGTCATGGTCAGTAGACCCCGCACATCCCGTCGATCGAGACCTCTTCGACCAGCGTCTCGGTGACGAGCTCGGCCTCGTTGTTCTCCTGCTGCTGCGGCTCCATGCTTCACGCCTTTCTGTAACCGGGTCTCGACAAATGTGATCGAGATCGCAAGAATATGGCATCGAGTGCCAGAATGGAAGAGCAGGGTGGTCATGCGATCGAACTCCGAGCATCGCGTGGGTCGGCGTCGCTCCACGACCACCGATCACCTGAGCAATGTCGCCATTGATCTCTTCGTGGCGCGAGGCTTCGACGAGGTGAGCGTCGATGACGTCGCGCACGCGGCGGGCATCGCGCGTCGCACGCTCTTCCGCTACTACCCGTCCAAGAGCGCACTGCCCTGGGGCGACTTCGACGCACACCTCGAGCGCATGCGTGTTCAACTCGCCGAGCTCGATCCCCGTGTGCCGATCGGCGATGCGTTGCGAACGGCGTTGTTGGCGTTCAACACTTTTGACGCTGCCGAGACGGCCAGGCACCGGCAACGAATGCGGGTCATCCTGCAGACGGCCGAACTGCAGGCGTATTCGATGACCATGTACGCCGGCTGGCGCGACGTGGTCGCGGCGTTCGTGGCGAGACGGCTGGGCGTCGCAGCCGGCGACCTCGTGCCGCAGACCGTGGCGTGGACGGTGCTCGGGGTCGCGCTGTCTGCCTACGAACAATGGCTGGCCGACGAGTCGGTGTCTCTCGGGCAGGCACTTGACGACGCCTTCGACACGGTGAGCGCGGGTCTCGCCGCGCTGAGCTGAGACCCGTCGAAGAATTTTTCGATTGGGGCGTCGGAGAATGTCCGTTCGACGCGACGATAAGGGTGTGAGCGCCGAACCAGAGCCGGGTGACGCTCCGCGGGCGCTGCTGGCGCTGTACGACGAGGCACTGCCGACGGTGTACGGATATTTCGTCCGACGCTGCGGTGACCGCGGAGCGGCCGAAGACCTGACGTCGGAGACCTTCCTTGCGGTGATGGACGCCGCACGGAAAGCCGATCCGCCGCCGATCACGGTGCCCTGGCTCATCGGCGTGGCGCGCCACAAGCTCGCCGACCACTACCGGCGGCGGTCAGATCGGTTCACCGTTCCGGTGGCCGAACTCCCCGAACCGGTCGAGCCGGCCGACGAGTGGGACACCCAGCTGGACCGGATAGTCGCCGAGGCCGTGATGGCCAAACTGCCCGACCAGCACCGCACTGTGCTCGCCCTGCGCTACATGGACGACTGCAGCGTGGGTGAATGCGCCGAGCTGATCGGCCGGACCGTGCACGCGACAGAAGCTCTTCTGGTGCGGGCCCGCCGTGCCTTCAGATCGCACTACCCGGTACCGGAAGGAGGGATGTCGTGAACGACGCGGACGCGAGGAGCAGCAGGTACAACAGCCACGATCCGCTGACCGTGCTGCACGGCGACGACCTTCCGGTCCAGCCCGACCGGGCGTTCGCGCAACGACTGCGCGCTCGCCTGGAATCGGCGCTTTCCCTTCCGAATCGAACAGGAGAAGTCGATATGAGCGGCACCGACACCGCCCTGGCAGAACTCAACCAACCCACAACCGAACACGAGGTCCCGCGGCCCGCCGCGCTGCCCTATCTGTCCGTCGCCGATGCGCGCGAAGCGATCGCCTGGTACACCGACACGTTCGGCGCTTCACTGGTCGGCGAGATGTATGAGATGGATGACGGCCGCGTCGGCCACGCCGAGCTGCAGATCGGCGACGGCGTGCTCTACCTTGCCGATGAGTATCCCGAGCTCGGCTTGAAAGCGCCCGACCCGCAGGCAAGTTCGGTAAGCCTCATGCTGCACGTGAGCGACACCGACGCGACCCTCGAGCGGGCACGGGAGCGCAATGCCGTCGTGCAGCGCGAACCATACGAGAACTACGGCTCACGCAATGCGACGATCATCGACCCGTTCGGGCATCGCTGGATGCTCACCGGACCCGTCACCGGTGCGCCGATCCAAATTCAGCACGGCGACGTCGGCTACGTCTCGGTGTGGACGCCCGACGCCGATCGCGCGGCCGCCTTCTACGGCCACGTGCTCGGCTGGAATTACGACCCGGAAACCCACCAGGTGACCAACACCACCGAACGCATCGGGCTGTACTCGGTGGACGGCCCGCCGACGCTGTTCTGCTGCTATGCCGTGACCGACCTCGGCGGCGCACGGCAGGCGATCGTCGACGGCGGCGGGACAGTCGACGAGCTGGAGCGATTCGACTTCGGCACGCTGAGCGGTGCCACCGATTCCCAAGGTGCCTCGTTCGGTGTCTTCCAGCCGAACCCGGGACAGCCGCGTCCCGCGCTCAATGGGTCTGGCGCAGGCGAGCTTTCGTACATCACCTACCAAGTGCCCGACTCGGCGGCGTTCAAGGCGTTCTACAGCCGGGTGCTGTTCTGGACCTTCGAGCCGGGCCGGATCGACGACGGCTGGCAGGTGCAGCAGACGCACCCCATGGCCGGTGTCGCGGGCGGCAGCGCGCAACACGTGACCGTGCCCATGTGGACCGTCGACGACATCGACGCCGCGGTGGCCCGGGTTCGTGAGGCAGGGGGCACCGTCATCAACGAGCCGTCTCAGCAGGCCTACGGCAAGTCGGCGCTGTGCACCGACGATCAGGGCAGCCGCTTCTACCTAGGCGAGGTCTAGTTGCGATTTCGGCGCGCTGATCGACTCTGAGCGTCGATCACCGCGCCGAAACCGCTAGGAAGGGAGCACGTCGGCGATCGGGGCGCCGTTTGCGATCTTGGTCCGCACCTTCATGACCTTGCCGGGCATCCCGCCGCCGACCACCCCGGCGACAACGCCGTCACGTTCGTAGAACGCCAGGAACTTCCTACCGTCGTCCTCGACGACGTGCACGGTGTCGTCGGCCTGCGGTTCCCCGAGGCATTGGATCTTGACGTCGTACTGGTCGCTCCAGAAATAGGGCACCGAGACCGTCGCCGGGATCGCCCTGCCCAGCATCGCAGGCACCAGGACGCGCGCCTGGTCGGCGACATTACTCCAATGCTCAACGCGCACTTGATGACCCACTGGGTGTCGCCACGATGCGACGTCGCCGATCGCCCACACGTGAGGGGTCGCGGTGCGGCCGACATCGTCGCAGACCACGCCGTTGTCCAGCTCGATACCGCTGCCCTCCAACCAGTCGACGGCCGGCTTCGAACCGATCCCGACAACGACCAGGTCAGCGTCGAACTCGGTGCCGTCCGACAGCACCACCTTCTCCACGCGGTCGGTGCCGCGCACCTCGTTCACTCCGACCCCGCAGCGCACGTCGACGCCTTCGGCCTCGTGCAGGCGGGTGACCAAGGCGCCGATCCGCTCGCCGAGGACCGACGCAAGCGGCGTCGGCTGCGGTTCCACCAGAACGACATTCACACCCATACCACGCAGGCTCGCCGCAACCTCGCAGCCGATGAATCCGGCGCCGACAACGACTGCCCGGCTGGCCGAGCCCGCATGTTCGCGAAGAGCGATGCTCTCGTCGAGTGAGCGCAGCACCCGAATGCCTTCCAGATCCGGGAAGGACGGGATGGTCCTCGGCACGAGTCCGGTCGCGATGACCAGCTCGTCGTAGGCGAGCTCGCTGCCGTCGGCCAGCGTCACCGTCTGCGCGGCGGGGTCCACCGAGCGGACGCCGTTGCCGAGGCGCACGGTGATGTCGTTCTCCTCGTAGAACTCCGCGGGCTTGAGAGTGACGTCGTCCATCTCGGCGCGCAGCACTTCCTTCGACAGGGGCGGCCGGTCGTAAGGCAGATGGCCCTCATCGCTGACGATCGTGACGGCACCCCCGTACTCCGACCGGCGCAATTGTTCGGCGGTCCTGGCGGCGGCCAGCCCGCCTCCGACGATGACGATGCCCGCGGATGTGCCCACGTGGGGTTTTCTACACGATGGCCTCGAGCTTATGTGCGCCACCCTGCAGTTGAAGGCTCAGCTCCGCACCCGGTCGATGATGTTCGTCAGCACCACGATGCTTTCGCTGCGTTCGACGTCGGCGGCCGAGCGGATCCGCTCCAGCGCTTCTTCCAGATGCCGCATATCACGGGCCAGCACATGCAGGATGGCGTCGGCAGTGCCCGTGACGGTGGCGGCGCTGACCACTTCGGGGATGTCCACCCACGCCTTCCGTAGCTCGTCAGGAGCGACAGTGCCGTGCCGGAATACTTGCACGTAGGCCTCGGTGTTCCAGCCCAACGCGTTTCGGTCGATGACCGTGGTGAAACCGCGGATCACGCCGCTGTCGAGCATGCGGTCGACGCGACGCTTGACCGCAGGAGCGGACAGGTTCACCCGCAGGCCGATATCGGCATAGGTCGCCCTCGCATCCTGGGCCAGCTCGGCCAGAATCCGCTCGTCGGTCTCGTCCAACCGATCCACACTCACCTCCACGCAATAAACAGCTACAGGTTCTATTTTTGCACAACAGATCGCTGGTATATACGCAATGGACGACGATTGATTGCAAAATCAGCACCCAATATCGTTCTGATCATGACGATTTCTGATGTCGCCGCCGAGACGGCTCCGGTATCCGACATCGCCGCAACACGCAGGCGCGTCAGCGCCGATCAGACACGTGAGCAGCGATCCGCCCGTACCCGCCACTACGCCATGACTCCGCCGACCTTCTTCGCCGTCGAGTACGCGATCAACCCGTGGATGGACACCTCGACCCCGGTGGACACCCATCTTGTGATGAACCAGTGGGAGAACCTGCGGCAGACGTACAAAGAGATGGGCCACACCGTCGAAGAGGTCGAACCCGTCGCCGGACTACCCGACATGGTCTATGCCGCCAACGGCGGCCTGCTCGTCAACGGCAAGGCCGTCGTGGCCAACTTCGCCTACCCCGAACGCGCCGGCGAGGCCGCCGCCTACGCCGAATGGATGATCCGGCACGGCTTCGATCCCGTCGAGACTCGTTACGTCAACGAGGGCCAGGGCGATCTACTCGTCGCAGGCTCGATCGTGTTGGCGGGTTACGGTTTTCGCACCGACTCCCGCGCGCACGCCGAAGTCGCCGCCGCGGTCGGCATGCCCCTGGCCAGCCTTGAACTCGTCGACCCACGCTTCTACCACCTCGACACCGCCCTGGCGGTGCTCGACGACACCACCATCGCCTACTACCCACCGGCCTTCAGCAACGAGTCGCGCAGGCGGTTGCTCGAACTCTTTCCCGATGCCATCGAGGTAGCCACCGCCGACGCCTTCGTGCTCGGACTCAACGCCGTCTCCGACGGCTTGCACGTCGTCCACCCGGCTGCCGCCACCGGTTTCGCCGGGCAACTCTCGGATGCCGGATTCATATCGATCGGTGTCGATCTGTCGGAGCTGTTGAAGGGCGGCGGTTCCATCAAATGCTGCACGCTGGAGGTGTACTCGTGACCATCCTTGACGCTGTGACGCGAACGACCGATGCGATAGCCGTCGATGACCGATACGCGGCGCACAACTACTCGCCGTTGCCTGTGGTCGCGGCCAGCGCCGAGGGCGCCTGGATCACCGACATCGAAGGCCGGCGTTACCTGGACTGCCTGGCCGCATACTCGGCGGTGAACTTCGGGCACCGCAACCCGGAGATCGTCGCCACCGCCCATGCCCAAATCGACACCGTGACGCTCGTCAGCCGCGCGTTCCACTCCGACCGCCTCGGGCCGTTCTGCCAGGCACTCGCCGAGCTCTGCGGCAAGGACACGGTGCTGCCGATGAACAGTGGCGCCGAGGCGGTCGAAAGCGGTATCAAAGTGGCCCGCAAGTGGGGCACCGACGTCAAGGGTGTACCGGCAGGCCAGAGCAACATCGTGGTGGCGCAGAACAACTTCCACGGCCGCACGACGACGATCATCAGCTTCTCCGATGACGACACCGCACGCCGCGGCTTCGGTCCCTACACGCCCGGCTTCCGTAAGGTGCCGTTCGGCGACGCCGGAGCCCTGGCCGCCGCGATCGACGACGACACCGTCGCCGTGCTCATCGAACCCATACAGGGTGAGGCAGGCATCATCGTTCCACCCGACGACTACCTTCCGCGGGTGCGAGCCGTATGCACTGATCGCAATGTGCTGATGATCGCCGACGAGATCCAGTCCGGTCTCGCCCGCACCGGACGGACGTTCGCGTGTGACCACTGGGGCGTCGTGCCCGACATGTATCTGCTCGGCAAGGCGCTCGGCGGTGGCGTGGTGCCGGTGTCCGCGGTCGTCGCGAATCGCGACATCCTCTCGGTGCTGCACCCGGGCGAGCACGGCTCGACGTTCGGCGGCAACCCACTGGCAGCGGCGATCGGCACCACGGTCGTGGAGATCCTGCGGCGCGGCGAATTCCAGGCCCGCTCAGCCGAACTCGGACAACGGTTGCACTCCCGCCTGCGCGGGCTGACCGGCAACGGTGTTCTGGGTGTGCGCGGGATGGGCTTGTGGGCGGGCGTCGACATCGACCCGTCGCTCGGCACAGGGAAGCTGATCAGCATGAGGCTCGCCGAGCGCGGTGTGCTCGTCAAGGACACCCACGGTTCGACCCTTCGGTTGGCGCCACCTCTGGTGATCACCGCAGATGAGATCGACTGGGCCATCGATCGTTTCGCCGAGGTGCTGGCGGAGGCTCGCTAGCCGGCCTCAGTACTTCGCGGTGCCGCGGTCGACGGCGATCTGGCTACCCGAGATCGTCGCCGACCCGTCACTCGCCAGCCACGCGACCACGTCGGAAACCTCTTCGGGCATCATGAATTCCTGCAGGCCCCTCTTGCCCTGATGGTTCACCGGGCGGTAGGGCATCGGCGAGAAACTGTGCACGTACTGCGGGAACTTGGCGAAGAGCTCCATCATCGCTTCCTTCTCCACCATCGGCGTCTCGATCGAGTACGGATGAATGGAGTTGACGCGAATACCGAACTCCCCCAACTCGATCGCCAACGCATTGGTCAGCGCGACGAGCCCGTGCTTGGAGGCCGAATAGTGTCCGTTCCCAGGCGTCGCCTTCAGACCGGCCGATGAGCTGACGATGACGATGGAGCCGCCGTTGCCCGCTTCGATCATCGCCGGGGCGGCCGCGCGGATCGTGCGCCAGCTGCCGTTCAGGTTGATGTCGATGACGGTGTCCCACTGCTCTTCGGACATCTCATGCATGCGACCCCAGCTCAACACGCCCGCATTGGCCACCACGATGTCCAACCGGCCGAACTGCTCGATGCCGTCGGCCACCACCTTCTGCAGCGCAGCCAGGTCGCGGATGTCGACCTCGCGGGCGAGCACCTTGCGGCCGGTGGCCTCCACGGCCCGCACCGTCTCGGCCAGTTCCTCCGAGCTGCCCAAAGGGTAGGTGATGGTGTCGGAGACAGGGCGGCAGACGTCGATCGCGAGGATGTCGGCGCCGTCGTCGGCCAACCGGATCGCGTGGGCCCGGCCCTGGCCGCGTGCGGCCCCGGTTATGAACGCCACTCGACCTTCGAGCGGTTTGTCGCTAGCCATCTGGCCTGCCCTTCTCCCGCGAGCGTGCTGGGTCCCCGCGTGCAGCGGGAGTCTGCGCACCGACATGCCGCGTCTGACCTGCAACTGCGCCACGCTCGCGGATCAGGTTAACAGCAGAAATAGAACGTGTTCTAGACCGGGTCGCGGATCAGCGGGCAGGTCATGCAGTGACCGCCGCCCCTGCCGCGGCCGAGCTCGGCGCCGACGATGGTGATGACTTCTATCCCGGACTTGCGTAGCAGCGAGTTCGTGTGCGTGTTGCGGTCATAGGCGACCACCACGCCCGGCTCGATGGCGACGAGGTTGTTGCCGCTGTCCCACTGCTGACGCTCATAGTCGTACTTCGTGCCACCGGTTTCGACCACTCGTAGCTGCGGGAGTCCCATCGCAGCCGCAACCACCTCGACGAACGGCTTGGTCTCGTCTATGACGTCGAGGCCGATGCCGTTGTCACCCGGCACCAGCGTGAACGGTGCGATGCTGTCGACGATCTCGGGATAGATCGTGACGACATCACGATCGGCGAAGGTGAACACGGTGTCCAGATGCATCGCCGCCCGCAACTTCGGCATACCGGCGACGATCACCTTCTCCGCAGCGCCCCGCGCGAACAGCTCCGCCGCAACCTGGGTGATGGCCTGACGCGAGGATCGTTCACTCATGCCGATCAGCACCACCCCGTTGCCGGGTATCAATACATCGCCACCCTCCAAAGTGGCTAGCCCCCACGACTTCTCAGGGTCACCCCACCACACCGTCGATCCGACGTAGTCGGGGTGGAACTCATAGATGGCCTTCATCAACAACGTTTCGTCGTGTCGCGCCGGCCAGAACAGCGGGTTGAAAGTGAGGCCGCCGTAGATCCAGCAGGTGGTGTCGCGGGTGTAGAGCGTGTTCGGCAACGGGGGCATCAGGTATTCGGTGACCCCGGTGTCTTCGCGAGCAAGGGTCCGATAGCCGGACTGAATGCCTGCAGGCAGGTCACGCGTCGACATGCCGCCGATCAACAGTTCGGCGAGGCGACGCGGCTGCAACGAGTCCAGGAATCCTCGGGTGTCGTCGACCAACCCTAGACCGACCTCGTTGGCGACGATCTTGCGATCCAGCAGCCACGCCTTCGCGTTGTCGATCTCCATCGTTTCGGTCAGCACGTCGTGTAGCTCAACGACTTCCACGCCCCGATCGCGCATCTTGTCCATGAAGTCGAAATGGTCGCGGCGCGATTTCTGCACCCACAGGACATCGTCGAACAGCAGGTCGTCGCAGTTGGTCGGAGTGAGCCGTTCATGCGCCAGGCCCGGCGAGCACACCAGTACCTTGCGCAGCTTGCCGACCTCGGAGTGAACGCCGTACTCGGCGGACGGATTCGTCACCTGAGTTCCTCTCGGGCCGTGTGCCACTAGACCTCGATCGCCCTGTTGCCAAGAACACCACACCCAGGACCGCGCCGGAGGACGATCACCCCGAAGAGCGCGGCCTCGGCGGGCGTGAAGACACGTAACCGGCGAATTACAGATCGGAAAGAATCTGCGCCCGCTTGGCGGTGTACTCCTCCTCGGAAATGGCTCCGGTCGCGCGCAGGGTCTCCAGTTCCTGCAGCCGCTGTGAGGTCGACGGCTCCGTCGGCATCGACGGATACTGCTGCGGCGGCGTGCCCGCGGCTTGGGCCGAGGCGTGTCCGGCGGGTGCCTGCTGCGCTGCGGCACGCCGGACGACGGATTGAACCTGTTGACGCGCGACCGGGTTGGACCGCAGATCGATCATGTTGTTCATGCCGATGCCGTTTGCCTTGAGGATCTGCAGGATCTCCATCAGCGCGCCGGTCTGACCGCTGAGGTCGTAGGTCCTGTTGTCCTCGGCGACGGTGAAGGTCGCCGGTACCAGCCCGTTGATCAATGCGCTACGCTCCCAGTCGATTTGAAATTCCTGGGTCGCTGGGTTGACCAGTGTGACCAGCTTGCGAGAGGTCAGATTGCCCAACCTCGTGACGCTGGCGATGACGCGGTCCTGTGCGCTGAACGGCGCGAAACCGGGTCCTTCTATATGAAGTTGCAGCTTCACCACGGGTTGATCATTGATGCGGGTACCCGTCTCGCCCATACCCGTGATCTGCGCCAGTGCGAGCACGCCGCTCTGTTCGAGCGCCTGCGTCTTGGCCGCCGACTTCGCACCGAAGTTGGCGATGGCCAACGCGATCAGGACGTCGGCGGCCGTCACGAGCAGGCCGACGTAGAACATCCACTTCAGCAGTGAATCCTGGCCGGTGGCGAAATACACGGCCAGAAAGATCGGACCAACGAGACCGCCGCACAGCAGCACCATCAACTGAGCTTTGATGTAACGCCACACCATCTGCCACGCTCC
Source organism: Mycobacterium sp. ITM-2016-00318 (assembly GCF_002968285.2). Taxonomy (NCBI): domain Bacteria; kingdom Bacillati; phylum Actinomycetota; class Actinomycetes; order Mycobacteriales; family Mycobacteriaceae; genus Mycobacterium; species Mycobacterium sp. ITM-2016-00318. The sequence goes on along the minus strand of NZ_CP134400.1, from coordinate 1,039,477 downwards.
TCGCTTGACGCGGTTTGCGTGTCAGATTAACGCCAAAAGACGTCCTTGACGCCGAGTTAGGACAGGCTCGTAGCACCCTCTGGCGCCTGCGGGGCGGGCGTCTCTGACGACGACCCCAGCAGTTGCTTGACCATGAAGGTCCACAACTGCCCGTCGCTGTCGGCGGTGGTGTAGCTGGTGTGAATGGCGACCGCCGCCGGCGATGCTTCTTCCACTTCCGGATCGTAGTCACAGACCGCGTCGCCTGCGTCGCAGACGCTGATCGTCCGGACGCCGATGTTCGCGGGCAGAATCGCGGGGGCATGCGCGAGGATCGGCCAGTCCTGCGCGGCGCCGCCGGTCTTCTCCGGATCCGTCGAAGCCGTGCCGATGTTCACCGTGGTGTCATCCGGGTGTCGGTCCCCGTCGGCGATCAGAAGCGCGGCGGCCATGTTCGGATTGGCACCGATGGTCACCAGGTTCCGGTGCACGACCATCGCCCCTTGCGAGTAGCCGGCGAGCACCACCTTGGACTCGGGGCAGCGGGCTGTGAAGTCTGCGTATTGCGCGCCCAGCGCGGCCGTTCCCGCGTCCACGCTGCCCATATATTCGAGCCAGTCGCCGACGCCGGCGTCGTCGGGCACATCCTCGGCCGGATAGTTGACGGCCTCAGCCGTAATGGTGCGGCCCTCTTGCGCCAGCTGCGAAGAGAGAGCTTGGTACGACTGGTAGACGATCGCGCCCATGCCTTCGTTCTGGCCGACCTCGTATGGGGTGCGCTCTCCTGACCCGGCGGCACCCATCCAGTGCACGTCGGGACATCCGGGCGCCGCGTTTGCGGTACCGGACGCGAATCCGACCAGAGCACTTCCAGCCACAGCGACCGCACACGCCGCAACATTCATCCGACGAAACATAAAACCCCCAACCCGACCTGCACAAAGACGATATACGCGCTGTTTATCGCCACATAGGTCTCACGCGTTACAAAAGCATCAAGAATCCGGGCAGCGGGTACGAGGTTAGCGCGTCGTGGCCGTTGGTCGACACGTCGCTGTTCCGCAATACGCTCTACAGCGTTCTCGTCGTCGCCGGCACCGTCGCGAATACCGCTTGTCTGAAGGGCCGCGAGATCAACGTAATCCTCGGTGCACGGGCTGCCGCGCTTCTGCCCGCCGGGGTGTGGTTGACGACGATCACACGTCCCGCACCAGCGAGTAATGTCCCCGGCGTGCCAACGATGAGGATCGTCCGCGTCCCTGCGGCGAATGAGAAATTCGAAATAGTCGACGTCGAAATTCCCCAGCCGGGCCCTGGACAAGTCCGCGTCAAGGTGCACGCCTGCGGCGTCTGCCATTCCGACTCGATGACGGTGATGGGCGCGATGGGCAACTCGTTCCCGCGGGCTCCCGGTCACGAAGTGGCCGGCGTTGTCGACCGCGTCGGTGAAGGTGTCACCGTTTGGAACGCCGGAGATCGCGTCGGTGTGGGTTGGTTCGGCGGCTGCGATTTCACCTGTGAGCCCTGCCGCAGAGGTGATTTCATCTCGTGCGACAACGGGCAGGTGCCCGGGATCGCATACGACGGCGGCTACGCGGAGTACATGATCGCGCCCGCCGAGGCCGTCGCCAGGATCCCGGATGATCTGCCCGACGTCGAAGCGGGGCCACTGCTGTGCGCGGGCATCACGACCTTCAACGCGCTGCGCGAATCCGTCGCACGGCCCGGCGATCTGGTCGCCATCCTCGGGGTCGGCGGCCTTGGGCACCTCGGCATTCAGTTCGCCGCCAAGATGGGCATGGAAGTCGTCGCTATCGCGCGGGGTACCGATAAGGAGCCCCTGGCGAAAGGGCTTGGCGCACATCATTATCTCGACTCCAAGGCGTGTGACGTCGCGGCGGAGCTGAAAAGACTGGGCGGCGCAACGGTCGTCCTCGCCACGATCACCGCACCAAACGCCATGTCACCTACCCTCGGCGGCCTCAAGGCGCGTGGACAGCTCGTCGTCGTCGGTGTTTCGCCAGAGGCGATCCAGGTGCCACCGGTCGCCATCATTCCTGGGTCGACGTCGGTTCAGGGCCACGCCTCCGGGACATCTCAGGACTCCGAGGACACCCTGCGCTTTTCGACGCTCACCGGTGTCCGGCCGATGATCGAGACGATGCCGCTGTCCGAGGCGCAGGCCGCCTACGACAAGATGATGAGCGGGGCCGCGCGGTTCCGCATGGTTCTGACCATGGACTAGCGAACTATTGAAGAGCACAATAAGAAACGGCGCTCACCCGGTGGGGGGTGAGCGCCGTTCCGTCCTTCTAACCGGTTAGTTGTCGTTGGTGGTGTTCCCGCCATCGTTGTTGTTGTTGTTGCTGCCGTCGTTGCCGACATGGTTGGTGCTGTTGGTGCCGGCGTCCATCGAGTCGTTCGTCCTCGACGGGCTCTGAGCGACGTTCTGGCCAGCAACGCCGTTCGTCGTGGTGCGAGCGTTGGCTGAACCCGCGGTGCCGCTCGTGGCACCGGCTGTCACCGTGGTATTACCGGATTGTTGGTTGGTTTGCGTGATGTTGCCGATGGAGTTCGCGGCCGAGCTCGACGTCTGGGTATTGGCCGCACCGACGTTAGTCGCGCCCGTTGTTTGCTGCTGGCCCACTTGATTGAGCGTCCCGTTGGTTTGAGTTCCCGTTGTAGCAGTTGCATCGCCGTCGCCATTGTCGACATCGATAACCGCGTCACAAAGGCCGCAGATAGCTGCCGATACCGCTCCAGCGAGGCCGATATTGACTGGAGCCGCTATCGGTGTCTGGACGCCGATATTGAAACCGCCGACACCCAGCGCCGCCCCTGCACCCACGTTGGCGGAGATCGAGGTCGCCGGGTTGAGGCCGGCCGTCAATCCCACATTGCTGCCGTTGCCCACGGTGACCGGCAGCGCGATCGCGGTGCTGAAGCCGCCCACGCCCGCTGTCGCGCCCAGGTTGGCCGAGATGCCGCCGATCACCGGGTTGAAAACCCCCAGGGTCAGCTGGTTGTTGATGCTGTTCCCTGAGGCCCAGGTCGACTGGGTGGTGTTGCCGTTGCCGTGCACTCCGCCCAGATACTGGATGTTGCTGTTGTAGTTGCCGTTGCCGTTGTCGTTGCCGTTGCCGGACAACGTGCCGTTACCGCTGCCATTCCCGCCGAGCGGGCCGTTCAGCAACCCGAACCAATCGGCCTGTGCGGCGGGCGCCGTGATGGCGGCCAACGCACCGAACCCGATAGCGACAGCACCGACGGCGACCGTGCGATTGCGCTTCGCTGACTTGCGATGAGTACCCATTTTCTTAAGCTCCTTTGTCCTTTGGATTGTGGTTTCGAGGGCCGTCAGTCGCCGTTGTTGCGGTTGGTGGTGTTGCCGCCGCCGTTGGTGTTGTTGGTGTCGGTGTTGTTGCCGCTGGTGTTGGCACTGTTCCTGCCGCTGCCCGACTGCGTGTTGCTCGACGACGGGCTCTGCGCAACGTTGCCGCCGGCTGTCGCCGTCGTGCTGACCTTGGTGTTGGCGCTACCCGCAGTGCCGCTCGCCGCGCCGGCGCTGACGGTGGTGTTGCCTGCGACCTGGTTCGTCTGCGTGATGTTGCCGTTGGAGTTCGCCGCTGAGCTCGACACCTGTGAGTTCGTTGCGGTCACAGTAACGGTCCCCTGGCTCTGGGTCTGCGAAGCAACGTTCAGCGGGCCGGTGTTGGTTTGGGCGCCAGTAGTGGCGTTGGCACTTCCACCTCCGTTGAGACAGACACCGAGGGCTGCGCATTGGACCATGACATCCACGCTCAGCGCTACGGCGGCGCCCGCATTGATGGGCGCTGCCACCGGCGCCTGGAGGCCGACGTTCGAGCCGCCCAGACCCAGACCCACCGCCGCACCGAGATTGGCGGACGCCGAGGTTGCCGCGTTGAGCGCCAGTGTCCCGCCGATGTTGGTGCCGTTGAGGGCGGTCACCGGTGCGGAGATCGCCGTGCTGAAGCCGCCGATTGAGGCCGTCGCGCCCGCGTTGATCGCGATGCCGCCGCCCACTGGGTTGAGGAACCCCACGCCCAACTGGTTGTTGATGGTGTTGCCCGAGGCCCACGTGGTTTGGTTCACGTTGCCGTTGCCGTGTACGCCACCCATGAACTGGTTGTTGTTATTGTAGTTGTCGTTGCCGTTGCCGTTGCCGTTGTCGTCCAAAAGGTCGTTGCCGCTGACGTTGCCGCTGCCGAGCCCGCTCGCCCCGCCGAACCAATCGGCTTGTGCAATAGGCGCGGTCATGGCGGACAACGCACCCAACCCGATGGCTGTTGCGCCGGCGGCGACACTGAAGACGATCGTGCGATTCAACTTCGCGCTGTGCGAGTTGCGATGAGTACCCATTTTGTCTGAACTCCTCTGTTGATGGGTTTCCGGATTTGGAGCTGGTCAGTTGTTGGTGTTGCCACCGCCGTTGTGGTTGGTGCTGTCGCTGCCACTGCCGGTGCTGTTTGTGCTGTTGTTGCCGTTGCCCGACGACGTGTTCGTGTTCGACGTGTTGTGGGAAATGTTGCCGCCGACCGTGTTCGAGTTGCTGATGCTTCCGTTGGCCGAACCGCCGGTGCCGCTGGTGGCGGACCCACTCACGGTGTAGTTGCCACCGGTCTGGTTGAGTGTGTTCGAATTGTTATTGGCACTGGAATTGGCACCTGAGATCTGCTGGTTGGTCGCGGTCGTTTCGGTATTGCCCGTTGTTTGAGTGTTGTCTGCCGTGTTGAGGTTCGAATTGGACTGGTCTCCTCCGGTGCCTGTGGCGGTTCCGCCTCCGTTGTCGCAGCCAAGCCCGGCGTTGCAGCTACCGTTAGTGCTGCTGTCGGCAGTTCCGTTTGCGGTGTTAGTGGGGTTCGCGGTCTGCGTCTGGCTGTTGCTATTCGTGTTGCTTCCCCCGTTGGCCAACGCGCCACCGAGGTTTCCGGAAGTCGACGTGGACGTGTTCTGGCCCAGCACATTTCCCGTCAAGTTGCCGTTGCCAGTGACCGTGTGCGTCGACGTCGCGGTGCTGTCGCCGCCGGTGGCTGTCACATTGCCGGTGTTGGTGGCCGAGCCGCCGGTGACCGGGCTGAACAGGTTCGTCTGGGTGTTCATGTTGTTGCCAGAACCCCACGTCGTCTGGGTCGTGTTGCCGTTGCCGTTCTGGCCCCCGATGAACAGGTTGTTGTCGTTCAGGTTGCCGTTGGCGTTTCCGTAACCGACGCCCTCGTTGCCACTGGCGTTGCCGCTGCCCGGTCCCGCAATCAGCGCCCACCAGTCGGCGTGTGCCTCAGGCGCATTCACAGACGAAAGGGCACCGAACCCGATTGCTGTTGCCCCCGCCACGGCGCCGATCGCCAGTGCGCGATTCAGCTTCGCGACGCGTGCTTGACGATGCTTACCCATTTTCTTGAGCTCCTTTTTCTATATTGACTTGTCCCGCTAGATGTCAGATGTGTTGGCGTTGAATAAGATCGGTGTGATCGGCTACCGAAGTCTGCTGCAGTCCCGTTCCCACCCCGGGTTTTTCGAGTAGCGCATCACCCTCCACTCGGGCTGTCATTGCTCGGCGCATCACTGCTCGCCGGCTGATTCGTGGTTTGGCTCCCGCTCGTCGCGGGCTTGGCTATCCCGAGCGCGTTGTTGACACCGTCTGCCGCGCGTTCGACCGCGCCCCTGACCTGGCTCACGATGTTCCTGAGCGGACGAGGACGATTGGTGTTGCCCGCCGTGCTCGAGGTGTTGGCACCGGCGACACTGGCATTCGTGCCCCCGACGACGGTGTTCCCCTGGAGGATCAGTTCATCGACGGGCGCCGGTACGTTGACCGAGACGCCGGGTAGCCATGTGTTTGTCGCGTTGGTGCCCTGGGCTACGACGTCACCCGAGTTGACGGCATCCGGCGGGGGTGCGGGAAGTGGCATCCCTGGGAACCAGGTGCCTAGACGCAACTGCTCGTTGATGTTGTTGCCGGCGGAATAGGCGGTCTGGGCTGTGTTGCCGTTGCCGTTCGCACCGCCGACGGTCCCGTTGTTGCCGCTCGTCGATCCCTGGTTGTTGCTGAAGTTGCCGTTACCGCCCGAGAGGTTGGTGGTGGCGTTGTTGTTGCTCCAGTTCTTGCCGAGGAAGGAGAACTGCGGGTTGATGATGTTGGAGACGCCTGCCGCGGTTTGATTGGTGTTGCCGTTGCCCAACAGCGCGCCGAGAAAGCCGGATCCGGCACCGCCATCGCCCGTCGACGAGTTGTTGCTGAAGTTGCCGTTGAACAACGAAACGTTGCTGATCGCGGTGTTGTTGCTGATGTTGTCGCCGAAGAACGAGAACTGCGGATTGAAGATGTTCCCCGAAAACAGGGCGAGCTGCCGCGTGTTGCCGTTGCCGACCGCCCCCCCGATCATCGACGACCCGCCTGACGCCGACGAGTTGTTGTTGCTGAAGTTTCCGTTGCCCACCGCGACATTGCTGATCGTCGTGTTGTGGCTGTTGTTGGTCCCGTTGAGGCTGAGCTGCGGGTTGATGATGTTGAAGGACAGAATGTTGATCTGGGTGACATTTCCGTTGCCGCTCGCCCCGCCAAGGGCGATCGGCCCGAAGATTCCACCGCCGGAAGAGCCCTGCGACGAGCTGTGGTTGCCCTGCCCGAAGATGATGTTTCCGATGGTCTGGGTGATGCTCGAGTTCCCGCCGGCACCGAATTGCGGATTGAAGACATTGCCTTCGAGGATGTTGATTTGAGTCGCGTTGCCGTTACCCGACGGAAGCAGGATCGCCAGCGCATCGGCATCCGGCGTATTCATTTCGGCAAGAAATCCGATGCAGAGGGCTGCACCCCCTGCTGCTAGCACGCGGGCGACCATCGGCTGTCCGGGCGACGATCCGTGCGTCCTGGGTCTTTGTGCGGTCGGTGGACCGACTGCACCTGTGTTCTCGCTCATCCTCGTCCCACCTCTCGGATGAAGCTGTGAATTTGATAAGTTGCGAAACGAGACACTAGAGCTTTGCTAGGTGGTGTGTCAAGGATCACACGAAGTAATTTACGCTTCGGTATGTGCGGAATTAGCTAAAATCGTGGTCGGAGGTCGGCAAACGCGGTCCGGTTAACAAAACGCAACGTAAATGACGCCCTTGACCTGCGATTATCATGTATGTCAGGCTCTGACAGGATTGAATTGGAGGGGTGCTGTTATTAGCGAGTGCGTCAGTCGGCTATGTTAGACACGAACGTCAATTTTGTCTCATCTAGACATAGTCGTCGTTTTCGTAATTAGCTCGTAACATGTCTGGTAGTGTGCTACTCCCATTTTTGACCGTCGCCACTCAGGTAGCGTTCAGGTTTTTGTGTTTGAGCTGACGGATTTTCGGGTGAGCAAACAAGTTTTTCGTCGCATCAAGGTCGCATCAAGACACTTGGCGCGTGGAGGGACGCGGCGCCGCGTAGGCCGCAGTGTGCGGTGCTGAATCAGGGGGCGGCTCCGCCGGTTTCCGAGAGGCAGCGGCGAAATGGCGTGCGATAATCGCACTTTGGCGCCGGAACGCCGGCGTGACTGAAGTTGACTCCAAATGCAAAGTGGCGCCCACCCTTTCGGGTGAGCGCCACTTCTGCGTACTAGGTCAGACGGTCACTTGACGATCTTGGTGACCCGGCCTGCGCCGACGGTACGGCCGCCCTCGCGAATCGCGAAGCGCAAACCCTCGTCCATGGCGACGGGCTGGATCAGCTTCACCGAGATGTCGGTGTTGTCGCCGGGCATCACCATTTCGGTGCCCTCCGGCAGCGTCACCACACCGGTCACGTCGGTGGTGCGGAAGTAGAACTGCGGACGGTAGTTGTTGAAGAACGGCGTGTGCCTGCCGCCCTCGTCCTTGGACAGGATGTAGACGCTGCCCTCGAACTCGGTGTGCGGCGTGGTGGTGCCGGGCTTCACGACAACCTGGCCGCGCTCGACGTCCTCACGCTTCACGCCACGAACCAGCAGACCGACGTTGTCGCCTGCCTGGCCCTGGTCGAGCAGCTTGCGGAACATCTCGACGCCGGTGACGGTCGTCTTGGTGGTGTCCGGACGGATGCCGACGATCTCGACTTCCTCGTTGACGTTGATCACGCCACGCTCGACACGGCCGGTGACGACAGTGCCACGACCAGTGATCGTGAAAACGTCCTCGACGGGCATCAGGAACGGCTTGTCGGTCTCGCGGACCGGGTCGGGAATCGACTCGTCGACCGCGTCCATCAACTCTTCGACGGACTTGATCCACTTCTCGTCACCCTCGAGTGCCTTCAGCGCCGACACCTTGATGACCGGGGCGTCCTCGTCGAACTCCTGGGCGGCCAGCAGTTCGCGGACCTCCATCTCGACGAGCTCGATGAGCTCCTCGTCGTCGACCATGTCGGCCTTGTTCAGCGCCACCAGGATGTAGGGCACGCCGACCTGACGGGCGAGCAGTACGTGCTCACGCGTCTGGGGCATCGGGCCGTCGGTCGCCGCGACCACGAGGATCGCACCGTCCATCTGGGCCGCGCCGGTGATCATGTTCTTGATGTAGTCCGCGTGGCCGGGGGCGTCGACGTGTGCGTAGTGACGCTTGTTGGTCTGGTATTCCACGTGGGAGATGTTGATCGTGATACCACGCGCCTTCTCTTCGGGCGCGTTGTCGATCTGGTCGAAGGCCGACGCCTCGTTCAAGTCGGGGAACTTGTCGTGCAGAACCTTCGTAATAGCCGCAGTCAGCGTGGTCTTGCCGTGGTCAACGTGACCGATGGTCCCGATGTTGACGTGCGGCTTCGTCCGCTCGAACTTCGCCTTCGCCACTTCTATGTCCTCCTGGACTTTGTTGGTGCTTCGTGTAAAGCAGTGTTGATCTTTGCAGTTGTTGTTCGCCGCGGCGCCAACAGGTCGATTCTCATTGACCCGTCGCCTTCGCTGAGCACATTGCTCGACTCCGGATCAGCTCCGAGCCTCGGGCCTGGCGGCCCTCGATTCTCACTGACCCGTCGCCTTCGCTGAGTACATTGCTCGACTCCGGATCAGCTCCGAGCCTCGGGCCTGGCGGCCCTCGATTCTCACTGACCCGTCGCCTTCGCTGAGTACATTGCTCGACTCCGGATCAGCTCCGAGCCTCGGGCCTGGCGGCCCTCGATTCTCACTGACCCGTCGCCTTCGCGATGATCTCCTTCGACACCTGCGCCGGAACTTCAGCGTAGGAATCGAAAACCATGGAGTAGTTCGCCCGGCCCTGGGTCTTCGACCGAAGGTCGCCGACGTAGCCGAACATCTCCGACAGCGGCACATGCGCCCTGACGACGCGGGCACCGCTGCGCTCCTCCATGGCCTGGATCTGGCCACGGCGGGAGTTCAGGTCGCCGATCACTTCACCCATGTAGTCCTCGGGCGTGGTGACCTCGACGGCCATGATCGGCTCCAGGATGATCGGCTGCGCTTGTCCCGCAGCCTTTTTCAGTGCCTGTGAGCCGGCGATCTTGAACGCCATCTCAGACGAGTCGACGTCGTGGTACTGCCCGTCGAGCAGAGTGACCTTCAGGTTCACCAGCGGATAGCCGGCCAGCACGCCGTACTGCATGGCGTCCTGCGCACCGGCATCCACCGACGGGATGTACTCGCGCGGGATGCGTCCACCGGTGACCTTGTTCTCGAACTCGTAGGTCGCACCGTCCTCGCCGCTGAACGGCTCGATGGAGATGAGGACCTTGGCGAACTGGCCGGAGCCACCCGTCTGCTTCTTGTGGGTGAACTCGACCTTGTCGACCTTGCGCTTGATGGTCTCCTTGTAGGCCACCTGCGGCTTGCCGACGTTGGCCTCGACCTTGAATTCGCGCTTCATCCGGTCGACCAGGATGTCGAGGTGCAGCTCGCCCATACCGCCGATGACGGTCTGGCCGGTCTCGACGTCCTGGTGCACCTTGAAGGTCGGATCCTCTTCGGCGAGCTTCTGGATCGACAGCGACAGCTTCTCCTGGTCGCTCTTGGTCTTGGGCTCGATGGCCACCTCGATCACCGGATCGGGGAACGTCATCGACTCCAGCACCACCTGCTGGTTCGGGTCGCTGAGGGTGTCACCGGTGGTGGTGTCCTTCAGCCCGATCACCGCGTAGATGTGACCGGCCGACGCATACTCGACCGGGTTCTCCTTGTTGGAGTGCATCTGGAACAGCTTGCCCAGCCGTTCCTTCTTGCCCTTGGTGGCGTTGATGACCTGCGAACCGGAGTCGACCTTGCCGGAGTACACCCGGACATAGGTCAGCTTGCCGAAGAACGGGTGCGTGGCGACCTTGAATGCCAGCGCCGAGAACGGCTCGTCCGTCGACGGGTTGCGGACGATGAGCTCGTCCTCCTTGCCGGGCGCATGACCGGTGGCCGCCGGCACGTCCAGCGGCGAGGGCAGGTAATCGATCACCGCGTCGAGCATCGGCTGAACGCCCTTGTTCTTGAATGCGCTGCCGCACAGAACCGGATACGCCTCAGAGGTGATCGTCAGCTTGCGCAGGGCACCCTTGATCTCCTCGACCGTCAGCTCCTCGCCGCCGAAATACTTCTCCAGCAGCGCCTCGTCGGTCTCGGCGACCGCTTCGAGCAGCTTCGTGCGGTACTCGTCGGCCTTCTCCTGCAGATCCGCCGGGATCTCGATGGTGTCGTAGGTCTCGCCGAGCTTCGTCTCGCCGCGCCACACCTTGGCGTTCATCTCAACCAGGTCGACGATGCCCTCGAACTCGCTCTCCGCGCCGATGGGCAGCTGGACCGGAATGACGTTGGCGCCGAGGCGCTCCTCCATGGTCCTCACGGAAAAGTAGAAGTCAGCGCCGATCTTGTCCATTTTGTTGACGAAGCAGATGCGCGGGACTTCGTACTTGTCGGCCTGCCGCCATACCTGCTCGGACTGCGGCTCGACGCCCTCTTTGCCGTCGAACACGGCAACGGCGCCGTCGAGCACGCGCAGGCTGCGCTCCACCTCGACGGTGAAGTCGACGTGGCCGGGGGTGTCGATCAGGTTGATCTGATGGTCTTTCCAGAACGTTGTGGTGGCAGCCGAGGTGATGGTGATACCCCGCTCCTGCTCCTGCTCCATCCAGTCCATCGTGGCGGCACCGTCGTGCACCTCACCGATCTTGTAGCTGATACCGGTGTAGTACAGGATGCGCTCGGTGGTCGTCGTCTTGCCGGCATCGATGTGCGCCATGATGCCGATGTTGCGGACCTTGTTCAGGTCGGTAAGCACGTCCTTCTGTGCCACAGAAGTCATCTCTTTCGATTGCGTAGTTGCTGTTGTCAGCCGATGGTCAGCGGAGCCCGGCACCCCTGCCGAATGTCGCCGCTCCGCGGCTCCGGCACAGGGCGGCTATCACCAGCGGTAGTGCGCGAAGGCCCGGTTCGCCTCGGCCATCTTGTGGGTGTCTTCGCGTCGCTTGACGGCGGCACCCAGGCCATTGCTAGCGTCGAGGATCTCGTTCGACAGACGCTCGACCATCGTCTTCTCGCGCCGCTGCTTGGAGAAGCTGACGAGCCAACGCAGGGCCAGAGTCACCGAACGATCCGATCGAACCTCGACCGGAACCTGGTAGGTGGCACCGCCGACGCGTCGGCTGCGAACCTCCAGGGCGGGCTTGACGTTGTCGAGAGCGCGCTTCAGGGTGACGACGGGATCGGTGCCGGTCTTGTCGCGGGCCTGCTCGAGCGCACCATAGACAATGCGTTCGGCCAGCGATTTCTTCCCGTCCTGCAGAACTTTGTTGACCAGCTGGGTGACCAACTGCGAACCGTAGACCGGATCGTTGACCAGCGGACGCTTGGGTGCGGGCCCCTTGCGCGGCATCAGCTCTTCTCCTTCTTGGCGCCGTACTTGCTGCGCGCCTGCTTGCGCGACTTGACCCCCTGGGTGTCAAGCGAGCCACGGATGATCTTGTAGCGCACACCGGGAAGGTCCTTCACGCGACCGCCGCGGACGAGCACCATCGAGTGCTCCTGCAGGTTGTGGCCTTCGCCCGGAATGTATGCCGTCACCTCGACCGCAGTGGTCAGCTTGACGCGCGCAACCTTACGAAGCGCCGAGTTCGGCTTCTTCGGGGTGGTGGTGTACACGCGGGTGCACACACCACGGCGCTGCGGGCTGCCCTTGAGGGCCGCGGTCTTCACCTTGGCGATCTTGTCGCGGCGACCCTTGCGGACCAGCTGCTGGATGGTTGGCATCTACCGGCTTTCTCTCTTCGTCTTCTTATGTTGTTATAAGTCTCTGTACTGCAGTTATGCCCCGGTCGCTTACCCCGCGACCGGGAGTGTCGCACGCACCCGCACCGGGACTTTTGACGATCCGTTTCGATGCTTGAGCGACATGCGAATTGGCCCGGCGCGCGGCAACCGCCTACCTGCCAGGCACGGCGATCCACGATACCAGGGCAGACCACGTCGATCCAAACCCGCGACAAGGCGCCTTACCGCAGGTCAACCCGTACGGACGCTCAACGCCTTCGCATCCCCGATGCGAGCCGCATGACCATGTCACTGAACACAGTATCGGTGTCGACGATTCCGTTCATCACCCCGGTCATCTCCAGCAGCACGAAGCCGTGCAGCGCCGACCAGAATTCGAGCGCGGCGTAAAACGCGTCGTCACCGTCGAGCCCGTAAGACGCCAGCACCGAGATCACCGGTCCGGCGGCGGCCCTGGTGGCGTCGGTGAACTCGGGGTCGTCACCGCCCAGCGGCATCCGGGTGAATGCGGAGTACCGGCCGGGGTGGTGGTGGGCATAGCTGCGGTAGGAGCTCGCCATCGCCATCACCGCATCGTCTCGGGTGCGGCCCTGGCCGACGGTGTTCAACATGTCGATGATGTCGCCGACCACCCGCATCCGCACCGTGCGGCGGAGGTCTTCCAGGCTGTCGACATGGTTGTACAGCGACGGACCCTTCGTGCCGAGTTGGGTGGCCAGTGCGTTGATCGTCAACGCGTCCCAGCCGTCACGATCCAGGAAGGTCAGGGCGGCGTTGACGATGGAGTCCCGGCTCAGTTTCGCCGGTCGTCGACCGGACGATTGGGGCGCGGGACGGACTGTCATATGCGAAAACTAACACCTCTAGTTTCCGCGAAGTCAGTTGACACGTTCCTGACTCAGCGTCGCGAGCTGCTCGGTGATGCCGCAAAGGTCGGGCAGGGTCGCCGGGTTCATCGTCTGGATTGACCACGTGATGACGTCGCCGCCCTTGGACACGTAGATGCTGCAGGCGTTGGCGTCGTCGGCCTTGAATCCGTTGTTGCCGTCGACGGACAGCTCGGTCAGCGTTCGGCCCGCCTGCTGTTCGAGGGTGCGCTCGGTGTCCATGTCGCTGCCTCGGTACCACCACGTGGAGATGCCCATGCCCGCCCCGAACGAGCCGAGCATGGTGTTCTCCTGCCAGAAGCAGCCCGCGTCGCTGTCCACGACCTTGGTGAATGTCGACGATCCGACGGCGGTGGCGACGTCGGCGTCGGTGACGTTGTTGCAGTCCCCGCTTTGGAAGCCGCCACCTGGGGAGGCGATCGGGGTGTCGGTGGGTGAGTGGTGTTCGGGCGCGCCGCATCCCGCCAGCACGGCGACACCGCTCAGCAGTGCGGCGCAGAGGGTAAGGGGTCGGGGCGGGGCCATGTCACAGATCCGACGAGAGGGTCGCGGCGAGCAGCTTCTCGGCGTCTTTGCAGGTGTCGGCGTCGGTCCTGCCACGCGTCTGCACCCACCAGCTCAGCACGCCGGTGCCGGCCGCAGTGGTGGCCGCACAACCCGCGCCGTTCGTGTCGCCGCGGGCCACGAACGCCTCATGCCGTTCGATGACCTTGTCGGTGACCTTCGCGCCGCGCTGCTCCGCCAGCGCGCGCTCGCGGTCCAGGTTGCCGGTCTCGAACCAGGAGTACACGACGTCGACAACGCCGCCGGCCCCTGCACCGCGCTCCAACACGTACTGACACACCGCACCGCTGTAGGGCCGCACCACGTTCTCGGCGCCGAGCATCTCCTGTATCGAGCTGTCCTCCAGAAGTCCGCACCGGTTGTCAACGTAGCCGTAGCTGCGTTCGGGGTCCGGCACCGCGGGGTTGGCTCGCTGCGCGGTCCCTGTCACGGTCTGCGCACATCCGGCGACGGTCACCACCGCTGTGACCGCCGCGATAGCAACCGCTTTGACACGCCAACGCATCGATGAACACGCTACCCAGCGCAGTGCGGCGCCGCGACTCGTTCGGTTCGCCTCCCTTCGAGCCCAACCGGTCAAGTGCTGCCGTGAACAACGCCCAGGACGTACGCTCTACAGCCATGACCGCTGGGGGTTGGACAGTCGTGAGCCGGTCGCTGATCGCGTGCCTGGTCGCAGTGCCGGTCGCGCTCGTGGTCGGTGCTCCGAGCGCCCATGCCAAGAACGGCGACACTCACATCACCTCGATCGGCAGCACCCAGACCGTCGACTGCAACGAGTCGACCTTGATCGTCAACGGTTCCGGTAACACGATCAACGCGCTGGGGAGCTGCTGGGCGGTCACGGTGCAGGGGGCGGGCAACCTGATCGTCGCCGACAATGTGGTCAACGACATCACGGTCTACGGCTACGACCAGACCGTCTTCTACAAGAGCGGTGAACCGGTCGTCTGGGATCGCGGCCGTGAACTGGGCATGATGAACCGGATCGACCGCATCCCGGCGTGATCGTCGGCGTTCTGTTCGCCCGTCGGAAGCGAGGAACTTTGCGTACGCATGTCTTGATCGGTGTCATCGCAGCCGCGGCGATGGTCGGGCTCGCCGGCTGCGGCGCCGACAGCAGTGACACCACCACTCCGTCAGCGACATTCGGCACCGAAGGCGGCCAGGTCGAGATCGGCAACACCATCAATTTCAGCTCCGTCGGCACGACGACCGAGCTCGACTGCGCGGACGGCAAGTCGCTCAACATCGGCGGCAACAACAACAAGCTGACCATCAAGGGCACGTGCGCCAACGCCAACATCGGCGGTGCCGACAACACCGTCACGATGGACCGCGTCGACGAGGGACTCAGCGTCGTCGGTTTCAACAACACGGTGACTTACAAGCAGGGTGATCCTAAGGTCAACGACACCGGCTCGGGTAACACGATCAACAAGGGCTGACCGGGCACAAAATCGGTGTCCATAGCTATGGACATCAAATGCGATTCGATGTACATTGCCATGGACATGAAATCGCGGACGTACGACATGAGTGGCCGTCAGGTGGCGAAAGGCGCCACCCGGGACGGGATCATCAAGGCCGCCCTCGACTGCATCATGGCCGAACGCTCCTTCGCGGTCACGCTCCCGGCGGTCGCCGAGCGCGCCAATGTGACAGTCAAGACGGTGCTACGCCATTTCGGCAGCCGCGACGCCCTCATCGACGCTGCCTGGAAGCAGGCCTACGACGAGGTGATGGCGGAAAGAGTTCCGCCTTCCGGTGACTCCGACGCCGCGCTGACCGTGCTGATCGCCCACTACGAGAAGCGCGGTGGCGTGGTACTCGCCATGCTCGCCGAGGAAAACGACCCGCGAGCCGCGCGCATGACCACCTCCGGTCGACTGGCCCATCGAGAATGGGTGGAACAGGTCTTCGCCGAACACCTTCCAGAACAGAGCGACGCGCGGTCGCGCCTGGTTGATGTGCTCGTCGTTGCGACCGACGTCTACGCGTGGAAGCTGTTGCGAGCGGACCGCGGCCTGTCGGTCGAGGAGGTCCATGACCGGATGGCGCTGATGACGGCGGCGCTGCTGGAAGGTGCGTTGAGGCCATGAAGGTTCTGTTCGCCATGGTGGACGGCGGCGGAAACATCCCGCCGCAGCTGGCGGTCGCGCGGGCGTTGCGGGCACGGGGCATCGAGGTCCACGTGCTCGGCCACCGAGGTATTCGCGACCGAGTCGAAGCCGCGGGTCTGGCGTTCGAACCGTTCACCGAGGGAAGGCATTTCGATCCCACCGTTGCGCGGTCATTGCCTGCCATCATGACCGCGTTCACCAGAGTCGCGGCGGATCGACGCCTCGGCCAAAGCGTGATCGAAGCGGCGCTGCGTCATGATGTGGACGCTGTCGTCGTCGACATGATCCTCGTCGCCGGAATATCGGAGATCGTCGGCTCCGGCATCCCGACGGTCGTTTTCGTGCACTGCTTCTATCGCGCGGTTCAAGACATGGAAGCCGGCCCCGTCGGATGGGCGCTTCGTCTGCGAGGCACGAATCCGCTTGCGGCAGAACACAACGGGCAGCTGCATGTCGTCTCGGCTCGCGTCGACCTCGACCCGATGCGCGGTCGGCCGCCGGTATGCCATACCGGCGTCGTGTGGCAGGGAGAGCCTCAGGCCGCCGTGCCGGCATCTGTGCCGCGAATCCTCGTCAGCCTCAGCACTTGTGCCTTCGCCGGACAGCGCCGGATGCTCCAGAACATTCTCGACGCGGTTGCACCGCTGCCCATCGAGGCGACGGTAACCGTCGGACCGGCCATCGACGCCGACGGACTGCGGGTGCCTGCGAATGCGTCGTTGCACGAGTGGCTCGACCATGACGAGGTCCTCGCCACTGCCTCCCTGGTGGTGGGACACGGCGGGCACAGCACCGCCATGCGGGCGCTGTCGTTCGGGGTGCCACAGATCGTGATGCCCGCCAATCCGATGATCGACCAGAAAATCGTCGGTGCCGCGCTGGAGAAGGCCGGAGCGGGCCTCCTGCTGACCAAACACGCACGGCCACAGCGGATTCGCGCCGCCATTCAAGCGGTGCTACGCGATGAGGCTTACCGGTGTGCGGCGCACCGTCTCGGCGAGCAGATTCGACAGCGCGACGGGGCAGAGGTGGCCGCCGACGCCATCATCGAATACGTCAGAACGTCGCATCTCGTCGAGTCCTAGGACTTCGCCCCGTGGCGGCCTTCGCCCTTGGCGAAGCGCTCCGCTCCCGCCAGCGACTCGGACGCGACGCGGGACAGGCTGCCGAACTCGAAATCCATCGCCTGCGCTTCCGGTAGACCCCACTGGTTCAGTTGGGACATGCGGTCGGCGCGCAGGCACTGTTGCGGTAGAGCAGCGAGTTCCGTGGCCAACTCCTCGGCCTTCTCGCGTGCCTGACCCGTCGGCACGACACGGTTGGCCAGACCCATCGCCAGCGCTTCGGCGGCGCCCACGCCGCGGCCGGTGAGGATCATGTCCATCGCGCGGCTGTGCCCGATCAGTCGCGGCAGCCGTACTGTCCCGCCGTCGATCAGCGGCACCCCCCAGCGTCGGCAGAAGACGCCCATGGTGGCGCCCTCTTCCACCACCCGCAGGTCGCACCACAGCGCCAGCTCAAGCCCGCCGGCGACCGCGTAACCACTGATGGCGGCGATCACCGGTTTGGACAACACCATTCGCGTGGGCCCCATGGGTCCTGGCCCGGTCCGATGTGCGGGGTTGACGTCCGGCGTGCCGAAGGCTTTGAGATCGGCGCCGGCGCAGAAGGTTCCGTTGTCGCCCCACAGCACAGCGATCGATGCCGACTCGTCGCTGTCGAATTCGTCGAAGGCGGCGAACAATTCAGCGGCGGTCGGTCCATTGACGGCGTTGCGCGCCTCCGGCCGGTTCATGATCACCGTCGTGACCGGGCCGCTGCGTTCGACTCGCACACTCATTGGGCCTCCATCAGTTCGGGTTCGTTCCTCAATGCCGCCAATTCGGCGGCGAATTGTGCATAAGCCTCGCGCAGCGCGTTGCCCGGCCAGTCGTCGGGCAGCAGCTCGTCAGGCAACACCGGGTCGGTCAGCAGGTGGCGAACCATACCCGCGGCGGCGAGGAACCGCCCCGGGACGTCAGTTGCGGCCGCCATGTCGTCGAGTAGCTGCCTACCGGTGTGCGCCCAGACGGGCAGATCCCACAACTGGCCCGCCAATTGCGCAGGGTCGTCGTCGTATCCGCGCATCAGCCGTACGCGGCGCAGCACGTCGTCGGGCAGTGTGATCTCCACATTGTCGGGCCGTAGCCACACGCCTTCGCGTAGCTCGGCGAACCTGTTGTGCTGCAGGGTCGTCCGTAGATTGGCCCGCGTACGCGCGTCGATGCCGACGCTGGTGATGATCAGTGTCATCCAGCCACCATCCCACGGTTTCAGCTGCGGGTTGATGGCGTCGTCCTGGCGTCGTTGGCGCGCCATCAGCCGCTCCGACAGCCGATACCCGTCCTCGGACCGCACCAGATCCCCCGCTCCGACCATCCGGGTGAGCGCGACTCGAAGCGTGGCTTCCCTGATGTCGAAATCCGCTGTGAGCCGGATCAGTTCGGCGGCGGTGGCCCACGCAGGATGGGCACCGAGCAGCACGCTCAGCACGACCGAGCGCGCAGTCATTCGGCTGAGCGCGGCCACCGTCAGACCCCGGACGTCCTGCGGCCCGCGTCGCCGTAGGGTTCGTCGCGGCTCTTCACGGCCTCGCGGAAGCCCCTGTCGCGCGCCTCGGCGACGAACGCGTGACCCTCTGGGGTGTGGCGGGCGACGCCGTCGAAGACGGTGCTCACCATCCGGCTGGTGGCGACGCCCTGCTGCAGCAGCGCCGTGTTGAGCGCAAGCTTCGCCATGATCAGCTGGTTGACGGGCATCGCGGCGATGCGCTCCACGAGGCGTTCGGTGCGCTCATCCAGGTCGGCCGGTTCCGGCGCCTCGACGGCGAGCCCCCACTCGGCGGCCTGCGCGCCGCTGATGCAATCACCGGTGAACAGAAGGCGTTTCGCGCGCTGGTCGCCGAGCCGATGCGCCCACAGACCCGCCGCGGGCACTCCCCACACGCGCATCGGCGGATAGCCAATTTTGGCATCCGCCGCCGCGATCACCTGGTCGGCGTGCAGCGCGATGTCGGTGCCGCCCGCGACGCAGTATCCGTGGATCTTCACCACCGTCGGCTTGTCGCAGTGCAGCAGGCTGGAGAAGCCGCGCACGAAGCGGCTCATCATCTGGTAGTCGATCATCGGGTCCCACGGCTGATCGGGCAGATGGTTGATGGCCTGCGTCTTGCCCGACAGGACGGTGTTCGCATAGGGGTTACCGCCACCCGCTGATGAAGATCCCTCCGCATACGCGGACAGGTCGAAGCCCGCGCAGAACCCTTCGCCGCGGCCGGACACCAGGATCACGTGGACATCGGGATCGAGGTCGGCACGTTCGACGAGTGCGGACAGTTCCAGCGGGGTGTCGGCGATGATCGCGTTACCCTTTTCCGGGCGGTTGAACGTGATTCGCGCTATCCGATCCGTGAGCTCGTAGGTCATCGTCTTCAGATTGTCGAAATCGACCGGTCTGATCGCGTGCGTCATGCGCTGTCGCCTTCTTTACGCGAGCTCGGCCGAAGAAGAGGTCGTCATCCTTTGACCAACACGCGCTCGAGGATCGGAGCCAGATCCAGCCCGGTCGGCATGGTCCCGTAGGCACCGCCCCACTGGGCGCCGATGCGGGTGGCGAGAAATGCTTCGGCGACGGCCGGATGACCGTGGCGCACCAGCAGCGAGCCCTGCAGCGCGAGGCCGATGTCCTCGGCGACCTTGCGGGCCCGGTACTGGATGGTCTCGAGCTCGTCGAGCTGTGCCTTGAGCCCGGCGACGTGGGCGTCCAGCCGTGGATCCTGTCCGGCGGACTTGGCGAGTTCGTCGAACAGCACCTCGACGCTCTCGGGCCGAGTTGCCATGGCGCGCAGCGTATCCAGGGCGCTGACGTTTCCAGAGCCCTCCCAGATGCCCATCAGCGGTGCCTCGCGGTACAGCCGCGGCATGCCGGACTCCTCGACATAGCCGTTGCCACCAAGGCATTCCATCGCTTCGGCGGCGTGACCGGTTGCCCGCTTACAGATCCAGTACTTGCTGGCGGCAAGGCCGATACGACGGAACAGCGACTCACGGTCGTCACCGCGGACGGCGCGGTCGGTGGCACCGGCCATCCGCATGGCGAGGATGGTGGCGGCTTCGGCCTCGACGGCGAGATCGGCGAGCACGTTACGCATCAGCGGTTGGTCGATGAGATAGGCGCCGAACGCCTTTCGATGCGCAGCATGGTGGATGGCACGCGTGAGGCCGGTGCGCATGCTGGTAGCGCTGCCCAGCGTGCAGTCCAGTCGGGTGAGGTTGACCATCTCGATGATGGTCGGCACTCCGCGGCCCTCCTCGCCGACCAGCCATGCTGTGGCACCGTCGTATTCGACCTCCGACGACGCGTTGGCGTGGTTGCCCAGCTTGTCCTTGAGCCGCTGCAGGTACATCCGGTTGCGGGTGCCGTCTGGAAGGATTCGTGGAAGGAAGAAACACGACAAGCCGCCGGGGGCCTGAGCCAGCACGAGAAACACGTCGCACATCGGCGCCGAGGTGAACCACTTGTGCCCGGTCAGGCTGTAGCTGCCATCGGCGTTGAGCGTGGCCTGGGTCGTTCCCGCGCGAACGTCGGACCCGCCCTGCTTCTCGGTCATCGACATGCCTGCCGTGATACCGGCTTTGGCGGCAGGCACTTTCAGCTCCGGGTCGTAGGCGCGGCTCGTCAGTAACGGCTCGTAGACGTCGGCGAGTTCCTTGTTGAAGCGCAAGGCGGGAACGACGGCGTATGTCATCGAGATCGGACAGATGTGGCCGGGCTCCGGCGTCCACACCGACGTCTTGGCGGCGCGGACGACGTGGGCGCCGGCGCGGTCGTCGGCCCACGGGGCGGCGTGCAGGCCGTGCCCGACCGCCACCTTCATCAGCTCGTGGTAGGCGGGGTCGTACTCCACCTCGTCGACGCGATGGCCGTTGCGGTCGTGCGTATGCAGGATCGGCTGATTGCGGTCGGCCAGCTCCCCCCAGCGTTGCGCCTGCGCGCTGCCGGAGAGCGCCCCGAGTTCAGCGATCTCGTCGAGACCCCACGCCCCGCCCTCCCGAGCAACTGCCTCTGTCAGGACCGGCGACGAGGCCGGGTTGAAGTCTTCCAACTGCGGCACCTGGTTGGTGACGACATGCGTATCTGGCATGGCCTCGATATTACATATCTTCAACAGCCGCACAATCGGCGTAATGCCAATGGTTGATCTACCACTACGTGCAGAGTTGGGCGACCTTGTCCCTGCCTTCCTCACCGGCGGTCAGTCGCGCGGCCTGCTGCGGGTTGTCGTTGGTCGCACCCGCAAGGGCACTGATACCGATGTCCTGGAGGTTGTTGGCGAATAGGCGGACCGCGTCGGCGAGTTCCGGCGGTGTCTGCTCGTCCAGTCGGCTCAGTAGAACGTCGCCACCGCCGATGAGCGCCAGCCGAGCGTTGCTGGCCACCGCCGTCTGCGCGACCGGGTCGGGTCCGAGTTCGGCATGCGTCTGCAGCTGAACCGCCTTGCTCACCGTGTCGAAGGCCGCGCACACCCTTTGTTTCGACTCCGCTGTCGGCTGGACCTTCGCATCCTTCTGCGGCCATGCCATCACCATCGCCCAGGCGGCGACACCGATCGCGGCCAGCGCGATGAAAGGCGTGAAGAGCGCCACCAAACGTGCCCCTCCCCCGCCGGAATTCGCAGGGGGCCTCGCGTAGGTTTGAGGTTGCTGCTGCCCGGGTCCGGTGTCCGCCATGCGGAAATCGTAGCGGCCACTGTCGTCGCGATTCTTCAGCTTCGGCGTATGTCAAGCCGAAGGCGTGCGCCCACGGTCGCAAGAACCGGCTCAGCCGCAGGGAAGAACGATCCGAGATGACCTTGGCCGTCGATGATGTCGATGGTGGCGTCGAGCGCGTCGACATCGGCCCGTACATGCGGGACGAACCAGTCCTCTCAACCGAACGTAATAGGTTGCGGGACAACGAATCGACGCGGGGTCGACATATCGGGTCGGCCGAATGGACCCGTCACGAAGAGGTCTGTTGCGGACCAGCACGACGCAATCTCAATCGATGCATCCCCACCATGGTGATCGCCGCCAACGCCCATCCCAAGAGAATGTCGATGACGTAGTGCTCGGCCGTGTACACCAAGGCGAACGCCATGACGAGGACGTACGCCGCCAGCAGCGGCCGCCACCCGCGGTTGACCCGCTTCCACAGAAATGCCGCGATCGCCGCTGTCATGCCCGCGTGCAGCGACGGGATCGCTGCGACCAGGTTGACGCTGGCCTGACCCGCGTCGAGCAGCGCGGAAGCCGTGTGGAGGTTGAGCTTGACCCAGCCACGGCCGACGATTCGCTCAACCCAGGTGTTGGCGCCGTCCTGGCTCGTCTGCATCGCACCGAGCAGACCGCCGTCGGGCACACCGCGGGCAGACTTGAACATGCACCTGGGGCCGGGCGGACCGCCGTCGACATCGGCAGGCGTGCAACGGGCAGCCGCCCATGGTGGCGCAGCTGGCACCAGCGCGTAGATCACCAGGCCGGCGAACGACAGCCCGACGAACAGTTTGACGAAGGCCTTCCACTCGTCGCGGTTACGCAGCCACAGCACGCCGGCCACGATGTAGGGCAGCACGAAGAACGACATGTAGACGGTGCTGAGCACGACTTCCCACCACGGCGGGGACGGCTCCTTGAGGTGCTCCTGCAGCCACACCGTCGGCATGGTGCCGAAGAACAGCCAGCGGTCGGCGTCGGCGGGCCAATGCCACAGCGTCGGTCGACCGATGAGGTCGGCCGCTCCCCGGCTCAGGTCGTAGGCGAGCAGTACAAGGGCGAAGGGGAGCCAGTCGCGGATGACGTACAGCATGCGGCGGCCCCCACCAATGCTGGCGGCGAGCAGGCCGGTTGCGACGTAGAGCAGTATCATCTCGCGGTTGAACGCGAAGCCCTCGGTCGCCGTGCGGAAGACGACGACGAACGCCCAGACTGCGATCGCGACCCAGCGCACGATCGTGAGCCATCGTCTCTGGGACGTCGCGACGGGCTCGTCGGCGACAGGCGTCGCAATTGGCGAATCGTCAATCGCGGACACTCCGAAGATCCTAGTTAACCCCCGCGCTACCGCGCGTTATGGGTGAATTTATTCAGCGGAGCGTGCGTGGTTGAGCTAGTCGAGGTTGTCCCGCAGGAAGGCGATGTCGTCCTTGCGGCCCTCGTCGGCGGTTTCGCAGATGACCGGCGCATCAGCCGCCTTGACGACGGCAACCAGCAGGTCAGGGTCGATCTTGCCGGTGCCGAAGTTGGCGTGCCGGTCGGCGCCGGAGCCCGCTGCATCCCTCGAGTCGTTGCAGTGCACCAGGTCGATTCGGCCGGTCAGGGCATTGATGCGGTCGACGGCGTCGATCAGCGCCTCGCCGGCTGCCCACGCGTGGCACGTGTCGAGGCAGAAGCCGATGCCGGTGTCTCCGATGCGGTCCCACAGCCTGCCGATGGTGTCGAAGTGGCGGGCCATCGCGTGGTCCCCGCCCGCGGTGTTCTCCAGGTAGACGGGCACATCGGTTTCCAGGTACTTGATCGCCTTGACCCAGCGCTCGAAGCCGGCCTCCATGTCGTTGTCGTCGGCATGGCCGCCGTGCACGATGACCGCGGTGGCGTTGATCTCCGCTGCTGCATCGCAGGTGTCCTGCAGGATCTTGCGCGACGGAATGCGCACCCGATTGTTCGCCGAGGCGACGTTGATCAGGTAGGGCGCGTGCACGTACAGCGGCATGCCGGCGGCTTTCAGCGTCTCGGCGTCGTCGCGCGGCTTCGGCTTCTTCCAGCTCTGCGGGTTGCCGAGGAAGAACTGCACCACGTCGGCGCCGTCGGCCTGCGCCGCTGCCAGGGGATCGTCTTGATGGACGTGCGAACCAATGAGCACGCGGCCAGTCTAGTGATGCCTGCGGACACGATGACTTCCGTCGGCGGTGCCGGTCTACCCGACATGCCCAACGATGTCTGGCCGCTGGTCCACGCCGAGCGCCATGCCCTGATCGACGACCTCGCAGGGCTCGACGACGCGCAGTGGTCGCGTCCGTCGCTGTGCGAGGGGTGGACGGTGCAAGACGTCGTCGCGCACTTGGTCGACGTCGCCTCGACGACACGGCTGGGTTTCGCGATCGGCATGGTGCGGGCGCGGTTCGACTTCGACCGCCAGAACGCCGACGGCCTCGAACGGGCACGCGGCGCAACACCGCAAGACACCCTCGAGCGACTGCGCGACGTGGCAACGCGGACGACCGGCCCGCCGGCGCCGCTCGACACCCGCATCGTCGAGGAGGTCGTGCACGGCGAGGACATCCGGCGCGTCGTTGGACTGCGCCGCGACTATCCAGACAAGGCCGTCGCCAGGTCGCTGCTGCAGCAGGCCCGGATGCCGGCGTCATTCGGCGGCGCCAAGGAGCTCGTTGCCCGCGTCCGGCTCACCGCATCCGATGTCGACCTCTCCGTCGGCGAGGGGCCCGAGGTCAGCGGGCCCGCGCTCGCACTGCTGTTGGCCGTCACCGGTCGCCGCATCGCACTCGACGAACTCGACGGCCCCGGACTGGCGACACTGGCCGAGACGGTGTAGCTCTCGCGAACGTGAAGTCACTGCGAGAAATCAGCCGAAATTTCGCATCCACCGCACACTCGAGGCGCGCAGGGATCTAATTCCTACACAGGTGGCCGGATTGCGCGAATGGGGACACTGTGGCGGCTAACGCAGCGACTTCAGCCGGCTCGACGAGTGCGTTCTTGAGCTACACGCGCCTCGACGACGAGTTCTTCGGTGGTTCGATCACAGCCCTGCGAGGGCTGATCGAACTCGGCGTCAAGGTGGTCACCGGTGACCGCAACTTCTCGATCTTTCAAGACGTCGATGGCATCGAGCTTGGTCAGAAATGGCAGAAGCGTCTCGATGGGGCCATCCTCGAATCATCGTTGTTGATACCGATCGTCACCCCTCTGTTCATCACCAGTGATTCGTGCCGCGACGAATTGGACAAGTTCATCAAGCACGAGAAGTCGCTCGGAGCGGACACCGGATCTTGCCGATTTACTTCCAGACTGCCTCGAGCTTAGAGAAACCCGAACTGAGTAGAGACGATGCGCTGGTCCGGGAGATCGCCGAACGACAGCGGTACGACTGGCCCCCATGCGGATCTACCGATGAATGACCCGCAGATTCGCTCCGCAGTGCGGAAACTTGCGACGAGCATCGCGTCCGCACTCCCGCAGATCTCAACTACTTCTCCGCAGGAGGAGAGTTCGCCCATTGATCGCGCCTTCGACGACCTCGTCGATGACTATAAAGCGGGCAGCTCGCCGGCGCGGAACAACAGCTTGGTGCTATGGGTCGACGATCGACCCGACAACAACCGCATTGAGCGAAAGTCCATGGCTCCGTACGGCATCGAGTTCGTTATCACGACCACGACCGATGAAGCCCTGTCGCAGTTAAGGGGGCGGAAGTTCGACGCAGTCATCAGCGACATGGGTCGTCCCGGTGACGCGAATGCCGGACTTACGCTGCTCGAAGCGATGCGAAGGCGCGGCGATCAGACCGCCTGCTTCTTCTACACCACTCCCAAGAGCCCCGAGATCACAGCAGATCTACTTGAGCGTGGAGCGCAGGGCGTCACCTACCGCGGCGACAAGTTGTTGGAGATGCTGCTTCAACAGCTAGGGCGTTGATCTGCCGTGAGTGGCCAGTTATATGCCGCAAAACGCGCTGCGGCGCTGTATAACTGGCCACTCGCGAAGAGAAAAGAGCCCCCGCACCAGGCGGGGGCTCTTTCCTTGACTTGCTCTAGCGGTAGTCGCTGTAGCCGTAATCGTCCAGCGGCACTGCAGCACCGGTGGCCTGGCCGAAGTCGGGGCTGTAGTACTGATCCTCGTAGGACGGGATCGTGTACGCGGCAGCCCGCGCCTCTTCGGTCGGCTGAACCTGGATGTTGCGGTACCGGTTGATGCCGGTACCCGCCGGGATCAGCTTGCCGATGATCACGTTCTCCTTCAGACCCAGCAGCTTGTCGCTGCGGCAGTTGATCGCCGCATCGGTCAGCACACGCGTGGTCTCCTGGAACGACGCCGCCGACAGCCACGAATCGGTGGCCAGCGACGCCTTCGTGATGCCCATCAGCACCGGGCGACCCGCCGCGGGCTCGCCACCCTCGGCGACGACCCGCCGGTTGGCGGTCTCGAACTCCCCACGCTCGGTCAACGAGCCGGGCAGGAACTCCGTCGCGCCCGAGTCGATGATCGTGACGCGACGCAGCATCTGCCGGACGATCACCTCGATGTGCTTGTCGTGAATCGACACACCCTGAGCGCGATAGACCTCCTGGACCTCCTTGACGAGGTGGATCTGCACCTCGCGGGGACCCTGGACGCGCAACACCTCGTGCGGGTCCGCGGAGCCTTCCATCAGCTGCTGGCCGACCTCGACGTGGTCGCCGTCGGTGAGCAGACGCTCGGTGCCGTCCTCGTGCTTGAACACCTTGAGGCGACGGTTGCGCTTGGGCAGCTTGTCGTAGACGACTTCCTCGCCACCGTCGTCGGGAACGATGGTGATCTTGTAGAAGGAGTCGGTCTCCTCGAGCTGAACCCGCCCGGACACGTCGGCGATCGGCGCCTTGTTCCGCGGCACGCGAGCCTCGAAGAGCTCCTGCACACGGGGCAGACCGCCGGTGATGTCCTCACCCACACCGCCCTGGTGGAAGGTGCGCATTGTCAGCTGCGTGCCGGGCTCGCCGATGGACTGCGCGGCCACGATGCCGACGGCCTCGCCGATGTCGACGAGCTTGCCGGTCGCCATCGAACGGCCGTAGCACATCGCGCACACCCCGGTGCCCGTCGTGCATGTCAGCACCGAGCGCACCTTGACCTCGTTGATGTCCGCGGCCAACAGCGCCTCGATGGCCGGATCACCGAGATCGTGACCCCGCTCGACGATGACGTTGCCCTTGGCATCGACGGCGTCGGCGGCCAATGTCCGCGCGTACGCCGAGGTTTCGATGTGCGGGTCGCGGATGTGCGCACCGTCGGAAGCCAGCTCGGCCAGCGTGACGGTGATGCCACGCTCGGTCTCGCAGTCGGCCTCGCGGACGATGACGTCCTGGCTCACGTCCACCAGACGACGGGTCAGGTAGCCCGAGTCAGCGGTACGAAGAGCGGTGTCCGCCAGACCCTTACGGGCGCCGTGGGTGTTGATGAAGTACTCCAGCACCGTCAGGCCCTCACGGAACGAGGACTTGATCGGACGCGGGATGAACTCACCCTTCGGGTTGGTCACCAGACCCTTCATGCCCGCAAGCGTGCGGGTCTGGGTCAGGTTGCCCGTGGCGCCGGACTTCACGATCGTGATGATCGGGTTGTCGGCCGGGTAATGCGCCTCGAGCGCCTCACCGACCTCTTCGGTCGCCTGCTGCCAGATCTTGACCAGCTCGCCGTTGCGTTCGTCGTGGTTCAAAGCACCGCGCTGGTACTTCTTCTCGATCCCGTCGGCTTCCTTCTCGTAGCGGTCGAGGATCTCCTGCTTGTTCGGCGGCACCAGCACGTCGGCCATGGACACGGTGACACCCGAACGGGTGGCCCAGTAGAAGCCGGTGTCCTTCAACTTGTCCACGGTCTGCGCGACCACGATCATCGGGTAGCGCTCGGCGAGATCGTTGATGATCGCCGCCTGCACCTTCTTGTGCATCTGCTGGTTGATGAACGGATAACTGATCGGCAGCAGTTCGTTGAACATGACCCGGCCCAGTGTGGTCTCCGCCGTCCATGCGTCGCCCGGCTTCCAGCCCTCGTCACCGAACAGCTCTGCCTCGACCTCGGCTGGCGGACGCAACTGCGTCAACCGCACCTTGATCTTGGCCCGCACCGACAGCGCGCCGCGGTCGAGCGCCATGATCGCCTCGGCGGGCGACGAGTAGACACCCGTCTCCGCCTTGTCCTTGGCGGCAGGCTGGAATTCACCTGTGTCGCCGGGGATCTCGGTGGTCAGGAAGTACAGCCCGGTAACCATGTCCAGACGCGGCATGGCCAGCGGGCGGCCCGACGCAGGCGACAGGATGTTGTTGGAGGACAGCATCAGGATGCGTGCCTCGGCCTGCGCCTCGGCGCTCAGCGGCAGGTGCACTGCCATCTGGTCACCGTCGAAGTCGGCGTTGAACGCCTCGCAGACCAGCGGGTGCAGTTGAATGGCCTTGCCCTCGACCAGCTGCGGCTCGAAGGCCTGGATGCCGAGGCGGTGCAGCGTCGGTGCGCGGTTCAGCAGCACCGGGTGCTCGCCGATGACCTCTTCGAGGACATCCCACACCTGCGGACGCTGACGCTCCACCATCCGCTTGGCGCTCTTGATGTTCTGCGCATGGTTCAGGTCGACCAGACGCTTCATCACGAACGGCTTGAACAGCTCGAGTGCCATCAGCTTGGGCAGGCCGCACTGGTGCAGCTTGAGCTGCGGACCGACCACGATGACCGAACGGCCGGAGTAGTCGACGCGCTTACCGAGCAGGTTCTGACGGAACCGGCCCTGCTTGCCCTTGAGCAGATCCGACAGCGACTTGAGCGGACGGTTGCCCGGTCCGGTGACCGGACGACCGCGGCGGCCGTTGTCGAACAGTGCGTCCACCGACTCCTGCAGCATCCGCTTCTCGTTGTTGACGATGATCTCGGGCGCGCCGAGGTCGATCAGCCTCTTGAGGCGGTTGTTGCGGTTGATCACGCGGCGGTACAGGTCATTGAGGTCCGACGTCGCGAAGCGGCCACCGTCGAGCTGCACCATCGGGCGCAGTTCCGGCGGGATCACCGGCACCGCATCGAGCACCATGCCCATCGGCGAGTTGCCCGACTGCTGGAACGCGGCGACGACCTTCAGACGCTTGAGGGCGCGAAGCTTCTTCTGCCCCTTGCCATTGCGGATGACGTCGCGAAGCGACTCGGCCTCGGCGTCGATGTCGAAGGTCTCGATGAGCTTCTTGATCGACTCCGCGCCCATGGCGCCCTGGAAGTACTCGCCGTAGCGGTCGACGAGCTCGCGGTAGAGCACCTCGTCGACGATGAGCTGCTTGGGAGCCAGCTTGGTGAAGGTCGTCCAGATCTCTTCGAGCCGGTCCAGCTCACGCTGGGCACGGTCTCGGAGCTGACGCATCTCGCGCTCGCCGCCGTCACGGACCTTGCGCCGGACGTCGGACTTGGCGCCCTCGTCCTCGAGTTCCTTGAGGTCGGCCTCGAGCTTCTGCGCACGCGCCTCGAGTTCCGAATCGCGCTGATCCTCAACGGCCTTGCGCTCGACGACCATCTCGGCCTCGAGCGTCGACAGCTCGTTGTGCCGCATCTCGTCGTTGACCTCGGTGATGACGTAGGCCGCGAAGTAGATGATCTTCTCGAGATCCTTGGGCGCCAGGTCGAGCAGGTAGCCCAGTCGCGACGGCACGCCCTTGAAGTACCAGATGTGCGTGACCGGAGCGGCCAGTTCGATGTGGCCCATCCGCTCGCGACGCACCTTTGCGCGGGTCACCTCGACGCCGCAGCGCTCACAGATGATGCCCTTGAAGCGGACGCGCTTGTACTTGCCGCAGTAGCACTCCCAGTCGCGAGTAGGTCCGAAGATCTTCTCGCAGAACAGGCCGTCCTTCTCGGGCTTCAATGTGCGGTAGTTGATGGTCTCCGGCTTCTTGACCTCGCCGTAGCTCCACTGACGAATGTCGTCAGCGGTGGCGAGGCCGATACGGAGCTCATCGAAGAAGTTGACGTCTAGCACGTAACTCCCTTTCCCCTTTCGGGACTAGAAAAAAATCAATAACTTAAGCGAGGTCCTCGACAGAGGCAGATTCGTTGCGGGACAGGTTGATTCCCAGGTTCGCAGCAGCGCGCTCCAGGTCCTCGTCGTCGGTGTCGCGCATCTCGATCGCGGCGCCGTCACTCGACAGCACCTCGACGTTGAGGCACAACGACTGCAGCTCCTTGAGCAGCACCTTGAACGACTCGGGGATGCCCGGCTCGGGAATGTTCTCGCCCTTGACGATCGCCTCGTACACCTTGACCCGGCCGACGGTGTCGTCGGACTTGATGGTCAAGAGCTCCTGCAACGTGTACGCCGCGCCGTAGGCCTGCATGGCCCAGCACTCCATCTCACCGAACCGCTGGCCACCGAACTGCGCCTTACCGCCCAGCGGCTGCTGGGTGATCATCGAGTACGGCCCGGTGGAGCGGGCGTGGATCTTGTCGTCCACGAGGTGGTGTAGCTTCAGGATGTACATGTAGCCGACCGTCACCGGGTACGGGAACGGTTCACCACTGCGGCCGTCGAACAACTCCGCCTTGCCGTCGTCGTCGATGAGCTTGTCACCGTCGCGGTTCGGCAGCGTGGACGACAGCAGGCCCTGAAGCTCGGCCTCGCGCGCACCGTCGAACACCGGCGTCGACACGATCGAGTCCGGTGCCACGTCCAACATCTCCTGCGGAAGGTTGGCGGCCCAATCCGGCGAGCCCTCGATCTTCCAGCCGGCCTTGGCGGCCCAGCCGAGGTGTGTCTCGAGGATCTGGCCGATGTTCATCCGTCGCGGCACACCGTGCGTGTTCAGGATGATGTCGACCGGCGTGCCGTCCGGAAGAAACGGCATGTCCTCGACCGCCAGGATCTTGCCGATGACGCCCTTGTTGCCGTGGCGTCCGGCGAGCTTGTCGCCGTCGGAGATCTTGCGCTTCTGGGCCACGTAGACGCGGACCAGCTCGTTGACACCTGCCGGCAGCTCGTCATCGTCCTCGCGCGAGAACACGCGGATACCGATGACCTTGCCCGACTCGCCGTGCGGCACCTTCAGTGACGTGTCGCGAACCTCGCGCGCCTTCTCGCCGAAGATCGCGCGGAGCAGCCGCTCCTCCGGGGTCAGCTCGGTCTCGCCCTTCGGGGTGACCTTGCCGACCAGGATGTCGCCGTCGCGGACCTCCGCGCCGATGCGGACGATGCCGCGCTCGTCGAGATCGGCCAGCACCTCATCGGAGACGTTCGGGATGTCCCTGGTGATCTCCTCGGCGCCCAGCTTGGTGTCGCGGGCATCGATCTCGTGCTCCTCGATGTGAATCGAGGTGAGCACGTCCTCCTCCACCAGACGGCTGGAGAGGATGATCGCGTCCTCGTAGTTGTGGCCCTCCCACGGCATGATCGCCACGAGCAGGTTCTTGCCCAGCGCCATCTCGCCCTGCTCGGTGCAGGGTCCGTCGGCGATGACCTGACCCGCCTCCACCCGGTCGCCCTGATCGACGATCGGGCGCTGGTTGGCGCAGGTGCCGTGGTTGGAGCGGGCGAACTTACGCATCCGGTAGGTGTGCCGGGTGCCGTCGTCTGCCATCACGGTGATGTAGTCGGCCGAGATCTCCTCGATCACACCCGCCTTGTCGGCGACGACCACGTCGCCCGCGTCGATCGCGGCGCGCAACTCCATACCGGTACCGACCAGCGGGGCCTCGCTGCGCACCAGCGGAACCGCCTGGCGCTGCATGTTGGCACCCATCAGGGCACGGTTGGCGTCGTCGTGCTCGAGGAACGGGATCATGGCCGTTGCCACCGACACCATCTGGCGCGGCGAGACGTCCATGTAGTCGACCTCGGTCGCCGAAACGAACTCGACCTCGCCGCCCTTACGACGAACCAGGACGCGCTCCTCGGTGAAGCGGCCCTTGTCGTCGATCGGCGAGTTGGCCTGCGCCACGACGTGGCGGTCCTCCTCGTCGGCGGTCAGGTACTCGATGTCATCGGAGACGACACCGGAGTTGACCTTGCGGTACGGCGTCTCGATGAAGCCGAACGGGTTGACCCGCGCGTACACCGACAGCGAGCCGATCAGACCGATGTTCGGACCCTCAGGGGTCTCGATCGGACACATGCGGCCGTAGTGGCTGGAGTGCACGTCGCGAACCTCGAGGCCGGCGCGTTCACGGGACAGACCGCCCGGGCCAAGCGCCGAAAGGCGGCGCTTGTGGGTCAGACCCGACAGCGGGTTGTTCTGGTCCATGAACTGCGACAGCTGGCTGGTGCCGAAGAACTCCTTGATCGCCGCCACGACGGGACGGATGTTGATCAGGGTCTGCGGCGTGATCGCCTCGACGTCCTGGGTCGTCATGCGCTCGCGCACGACACGCTCCATACGCGAAAGGCCGACCCGGATCTGATTCTGGATCAGCTCGCCGACGGTACGCAGACGACGGTTGCCGAAGTGGTCGATATCGTCGACCTCGACGGGCACCTCGACGCCGCCGGGGGCGGTCATCGTCGTCTGGCCCTCGTGCAGGCGCACCAGGTACTCGATGGTCGCGACGACGTCCTCTTTGGTCAGCGTGGTCGAAGAGGACGGCTGGACCAGGTGGTTGGGGTTGAGGCCCAGCTTCTTGTTGACCTTGTAGCGGCCCACCCGGGCCAGGTCGTAGCGCTTCTCCTTGAAGAACAGATTCTCCAGCAGGGTGACCGCGGACTCCTTGGTCGGCGGCTCGCCCGGACGCAGCTTCCGGTAGATGTCCAGCAGCGCCTCGTCGGTGCCTGCGGTGTTGTCCTTCTCCAGCGTCGACATCATGATCTCGCTGAAGCCGAACCGCTCGGTAATCTGCTCGTTCGTCCAGCCCAGCGCCTTCAGCAGCACGGTGACGGGCTGACGGCGCTTGCGGTCGATGCGGACGCCGACGGTGTCGCGCTTGTCGACGTCGAACTCCAGCCATGCGCCGCGACCCGGGATCACCTTGACGCTGTGCAGTGTCTTGTCGGTGGTCTTGTCGCGGGCCTCGTCGAAGTAGACGCCCGGCGACCGGACCAGCTGGGAGACGACGACACGCTCGGTGCCGTTGATGATGAACGTGCCCTTCTCCGTCATCATCGGGAAGTCACCCATGAATACGGTCTGGCTCTTGATCTCGCCGCTCTCGCTGTTCATGAACTCGGCCGTGACGAACAACGGGGCCGCGTACGTCATGTCCTTGTCTTTGCACTCTTCGACCGAGGCCTTGACCTCGTCGAAGCGCGGGTCGCTGAAAGTCAGCGACAGGTTCCCCGCGAAGTCTTCGATCGGCGAGAGCTCGGTGAGGACCTCTTCGAGGCCGCCCTTGGGGTCGACCTCGCCACGAGCGATGGCGATCTCACGCCAGCGGTCGGAGCCGACCAGCCATTCGAACGACTGCGTCTGAACCTCGAGAAGCCCGGGGACCTCGAGAGGCTCGCGGAGCTTGGCGAATGAAATTCGGTTGGGTGCTCCAGGTACGGAGCTAGAAGTAGTAGTAGCGGACTTGCTCTGGCGGGAGACTGCCAAGATGCATCCTTCCAGCACCTAATGCGACTGCCGGGAAGGTCGACACCATCCCTTACGCCGCGAACTCTGCGTCGGTTCGGCTGGCGATCTCCTGGTCCAGACGGCCCCCGAACGGCGGGCACGCGACTAAGTACTGAGCCTGAACGGGGCTCAGCCTAGGACCACGATGTCAGAGGCGGTAGATGGGCAGGAGGCAGCCAGCGCAACGTCCAACAATAGCGCAGGACGGCGTATTCCTCAACCGCGGCATGCAGGATCAACTCGGGCGCTGGCTGGCGTCCTCGACCCTGTTACACATGCTGCCCAACAGAGTGGCGCTTCGGAGGCTTTCCGTCAAGGGATAACACCGTGTTGCGTGTGGAGTTTTAGTGGTTGTTACGCCGCGATTGCGTCGGAGCACCCTTTCGAACCGGCGGACCTCCGCTGGCAGGTCACGAAGTCGTTCGCGAGCGACGGGCCGGCCGGGGCAGCCGTCGGGGCGACCACTGACGCAGGACCGAGGACGACCGCGGTCGCCGGACCGAGAGTGATGACCTCACCCGCAGCACCGTACAAACCGTACTGCGGCTCAGCCGGGCCCTTGCCTGCGTACATGTCGTTGATCCAGCCGTCGGCGAGCGTGTAAACCGCCGCGGTGTTGCCCGGCGGTGACGGCCTTACCAGCAGCTGGGCCACCAAGTCGATGATCGGCAGCCCACCGATCAGCGAGTCGACATGCGAGCCGTTTTTCAGCACGACACCGGTGAACTGGCCCGGACGCAGCGCCACCAGATCGCCGGTGGTTCGCCCATTGGCGTTCCACGTTTGCGGGGTGCAGCGATCTGGTAGACGGGGATGTCCAGCGTGTCCAGGTTGGCCAGCGCGGGCGCGAATGTGCCATTCGATGACACACCGTCGAACATCACCACACCGAGCAGGTCGGTGGCTGCCCCGTTGTCGACGGTGTAACCCGCGACCGCCGTAGCAAAGCCTCCGCCGGCGGAATGCCCGGTCAAAACGTACTTCTGGGGCAGGGCGCCCTGGAAGCCGGCCGCACGGGCGCTGGTGTTCAATGCCGACCGGTCACCGAGGAACATGGTGGCCGTCGCCTCCTGCAGCGCCGCGCCGTTCAGTGTGCAATCCCAGCAACCCAGCTGCGGGAAGGACGACACATTGGGCACCACCACCACGCTGTTGGTTCGGCGGGCAAGATCGGCGGCCTGTGCCGAGTACCACGACTTGTCGCCAAGAAAGCCGTGCTGCAGCCAGATCACACCGTCGGGCTGAACCGACCCGTCGGCCTGCGTCGGGAAGTACCAGTCGGCTTTGGTCGTGTAACCGTTCGGGCCGTATGGGATGGTCAGGTCGGAATGACCGACGCTGACTCCCGTCACCCCGGCGGCCGTGGCGGCGGATGCGCTTGTCGTCTCGGCTGTCGGGAGCGCGAAGCCGGACGTCGTAGCCGGGACGTCGATGGCGAAGTTGATGTCCGACATCAGCCCGAAGAAGAACGCGGTGAGTTCACGACCGACGGTCGCGACGAGGCCCGGCGTGGGCGCAACCAGCCCGATGGCGGGGCCGAAGTGGGTCGGGACGACGAACGACGTGCCGGGTGCGCCGTAGAAGCCTGAGGCTCGGCACTGGCCACCTTCTTGGCACACGAACAAGTCGTTGATCCAGCCCGCGGCGAGCACCTGGGTGCCTTCGACATTGGCAGGTCCGCCGTAGCCGGTAATCAGGTAGGCGCCGAGCTGGACGAGAGGATTGCCACCCACCATGGCATCGGAGTGCCAACCGAACAGCATCTGCGCGCCGTGGAATTCGGTCGGCCGTTCCTTGGCGAGTGCGGCGTCCATGGCGCCGAACAGGTTCCACGGGTTTGGCGTCGAGGACAGGTTGTAGATCGGGATGCCGTCGAGGGCGGGATCCGCGATGTGCTCAGCAGGGTCGGTGAACGAGACACCGTCGAGCATGACCACACCGGCCAGGTCGTACGTCGAGTAGCCCTTCTGCCGGTTGGCCGCCATATAGCGCGCGGTGTTCAGGACGGCTCCACCACCGAGTGAATGCCCGACCAGGACGACCTGTTGCGGTAGCTGGTTCTGCGTGTAGCCCGCCGCTCTCGCGCTGTCGAGCAGTGCGGTGTTGTCGTCGTTGAATAGGTCCGCGATGGCCCGGTGCATCGGGTCGCCGCCCAGCCACATGCCGTCGGTGGCGAAGATGTTCGATGTCAGCGTCGGCGCCACCACCACGCTGTTAGTGGATTTGGCCAGGTAGGACGCGGTGTAGTCGTAGAAGACGCCCCTGGCGAGGAAGCCGTGCTGCAGATAGATGATCCGCTCGGGCGGGGTCCCGCTCTCGGGGTCGTAGGTGTCCGGGAAGTACCAGTCGGCTGGGACCTCCTGGTCGCCGATCCTCAGTGTCGAGCGCTCGACCGTGACGCCGCTTCCCGGCAGCGCCATCGGCGGTCCCTCGAAGACGCTCTCGGCGAAAGAGATCAGGCCGAACACGGCGGTGCCGAGCGCGCTGATCACCGGCGGCACGTCGATCTGGGGCTGCGCGGCGGCGGCTGCGGCCATCGACTGAGCCAAAGCGGGGGCTTGCAGCGTTAGGTTCGACCGGGTCGGCGGGGTGAACGTCTGGATGACGCGCTCGGCGATCCGCGGCGTCGGGTTGTCGGGGACGACGGCAGGCGTCGTTTTCACGGCGTCGATAGTCGCGTCCGGGTCGACGGTCTCCACGGACTCGACCGGCTCGACGGTTTCGACCGGATCGGCGCGGGGCGTCTTCGCGACCTCGACCTTGCGGTCGGGCTTGGGAGTTACCGCCGCGACGACGTCGTTGACCAGAGTCGCGGCGCGTCGGCCCGACTCGGGTCTGATCGTCGTCCGGACGCTCGGCTCGGTGACGGTCGACCGTGTCCTGTCGCCCGCAGTCTTGACGACCTGGGTGACCGCGTCGCTGACCGAGTCGATCGCCTCGGCGACGTCGCGGGCGAAGGCGGGCTTGGAATCCGGCCTCTTCGGCGTACCGATGGTGCTCGAAGCTTGCTCGTTGTCAGCAGTTTTCGCCGACTGCGACGTCGTGGCCGCACCGTCGCCGCCGTCCGAGTCGGTCTGCGCGAAGGCAGTCCCTGCGCCGGCCAGCATCCCTACCGTCACACCGGCGCACACCGCGCCCGCGCCGAGCCAAAGCAAGAACCGGTCGCCCATACCCTCTCCCGTCTGGACCGCGGGTAACGCTAATCGCCAAGGCGACGTTCGGGTGGGTGTTTACGTCGATCCGCGAAAATGTCACGCGGAAAGACGAACTGCCGGCGGATTGTCTTCCGCCGGCAGGTCGAAAAAGCAGCTGCTACGTCAGCGTTCGCCGCTAACCGGGATGCGGCTGGTCGGCGCGTCGTCGGTGCGATGTCGCGAGCTCGCGTCTGCATCCCCGCCGAACTCGTGCGACGAGTACTTGTTCGTGCCCTCGAGGTCGTCGCGGATCGCTTCCTGGGCGTTCGGCGGCAGCGTGTGCATGATCTCGCGGACCCGGGCTCGCCGGCGTTCGACGGCCGCCCGCTCCGGCATGCCCGGCGTCGCCTGGATCTGCGGCGGCACGCCCTCGATCTCTTCGACACCACCGTCGTGGTGACCGGCGTCGACCATGGCCTGCTCCTCGGCCATCTGCGACTCGTCCTTCTCCTCGGACATGCCGATGGGGCCGATGCGGCGGCCGTTGAGGAACTGGCGCACGACGGGCTCGTCACTGGTCAGCAGCACCTCGCGCGGACCGAACATCACGAGATGCTTGCGGAACAGCATGCCGATGTTGTCCGGCACCGTGCGGGCGATGTTGATGTTGTGCGTGACGATCAGGATCGTCGCGTCGATCTGCGCGTTGATGTCGATGAGCAGCTGGCTGAGGTAGGCGGTACGCACCGGGTCGAGACCCGAGTCGGGCTCGTCGCAGAGGATGATCTGCGGGTCGAGCACCAGTGAGCGGGCTAGTCCGGCGCGCTTGCGCATACCGCCGGAGATCTCGCCGGGGAACTTGTTCTCGTCGCCGGCCAGGCCGACGACCTCGAGCTTCTCCATGACGATGTTGCGGATGTCGCTTTCCTTTTTCTTGGTGTGTTCACGCAAGGGGAAAGCGGTGTTGTCGTAGAGGCTCATCGAGCCGAACAGGGCGCCGTCTTGGAACATGACGCCGAAGAGGGTCCGGATCTCGTAGAGCTCCTTGGCCGAGCACTCGATGATGTTGGTGCCGTCGACGATGATCTTGCCCCGCTCCGGACGGAGCAGCCCGATCAGCGACTTGAGGAACACCGACTTACCCGTACCTGACGGGCCCAGCAGCACGCTGACCTCGCCCGCCGGGATGTCGAAGGTGACATCTTCCCAAATTCGCGCTGAGCCGAAGGACTTGGTCAGTCCCTCCACCTGAATGCCAATGCCCACGCGAGATCCTTCCGCCATAAAAGTGCTACCACCACACGCCTCCCGCTTGTGGCTTGAGTCACTGTAGCTTACGACGCCCTCTGCGCGACACTTGTCGGAGGTCACATCTCGGCTCCGACCAGCAGAGACGGCAAAAATAACCGTGGGGCCGATCTGTTTGCCAGATCGACCCCACGGGATGCGTCGTCGGCACCGCCGACGTGAGCGCTGAAACTACTTGACGGTGACCGCCGCGCCAGCGGCCTCGAGCTTGGCCTTGGCCTCCTCGGCGGCTTCCTTGGCGACCTTCTCGAGCAGCGGCTTGGGAGCGCTGTCGACCAGATCCTTGGCCTCCTTCAGGCCCAGGCCGGAAACGATCTCCCGGACGACCTTGATGACGCCGATCTTCTTGTCGCCGGCACCCTCGAGGATGACGTCGAACTCCGACTGCTCCTCGGCGGCCTCGGCGGGGGCGCCCGCAGCGGCGCCGGGGGCGGCCGCGACGGCGACCGGAGCGGCGGCGGTGACGTCGAAGGTCTCCTCGAACGCCTTCACGAACGCGGAGAGCTCGAGCAGGGTCAGTTCCTTGAACGCGTCGAGCAGTTCGTCAGTGGACAGTTTTGCCATGGGTGTTGGTCCTTCCTTTAGTACTTCTGTTGCTTGGGGTGAATGTGCTTAAGCGGCGGCTTCTTCTGCAGCCTTCTTCTCCTGCAGAGCGGCAGCCAACCGTGCGACCTGCGATGCGGGCGCCTGGAAGAGAGCGGCCGCCTGGCTGGTCTTGGCCTTCATCGCGCCGGCCAGCTTGGCCAGCAGCACCTCGCGGGATTCGAGATCGGCGATCTGGTCGATCTCGGAGACGGTCAGCGGTCGACCGTCCATGTAGCCGCCCTTGACGACCAGCGCCTTGTTGTCCTTGGCGAACTTCTTGATCGCCTTGGCCGCGTCGACCGCCTCGCCCTTGACGAACGCGATCGCGGTGGGGCCGACGAACAGCTCGTCGAGTCCTTCGATACCTGCCTCGGCCGCGGCACGCTTGACCAGCGTGTTCTTGGCGACGGTATAGGTAGCGGAGTCACCGAGCGAGCGGCGCAGATCCTTGAGGTTGGCCACCGTCAGTCCGCGATATTCGGTGACGAGCGTTGCCGTCGCCTCCTTGAACTGCTCGGCGATGTCGGCAACCGCGGTGGCCTTGTCAGCCTTGGCCATGCATGCCTCCTCGTGGTTGGGAGACCGACGGCTGCGAGAAGTCGAGGGGCCGGAAATGACGAACGCCCCGACGCAGACGGTCGGGGCGCGCTGTTTCACAACTGCCTCGTCCTCCTGCGTGGGCCGCCCGGGTATCTGATGAGCCGCTTGCGCGAAGAACAACAGGTACGTCCGGACCTTCAACCGATTTCTCGGTGACCGACGGTCTTCGGTGGAACTGCTCAAGAGTAGCGGACAGCCCGGCGATCAGCCAAAACGGCGGTCCGCTACGCCTACTTCACGTGGGAGTCGGCGACGGCCAATGCGGCGTCCAGAATCTCCAGCCCTTCGCGGGCCTCGTCGGCGCTGACGTTGCACGGCGGCACGACGTGAATGCGGTTGAAGTTCGCGAACGGAATCATCCCGCCCTTCCTGCACGCGGCGATCGTGTCGTTCAGCGCCGGGCTGCTGCCGCCGTAGGGGGCCAACGGCTGCCTGGTCGCCTGGTTGGCGACGAGCTCGACGGCCCAGAACATGCCCCGCCCGCGGACTTCGCCGACGCTTGGATGCCTGCTCGCGATGTCGGCGAGCGCCGGCCCGACGACCTCCTCGCCGATGCGGGCGGCGTTCTCGACGATGCCCTCTGCGCGCATCGTGTTGATGGTCGCGACGGCCGCCGCGCACGCCAGCGGGTGTCCCGAGTAGGTGAGGCCGCCGGGGTAGGCGCGATGGGCGAAGGTCTCATAGATCGCGGGGCTGATGGCGACACCGCCGAGCGGTACGTAGCCGGAGGTGACGCCTTTGGCGAAGGTGAGCAGGTCGGGTGTCACGTCGAAATGGTCGATGGCGAACCACTTCCCGGTTCGTCCGAAGCCGGCCATCACCTCGTCTGCGATGAGCATGATGCCGTAGCGGTCGCAGATCTCCCGCACGCCCGCGAGGTAGCCCGGCGGCGGAACCATGATGCCCGCCGTGCCGGGAACGG
This sequence comes from Mycobacterium sp. ITM-2016-00318, assembly GCF_002968285.2. NCBI lineage: Bacteria > Bacillati > Actinomycetota > Actinomycetes > Mycobacteriales > Mycobacteriaceae > Mycobacterium > Mycobacterium sp. ITM-2016-00318. The sequence continues at coordinate 999,792 of NZ_CP134400.1, read as the reverse complement.
ATTCCAGCGCGATCGCGGCGATCGTCGACGGCCCCTCGAGCCGGATGACGTCGTCGAGGTGCTCGAGCGCCCTTGCGGTCTCCTCGGCCTCGGTGGTCGAGTGGAACCTCGTGCGGTAGAGGAACGGCCCGAAGAAGTGGACGACGCCGCTGCTGGCGTAGTCGTTCGGCCAACGTCGCGGGTCACCGGTCATGTTGATCGCGGTGTCGGTGCCGCCGTGGTACGAGCGATAGCGCGTCAGCACTTTATAGCGGCCGGTGTGCAGCCTGGCCATGCGGACCGCGTGCTCGTTGGCGTCGGCGCCGCCGTTGGTGAAGAACACCTTGTTCAGCTCGCCCGGCGTGTGCTCCGAGATGAGCCGCGCGGCTTCGGACCGCGCGTCGTTGGCGTGCTGCGGCGCGACGGTGCAGAGCTTGGCGGCCTGCTCCTTGATGGCGGCCACCACCTTGGGGTGCTGGTGGCCGATGTTGGTGAACACCAGCTGCGAGGAGAAGTCCAACAGGCGGTTGCCGTCGCCGTCCCAGATGTAGGAGCCCTCCGACGCCACGACGGTCATCGGGTTGATCTCCTCCTGCGCCGACCACGAGTGGAAGACGTGGGTGCGGTCGAGCTCGTGCGCACGAGCGGCCTGCGTGCGCGCCTGGTCGAGCGTCAAACCGTTTGGCAGAGTTTGGATTTCAGGTGCAGTCGTCATGGTGGCCCAGCTTACTTGTTTTGTGGGAAGCCGAGTTCGAGGCCGCCGTGGCTGGGGTCGAGCCAGCGTTGGGTGATGGCTTTGGCACGGGTGAAGAAGTGCACGCCTTCGGTGCCGTGGGCGTGGGTGTCGCCGAACAGGGAGGCTTTCCAGCCGCCGAAGCTGTAGTAGGCCATCGGTACCGGGATGGGCACGTTGATGCCGACCATGCCGACTTCGACCTCGTTTTGGAAGCGCCGGGCCGCTCCGCCGTCGTTGGTGAAGATGGCGGTGCCGTTGCCGTAGGCGTTGGCGTTGATCATCTCGAGGGCCTGTTGGTAGGACTCCACCCGCAACACCGAGAGCACGGGCCCGAAGATCTCGTCGGTGTACACGCTCATCTCGGGGGTGACGTTGTCGAGCAGGGTGGGGCCCAACCAGAATCCCTCGGCGCCGCCGTTTGCCTCGACGGTGCGCCCGTCGAGCACGACTTTGGCGCCGTCGGCTTCACCGGCGTCGATGTAGCCCGCGACCTTGTCGCGGTGGGCCTTGGTGACCAGCGGCCCCATGTCGGCGTCGGTGGTGCCGTCCCCGGTTTTGATGGTGGCCGCGCGCTGGGCGATCTTGGCGACCAGGTCATCGGCGATCGGGCCGACGGCCACGCACGCGCTGATGGCCATGCAGCGTTCCCCCGCCGAGCCGAACCCGGCGTTGACCATCGCATCGGCGGCCAGATCCAGATCGGCGTCGGGCAGGATCACCGCGTGGTTCTTCGCCCCGCCCAGGGCCTGCACCCGCTTACCGGCCGCGGTGCCGGTGGTGTAGACGTACTGCGCGATCGGGGTGGACCCGACAAAGCTGATCGACTTGAGGTCCGTGTTGGTCAGCATCTCATCGACGACGGTCTTGTCGCCCTGCAGCACGTTGAACACCCCGGCGGGCAGCCCCGCTTCGGCCCACAACCGGGCCAGCCACAGCGACGCGCTGGGATCTTTCTCCGACGGTTTGAGCACCACGGTGTTGCCGGTGGCGATCGCCAGCGGGAAGAACCACATCGGCACCATGGCCGGGAAGTTGAACGGACTGATGATCCCCACCGGGCCCAGCGGCTGGCGGATCGAGTACACATCGACGTTGGTCGAGGCGTTCTCGGTGAACCCACCCTTGAGCAAATGAGGGACACCGCAGGCGAATTCCACGACCTCCTGGCCGCGGCTCACCTCACCCAACGCATCCGAGACCACCTTGCCGTGCTCGGAGGTGATGATCTGCGCCAGTTCCTGCTTGCGCTCGTTGAGCAACTCCCGAAACCGGAACAGCACCGCCGTGCGCTTGGCCAGCGAGGTGTCCCGCCACGCCGGGAACGCCGCCTTGGCAGCCGCGATCACCGCGCGCGCATCCTCGACGCTGCCCAGCGCCACCTCACCGGTCACCGCACCCGTCGCCGGATTCGTCACCGGCGCGGTGTCACCCGAGTCGCCCTCGAACGGGGCGTTGTTGATCCAATGGCTGATGATGGACATTGAGCGGTACTCCTGACATGACGCGTAGATGCGGTCGTCCGTTGGTACACCCAGTGTGACGCGCTGGATGCCGGGATTGTTCGTACAAATCGTATCCAGAATCGCTGCCGGATTTACACTGTGTAAATGGCCTTGACGGTCGCTGACGTGGTCGCCCTTCCGGTTGTGCAGGCGGGCGACCCCGAGGTGCTCAGCAGGCGGCGGTGGAGTGATCCGGTGCGCTGGGTTCACGTCGGCGACGTCACCGACCTGTCTCCCTGGCTGCAGGGCGGCGAGTTGGTGCTCACCACCGGCGCCGCGCTTCACGACGCGCCCGCCCGGTACCTGCGCGGTATCGCCGAAGCCGGTGCGCTGGGTGTCGTCGTCGAGCTCGGCTCCGCGGATCCCCTGCCTGCATCCGCGACACCGATCGCCGAGGACCTGAACCTGGCCCTGATCGCGTTGCACCACACGATCAGGTTCGTCGAGGTGACGGAGGAAGTGCACCGCCGGATCGTGTCCGGCCAATTCGAGGAGGTGGCATTCGACCGTCGAGTGCATCGAGCCTTCACCGACCTGAGCATGAGGCGCGTTTCGGCCAACGGAATCGTCGACGCCGCCGCCTCCATGCTCGACGAGCCCGTCGTGCTGGAAGACCTTGCGCACCAAGCTCTTGCGGTCGCCCACGGTCCCGACACGACCGCCGAACTCCTGCAGGACTGGGAACAGCGCTCCCGGCGCGCGTCGACAGGAGGCGGCACCGAGCACTGGGCCGTGACCGCGGTCGGCCCTCGCGGCGAGGAATGGGGCAGGCTCATCGTGCCGCGCCCGCCCGCCGACGCCGGGCGCACCGGGATGGTCCTCGAACGAGCCGCGGCCGCGTTGGCTCTCAACCGGATGATCGAACGCGACAGGTCCGGGCTACACCAGCAGGCGCAGAGCGGGTTGATCGACGACGTGCTGCGCGAACGGGTGAGTGACGAGCGGGAAATCAGTGCTCGCGCAAATGCTTTGGGACTACGCAAGGCTGCGCGGTACTACCCGCTTGTGGTGCGCGCCCGGTTCGTCGCGGATGCCACCGATCCGGTCGCCGACCAGCGCCGCAACGTGTCGCTCCTTGACGCGGTGGTGCACACCGTCAACGCGTCCGGTCACACCGGCCTGTTCACCGTGCACGGCGACGGTGAGATCGGGGCCGTCGTCGCATTGGGCGCGAACAAGGGCGGGTCGGATAAGACGTGGACGGCGCTCGGCGCAGCGGTGACGCGCGAACTCACCCGGGCCGACGGCAGGCAACGCGCCGTACTGGCCGTCGGCGAGCCATGCGAGCTCGTCGTCGACGCGGTGCAGGGCATCGGGGAAGCCGCGCACGTCGCGGAGGTGGCCATGGCGATGCGGGGTGACCCGCGGCCCTTCTACCGCGCCTCGGATGTGCGGCTGCGCGGGCTGCTCGCCCTGTTGCAGGACGACCCGCACGTGCAGGCGTTCGCCGAAACCGAGCTGAAGGCGCTACTGCGGGCCGAAGGCGGCCGTGTCCCAAGCGATCTGGCGATACTGCGGGAATACCTGCGGCTGGCCGGGAACAAGGCCGCGCTGGCCAAGCGGCTGCACCTCAGCAGGCCTGCGCTCTACAAGAGGCTGTCGAGCATCGAGCAGAGGCTCGGTATCAGCCTCGACGATGCCGAGTCGATGGTCTCGCTGCACGTAGCCATGCTGATCCTCGAGGTCCGCCGCGGAGTCGACCTTGGCATCTAGGGATTTCGGCGCGCTCGCGTGCGCTCAGCGTCGATTAACGCGCCGAAATCGCCAATGCCGCGGCGCCGACGAGGCCCGCATCGCTGCCCAGTTCGGCGGGCACCACGGTCAAGCCGTGCAGGAAGTCGAGGCCCGCGTGCACGGCGAGCACCTCGCGGACGGGGTCGAACAGCAGCGCGCCGGACTTCGACACGCCCCCGCCGATGACGACCCGATCCAGGTCGCACACCGCGCCGACCGACGCGATCATCGCCGCCACCGCAGTCGCGCCGCGCCGAAATGCCTTGAGCGCAACCGGGTCTCCAGCATTGGCCGCATCGGCTAGCTCCTTGGCGTCGGCCTTCGGCGGTCCCTTCCAGCCGTTCTGGCGAGCCCAGCGCGTCATGTTCGGGCCCGCCGCGATGGCCTCGACGCATCCGCGCCCGCCGCAGGTGCAGGGCGCGCCGTCCGGGTCGACGACGACATGGCCGACGTGGCCGGCGTTGCCGGTGCGGCCGTCGTAGGGCGCACCGTCGAGCACCAGACCGCCGCCGACACCCGTCGACACCACCATGCCGAGCATGAACTGTGCGCCGCGGCCTGCGCCGCGCCAGCGCTCACCCATCGCCATGCACAGTCCGTCGCCGCCGAGCCGCGCCGGAACCCCGACCAGTTCGGTGACCCGCTCGACGATCGGAAAGCGCTGCAACTGCGTGATGTTGATCGGGCTGACGGTGCCCGACGGCAGGTCGATCGGGCCTGCCGACGCGATGCCGACACCGCGGACGCGGCCGCCCGCGGTTGCGAGCGCCTCGGTGACGAGTGCGTCGACGACCGCCCAGATCGCTTCGGCGTCGCCGTCTGGTGTCGGCAGCTGAGCGTGGTGGCCGAGTGTGCCGTCGTCACCGACGAGCCCGACGGCGATCTTCGTGCCACCGATGTCGATGGCCAGCGTCTGTCCGGTCATCAGTGTCTGTGGGTGTTGTCGGGCTGGCGAGGGTCGCCGGGATGCTCGTAGCCGGGAGCGAGCCGAACCAGCTCCGCCCGTCGCGCATCAAGCCAGAGCCGGAACGCCCGGCGACGGGCCGCGCCGCGCAGATGGTCGGCGATCAGAGTGCTTACGGCGTCCAGGGGTGGCGCCTGGAGTGTTGCGGTGCGCCAACCATTTCCGATATCCGACGGTTGCGCGAAGCGCAGAGGATTGCGCCCGTGGTAATCGGCGACGTCGACGTCATCGACCTCGACATCGGCGGTGACGTGGGCGTACATCGCTCTTGCGAGCGGATCGGCCAGCGCGGCCGCCGCGATGCTACCGATCTCCAAACGTGCCGAGTCATCGGGCAGCAATTGGCTTTCCGCGGGCGCGCCCATGCTGGTGACGCCCGCGTCGACCGCCTCGGCTGCGATCACCCGTTCGGTTACCAGAAGCTGTGTCAGCCAACGGCGCAACTGTCTGCCCTCGCTGGTGCCTGCCCGCGGCAGCGCCGCAGCAGGCATCGCTTCCCGAAGCGCGGCCTCGCGCGCGTCGACGTCGGCGACGGGCACACCGAGACCGGCGACCGTGGCGGCGATGCGCGGGTGGCTCACCGGACCGTCACCCTCACGGCAGGCGAGTACAGCAGCCGTCCCACGCAGCCGATCCGGACCAGCGCCCACCACTGCCCCGGCTGCACCCATGGCGGCGGGGTCACGTCGAAGCCGATCTCCGTCGTCTCGCCCGGCGACACGACGGCGCCCTGGGCGGCAGGCCCTATCCACTCCCACGTTCCCCACGGGCTGATCACGTGCGCCTCCAGCGACAGGCTCGCACCCGCCGCGGTGCCGACTGCGACGACAAGACGGTCGACGTCGCCCGCGGCGACCTCGATGCGGTCGGGTTCGGTTATCAGATAAACGATTTCGTTGTCCTCGCGCGGTGTGCCCACCGACACCGTCGCCACGTCCTCGACCACTTGACGCCATGATGCGGGCATGGACACCGCGTCGTCGCCGGTGACGTGAAGCTGTGCACGGATCGGGTAGAGACCCTGCGGCGTGTCCGGCGGCATCGTCAGCTCGATCTCGGCTTCCAGGTGTTCGCCACTCGGCAGCACGAACGGGAGGCTCGACGGGCTGGACGTCCAGCCGGGCGGACACAGTATCCGCACGGTGCCGTGCAGCACCGAGTCCGTGCAGTCGCTTGCCGCCGTGAGCCGGAACACGACGTCGTCGCCGGCTTCTGCGACTGCGGCCTGCGGATGCAGATGCGCGACGGCGGGCAGTCCGCCCAGCGGGGCGGGGCCGCGGTTGTGCAGCCAGTAGCGGGAATAAAGCGGCTGAGCGGCCTCGACCTCGGGGGCCAACTGGGTATGGTCGGCGTCGAGCAGTTGCGGCATGTTGAACCGGCCGAGCACGGTCGCGATCTCGTAGCCGTGCACCGTCAGATCGTCTGATCCGTCGTACTCCTGCAGGCGCGGCTGTTCGAGGAGGTCGACTCGCGACGCCGGGGACACCCGCCGTAGACCCGAGGTGATGGCGACATCGGTAGTCGCCCCAGTGGTTTCGACGAGCCGCAGTGTGACGGCTTCCGCGGGGTCGACGGCCCGGCTGCTGCCGGAGGCGAACGGGTTACCTGCGGCCTTCAGGGCGGCGAGGTGGACGGCACCCGTGGGCTCGATCTCCAGAAGTGATCCCCAGCTGGGCAATCCGCCTGTGGCGCTCACGTTTCCGACCACGGCGAGTAGCGGGTGCGAGAACTCGGCGCTGCGATCGGGAACAGCGGCCGACCGCCAATCACCGTCGCCGGTGACCAGTGCGTAGTCGAAGTTGTGCGTCCAGTGTTGCAGCTGGAAGTTTGATCCGTCGGGTGCGGTGCGGCGCGGCGGCGGATCCATCCACACGCCGGAAGGCCATCCGGTGCAGGACCGCATCAGTGACGTGTGCAGGGTGCCGTCGACGTCGACGGCGAAGCTGGGCACACCGCGGTTGAGCACGGCGACCGTTCGATGCTCGTACGTTTCGATGTCCGACGGCACCTGTTGGGCGACCGAGATCTCGCCGTCGGCAAGGTCTTCGACGATCGATGCGACAGCCGCGTCGAGACTGTCAGTCCCCGCGACGACGAGCACCGGCAGCACCCGCACACCGCGCAGATCGGCTCCCGGCAGCCAGCACGCTGCCAGCGGCGCCGCGGCGGGCACCCACACCCGCGCCGAGCCCGACGCGTACAGCTGACGCTTGAGTTCCTCGGCATATGCCGGATCGGCCTCTGCCAGAACCGCTGCGGTGAAGGCATTCTCGTCGGGACCGCCGAGTGCGATCCGCGCATCCGGCAGGTTGGAGTCGATGGCCACGTCCCCGTAGCGGGACCTGTCGGCGCTACTGCACGTCGCCGTGACGCCTGCGCGAACCAACGCCACCATCAGATCGCGCGCCAGCGGCGCCGATTCCGCCTCGCTCGGCGAGACCACCTCGGCGACCGACACCGCACGCACGCCTCCGCTGTCTGCGCTACGCGCGTCCGCGACATCGACGCGCACCCTCATCGCCGACGACAGCGCGAACCAGCCGTAAGCCGGATTGTCCAGTGTGTAGGGATGTTTGGCGGTATCGACGGACTCCTCGGAGCCGGGTTCGTGCAGCAGCGCGAACCCGCGCCCGATCACCGCGTCTCCGACCTCGCTCACCGGCATCGCCCCTGGGATGGGGCACGGCCAGCGCAGCCGCAGCAGCTTGTCCTCACCGGTGAACTCGTCGATCGTGGTGCTGCAGTCGACGCGTGGGACGCCGTGCCACAGCGTCAGGGTCTGGGTGTAGCGCAGTACCGAACCGATCCGGCCGCGCACGACGATCCGCTCCCCCAGCGGGCAGCGATAGCTTCGGACGCTCTCCGCCGCCGCGCCGGAGGAGACGACCACCGGCCCCTTCGGCAGCAGATGCCACGGTCCCTCGCCCGCATCGGGATGCGCGGCGTATTCGTCGTACACGGCGAGCTCGTTGCCGAATTTTCCGTCAGCCAGCAGTTCGCGGCCGTTGTCCAGCAGCGATGACACCGCGCCGCCGCGGGCCTTATCGACCCGCAACCGATACCGCTCGTTCGCGATCTCCGGACAATCCCCGCCGTCCATGGGCGCCCAGCCCGAAACCGCATCGCCGGCCGTGAAGTGATAGGCGCGCCAGCCCAGCGATGGAATGTCTCGAGCCAGCCACGTGACCGACCGGCCACCGTGCTCCACGATCGCGGGCAGCTCGTTGCCGTCGGCGTCGGTCACCCGCAGGCCGTCACCCACCGGGTGGTCGAGTCTGGCGGTCACCACATCGGTTCGCTTGTGGCTCAGCGTATTCCATACCACTACGGTCGCGTCGACGGCACTGGAGATGAGCGCAAGGGCGTTGTCGCGTGCCGCACAGCCGAGCTCCCACGCGTCGCGCCAGCCGGTGAGCAGATCGATGTACACCTGATCGGATTCCGATCCGGTGATCGCATCGTGGTGCGCGCCGTAGACGAGCTGAACCCAGGCCTTCTCCAGCGCTGCCTGCGGATAGGTGGCGCCACCGAGCAGCCCGGCGAACACGGCGAAGCGCTCGCCGTCCAGGACCGCGTTCTCGGCGTCGCGGTTGGCCTGCTTGGTGTCGATGTAGGAGACGTCCTTGCCGGTGTAGATCGGGTTCATGTCACGGGTCTGCGGTGACGGTTCGATCCCGCGCTCGTCCAGTTCGGCTCGCACCGATGCGAAGAACTCGCTCGGCAGCCCGCAGACGAACCGCGGCCAGGTGTAGCGGTCGTTCCAGTCGCGATGAATCTCGGTGACCCACTTGTTCGGCGGCGTGTAGTCGGTTCCGACGGGCAGCAGCACGTTGCGCGTCAGCGCGACCTTCTTCAACGTCGAGAACAGCTCATAGGTCGCGGTCTCGGCCTCTAGCAGCGTGGCCGAGGAGTCCATCCACCAGCCCGCCGAATAGTGCGCGGGCATGTAGTGGGTCAGCACGCCGCGGCCGGACGGCGACACCCACTCGAACTCACTGGAGAACTGCATGCGCTCGGGATCGCCCTGGTTCTGCATCGGGCCCCACTGATGGTGCGGGCCGCGCGCCCATGAGCTGGACGTCAGACCCGCGTCGGCCGCCATACCCGGGAACTGGGGATCATGGCCGAACGCGTCGAGCTGCCACGCCGTCGCCGGCTCGGCGCCCACCACGTCACGTTGGAATCCGATGCCTTGAACGAAGTTTCGGATGGTCGTCTCGGCACTGGTCAGGTTGGTGTTCGGCTCGTTGTAGGTGCCGCCCATGATCTCGACGCGGCCCTCGTCGATGAACCGGCGGAGGTCGGTGCGGTCTTCGGGGTGGGTGTCCCAGTACGGCTTGAGGTAGTCGACCTCGGCCAGCACGAACTTATATTCCGGGTCCCTGCGCGCCATTTCGAGGTGCGCGGCCACCAGGTTGAAGCCGTTGGTCTGCCTGCAGCGACCCGGCGGCTCCTCGGTCCACAGGCTGGTGTAGGCGGCTTGGGTGTTCCACCACACCGGGTCGTAATGGAAATGGCTGACCATGAACATCGTCCAGCCCGGTTCGGCGACGACGAACTCGAAGCCGGTGGCGGTGCCGTCGCAGTGCACACGCGCCGCCCGACGCTCACCGGGCACGGGATCGCGGACCGCCACCGGCACCTCGACCACCCCGGCCGCGCCCGCGGTCGGCGGCTCGGGCGTGACAAGACCCTCGCCCTCGACGAAGATCGGCGACGATGCGCCGGTGTGGGTGACTCTGACGATTTGCAACGGCGCATCCGGCGGCCCGGTGAAGAGGTCCATCGACTCCGCGGAGGTCACGCCGAACGTCACCTCCGCCACCCTACGTAGTTACGGCCGGGAAACGTCCACAACGAGCGCGCGGTGGTCGGAGATCGGTAACTCGACGGCCAGGCTTTCGTCGGCGCGAAGTGTCGGATCGTCGGTGAGGATGTGGTCGAGCTGACGGCTCGGCTGTTCGGACGGGAAGGTCGGGCCCACGCCGAGGGCGCGCAGCCCGACCCAGCGCTCGAACTTCGGCGCAGTCATGTTGAGGTCGCCCATCAGCACGCGTGGGCCGGGAAACCCGCGCATGTCGCGGACGAGGTGGCGCAGCTGAAGCCGGTTCCAGCGGGGCACGAACGACAGATGGGTGTTGCCGACGCTAATCGGGCCCAGCGGGGTGTCCACCTGTGCCACCACAGCCGCGCGCGCCTCCTCGTGCACCATGAGCACCTTGCCGGGCTCGCGGAGATACATCGGGAAAGTTATCGGGATGCGCGGCAGCCGCACCACCTGCCAGCTCTGCACGGGGAAACGGGACAGCAGCGCGATGCCGTAGGCCGCCGTGCCGGGCTGTTCGCGGCCGGTCGCCGACATCCACGTCGCCCCCGGTGTGCCCGAGATCGCCGCGACGAACCGGTGCGCCACCGCGCCCATGGCCTCGGCGGCGATCGCCGTCAGATCGGCCATCGCCGACCGTGGCTGATCGCAGTCGACCTCCTGCAGAGCGAGCACATCGGCGTCGAGCTGCCGAACGGATTCCTCGAGCCGGTCCAGCTCGACCGCGCCGTCGTGAACACTTCGTCCGTGCAGGATGTTGAAGGTGGCCATCCGCATGGGTACTAAGTACCCACGATGACGGAGATCGACCTGCGCGAGGCGCTCAAGCGCGCGGCCTCTGCGTTCAAGGCGCACGGTCCGGAGTTCGCGCTGGCCGGAAGCTACGCGCTGTGGGCGTACGGCGGCCCAGAGCCTTTTCACGACGTCGACTTCGTGGTCGCAGAACCGGACACGGAGGCGGCGGCATTGACCCTGGAGAAGGCCGGTTTCCGCATCGACCGAACGCCGGAGGACTGGCTTTTCAAGGCGTGTGTCGATCAGCAGTTCGTCATCGATGTGCTGCACCAGCTCAACGGGACGCCGGTGACCGCTGACGACATCGCCGACGCCGAGGAGCTCGACGTACTCGCGATCCGGATGCCGGTGCTGTCGCCGACGCACGTGCTCATCGAGAAGCTGAACTCGCTCAACGAGCACCACTGTGATTTCGCGGCGCTATTACCCGCTGTTCGGGCAGTTCGCGAACAGGTGGACTGGGACAGGCTGCGGGCAGGCACCGGTGAAAACGACTTTGCGGTGGCGTTTCTCGTCCTCACCGACCGGTTGGGCATCACCGACTGACGTCGCATGGGTGAGGATTGTCACACTCGATGCATGCCACAGATGCCTTTCCGTCGCCATGACGTTGAGCCCCGTTGAGCCACAGTTCATTTCGGACGATGTCCGCCGCGCAGGCCACGGCGCGCCGCCTGCAACCTCTGCGGCGAGATGCCACAATGGAGAAATCATGACGACTGAACGTAAGACGTCAGGCGGCCCCAGGACCTGGTCAGACCCGCTGTCGATGGGCTTCGAGGCACACCGCCGACTGCTGCTACTGCGGTTGCGCCTGCGTGGATCCGCGGCCAAACGCGAGCGTCACGGGTTGCTGGTCGCGCGCCGCAACCGGTCGGCGACCGTCGCGACCGCGTCGACGACCTCGGGCGGTTCGAGCACCTCGAAGTCCGCTCCGACGGTCGCGAAGTAGAACACCATCCGCTCCGGGTCGTCCGCACCGGCGGTGACGATGCATGCGTCGGGACCGTCGGCCTCGATGTTCACCGATGACGGCGAGAAGTGTTGTGCGACAGATTGTTCGGATGCGGAGTAGCGGACCCGCGCGACATGGCGGTACGGCGAGGCGCTGATCGAACGCCGGACGTACGCCGCTGCGTCGGGAGCGTCCCTTGGCACGAACGTGCTTCCGCGTGCGCGGACGCCAGCCATCCGGTCAAGGCGCAGGCTTCGCCAGTCGTCGCGGTCGCGGTCGAACGCCAACAGATACCAGCGCTTTCCCGTCGTCACCAGCTGATAGGGCTCCAGCCTGCGGTCGGTGGCATTGCCCGCCCGGTCGACGTAGGCCGCCGAGACGTGCTCGCGGTCGCGGCAGGCACGGGCCAGGGTCATCAGCACCTCGGGTTCCACGGGCGAGTCGGACGAATTCCAGGCAAGTGTGACGGTGGCCTCGTGCACGGCCGAGACCTGCGACCGCAGCCGCGACGGCATCACCTGATCCAGCTTGCTCAGCGCGCGAAGCGCCGACTCGCCGACGCCCGCGACACTGCCGCCCGCGGCCAGGCGCAGGCAGACCGCCATCGCGACGGCTTCGTCGGGGTCGAGCAGCAGCGGTGGCAATGCGGCGCCTGCGCCGAGTTGATAGCCGCCGCCGTGCCCCTTGCTGGCGAGCACCGGATAGCCGAGGTCACGTAGCCTTTCGACGTCTCGGCGAACGCTTCGGGTGGTGACGCCGAGACGCTCGGCGAGCTCCTCACCCGACCAGACGCGGCGCGACTGCAGCAGGCCGAGAAGCTGCAGCACCCGGCTGGTCGTTTCGGACACGTTCTCAGGCTCGCACAGTCTTAGGACAGAAACTGTCCTAAAAGGATGAGAGGTTGGTTCCATGAGCTCGAAGACGAACGACACCGGAGCCGCTCCGGCGGCGACATCGGACACAGTGATCACCGACCAACTCGCCGACCAGCTCGATTTCCACTGGACCCACCAGTTGCGACCGCGGCTCGACGGCCTGACCGACGACGAGTACTTCTGGGCGCCGGTGCCGAACTGCTGGACCGTGCATCCTGACGGCACGATCGACTTTCACTACCCGGAACCTGCGCCTGCGCCGTTCACCACGATCGCGTGGCGGCTCGCGCACGTCATCGTCGGCGTGCTGGCCATGCGTAACCACTCGCACTTCGACGGCCCGCAGGCCGACTACCAGAGCTGGTCCTACGCGACCGACGCCGTAACCGCGCTGGCCCAACTCGACGATGCCTACGGGAAATGGATGGCGGGTGTGCGTGCGCTCACCGATGACGAGCTGTATCGGCCGTGCGGACCCGCCGAGGGCCCGTACGCCGACTACCCGTTCATCGCCCTTGTTCTGCACATCAATCGCGAGATGATCCACCACGGCGCCGAAATCGCCTGTATCCGAGATCTTTACGCCAACAACCCCGACAAGAAGGAGAAGTAGGCGATGGAGGGAATGCCCCCACCCGCCAGCGACGAGAAACAGACGCTGATCAATTTTCTGCGTTTCAACCAGGACGCGTTCTTCGCGGTTGCCTACGGGCTGACCGATGAACAGGCACGGTCGAAACCGTCGGTGAGCGCGCTGTCGATCGGCGGCCTCATCAAACATGCGGCAGGCGTTCAGCACAGCTGGATGGCGCGAGTGAAGGCGGCACCGGATTCACCGCCTCGTGACGACCGGCCCTTCGAGGAACAGGCCGCAGAATACGAGGATCAGTACGTGATGCGCGACGATGAGACGCTCGACGAACTGCTCGGCACACTGCGGGCGCAGAACGAGGAGACACTGCGCGTCTTCGCTGAGGCTGACCTCGACACCCAGGTGCCCGTCCCGCACGATGTGCCGTGGTTCCCGCAGAACCTGGACTTCTGGAACGTGCGATGGGTCGCCATGCACCTCGTCGAGGAGTTGACCCGCCATGCTGGACACTGCGACATCGTCCGCGAATCCATCGACGGCGCAACCATGTACGAGTTGATGGCAGGCATTCTCGGCTGGCCGGAGACGGACTGGATCAAGCCGTGGAAAGCGACAGCGTAGAAATGTGAGATGCAAACCCGCAGCGGGACGGCGTCGTGCGGTGACGTCGAATTGTTCTACGAGGATCTGCGCCCGTCCCGCTCCTCGGGTGCGCGAGGCAACCCCGACGCCGCGCCCATCCTGCTGATCATGGGCGTCGGCGCGCAGCTGCCGATGTGGCCGGACGGGTTCTGCGCACGCCTTGTCGAAGAGGGGCACCGCGTGATCCGGTTCGACCATCGCGACACCGGGCTGTCGACCAAGCTGCACGGCCTCAAGGCTGACGGCTCGGTGTATCCGCGGGTGGTTCGCCATGTCACGGGCCGCCGCAGCGAGGTGCCCTACACGCTGGTGGACATGGCCGTCGACGCGAAGGGTCTGCTCGACCACCTCGGCATCGAACGCGCGCACGTCGTCGGCGCATCGATGGGCGGAATGATCGCGCAGGTGCTCGCGGGCAACCACGCCGACCGGGTGGCCTCCCTCGGGTTGATCATGTCGAGTTCGAACCGGCTGCTGTCGGCGGTGCCGCGGTGGCGGGTGATCAAGTTGGCGTTCGGCGGGCCGTCGAAGGACGCGCCGGCCGACGAGCGGCTCGCCGCTGAGATCCGTAACATCTCGATCATCAACGGCCCCAACTTCTTACCGCCGGTCGACGCCCTGCGCAGGCGGGTCGAGGATCTGCGTGCGCGAAGCGACTACCCGCAGGGCATGATGCGCCAGTTCGACGCCATCTTGGGCACTGGCAGCCTGCTGCGTTACACGCGGCGCATCAGCGCGCCGACCGTCGTCATCCATGGCACCGACGACCCGATGGTCCGGCCCCGCAACGGCCGCAGCCTCGCGAAAGCGATCCCGGGCGCGCGGTTCATCGTCGTCGACGGCATGGGCCACGACCTTCCCGAGCCGGTGTGGCGCCCCGTCGTCGAGGCGCTCACCGAGAACTTCGCGCTGGCCGGCTAGGAGACTGCTGAATTATTGCGGCGTGGCGGGGGTGCTTGTGCTGGGGTTTTCGGGATCATTAGATGGTGCAGGGTCGATCTGATGATCAGCGAGAGTTGTTGGATGCCGAGTCGGTGGCCGGGCATCTTCTGAAGTCCGACAGTGTGTTTGCGTTCCTGTCCGCACATCGGAGTGAGTTGTTTCCTGAGGAGATGTTCGCCGATCTGTTTCCCTCGCGGCGGGGTCGGCCCAGTGTTCCGGCTGAGGTGATGGCCAGCGTGATCACCCTGCAGGCGCTGCACGGCCTGTCGGATAACGAGACCGTCGACGCGGTCACCTTTGACCTGCGGTGGAAGGCGGCCTGCGGATTGCCGATCACCGCACCGGCGTTTCACTCCACGACGTTGACCTACTGGCGGCGCCGACTGGCGGCCTCAGCTCGGCCGAACCGAATCTTTGAGGCGGTCAAAGCCGTCGTCACCGAGACCGGCGTGTTGGCCAAGAAGACGCGGCGGGCGTTGGATTCCACCGTCCTCGATGATGCGGTGGCTACTCAGGACACCGTGACTCAGTTGATCGCCGCGATCCGGCGGGTCCGCCGCGAGGTTCCCGCCGCCGCAGCGGTGATCGAACAGCACTGCACTGCTCACGATTACGACGACCCGGGCAAGCCCGCGATTGCCTGGAACGACAAGGCCGCCCGTGACGCATTGGTAGATGGCCTGGTCAGTGATGCTCATCGAGTGCTCGGGCATCTACCCGAGCACGAACTCGATCCTCGGGCTGCTGAGGCGGTGGCGTTGTTGGCGCTGATCGCCGGCCAGGACGTCGAACCGGTCGAGGGCTCCGATGGCACCGACGGGCACTGGCGTATCGCGCAGAAGGTCGCCCCGGATCGGGTGATCTCCACTGTGGATCCCGACAGCCGCCACGCCCATAAGACGGTGCACCGCCGTCAGGACGGGTTCAAAGCCCACCTCGCGATCGAACCCGACACCGGGATCATCACCGACTGCGCGCTGACCAAAGCCAGCGGATCTGACAACCACGAAGCCGTCATCGGGTTGGCCCTCCTGGAGGACGAGCCGAGCCCGGTGCGAGTGCTCGGCGATTCGGCCTACGGCACCGGTGCGACTCGCGCTGCGCTCGCCGAGGCCAAGCACACCACGATCATCAAACCGATACCCCTGCGCTCCCCGGTACCCGGCGGATTCACCACCGATGACTTCACCATCGATTTCGACGCCCGCACCGTCACCTGCCCGGCCAACCACACGCTGCCGATTCCGCCCAGCGGCGGAGTCGGTTTCACAACACGTTGCCGCTCATGCCCTTTAGCGTCTCAATGCACTACCGCGGTTAACGGACGCAAACTCACCCTCAGTGAGTACGAACCGCTGCAGCGCGCAGCCCGCAGTCGAGCACGCGACCCCGAGTGGCAAGCCGAGTACCGCCAGCATCGGCCCATGGTCGAACGCTCCATCGCCTGGCTCACCCGCAACAACCGCAGAGTCCGCTACCGCGGCGTCACCCGCAACGACCACTGGCTGCACCACCGCAGCGCCGCACTCAACCTGCGTCGCCTCATCTCACTGGGCCTGACTCACACCGGAACTACCTGGGCTATCGCCTAACACAGTTGGATTCCGGCCTTGCCGACCGCGAGATCCAGTGTCACGCTCGATTTCGGCGGGGCGACCTCTTCTGTCGACCCACGGGTCTGACTTCACACCGCCGCACGACGGCTCGAGGCGCCCCGCCCCAACGCCACTAATTCAGCAGTCTCCTAGATCGTCGGGTTGCCGCCGAAACGGCATTCCAGCAGAGAAAGTGCGAGTGAAGCCCTGCGTGGATGCAGTCTCGCGCGACCAGGTCAGAGGATGAGCGCTATCGCGTGGTCGACGACCGCGTCGAGATCGTCGCCGAGGTTGCCCGCCAGCCACTGCTGGGCCAGCTCGGCCATCGCGCCGGTGAAGATCGCCGCCCCGACCGCCGCGGCGACGGGGTCGGATTCCGGCGTGAGCCTGCCGCCCTCGGTGAGCACACCTTCCCGCAGCAGATCCTGGGCCGCCGCGCGACGTTTAACCAGCACGGGATTGGCCCGCGCCTCGGTGAAGAGCACCCGGCCGCGCCGCGGATCGGTCGAGCTGAAGCCGAGCACCGCGGCGATACCCGCCCGCGTGCGTCCCCGCACGGAGTCCTCCGCCTGGTCGATGGCGGCGCCGACGACCTCGACCAGCTGGGCGCTGACCCGGTCGTACACCGCACCGAGAAGGTCGTCGACGTCGGCGAAGCTCTCGTAGAAGTAGCGGGTGTTCAGTCCACACTCCCGGCAGACCGAGCGCACCGAGACAGCGGATTCGCCCTCGTCACCGAAGAGCCGGAAACCGGCATCGACGAGCAGCGTCCGGCGCTCGGTGCGGCGGTCGGTCAGCGGCACACCGGCCCAGCGCGTCGGGCTCGACATCAGGCAAGACTACGTCGGCGAACCCAAGTCTGGTCACAACCGTAGCCGAAATGTATTCTGGTTACAGCCGTGACCAGAACTGGGAGACGCGTATGCACCTGCCGCATCAAATCGCCGGACAACTGCTGAACAAGAAGTTCGACGAGGACATCCGACGCCACTACTTCCACGGCATGGAGTTCGCCGCTCCCGTCGGCGACCCCGGCTGGTTCGGCCCCGGCAGCGCTGTGTGGCACGTGCACTCCCATATGCATGCGCTGATCTTCGGTCTGCAGTGCGCGGCATACTTGGAGCGCCTCGATCCGTCGATCTATTGGATGGGCATGCACCATTCGCGGTTGGTGAAGCGCGATCCGGTGACCGGCGAAGCGACGGCGACACCGCAGATCGACCCGGCGGGCGCCGCGGTGCGACTCGGTCATTCGATCGCCTTCTTCATCGGCACCGCCTACGGTTCGACCGAGACCGCCGAGCGACTCGCCAAGTCGGTGCGAGCGATGCACCACACGATCAAGGGCACCAGGCCCGACGGGGCCCGCTACGACGCCGACGATCCGAACTGGCTGCGCTGGAACTACGCGACGGTGGCCTGGGGACTGGCCACCGCGCACGAGATGTATCACCCGCAGCCGTTGCGCGGCAAGAAGATCGACCGCTACTACAGTGAATTCGTCCGCGTCGGCCATGCACTCGGCGGCACCGATCTGCCGACCACCAAGGCCGAGACTCTGGACTGCCTCGAGTCGTATGTGCCGAAGCTCGCCGTCACCCACGGCATGGCGATGTCGACCGGCCCGGGTCTGCCGATGGCGCAGGGCGCGGTGGACTGGGCGATTCGCGACACGCTGCCGAAGTGGGCGGCGCGAATGGTGGCCCACACCAACCCGAACATCGTCGAGCGCAGCGCCAGACGCGCGGCGGTGTGGGCGGTGATCAACGGGCTGAGCGCCGCCACCGGCCCGATCCCCGAATTCCGCCAGGCGCAGGCGAGGGTGAAGGGCGGCACCTCGGTGCCGCACACGCTGCCGACGTACGTGGCGGGCAGCGACCCGGTGCTCAGCCGCGACGAGGTCGAGCACTCCTTCGCCTGACCCGTCCGCCGCGAAAATCACGCGAGCGCAACCCCTTTCGTCTCGGGCAGCGCGATGGTGCACACCAGGCTCACGAGCACGACAGCGGTCATCATGATGCCGATCGCGGACACTCCCCATGTCGCGAGCAGAGGCGCGGCGATGATGGTCGGCACCGCACCGCCGACCAGCCCCGCGAGGTTCAGCGACAGGCCCGCACCGCTGTAGCGGTAACGCGTGCCGAAGATCTCGGGGATGAAAGCCGCCATCGGCCCGTAGGAGCTGGCGGCGATCGCATAGGTGCCCGACATGGCGAGCGCGAAGAGCGCCACGTTGCCGGTGTCGATCAGCGGCAGGACGACGAAGGCCCACGGCACGCCCAGCGCCAACGCCGTCATGATGACGCGGCGACGGCCGTAGATGTCGCTCAGTATCGAACTGATCGCGTTGAACACCACGACGATCACGCCGCCGAGGAGCCCGACCGCGAGGATCACATCCGGCGAAAAGCCAACGTGGGTATGGGCATAGCTCATGAAGTAGGCGTTGGCCAGGTAGCCCAGGGTGAAGAAGCCGATCATGCTGCCCGCGGCCAGCGCCACTTCGCGCCGCTGCTCGCGCAGCAAGGCGACGAGCGGACGCACCGCTGAGGCGGAAGGTTGCGCCTTCTGCGCGGCGAACACCGGCGTCTCGGCGACGTTCAGCCGAACGTAGAGCGCGATCGCGATCAGCACGGCGCTGAACAGGAACGGAATCCGCCAGCCCCATTCGACGAACGCGCGACTGCTCTCGCCGATCGTCTGATTGACCGTGAGGAACAACAAGCTGCTCATGACGAGCCCACTGCCGACACCCATTTGGGTGAACATGCCGTATCGCCCTCGCGCTTTCGCGGGTGCGTACTCCGCGGCAAGCAGGGCTGAGCCGGCCCATTCGCCGCCGACCGCGAAGCCCTGAAGCAGCCGCAGTGTCAGCAGGATCAGCGGCGCGGCCATTCCGATCGTCGCGGCGCCGGGCACAAGGCCCACCGCCAACGTGGACAGCCCCATGATCATCAGCGTGGCGATCAGCGTCGACATGCGGCCGAGCCGGTCGCCGAAATGCCCGAAGAACGCCGCGCCAACCGGCCGCGACAGAAACGCCGCCGCGAACGTCGCCATCGAGGCGACGGTCGCCATCGTCGTGCCGAGGTGCGGGAAGAACACCTTGGGGAACACCAGTGCCGCTGCGGTGCCGTAGATGTAGAAGTCGTAGTACTCGATCGCAGAGCCGACGAAGCTCGCCATTGCGACGCGTTTCATCGAGGTGGGTTGCGGTGGGGTCGTCAGCATTGCCATGTCGCTCCTGGAAAGACGAGTTGTTCGTCCGAAGTTATGAAGCCGGCCCCGCGATGGCGCGGTTGTCCGCACTTTCGGTCCTATTCAGCGATCTCGATGTTCTGCGCATTGTGCTCACTCCCCGCCGACCCGCCACAACCGGTGGTCAATGTGACCGGATCCACAGCTTTTCGCGGCTCAGCAACGATTTTGAGAGACTGTCACCTATGTCTACGACTAAGCACCGCGAGGTGGCCAAGCTTGACCGGGTTCCGTTGCCCGTCGAGGCCGCCCGCATCGGAGCGACGGGTTGGCAGGTAACCCGCACCGGCGCACGGGTCGTCAGCAAGCTCGCCGGCCGCGGCTCACTGCAGCAGAAGGTCATCAAGGAGATCCCGAAGACGTTCGCCGATCTCGGGCCCACCTACGTCAAGTTCGGTCAGATCATCGCGTCGAGCCCCGGCGCATTCGGCGAGCAGCTGAGCCGCGAGTTCCGCAGCCTGCTCGACCGGGTGCCGCCCGCCGACATCGACGAGATCCGCAAGCTGTTCGTCGAGGACCTGGGCGACGAACCCGAAAGCCTGTTCAAGTCCTTCGACGAGACGCCGTTCGCGTCGGCGTCGATCGCGCAGGTGCACTACGCGACGCTGCACAGCGGCGAGGAGGTCGTCGTCAAGATCCAGCGGCCGGGCATCCGGCGTCGCGTCGCCGCCGATTTGCAGATCCTCAAGCGCGGCGCGCGCCTGGTGGAGTTCGCCAAGCTCGGCCAGCGGCTGTCGGCGCAGGACGTCGTCGCCGACTTCGCCGACAACCTCGCCGAGGAACTGGACTTCCGCCTCGAGGCGCAGTCGATGGACGCCTGGGTGTCGCACATGCACGCCTCGCCGCTGGGCGAGAACATCCGCGTCGCGCAGGTGTACTGGGATCTGACCAGCGCACGCGTGCTCACCATGGAGCGCATCCAGGGCACCCGCATCGACGATGTGGCCGCCATCCGCAAGAAGGGCTTCGACGGCGAGAGGCTGGTCAAGGCACTGCTTTTCAGTCTGTTCGAGGGTGGCCTGCGGCATGGGCTGTTCCACGGCGACCTGCACGCGGGCAACCTCTACGTCGACGACGACGGCAAGATCGTGTTCTTCGACTTCGGCATCATGGGCCGCATCGACCCGCGCACCCGCTGGCTGCTGCGCGAGCTGGTGTACGCACTTCTGGTCAAGAAGGACCACGCCGCGGCGGGCAAGATCGTCGTGTTGATGGGCGCAGTCGGCACCGTCAGGCCGGAAGCCGAGGCCGCAAGGGACCTCGAGAAGTTCTCGACTCCGCTGACCATGCAGAACCTCGGCGACATGTCCTACGCCGCGATCGGCAAGCAGCTGTCCACGCTGGCCGACGCCTACGACGTCAAGCTCCCCCGTGAGCTGGTGCTGATCGGCAAGCAGTTCCTCTACGTCGAGCGCTACATGAAGCTGCTCGCCCCACGCTGGCAGATGATGAGCGATCCGCAGCTGACGGGTTACTTCGCCAACTTCATGGTCGAGGTCAGCCGGGAGTACAAGGACCCGGACGCGCCCGCCCAGGAGACCGAAAAAGATGGAGTCGACGCCTAAGTGGCCGACGAACGCTTGCGTGTGGGGGCACCTCCCACCCGGAGGGTAGGGGGAGAGAAATAGTGCAGGCCCGTACCGGACTCGCCCGCACCGGCGGCTCGGACAGCCCGATTGAGATCCACTACGAGGACATGGGCGATGAGAACCATCCTCCGGTGTTGCTCATCATGGGCCTCGGAGCGCAATTGTTGTTGTGGCGCGAGGAATTCTGCGAGAAGCTCGTCAACCAGGGCCTGCGCGTCATCCGATATGACAACCGTGACGTCGGCCTGTCGACCAAGCTGACCGGCCAGCGCTCGAATTCGGGAACGCTGCCCGGCATGGTGCGCTCGTACCTCGGCAGGCCCAGCCCCGCGGTCTACACGCTCGAGGACCTCGCCGATGACGCCGCCGGGCTGCTGGACCATCTCGACATCGACCGCGCCCACATCGTCGGCGCCTCGATGGGCGGCATGATCGCCCAGATCTTCGCGGCGCGGTTCCCGCAGCGCACCAACACGCTCGGCATCATCTTCTCGAGCAACAACCAGGCGCTGCTTCCACCGCCGGGATACGAGCAGTTGCGGGCCCTGCTGCAGCGACCCGCGGACTCCACCCGCGAGGCGATCGTCGCCAACGCCGTGCGCGTCGCCAAGATCATCGGCAGCCCCGGCTACCCGCGCCCAGAGGACAAGCTGCAGGCCGATGCGCTCGAGGGCTACGACCGCGCCTACTACCCGGCGGGTATCGCGCGGCACTTCGCCGCCGTGCTCGGCAGCGGCAGCCTGCTTCACTACGACCGTCAGATCACCGCGCCGACGGTGGTCATCCACGGCACGGCCGACAAGCTGATGCGGCCGTCCGGCGGTCGCGCGATCGCCCGCGCCATCAAAGGCGCGCGGCTGGTTCTGATTGACGGGATGGGCCACGACCTGCCAGAAGAGTTATGGGACCAGATCGTCGGGGAGCTCAAGACGAACTTCGCCGAAGCCTTCTGATCAGCGGATTTGGCCGATTCGGTGGTTCCCCCGAAATCGGCTAGCATTCCCAGGCGGGAGGCATCCGGGTTGACCATGGCGCATCCCGGGGCAGGTCCTCCACCACGTCTTTTCGGGGGCTGCCTTCAGTAATGAGAGAGGCAACATCGACATGGCCGACAAGGGCAAAGCAAGCCTGAAACCGCATTTCGAGGACGTTCAGGCGCACTACGACCTGTCCGACGACTTCTTCGCGCTGTTCCTTGACCCGACGCGGATGTACAGCTGCGCGTACTTCGAGCGCGAAGACATGACGCTGGAAGAAGCGCAGAAGGCCAAGGTCGACCTGGCGCTGGGCAAGCTGGGGCTGAAGCCCGGCATGACGCTGCTCGACGTGGGCTGCGGCTGGGGTTACACGATGATGCGGGCGATCGAGCGCTACGACGTCAACGTCGTCGGCCTGACGCTGTCGAAGAACCAGGCCGCCCACGTCGAGAAGGTCTTCGAGGCCTCCGACAGCCCGCGCACCAAGCGGGTCATGCTCAAGGGCTGGGAGGAGTTCGACGAGCCCGTTGATCGCATCGTGTCGATCGGCGCATTTGAGCACTTCGGCTTCGACCGCTACGACGATTTCTTCACGTTCGCCTACGACGCGCTGCCCGACGAGGGCGTCATGCTGCTGCACACCATCACGGCGCTCACCGGCCCGCAGATGGTCGAGCGCGGAATGCCGCTGACCTTCAACTTCGCGCGCTTCGTGAAATTCATCATCACCGAGATCTTCCCCGGCGGCCGACTGCCGTCGATCGAGAAGGTCGAAGAACACAGCGGCAAGGCCGGCTTCAACCTGACGCGTCGCCAGTCGCTGCAGTCGCACTACGCGCGCACGTTGGACATCTGGGCGCAGAACCTCGAGGCCAAGAAGGATCAGGCCATCGCCATCCAGTCCGAAGAGGTCTACGAGCGCTACATGAGGTACCTGACGGGCTGTGCAGACGGCTTCCGGGTGGGATACATCGACGTCAACCAGTTCACCTTGGAGAAGTAAATGGCCGACAAGACCGCGGCGACGGCGAAGAAGGACCAGAGCGTCGACGAGGTCCGTGCTCACTACGACCTCTCCAACGAGTTCTTCCAGCTCTTCACGGACCCGTCAGTCACCTACAGCTGCGCGTACTTCCCTCGCGAGGACATGACGATGGAAGAGGCGCAGATCGCCAAACTCGATCTGAGCCTCGGCAAGCTGGGGCTCAAGCCCGGCATGACGCTGCTCGACGTCGGCTGTGGCTGGGGCTCGATGATGAAGCGGGCGATGGAGAAATACGACGTCAACGTCGTCGGCGTCACGCTGTCGAAGAACCAGTACGAGTACTGCCAGAACGTGCTCGCAGGTGCCGACAGCCAGCGGTCCTACAAGGTGATTCTGGCCGACTGGTCGGAGGTCAAGCAGCCGGTCGACCGGATCGTCATGATCGAGGCCCTGGAACACTTCGGTTTCGAGCGCTACGACGACTTCTTCTCCTTCGCCTACAACCTGATGCCCGACGACGGCGTGATGATGGTGCACTCGATCTGCGGGCTCACCCCGCAGGAGATGAAGGAGAAGGGCGTCCCGCTCACGTTCTCGTTCGCGCGTTTCATCAAATTCGTCATCGATGAGATCTTCCCCGGCGGACGTTTGCCATCGGTTGAAAAAGTCGAAGAACATTCGACGAAAGCCGGGTTCAAGGTGACCCACATTCAGTCGCTGCAGTCGGATTTCGCGAAGACCTTGGACATGTGGGCCGACGTTCTGGAGTCGCGCAAAGACGAGGCGATCGAGATACAGTCCGAAGAAGTCTATGAGCGGTACATGAAGTTTCTGCGGGGTACAGCAGACGGCTTCCGAATCGGATATGTAGACATAAATCAATTCACACTGGAAAAATAACATCAATATTCATCTGCCCAACCGCCGCAACAGAAATGGCTCCGGGGCGACCATGGCGTGTACGGTCGAGCAGACTATTGGGGAGGCGAGTTGACGGACATGGCCGTGAAAGCAAACCGGATGCAGCCGCACTTCGAGGAAATTCAGGCCCACTACGACCTGTCCGACGATTTCTTCGGACTGTTCCAGGACCCGACCCGCACCTACAGCTGCGCGTACTTCGAGCGCGACGATATGACGCTGGAGGAGGCGCAGGTCGCCAAGGCGGACCTCAACCTCGACAAGCTCGACCTGAAGCCGGGCATGACGCTGCTCGACATCGGTTGCGGCTGGGGTGCCACGATGAAGCGTGCCCTGGAGAAATACGACGTCAACGTCATCGGGCTGACGCTGTCGAAGAACCAGCACGCCTACTGCGAGGAGTTGCTCGCCGGCGTCGACACCGAGCGCTCACACAAGGTGCTGCTGCGCGGCTGGGAGCAGTTCAGCGACCCCGTCGACCGCATCGTGTCCATCGAAGCGTTCGAGCACTTCGGTTTCGAGCGCTACGACGACTTCTTCAAGAACAGCTTCGACATCCTGCCCGACGACGGCCGGATGACCATCCAGAGCAGCACCGCGTTCCATCCCGACGACTATGTCGCACGCGGCAAGAAGTTGACGTTCGAGGTGGCGCGCTTCATCAAGTTCATCGTCACCGAGATCTTCCCCGGTGGCCGCGTCCCGACCGCCAAGATGATGGTTGCACACGGTGAGAAGGCCGGATTTGTTGTGCCAGAGTGCATGTCGCTGCAGAAGCACTATGTGCGGACGCTGCGCACGTGGGCTGACACGCTGGAGGCCAACAAAGATCAGGCGATTGCGGTGGCACGCGAAGAGAACTACGACAGGTACATGCGTTATCTGCGTGGGTGCCAGAACTACTTCGCCGACGAGATGCTCGACTGCAACCTCGTCACGTACCTGAAGCCCGGCGCAGCCGCTTAGCGGGTGCTGAGGGTCCCGGCGAGGTACTCCGCCCGGCACGCGCGTCGCGCCAGCTTGCCGCTCGTGGTGCGCGGGATGACACCAGCCGCGACCAAACGCATGTCGTGGACGTTGACGGCGTGCTTGCGTGATACCGCCCTGCGGACGGCGTCGACGACCGGCTGCGGGTCGGCCCGACCTGCGCCTGGCCCACGCTCCGCCACGATGACGAGCTTCTCGCTGGTGTCGGCTGGGTCGCCGCCTGGTAATTCGCGCGCAGGCACGGAGAACGCTGCGACGAAGCCGCTGCGGATCGCCTTGGACGACTCAGCGACGGTCCACTCGATGTCCTGCGGATAGTGGTTGCGGCCGTCGACGATGACCATGTCCTTGATGCGGCCGGTGATGAACAGGTCGCCGTCGATGTAACAGCCGAGGTCTCCGGTGCGCAGCCACAGCGCGCTGTCGGCGGTGCCGTCGGCGTGGCTGCCGGACTCCAGCCGGGATTGCAGCTTGTTGCCGAAGGTGTGCTCGGTCTCCTCCGGCCTCGCCCAGTACCCGCGCCCGATATTGTCGCCGTGCAACCAGATCTCGCCCACACACTCGTCCGGCAGCTCCTGACCGGTGTCGGGATCGACGATGGCCGCCCACTGGTTCACCGACACCTTTCCGCAGGACACCTGCGCAAGGGCCTGCGGCGCATCGGGTTCCACATGAACGGCCCGTCCCGCGCCGAGCTGTTCACGATCGAGGTACACGGCGGTCGGCTCGGTGTCTGGCAGAACCGACGATACGAACAACGTCGCCTCTGCCATCCCGTATGACGGCCGAACTGCAGTCTTGGACAGCCCGTACGGCAGGAATGCCTCGGTGAACTTCGTGACGGACTCCAGGTTCACCGGCTCTGAGCCGTTGATGAACACCACGTTGGTCAGGTCCACCTCGCCGTCCTTGGGCATGCCGCGCTGCGCGACCAGTTCGAAAGCGAAGTTCGGTGCGGGCGAGACGATGTGGCTGTGACGGGACGTGGTGTGCAGCATCTGGATCCAACGTCCGGGCCGACGCACGAACGCCATCGGCGACATGAAGGTCAGGTGGCCGCCGTAGAGGGCCGGGAAGCCGACCATCATCAAACCCATGTCGTGGTACAGCGGCAACCAGCTGGCGCCGTTGATCTCGAAGTCTCCCTCGAGTCCGATCGAGAAGACCATCTGCAGAAGGTTGGTACCGGCGTTGCGGTGGCTGATCTCGACCCCGGCCGGCGCGCGAGTCGAGCCGGAGGTGTACTGCAGATACGCGATGTCGTCGGTCTCCAAGGTGGACGGCTGGAACGTCGACCCCACCGAATCGGGAATGGCATCGACGGCGATGATGCGCGGCCTCGTCTCGCGCGGCATCAATCGCACGAACTTCTGCACCGCGTCACTCACCGAAGTGGTGGTGAGCACCACTGCGGGCAGGGCATCGGTGAGCACGGCGTCCAGACGCTCGGCGTGCCCCGGCAGCTCAGGCGCGAACAGTGGGACTGCGATATTGCCCGCCTGGATCGCCGCGAAGAAGCACGTCACGTAATCAAGGCCCTGCGGCGCAAGAATCGCCACCCGATCGCCACGCGTGGTCACCTGCTGAAGTCGGGCACCGATGGCCTGTGACCGGATGCCGACCTGGCTCCAGGTCAGTTCCAGGGCGGTGCCGTCGGGATCGTGGCTGTAATCGACGTAGCGGTAGGCGAGTTCGTTGCCGAACTTGGCGATGTTCTGGTCAAGCAATTGGGAAAGGCTCATGCCTGGGGGCAGCAGAATGCCACCGGTCTCGTCGACGTAGGGCTTGGTATTCGGCCGGCCCGGTCGCGGTGGGGGTGCCCCATGCACAGACGCACGTTCCATAAGCGCAGTCTAAGAGATAGACGGCCTCAGCCGTGAATCGGCGGGCGTCTGTGACGAGATCTTGATCTCAGCGCGTCGGGTCAGCTGGGAAAACAAAACCGCTATTCCCAACTGTTATCTACGTATCCGTCAGCGCCGGAGCGTGCGGATTCTCACAGTGGTCACAGGTGTGGCGAGTTTGACAGCGGTGCTACAAAGATGAGAAGTTCTGCCATATTTCCGGTCGCGCAAACCACCCGTGACCGTGCCACCGCTTCTCGACCGGGTTTCAAACCAAGTGACCGGGCTACACAGCGTCGAGACTCCCGGGGAGAGGCAACCGATGAAGTCAGACCAACTCACACCGCGCTTTGACGAGGTGCAGCACCACTACGACCTCTCCGATGACTTCTATCGACTGTTCCTCGATGCGACGCAGACCTACAGTTGCGCCTACTTCGAGCGCGACGACATGACATTGGAAGAGGCGCAGATAGCGAAGATCGACCTCGCGCTGAGCAAACTGGACCTGCAACCGGGTATGACGTTGCTGGACATCGGCTGCGGGTGGGGTGCCACGATGCGCCGCGCCGTGGAGAAGTACGACGTGAACGTCGTGGGACTGACGTTGTCCCAGAACCAGGCCGAGCACGTGCAGCGCTCGTTCGACGAGATGGACAGCCCGCGAACCAAGCGGGTCCTGCTCGAGGGTTGGGAGCGGTTCGACGAACCAATCGACCGCATCGTGTCCATCGGCGCGTTCGAACACTTCGGAAGCGACCGCTACAGAGCGTTTTTCACCAAGGCCTATGACCTGCTCCCCGAAAACGGCGTGATGCTGCTGCACACGATCGTCAGGGCCACGTTGGAGGAACGCAGGCGCAGAGGCGTGCAGACCACCGCGGAGTTGGTGCACTTCTCGCGCTTCATTCTGACCGAGATCTTCCCCGGCGGCTGGCTGCCGACGATTCCGGTCGTCGAGGAACACTCGGTGCGCGTCGGGTTCGAGGTTTCGCGGGTGCAGTCGCTGCAGCTGCACTATGCGAAAACTCTCGACATCTGGGCCGCCGCATTGGAATCCAAGCGGGAGGACGCGATAGCGATCCAGTCGCAGGAGGTCTACAACCGCTACATGAAGTACCTGAGGGGCTGCGCGGACCTGTTTCGCCGGGGCGTCATCGACGTCTGCCAGTTCACTCTGACGAAGTAGACGTCAGGTCAGCGGAACATCGAGGATCGGCTGACCCACGCCGGCGTCGGGTCCGTCGAAGTGCCACCACTCCCCCGAGTAGACCGCAAGGCCTCCCGCGCTCATGCCGTCGCGCAGCCACTTCCTGTTGGCCTGCTGCTCGGGCGTGACACCGTCGGTCGCGAAAGCCTTTGCCTTCGAGGAGAAGTCGTCGAAGCCGGTGCCCATGTCGATCGGCCAACCGTAGTGCGCGTCGGCGAGCGTCACGTCGACCGAGCGGCCCGATTCGTGGCTGCGGGCGGATGTCCCCGGCCGCGCGACCCAATTCGGGTCGGGCACGGCGTCATACAGTTCAGCCTGAACGGCATGCGGACGGTAGCAGTCCCAGAACACCACCTTCGCGCCGCGGGCCCGAAACGCCTGGGCGGCCTTCGCGAGTCCCGGTGCCAGCGATTCGTGCACGAGGCAGTGCGCGTCGGCCGGATACAGCGGCCTGCCGACGACGTTGTCGGGCGTCGCGTACTTCAGGTCGACGACGGCGTCGGGGACGACGCTGCGGATGTCGACGAAGCCGGCCTGTTCCGCCGTCGCGGGCGCAGCACCCGCAGTGGGTGCCAGCAGTACCGCCGGCGCGACGAAAGCCGCTGCGAGCGCTCGCATTTCGCCGGGGCTCAGGCCTCGGCGAAGTTGCGCGTGACCGACGGGTCGACGGGAATGCCGGGCCCGGTGGTGGTCGAAACGACGATCTTCTTCAGGTAGCGCCCCTTCGACGACGACGGCTTGGCCCGCAGGATCTCGTCGATCGCGGCGCCGTAGTTCTCGGCGAGCGACTTCTCGTCGAAGGACGCCTTGCCGATGACGAAGTGCAGGTTGGCCTGCTTGTCGACGCGGAAGTTGATCTTGCCGCCCTTGATGTCGTTGACCGCCTTGGTGACATCCGGCGTGACCGTGCCCGTCTTGGGGTTCGGCATCAGGCCGCGCGGCCCGAGGATGCGGGCGATGCGGCCCACTTTGGCCATCTGGTCGGGGGTGGCGATCGCGGCGTCGAAGTCCAGGAAGCCGCCCTGGATCTTCTCGATCAGGTCGTCGCTGCCGACCTCGTCGGCGCCTGCGGCCTTGGCCTCCTCGGCCTTGTCGCCGACGGCGAACACCGCGACGCGCGCCGTCTTACCGGTGCCGTGCGGCAGGTTGACGGTGCCGCGGACCATCTGGTCGGCCTTGCGGGGGTCGACGCCGAGGCGGACGGCGACCTCGACGGTCGCATCCTGCTTCTTCGACGAGGTCTCCTTGGCCAGCTTGGCGGCCTCGAGCGGCGAGTACAGCCGCTCCCGGTCCACCTTCTCAGCGGCTTCGCGATATGCCTTGCTGCTCTTGCTCATTGCTATCTCCTTGTTGCAGGGTTGTGGTGCGATGAGCGCTCGCGCGAAGAGCGTTCAACGTGGCGAGCCGATGCCAGCTCTCCCACTGTTCGGGATTCGTCGAATTATTCGACGGTGATTCCCATCGACCGGGCGGTGCCGGCGATGATCTTGGCCGCCTGATCGATGTCGTTGGCGTTCAGGTCTTCCTTCTTGGTCTCGGCGATCTCGCGCACCTGATCCCACGTCACCTTGGCGACCTTGGTCTTGTGCGGCTCGCCCGAGCCCTTTGGCACGCCTGCGGCCTTCAGCAGCAGCTTGGCCGCGGGCGGTGTCTTCAGCGCGAACGTGAAGCTGCGGTCCTCGTAGACGGTGATCTCCACGGGAATGACGTTGCCGCGCTGGCTTTCCGTCGCGGCGTTGTACGCCTTGCAGAACTCCATGATGTTGACGCCGTGCTGGCCGAGCGCCGGACCGACGGGCGGGGCGGGGTTGGCCTGCCCGGCCTGGATCTGCAGCTTGATCAGCCCGGCGACTTTCTTCTTCGGGGCCATGGTGGTTGGCGTTCCTCTCTAGATCTTGGCGACCTGGTTGAAGGTCAGTTCGACAGGTGTCTCGCGACCGAAGATGGACACGAGCACCTTGAGCTTCTGCTGTTCGGCGTTGACTTCGCTGATGGACGCGGGCAGCGTCGCGAACGGGCCGTCCATGACGGTGACCGACTCGCCGACCGCGAAATCGACCTCGATGGGCGCCCGTTCCAGCGTTGCCTCGGACGCAGCGGCGCCGGCAGTGCTCTTGGCGGTCTTCTTCGCCGCGCCCTGGGGCAGCAGGAACTTGACGACGTCGTCCAGCATGAGCGGCGACGGCCGAGAGGTCGCGCCGACGAAGCCGGTGACGCCAGGGGTGTTGCGCACCGCGCCCCACGACTCGTCGTTGAGCTCCATGCGCACCAGGATGTAGCCGGGCAGCACCTTGCGGTTGACCTGCTTGCGCTGGCCGTTCTTGATCTCGGTGACCTCTTCGGTGGGCACCTCGACCTGGAAGATGTAGTCGCCGACGTCCAGGTTCTGCACGCGAGTCTCGAGGTTGGCCTTCACCTTGTTCTCGTAGCCGGCGTAGGAGTGGATGACGTACCACTCGCCCGGCTTGAGGCGCAGGTCCTTCTTCAGCGCGACGGCCGGATCCTCGTCCTCGTCCTCTTCCGGCACCGCTTCCGTTGCGACGTCGGACTCGGCGGGCTCGGCCGGGGCTTCGTCGGCCTCGATCGGAGCATCCTCGACGGCCTCGGCCGCGGAGGTCTCCTCGAGAGACTCGGCGGCCTCGTCTGCGATCACGGTCGCCGGGTCCGCGGCTTCTGCGAGCGTGTCGGACACGCTTGCGGCCGATTCGCCGTCGAAGCTAGTCACTTGTCAGTCCTCTCAATATCCCTGGTCCGGTCAGCCGAACACCATCATCACGACCTTGGCAACGCCGAGGTCGACCAGTCCGATCAGCGTCACCATGAACACCAGGAAGACCAGCACCACCATGGTGTAGGTGACCATCTGCTTGCGGTTCGGCCAGATGACCTTGCGCAGCTCGCCGATGACTTCGCGCAGGTAGTTGATGACATACGCGATCGGGTTGCGACGCGGCCCCTTAGCGGCCTTCTTCGTCTTCTTCTTGCCCTTGCCGCTCTCCTCGAGCGCGGGCGCTTCTTTGGCGCCGGTCGTGGCGTCGCCGTCGACTGCGGCGCCGCGCCGCGACCGCTTACCGGTGGGTCGCGTCGGCTGCGTCACCACGGAGCCGGTGCCTTCGGGCTCGTCGCTCACCGCATGCCTTTCGTCAGTGTTGTGTGGGGTCACCTTCCAGTGTCCACACGTGTCGAGTATTCAGTAGAGCAGGGGCGACAGGACTTGAACCTGCAACCTGCGGTTTTGGAGACCGCTGCTCTGCCAGTTGAGCTACGCCCCTTCACGGATTACTGCTGGCACACCTGCTGGCAGGTCATCGATCCCGCCCGGAACTCACACAATTTGCGCGCTCCCCGATCGGCCGACAATCAAACCGACGGACAGCGCGCATTATTGGGAAAATCCCGAGGTTCGAGTCTACATCGGGCCAGGTCTGAGTTACTAATCCGCCTCGACTTCGCCCTCGGCGGCAGGCGCCGGGTCGGCCGCCTCGGCGTCCGGGGCCGTCCGCACCACCTGGCCCGTCTCGAGGTCGTACTTCAGCGAGATCGAGTTGTCGCCTTCGTGGCCCATCAGTGTCGTGAACGCCTCGAGGTACAGCTCACCGTTGTCATCGGCGGCCGTATTCCTGGTCACGACGATGTCTGCGCCGAACCTTTCGTTGACCGAGATGACCTCCATCCGGCCCCACACCTTGTCGCCGGCCAGCAACGGTTTGTGGTAACGGAACTGCTGGTCGACCTGCACGATCTGCATGGTCTGGAAGCCGGTGTCGACCTGGCGGAAGAACTCCTGCTGCATGATCAGCGCGAAGGTCGAGACGAAGGTCAGCGGGGCCACCAGCGCCGAGTGCCCGAGTTCAGCGGCGGCCGCCTCGTCATGGAAGGCGGGGTCGAACGACTTGACGGCGTTGGCGTACTCGCGGACCTTCTCGCGGCCTACGACAAAGTAGTCGGGATAGTCGAAAATCATCCCCAGGACGTCGGTCTTGATAGCCATCTGCAGTGCTCCTCAGGCCAGCTTCGCGCTTGCAACCGCGCGACCGAAGATCTTCTTGCCGCCGCTTGTCGCCGACAGCGCGATGGTGACCGATTTCGTCTCCGGGTCAACGGATTTCACCTTGCCGCTGAAGGTGATCTCGGCGCCGACGCCATCGTTGGGCACCGGCACCACAGCGGTGAAGCGGACGTTGTACTCCGTCACCGCGCCCGGGTCGCCGACCCACGAGGTGACGTAGCCGCCGCCAAGGCCCATGGTCAGCATGCCGTGCGCGATCGCGGTGTCGAGGCCGACCTGTTTGGCGATCTCGTCATCCCAGTGGATCGGGTTGAGGTCGCCCGAGACGCCCGCGTAGTTCACGAGGTCTTGCCGTGTCAACGGGATGACCTTGTCGGGAAGCTGGTCACCCACCTTCACCGAATCGAACTCACGCAGTGCCATTGTTGAAGCCACCTTCTTCTTCGTCGTCGCCTGAACGGCCCGCAAGGGTCGTGAAGGCCTCTTGTACTACCTCGCCCTTGTCATTCGTCACGATGTTCTTCGTCACGATGATGTCGGTGCCGAACGATTGGCGGACCGAGTGCACGTGCACATCGCAGTAGAGCAGGTCGCCGGCCTTGACCGGCATCAGGAACCTGAGCTCCTGGTCGACGTGGACGATCTTGGCGTCCGTGATGCCGATGTTGTGGTGCTCGAACATCGCCAGCTGCGCCACATATCCGAAGATGGAGATGAACGTCAGCGGCGCCAGTATGGCGTCGTATCCGAGCTTGTCCGCGGCCGACTCGTCGAAGAACGACTCGTCGTCGTTCTTGACTGCCACCGCGTACTCGCGGATCTTCTCCCGGCCCACCTCGTAATGGTCGGGGTAGCGATAGTGCAGCCCGACCAGGCTGTCCAGAAACGACGATGACACGGCTCGTGAACCTACCTACGTTCTCAGCTGACGCCCTGGGCAGGGCTTCGGTCAGCGCGACTCTTTATGAGCCTGATGCTTTCCGCAGTTCGGGCAGAACTTCTTGATCTCGAGCCGGTCGGGATCGTTTCTGCGGTTCTTCTTGGTGATGTAGTTGCGGTGCTTGCACACCTCGCAGGCCAAAGTGATCTTCGGCCTAACGTCGGTACTGGACGCCACGTCAGCTGCCCTCTTTCACGAGTTGTACTTGAATCCTGTAGCGGTGGGGGGACTCGATCCCCCGACCTCACGATTATGAGTCGTGCGCTCTAACCAGCTGAGCTACACCGCCATCCGGGTGCCACCTACTAGCCACTGCGCCACTCTCCGTCGCTTCGCTCGCCAGGTGACCACCGAGCCCCCTAACGGAATCGAACCGTTGACCTTTTCCTTACCATGGAAACGCTCTACCGACTGAGCTAAGGGGGCCAGAGCCCGCGTAGTCGTGCTCGTGGGCCTTAAAGAGGGTACATTCTCGCGGTTTGGCTCGCCAAACGGCTCAGAGGCCGACGACAACGCCGTCGGAGAACGGGCCCTCGTGCAGCTCGATGGACTCGGGATCGGTGCCCACCGGCACGTCGAAGACCACCGCGGTGTCGATCGAGTCGCCGGGGTTGAGGTCGGCAAGGGTGTTGCCGAGGTAGATCCAGGCCTCGTCATCGGAGGTGAACTCCGTGGCGCCGTCGGACAGTGTGTTGAACGACGCAAAGAACGTCTGAGGTTCGGCGCCGACGTTGGTGACCCTCATGTTCACCAGTAGGTACTCCCCGGCCGCCGTCTTCTGAAGGTCGGGAAAATCGGGATCGGCGACCGCGGGCGCGCGGTCGAAGCCGGTGACGACGAATTCGAAATTGCCGTCCCGTACCGCCTGCCAGACGCTCGAAGCCTGGTTCTCCGGCGTCTGCGCCTCTACGCCTGTCCGTGATTCGTTTTCGGGTTCGGCCGCAGCAACGGATGTGCGGGCGGACGCGTCGGACGGCTTGTGGGTGACGGAGGCATCGCCGACGTCGGTCTTCAGCGTCATCACCACCGCGGTGACGCCCACGACGGCTACGACGGCGACCGCGGCGATGATGCCCGCGATGACCTTCCCGCTCGGGCGCGACCTCTGCGGCGCGGCTCGGGCGGCGTCAAGGTGGGGCGCCTGCGCGGCCGGCGACCGGTGTTGCGTCCAGGATTGGCCGTCGAAATAGCGTTGACCACCCAACCCGTCGGGGTCTGGATACCAACCGGCAGGTGTGGCCACGGGTTGCGACCTTTCTCTCGGCTAATCAATTAGCACGTGTGAAGGGACAATAACGCAGGTCGAAGCGCTGCACGGCGATAACAAGCGCGGTTTGCAGGAAGCCACCGGGCCGCCTCGGCTGTGGTAGGACAGACCCATGCCGGACACGGTCTCAGCAGCAGAAATCCCCCGCGTCGCGGTCTACCTGGACTTCGACAACATCGTGATCTCGCGCTATGACCAGGTGCACGGCCGCAGCTCGTTCCAGAAGGACAAGGCGCGTGGGCTGGACAAGGACAGGCTGACAAAGGCCACGGTCGACATCGGGGCCATCATCGACTTCGCATCGTCGTTCGGGACGCTGGTGCTGACGCGGGCCTACGCGGACTGGTCGGCCGAAATCAACGCCGACTACCAGAGCCAGCTCGTCGGCCGGGCGGTCGATCTGGTCCAACTGTTCCCGGCGGCCGCGTACGGCAAGAACGGGGCGGACATCCGGCTCGCCGTCGACGCGGTCGAGGACATGTTCCGGCTGCCCGACCTGACCCATGTGGTGATCGTCGGCGGCGACTCCGACTACATCGCCCTCGCGCAGCGGTGCAAGCGGCTCGGCCGCTACGTCGTCGGCATCGGGGTCGCGGGAGCCAGCAGCCGCTCGCTCGCCGCGGCGTGCGACGAGTTCGTCACCTACGACGCACTACCCGGTATCCCGACGGCGGCGCCGATACCCGCGAAGAAGGCCACCAAGCGCGCGAAGAGTAGGGCGCCCGACGACGAGCCCGAGCCCGCGGATCCGCAGCCAGCCGCCACGGGTCTGCTCGAACGGGCGCTGCGCATCGGTCACGAGAAAGACGACGCCGACTGGCTGCACAATTCGGCGGTCAAGGCGCAGATGAAGCGCATGGACCCGTCGTTTTCGGAGAAGTCGCTGGGCTTCCGCTCCTTCAGCGACTTCCTGAGGTCGCGCAGCGACGTCGCCGACCTCGACGAGAGCAGCACTACGCGCATGGTGCGGCTGCACCGCGACAATTGACCTCCGCGAACGAGAAGCCACGGCTGCGAAACCCGCGAGATCACGACCTGGAATGTCCCCCGCAAGGGGGAGGTGCCCCCAATTTCGCGGGCAAGCATCCCTAGTCTGTCTCCATGACAGAACGCCTGTACTTTCGGCAGCTGCTGTCGGGCCGGGACTTCGCCGCGTCCGATGTGATCGCCGCGCAGATGCGCAATTTCGCCTATCTCATCGGTGACCGCGAGACCGGTGACACCGTCATCGTCGACCCGGCCTACGCCGCCAACGACCTCGTCGACATCCTCGAGGCCGACGGCCAGAAGCTGTCCGGCGTGCTGGTCACCCATCACCACCCCGACCACGTCGGCGGCTCGATGATGGGGTTCGAGCTCAAGGGCCTCGCCGAGCTGCTGGAGCGCCGAAGCGTGCCCGTCCACGTCAACAATATTGAGGCGGAATGGGTTTCGCGGATCACCGGAATCGCCCGTAGCGACCTCACCGGCCACGAACACGGTGACAAGGTCAACGTCGGCGACATCGAGATCGAGCTGTTGCACACCCCCGGTCACACCCCGGGCAGCCAGTGCTTTCTGCTCGACGGCCGGTTGGTCGCAGGCGACACATTGTTCATCGAGGGCTGCGGGCGCACCGACTTCCCCGGCGGCGACGTCGACGAGATGTTCCGCAGCCTGCAGCAGCTCGCTGCGCTCTCGGGTGATCCGACGGTCTATCCCGGACACTGGTACTCGCAGGAGCCAAGCGCGTCGCTGTCCGACGTGCGCCGCACCAATTACGTCTACCGGGCGAGCAATCTCGATCAGTGGCGGATGCTGATGGGCGGCTGATCTTTCAGTAGGGTGCTGACCACGGCGATGATGCCGTGACTGAACGCCCGCGGGCGCCCCATGGGAGGAAACCACCTCGATGACGACACCGCCCACCCCCGCAGGCTGGTATCCCGATCCCGAGCGGGCCGGCCACCTCCGGTACTGGGACGGTGCGGCGTGGACCGAGCAGATCTCGCCAGTTCAGCAACCCCCGGCACCCCCGGCCCCCGAGACTCCCGCGGCGCCTACCGCGCCGGAGCCGCCCGCCGAGCCCTCCTTCGCCGCATCCTCGGGTGCTCACCGCGCTCCTGACGCCGAGCCGGAGCCGACGCCACCCGGCGAGCCTGATCCGCTGTCGCTGACCGAGCAGCCGACGACCGAGGTGCCGCTGCGCGAGTGGTCATTCGAGCCGCCACCGCTGGAACCGGAGTCGACGCCCGGCTGGGCCACCGAGCCGACGTCGGCGCACGAACCCACGTCCACTCCGGAGACGACGCCCGAGACGACGCCGGAGCCGACGCCGGAGCCGCCGTCCGCAGGGCCGCCGCTGCCTCTCACCGACCAGCCGCAGACCAAGGTGCCGCTGCGCGACTGGTCCGACCCGACACCGGAATCGGCCCCGTACGCGGACGCCACCACGCCGACGCCACCAGAGCCGCCGGTCGTGGAGCCGCCCGCGGGCACCGAGCCGTCGACTCCGGTCGACAACCGCAAGCTCAAGATGGGATACGGCGGCGCGGTCGCCGCGCTCCTTCTCGTATTGGTTCTCGCCGCGGTGTACGCGTTCGTCATCCACAAGCCCGACACCGCCGATGTTTCCTCGCCCACCAGTGGAACCTCAACGACCACAACGGAAGAGACGACGACGTCCGAGGAGTCGTCTGCCAGCCAGACGCCGCTGCCGCCGCCGCCTGCGGGCAGCGCGACCGACGGCCCGCTGACGTTCACCGTCGTCGGCGTCGACACCGGCACCACGATCACCGACACAGAAAACGAGTTCCTGACCAAGGACGCACAGGGCGAGTACATCACCGTCCGACTCACCGTCCAGAACACCAGCCCGGACCCCGGCCAGTTCCTCGGTACCTTCCAGAAGCTGAATGCGGCGGGCCAGCAGTTCACCGTCGACGATCAGGCCACCTTCTTCGTCGGCGGCGGCTTCGTGGACATCCCGCCTGGGGCCGAGGCTGCGGTCGGGCTGGCCTACGACGTGCCGCCAGGGACGGTGCCCGAGTCGGTCGAACTGCACGCCGATCCGGCCAGTCCGGGAGTCGTGCTGCCACTCGGCTAGCCCGCTGCCCTCTTCGGCGGTTGCTCTGTATCACCACAAACTGTGGCCACCAGCCAGACTTGAATGAGTGCAGCAACGGCTGACACCACGTGCCCATGCTTCGCAGCGAACTCAGTGGTGTGCACCCGTCATCGCGAGCTGCACAGGTCCGCGCCAATTCGCTACGACATGGCACAGCAGCCGCGAACCCCGCAACGAAATTCGCACTGATCACAGCTACTCAGCCCGGATTCCGCACGGCCGATCAGTCGAGTAGTGCAATACGCAGGACACGGCAGCCGCCGCCTGGCAAACTCACATTGTCAGCGCCCCGAGCCATGAGGGCGTTCGGTCAGGGAGTTTGCTATGAAGAACGTCGTGATGTGCTTCGACAGCACAAACGATCGTCCGGGGTCCCCCGATGCGACCAACGCCGAAACCTTGTTCCGGCTGCTCGACCACAGCGCCGAAGACCGCCAGCTCGCCTGGTACGACGCCGGTGAAGCGGCACTCAACTCGCCGCGACTGTTCAACCCCGCGGCTCGCCGCTGGCGTGCGGAGGTCGCAGCCGCCGCCCGCGAATCCGTCATCGACGCCTACTTCTACCTGGCCGAGCACTGGGCGCCAGGCGACCGGATCTTCCTGCTCGGGGCGGGCCGCGGCGCATACTGCGCGCGGGCGTTGGCCAGGATGCTCGGCACCGTCGGGATGATGGTCGACCGCGGGGACAACGTCGTCGACTTTGCGCTGGCCGCCTACTCATTGCCCGCCCAGAGCCGGACCACCGAGGACTGGCGCCACATTCACCGCATGATCTGCGCACTGCAGGGCCGCAACGACGTCGCCGTGCCCGTGCACTTCCTCGGCCTGTGGGACACCGTGAAAGTCCCTGGCACGCCGACGCTTTGCGAAGAGGATTGGTCGGGCAATGTCGTCTCGGGACGGTATGCGGTCGCCATCGACGGCGGGTGGGGGCCGTTCGGCGAATGCCGGATAGGACGCGATGACGACACCATCGAAGAGGTCTGGTTCCGCGGCGCGCACTGCGATGTCGTCGGCGGGCCGAATGCATACTGGCCGCTGGCCGATATCACTCTCGACTGGATGATCGACGGTGTGGTCAAGGCAGGCGCACTCGTGTGCGACACGGCCGTGCCGCGCACTCCCGCACCGTCCGAACTCGACGCACTCGCCGAGGGTGCGCGATCGCTGCGCTTCCGCAAGGTGCCCGATGACGCACTCGTGCACGCCAGTGTCGACGTGTATCTGCGCGCTCATCCCGACTACTGGCGCAGGCTGCCATCGCACATCGTCTGGTCGGATCTGGATTGGGCGGCGCGCGCCGAGCGGCTGCCGGTTGCGGAGACCGCACCGCTGGTGAAGGCGCGGTCGGACGCCGACGAACTCGCCGCGGTCGCCTCCTAGCTCAAACGCCATGCCGCACGCGCTGATTCGGTATGTCGAAGTCCGTCCTGGGACGGGTGCGAAAGAGTAACGTGGCCGGCTATGGCCAAGAACTGGCCGGTCGTTGCGCGCGATGACGAGTACACGACCATCCAGTCAGCGCTCGTCGAGCAACACGGCGTGTGTGGCATCGTTTTGGTCGGAGATGCCGGAGTTGGCAAAACAACGCTCGCTCGCTTGGTCACGCAGTCGCTCCCGACGCGGGTGCAGTGGGTCGCGGGCACCGAATCGGCACGCAGCATCCCGCTCGGCGTATTCGCGCACCTGGTAGGCGCTGCGACGTCGCGGGATCCGGTGGCCTTCCTGGCCGCAGCGCGCGAAACGATTATCGCCGAAGGGCATTCGATCATCGGCGTCGATGATGCGCATTTGCTTGACCAGCTGTCGGCAACGCTGCTGCATCAGCTGGCGCTGGACGGCTCGGTGCGCATCGTGGCCACCGTGCGGTCCGGCGAAACGGTGCCCGATGCGATCACCTCGCTGTGGAAGGACGGTTATCTGGAGCGTCTTCACCTGATGCCCTTCACCAAGGACCAGTGCGTGAAGCTCATCGAGACGGCGCTCGGCGGCCGCGTCGAAGGCCTGTCGGCCGATCTGATGTGGGAGTCGTCGGGCGGCAACGCGTTGTTCGTCAAACATCTCGTCGAGGGCGCGCTGGAGGCAGGCACGCTGCGCCAGGTCCGCGGGGTGTGGCAGTTGCGCGGGCGCACCGCTGTCACCTCGGAACTGGCGTCGCTGCTCGACAGCCGCGTCGACCAGCTGCCCGACAACGTGCTGCACGCGCTGCGGCTGCTGACGTTCTGCGAGCCGATGGACCTCGACACGCTGAGCGGCGTCGCCGGCGTCGACGCCGTCGAGGATGCGGAGAACCGCGGGCTGATCCGCGTCGTCGAAGAGCACAGCGGTATCGAGGTGCGGTTTAACCACCCGCTGTTCGGCGAAGTCATCCGCAGGCGGTTGGGCGTGGCGGCGGCGCGACGGCTGCGCGGCGAGGTGGTGCGCGCACTGCAGGGCCAGCCGTTGCGGGGCCCCGCGGAACGAATTCGGTTGGCGGAGTTGAGCCTCGACAGCGACCAGTCGCCCGAGGGCGACCTGCTGGTGTCAGCTGCGCGGGATGCGATCGCGTTGACCAACGTCACGCTCGGCGAACGGCTGGCGCGCGCGGCGGTCACCCGTGGCGGCGGGCTGGTGGCCAGCGAGCTGTTGGCGCGCTCGCTTCTATGGCAGGGCAAGTCGGCAGAAGCAGAGGAGACGCTCAGCGCCTACGACCCCAACCAGATGAACGAACTCGAACTGGTGCGATGGGGTTTGGCGCGGATCGCGAACCTGCATTGGTCGATGGGCGAAGCCGAGGGCGCCGACATGGTGCTGGATTTGTTGTGCGACAGGGTGGCTCACCCCGGCCTCAAGCTGGTCGTCGCCGGCGTTGCGTCGGCTTCGCGTCTCTTCGAGAACGAGCTCAAGGAAGCGGTCGAGCTGTCGAGGCTGGTGCTCGCCAGCTCC
Source organism: Mycobacterium sp. ITM-2016-00318 (assembly GCF_002968285.2). Lineage (NCBI taxonomy): Bacteria > Bacillati > Actinomycetota > Actinomycetes > Mycobacteriales > Mycobacteriaceae > Mycobacterium > Mycobacterium sp. ITM-2016-00318. The sequence continues at coordinate 959,638 of NZ_CP134400.1, read as the reverse complement.
GACGCGTCATCGGCCGCCGTCGAGTGGGCGGTGTTCGGCGGTGCGCTGGCACTCGCACTGATGGGCCGCGGTGACGAAGTGCAGGCGGTTGCCGAACGCGGGCATCAGATCGGCGACAAGGTCGACGGACTGCTGCGCTACCTTACGGCGTTCGGCGAAGTTCGCGCGCTCGCACTCGGCGGCGAGTTCGACTGCGCGGCAAAACGATCCGCCGACATCGTGCGTATCACCTCGGCGGGCCAGTACCTGGCATGGGGCATGGCCAACGTCCTTGTCGGAACCGTCGAGCTGAGCCGCGGACGCTTCGCCGACACCGTCTCGCGCATGGAGCAGACGGTGGCGGCGCTGACATCGGAGTCGGCGGCGTCGTGGAGTTTCCCCGCGCGGCTGCTGCTCGCACAGTCGTATTGCGCGCTCGGCCGCGCGGACGCGGGCGCCAAGATGGTGGCCGAGCTGCGCACCAGAAGCGGTAAGCACGTCGCGGTATTCGGCCCGCAGCTGCGCATCGCCGAGTCCTGGCTGGCCGCGGCGGAGGGAAATGTCAGCGCCGCAATCGAAGTCGCACTGGATGCCGCTCGGCTCGCGTCGGACTCTGCGCAGAGTGCCATCGAGATGCTGGCACTGCACGACGCGGTGCGGTTCGGCGACCGATCCTGTCTGGACCGGCTGGCCGATGTCGCCGCGGGGGCAGGCGGCAGGCTGGCGTCGATGATCGCGGCGCACGCAACGGCCGTCCGCGACAGGGACGCCGCCGGGATATTCGCAGCGGCCCAGCAGTTCGAGCAGATCGGCGCGCTGTTGTCGGCCGCCGACGCCTCAGCGCAGGCGGCGGTGGCGTTCGAGGCCTGCGGTGACCGTCGTCGCAGTATGGAATCCGCGGCCGCGGCGACCCGGCTCGCCGCGGAGTGCGGCGGGATCCGCACGCCCGCACTGGAGCTGGCGGCGCATCCCCTGCCGTTGACGGTTCGCGAGCGCGAGATCGCCAACCTGGTGGCCGCCGGACTGAGCAACAAGGAGATCGCCGACCGTCTGGTGGTCTCGGTGCGCACGGTCGAAGGGCATCTTTATCGCGCGTGCATCAAACTCGACATTTCCGACCGTGAGGATCTGGCGGCGATGATCCGTACGCCTGCATAAAAGCCCGGCAATCTGTGGGTACAACCCCATGAGGCACATCAGGCTCACCAAATCACCAGAAATTGCCGTCACAGCAAATTTGGACGAGGGCGCTCGGCGAATGCTGATCTTCGCAGCAGACCATGGTAGAAGAGACGCGTGCGGATTACGGACTGGTTCGACGAACGCGCTACTGACATAGCGAATCTCTCCCCCGGCGCGTGGACGGCGATGGCAGCGTGGCTGGCTCTTGCCGTCACGATCGCCGCGCTTGTCTACGCGTGGCGACAGTTCCAGTCGGCCAAGCACGCCACCGAGGACATCTCGCAGCCCAACGTCGCCATGTTCATGGAGCCGAGCCCGTCGGACTGGCATCTCGTCGAGCTGGTGGTGAAGAACTTCGGCCAGAAGCCGGCCTACGGGATCCAGCTGGAGTTCGCGTCGCCGCCGACGGTCGCGCGCTACGAGAGCGCCGACGCCGACAATTACGTCGACATCGTCCCGCTCAAGCTGCCCGCCGAGATTCCGTATCTCGCGCCGTCGCAGGAGTGGCGCACGGTGTGGGATTCGGCACTGGACCGCAACCAGCTGGGTGAGTCGATCGGATCACGCTTCGCAGGCGCCGTGACGTTCTACGACCAGCCGAAGTCCTCGCGTCAACCGAAGGCGAAGTCGGCCAAGCGCCACCAGTTCCGCACGCCAGCGGTGCTGGACTGGGGCACGCTGCATCCGGTCGAACGGCTCGAGCTGCTGACCAAGCACGACCTCGCGCGCCAGGAGAAGCAGAAGCTGGAGCTGTTGCGCGGCCTGCTGACGTACTACCACTACGCCACCACTGAAAGCCGTCACGAGGTGCTGCAGGCCGAGATCAATAAGATCAACGCCGCGGCCAACGAGCAGCGCGACCGCTACCGCGACCAGTTCACGGGCCGGCAGGACCCGGCGCCGCAGCCGGAGGCGCAGTCCGCGCCGGTGTCGGTGTCCGAGTTGCCGCCGCAACAGCCGCGCTACCAGAGCCCGCCGCCGCAGCCGCGGTACGAGGGCCTGCCGTCCGACTACGACGATCCGCCTCCGCCGTATGACGACGAGCCGTTGTTCGACGACGACGATGCTCAGACACGGGTGATCAACGGTAGGCATCGGCGCGGCATCGGCGCAGGCTGACCCGCCGCGTGAGCCCCGCGTTCGGCTTCGTAACATCGTTTCGTAACATCGATCTGAAACGAAAGCCCACGTATGGAGGCCCGATGACCAGCCCGGCGAATTACGAGCAGAACGATTCGGTCTCGACGATCACGCTCGACGACGGCAAGGTCAACGTGCTCGGGCCCACGATGCAGGCCGCCCTCAACGACGCGCTGGACCGCACCGAGAAGGACGGCTCGCAGGCCGTCGTGCTGGCGGGCAACCAGCGGGTGTTCAGCGGCGGGTTCGACCTCTCGGTGTTCCGGTCCGGTGACGCGGAGGCCGCGCTGTCGATGCTGGCAGGGGGCTTCCAGCTGGCCAAGCGATGCCTGACGTTCCCGAAGCCGGTGATCATGGCTGCGACGGGGCCCGCCATCGCGATGGGCTCGTTCCTTCTGCTCAGCGGCGACCACCGCGTCGGCGCCCCGAATTCGCGGTGCCAGGCGATCGAGGTGGCGATCGGCATGACGATTCCGATCTCCGCAATCGAGATCATGCGGATGCGATTGACGCCTGCCGCGTTTCACCGGGGCACGGCGCTGGCGTCGACGTTCGTCGGTGACGAGGCGATCGCCGCAGGCTGGCTCGACGAGATCGTCGACGCCGACGAGGTGCTCGCGCGCGCGCAGGAGGTGGCCACCGAGGTCGCGGCGACGCTGCATGCGGGCGCACACCTCGCCACCAAGCTGAAGGCCCGCGAGTCCGCGCTTGCGGCGATCCAGGCCGGAATCGACGGGTTGCCCACGGAATTCGCGGCCAGCTAGGCCGCTGCGATGCCGAGGGCGAAGCAGCGCACACCCGAGCTTCGGGACCGGGTGCTCGACGTCGCGATCACCACACTCGGTGACGAGGGCATCGCCCGCTTCACGACGCGGCGGGTGGCCGAGCGCGCCGGCACCTCGGTGCCCGCGGTGTACGAATTGTTCGACGACAAGGCCGGCCTGGTGCGGGCGATGTTCTTCGAAGGCTTCCGGCGCCTGGGCGCCGAGCTGGCCAAGATCCCCGAGACGGACGATGCGCTTGGCGATCTCGAGCGGTTGGTGCCGGTGTTCCGGCTCTTCTGCCGTGCGTATCCGAAACTGGCGCAGGTGATGTTCTCGCGGCCGTTCGCCGACTTCGAGCCGGGCGCCGACGAGCTGGCGGCGGGCGCGGCCGTCCGCGAGATCTTCGTCGGCCGGATTCGGCGGTGCGTCGACAAGGGCCTTCTCGGCGGCGACCCGACCGACATCGCGCACGTACTGCTCGCACTGGCACAGGGTTTGGCGGTGCAGGAGGCTGGACGGTGGCTAGGCACATCGACCGAGATCGAGCGCCGGTGGAAGCTCGGGGTCACGTCGGTCCTCGACGGCTTCGGCTGGGCTCCTCCGGCGCGCTGACATGATGGCGCTATGACCGATATCCTGGGCCGGGTGTGGCGCGGCGGAAAGCCGCAGGAGGACTTCGACTTCTCCTCGATCTCCGACTATCTCACCGAAGACGACACCCTGGTCTGGTGCGACATCTTCGACCCTGACGAGTCGACGTTGTCCGACCTTGCGACCGAACTCGGGCTCAACAGCTGGGCGGTCGAGGACGCCGTCGGCGAAGCCGAACGCACCAAGGCCGCGGTATACCGGACGCACACGTTCTTCACCGTGTACGCGGTGTCGTGCAAGGAGCCGGCCGACGACTCCGAATCGACGCTTGCGGTGCACCGCGTATCCGGTTTCGTGCTCCCGCAGGGCCTGATCACCGTGCGGCTGTCGCCCTGGTATGACATCGACACGGTGTCGCGGCGTTTCGACGAGCTCGGCGGTCAGGAGCACGGGGTCGGGTCGCTGGTGCACGGCCTGCTCGACGTCATCGTCGACGAGCATTTCGCGGCGGTGCAGGCGCTCGACGACAGCATCGAAGCGCTCGAGGACGACCTGTTCGAAAACAACACCCCACGAGGCGGGTTGCAGCGCAAAACCTTCCGGCTCCGTAAGGATCTCGTCGAGCTGCGCCGGGTGGTGTTGCCGATGCGCGAAGTCGTCAACTCGATTCAGCACCGGCGGCTTGACGCCAAGACGTCCACCGAACTCGACCCGCTGTACGCCGACCTGTATGACCACGTCCTGCGGGTGTCGGAGTGGACGGAGTCGTTGCGGGACATGGTCACAACGGTGTTCGAGACGAACCTCTCGCTGCAGGACGCCCGGTTGAACCAGGTGATGAAGAAGCTCACCGGGTGGGCCGCCATCATCGCGGTGCCGACGGCGGTGACCGGGTTCTACGGGCAGAACGTCGACTATCCGGGGATCGAGACGATCGGCGGGTTCTTCACGAGCACGGCGCTTATCGTCGTTCTCGTGCTGGTGCTCTACTGGACGTTCAAGCGTCGCGACTGGCTGTAGCCGTCAGCACCCCGACGACCTCGTCACCGCACCGGTAGGTCACGGTGAACCCGTCCGCGTTGTCGTCGAGGCGGCTGTCCTCATAGCCAGTGCCCCACCCGCGGTAGTTCAACGCGTATCGCCCGATGGCGCAAGCGAATTCGGGCACGTCGTCCCATGCAGCCTGATAACCCGCGGCGACCAGGCCTGCGATGCGCCCTTGTTCAGTCGCGTCGCGCCAGTGTTCCGACGGTATCCGGCGGCCCGCGGTGACGTTGTAGGCGAGCGCCACATCGCCCGCCGCGTACACGTTGGGGGCCGAGCTGTGCATGCGCTCATCGACGACGATGCGGCCATCGGCGGTCTCGATGCCCGCAGCGGTTGCGAGCCTGCTGTCGGATCGCACCCCGGTCGCGGAGACCACGAGATCGGCTTCAACGGTGGCACCGCTGTCCAGGGTCACGTCGCTGTCGTCAACGGCGGCCACGCTCGTCGAGCCGATGAACCGAACGCCGATGTCGGACAGCATCTTCGCGACCCGTTCGCCCGCTTCGAGGCCGAACCGCCGCTGTACCGGCACCGGTTCGGGCGCGACGACGGTGGTCGTGACCCCGCGGGCCGCAAGGCAGGACGCCGCCTCGCATCCGATCAGGCCGCCGCCGACCACAACGGCCGAGTCGGAGTTCTTGGCGGCCATCCGCAGCACGACGGCGTCGGCGAAGGACCGTAGCGACAGGGCCGCGTCACCGCCGGGCACGTCGAGTGGGACCGGCGTGGCGCCGGCGGCCAGCACCAGATGCCAATACGCATAGCGCCTGCCTGCCGCCGTGATGACTTCCCGGTTGGCGAGGTCGATGTGGGAGACGGTGATGCCGCGGTGCAGCGCAATCCCCTGCTTGACGAACCAGCCTGCGCTGTGAAGGTCGAGGTTCGGGTCCCGGCCGCAGAGGTACGCCTTGCTCAAGGGTGGCTTCGCGTAAGGCAGGGCCGGATCGCTGGTGATGATGCGAACGGGGATTTTGGGGTGCTCGCGGCGAAACACCTCCGCAGCGGTCAACCCGGCAGGACCGCTGCCGATGGCGATGAAACCCGGTGCCACCATGTCTTCTGGTTACCACCGCGGCGGCTTTGCTACTCCCCCGGTCGGGCTTTGGTTACAAACGCCTCAGCCTGCGTCGTCGGCGACGCCCCACACCAGGCAGAACGTGTGGCCGGCGGGATCGCGGAACACCCGGAAGGTGTCGTCCTCGCGGGCGTCGGTCACCCGCGTAGCGCCAAGCGAGACGACTTTGCGTTCCGCGTCGTCGACGCCGTCGTCGTCGACCTGGATGTCCAGGTGGAATTGCTGAGATCCACGAGGGTCGGGGAACGCAGGCGGCTCGTGCTCCGGTGACAGCTGGAACGCCAACCGCCGCCCCGACGGGGCGGTCAGTGTCAACCAGGTGTCGCCGTCCTTCTCAACGTGACCGCCGAGTACCGCTTGGTAGAAACCAGCCAGCTGCTGCGGCTCCTTGCAGTCGATGACGGTCGAACGAAGCTTTCCGATCATGCGGTCCGAATTGCCGTAATGCGGTCCCCACAAACGGCCACGCGGTTGAATGACAGGAGGCGGTTTGTCGGGAGGTGGGATGATGGCGGCGTGCTCTACGTGCGGCACCGAGCCGCTCACGGATGCCCGCTTCTGCCACGGATGCGGCTCTCCGGTCGGCCGTGCGGAGGCCGCGGCGGAGTTCAAACAGGTGACGGTGCTGTTCGCCGACGTGGTGCACTCGATGGACATCGCCGCCGCCGTCGGCGCCGAGCGGTTGCGCGAGATCATGGCGCAACTCGTCGAGCACGCGACGGCGGTGGTACAGCGATACGCGGGCACCGTCGACAAGTTCACCGGTGACGGCATCATGGCCGTCTTCGGAGCTCCGGTGGCCTTGGAGGACCACGCACTTCGCGCCTGCCTCGCCGCACTCGACCTCCAGGTCGAGGCCAAGCAGCTCGCGATCGACGTCGACCACCACGACGGTGTCCGGCTGCTGTTGCGGGTCGGCTTGAACTCGGGCGAGGTGATCGCCGGGGAGATCGGTTCGGGTGCAGGCGCTTACACTGCGATCGGTGAGCAGGTCGGGATGGCGCAGCGAATGGAGTCGGCGGCGCCGCCCGGCGGGGTGATACTCAGCGACTCCACCGCCCGGCTGGTCGACGGCGTCGTAGTGCTCGGTGACGCGGAGTCGGTTGGCATCAAGGGCGCCGACCACCCGGTTCCCGCGCGACGCTTGTTGGGCGTCGCCGAGCATCGAATCGACGCACGGCGCGACACGACTTTGTTGGTAGGCAATGGGAGCTGGCGGCACTGACAGGAGTACTGGATCGGTCGATCGCCGGCTCGGGCGCGATCGTCGGACTGGTCGCGCCCGCCGGTGTCGGCAAGAGCAGGCTCGTCGCCGAGGTCGCGACCGTCGCGGCGAACCGCGGTGTCTCGGTGTATTGGTCGTACTGCGAGTCACACGCCAGCGAGATACCCTTTCACGCCGTATCGCGGCTTCTGCGAGGCATCTTCGGTGTCGACGAAGTCGCAGACGAAATGGCGCGTATGCAACTACGGGAGCGGGTACCCGACGCCGACTCCGAAGATCTTCTCCTTCTTCAGGATCTGCTCGGTATCCGCGATTCCGCTGTGCCATCCCCGGACATCGCGCCCGATGCGCGAAGGCGCCGACTCACCGCGCTGGTCAACGGCGCGTCGCTGGCTCGCTCGACACCAGCCGTCTACGTCATCGAGGACGTGCACTGGATAGACCAGGTCAGCGAGTCGTTGCTGGTGGACTTTCTGGCCGTGATTCCGCGCACCTCCTCAGTGGTGCTGATGACGTACCGGCCGGAGTACCGCGGACCGCTCAGCACAACGCCCGGATCGCAGACGGTCGCGCTTGCGCCGCTGAATGACTCGGAGACCGGCGCGCTGGTCATCGAGATGCTGGGACCGGACGCGTCGCTCGCATCGCTGACGACTCAGATCACCGACCGGGCAGCGGGGAATCCGTTCTTCGCGCAGGAGATCGTCAGGGACCTCGCCGATCGCGGAGTGCTGCGGGGCGACCGCGGGGCGTACCGGTCCGAAGGCGCAGGCGCTGCCGCGACAGTGCCCGCCACCTTGCAGGCCGCCATCGCCGCGCGTATCGACCGGCTCGATACGGTCGCCAAGAGAACGCTGAACGCCGCATCCGTCATCGGTTCGCAGTTCGACGCTGAACTGCCCGCGACCCTGGTCGGCGAAACCGCGCTGCCGCAACTGATCGCCGCTGAGCTCATCGACCAGATCAAGTTCACGCCCAAGGCGGAGTTTGTGTTTCGACATCCGCTGATTCGCACGGTGGCTTATGAATCGCAGCTGAAAGCCGACCGCGCGGCGCTGCACCAGAAGCTCGCCACCGAGATCGAACGACGCGATCCAGATTCCGCCGACGCCAACGCCGCGCTGATCGCCGAGCATCTGGAAGCGGCAGGCGATCTCGAGGCGGCGTACGGCTGGCACATGCGCACTGGGACATGGGCGGTCAACCGCGACATCGTCGCCGCACACACGAGCCTACGGAAGGCCCGCGATGTTGCTGATCGCATGCCGGACTCTGTGCCGTACCGGCTTTCGATGAATATCGCGCCGCGGACACTACTGTGCGCAAGCGCATTTCGCGTCGGCGGTAGCGGTGCGGAGATCGGATACGACGAGCTTCGCGAGCTGTGTGCCGCAGCTGGCGACAAGCGCTCACTGGCTATCGCCATGACCGGGCTTGTAGCGCAGCACTATATGTCTCACAGCGCGGAGATAGACGAGGTTGCAACCGAACACATCCGGCTGGTCGAGTCGATCGACGACCCGACTCTCACTGTGTCGCTGCTCACCGCCGATCTGGCCGCGAAATTGCAGACAGGCGAGATAGATGAGGTGCTGCGGCTCGCGGAGCGCGTCATAGAACTGGCCGATGGTGACCCCACCAAGGGCAACTTGATCATCGGATCACCCCTGGCGCTCGCACTTGTCTTTCGTGGCAGCGCGCGGTGGGCCCTCGGCGTGCAAGGCGCGAAGGACGACCTCGACGAGGCCGTTCGATTGGCGCGAGAAGTCGACGCGACGACACTGGCCATGGTCGTCTTCTTCGTCTACGCCACGACCATTCCCTGGGTCCTGCCTGCAGATGACATCGCCAGGGAACTGACCGCGGAAGCGCTCACGCGCGCTGCGCGGTCCGGCGACAACTTGGCCCTCGTCCTGGCCCAATGCACGCGGGCGGTAGTGCTGGCCCACCAAGACGCGCCGGATTTCGAAGCCGCGGTGGCGTTGTTCGACCAAGTTCGGGAGGACATCCTGAGTGACCGGTTCAGTCACGCCGTTTTGAGCTTCCTCGATTGCGAGCTGGCACGAGTCAAGATGCGGGTCGGCGATCTCGACGCGGCCGTCGACTTCGCGCGGGCAGCAATCGACGCTCTGTATCCCACGGGCGAGAGCCTGTGGGGATTGATCTCAGGCGTTTTGGTCGAGGCGCTCCTGCTCCGAGGAGCGCCCGGCGATGTTGACGCCGCGCAAGATGCGCTTGACCGGTCGCAGGCCGTCCCGAATTCTGACTTCGCGGGCGTGGAAGTCCAGCATCTGCGGTCGCGGGCCTTGATTGCGAAAGCCAGGGGCGACGAGAACGAGTATCGAGATGCCGTGGTCCGCTACCGAACGACCGCGACATCGCTCGGCCTTCCTGGCCACATCGCAGCGGCCGGGGCAATGACCTGAGGGTCCACGCCGACTGGGCGTGCCGACGCCCCGACTGTGGGACCATCTGCGGTGTGAATCCCGAGGACGACCCCGAAGCCAGGATCAGGGCCCTTGAGCAACCCCTTTCGGATCAGGCGCGGTCCAGCGAACTCGGCGGCGGGCAAGCCGGTGGCGACACCGCGTATCTGCCGCCACCGACGTCGGCCTACACCCCGCCGGACTACAGCACCCCCGCGTACGAGACCCAGCAGTACGGCGCCCAACCATTCGCCACGCAGCCCTATGGCAGGCAGCAGTACGGCGCACAGCCGTACGGGACTTCGCAATGGGGTGCCCAGCCCTACGGCGCGCCGCCGCAAAGGGTTTCCGGCGGCATCCCCTGGTTGGTGTTCGGTCTGATCGCAGTCGTCTTCATCGCCGTCGCCGCGGGCGTCATCATCTTCATGACGAGAACGACAAGCGTTACCACACCGGGTGATTCGAGTGTGTCGAGCGGCGGCGGGTCCGTCGACATCGACATCCCCTCGGCTCCGCCGATGCCCCCGATCGAGATCCCCGGCATGCCCGACATTCCTGCTCCGCCCGGCGCGCCGAACGCCGACCCGAACGTGATCACCGGCGCGCCGGGGCAAACGGTCACCATCTCGGGCATCGACGAGAACAAGACGGTCGCCTGTAATGACGCCGCCGTGACGATCAGCGGCATCCGCAACACGGTGACGATCACCGGTCACTGCGCGGAGGTGTCGGTATCCGGTATCGAGAACAAGATCACCGTCGATGCCGCGGACAAGATCGGCGCCTCCGGTTTCGACAACGTCGTCAGCTACATCTCGGGGACCCCGCAGATCGACGCCGTCGGCTCCAATACGGTGCAGCAGGGCTGATTCGACGGTGGAAGGCACACCGGAACAGGGCACGCCGTTCGGTCGGTACCGGCTGATCGAACTGTTGGGCCGTGGCGGCATGGGTGAGGTGTGGAAGGCGCACGACAGCGCGATCGACCGCGTCGTCGCGCTCAAGATGCTGCTCCCCCACTACGCCAAGGACCCCGACTTCGAGCAGCGGTTCCGCCGTGAGGCGCGCGCCGCCGCACGACTGGACGATCCGCACGTTGTGCCGATCTTCGACGTCGGCGAGATCGACGACCGTCTGTATGTGACCATGCGCCTGATCAACGGCGTCGACCTGCAGACGTTGATCGACGACGGACCGCTTGAGCCGAGGCGCGCGGTGGCGATCGTCGACCAGATCGCATCGGCGCTGCACAACGCGCACCAGGTCGGGCTGGTGCACCGCGACGTCAAGCCGTCGAACATCCTGGTCGACAAGAACGACTATGCGTATCTGATCGATTTCGGCATCGCGCGCGCCGCGACCGACACCCGGCTGACGTCGGCCAGCTCGGCGATCGGCACGTGGGCCTACATGGCGCCCGAACGGTTCAATTCCGATGAGGTGCATCCGAGTTCGGACGTCTACGCGCTGGCGTGCGTGCTCTACCAGTGTCTGACCGGCCAGCAGCCGTTCCCTGGCACCACGCTGGAGCAGGTCGCCGTCGGGCACATGGTGACGCCGCCGCCGCGGCCGTCCGAACGCGCTGCGATGCCGCGGGAACTCGATCGGGTGATCGCCACCGGCCTGGCCAAGCAGCCCGCCGAGCGCTACCCGACGACGGTCGACATGGCCCAAGCGGCAAAGGAAGCCGTCACCGGATCGGCGTCGTCGAGCGCATGGTCGGCACCGGCCACCTCTGCGGGCGGAAGCCCTTCCGCGCTGAGCTGGCCGGAGCAGCCGTTCACCCAGGTCGGTTACACGCCTGCACCGTACCCGGCGTCGGCGCCCACACAGTTCAGCGGACCGCATCAGGTGCAGCAGCCTGCACCGTCGCCGCCCGCGCCGAAGAAGGCCCGCAACCACGGCCTGCTCGTCGGCGCGCTGGTGTTCATCGCGACACTGGTGATCGTCGGCGGCGTCATCGGGGTCGTCGAGCTGACCGGTGACGACGACAAGGGCTCCACCAAGCCGTCGACGGCAGCCGCCAACACCACAGACTTCAACGGCACCTACCGCGCCGACTACGGGCCGGGAACCGACCTGGACGGCAAGCCGGTGCCGAATGCGCCTGCCACAACGAGCAATTGGGAGGTCCGTTCGGAGTGCGGCCCGAGCGGGTGCGTCGCGACCGCGGCGAGCGCCAGCGGGAACTCCCTGCTGTCGAACATGACCTACGACCAGATCGGCGGCAAATGGATCGCCGTCGGCCTGGCGTCATCGGACTGCGGCGGCGAGGCGCCGTCCGAGATCTGGGTCGTCTTCACCTTGGAGCCGCAGCCCGACGGCACCCTGGCCGGCGACAGCATCCGAGCCTCCACCGACAGCCTGTGCGCGGCCAAGCGAACGCTGAAATTCACGCGGACCGGCGACGCCGATCCCAACAAGGTTCCCGATCCGGCGGTGTTGCCGCCGCGCGCGATCTCGCCGGCCGACGACTTGCACGGAAGCTACCGGCAGACAACCAGTTTCACGAACGGTGACACCCTGCCCGGCCAGGTGCTCAGCGCAGACACCTACTGTCTGCGCACTGGCGACAAGTGCATGAGCCTGTTCCACGCAGGCGGTTCGGCGGTCACCCTGGTGTACGCGGACGAGAAGTGGAGCCGAAACGAACAGGGCAATGCGACGTGCCCGGACGGCGGCACCGCGAAGGTGACGATCACCGCCGAGTATCCGATGCCTGGGACGCTCGACGATCCGATCTCGGTGCTGATGGGGCGCGGCACTCAGACGATCGCGCCGGGAAGCGCATGCACGGGTGGCGGCGATTTCGAGGACAGGTTCGAACGCACCGGCGACTGAATTGCCGGCCTGCGCGGCCGCCTCAGCAGAGGCAGCGAGAGAAGAACGCGCCGGTGAAGATGGCGACGATGAGGGCTTCGGTCGTCAACCCCAGCATCGCCAAGACCACCACCGCTGCGATGCCCGCGATGCCGAGGAATGCGATCAGCACACCCCACCACATATGGGCGTGGCCGTGCGATGCGGCACGCGACTGGCTGACCTGCGACACCATGGCGCCGTTGTGCGTTTGCATGTGAGCCCCTTCGCTGTGACGACAGACACAATATAGCGTCATACGTGAGCTGACTCACAGCGTGGAGCTAATTTGTGATCTTGAATTCATAGTCGCGACGTGCGGCATCGCTGCACAGACACCCCCGAGACTGGCATGATGCACCCCTTTCGAGACAAGGTGACAAGGTGAGCGAGAAGACGACGTGTGCCGTTGTGGGCGGCGGCCCCGCCGGGTTGTTCCTCGGGCTGATGCTGGCCCGTGCCGGCGTCGAGGTCACGGTGTTGGAGAAGCATGCCGACTTCCTCCGCGATTTCCGCGGCGACACGGTGCACCCGGTGACGATGCGGCTGCTCGACGAGCTCGGCCTGTTCGCGCGGTTCGACGAACTCCCGCAGAGTCGCGTCGAGCGGGGCCAATTCTCCGTCGACGGCCGCACATACACGCTCGTCGACTTTCGTCGGCTGAGACAGCCCCACCCTTATGTCGCCATGGTGCCGCAATGGGATCTTCTCGATCTGATCGCCGAGACGGCCAGCGCGGAGCCCACTTTCACGCTGCGGATGAACACCGAAGCGACCGGGCTGATGCGGAATGGCGACGCCGTCGCAGGTCTGCGTTACACCGGCCCGGACGGACCGGGCGAGTTACGCGCGAACCTCGTTGTGGGCTGCGACGGCCGCACGTCGGTGGTGCGTCGTGACGCTGGGCTACCGATCCGCACATACCCGGTGCCGTTCGACGTGATGTGGTTCCGGCTGCCGCGGGAGCAGGACGGTCAGTACTCACTGATCCCGCGCACCGAACCCGGGCGCGCGCTGATCATGATTCCCCGCGAAGGCTACTTCCAGGTCGCCTACCTCATTCCCAAGGGCAGTCATGCGCAGCTGCGGGCACGGGGACTCCATGCGTTCCACAACGAGCTCGCCGAGTTGATTCCGGAGACGTCGCCCGCGGCGATCACGTCATGGGACGACGTGAAGGTCCTCGACGTGCGACTGGACCGCTTGAGTCGCTGGCACGACGACGGGGTGCTGTGCATCGGGGATGCCGCCCATGCGATGTCGCCGGTCGGCGGTGTGGGGATCAACCTGGCGATCGCAGACGCGGTGGCCGCCGCGCAGCACTTGGCGGAGCCGCTTCGGACCGGCCGGCTCACCGACAAGGATCTTGCCGCTGTCCGTCGACGCCGCATCGTGCCGACCATCGCGACCCAGACGTTGCAGCGAGTGCTGCACCGTCAGGTACTCGCTCCGGTGCTCAAGGGCGGTCAGGCGACTCCTCCGGCGGCGCTGCTGAGGGTGATCGAGCGGGCGCCGCAGCTGACGGCGATCCCGGCCTACCTCGTCGGCGTCGGGCTATTTCCGCAGCACGCTCCCGGCTTCGCTCGTCGCTAGGTCTGTGCGGGCAGCACGTGATCGGCGACCTTGTCGGTGCTCAGACACAGCGAGCAGACGAACGCGTCGTGCGTGTCGCACTTCATCATGTCGGGCCGTTCGAAATCGTGATGGCAGACATGACATTTGAGGTGTTCGCCGGACGGGTTGCCGAGTTCGTCGTACATCGGCAGGTCGATGCCGTCGTCGGTGCGACGCAGGTAGTACTTACCTTTCGTAGCGATGGCGAAGATCGGCGGCAGCACCAATCCGAGCACGATCGCGACCAGCGGCGAGTACGGCCGGATGCCTTCGCCCAGGCCGCCGAAGAACGCGACGATCGACACGCCGGCGGCGATCAGCATCGAGCCGAAGCCGACGGGGTTGAACGCGTAGAGCATGCCGCGGCGGAACTCCGGCGCCTGCGGCGAGATCTTCAGCAGGTATTTGTTGAAGACGATGTCGGAGGCCACCACGACGACCCACGCCATGCCACAGTTGGCGTAGAACCCGAGGATCGTGTTGAGGAAGTCGAACATGTTGGCTTCCATCAGGATCAGCGCGATCAGCAGGTTGAATCCGAGGAACACCAGCCGGCCGGGATAGGTCTTGGTGACGCGGGTGAACGAGTTCGTCCACGCCAGTGATCCCGAGTAGGCGTTGGTGACGTTGATTTTGATCTGGCTGATGACGACGAGCACGACGGCGAGCGTCATGGCCAGCCAGCCGGGCAGGAAGTTCTCGTAGATCTCGAGGAACTGGTGCACCGGCTGGTTGGCGATGCCAGCGCTGTCGGCGACGTTCGCGATCAGATAGACCGCCAGGAACAGTCCGACGACCTGCTTGATGGCGCCGAAGAACACCCAGCCCGGCCCGGCGAGGATCATCCAGGTCCACCAACTGCGCTTGTTCTCAGGCGTTTTCGGCGGCATGAAGCGCAGGTAGTCGATCTGCTCGGCGATCTGAGCGATCAGCGACAGGCAGACTCCCGCGGCGAGCAGCGTGTATCCGAGGTTGAACCCGCCTGCGCCCTGCTCGCCCTGGTAGGCGAAAAACTGGCTGACCGACTCCGGATGGCTGACGACGAGGTAGACCAACGGTGCGACCATCAGGACAAGCCACAGCGGTGTCGTCCAGACCTGCAGGGTGGACAGCACTTTCATGCCGTAGATCACCAACGGGAAGATGATCAACGTCGACACGGCGTAGCCGACCCACAACGGTATGCCGAGGCCGTTCGAGGCCCTGGGCCATGATGGAGCCTTCGAGCGCGAAGAAGATGAACGTGAACGTCGCCATGATGACGTTCGTGACGACCGAGCCGTAGTACCCGAACCCGCTTCCGCGGGTGATCAGATCGAGGTCCATGTTGTAGCGCGCGGCGTAGTAGGCCAGCGGAAAGCCGGTGACGAAGACGACGACGGCGAATATCGCTATCCCCCACAGCGCGTTGGTGGTGCCGTAGGAGATGCCGATGTTCGCGCCGATCGCGAAGTCGGCCAGGTAGGCGATACCGCCGAGCGCGGAGATGCCGACGACGCCCGTCGACCACTTCCGGTAACTGCGCGGTGCGAACCGCAGCGTGTAGTCCTCGAGCGTTTCCTTGGTCGCCGTCATGGTGTCGAGGTCGGCGACGACGACCTCGTTCACCGGCTCTTTGCTGACATCCTGAGTCATTCGGCAAAGCTAAATTTGCTTTGTTTCCAATCCGTTGCGGCCGTGTACCGGCTGTGGAATGGCATACCGAAGGGCTGTTGCGGGAATACCAGACACATGTCCCAAGGGCTGCTGCGGCCTGTCCACCGTCACATGTCCGCCGCCGACGAGCGTTTCGGCGCGCGGCTCGGCGCGGGTCTGATCGGGACGCTGTTCGCTGCAGCGGGATTCGCGCTGCTGCTCCTGCTGGTGCGTGCCGGGTGGCCGCCGCTGCGCAGCCTCGACACGGGCACCGCACAGGCCTTCCGCCGGATCGACGACGCCCATCCCGAACTCGTGCGCACCGCAGAGATCATCAGCCGTGTGTTCGACCCGAACGTGTTTCGGGTGGCGCTGGCAGTCGTTGCGCTGGTGTACCTGGTGCGCGGTGAACGACGGCATGCGACATGGCTTCTCGTCACCGTGTTCGGTGGCGCGGGGCTCGGGTTCGTTCTCAAACTGATCGTCGGGCGGGCGCGGCCCGTCCTTCCCGATCCGGTCTCGGCGGCGCCGGGATTGTCCTTCCCCTCGGGCCATGCGCTCGGCGCGTCCATCGGCTGCTGCCTTCTCGTCCTGCTCGGGCTGCGATTCCTGTCCCGGCGGGGCCGTATCGCCGCGGTCGCCGCTGCGGCTCTTGTCGTGGCCGTCGTCGCACTGGCGCGGGTGGTGCTCGGCGTTCACTTCCTCAGCGATGTGGTAGCGGGCGTCATGCTCGGCGTCTGCTGGGTGGCCGTGACGACGTCGGCGTACGTGGCGTGGCGACGCGAGACCGGGCAGCCGGTCGAGCATTCCGATGAGGTGGGCGTCGCCGAGCATCCGGTGCGCTGATCTGCGCCTTATCGACCGCCCTTTTTGACCGCTGAGTAGACAAACGGCCAACGGGGTACTTCTTGGTCATGCGCTCGGAAGGTGTCGGGGGCCTGATACGAGACATCCGGTGGCTGGTGGTGCCGGCTGTCGGGCTCGTCGTACTGATGGTTGCGGTGGGCTACCTCGTCACCCGCGTGTTGCCCTCCACCACGGTGGGCAAGTGGGATGCAGGCGTTCCGGCACGGCTGGTGGAATACCGGCAACTGGACGAAGTCTCGGAAAGCCAGATCATCACCACGTTGTCGGCGACGCCGACGATCGTTGTGCTCACTGTGCTCGCAGCCGGGGTGTTCCGGTTGTTGTTCGGGCGATGTCGCGAGTCGCTGGTCGTGATCTACGCGGTGGTCGGGGAGACAGCGACATTCCTGGCGACGACCTTGTTCATCGACCGACCGCGACCGGCTGTGCCGCACCTGGACGAGGCGCCGCCGACGTCATCGTTCCCTTCGGGACACACCGCCGCCGCGATCTGCTTCTACGGATCGGTCGCGGCGATCGTCATCTGGCACAGCCGACGACGGTGGCTCACAGTCGTCGCCGTGATCGCCTGCGCGGCAGTGCCGTTGACCATCGCGGCGAGCCGCGTGTACCGCGGCATGCACTATCCGACCGACGTGTTGGCGGGCATGCTACTCGGCGCGATCTGGTTGAGCGTCGTCATCGTCTACGTGCGCAGCCATGACGCCGGTGACCGTCGGCACGCGGTCGTCGACGCCGACAAGAGACTGGTGAGTGGCTGATGCGCGCGGCGATGATCGTCAACCCGGCCAAATCGGACGTCGCGGAGATACGTACTCGAATCGACGAGACGTTCAGCGCTGCGGGATGGTCGGAGTCCTTGTGGCTGGAGACGACTCCCGAGGATCCGGGCCGCGCGATGGCAGAGGCGGCCGTCGCCGCTGGCGTCCAGCTCGTCGGGATCTGCGGCGGCGACGGCACCGTCATGGCGTGTTTGAGTGCACTCGCCGACAGCACCCTTCCGGTCGCGATCATTCCCGTCGGTAGCGGCAACCTGCTCGCCCGCAATCTCGGCATCCCACTGGAGGTCGACGACGCGTTGGCCTCGGCGCTGCACGGGGAAGATCGCCGGATCGATCTGGGCCGTCTCGGCGACGGCCAACCGTTCGCGGTGATGGCCGGGATGGGTTTCGACGCCGCGATGATGGCGGACACCACAGAACGCATGAAGCGCTTCGCGGGCTGGCCCGCCTACGTGGCCAGCGGGCTTCGGCACCTGCGGGATCCGGCGATGCGGGTGGAGTTGTCCATCGACGGTGGGCCGCCGCTGCGGCGGTACGCGCGAACGGTGTTGGTCGCAAACGTCGGCGAGCTCGAGGGCGGTCTCGAGCTGCTGCCCGACGCGGCGGCCGACGACGGCATGCTCGACGTGGTCGTCGTCGCGCCACGAACGCTTCGTGACTGGATTCGGGTGGCATACCGGATCGCTCGCCACCGCAAACATGACCGGCACCTGGAACGCTTTGAGGGACGGACGATCTCGATCCAGGCTGACCGGGACGTGCCACGTCAAGCCGACGGAGAGGTCATCGCCAAAGGGCGCCGCATCGACGCCCGCGTCGAACCGGGCGCTCTCGTCCTGCGTGTGCCGCAGTCGACGTCGGCGGCCGCATAACCGGGTAAGGAGAATCGATGGGCAGCGCTACTCGAGTGCCGGAGACCATCAGCATCTCGGGCGACGAACTCTCCGCCGACGACGCGGTGACCGCGCTGCGGAAGTACGGGCGCTGGAACCTGGTCAAGAACTCGTTCATCCGCTTTCGATATGCAGACGGCTTCTCCCACGCGCGGGCGCTTGCACTACAGCTGTGCCTGTCATTCATTCCGTTGACCATCGCGCTGGTCGGCCTGGCGAGCGCGGTGCACCAGGACAAGCTCGGGCAGGTGATCATCCAGACGGTCGCAGGAGTGCTGCCCGGCAGGGATCAGAGCGACATGGTGGAGCAGGCCGCGGAGCGGACCAGGGATCAGGGTGTGACGGGCGGGCAGTTCGCGTTGTGGCTTGGACTGCTCGCCGCAGTCGTCGCGCTGACCACGGCGATGGGTCAGATCGAGCGCGGCGCCAACCGCATCTACGGCATCGAACGTGACAGGCCGGCACTGCGCAAGTACAGCCGGGCGCTGGTGATGGCGATGACAGCGGGACTGCTGATGCAGCTCGGCTTCGTCGTCATCATCGCCGGCGACGCGCTCGGCGAGGCGCTCGCGGCGGCCTACGGCTGGGGCGACACGGTCAGCACGCTGTGGACGATCGGCAGTTGGCCGCTCGGGGTCATCCTGGCGTGGGCCTCGTTCACCGTGGTTCTCGAGCGCGCGCCGCGCCGCAGGCAGCCGGGGCACTCGTGGTTGGCGTTCGGGGCAGGGGTGTCGTTGGCGTTGTGGCTCCTGCTGACGGGGCTGCTCGCGCTCTACGTGGTCAGCAGTGGCTCGTTCGGTGAGACCTACGGACCGCTGACCGGCATCTTCGCCTTGCTGTTATGGGCCAACTTGTCCTCGGTCGCAATCTTTCTCGGTGTCGCGTTCGGGGCGCAGTTGGAGGCGGTCCGGGCTGGCTCACCCGAGCCGGCCCACGGCGATCCGCTGGCTGCGGAACCGAAGGACTTCGCCACGGCGGCGTGATCGGCCGTCAGGCGTTGAGGGCGCTGCCCTTGCGCCACTCGTCCCACGGCACGGACCAGTCGCCGCCCTGGTCGAGGGTGAGCGGCGGACCGCCGGTGTTACGCACCTCGACGATGTCGCCGGGCTGTGCGAAATCGAAGAACCATCGGGCGTTTTCGCCGCTGAGATTCAGGCAGCCGTGGGAAACGTTGGTGTTGCCCTGTGCCCATATGGTTTCGTTCAGCTGGTGCAGATAGATGCCGTCCATGCTGATGCGGGTGGCGTAGTTGACGGTCGTCCGGTAGCCGGCTCCGCCGGTCAAGCCGTAGGTCGTTGAGTCCATGACGACCGGGTTGGCCTTGTCCATCACGGCGTAGGTGCCCGGCGGCGTCCAGAAGTGCAATTCCCTGCCGCCGACAACCTGCGTGCCGCCCTTGCCCATCGAGGTCGGCATGGTGCGGACAAGCTTGCCGTTGTCGAACACGCTGACCTGTTTGGTCTTGTCGTCGGCGACTGCGACGTGTGCGTTGCCGATCTTGAAGGAGACGCGCTTGCTCTCTTCGCCGTACATGCCGTCGCCGAGGTTTGCGCCGTAGATATCGGCGGTGACGTCTACGGAAACGTTTGCCGGCCAGTACTTCTCGGGTCGCCAGTGAGCCTCGTAGTCGCTGATCCAGTTCCAGGAGCCGTTGACGGGCACGCTGGACGTGACGTGCAGGCGCTTCTCGGCGGCGACCTTGTCGGTGATGGGATCGTCGAAGTAGGCCTCGATGATGGTGCCGACGCCGTAGGTGTTGCCGTCGACGAGCGAGAAACCGGCGAGGGTGTTGAGGTTGACGTTGGTCAGGCTCTCGGGCGACAGGGTGGT
The DNA here is from genome assembly GCF_002968285.2 of Mycobacterium sp. ITM-2016-00318. Classification (NCBI taxonomy): domain Bacteria; kingdom Bacillati; phylum Actinomycetota; class Actinomycetes; order Mycobacteriales; family Mycobacteriaceae; genus Mycobacterium; species Mycobacterium sp. ITM-2016-00318. The sequence goes on along the minus strand of NZ_CP134400.1, from coordinate 939,729 downwards.
GAAGCTCGATGTCTGACGCGTCGGCATGCCGCCGGGACCGCGGGCGGCGATGGTCATGGTGTAGGTGCGGCCGTACTTCAACTGTTCGGTGGGATGCCAGCCGGTCCTCCCGGGAGTCAGCGCGCCGGGAACGGTCTCGCCCCAGTCGTTGACCATCTCGACGTTGTCGATCTTTCCGCTGAACGCGGCAACGGACACCGGCGCGGCGGGATCGACATCGGCGGCCTGCGACCTGGGGAAGACGCCGATCGCGGCGGGCTGCGGAGGTTTGGGTTCAGGCGCGGCGACGGTCTGCGCCGCGCTGGCGACTTGGCATTGCGTCGAACAACGAGGGGTGGTGTCGGCGACGTCTCCGGCAAGCAACACCACCGCCGCGGCGGCAGCTGCTGCGGCGGTAGCGCGGACGCGACGAGACCAAGGCAAAAGCACTCCAATGTGGGTCGGCATGGGCCGGGTATGCAGCCGAAGCACGGCCGGGCCACCACTATAAGGCTTCCGGCTATGTACCCGTGGCCCGACGGGGTTAAGCCTTGGTGGCCAGTTCGAAGACGGGGATGACGCGGTCGGTGCGCTTCTCGTATTCGGCGAAGCCGGGCGCGCGCTCCGTGATGAGCTCGTAGACGCGGTCGCGTTCGTCGCACGGAAGTTCCTTGGCGGTGACACGTCGCGGCGGGTCGAAGCCGATCTCGACCTCGACGTCGGGGTGCGCGCGAAGGTTGAAGACCCAGGCGGGGCTGGCGTCACGGCCGGCCGCGGACCCGACGATGTAGATCTTGCCGTCGATGTCGAAGTAGCCGATGAGGTTGACGCGCTCGGCGCCGCTCTTGGCGCCCTTGGACGTCAGGATGAGTAGCGGGAAGCCTTCGAACTGGCCGCCCACCTTGCCGCCATTGTTGCGGAACTCCTCGATGTTGCGTGCGTTGAAATCGCGTTCGCCGGCCAAGTCGTCGTCAGGCATGGCTTCATCGTGGCACGGATGGCTGTGCGCTCTGGTACCGCCGGCGATATCCCTCGACAGAGGTTTAGGTCATGATCAGAAGAGGCAATCCCGTCACAGAATGTGGTCTAGCACACACGCCGCAGTGGACGGAGCGCGCCATGACGACTGACGACCGGGTCAAGCCCACTGACGTCGACAGGGCGTTGCTCGGCACTGGTACCTATCGCAGCCTCGGCGAGCAGCGACTGTCTCCGCAGGAGGAACGTTTCGAGAAGGGCCGGCGCACCGTCGGCCTGTTCCTCGCGCCACTGCTGACCATCGTCTTCCTGGTGCTGCCGATCGACATTCCGCGCGAGCAGCAGGTGCTTGCCGCGGTGTTGCTCGGTGTCATCACCCTGTGGATCAGCGAGGCGGTGCCGATCCCGATCGGCGGTCTGCTCGGCGTCGCCGTCGCGGTGTTCCTCGGTGTCGCGCCGGTCGACGACGTCCTCGGCCCGTTCGGGTCGTCGACGATCTTCACGTTCATCGGCGCTTTCATCCTCGCGGCCGCGATGCTCAAACACGGCGTCGCTCGCCGGTTCGCCTTCTGGATCCTCAACCTTCCGGCAGTGGGCCGGTCCACCACAGGCGTGATCCTCGCGTTCGGTGCGATCACATGCCTGCTTTCGGCGTTCGTCTCCAACACCGCAACGGTGGCGATGCTGCTGCCGACAGCGATCGGCATCATCAGCGTCATCGCCAAGCTGATGCAGAGCCGCGGCGATGTAGAACAGGACTTCGATCCCCAACGCCTACGGGTGGGCGCCGCGATCATGTTGATGCTCGCCTACGGCGCCAGCGTCGGCGGCCTGCTGACCCCCGTTGGCAGCCCGCCCAACCTGATCGGTCGCGGCCTCATCGAGGAGGCGACCGGCGAGCGCATCAGCTTCTTCCAGTGGATGATGCTGGCGCTACCCATCTGCGCGTTGATGTTCGTGCTGCTGGCCGTCATCCTGCTGCGGCTCAACAAGCCGGAGATCAAGCGGATCGACGGCGTCGCCGAGTACGTCGCCGAAGAGCGCGAAAAGCTGGGCAAGCTGTCGCGGGCCGAGAAGAACACGCTGATCGCCTTCACGATCACCGTGGCGCTGTGGATCATGCCGGGCGTCGTCGCATTGATCGCAGGCACCGAGTCCGGCGCCTACGAGTTCGTCAGCGACCGATTCGACGAAGGCGTCGTTGCCGTGTTCGGCGCGTCGCTACTGTTCCTGCTGCCGACGGATTGGAAAGACCGCGAGTTCACCCTGCGGTGGCGTGACGCCGCTGAGATCGACTGGGGCACAATCGTGCTCTTCGGCTGCGGCATCATCTTCGGGTCGCTGATCTCCTCGACCGGCCTGGCCGAGACCATCGGCACCTCGGTCAACGACGCGTTGGGTCTCGGCAGCAGTGTTGCGATCACAATCTTCGCGGTGCTCCTCGCGATCATCGTGTCGGAAACGACGAGCAACACAGCCTCTGCGGCGGTGGTGGTGCCGATCATCATCCCGGTGGCGGTGGCCGCCGGTATCAATCCGTTCGTACCCGCGCTGGCGGCGACGTTCGCCGCGTCGTTCGGCTTCATGCTTCCGGTGTCGACGCCGCAGAACGCGATCGTGTACGGCTCGGGTGTCGTGAGGATCACCACGATGATCCGGTCGGGCGTCGCGTTCGACATCGCGGGCGCGATCCTGATCATCATCCTGCTGCCGATCATGGTCAGCCTCCTGGGCTTGGGCACGTGAGCCCGCAACGCATCGCCGTCATTCCGGGTGACGGCATCGGCGGCGAGGTGATCGCGTCGGCGCGAGCTGTGCTCGACGCGGTGTGCGCGAAACACGGAGTCGAATTGTCCTACACCGACTTCGACTGGTCGTGTCAGCGCTACGAGCGTGCGGGCGCGATGATGCCCGACGACGCCATCGAGACACTGCGCGGGTTCGACGCCATCTTTCTCGGGGCGGTCGGTTGGCCCGGTGTGCCCGACCATGTCTCGCTGTGGGGGCTGCTGATACCGATCCGGCGGGCGTTCCGCCAGTACGTCAACCTGCGGCCGATCAAGGTGTTCGACGGTGTCCAGAGCCCGCTGCGGACGACGGGCGCTGTCGACTTCGTCGTCGTGCGGGAGAACGTCGAAGGTGAGTACAGCGAGATCGGCGGCCGGATGAACCGCGGCTTCCCCGACGAGATGGCGGTGCAGGAATCGATTTTCACGCGCGTCGGCGTCAGCCGCATCGCGGACTTCGCGTTCGAGTTGGCGCGCACGCGGCGCAAGTACGTCACGTCGGCGACGAAGTCCAACGGCATCGTGCACACGCTGCCGTTCTGGGACGAGGTGGTCGCGGAGCGGGCGGCGCAGTATCCGGACGTGCGGATGGACCAGGAACACATCGACGCGCTGGCGGCGAAGTTCGTCCTACAACCGGAGCGGTTCGACGTGGTCGTGGGCTCGAACCTGTTCGGGGATATACTGTCTGACCTCGCGGCGGCGGTGGCCGGGTCGATCGGCATCGCGCCGTCGGCGAATCTGGATCCGACGAAGGAGTACCCGTCGATGTTCGAGCCGGTGCACGGTTCGGCGCCGGACATCGCCGGTCAGGGCATCGCGAACCCGATGGGTGCTGTGTGGTCGGCGTCGATGATGCTCGACCACCTGGGCCATGCGGAGGCGGCCGCTGATGTGCTGACGGCGATGGAGGCCACGCTGGCGAAGCCGGAGACGCGGACCGGCGATCTGGGTGGCAGCGCGTCGACCGAGCAGGTGACGGAGGCGCTGGTAGCGCAGCTGGGGTAGGGCGTCAGGCCCTCAGACTGCGAAAGAGAAACTACGGTCGTGATTTCGCCGATTCAACGACCAGGAATGCTATTTCGCGTCACGCCCTCAGACCGTCGCGGCCATAGGCGGGCCGACCTCTTGTTCGAGCGCGTGGATGACGCGCGCCAGCTCGTCGACTAGCCAACTGTTGCTCCGCTGTCGGTAGACCTCCAACAGCGAGCGGTAGTACCAGAGGTGCTCGTGCGGATCGTTGGTGTTGAATCGCTGCCACACCTGCGGGCCGTGCAGGCGGAGGTCGCGCAGGATGGCCCGCGCGTTGTCGAGCTTGTCGGCCATCGAGACGCGGATGGTGCTGTCGGACGCCTCGTTCAGGTGGGCGATGTAGCTCTCCTTGCGCTGGCGCCACGGCGGCTTGGGCGTGATGACGGTGTCGCTGCACTCGTCGACGATCGTCGCGACGTCCTTGCCGAACCGCTTCTCGATCTCGTCCAGCGTCGCGTCACCGCCCTGGTCCTCGGCGGCGTCGTGCAGGAGCGCGGCGATCGCCTCGGTCTCGGTGCCGTCGGCCTCGATCACCAGGCCGGCGACAGACAGGAGATGACCGATGTAGGGCACCTCGCTGGCCTTGCGGGTCTGCGTGTTGTGCAGGTTGGCCACGTAGACGAGCGCCTCCTGGAACCGCTCGCTCAGCCGCGGCGACGTCGTCGTCTCGCTCATGGGGCCCTCCCGTCCTCTGTCGTGTCTACTGTCCCATTTGCCGCCGACCAAACCCACCAACGGACGTCACCCCTACCCCGTAGTCTCTCCACCGATGGCGTTTCACATCCATCGTGCTGAGCGCACCGATCTTCTCGGCGACGGGCTGGGTGCCCTTTTGGCCCATCCCCTGCCCGACCCGTTCGCCGAGGAGCTCGTCATCGTCCCGGCCAAGGGCGTCGAGCGCTGGCTGAGCCAACGGCTCTCCCACATCCTCGGCCGCGGCTCCGGACAGGACGGCGTCTGCGCGGGCATCTCCTTCCGCAACCCGCGCTCGCTGATCGCCGAGATCACCGGCACCGCCGACGACGATCCCTGGCATCCCGACGCGCTCGTCTGGCCGCTGCTCGACGTCGTCGACGCCAGCTGCGACGACGGCTGGTGCAAGACGCTGGCCACCCACCTCGGCCACTTCGAGGCCGGCGAGGAACGCGAGCTGCGGATGGGCCGCCGCTACGCCGTCGCGCGACGGCTGGCAGGACTGTTCGCCTCCTACGCCCGGCAGCGGCCGCAGCTGCTCATCGACTGGGAATCCGGCGACGACGGTGGCGTCACCGCCGACCTCGACTGGCAGCCACACCTCTGGCGCGCGGTGCTGAACCGCGTCGACGCCGATCCGCCGCACATCAGACATGCGAAAACGGTTGCGACGTTGCAGGAGTCGTCCACAGAACTACCCGAGCGCCTGTCGTTGTTCGGGCACACGCGGCTGCCCTCGACAGAGATCGAACTGCTCGACGCGCTGTCCACCCATCACGACCTGCACCTGTGGCTGCCGCATCCCAGCGACAACCTGTGGCGGTCGCTCGCCGACGTGCACGGCCAGCTTCCCCGCCGCGAGGACACCAGCCACCGCGAGGTCGGTCATCCGCTGCTGGCCACCCTCGGCCGCGACGTTCGCGAGCTGCAGCGCGGCCTGCCGGAGAACCCGAAGACCGACGAGTATCTCGGCGCCCACGACCGGCCCGAAACGCTTCTGGGCTGGCTGCAGTCCGACATCACCGCCAACGAGGTGCGGCGCGACGGGCGGACCCTGCGCGTCGACGACCGCTCGGTGCAAGTGCACAGTTGTCACGGCCCGGCCCGCCAAATCGACGTGCTCCGAGAGGTTCTGCTCGGCCTGCTCGCCGACGACGAGACGCTGGAACCCCGCGACATTCTCGTCATGTGCCCCGACATCGAGACCTACGCGCCGCTGATCGTCGCCGGCTTCGGCCTCGGCGACATGATCAACGGCGTGCATGCAGCGCACAGGCTGCGGGTGCGCCTTGCGGACCGATCGCTGGTGCAGACCAACCCGCTGCTCGGGGTGGCGTCGCAACTGCTGGCACTCGCGAGCGGCCGCGTCACCTCCAGCGAGGTTCTGAACCTCGCGCAGGCCGCACCGGTGCGGGCCCGCTTCGGGTTCACCGACGACAACCTCGAGGACATCACCCGCTGGGTGCGTCAGGCCAACATCCGCTGGGGTTTCGACCGCGACCACCGCAAGCCCTACGGCGTCGACTTCGTGCAGAACACGTGGCGTTTCGGCATCGACCGCGTGCTCGCGGGCGTCGCGATGTCCGATGACTCGCGGGCCTGGATCGAGGCCACCCTGCCGCTCGACGATGTCAGCTCCAACCGTGTCGAGCTGGCCGGCCAGCTGGCCGAGTACGTCGACCGGCTCGAGCACGTCGTCGACTCCCTCACCGGCGCAAAGCCGCTGCGCGATTGGCTGACCGCGCTGGAGAACGGCATCGGGCTGTTGACCCGTGTCGACGACGACGACGCGTGGCAGACCAGCCAGCTGCAGCGCGAGTTCGGCGACGTGCTGACCCACGCCGGTCCCCGCGACGACACGCTGCTGCGCCTGCCCGATGTCCGCGCGCTGCTGGACCGCCACCTGTCCGGGCGGCCGACGAGGGCCAACTTCCGCACCGGCACGCTCACCGTGTGCACGATGGTGCCGATGCGCTCGGTGCCGCACCGGGTGGTGTGCCTGGTCGGTCTCGACGACGGCGTCTTCCCACGGCTCGGTGTCGTCGACGGCGACGACGTGCTCGCCCGCGACCCGATGACCGGTGAGCGCGACATCCGTTCCGAGGACCGGCAACTGCTGCTCGACGCGATCGGCGCCGCGACCGAGAAACTCGTGATCACCTACACCGGCGCCAACGAGTACTCCGGGCAGGAGCGGCCGCCCGCGGTGCCGCTGGCCGAGCTCCTCGACACGCTGGACAGGACGACCGAGCGGCAGGTGCGCGACACGATCGTCGTCAAACATCCGTTGCAGCCCTTCGACACTCGCAACGTCATCCCCGGCGCGTTGATCCCCGGCGAGCCGTTCACGTTCGATTCGAGCGTGCTCGCCGCCGCGCGGGCGAGGGCCGGTGACCGCGCCGACAAGCCGCCGTTCATCTCCGGGCCGCTGCCCGCTCCCCAGGCCGACGATGTGGTGCTCGCCGACCTCGCCGCGTTCTTCCGCGACCCGGTGAAGGGTTTCTACCGCGCGCTCGACTTCACGCTGCCGTGGGAGGTCGACGGCGTCGAGGACGCCATGCCCGTCGACATCAACGCGCTCGAGGAGTGGACGGTCGGCGACCGGATGCTCGACGACATGCTGCACGGGATGGCGCCCGCGCAGGCGCGCGACGCGGAATGGCGCCGCGGTACCCTGCCGCCGGGGCGGCTGGGCTGGCGCAAAGCGACGGTGATCTGTGAACAGGCGGTTCTGCTGGCAGACGCCGCACGCGCCTACCGCGGCGCGACGGCCGACGCCGTGGACGTGGACATCGATCTCGGCGGTCGGCGGCTGACCGGCACGGTGTCGCCGGTGTTCGGCGATCGACTGGTGTCGGTGACGTACTCGAAGATCGACGGGCGCCACTTCCTGCAGTCGTGGATTCCATTGCTTGCGTTGATGGCTCACGATCCCGGCCGCGACTGGTCGGCGGTCTGTATCGGCCGCGCCAAGAAGGATCCGCTGCGGATCGAGACGCTGCGCCGTCCGCACGAGTCACCGGTCGAGCTGCTCGCCGATCTCGTCGCGCTGTACGACGAGGGGCGATGCGAGCCGTTGCCGCTGCCGGTGAAGACGTCATACGCGTGGGCCGAGGCCACGCACACGCACGGCGACCCGCAGCGCGTCGCCGGGTACCGGTGGAAGTCCGACCGCTATCCCGGCGAGGATGCCGAGCCTGCGCATGTCCGGACGTGGGGCGAGCGGGCCTCGCTGAGCGTCCTCGTCGACGCGGGGCTCGGCGAATATGCCTGCCGGCTGTGGCTGCCGATGCTGCGGGCGATGGACGCGTAGCGCGCACGTGAGGAGCACAAGAATGTGCGCGCACGCGAGGAGCACAGGAAAATGATGGACAACTTCGATCTGCTGGGCCCGCTGCCCGCCGCGCGCTCAACTACCGTGCTGGAGGCCAGCGCAGGGACCGGCAAGACGTTCGCGCTCGCGGGTCTGGTGACGCGCTACATCGCCGAGGGTGAGGCGACGCTCGACCAGATGCTGCTGATCACGTTCGGGCGGGCGGCGACGCAGGAACTGCGCGACCGGGTCAGGCGTCAAATCGTCGACGCCGTCGTGGCTTTCGACGATCCGGCCGCGGTCGGTGACAACCAGGTGATCGCGCACCTGCTCGACTGCTCCGTCGACGAGCGTGCACTGCGCCGGGAACGGCTGCGCGACGCGCTGGCCGCCTTCGACGCGGCGACGATCGCCACTACCCATCAGTTCTGCCAGATGGTGCTCAAGTCGCTGGGCGTGGCAGGCGACAGCGATTCCGGTGTGACGCTGGTGGAGAGCCTCGACGAGTTGGTCGGCGAGATCGTCGACGACCTATATCTGCGGCACTTCGGCCAGGAGCGCGACGATCCGCTGCTGAGCCACGCCGACGCGCTGAAGCTGGCCCGCGAGGTGGTCAAGCATCCGGCGACGGAGCTGCGGCCGAAGGAGCCGCCCCCGGACTCCCGCGCCGCGGTGTGTGTCGCGTTCGCGAAAGATGTTCTGGCCGAACTCGAAGTGCGTAAGCGCCGTCGCGGCGTCATCAGCTATGACGACCTGTTGACCCGGCTTGCCGATGCGCTGGACGCCGACGACTCACCGGCTGCGCTGCGGATGCACCAGCGGTGGCCGATCGTGATGGTCGACGAGTTCCAGGACACCGACCCGGTGCAGTGGAAGGTGATCGACCGCGCGTTCACGACGCGCTCGACGCTGATCCTGATCGGCGATCCCAAGCAGGCGATCTACGCGTTCCGCGGCGGTGACATCGTCACCTACCTCAAGGCCGCGGAGACCGCGGGCACCCGGATGACGCTCGGCAGGAATTGGCGCAGCGACGCGGCGCTGGTCGACCGGCTGCAGGTCCTTCTCGGCGGCGCCCAGCTCGGTGACGAGCGGATCATCGTGCACGAGGTCGAGGCGCAGTACCACGGCTCGCGGCTGCACGGGGCGCCGTGCGACGACCCGTTCCGGCTGCGGGTGGTGAAGCGGGAGGAGTTCGGCCGCAGCGGAACCCGCACGATCGGGATCGACGACCTGCGCACGCACGTCCCGCAGGATCTGACCGCCGACATCGGCGGACTGCTGGCGAGCGACGCCACGTTCGAGAACAGGCCGCTGGAGGCGCGCGATATCGCGGTGATCGTCGAGAGCCACAAAGACGCCCGCGCGTGCTACCGCGCGCTCTGCGACGCGAACATCCCCGCGGTGTACACCGGCGACTCCGACATCTTCACCTCCGACGCCGCCGAGGACTGGCTGTGCCTGCTCGAGGCATTCGACCAGCCGCACCGGCCCGGCATGGTGCGGGCCGCGGCGGCGACGATGTTCTTCGGCAAGACGGCCGAACAGCTCGTCGAGGGCGGCGACACGCTGACCGACGAGGTCGCCGACACGCTGCGGGAGTGGGCAGGCCATGCCCGCGAGCGCGGTGTCGCCGCGATCTTCGAGGCCGCGCAGATCGGCGAGATGGGCAACCGGGTGCTGTCGTGGCAGGGTGGCGAGCGGCAGATGACCGACCTCGCGCACATGACGCAGCTGCTGCAGGAGACGGCCCACCGCGAGCACTTCAGCCTGCCCGCGCTGCGGGACTGGTTGCGCGAGCAACGCGAGGACAGAAGCGGCGCAACGGAACGCGCGCGTCGGCTCGACCACGACACGGCCGCGGTGCAGATCATGACGGTGTGGGTGGCCAAGGGTTTGCAGTTCCCTGTGGTGTACCTGCCGTTCTCGTTCAACCGCTACGTCCGCACGCCCGAGTTGGTGTTGTTCCACGACGACGACGGGCAGCGGTGCCTGCACGTCGGCGGGATCGACAGCCCCGATTACAACGCCGTCTCCGTGCTCGGCCGCAAAGAGGATGCCAGCGACGACAGCCGGCTCATGTACGTGGCGATGACGCGCGCGCAGTCGCAGGTGGTGGCGTGGTGGGCGCCGTCCTGGGACGAGCCGAACGGCGGGTTGTCGCGGCTGTTGCGCGGCAGGCATCCGAATGAGGTCGCGGTGCCCGATCGCGTTCAGCCGGAAAAGGTTTCGGACTCCGACGCGATGGCGCGGTTCGAGGAGTGGCAAGCGGCGGGCGGGCTCGTCGTCGAGCAGTCGGTCGTGAAGCCGATTGCCGCGCTACCCGCTCCGGAGGTGCGTGCGGATCTGGCGGCGCGGCACTGGCACCGCCGCATCGATGCCGAGTGGCGGCGGACGTCGTACTCAGGTCTGATCCGCGCGGTCGAGTCGACGCCGGTGAGCAGCGAGCCGGAGGTCGTCGAACTAGACGACGAAGCCGCCGAGACTCCGTTGACGGCGTCGGCCGTCGGTGCGGACGTGCCGTCGCCGATGGCGGAGCTACCGATGGGCGCGAAGTTCGGCACGCTGGTGCACGCCGTGCTGGAGACCGCCGACCCGTTCGCACCCGATCTGCAGGCCGAGCTGGACACGCAGATCCGCGAGCACGCGGTGTGGTGGCCGGTCGATGTGCCGTCCGAGGTGTTGGCGGCGGCGATGGTTCCGATTCACGACACTCCCCTCGGCCCGCTGGCGGACGGCGTGACGTTGCGGCAGATCGGGCTGCGCAACCGCATGCGGGAGATGGACTTCGAGTTCCCGCTGGCGGGTGGTGATCTGCGTGCGGCGGCACCGGACATCCGGCTGTCCCACGTCGGCGAGTTGCTGCGCGCGCACCTGCCGAAGAACGATCCGCTGACGTCGTATGCGGACCGGTTGACGGGGCTGGCGTTGGGCACCCAGCCGCTGAAGGGTTACCTGTCGGGCTCGGTGGACGCGGTACTGCGGATCGACGACCGGTATGTCGTCGTGGACTACAAGACGAACTGGCTCGGCGACCCGTCGGAGCCGTTGACGGCCGCCGACTACGGGCAGCCGCGGCTGGCCGAGGCGATGCTGCACTCGGATTACCCCTTGCAGGCGCTGCTGTACAGCGTGGTCCTGCATCGGTTCCTGCGGTGGCGGCTGCCGGGCTACACGCCGTCGACGCATCTGGGCGGCATCATGTACCTGTTCCTGCGCGGCATGTGCGGTCCGAACACCCGAGTGGTTGACGGCCATCCGGCCGGGGTGTTCAGCTGGCAGCCGCCTGCGGCGTTGATCGAGGCGATGTCGGATCTTCTCGACATCGGGCGGGCAGCGGCATGACGACGATGGAATGGCGCAGAGCGCGCAGCGCGACGGGACTGCTGCAGACGTTCGGCGAGGCAGACGTGCTGGAGTCGTCGGATGTGCACGTGGCGCAGCGGCTCACGACGTTGGCCTCCGAGACCGACCAGACGGTCGCTTTGGCGATCGCGCTGGCGGTGCGCGCGCTGCGGAACGGCTCGGTGTGCGTGGACATGCGGTCGGTCGAGCAGCAGGTCGGCGTCGACGGGCTGCCGTGGCCGGAGGTCGACGGCTGGCTCGCCGCGATCCAGGCGAGCACGTTGGCAGGCAGTCCGCCTGCGCTGCGGCTCTATGGTGACTTGCTGTACCTCGACCGCTACTGGCTGGAGGAGCAGCAGGTGTGCGACGACGTGCACACGATGATCGCGGTGAAGCCGGAGAAGGTGTCGCCCGACGTCGACCGGCTGTTCCCCACCGGTTTCGAAGAGCAGCGCGCGGCGGCGAAAGTGGCTCTGGCGCAAGGCTTGACTGTGCTGACCGGCGGTCCCGGCACGGGTAAGACGACGACGGTCGCTCGGCTGCTGGCACTGCTGGCCAGCGGGACGCGGCTGCGGATCGCGCTGGCGGCGCCGACGGGTAAGGCGGCCGCGCGTCTGCAGGAAGCGGTCCAGCTGGAGGTCGACAAGCTCGACGCCGCCGACCGGGAGGCGCTGTCAGGCATGCACGCGACGACCCTGCACCGGCTGCTCGGCAGCAGGCCGGACACGTCGGCCCGGTTCCGCCACAACCGGGGCAACCGGCTGCCGCACGACGTGATCGTCGTCGACGAGACGTCGATGGTGTCGTTGACGATGATGGCCCGGCTGCTGGAGGCGGTGCGGCCCGATGCGCGGCTGATCCTGGTCGGCGACCCGGACCAGCTGGCGTCGGTGGAGGCGGGCGCGGTGCTGGCGGATCTGGTCGACGGGCTGGACACCTCCAAGCTGGCGGCGCTGAAGACGCCGCACCGGTTCGGGGAGTCGATCGGCGCGTTGGCGTCGGCGATCCGCGAGGGCGAGGCGGATACGGCGATCGAGGTGCTGCGGGCGGGCGGCGACCACATCGAGTGGATCGGTACCGATCAACCGTCGGAGCATCTGCGCACGGTTGTTGTGCCGCAGGCACTTCGGCTGCGGGAAGCGGCGCTCCTCGGCAACGCCGAGGTGGCGCTGCAGACGCTCGACGAGCACCGGCTGCTGTGCGCGCACCGGCGCGGGCCGTACGGGGTGCGGTTCTGGAACCGGCAGGTCGAGCGGTGGCTGGCCGAGGACACCGGCGACCCGATCTGGTCGGACTGGTATGCCGGCAGGCCAGTGCTGGTGACTGCCAACGACTACGGGCTGGGGCTTTACAACGGCGACACGGGCGTGACTCTGATGCGCGACGGCGTGCTGCGGGCGGTGATCGCGGGATCGCAGCGGCAGGAGTTCGCGACGAGCCGGCTCTCGGACGTCGAAACGATGCACGCGATGACGATCCACAAGAGCCAGGGCAGTCAGGCCGACGAGGTGACGGTGCTGCTGCCGCAGGAGGATTCGCGGCTGCTGATGCGCGAACTGTTCTACACGGCGGTCACCCGCGCGAAGTCAAAGGTGCGTGTCGTCGGCGCCGAATCCGCGGTGCGGGCCGCGGTCGAGCGGCGAGCCGTGCGCGCATCCGGGTTGGCACGCCGTCTTAGCGGCTGAATCTTCGCCGAACGTGCGCCCACTGCTAAAACCAGGGCCAAATCTCGCAGTGGCTTCACGTTCGGCGCCGTCCCGTAGACCGCAGTAATCTGTGCAGGTGGCGGGGAGTACACACGGGCTCGTCCTGACCGACGAGTTCCGCCATGCGCTCGAACTGCTTGGCGGCGGCAGGCACGTCTTCCTGACCGGCAAGGCGGGCACAGGGAAGTCGACATTGATCCGGCTCTTCATGGCCGACACCGACCACAACGTGGTGGTGGTCGCGCCGACGGGCATCGCCGCTTTGAACGTCGACGGCTACACGATCCACCGCCTGTTCGGGTTCCGCCCGACGACCACGCTCGACGACGTCCGCAGCGGCGAGTACCGGCCGGGCCGCTTCGCCAAGACGCTGGCGTCGCTGCAGACGTTGATCATCGACGAGGCGTCGATGGTGCGCGCCGACGTCTTCGACATGGTGGCCTCGGCGCTGTCCCGGTTCGGCCCCGAGCCTGGAACGCCGTTCGGCGGAGTGCAGATCGTCCTCGTCGGCGACCTCTACCAGCTGCCGCCAGTCGTCACCGAGGATGAGGCTGGGTTCTTTTCGGCGGCCTTCACGCGAGGTTATGAGACGCCGTACTTCTTCTCGGCGCGCAGCTTCCGCCGCGACGACTTCCCCACCGTCGCGCTCTCTACGGTGTTCCGGCAGCTCGGCGATGACCGGATGACCGCGATCCTCAACGAGATTCGGGAAGGCGTGCTGCTCGGCCACGCGCAGGAACAGTTGAACGCGCGCGCCGACAAGGACTTCGTCCCGCCCGACGACGAGTTCTGGCTGACGCTGGCGCCGACGAACCGGCTGGTGACCGCACGCAACCGTCAGCACCTGGAACGGCTGCCGGGCGACGAACTGGTCCACCACGCCCGAGCCTCGGGCGACCTGTCGCTGTTCGACCCGCCGGTCGAGGAGACGCTGCGGTTCAAGGTCGGCGCACAGATCATGATGCTCAACAACGATCAGGGCAGCAGGTGGGTCAACGGCACCATCGGCCGCGTCGTCGGGGTGGGCTACGACCGGTACGGGGTCGTGGTGGAGGTCGAATTCGCGGACGGCTCGGGCGCCGACGTGACACCGTTCACCTGGGAGGCGACGCGTCCGGTGGTCAGCGGCGGCACGCTGACTCGCGAGGTGGTCGGCGCCTACACGCAGCTGCCGTTCAAGCTCGCGTGGGCGATCACCATTCACAAGGCTCAGGGGCAGACGCTTCAGCGCCTGGTGGTCGACCTCACCGGTGGGATGTTCTCGACGGGTCAACTGTATGTGGCGTTGAGTCGCTGCACGTCGTTGGCGGGCCTGGTGTTGAAACGCCCTGTGCTGCCGAAGGATCTGAAGACCGACCGGCGCATCGCACGGTTCCTGCGGACCTCGGTCAGCGACGGCGGCGCGCGGCGCTACTGCGCGTTCGGGATGCTGACGGTGGGTGACGAGGGCCGGATGTCGCGGCCGCGGCCGGTCGAACTGGCGGTCGCGTTCGACGACGGCACGGCGATCTCCACGTTGGTGAACCCGCAGCGGGACCTGGCGGATGCGCGGAAAGCATTCGGCATCAGCGTGTCCGACGTGTTGTTGGCGCCGACGCTGCGGGAGGCGTGGGCGGTGATCGCGCCGATGCTCGCGGGTTGCACGCCGGTGGGTGTCGGGGTGGACGAGACGCTCGGGCTGATCGACTTCGAGCTGAAGCGGCTTGGCTACGTCACGGTGATGCCGCTCGGCATCGAGCTGCGTGGCGCACGCGTGTCGGGGCGGACGGCGCTGGAGCGCGCACAGTCGGCGCTGCAGGCGCACGCTCGCGCCGAACAAGAGGGTGGCTCGTCGGCGTTCGAGGAACCCGAACCGGCAGAGTCGCTTTCGGGTCTGTTGGTCAGCCGGGACCACTCGGCGCCGACGCCTTCCGCCGATCACCTGCCGGGGCTGTCGGCACTGCTGCGGGTCAGCCGCGATGTCGGCGCAGTGGTGTTGGGCGGAGCAACGGCGTCATCGTTGCACGATGCCTCTGACACACCGTGGCACGCCGCGGCCAGGCAGTCGGTGGCCGATCAGCTGCGGGTGGCCGCGTCGCGCGCGCAGCTCCCGACCGACGTGATCATGCGGCTGCGGGAGGCGTCGCAGTACCTGGGCGTCGAAATCGTCTCGGAGTCAACGTTTCTGCAGCGAGACGATATTGCCGACGTCCTGGTCCCGGGAGCGCGCATCTGTTTCACCGGGACGGCACAGGACGACGCGGGCCGCATCGTCGAACGCTGGGAGATGGAGGAGCTGGCGGAGTCGGCGGGGTTGAAGCCGGTGAAGACGGTGTCGAAAACCCGCTGCGAGGTCCTGGTCACGGCGGAGGCGGGCAGCCAGTCGGGCAAGGCGCGCAAGGCGTCGGAGTACGGCAAGCCGGTGTTCACCGCGGACGAGTTCCTGAAGTGGGTGGCGAAGGTGTCCACCGCGCGCTGAGGCCGCGCAGGCGACCGGATAATCAGCCTGCGCGGCCCACGTAGTCGCGCCGTCTGCGGTTAGTCGCCGGTGTCGCCGGAGGGCGCCAAGGCACCACCACCGGAATCCAGGTTGCCGCCGCCGCCCTCGGTGCCTTCTTCTCCGCCGCCGATCTCGCCGCCGGAGGTCTCCGGGCTGGCCTGGTTGGGACCCGTCGATCCACCGCTGCCCTCGGCGCCGCCGCCACCGCCCTCGCCGCCGGAGGGTGCTAGTGCCTCCGGCGCGACCCCGGGAGGTTGGATCCAGCCGAGGATGTCTTCGAAGCCGTTGTTGAACACGACGCTGTTCGGGTTCATACCGACCACGTCGAAGTACACCTTGCCGGTGGTGCTGCCGCCCTGCCCGATCGGTGCGGCGCTGAGGCTGGTCGGCGGGAGGGAGCGGTAGTTGTTGCCGTTCAGGGCCCGGGCGTTGAACAGGTTCGGCGCCGGCGTGACGGTTCCGACGAGCGCGTTGGCCCGCACGGTGGCCTCGTAGAGTCGGCCGGCGGCCGGGTAGGGGACGGGATCGCTGCTGGGCATCAACCCCGTGACCGTGTAGCCGATCAGCGGACCGTTGATGTGCTTGAGGGTCTCCTCGACACCGAATTCCTTGATGTTGCTGGTGGCCCATGCCGGCGGAACCACGCCGACGCCGATCATCACGGCCGACGCCGCGACCGCCCCCGCGAATTTCCTGATCTTCACTTCGACTCGCCCCCTTGCTGAATTAGGTGGTCAAGCGAGCGGTACCCCGGCATTCACGCAATGAAACCAGGCGAGCGATGGCCGCCTTACCCTTCCTCCTCGGCGGCGACGTCGCCGTTGGCCTCGGTGTCCGCGGCGCCGCTGTCAGAGCCTTCCGATTCGGCCGGTGCCTCCTCACCGCCGGCGGGCGGCTCCTCGGCCGGCGCCTCTTCCTCGGCGGCGGGCTCTTCTTCTGCGGGCGCGGTCGGCGCTTCGATCCAGGTGAGGGTGTTGCCTGCGTTGTTGTAGACGACGCTGGTCGGCGCTTCTCCTACCGCGTCGAAGTAGACCTTGCCGGTCGAACGCCCGCCGGGCAGCAGGGTTGCGCCGCTGAAGGTCTGCGGTGTCAAGACGCCTGCGAGGGCCGGGTAGCTCTGCCCGCTTTCGGACTGCGCACTGAACGCGGGTATCGCCGGTGTCGGCATGCCGTTCAGTGCGTCGGCGCGCACGGTGACTTCGTAGAGCCGGCCGGACACCGGGAACGGGATCGCGTCCCCACTGGGAAGGAACTTGGTGAGGGTGTAGCCGATCTCGCCGCCGCCCGCGTCGGCGACGGTCTGCTGCAGGCCGAACACGTGGCCGTCGGCAGCTGCCGCGGGCGCCGGGGCGCCGAAGCCGAAGAAGACAGCTGCGCCCGCGACGACGCCTGTTACTTTTCTCAGATCCACCGCGACTCACCTCTCGGGTTGACCTGGTGTGGCACGGCGAAGATTACCCGTCAAGATCAACGTCGGGAACCCGCGCGGGCGTACTGTTCGGGCGTGCAAGTCGACGCGATGACGGTGCCGCAGCCGCTTGGCAAAGTGTCTGATCTGGCCAGCAATGTGCAGAAGGCGGGCTTCTCGGGGCTGCTGTTCACCGAGACGGGGCGGACGGCGTACCTCAACGCGGCGGTGGCGTCGCAGGCGGCGCCGGGGCTGGAGCTGTCGACGGGCGTGGCGGTGGCGTTCCCGCGGAGCCCGTTCGTAACCGCGGCGGAGGCGTGGGAGTTGCAGGAGGCGACGGGCGGAAACTTCCGGCTGGGCCTTGGCACGCAGGTGCGCAGGCATGTGGTGCGGCGGTACGGGGTGGAGTTCGAGCATCCGGGCCCGCGGTTGCGGGACTACGTGCGCGCGGTGAAGGCGTGCTTCTCGGCGTTCCGCACGGGGAAGCTCGATCACCACGGCGACTTCTACAGCCTGGACTTCATCACGCCGCAGTGGAGCGCGGGACCGATCGATGCGCCGGACCCTGCCGTGGATATCGCGGCCGTCAACCCGTGGATGCTGCGGATGGCCGGCGAGGTCGCCGACGGCGTGCATGTGCATCCGTTGGGCGAGCCGGGATACATCGCGCGGCACGTGGTACCGAATGTGGCTGCGGGAGCGGCGAAGTCGGGGCGATCGGTGCGCGATATCGCGGTGATCGTCCCGGTGATGACGATCGTCGGCGACAGCGATGAGGAGCGGGACAGGGAACGTGAGAGCGTTCGGTTGTCCATGAGCTTCTACGGGAGCACGCCGAACTACGCGTTCATCTGGGACGAGGCGGGGTTCGAGGGGACGACGGCGCGCATCAGGGAGAAGCAGAAGGCGGGCGACTTCACGGGCATGGCGGCGCAGATCACCGACGAGCACATCGCGACGTTCGCGACGGAGTCGACGTGGGACGGCCTGGCCGACGCGCTGCGAGAGAAGTACGGCGACACCGCGACGCGCCTTGTGCTGTACAACGCGTTGAGCGAGCCGGAGCGCATTGAGCGGTACGGGGCGGTCGCGCAACGTCTTTCGGACAGGCCTAGCGAATGACCGCCTCTTCCTGCAGCGCCAGATCCGCCTCACGCAGCAGCACCGTCTCCGCCTCCTGATACAGCCGCCACGCCTCCTCGGGACTGTCACCGACGGCGGTCATGCCGATGCGACCGCATTCGGTCAGGCAGCTGATCATGTGGAACACCACTCCGGTACGCCGCGACTGGTCGAAGTGGATGCCGTGCTGCACGACGACGTCGAAGAGGTCGTCTACCGTCAGCACCTTGAGGCGGTCGTCCTCGAGGTGGTCGGTCGCGACCAGATACTTGCTCAGCCCTTCCGGCGTCAGGAAGACGCCGCGCTCGCCGTCGTAGGTCCCGCCGCACAGAAACTGCAGGGTCAGGAACGGGTGGGTGGTTCCCCCTTTGCGGAGGTTCAACTCGATCGCGTACGGCGTCCAGCCGCCGCTCTCGTCCTTAACGGTCACGAAATCGACTGCGAAGCGGCCTAGTACGCCGCGTTGCGCGAGGTGGCGTCCGACGACCATCGCGGGCTCGGCGATGGCGGCGGCGTAGCCCTGATTTGCCGGAAACACACAGCCAAGATACTTCTGGCCGCTCGCACCGCCGAGGAGTTGATCGTGCGTGGACAACAACTCCACGGTGCCGTCGGGCAGGGCCCGCATCTGCACGCTCGGGCTCTCCAACTCGACCCCGATGATCCGCTCCTCGACGATTCCGCCGTCCTTCGCGAACGCGGCGAGGAAGACGTCCACCGGCATGCCCTCGGCCTCCGGCCGGATCTGCTGCAACCGATCGGCGATCGCCGCCGCCTCGTCCGGGGCGCCGGGTTCCGGCAGTCCGTCGAGGTCCATCGACGCATTGCCCGACCCCGACACTCCCTCGTTGATCTTGACGATCGCGTGTTTCATCGACGGTCGGCGCGCACGCATGCCCTTCACGGCGGCGACGATGTCGTCGACCGAGTGGAGATCCTCGGCGCCGATTGGATACTGCACCCCGCACTCTTCGAACATGCGACGGCAGCCTGTCTTGCTGCCCATGTCGACCAGCCGCGGGTCGGCCCCGTACATCGGGATGCCGAGTGACAGTGCGACATCGCGTTCCAGCGGTGTGGTGTTGTACGGAATCAGGTGGCAGCGTTCGGAATTCGGGATCAGCGAACGGATTTCGCGCAGCAGCCTCGGACGCGCCAACAGCTTGGCGCTCAGCGATGTCGGGGACCCGTCGCCGACCGGCACCAGCGTGAGTCGGGCGCGGGCGTGGCTGGGGATGACGCCGGGAAGCAGCCCGAGGTAGTACTCGATGATCGCTTCGGAGATCGGTTGCGACGTCACGTAGATCATCCGCAGCCGCGGCTGCCGCAGAAGCAGCAGCAGGAACAGGGCGCGTTCCTCCATCGCCTGCATCACGGTGCCGCTGGACGCGGT
Source organism: Mycobacterium sp. ITM-2016-00318 (assembly GCF_002968285.2). NCBI lineage: Bacteria > Bacillati > Actinomycetota > Actinomycetes > Mycobacteriales > Mycobacteriaceae > Mycobacterium > Mycobacterium sp. ITM-2016-00318. The sequence goes on along the minus strand of NZ_CP134400.1, from coordinate 920,494 downwards.
GGTGCGCTCGATGCTGATCGACGGGACCACGACGACGGATTCGTCTTCGAGGTTCTTCTGGATCGAGTCCCACGCGTCACCCATCGACAGCTGCAGGCCGTCGAACGCTTCGTAGCGGTCGCCTTCGTTGAGTTGACCCAGAGTCCGGCTCGGGGCTTGGAGTTGCGTCATGTGCTCACCTCGTTCATTTCGCGGATGTTATGGACTCGTACCGTTCGGCTGAATCCCTTGGGTTGCATGTCGCCGACGGGTTCGGCGACGGCCATGTCCTCGATCGCGGCGAGAACGCGGTCGGTGATACGCACCTCCCAGGGCCCCGCGTCCGAGCACAGGCGCGCGGCGAGGTTGGTGACACTGCCGATCGCGGCGTAGTCGAAGCGGCCTTCGAAGCCGATCCGGCCGAGTGTCGCGAAGCCCTGCGCGATCCCTTGTCCGAGAGCCAGATCGTGCCCCCGTCGCCGCCAGCCGACGGCGAGGACGTTCACCGCATCGCGGATCCGCAGGGCCATCCGGACGGCACGCTCCGCGGCGTCGTCCTGGCGGATCGGATCGTTGAAAAACACCATGGCGCCGTCACCGGTGAACCGCTCCAGCGTTCCCCCATACTCGTGAATCAACGACCCCATCGCCCCGTGGTACTCCGCGAGCACCCCCATCACTTCCTCGGGCTCGCTGGTCTCGGCGAACGGGGTGAAGTTCCGCAGGTCGGCGAAGAGCACCACGATCTCGCGGCGGTGGCTTTCCAGCAGGTGTTCGTCGCTGACGACGAGGTCGGCCAATTGCGGTGACAGAAAGCGGCGCAACCGGCTGGTCCGCTCCAGCTCGGCGACCTGCTCCGCGACGCGCGATTCGAGTTCGGCGTTCCACGCGGCCAGCTCGGCTGCCTGCCGCCGGATGGTGTCGTGGTAGCGCTTGATGCGGGCCAGCGACGCCACCCTTGCCAGCAGTTCGCTCTGGTCGAACGGTTTGGTGATGAAGTCGTCGGCGCCGGCCATCAGCGCGTTGAGTCGCTGCTCGTTCCCGCTGGCCGTGATCATCACCACGGGAAGGAATTCCGTCGATGGGTCAGACCGGATCCGGCGGCAGACTTCGTAGCCGTCCATCACGGGCATCACCACGTCGAGAAGGACGATGTCGATGTCCTCGGTCTCGAGCAACGCGAGTCCGTCGGCTCCCGACGAAGCGGTGAGCACGCGATGTCCGCGGGGAGTCAATACGGCGTCGAGGAGGCGGAGGTTGACCGACTGGTCGTCCACAGCCAGCACCGTTACGGGGTCATCCATCAACCACCCCTTCCGTCTTTGAGCACACCGACGGTTCGCAGCGCGTCGACGAAGTCGTCGCGGCTCAACGGCTTGAGAAGCTGCACAGCGGCGCCGAGCGCCAGCCCCCTGGGTCGGTCGTCGACGACGGAGGCGACGATCACGGGTACCGCGGCGGTGTCGCCGTCGGTTTTCAACTCGGCGAGCACCTGCCAGCCGTCGAGCCTCGGCAGCTTGATGTCGAGCACGACGGCGGCGGGTACCACCTTGCGGATCAGATCGAGTGCGCTGACGCCGTCGGTGACGCGGACCACCTGCACCGGCACATCGTCGAGATACGCGGACATCAGGTCCAGGGAGGCCCTGTCGTCGTCGACGAGGACCACGACGGGGAACTCACCGTCCTGCGGCATCATCGCCGATCCCGTGGACCGACTCGCCGCCGGTATCGCGAAACCGAACGTACTTCCCACGCCGACAGCGCTTTCCAGCCACATGCGGCCGCCGAACAACCCGACGATGCGTCTGCACAGCGTCAACCCCAGTCCAGTGCCCTCTTCCCTCGCGGGCCCGCGACCACCCTGCTGGAAGGAGTCGAAGATCTTCTCCTGATCCTCGGGCGGAACCCCGATACCGGTGTCGGTCACCGTGACGATCAGCTCGGCGTCGTTCCGGTGGGCGTGGACGCACACCTTGCCGCCGTCGGGTGTGAACTTGACGGCGTTCGACACCAGGTTGAGGACCACCTGTTTGAACCGCAGCTCGTCGGCCTCGATGTCTCCGACCTCATCGGCGATGTCGACCGACATCGTGATGGCATTCGCGGCGGCTCTCTCGCGCACCATCGCCAACGTGTACTCAAGAGCGCCTGCGACGGAGAACACGGTCGGGTCGAGCGTCATTCGGCCCGCTTCGACCTTGGACAGGTCAAGGATCTCGTTCAACAGTTGGAGCAGATGACGACCCGAGTTCCAGATGTCGCGCAGGTACTCCTCCTGCCGCTCGTTGATGTCGCCGAACATGCGCTCCAGCAGTACTTCCGAGAACCCGATCACGGCGTTGAGCGGTGTCCGCAGTTCGTGGGACATGCTCGCGAGGAACTCCGACTTGTGATTGCTCGCGATCTCGAGCTCCCGGCTCTGGGTCTCGAGCTCGCGGTACAGGCGGGCGTTGACGATGGCGAGCGCCGACTGGCCTGCGAAGGTTTCGAGCAGCTCGGTGACGTCGGGTGGGAAGTCGCCGGTGCCGCGACGACGGACGACCAGCACACCGATCATCTGCTCGCCGACGATCATCGGGACCGCGAGCACCGATCGCCAGCCGTCTCCGAAGACGGTGTCGAGGAACTCGTCGCGATCGACGGCCGCCAGGTCGGGGATCTCGAGGGGCTGATCGGCCAGCGCACTGCGGCCGATAAAGCTGGATCTGCTGTCCATGACGATGTGCCGCAAACGTTCCCACAGGGTCGGGCTGCTGCCGTACCTGCCGCGGACATGGAAGGAGTCGGTTTTCTCGTCGTACTCGAGGATCGATCCGCCTTCGGTGTTGAGCGTGATGTCGCCGAAGCCGAGGTTGATGAGTCGCACCGCGTTGGTGACGACGCGTTCGAGGACTTCGTCGAGGTCGAGGCTCGAGCCGACGGCTTCGTCGATCTCGCGCAGCGCCTCGAGTTGTTCGACCTTGTCCGCCAGTTCGACGCCGCGCGACTCGAGGGCTCGCATCAGGTCGACCTGGCGCAGCACGACCGCGCCCTGAACGGCGAACTCCTCGAGTAGTCGGCGTTCACGGTCGTCGAACGGCGCGACGTCGGTGCGCCACATCGCCAGCACGCCGACGACCTCGTCCTGCAGGACCATCGGTGTGGAGAGCAGGGTACGAAAGCCGGCGAGCCGCTGCAGATCCAGGCGGCCGTAGTCGGCGTCGGCGAGCACGTCGGCGATCTGGACGGTGCACTTGTCCTCGGCGGCACGGCCGACGGTCGATGACCGGTTGCGCGCGATCGGGTGTGTCATCAGATATCTGCGGTAGTCCTCGGGAGTCTCGTCGGAGACCCGGGACAGCCGGAAAACGTCGCCGTCGCGAATGAACAGCTGAGACGCCGCCGCCCCGCACAGCCGCGCGGCGTATTCCAGCACGGTGTCCCAGACAGCGCTCGGATCGGAGGCATGGCGGCCGAGTGCGGCGAGGATCTCGCTGCTCGCGGCCAACTGCTCTTTCGCGTCGTGCAGTTCGCGTTCGATATCGGTCATGTCCGGCTCTTCTCGGACTTGTTGACCGTGATGGTGGTCCAGGCGCCGACGTGAACGCGGTCCCCGTCGACGAGCGGGGTCTCCTGCCCGTTGCCGAGCAGGTCGTCGCTCTCGTTGACGCTCGTGCCGTTCGTCGACCCGAGGTCGGTGACCGTCAGACCCGATTCACGGATCCGCAGCACGGCGTGCTGGGTGGAAACGCCGCGGTCGATCGGGTGGATGCCGAGGTCGATTCCGGGTTCGACACCTTGTTTGCGACTGTTGCGCCCGATCAATGTGCTGTCCTGCAATACGATTCGGCGTGCCGGGAAGACTTCGGGAAACTCGACGGTGTCCGGGCCGCCACGGGCGATGACGCGCTTGTAGTAGTCCTTGTCGGCGGTGACGACGGCGGTCCATTCGACCGGCTGTTCGGGGGCTGACGGTGTGACCGCAGGCTCCTTCCGTGCGCGTGCGGTCCGCGTCGACCGCGCGTCGAGTGCCATCTCGTCGGCCGCGGCGATGTCGCGCCGCAGCCGCGTGGTGCCGGTGTGCTCGTCCACCTTGATGAACTTCCTGAGCAGCTTGGCCGTTCCGTCGTTCCCCGATTCGACGGCGAGTTCCATCGCGCGGTGCAACTTCGCTGTCGCCGTTACCAGGTCGCCGCTCCTGCGCGCCGCAAGACCGTCCAGGACCGCCTGCGCGAGCTGAGTCTGGCCGGTGTAGTGCGCGACCCGGTCACTGATCCGCGCCGACAGCGCCGTGTCGGCGGTCCAGATCGCCTTCACCAGTCCCTCGCCGAGAGGGTCGTCGCCCGCGACGACCGTCACGCGAGCGGCCAGCTTCTCGCGGCCGACGTCGGCCGGCTGCACCTCGACCTGAATGTGGTAGTCGCGCTCCTCGTGACCCCACGCGCCGAGCGGGTAGTCGCCGCAGTGGTTTCCGGCGTCGACGCGTCGATCGCTCAGGTCCTGCACGCTCGGCGCAACCTGCTTGACGAACGCGACTCGAGCCCCGGCCGGGGTCCACAGCCGCAGGGTCAGTCCGGGGATCGACTTGCCCATCGAGGCGCGGATCATCGAGGCGAAGTCGTCGGCGAGATCTGCCGGATCCGCGACGATGTCCACGGTGCCCATCAGGGCCGACGAGACGGACCGAAGTTCCTCGACGTGCCAGTCGGTGCCGACTCCGCGGCAGTCGCAGGCGAATTCGCCTTCGCTGAGGCTGATCTCCCGGCCCAGCTCCTCCGGGGTTTCGTGCTCGTCCTTGCCGTCGGTCAACAGGATCGCGTGGGTCAACGCGCCGGGGCGCCGTGTGGCGATCCCACGGATGTGGGCGAGCCACCTACCGATCGCCGTTCCGCCGTTGGGTGTCAAGCTCGTGACGGCTTGTGCGGCAGCGGATCTGGTCGCGTCGCTCGCCGGTGCGGGCATCCCGTCAGCGGGATAAACAGCTGTGGCTTTCTCGGTGCCCGCGACAATCGCGAACAGCGTGCCGTCGGTCATCTCGTCGATCGCCGCGATCGTCGCCCGCTTGGCTTCGTCGAACTTTCCCGCAGGCGTCTTCATCGAGGTGGAGCAGTCGACGATGATCGCCTCCACCCGTTCTGGCGGCTCGTCGGTGCCCACGTCGGCTCCGACTGCAACGCTCACGACCGCATCGACGAGCCCGCTACCGTCGGCAAGGTAGGGGTTGTGGTCGACGTCGACGGTGACGTCCGAAACACGCTGCGGCTGCGTCGAACTCATGACCGCCCTCCGATGGGAATCACCGCAACGGTGATGTTGTCGTTGCCCCCGGCGCTCAACGCGTGGTCGACGAGCGCCTGCGCCGCGTCCGCTGCATCGTTACCTGTGCAGAACTTCGCGATGTCCTCGGCGTCGGGGAGGTAGTTCCACAGCCCGTCGCTGCAGAGCAGCAGCACGCCCGGCTCGGCGACGGTGATCGGCCGGACGCCGGACTCCGACCACGGTGTCGGCCCGGCGTCGGCACCGAGCCATCTGGTCAAAGTGTGCGCACCGGACTGCACCACGTCCGACTGGGCGGCGGCTCCCGCGGAGATCAGTTCCTGCGCAACGGAATCGTCGATGGTGAGACATCTCGCCTGTGCGGGTGGGTCGGGGATCCAGTACACCCTGCTGTCTCCCACGTTGCCGACCGCGATCTCCGTGCCCGCGGCCGTCGGAGCGACGGCGACCGCCGCGTAGGTGCACGACGCTGCGATGTCGCGATCCGCCGTGCCGCTTCCTGCGGCTACCGCCGCTTTGGCGGCTTCGGCCAGACCCGCCAGCACCGCCGCCTCCGGTTCCCGGCACGCGGCGAGCGCGTTGAGCATCGCGGCCACCCCGACCGTCGCCGCGGCCTTCGCCGCGGTATCGGCCGCCGACGAGGTGGAGACCCCGTCACATAGGGCCACGGCGATCGCTTGGCGCGATTCGTAGGAGACAACTCCCGCAGCCGCGGCGTCCTCATTGCGCGGGTGTTCGAGCCCGCGGTCGGTGACGAGCACGACGCCGCCGAGACGGGCTTGATCGCGATCGGGTTCGGCGCGCCGCTGACCGCATCCGGTGCAGTACTGGTCGACGTAGGTGCCGTCACCGCAGTCGGCGCACACCGAAGGCTCGTCGGGCGCGACACGGGGCACGGCGACCCGGCGTACGGGAACCAGCACGGTGCCGCAACGTTCGCAGAACCGGTCATCGTGCACTGCCGTCGCGCCGCATCGCATACACGTCACCTCCCCGCCGCTCATAGTCTGGTCCTCGGCCGGACCGCATTGGCCTTTTCCACCAGGTTGATTCGGGCCCACACGTCGGTCGTCTCACGCGACAGCGCGCGATAGCACTGCTCCATCCCGACCCGGATGCCATGCTCGTCGAAGTCGCAGCCGAGCAGCAGCGGCGTCGTCGGCGTGTTCCCGGCGTGCAGCCAATCCAGCGCCGCGCTGAGGACCTGAAGTCGCAGCGTCTCCCGCTTGGCAGCCGACTCGATCGTCAACGACGATGCGCGCTTGCCCGCGTCGAGTAGTGCCGCATCGTCGAGTTCGCCCGCGGCTCGACCGTCGAGCAGGATCTCGATCCCCGCCGTACCGGCGGCCGTGTAATGCGTCGACGCGGGGGTGATCTGATCGAGCGTCTCGATCGCGCCCACTCGGTTCCCCGCACGGGCACGCTCCCGCGCCAGCCCGAACGCCGCACTGTAGAACGTGTGGTTGGTTCGCCACACCATCTCGTAGTAGCGGGTCGCATCGGCATGCGCGCCGCGAAGCTCCGCGGTTGCCGCCACGGCGAGCTTCGGATCGAGCTCGCCGGGCAACATATCGAGCACCGCGTCGAAATCGGCTGCTGCGGCGTCGAAGTCGCCGTCCAACAGTGCGCACTGACCGCGGTACCAGGTCAACCGCCAGTCTCCTGGTATGACGGATTCGAGCTGGCCAAGCCGTGCGCGGGCATCCTCGGCGACACCGAGTTCCAGCGATGCACGGACGAGTCGCAGCAGCACCTCGACTGAGTTGGTGCGCTGGCTCGACTCGCCGACGGCATGGTGGAGCGTCTGCTCGAGCAGACCGGGCGGGGTGCCGCTCGTCGTCGCGAGCAGCGCGGCGCCGGGGTCGTTCGGGTCGACCCTGGGCACACCGAGCGCCGCGATCACCGAAGACACCGTCAGCGGCACGTCGCGGCCCACCCCGTAGATGGCGCGCTGCGGGCTGAAGTGGGTGGACAGCCGCGGCTGCGGGTGCCCCCTGTCGGCGGCGGCGATCTCGTGCAGGACGCCGGTCAACTGGTCGGCCAGCTCCCCCATGGACGGAAAGCGCTTCGCGGGTTCGGGGTCGGTGGCGCGGCGGATGGCGCGGTACAACGACTCGTGCTGCGCAAACACCGGCACCGCATCGGGCCCCGGTAGCTGCTCGACGAAGCGGCCGTTCGTCTGGGGAACGTCCATGACGAGGACAGCGAGCGTGCGGCCGACGGTGTAGACGTCGGTGGCCACGGTCGGTCCGGTCCGCGAGATCTCGGGCGCCTGATAGCCGCGAGTGCCGTAAATGACGGCATCGGGGTCGTCCATGGCGACGGTGGCGCCGAGGTCGATCAGCTTGAGCTGTTCGTCGCTCTGCATCACGTTGTCGGGCTTGAAGTCACAGTAGGCGAGGCCCTCCTCGTGAAGGTAGCCCAGTGCCGGAGCGATCTCGACGATGTAGGCGACCGCCTGTGCGGGTGAGAGGGGGCCGCCCGCCGCCTTGCGGATCTGTTTCAGCGACGTGCCACCGACATACTCCATGACGATGTAGCCCATCGCCGTGCCTGCGGCATCCTTGTGCTCGACGAAGTTGTGGATGCGGACGATGTTGGGATGTTCGACCTCGGCCAGGGCGAGCGCTTCGGCTTCCGCGGTGGCCATGGCGTCAGCGTCGGCCGAATTCACCAAGCCCTTGAGCACGACCCAACGGTTGTGCACGTTGCGGTCGATCGCCAGATAGATCCACCCGAGGCCGCCGTGCGCGATGGCGCCGCGCACCTCGTACTGTCCGCCGACCAGGTCACCGCGAGAAAGTTTCGGCACGAAGAAGTACGCGGTGCCGCACGCCTTGCAATAGCCCTCTGCACGACCTGGACTGTCGCCGCGGGCGCGCCCGACGGGTTGGCCGCACTCGGAGTTGCCGCAGAAGCGCTGGTTCTCGGGAACCTGCGGATCGGTCAGGATCGCCTTCGCCGGATTGCCTCTCGGCACCGGCGGTATGTCAACGACGCCAGCGCCGAGGCGTCCGCGCGTGCCTACCGACTTCGACGACCCGGTTCGGGCAGACCCGCGAGACCGGGGCGTCGACGCCATGGGTGCTGTCGCGGTCAACACCTTCGACTGCGGTTTCGCGGCGGGTGCCGTGCCGCAGACGTCGCAATAGCCGTCGACGACCGTCCCCCCGCAATCGAGTTCAGCGCACGTCATGGTCAGTCCCGGTACCTCGGCGACGGCGGACCCGGCGAAGGCCCGAGGCTTCGCAGCCACCGGTCATAGAGCCGCTCCCAGGTGCCGTCTTTCCGAACGTCCTCGAGGACACCGTTGACGAATCGAACCAGATCGTCGTTGCCTTTTCGCACCCCGACGCCGTAAGGCTCGACGCCGAGGCTGTCGCCGACCACGTCGACAGCCGGATCCTGCCGCGCAAGGCCTTTGAGCACGACGTCGTCGGTGCTGATCGCGTCGACCTGGCCCTGCTGCATCATCAACAGACAGTCGGTCCAGCTAGTGACACCGATCAGAGTCGGCCTCGGATTCAGCTCGAAGACCCGGTTCAGCGATGTCGTGCCCGACACGGAACACACCCGCTTACCGGCAAGGTCGGCGGCAGAACGGATTCGCGAGCCCTCGCGGGTGAGGATCCTCTGGTATGCATAGAAGTAGGTGGTGGAGAAGTCGACCTCCGCTCTGCGTTCGCAGGTGATCGAGAAGGTCCGGACGATGAGGTCGACCTGACCGGATTTCAGCGCGGCCTCTCGCTGGTTGGCTTCGACCACCTGAAGCTCGATGCGGTTCGGGTCGCCGAAGATGCGGTCCGCGATCTCGCGGGCGAGGTCGATGTCGAAGCCCTCGAGCTGACCCGACGACGGGTCGCGGTAGCCGAACATGAACGTGTTCTGGTCGACGCCGACGATGAGCCGTCCGCGCTCCTGGATCGACGCCATCGTCGACCCGGCGGGCATGGCGCCCGGCGCCGGTTGCGCGCCAGGGCTGAGGCTCGCTTCGCGATCGCCGCAGTCGGCTTTCTCCGGCTTCGGCGCGACGGTGATCTCCTGCGCGCCTGCCGGTCTCACCGGTGCGGGCGCGACCGTCACCGATGCAGGCGGCGTCGGCGACGCCCCGCATCCGGCCAGCGCCGCGACGACTGCGACCACAACTGCCACGGCGCGCGTGTTCACAGAAACTCCCGCAGCCGGGGCCACAGTCCGACGACCGCGGCCGCCGCCGCCAGCGTCATCAACGCGAGCGTCGCCGTCGGAGTCCACGCCAGGTAGCGCCCCGCGTCGGCGACGTAGCCGCGCATGGTGGCGCGGGACTGCTCGATCGCGTCGCGCAGGCTCGCCTCGACGGCGGCGAACTGAGCGCCGGATGCGCCTGTGTCAGTGCCGAGCGCCTGCGCGACCGCTTCCTGGTAGTCGCCGGCGCGATAGGCGTCGACCTGCCTGCGGTGGCTGGCTACCCACATCTCGACGGCCTCGGTCGCCGCCGGTGAGCTGGACCCGATTCGCGCGACGAGGTCGTCGATGTGCCCGTCGAACGACTTCTCGCTGGCGGTGATGTCGCCGCGGGTGATGAGTTGCAGGGTCTCGTCGGTGCGGGCCTGCTGGGCGAGGATGCGGGCTTCGGCGAGTTGACCGAACCTCGCGGTGCCCTCGATGCGGCCGCGTTCGATGTCGGCGGCGGCGAGGCGGACGGACCCGATGATCGCGACAAACACGAGGACGCCGAGGACCGCTGCGACGAGGAGTCCGAGGTTGAAGCGTCTGTTGGTGCGCCGGAACATGATCGCCGAGCCGACGGCGGTCGCCGCCAGGGCGCACGCGAGCAGCGCGAGACCGGCCTTCGGCAGCGATCCGACGCGGCGCTGCGCGTCGTCGACGCGGGCGAGGTCGGCGGCGTAGATCTTCTCGGCGCCGGGCAGCAGATTGTTCTGCATCCACGACGAGGCCTCGCGCAGATAGGCCGATCCAATCGGCAAGCCCTGCACGTTGTTGGCGCGCGCCGCCTCGACGAGCCCGGCGTAGGTGGCGAGGTTCGCCGACACCTGGGCGAGTTCTCTGCGGGTGTCGGCGTCGGGCGCCCCCGCGGTCGCGTCGGCCAGCGCGGACGCGGCCGCGGCGAGCGCCTGTTGATATCGCGCGCGCATCAAGGGTGTCTGGTCGCCGCCGGAGAGAAACGCCGTGGCCGCCGCCGCGTCGGCCGCAGACGATGCGGCGTAGAGATTCTGGGCCGCGTAGGCGAACGGCTCGGATCGGTCCAGAACGGCCTTCTGCTCGGCGATCCGCCCGTTGAGCGCGGCGGCGGAGAGGACGCCGGCGAGGATGCAGGACGCTGCGACGACGACGGCGATCACGACGACCACGCCTGGCGTCGTGCGGGCGAAACGTCGGAGCCACGCGCGGGATGCGCGCGCGTCCAGCGCGAGAGGAGAGCCCGTTGCGATCACCACATGCCCACCCGCTTCGCCCCGGTGACTTGAGGAGCAAACCCATGATTGCTCATCTTCGTCTCCCCCATGGATGCAATTGACGTAGCAGTTACGTCGATATTCGCCCCCGTGTCCGGTGCCGGGATGAGTAGACGACTACTCAAATTCGGGTCATCCGGCGACATCGGGTACTTATCAGGTCCTTCGTTCAGCCGCGCGGCGTTCACCTGGTCTTTTAGGCTGAACACATGCGGTTGGCGTGGCCGTTGGTTGGGCGGTCCAGGGAGATGCGGGTCGTCGACGCCGCGCTCTCGGACCCGAACACGTCCGGGGCCGTGATCTGTGGTCCGTCAGGGGTCGGCAAGAGCCGGGTCGCGCGCGAGGCATTGAACGCAGCTGCGTCGTCCGGCAGCGAGGTGCGATGGGTGTTCGGCACGTCGTGCGGTCGGAATCTGCCGCTCGGCGCGTTGGCGTCGTGGGCGGGATTGTCAGGCGGCGACAGCCTGCACCTGGTGTGTGAGGTGATCGAGTCGCTGACGGCGGCGGCGTCGGCGGCGCCTGTCATCGTCGGTGTCGACGATCCGCACCTGCTCGATGATCTGTCGATGTTCGTGCTCCAGCAGATCGTTCAGCGGGGTGTGGCCAAGGTGCTGTTGACCGAGCGTGACGATGTGCCGATTCCTGTTGGGGTACATGAGCTTTTGCATCTCGGACAGTTCGACCGCGTCGATTTGCAGGCGCTGTCGGGCGAGTCCACGTCGGAGCTGCTGTCGGCCACGTTGGCCGGGCCGGTCGATCCCGGGACGGTGAGCAGCCTGTGGAAGCTGACCCGCGGCAACACGTTGTATCTGCGGCACATCGTCGAGCAGGCGGTCGCCGACGAGCGGCTGGTGAACAGCAGCGGCTACTGGCAGTGGAGCGGCGAGCCCGTCGTGCCGCCGGGTCTCGTCGAGTTGGTGGAATCCCGCATCGGTGACCTGCCGGTCGCGGTGGCCGACGCCGTTGATGCGCTCGCGGTCGGTGAGCCGGTCGAGCTGGCGATGCTCCATCGCATCGCATCCACCGAGGCGGTCGAGCAGGCCGATCTGCGGGGGCTGATCAGGCTCGGCGATGTCGACGATCGTGTCGAGGTGTGGTTGGCGCATCCGGTGTACGGCGAGGTGCGACGGAGGACGGCGGCGCAGACGCGGTTGCGGCGGCTGCGCGGTGAACTGGCCGAAGAATTGGCGACGGCAGACACCCGAGACGACGTGCGGGTGCTGGTTCGACGCGGTGCGCTGAGCCTTGACTCGAACCTCGATCCAGACGTCGACCTGCTTCTCAGCGCGGCCCGGGCCGCGATAGCGATGGGCGATCTGGCTCTCGCCGACCGGTTGGCGAAGGCGGCGGGGCGCGCAGACGGCGGAGCCGAGGCGATGTTCGTCCGCGGACATGCGTTGTCCTGGCAGGGCTTGGGCGAGGCGGCCGAGGAGGTACTGGCCGACGTCCCGATCGCGGAGTTGTCCGATGAGGAGCACGCGCGGCTTACCTATCTGAGGGCGAGCAACCTGCTGTGGGCGCTCGCGGAGCCGGGTCGCGCTGAAGCGGTGATCACTGCGGGCGCTGCCCGAGTGGGAATGGGGCCGGCGCAGGCGAGCATCGAAGCCGTCCGCGGGGTTTATCTGTTCGCGGTCGACCGGCCGGGTGAGGCGCTGGGGGTGCTCGAGGACTTGGTGCTCGACGAGTTACCGCCGGTCGTCGGCGCCGAGACGGCGTGGGCTTTGGCGACGATGTACGCCGACGCGGGACGGACGTCGGACGCGGTGACCGCGGCGGAGGCGGGCTACGAGATCGCGGTGCGATGTTCGGATGCTCCGCATATGCGATTCAACATCGCGGACTCGCATGTGACCGCGCTGCTACTGGCGGGACGCGTAAGCGAGGCGGTCGAGGTGGCGGAGTGGGCGCGAGGCCAGGCGGCGGACCTTCCGGGGACGGCGCATCTGCTCGGTCCGGCGATTGCGGGTCGAGCAGCGCTTGGTTCGGGCCGACTGGTCGAGGCGTGCGAGTTGTTGGAGCAGGCGGCGGGTGCGCTGAGCGCGACGGGCCATGCACAAGGGTGGGGGTACCGGTACGGCATTCCTCGGGCGACGGCGCTGGCGATGCGTGGCCGATGGCGCGAGGCGCAGGCCGTGCTCGAGGAGCTCGAATCGGTGCGGCGACCGTTCCGAAGGCTGGACTACGAGAAGAGCGTGGCTGCGGCGTGGGTGACGGCGGGGCAGGGCGCGGTCAGCGAGGCCGTCGCGATGTCGAGGGCGGCGGCCGACATGGCCGCAGTGAATGGCCGATTCGCGGCCGAGGTGGTGTGCCTGCAGATGGCGGCACAGTTCGGAGACCGGTCTTGCGTGATGCGGCTCCAGGAGCTCGAAGGGACTGTTGAGGGGTCGCGCATCGGTGCCGTGCTGCGGTTCGCGAACGCATTGCACCACTGCGACGGTGCCGAGTTGGCCACGGCGTCAGAGGGTTTCGAGCAGCTGCGCGACGGCGTGGCGGCCGTGGATGCCGCGGCGCACGCGGCAGTGGCATATCGCCGGGGCGAGCTACGCGGTTCGGCGCTGGGATGCGCGGCGCGGGCGGAGTCGTTGGCGGATCAATGCGGGGCCGATACGCCGACGCTGAGGCAGGCACGAGAGCCGATTCCGATAACCGACCGGGAACGCGAGATCGTGTTGTTGATCAGCCAGGGCATGTCGAGTCGCGATGTGGCCGAACGGCTTACCCTTTCGACGCGCACCGTCGAGGGACACATTTATCGGGCAATGGCGAAGACCGGTACGGCGAGCCGCGAAGAACTCGCCGCGTTACTGACGATGAAGCGGGCTTGAGCGCTAATTGCACGGAGTTGCAGGCCCGAGCCCGTCAAAACGGGGTGACTCCGTCGATGCTGACTTGCTCGGACGCTGGTTCTGGTGGCCGGTGCGTGTGCGACAGCGGCCGGTTCCGCAGAAGTTCGGCGACGGGGACACCCGGCAGCTGTCGCTGTTTTAGGTGGACGTGGGCCGCCACGCGGTCGGCCGGTGAGCTATCGCTTTCCCGTCCGCTTCCCTGTGGTGGCCGGCTCTTCGGACCGCAGTCTGGCGTTTTCAGATTCCAGACGGCTGTTGTCTGACTCGAGTTCACTGTTGCGTCGTTGCAGGTGGAGGATCTCGGCTACCCCGGCGATGTTGATGCCCTGCGCGACGAGGTCGCTGATCTGCCGCAGACGATCGAGATCCTCTTCGCTGTACCGGCGGGTGCCACCGTCCGTGCGCGCAGGGGTGAGCAGTCCGCGCCGCTCATAGAGCCGCAGTGTCTGAGGATCGAGTCCGCTCAGCTCCGCGGCCACCGAGATGCCGTACACGCCACGCGCGGACCGCGGCTCTGAATCGCTCGACAATGACTCCCCGATTCCTCATCGATATGGCCGGATCATCCTTGCACAGATCTCCGGTTTGTGCTATAAGAAATCTATGGCAGTCGACACAGATTGCTACACAGCCATTATGGGTTAGGAGGGAAGATCATGTTGATGCGTTCCGATCCGTTCCGTGACTTTGATCGCCTCGCCCAGCAGGTGCTCGGCACCGCCGCGCGGCCAGCCGTGATGCCGATGGATGCCTGGCGTGAAGGCGACAAGTTCATCGTGGAGTTCGACCTGCCCGGCGTCGACGAGGAATCGCTGAACCTCGACGTCGAGCGCAATGTGCTCACCGTGCACGCCACGCGACCTGACCTGGATTCCGACCGGGAAATGGTCTCTGCCGAGCGGCCGCGCGGAGTTTTCAGCCGCCAGTTGTTCCTTGGCGAGACCCTCGACACCGATCAGATCCAGGCCAGCTACACCGGCGGCGTATTGCGGTTGGCCATCCCGGTGGCCGAGAAGGCCAAGCCGCGCCGTATCAAGGTCGCCAGCAGCGAGGAGAAGCACGCGATCAACGCCTGACGACGGTCCACCTGACCGCTGGGCCGGGGCGCGAAGCTTTCGGGGAAGGGGGTGAGTGAGATGGCGACCGACACCCAAGGGGCAACCAGCCTGGTCGAAGAGGCGGCGGCGATCGTGGAGGCCGAGTGGATGCGCCTACAGCAGGAAGAAGCCCTGTGGGACTTAAAGATTGCCGACCTCCGATCCGAAAAGCCTGCGCCCCGGCCCGTCCAACCTCGCGTCAGGGTGGCGACCATCGCACGTCGTTGGTCAGGCCAATCGATGCCAGACGACCGTCGTGGGCGGTCACCGCGGCGATGGCCTGCGATGCCGGTATGGGCGACCCAGCGGTCGCCTCCGTCGAAAGAGATGTTCGTCAACGATGCTGAGCCACAAGGGAGGTGATGGCCCAGGCGATGATGTCCGATGATGTCCACGGCAACTGACATCGCGTCGGCCCACGAAGATTCCTATGGCGCGTCACCGCGGCCGACTTCAGTTCGACGAGTCGATCGCGTACGCACTGCCACTTGCGGTGGCACATCGAAGTGGACCGTGACACCGTCGTTGCCAAGCCCGGGCAGGCCGCGAGATGGCTCCTCTGGTAGCCGTTCCTGCCGGCCGCTCGGGCATCATCACAAAGAAGCAGTCCGCAAGCGAACCCGACGGCCCATCTCGCCGACACCTCCGGATGGACCGTCTCGTGCGGTGGCTCCCGGGCCGCATCGGGAGCCACCGCGTTTCACTGTCGGAGGTACCAGAGATGGTGCGGGAACGTTTCGATCCCTACCTGGTGTTGGCGGTGTCGCCGAGCGCAACCCAGGCCGAGATCACCCACGCTTACCGCAGCCGGCTCCGCGCACATCACCCCGACACTCGTGACACCCCGTCCGCGCGACGCGCCGACGAACATCTGCGGGACGTGTTGGCCGCGTATGCCCTGCTGCGTGACCCCGCACACCGGGCCGACTACGACGGTGCGACCGTCCGCGTCGCCGACAGCCCGCCCGTCGGCGGCATCGATATCCCGGTCACCTACCGAACCACCGGCCGATCCGCTGCTCAGCGCTCAGCGCCACCATTGTGGGTCGGCCCAGTGCGCCGGCACCGAATCTGAGAGTTGTTGCACTGTCGCACAGTGCTTGCTTATATCCCTGCAGTGGCGACGCCTCTGCAATGCTGGTGCAACCAGTCGAGGAGGTCGTGGTGCCCGAATCCGTATGGCCGAAGCTGCCCGTCGCTGAGTGGATCGACACTCGAGACACCCTGCAACTGATGACGCAGGTCGTCGGCAAGGTGCGCCTGGCGAACACGCCGCTGATGAGCCATTGGTGGAACGTCGTGCTGTACGTGTCGGCACGCGGCCTGACCACCGGCTTGATCCCGCATGACGGCAGAGCGTTCTCAATGGAGTTCGACTTCATCGACCATCAACTGGTCGTGCTGACGACCAGCGGTGACCGGCGGACGGTAACCCTGCAGGCGGGCCCGGTATCCGATTTCTATGGCGATGTCATGGCGGTGCTCGACGAGCTGGGATTGTCCACCGATATATGGACGATGCCGGTCGAGATTCCCGACGCTGTTCCCTTAGACATCGACCAGCAGCACGTCGCCTACGACGGCGATCAGGCACACCGGTTCTGGCTGGCGCTGGTACAGATGAACCGCGTGTTCGAGGAGTTTCGCTCACGCTACATCGGCAAGGTCAGCCCGGTGCACTTCTTCTGGGGTGCGCTCGATCTGGCGGTGACGCGGTTCTCCGGGCGTACTGCCCCAAAACACCCTGGCGGCGCACCGAATTGCGGGCCGCACGTGATGTGGGAGGCGTACTCGCATGAAGTGAGCAGCGCGGGATACTGGCCCGGTCCCGACGGCGAGGGGGTCTTCTACTCCTACGCCTATCCCGAACCTGAGGGGTATCGCGATGCGTCTGTGTCACCGGCACAGGCAACGTTCGACGAGGCGCTCGGCGAGTTCGTACTCCCCTACACCGCGGTGCGCGAGGCGGACGACCCGGACGCGGTGTTGCTCGAATTCCTGCAGAGCACCTACGACGTGGCTGCCGATCTGGGTCGCTGGGATCGGGAAGCGCTCGAGCGACGCTGAACGGTCAAGCAGCCACACGTCGCTACGCGCACACTTCGGCCGAAGCAGAGATCCACGGGCCAGACGTCATGACCCGACGCTTCGGTCAAATGTTTTCCGCTACAGCGCATTCCGATATTCGTGGGACTCGACCGGCGCCTCAGTTGTTTGTTGGCGGTGGTTGAGGCTCGAAGGGGTCGTACCACCACCAGTCGGCGCGTTCGCCGATCGGCCCTCGGTAGGGCGCTACGGCCGGCGGCGGCTTGGTCGGTGGCCGGGCGAGTGATCCCGCGCTGAGTTGTCGTCCTTCGCTGTCGGTGACGATCAGCGTGTGCGCGGGCCCGGTGATGGTGCTGACTCCGCGGTGATGCTGCCGGTGGTGATACGGGCAGACCAGCACCAGATTGTCCAACTCGGTGGGGCCGCCGTCTTCCCAGTGCCGGATGTGATGGGCGTGCAGGCCGCGGGTGGCGCCGCAGCCGGGCACCGCACATGTGGGGTGGCGGTGTTCGAGGGCGCGGCGTAGCCGGCGGTTGATGACCCGCATCGATCGGCCCGAGCCGATGACCTGTCCGTCACGTTCGAACCACACCTCGCAGGTGGCGTCACAGGTCAGGTAGCGACGCTCGGACTCGGTGAGCAGCGGGCCCAGATGCAGCGACGCGACGCGATCTTTCACGTCAAGGTGGGCCACCACCGTGGTGTGCTGCCCATGTGGACGGCGGGCGGCGTCGGCGTCCCACCCGGCCTCGACCAACCGCATGAGGGCATCGACAGCGCCGGGTAGCGGCGGCCGATTCGGTGAGCGTCGGTCGTCGTCGTGATCGCGCTTCCACTCGGCGATCAACGCGTCCTGGTGTGATTGCAGCGCCGCGTCGAATTTCGCCGCGTCGAGCTTGGGCAGGGTGATCCGCCACGTAGTGCTTTGCCCGTCGCTGGTTTTGGTGATCGACTGCTGCGGTTCGGGCTGCCGATCGGGGTCCGGTCGTGGTTCGAGCTTGATCGCGGTGCGCAGCTGGCTGACTGAGGCGACCTCGGCCAGCGCCGCATAATGCGCATCGGAGCCGTCTGCGGCCCGCTCGGCGATGACGCCGACCTGATCCAGCGACAGCCGGCCCTCCCGCAAGCCGGCAACGCAGCGGGGAAACTCGTCGAGCCGGTCCGCGATGGCAGTGATGGTGTGCGCGTTGGCCGGAGAGGAACCGGTCTTCCAGGCGATCAACGCCGCCACCGACCGCGCACCCGTGGCACCCCACAGCGAGTCACGCTCCATCTCCGCGGCGATCTCCACGATGCGCCCGTCGATCGCGTTGCGCTGACCGGCCAACTCCGACAACTCCTCGAACAACCCCTCGAGACGTTGGTCAGCAACGTTTCCCGTGCACGTGGGGTATGCCGTCGAGGACATGAACCCAGCATCGCAGACCGGTCCGACATTTAGCGTGGGAGTGGGTTCGCGGGCGGTCGTGGGTCCGACTGGGACGCCGGTGGTGATCCCTGGAATTTGAGTGGTCGCTCGTGAGCTCGGTGCCTGGTCGAGCGGTGTCCTTGTTCGGGAACTTGGAAGCCAGCCGTGGGGTGTGGACTCCTGCTTAGAGAATGTCTGGGCCGTGGCCGCGAGTATCAGTCACCTTGCGAACGGGAAGTGACTGATGGGAGACAGAAGTGGCGTTGACACTGGGTATCGACGTGGCGGTGCGGGCAGCGCATCAGGCGACGCTGGCCCGTGATGGAGCCACGGTGTGGCGTGGCAGAAAGTTTGTTCTCGCACAGCGGATCTGGAACGGTTGTGGGCCGAACTTGACCTCGATGTTCCGGGCGAGCTGACTGTGGTGCTCGAACCCACTCGTAACGCCTGGATTGTGGTAGCGGAGTGGTTCCGCCGCCGCGGCGCGCGGGTGGTGGTGGTGCCGACGACTCAGTCGGCGGATCTGCGCAAGTATTACTCCAAACACACTAAAAACGACCGGATCGACTCCGAGTTGCTGGCCCGGTTGCCGCTGCTGCACCCCGATGGTCTGCATGAGTACTCCGGGCAAGGACCGGCTGATCCGTTGCGGCGGTTGGTCAAGCAGCGTTCGACAATGGTCAAGCGCCGCACCGCGGTTCATGCCCGCCTCGATGCCCTCGTCGAGCTCCTGGGCCCGGCCTGGTATGCGGTGCTCGGGTCAAACTACGGCAACGCGGCGCTGGAATTCCTGGCGCGTTACGCCGACCCGCACGCGGTGATGCGGCTCGGCCAAGCCCGCTTGAGCAGGTTCTTGATCGCCCGCTCCCGCGGTGTCTGGCGGGCCGATCACGCCGCCGGTCTGATCGCCGCAGCCAAGGAGACACTCGCGCTTTGGGGTGAGGACGGCATGGACTTCGCCGAACTTGCCGAAGACATCGCCCACGAGGCCGACCAGGCACTGTTCTTGACTCGCCAGATCAAACAGATCGATGAGCGCATCGCCAACCTCTACGCCGATGCCGACCCTGACAGAATCGTCGCCTCCGCGCCCGGTGTCGGGCCGACGACCAGCGCGGTGATCGCCGGCCGGCTGGGAGATCCGCACCGGTTCACCTCGTTGGCCGCCATCCGTTCCTACTCCGGTCTCATTCCCAAGGTCAGCCAGTCCGGAGTGTCGAAAATCGAAGCAAGTATCACCAAGGCCGGTGACCCGCTGCTACGGGAGATACTCTTCACCGCAGCCGATGCGGCCCGCAAGATCGACCCTCAACTGGCAGCGAAATACCAGCGTCTGATGGCCGGCGACCGCCACCATTGCTCGGCGATCTGTCACTTGGCCACCCAGCTACTGACCCGGATCGCGACCTGCATGCGCAACGGCGAGCACTACGTCCTGCGCGACGTCGACGGCACCATCATCACCGAATCCGAAGGCCGAACCATCGT
This sequence comes from Mycobacterium sp. ITM-2016-00318, assembly GCF_002968285.2. Classification (NCBI taxonomy): domain Bacteria; kingdom Bacillati; phylum Actinomycetota; class Actinomycetes; order Mycobacteriales; family Mycobacteriaceae; genus Mycobacterium; species Mycobacterium sp. ITM-2016-00318. Next base: position 900,915 of record NZ_CP134400.1, on the reverse strand, counting down.
CAAAGAGCGCTACCAACTCGATCCCCGCCGGCGCGACCACGTCCGCCACAAGCTCATGCGTGAGCGCCGCAATAAGGCGGGCCAGGAGTCACAGGAGTCGCCAAGCGCTCCAACATCCCAGCCCGCTAAACGCAAGCCTACGACGAGCCCACAAGTGGCTTGACTTCAGTTAGGAACTCATTTTTTGGACTCGACAATCGTGATGATCACGAGGGCAAGAGCAGCGAAGGATTTCCGGAAAGCACTCCTCGGCCAATACCATCGGTGGCGCTATGACCGACATTGCCCTGGCCGCTGCGCCCACCTTCGACACCCCGCCAGCTGGCCGTACGTCCGCCGAGGCGGGCCGTCGCAGAACCTTCGCCGTGATCAGCCATCCCGACGCAGGCAAATCCACATTGACAGAGGCGCTGGCGCTGCATGCTCGCGCCATCACCGAGGCCGGTGCGGTGCACGGCAAGGCGGGCCGTCGCGCGACGGTGTCCGACTGGATGGAGATGGAGAAGGCCAGAGGCATCTCGATCACGTCGACGGCGTTGCAGTTTCCGTACCGCGACAGTGTCATCAACCTGCTCGACACCCCCGGCCACGCGGATTTCTCGGAGGACACATACCGGGTGCTGACAGCGGTCGACTCGGCGGTGATGCTCATCGATGCCGCCAAAGGCCTCGAGCCGCAGACGCTGAAGCTGTTCCAGGTGTGCAAGCACCGCCGCATCCCGATCATCACGGTGATCAACAAGTGGGACCGGCCTGGCCGTCACGCGCTGGAGCTGATGGACGAGATCCAGGCGCGGATCGGGCTGCGCCCCACGCCTTTGACGTGGCCGGTGGGCATAGCCGGAGAATTCACAGGAGTGCTCGACCGCAGGACCGGAGATCTCATCCGGTTCACCCGCACTGCGGGCGGCGCAACGGCCGCGCCCGAGGAGCACATTGCGGCGGCCGATGCACACAGCGCCGCCGGCGACGAGTGGGAGACGGCGGTCGAGGAGTCCGAGCTGGTGTCCGCCGACGGCGCCGACTACGACCGCGAGCAGTTCCTCAGCGGCGCGGCCACGCCGGTCCTGTTCACCTCGGCGGCGCTGAACTTCGGGGTGAACCAATTGCTCGATGTGCTGGTTGACCTCGCGCCGCCGCCGAACGGTGCAGTCGACGTCAACGGGGATCGCCGCGTGACCGAGTCACCGTTCAGCGCTTTCGTTTTCAAAGTGCAGGCCGGGATGGACTCACTCCATCGCGATCGCATCGCCTACGCGCGGGTCGTTTCGGGCACGTTCGAACGTGGCGACGTCCTCACCCACGCCGCCACGCGCAAGCCGTTCGTCACGAAGTACGCGCAGTCGGTGTTCGGCCAACAGCGCGCCACGCTGGACACGGCGTGGCCGGGAGATGTGATTGGCTTGGCCAACGCGGCCGCGCTGCGCCCTGGTGACACGCTGTATCACGATGCGCCGGTGCAGTATCCGCCGATACCGAGCTTCTCGCCCGAGCATTTCGCGGTGGCCCGCAATGTTGATCCGAGTAAGCATAAGCAGTTCCGTCGCGGGATCGAACAGCTCGAGCAGGAGGGCGTTGTTCAGGTGCTGCGCTCAGACCGTCGCGGTGAGCAGGCACCGGTGCTCGCCGCTGTGGGGCCAATGCAGTTCGAGGTCGCCGTCCACCGGATGGCCACAGAGCTCAGTGCCCCGATCTCGCTGGAATCCTTGCCTTACCAGGTCGCGCGGATCGCGGACCCCGCAGACGCCGAGTTCATGAGCAAGCAGGTGTCGGCGGAAGTCTTGACCCGCACCGACGGAGTCATGCTCGTGCTGTTCTCCACCCCGTGGCGGCTGCAGGGCTTCCAGCGCGACAACCCCGACGTGAAGCTGGGTTCGTTGGTCGCGGCGGAAGACTAGGACGACGGCTCTCTTGCGAGTCGATAGGACTTCGAAGCCAACAGCCGCCGACATCTAGATGGCGAACTCGGCGACTACATCTTCTCGGCTACTCGCTCACCTTCAGGGGTGAGCGCGAACCAGGTCGTCCAGTTCCACCCGACCTCGTTGTCGTGATGGGTGACATAGAGCTCACGCAATCGAGTCAGAGCGTCCTCCGTCGATAATTTCCACGGGTTTACATAGTCCTCCGAGCCGCCGACGATGTCGCCGATTACCAGCAGCCCGTCGGTAAGCAGCGACTCGATCGTGGTGATCACTCGCGATTGGCGCGCGGCCAGCGGCTCAGTTGAATGGTCGTATGCGACGACAGAGTCGATATGACCGAGCGGCAAGCACTCGCCGCCGGACATGCCCTCAAGCAGCTCGTCTCGCAATGATTGGTTGCCCGGCTTCGGCCGGTCAACTTCTGGCCGGTTTCCGTCCGGTGGCTGGGTCACGATGTGTCGCCCTTCCTCGGTATGTCCATATTGATTGCTACTGCACTATTCGGGTACGACGTCGACAACGGACCAACCATCCGCCGGCAGGAATCGGGTTGCAGTGGTTGCGTTTTCGGGGAGACCGGCTGGCGCAAGCAAGCGTAAGAACGCACGGTCTACAACTTCTTGGCGACTCGCTCACCTGCAGGGGTGAGCGCGAACCAGATCAACCATCCCCACTGGTGCCAATCGTCGTACTGGCCGACGTAGCGGTCACGCACTCGAGCTAGCGCTTCCTCGGTCGATAGCTTCCATGGGTCGACCGTGGCACCGGTACCTCCGACGATGTCGCCGACGACCGCCAAACCCTCGCTGAGCAGCGACGCAACCGCGGTCATCACCCGAGCTTGGCGCTCAGCGAGCGGCTCAGTTCGATAGTCGTATTGAATTTTGGAGTCGATATGGCTGAGTGACAAGTACTCGCCGCCCGACATGTCACGAAGCAGTTCGTCTCGGAATGATTGTTTGCCGGGCCTCGGCTGAGGGCTCTCTGGCGCATCCTCGTCGCGAGGTTCTCTCACAATGTGTCGCCCTTCATCGTTGTTCACTGGTTCGGGTGATCCGGGATGCCATCACCGATGACCGGCAGGTCAGGATCTCCCGCCTCCGGCGGATGCACAAGGTGCGGCAGGATACCGTCCGGCATGACTCCGACAACCAGTCCCCCACCACGCATCTGCGGTGTCTCGATCGGTTCAGGCAGCCTGGGGGGCGCCTCCATACTCGGCGGTCGCACGATCGATGGAATCTCCGGGACACCACCGCGGGGATTGATATGAACCTTGTAGTCGTCACGCTCGCCGGGAATCTTGATGTCGAGCGCTGCTTGCTTGGTGGATTCGGCCGCGAATCGCTGCCCAACCTGAGTCCCGTCCGGAGTTGCGACCCATATGCCCTTCGCGGGGTCGCCGTACGCATTAGGGATCTCCACAGCGTCTTGTCGCATCCATCCCCAGAGGTTTTGAAGGTCCTGCGCGGTTCGTATCTCGCGTATGTCGGGCCGAGTCCCCTCAGGCAGGCTCATGATCACACTTCGGATCTCGCCGGCGTTCGGACCGCCCGTCCTTCCAACCGGGTCATCGGGTGTTCCCGGGACAGGTATCGGCGGGCCCTCTTTGAAGGTGCGATTGTCGACTAACTGGACAGGCGACTCGGTGAACTGCACTTCAGTCAAGGGGACAGTGGCGGTGGTTATGGCGTCCGCGATCCTCTTGTCCACCGCGCTGAGTTCGATCACGCGGACAGCTATCTCATCTGCTCGCTGTCTAGCACTCGCTAATTGTCGAGACTGCTCAACGGCGCTCCCGTTAGTCAGCGCGACCGTAACCGAAAGGTCCTCGCCAACAACCAATCCGACCTTCTCGGCTGCGGCTACCGCGTTCAGAACATTAAAACGCGCGTGAAGGAGTTCGTCGGCGCCACGACTCGCGACAGCTGCGGCGTTTCGGAGATTATCTGCGGCGCCTCTGACCTTCACCAAGTCCGCGTAGGTACGGTGTTGCGCGACCTCGGCTGCTCTGCCTTCCCAGACCGTGTCGCCGGGCGACACCGTCCGTCGGTGCAGCGTGTCGAAATGGTCCTCCCACTGATTCGCACTTCTCGTCCATTCCGACGCAGCCTGGTGCAGGTGCCCGACGTCCCAGTCAACAACCTGCGACAGGGTGGGAAACCCGGTGCCGGCCAGCGTCGGCACTTCAGGTCTCGACCGAGGAAGCCACGGCGCTGAGACGCAGTGCAGAGCTGCCTTCTCGAGCGGCATAGTGGTCCGCGGCCGAGCTGAGCTTCGAGCCGGTGGCCTCCAAGCGCGCGGCAAGCACGCCTGTGGCGGCCCGCAGCGCTTCATATCCGCCGGCTACGGCTGCCGACGTGTGTTGCGCAGGCGGTCCAATGGGCGGGCCCGAAGTGGTGCCCGCTACTTCAGCCGATACCGCCACGTGTTGTGCGGCCAGCCTTTGCAGTCCGTCGCTGCTGACGCGAATAACGTCCACCCGCAAATTTTATGGCGCTCCTAAGCGGCTACTTGCAGAGATTTTGCGGCGCTACTTCCCAGGGAATCCTTTACGTCGGCCTATGTTGCGCGCGTTTCACCTGCGCGAGGACAGGCTCGGCGGCGACCATCGTAAATGGCAGCGCGACCGGGAAATCGTCTTTGATAGAACGGATTTCGGTGCGCCGGATGATGGTGGCCAGCGCAAGGGTGGCCTCGAGCATGGCGAAGTGATCGCCGATGCAGCTACGGGGGCCCGCGCTGAAGGGGATGTACGGCCAGCGGTCGCGGCCCGCGACCTTCTCCGGGCTGAACCGGTCAGGGTCAAACCGCAGCGGGTCTTCCCACAGATCGGGGTCGCGGTGCATCGCGTAAACCCCCACCGTGCACAACGTGCCTGCCTTCACCAGATGTCCGTCGACTTCGATGTCGCGGGTGATCAGTCGGGGAATCGAGGGCGCTGGCGGGCACAGGCGCAGCGCCTCGTGCAGCACCTGGACTGTGTACCGCAGTCGGGGAACGTCGTCGGGGGTCAGCTCCCGGTCACCGATGGCATCGGTTTCGGCGCGAACCTTGCTCTGCATCTCGGGGTGGCAGCCGAGCGCCCACAGCGCGTAGGTCAGGGTCGTGGCGGTGGTGTCATGGCCGGCCGACATGAACACAATGAGTTCGTTGCGGATCTCGTCGTCGGTCAGTGGGCGGCCGGTGGCCGGGTCGGTCGCGGCGATCATCGCCCGTACCAGCGGGGCGTCGTGGGTGGGGTCGTCGCGGCAGCCCTGCAGGACCTCTGCGGCCAGTCGGCGCAAGGTAGCGGCCGCGGCGCGGGGCTCGCCGGCGGGCGGGAGTGGGCAGCCAGCGGGGTGGTTTGACGAAACTGGTGATGCGGGCCGTGACATAGCCAAGGGACGTCCTCAAGGGTTCGGCGATCGCGTCGGCGCGCTCGTCGAGATCGATGCCTAGTACCGTCGGCATCCCAGCGGTCGACCTCATCGGCGATTGTGTCCAGACCTTGCAAATGGGGCAGCAGCTCGCGGTGTCGGCCCGCAACGGCTCGGTCGGAAGGGTTGCATCGGTCATGCTGTTCTCCTGGTGCGGCGAGGTTAGGTATGCCCTCGGCAACGGCGACTGACATATGCAAGGTCTTGTTTACGACCCCGTCATTTGGGGAATGACGTTGCCTGAGACAGTGTTACAGAAGTTGGAGCCGGGACTAAGCTCCTGACTTCACGCCGCGCAACTTGGTGTCCGCACCCACTACGAAGGGGGTCAGCATGTCGGTCAGCAATCTCAGCGGCTTCGCTGGTGCCTGTCAGGAGGCCGTGGTCGCGGTGCTGGATGCCATCGCCACCGTTGGCGAGGAACGGCGGGGACACCTTGCCGACGCCAAGCTGGCGGTCGACAGGGCTTTACACGATGCCCACAGCGGCGAGGAGTGGCATCTGGCTGATCACCTGCGCCGGGGAATCAAAGACGTTGAGGTCCGCTCGCTGGACGCTGCCTAAGGGCTGGCGTATTGCTGCTCATAGATTTGGACGCTTCCTACCCAATCGGTGGTCGTTCATCGACGGTGTGGCGGGGCGTTCGGTCGAGATCGTCATGGTGGGTATGCCAACCCGGCCGACGTAAGCGCCGTGATGCAAGAGCTGTTTTCCATGAGGTGAGCCGCGTTGGTCGTGGCGTTTTAACGACGCTCACCGACCGGCGGCTCGGTAGACAGCGTCACCCGCAAAGGGGCCCTACCACGCGAGGCTCGCTGTTCGATACCCATTAGCGTTGTAGTGGTCGACTCAGTTGGCTTGAGCGCAATGTGCGGTGATAGGAGGTGCGCAGATGAGTTCGCTGCCGCCTGCCGGTTGGTATCCCAACCGGAGCGGTGGACCTGGACAGCGTTACTTCGACGGCCGCGTGTGGACGGCCCACCATCGCGCCGCCCCGCCACAGCCGGTGGCCCCGCTCGCACCGCAGCCGTTGCCCGTGCAGACCAGCGTGGTGATCACCGGACCCAACCACGCACTGCACGCCGTGTTAACGCTGCTGACCTTCTGGGCCTGCGGTGGCTGGGGATGGATATGGCTGATCGTCGCCCTGAGTAACCGGCGTCGCGTGCACGTGGTGACCACGCCGCCGCCGTGGGCCCGGTAAGCGTCCACCCACCGAGGCTCAGCTGGGCACCCTGTCCACGATGCGGTTCGCTATCGTCTGCAGGCTGTCACCGAGGTCGAAGCCCTGCGCGTCCAGGTCGATGGCCACATTGGCTTCGGATGTGATGACCCGGTCAGTACTGAAACCGGATTTGCTCCCGCGCAGTGTGTTTCGCAACATCATGACCGTGCCGTTTTGCGTCGGTTCCCCAACGTCGAGGACGAGCGGGTTGCCGTCGACGATCAGCGTCACCGACTTGCCCGCGCAGCTGCGCCACTCGCCAACCGTACGTGACACGAGATTGGTTGCCGCGGCGGTACTTTCAAACGTCGATGCGGCCTCGTTCAGCAGGATCATGCCGCTTTGACCGTCACCGGACAGCGCCCGCGTGAAGGCGGCGCGAGAGGAGCTGCGCTCATATGCCGATGCGCCCCCACCGAACAACGCGCTCAGGCACTCGCGCGGCGTGACATTGATGCCCTTGTCACCGCTCAGACCTGACCCCTCCTCGACCTCGGCAAGAGCGGGCGCGTTGACCGCCTGCTTGACCTCGTCGATGCTCAGCAACAGCTGCGGCAACTGGGCGGCCTTGACGAGGCGCTCGTCCGGTGTGGCGGGACTCGTCGCACGAGCAGGGGGCGACGCGACCGTCGAGGGGGGCCCCGGTCCTGTGCGCACCACGGCCCAGGCGACCACCGTGACGATCGCGATGACGATGAACGCATACGACAGCGTCAGCCCGATCAGCGCGCGGTCGTGGCCGCGTTGCCCGGTGCGCCGGATCTGTGACAGCCCGAGATGACCCAGCACCGCGCCCACGGGTGCGAATACGAACGCGAACACCACCGACAGGGTGGCGAACGTGTTCGTCTCCTGACGAGGCGGCGGTGGCGGGGCCGATATTACTGGAGGCTCCGGATAGGGATCGGCGCCGAACAACTCATCGTCGTCGCGGCCAACCGAGCCACCATACCTGCCGTCGTTCATCTGCAGCGCACCTCACCTCGACATTAGCGGTCCGGGCCGGGCGGCCGCCGGTTACCGGACGGGGACGCCGGCGGCCGACACGATCAGTGCCACCACCGCCACCGTGATGAACACATACGACAACGTGACCCCGACCAACGCCCGGTCCCGCCCGCGTTGTCCGGTCTGGTGAATCTGCGACAACGCGAGATGGCCGAGGACCACCCCAGCGGGAGCGAACACGAACGCAAACACCACCGATAACGTGGCGAGCGTATGGGTTTCCTGCTGCTGTGGTGCCGGCGTTTCCGGGGCGCCGGTGGCACCGCCGGTGAAGGGATCAAACGGATCAGCACCGAACGGATCTGCCCTCGACGACGCGGTCGGTTCCCCGCGGTAGCCGCCATGCGTCATTCCCGACCTCCTCGACTCCCTCGCGCCGACACAGCTCACAACACCCCGAACCCTGACGTGATCCAACGCACGGGGTCCGCGCAGCGGAACGGGGCGATACCGCGCGGGTGCAGGCGGCTGCCGCTGGGCGGCTGCCCGAGTGAGGACACCACGAAGTACCGGTTCGTCAACCGCTTTCCGGTGGACGGGTTTTCGACGGCTGCCACCATCGTCCCCGCATTCAACCGCGTCAGCAGGCTGCGCACTTCTTCGTGGAGCAGCTGGCCGCCGGCCTCGTCGTAATACGGCCAATCGGACGTGTCGCGAAGGTACGCCGCTCCGGCGTTGGACATGATCAGGCTCCACTCCGATCCCTGCACATCGCGCAGTATCCGCAGCGCATCGAATTTCGACAGGATCACCGCCAGCCTCGGCTGGCCGTGCCCGATCGCCAGCAGCACGTTGTTCAGCACACTGCGCGGCTCGCCCCCGCTGACCGTCTGGGCGGGCAGCAGATCTTGCAGCTGGTCCCGAATCGACTTGACCCGCAGCGGATCGAACATGAAGAAAACGGCGTCGGCGTTGACGAAGAACCGAAACGGCGGCGCGCTCAGGTCCCCGGTCTCCAGGTCCTCGCCGGCCACGTCACGCAGCACCAGGTAGCGCCGGACGTCATGCCAGATGCCGATGCTGAAAATCAGGGGCTCCCGCTGCAGCGACGCCTGCGTGTGCACGGTCGGCGTGGGCGGGATGAGTCCGCGCTGCACGAACAGCGGCGTCTCATAGTGCGTGGAATACGCCGTGGCGGTGGCTCGGGTCGCGGGTTCCATTGAGAATCCAAGGTTTTCGCACAGCAGCTGGAGTTGTTTCACCAGCACGGCGATGTAGAGGCTCTTGCCGGTGGCGCGAGCGCCTGCCATGGCGATGCACACCGCATGACCGTCGTGCCATCCCTCCGGCAACGGGTAGTGACACACCGGGCACACCTCCACCACCGGGCCTTGCAGCGCCCGGCTGGCGTCGGCCGCCGGCGGTGGCGGCCCGCGGTAGCCCGCAGGCCGATCCCACTTGTAGAACGGCCCGCTCTCGACGGGTGCGCCATTGAACGCCGATCCGACCTCGTCGAAATAGCGGGCGGTCCCGGCTCGTGGGGGCACCATCCACAAGTGCTGCTCGGAGTTCAGCACCGAAAAGCAGCGCGGGCACTTCGTCACGTCAGCGCCCCCACGAGAAAGGCGGTGATGCGGTCCAGCACCTGCGGGTGCACCAGCAATTCGGCCGACGCGTCGTGGCCCTGCTGCGGTGCAGGCAGCCGCGCCCCGGCAGCGTCGAACCGGCGGTCATTGGACAAGATGATTACCGGAAAGCGTTGCTGGACAGCCGCACTCGGAAAGTCGGCGCAGGCGATGGTGCGGCCAGGCGTCAGCAGCGACCAGCGCGCACCGGCACACCACCGCGGCCGCGCCTTCCGCACCGCGTCGGCCAGGCCCACGCCGTCGGGGCCGCGCGCATCGGACCCGCCGGCAACCATCGGCGTGACCTCCGCCCCGACGAACACCGACGACACATTGCGAATACCTGCCGCCGCGGCGACGCCGACGACGATGTCGGTGACCGCGGCGGCGCTGCCGTCGGCGAACCACGGCCGCATCGACGCCGACACGTCCAGGGCCACCACAACCGACTCGTCGGACCGCGACGGCGTGCGACCGATGAGCTGTCGCGCGGAACTGCGCGCCGCCGACCCCAACGGGCTCAGCGGCACATCGGCCACCGCGATGACGCCCACCTCGACGTGAGATCCCTGCGGCCGCAACGCGGCGAACACCACGCCCGACTCGCCGCTGACGTCGACCGGGTCGAAGAGCACCTGTACCGGATCGACCTCGATGGGGTCGTCATGCGCGATCTCGAGATGAACGACGGTTCCGGGGCCGAATCTCGCTGTGCCGACCGGTCGCACACCGACAGTCACCTCGCCGGCGATCTGCGGCAACACCGCGCGATGCGCGGTCGGGCGCACCACAAGCTGCTGTGCACTGCCGCGTACATCCAATTCGGCTTCGGCAACCGAACCGGTGATCGACACCGCCAGCGCCTCATTCGGAATGCTCACACGCTGATTGCGCTCGCCCACAACGTAGATGGGCATCAGCGACGCTCTGTCGTCCGGGCCGCCAGTGACGGCTGCGCCTGCGTGCGGTGCGCCAGCAGCTTGGCCACCAGCTTTCGGTTTCGGCGCAGTGATGAGCTGTCCGGTTCAGCGCCCGACATCTTCGCCATCAATACTGCAGTGTCGTCGATCTCCGGGTCGGTGAAGACCTTTGTGGCGGCGAGCTGTCGGGCGGCTCGCCCCAACAGAGCGTCGACGCCGCCGGCCGACGTCGCTGACTTCTCGTCGGGCGCGGAACGCACGAGAGCGGCGGCCAGCACCGCCGGTGCGAAGACGACGTGATGCTCGGTCAACGCCACCACGTGCCCGACCGCCTGCGCGCCGAGCGCCGGGTCCGCGGCCAGCGCCGCACATCCCGTCGGGTACGGCAGACCCGTGATGGCCGCCAGCACCGCCAACGTCAACAGGCGTACCGTGAAGTCCGGATGCAACCGGTCGTGCGCGACCGAAAGCGCGGCGTCCCAGTGTGCGCTGCAGGTGGCCAAATACGTCTCAATTCGGCCTTCCTCCACCCACATCCGCGGTTCAAGCAGCCGCACCGCCGCGCACGCCACAGCGGTTTCGTCCGCGTTGGCCTCCGTCACTGCAGAGGCCAACTCCGTCAGTGCCTCCGAGTCCGGTGCGCCCACCAGGGTCGGCAGCGCGGACAGGCCGGGCGGGGCGCCACCGGCGGCCGCCAGCAGCGCTGCCGGTTCCCACGCTTCTGCGGCGGCCATCTGTTCAAAGCGCGGTGATCCACAGATCCGCAGCCACCACAGCAAGAGCCAGCGGTCGGCGGTGTCGGCGACCCCCGCGTGTTGGGCGCGCGCGCCGCGCAGCGCCGCACGAGTCCACGCTGCATCCCACGGGCAGGCATGCGCCAGCTCCGATGGAGCAGGCGCGGCGATGTTCTCGGCGAGCCAACCGAGCACGTCTTCGTCCAGCTGAGTGCACCCGGGGGTGCCCTTCAGCGATTCGGCGGCCAGCGCCAGCCGAGCCTGCGTGCCGATGCGCTGCCCGAGCCGATGGACCAGCCGTGGACCGGAATGCGGGTCGGTCAGGGCTGGCACCACGTCACGGATCAGCGCCGCCGACAGCCGTTCGTCGTCCACACCGGCGCGCATCAAGAAATCGACCAGCCGCAGCACCTGCTCGGGGCCGACGCCACGCGCCTGCTCCAGCGCCGGCCCGATCGCGTCGGACAGCTGGGCCGGCAGTGAGCTGCGATCAAATTGCCTCGGGCCCAGGGGGATCGGGCCCAACTGACTCAACCAGGTGGCATCTGTGATGGCGCGGCACGCGTACGTCACGTCGGCATGCTCTGCCGCCAGACCGGCAGGTGCGTGCTGCACCGCCTCCCAGGCATCGGCGGTCCTCGTGCCGACCAACTGTGTCATGACTCCTGAAATGGTGGCACCGACCGCCGAGCCGGGATCCACCCCGCGAGGGGTATGCGCCGCGATGACGCTGCGGGCTTCGGTGTGGGCGTCGGCGTAATTCCCGGCGCTCGCCACCGCCATCGCCATCGGCCAGGCGGGTGGCAGCGCGGTGTCCTCCACCTGCGTGGCGTAGCGGTCGATGTCGTCGAGCACGGCGCGCGCCGAGCCCGGCTCGAGCAGCACCACCTGCGCCATCGCCGACCACGGCGTCACCGCAATGGGCTGCCCGGCCGAGGTGCGATGTGGTTCTCCTCCGAGCTCGCCCAACGACAAGGTCGCGGTCTCATCGATCACCACAACCCCGGCCGGAACCGCGGTCACGTCGACGACCGGCACCGCGGTCAGGTGCTGCTTGCCCTGCAGCGCCGCGGCCAACTGGTCGGCGCGATCGAAGGTGGAGAAGTTCAGGCGCGCGGCTGTGCCGGGCGACATCAGGAAACTCACCAGGCCGATCCACTGAGCGGCGGCGTCGGTGGACTCGACCCCCAGCACCACCGGCGGGCCGCCGTCGAGCGCGGCGGCGACCGCGTCCAGCAGGCCGAACAATGTGGCCAGCCGCCATGTGCTGGTGTCCAGTACGAAGCTCAGCACACTGTCCTTGGTCACCGCCGCCGCCGGGCCGGGCACCTCGTCGGGCAAGACGGCGCGCGCCACCGCGGCCGCCCCGTACGGACACACCCATCGCGGTGACCGCCACCACAGAATCGGCCGGTGCTCTGGCTCGGCCTCCGCAGTGCGGTCCAGCACCGCGTGGGCGAACACGTTGCCGGGCCGGCCGGTGCTGTCCGATCCGGCCGGAACCGTATGCCAGTAGGCGGCCGTGCGGGCGTCGATGCGTCGATAGGCCAGCCGCCGCGGACCCCGCTCGTGCTGTTCGGGTGTCGGGTAGGCGGGCAGCGGTTCGACGGCATCGAACGCGGTACGCATCCCGGCAAGCAGGGTTTGCGTTTCTGCGGCGCTCAACGCGCCGGCGACCTGCTTGATCTGCCAGCCGCCTGCGGAGCCGGGCGCGTCGAACGACGTGTAAGCCAGCTGGCCGTAGCGGGTGTTCATGGCGCCACCGCGGAGAGCCGTAGATTCTCGACCGGCGGGTCCAGCAGCGCGATCGTCCGCAGTCGCGCCGGCGAAGGGGTGTTCACGAACAGTCGGATCCAGCCGTGCAGGCCATGCACATTCGCCGTCCACATCTCGCCGACGCCGTGCGTGGTCAGCGCCGACCACCGCAGTTCCTTCGACGCCTCCCCGATGATCTGACCGTGTTCGTTGACAGGGGCCGCGTCGACGGCTTGCCCGTCGTGCATCGACAGCGGGATGCGTTGCGGATTGTTGATCAAGACGAACGCCGGAGAGCCGGGAAGCTCGTACTGCGATCGCAACGCGAGCGTGGCGGAGGTGGGCCAGCCGTCGGGGTCGCGGGCGATCCGCACCGCGTACTGCAGACGCAGCAGCCCGGCGTACTCCACGCTACGAATCGCGCCGACGACGCGGCGCCCCGCCGAAAAGGCCACCGGGGCCAGGTGCAGCGAGCACCCGGCGGCAGGCAACTCCTGCCGGGAAAGCTGCATACCACCGTACTTCTCGTACTCCTCGAGAGAGATCTCAAACGACTTGCCGGTCAATCCGTTTCGCGGATCGTGCCCCTTGGGGGCCAGATGCGTGACCACCGCCGCCGCACCGGCAGGCCAGTCGAAGGTCAGCACCTGCTTGTTGCAGTACTCGGCCAGATTGACGTCACGGATGATCCCCGTGCGCACCGAGGACACGGTGGTGCCCAGCAGCGCGCGCCCGGCCAGCACGGTCACCGGGGTGAAATAGGCGCGGCTCCAGCGCTCCGGCCACGACACCCCCGACATCACCGCACGGTGCCGGCCGTGCTCGTCGTGGCGCTGCGACACCGGTTGCGTCAACCGCTGGACCGGGTGCAGCCCGATCTGCTCGAGCGCGGCTTCGGGCAACTCAACGGTTTCTGCGCCGGCGCTTGGCGCGGTCTGGCTGCGGTAGATGGCCACTGCGCCGGTCGGCGGCGACGTCCACGTCAGCTCGAAGCGCGACCCGTCAGGGCTGTGGGCGCCCAACGACAGATCGGTGACCGGCGCCAGCACCGCCGACACTTCGACGGTGGCTTCGGTGGCCTCCGACAACCGCATGACGCCGCCGACGGTGACCGCGCAGCGCACCCGGTAGATGTAGCGCTGCCCACGCGACGCCTCGGTGTCGACGAACCCGCGGCGGGTGTCGCTGTCCCTCAGGATGCGGTGCTCCAGTCCCTCGCGTCCTGACTCCTGCGCCGGTATGCGATAGACGAACACCTCGCTCACCGCCGACGGGACGTTCCACCGGCCGATGACCTGGCCGCTGTCCTCCCGGATCGCGAAGTCGCGCACCGGGCTCACCAGCGCAGCCTCGGCGTGTTTGACCGGCTGAGCGGCCAGCGCCTGGCCACGGGTCGGTCCGCTGTTGACCCACACCTGGTAGTGGCGCACCGCGCCGCGCGGCGGCCGGTCGTCCAGCGCCGACGTGGCGGTGGTGGCGTCGACGAGATACGCCCGGTCCGGTGAGTACGGCGGGTCGTCCTCGTCGCTGACGACCCGGTAGATGACGACGGTGTCAGAGCCATCGCCGGCAGGCGGGTACGGCGGCCAGTTCAACTCCAGGGCACCGGACTGGCCTTCGTCGCGCCGCCGCCGCAGCCCGATGGGGTGCGGGTAACCCACCTGTTCACCCAATCGGAACGGCGCGAAATCGCCTGCCCGATAGTGGAGTTCCACGTCAATGGCATCGGTCCGAGGGGCGTCGGCGGCGACGACATCCGCCCGGGTGCGGCCCGGTTCGACAGTGCTGCTTCGGTTTTCGAGTTCGGCCAGCAACCTGGCCATGTCCTCGGCGTGCTCGGCCACCGAGGGCGGCAGCATGGCCCGGATCTGCGTGACGTCGGTGCGGCCCGAGCGCAGCACCAGACGCAGATGGGCTTCCTTGAAGCTCGTGCGCGACACCGCACCGGCGTCGATGAGCCGCTGGCGCCACGCGATCAGCGCAGGCAGTCGCGGATCGTCGGTCGCGTCGATGTACTGCGGGTCGGGCATCGCTAGAACACCATGTCCTGACGGGGCGGGACGTCGCGGCGCTCCCGCCCGCCCAGCGACGTCGCGTCCTCTTCGCCGGCCGCTGCCACGTCGAAGCGAGGCGCGAACAGCGCAAAGTCGTAGGGCGGCAACCCATCACTGGCCTGCACCACCGCGGCGCGATACCCCAACCCGGCGCGCTCGACCGTCGTCTCGTCGACCGTAACGCTCGAGCGGCCCGCTGTCATTGCGGCGTGGGTGAACAGCGACGCGTCGAAGGGGGCGGCCCGCCCGTCGCCCTGCTCCGTGATGCCCGCGCCGAATTGCCGGGCAGGCACCTGCCGGTCCTCACCCGGTATCAGCACCGTGCCTGTGAGCGCATCGGCGACTTCGCCGTCCCCCTCGGCGAACATCTGCTCGACCCGCCCCCACAGCGCGTCGGCGCCGGTGGGCTGAACCTGCCCCGACGCGACCGCAGACGACCACTGATCGAGCCCGGATTGCGTGCCGATCCCCGGCATCCGGAACAGCATCTCAGGTTCCTCACGCAGCCGCGCTGCCACCTCGCTGATCATGTCCCGCCACGGCTGGGTCAGCCAGCCCAATGCGTAGAGGCGCCGCTGAATCGCATGCGCGGCGTCACCTGCCTGCAGCGCGTCCGGGTCGGCGACACCTAGTCGGGTCGAGCGCGGCAGGCCGTCGAAGAGCTGGCCGGGTGAGGGCCGCGCCGCCGGCGCCGGCCCGAACGGCGCCCGGAGCACCGCCCCAAGCACCCGGCACCACGACAACAGCTGTCCGTACGCGGTGGACAGCCGGCTGACGTCCTGGAGCGCCGTGCGCAGATTGGCCTGCATCGTCTCCAGCTCGCCCAGCTGAGATTGTCGTAAGTGCGTCTCCGCGAAAAGATCTCGTTGCGAGAAGAGGAACAACGCCAGCGACGCCAGGATGTACAGGCCGAGCATCACCCCGCCCGTCCACAGCGCGAACGGCCAGCGGACCCAGCCGGCGGCGGCGCTCCCGGCGAGAACGACGAGTATCAGAACCAGTGCCCAGAAGAAGGTTTTTAGGATGACGCCGATCGCCCGCTGGCGCGCCTGCAGTCGCTCGTCGGCCGACACCCGGTTGGTGGCCTGTTGGATCTCGCCCACCAGGCGGGCGACCTCGCCGCGGGCGCGGTGTAAGAAGTCCGCCAGGATGGAACCCACCTGCCAGGCGTAGCTTTTCGACACGAGCCGTTGCCAGCCTTCTAAATCGGTCCCCGCAGTACGCGCCTCGACGCCGGCCGCGGGATCGGAGTAGGCGCGTTGCAGCCGTTCCCGTAGGCCGGCGACGCCGAGCACATCGACCGGTTCCACCGAGCTGACCCCGATGACTGCGGACAGCGACGTGGGAATGGACGAAAACGATTCAGCGGCACTGGGAACCACGTCGGAGGCGACGGCGAGCACCCCGACGCCGGAACCCACCGGCACCGGATCCAACCCCGCGGCGCGACGCCCCCCGTCGGCCAGGGTCAGCGCCCCGGCGATGAAATCCATCCACAGCGCGCTGAGGTCCCGCTGTGCAAGATGTTGCGGCGGCGCTCCGCCCAGCGCGGTGTTCAGCGTGTCCGCGCTTGCCCCCAGGTGCTGCCAGTTGGCCACCTCGGTGTTGGTGACCACCGCGAAAGCGGAATCCCTCCCGCCGAACACCGTGCCCTGCACCGTGCTGGCCAGCACCGACGACACCGAACCCGTAACCGCCGACCACCATGCCCCCGGCGCCTGCCGCAGCGCGGCGCCCATGAACTTCAAGAACATCTTCAGGGCTGCCCAGATCGAAATGGCTTGGGCGCCAGAAGCACTCACAGAGAGTCGGGGCCCGCGGAGCAGGTCTCGGTGCTTGGTCCACAGCCCCCTCGCCATGGTCTGGGTGGCCGCCGCAACGTCCTCCACATAGACGACGGGCACCTCACCGCCGCGGGGTAGCGGAAGGCGTCCGGCAGGGTCGAACAGCTGGGCGCGCAGGCGCTCCTCGACCTCGCTGCTGTCCAGCCGGCGGTAGAACGCCCGCACCGCGCGCACCGTCTGCCCGGGCAAGATCTCCAACGTGTCGAACGGTGTCTGCTCCAATTCTGCCCACAGTCCGGCTATCCCGGCGATCACCGGTGCGGTGCGTTGCGCAAACTCGAGCGGGTCGGTGATCGGGCCGCTCGGCATTGCACCCAGGCCGGGTCCCGCCGAATCCTCCGGGGCGACAAGCAGGTTGTGCCATCCCTCCAGCACCATCGTCGAATACGGTTCCGCCGCTGCGTCGTCCCCCCGGGTCAGCAGGACACGCAGCAGGCTGATACGCGCACCCATCGAACTGCTTCGTACGATCTGCTCCACCGTCTGCTCGGCCACCAGGGGCACCCGCTCGGTCGACGGCGCATCCGCGGGCACCAAGACCACCACCCGGATCCGCTGGTAGCGCTTGGCGGTGAGCAACTGCTGCAACACCGCCGATTCGGCGCGACCGTCGCGCAGCACGCTGGCCGGGGTGGACGCGCCACCGATGTCCGCGGCGTCGACCCACGTGAACGCGGCGAGCAGTCCGACAGCGGAATAGTCGGCCAGGACGGCGAAGATCTCCTCTGTCCGGGCGTGCGGAGCGACCAACACCGTCAGCGCCTGCGAAGTGCTCGGCATCGACATGACTAGAACGTCCCGCCCTCCGGGATCACCAGGGGACCGTCGTCGCCGTAGCCGGTCCCGGCGGTCGCCGCGCCCCGCGCCAGCCCTGCAGCCTCGCGCTGCAACAACCGGGTGAGGGCTTCCGTCGCCCAGAACACGTCAGGAGCGAGATCGCGGAAGATCGGCGTCTTCGACGCCGTCGACCGTGTCGGGATCGAGGTGAACACTCCGCCGGGCGCCGCGCCGGGCATGTCCCCCGGCAGATACTGCGCCGCGACGTCGCGCACATTGGTCAGCCACTCCTCGGCGGCGGCGGCGCGCTCCTCGGGGCTTCGGGCCGCGGCGATCGTCTCGATCCGCGTTGTCGCGCCCGGCACCGCAGCGTTGCCGACAAGGAACTCGCGCAGCACGTCGCTGGCCGACAACTCGACGATGCCGCTGGCCGGGTCCTGCGAATGTGCGTCGTAGAGTTCCCGCAGCACGCCGTAGGGCCGCAGTGTGTGCATCACCGGCGGCTCGTGGGACTGGGCGATGGCGAGCAGGATGCTCTCCAGCACCGCAGGCAGCCAGTCATAGGTGGCGATGAAGGCCGACGGCGGTGTCAGCAGCGGGCTGGGGAAGTTCAACCAGTGCCCCACATCGGCGTCGTAGATGCGCACCGGGTCGGTGTAGGGCGGCTCCGGGATGTGAATCCGCCCGACGATCTGGCCTAGGAACCATCCCGCCGTCATGGCGCGGCGCTCGTCGTCGGTCATCGGCAGTGACGCAGGCAAGGGTCGCGCGCGACGATAGCGCCAGAACGTCCCGCGGCCTGGTCCGGCGATCCGGGCCCACTGCTGGGCAGCGGGCTTGAGCACCGAGTCGAACGCCAGCGGCGAGTAGTTGGGATAGGACCCGAAGATGTCCACCCGTGTCACGCTGTCCTCATCCGACAGCGACCGGTGGTAGTTGTCCTTGGTGGCCTGGTCGATACGCGGGTTGGTGCGCAGCACGTCAAACAGCGCGTCGGCAACGGGCTGGCCGGCGAACGGCACCTCGGAGAACTTGTAGCGGTACTCCGTCTGCTGCCCGGGATGCACTCGCTGCAGCGCTTCGTCATTCACGCTGGCCAGCGGGCGGGCCAGCGACAGCGCCTCGGCGAACTTCGTGGTGATGTCTCGGCGGCGCGTGACCAATTCCGATTCCGCCGCGCCCGCGCCCTGCACGAAGTCGCGCAGTGAAACCTTGCAGAACTCGTCGAACGATTCCCCCGGCCTGCGCACAAAAAGTCGGGCCCGCCTCAGCAGCTCTGCTGGGCGGGTGTGCACATCGAACTGCGCCATCGACGGCACCCGGGGCCGACGCGTCTCGGGGTCGGTGCCCAAGGCGCGCGTCACCCACGTTGCGGTGCGTTCGATGAGACCGCCGGGTGCGGACACCCCGCCGGTGGTGCGCCACTGCCCCAGGATCACCTGGGTCGTCCCGTCGTCGATTGCGGTGCGCAGCGGCACCAATGCGTGGGCGCCTGCCACGGCCTTGGGCAGGTCGAGCTCGTAGCGGCCCTGGAAGGCGGCCGAGCTGATCAGCAGCACTTCGTTGTTGGCCTCAGCGAACCGCGCGGGCACCAGCTCGTCGGCATCGGCGGGCCAGGCCGCGTACTGATCGGTGGTCAGCCGCGCAAGCCCGACATCGGTGGGCGGTTCCGCGCGCGCCTGCTCCAGTAGCACCATGGCTTCGCCCAGCGCTTCGCGCAGTGGCCGCAACATCTCCGCGCCCACGACCCGCATCACGTCTGCGATTCGCGCGGCGGCGTCGGCGAACAGTTGGCGTCGCACGCCCGCGCGGAACCCGTCCAGCGCCGTTGCCAGGACCTGATCGGCGTTGGTCATCACCCCGCGCATGGAGCGCAGCGCCGCATCCACTTGCGGCGGCACCGCGACGATGTCGGACGGCCCCATCGTCCCGAGCTGCGCCATCCCGGGGGCCAGCACGTCGTCGATGTGGCGGCGCAACCGGTCGACCAGTTCCCGGGCATACGGCAGGCCCATCGTGGCGATCGTCTCGCCCACCATCTGTTCGACCCGCCCGGCGAACTCTCGGTGCCAGTTGAACGCCATTGCGTAGGCCGCGTCGTCGCATGCCCGCAGGAGTTCGCTGCCCCGGTTGCGAAGAGCCTGACGGAAGATCGGAACCCACTGCTCTGCGGTCATGCCCTCGGGGTTGGGCAGATACCCTCGCAGCTGCCGGTCGATGAGCCCGTTGACGGTGGCGGCCACCGACTCGGCGGCGAAGGCGTCGGAGCCTATCCAGCGGCCGAGAATGCCCGTGCGGGTCTGCTCGTCGCCGGGGTTCGCCGGCAGTTCCAACTCGCCGCAATGCGCCTGCCACTGGCTGCTCAGGAGCGAGTCGAGTTGCTCGGTGCTCGACGCCGGGTTGCCGGCCTGCAGATGCCCGAACAGCAGTTTGTCTACGCAGCTGCGCGCCAGCCGTTGCGCGGAGTACTCGGCGTAGCGGTCGCGACCCATGCTCAAACTGGCGAACCCGTATGTGCCCCATGGCAATACGTCCCACGCGGAGATGCCCCAGCCCAGCAGGTCGCGGTCGCCCTCCGGCGACGCCGTGTTGCCCAGGTCGTAGGAGACAAACTGGTCACTGGCCGCGCCGCTCATCATCAGTCCGGCGAGGCCCCGCGCCAGTCCCCGATAGACGGCCCACTGCGAACCGTCTCCGAACAGCGTGCGATCCGCGCCGATGAAGCGGCCCACCGGGAACACCCGCGCGAACGGGATCAGCTCCCCTTCGCCGTGCTGGTGGCCCAGCGCCCGCATCAGCCGCACATCGTGTTCGCGCGCCGAGCCCGCCTGACTGGCCACGATCTCTCCCAGCATGGCCAGCGAGTTGGCGCGCACCCCGACGATGGAACTCTGCGGCAGCGAATCGAAGATGTCGGGCGTCACCATGAAGACGCCCATCAGTTTCGGGTCAAGGCCCGATACCAGGGTCAGCAGCCGACACACGTCCAGCGCCATAGACGCCCCCGCGCCGCCGGCCATCGACGACACCACCAGGACCAGCGGCGGTTCGTTGGGGTCGAATTTCCCCATGCCCGGCACATCGACGGTGGACATCTGCGAGATCGTGTCGACCCGGAAGAGCGCATCCCACGCGGCCTGCAGGCGGGTGTGGATCTCGGTGGCCTTGCTCAGCGTGATCATCCGCCCGATGGCCCGGTACTGGCCGGCGCCCGCCGAGATCGGGATCGACACCTCCTGCGGGTTGCGGGGCGCCCAGGTGGCGATGGTGTCCAACGCCGATTCGGCGGCCACCCGCTGCGACAAGGCCCCGTCGAGGATCGCGTAGCTACTGCCCTGCGGTCCACAGCCGATGTAGGTGCCGCCCTGCTCGGGAACGTTGGCCAGTCCCTCAGGACCGGTCTCCGGCGCGCTTGGCACGTCGATCTGAACGAATTGCCAACCGCCCAGGAGTGTTTCGATGCCCGCGGAGTGCAGTTCGGAGCGCAGCTGGTCCATGATGAACGCCAGCGTGGCACCGCCGGAACCACCGCATCCCACTATGAGGAATCGTCGCATTCAGTTTCCTTCCCTGAACGGGTCGAATGGATCTGGGTCATGGGCCGCCGACGCACCCTTCGCGGGTTCGCCGAACGGCGAAACCGCTTGTCGCGCTTCGTCATCCGAAACCGCGAGCCCGGCTTCAACCGCCCGCAACCGCAGCCCGTTGAGCAGCTCGGGCAGTCGACGGCCGACGTCTTCGTAGAGCCGCTCACGCGCCGCGGTGTCGGTGCGTCCGCCGACCAGCAGCAGCACATCGGCGACGTTCGCCGGTCCGCTGGGATCGTGCAGGACCACCCACTTGTTGTGCACGGCCAGCGGCAGCACGGCGCGCAGTCCGCTGCGGTCGGTTGCAGGCAGCGCCGAACCCACACTGACCAGACCGTCGGCGTCGACGGTCACATAGCCGGGGCCGAACGGGCTGCGGCCGACGGTCGTGCTCAGCGTGACACCCTGCACCGAGACTTTGCGAGCGCCCCCGGCCAGGCCGGGCACGGGCCGGATCAGGTCGGTGTCGGCCAGCGTGAACGGTTCCCCGTCGCGCAGTACCACATCGTCGTTCACCTCGACCGGGAACCGGTCGGCCAGCATCGGCGTGTCGGGGATCTTGCTGACCCACCACTTCGCCGCGTACAGCAGGGCCAGCGGGATCCCCGGGCCCAGCAGGAGCGCGGCCAGGAACACCAGCACGAAGTTGGTGGTGTTCAACGGCTTGATCAGTGACGCGACGAACGGAACGTCGACGACCTGTGCATCGCCCGGGTTGTCAAGCGCCGCAACATGTATCGGCACCGTTCCGGTCAGCCCGCCTTGTCCGTCGCGGTCGGTGCGCAGCGTCACCGACAGCTTCCCGGTCTGGCCGGCCTGCACCTTCGCACAGGTCTGCGCGGAGTTCGTGGTGGAGGACAGCCGCGCGGTGCCGATGTCATCGGGCGCGGCCGCCACCTTGGCGCCATCCGTGTCGGCGATCCAGGCGCAGCCCGGGCCGGTGATGTTGAGCGACGCGGTCGCGCCCTTGGCCGCTTGCACGGTGCCGAAATCGATCCGCTCGCCCGGCGCCGGCAGGCCGAGCTTGGGCAGGATCTGCACGGGGACCTCGACGTCCTGGGGTGACAGCTGGGTGCCGGGCGCGATCTGCGCGCCTGATGGGTCGGTCGCCGGCG
This sequence comes from Mycobacterium sp. ITM-2016-00318, assembly GCF_002968285.2. Taxonomy (NCBI): domain Bacteria; kingdom Bacillati; phylum Actinomycetota; class Actinomycetes; order Mycobacteriales; family Mycobacteriaceae; genus Mycobacterium; species Mycobacterium sp. ITM-2016-00318. The sequence continues at coordinate 878,987 of NZ_CP134400.1, read as the reverse complement.
CGGTGGTGATCACCAACGACATTCGCAGCTTCGCCTGCCCGGGATTGACCTTCGTCAGGTCGGCGTCGACCGGGTTGGCGATGTCGGCTTTGGCCACGGAGTCCAGGAGCGGGATGGGCGCCGCGCCATCGGGCGCCAGCGCCGCCGACATGGTCGCGGTCCCCGCGAGGACGGTCGGCTGCATGGGCTTGCCCGATCCGTCGACGAGACCGAACGTCAAGGCCTTGACCACCTGCCCGCTGCGCCACGGCGTTTTGTCGGCGTTGCTAAGCGCCGGAAAGATGTCGGTGGTGATGTGGATGCTCACCCGCGATACGGCGTCGGGGTGCTGACCGGTGGTGTCGACGTAGACGACCGCCCATTGGCCCGGCCACTGCGGGCCCCCGGTGTTCTGCAGCGAAATGGTCTGCGCTGAATCGGATCGCCACTCATACGTCACCGGCACGCCGTCCAGGTCGGCGGTGTTGCGGCCGTCCTTCTTGGGCAGTTCCAACGTCTTGCCCGACGGCGAGATCAGATAGGGCACCACACCGGCTACTCCGCCGGAACCGAGGATGTCCACCGACTTGATCGAGCGGTCCAACGTGAAGTTGTGCCGCGCCTCCGGGCACACCCGCAGCTGGCAGACCGGGGCTTGCCCGGTGGTGCCGGGGTCCGGGTTGAGCGCGTCGAACCCGAACAGCATGTCGTCGATGTTGGAGACGGGATAGAAGTCACCCGGTATCGGATCAGTGATCTCTCCGCACGCCATGCCGTTGAGTCCGCGGGCGGTGCTTATCGCCGACATCACGTCGAAGTCGCCGGGTGTCTTGTTGGCGCCCAGACCGATTCCCAGCATGACGATGTTGCTGCTGCGCAGCTGGTCGGCGACGCCGCCCGGCCGGCAGATCGACTCCACGGCCCGTTTGGTGGTGTCGGCGACACCGCTCGGGCTGTCGAGTGTGACCCCGTCGGCGTAGGGCTTGGACGTCGCCCGCGACGTGAAATCGATCTTGCCGTCGGAGAACCATGCGATCGCTTGGCAGCGCTGCCCGCCGTTGGGCCCTTGCCCGCGCGACGCCAACTCCTGGCGTGCCCCGTCGAGCGCCAGCCAGTAGTCGGTGTCGATACCGGTGTTCTTGGTGGCGATGCTCGACAGCTGCGCACCCACCTGGTCAGCCGTCGACCCGGTCAGCTTCGTCCAATCCTGTTCGCGCGTATATGATTCGGAGAACCCGGAGGTGGCGACGTCGAGATTCGCACCGACCCGATCGGCGTATCTGCCCAGCGTCTGCAGCAGGTAGCGCGCCGCCTGCACCCGGGCTGCCTGCGGATCGGTGCCCTGCAGGCTGCTCGACTCGTCGAACAACAGCACCAGATCGCCGGCCTTCTGCGAGGCCAGGCAGGCGCCGAAGCGCTTCGCGCCGCCGCCGGCCGGCTCGGCGTGCGCCGACGGAATCGACCAGCCGGCCAGCGCCGCGATCATCAGCGCGACGGCGAAGAACTGTGCCAGCAGGCCAATACGCTTGACCTGCAGTAGGATTCGCGGTGACACAGACATCTACTGCCTGCCCGCCCACAGAGCGATCTGCCACGCACCCAATGCGATGCCCACCAGACACACGACCAGCACCGCCCAGTACAACCTCGACGCCCACCGCGGCGCCGAGTAGATCGACTCGCTGCGACGGCGGGTGTCGACCCGGGTGTAGACCGCCAGTGCGCCGATCGCGAGGGGCCCCGCCAGAAGCCAGCCCGCCAGCGCGGGCGCGAACACGCCGCCACCGCCGGTGGCGCTGACGAGGGCCAGGACCACCCCAGCCGCGGCCATCAGCAGCGCCACGCCGAACCACTTCAGCGGTGGCCCGGCGGTCGCCAACGTCCCCGCCGTGATCGCCCCACCGAAGGCGTCCCGCTCGCTCGCCTGACCGAAGGCGTCCTGGCGTCGCACGTGCGGCTGTGTCTTCGGCTGGTTCGCCCAGGGATCGAAGCCGGTGGAGAAGTCGGCACCCCGCGGCGATGGCGAATCCGCGCCGGTTCGCGGCGGCGTGGGACTCCCGGAGGGCGGGCCGAAGTCGCTGAAGTCGAACGGATTGGGTTGACCCACGTCGATCACCCCCGCCTTCGCTGGTGGGTGGTCGCTGCGAGGATGTTCATCGGCATCAGTACGGGTTCAGGCACAGGGCGAAGGAGCGGTCGGGCGGCGCGGCGACGTAGACGGAACGGCATTCGTAGCTGGCGGGGACCCGCGTGGTGACGGTGTACACCCCTTCCTTGTGCGCGCAGTCGACCTTGAACAGATCCAACGCGTCGTTGCCTTCGTCGTTGCGCAGCTGGATCTCCACACAGGTGCCGATCGGCACCGTGGCGAGGTCGAGCTTTATCCGCGGAACGGTGGGCGGCGGGGCCACCGAGGTCACCGTCGAGGGTCGCGGCGGAGCCGGCGGCACCTGATAAGGGGCGCTCGACGAGGGCGCGGCGGTCGCGTCGCCGGAGTCCGAATCACTCGACAACCACCAGATGAGGGCGGCGATCAGCACCAGGCACATCAGATAGCCGATCACCAGTCCGGCGATCGCAGCCTTGCGCCCCCGCTCGCCGGAGCGCCGGATCTGCGGCAAAGCCAGGTGCCCCAGCACCACGCCGGCAGGCGGTACCACCACCGCGAAAATCGGCGACAGCACCGCGAAGGTGTTGTAGTCGGCCGACGGCGGTGCTCCGTAGGGGGCACCCATCCGAGGCCCGTGCCCGAACGGAGGCACGCTCGGTGGCGCGGACGCGCCTGCGTATGGTGTCCCGAACGGATCCACCGACTGCGGCTCGAACGGATTACCGGTGGGCTGCATCAGAGCCCCCCGTCGGCGGCGGGCTTGGCCGACCCCGCGCTGCAGGCCAGCGACCCGCGAGCGTGCGCCCGCGGTACACGCGACTAAGGCCAGTCAGTGAACACAACCTCATCATCATCATCAGCCTCGGAAATCCGAGATGCATGCAAATACCGTTTCTTGCTTGTTGAACAGTGTCTGCCCAGGGCATGCACTGGTCGACAAGATCTGGTCTACCCGAAATACACCGTCGCGGACCTCGCAGCGCACCGGAAAAATGAGAATGACGTTCGTTTCGGGCCCTCTGGTGGGGTCCGGCTGCGTCTGCTGGACCTCGGCGCAGTCGCCTACCCGCAGCTGCTCCACGGTGACCGTCGGCCGCTGGGCCGGGGGCGGCGTGAAAACCGTGGTGCGCGGGGGTGGCGGCGAAGCGCGTGGTGTCGTCCTCGGCGTCGCCGTCGTCTCACCGGGCGACGAAGGTGACTCGGAGGAGTTGGCGGTCAGAAGCCAGATCACCAGCGCAATCACCGCCAGCACGATGATCACGTACGAGATGGTGAGGCCGACTATCGCTCGTTCACGACCGCGTTGCCCGCTGCGTTTGATCTGCGAGAGTGCGATGTGGCCCAGTACCGCGCCGACAGGGGCGAACACGAACGCGAACACGATCGACAACGTCGCGAACTTGTTGACCTCACCGCTTGGCCGACCAGACGGCGGGAAGACCCGCCCTGTCACAGGCGGTGAGCCGGGGGTGAGCGGCGGCATGTACCCCTGGGTGCTCGGCGGACCACCGAAGGGGTCCGAACCGAACGGGTCGGGCTGGCCGCCCCCATACCCGCCGTGCGTCATCTGGTCATCCCGCCCTGCTCTGACGTCCTCTAGTCACCGATTCCATCACCATCAGCGGTGCGATAACCCCGGAACGGCGGTGCGAAATGTGATCGTGATGGTCGCGAGCACCACTGTTGATCCTGTGGGCCTCAGATCCACGAAGAGGTACACATGTCCGAGTCCGCTTTGGTATGGCCTGGACTTCCGGTGGCCCAGTGGGTCGAAACCCGCGACACCCTTCACCTGATGACGCAGGTCGTCGGGAAGGTGCGACTGGCGAACACACCGCTGATGAGCCACAGGTGGAACGTTGTGCTGTACGTGTCGGCACGCGGTCTGACTACGGTTTGATACCCCACGGCGACAGAGGCTTCTCGATCGATTTCGACTTCATCGACCACCAACTGATCGTCACCACCACCGGCGGGGACAGGCGCGCCGTGGCCTTGCAGCCGGGACCAATGGGTGATTTCTACCGCAACGTCATGGCTGCGCTCGACGAACTGGGTGTGTCCACCGAGATCTGGACCATGCGGTCGAGATTCCCGAAGCGATTCCGTTCGACACCGATCGACAACACATCGCGTATGACGGCGATCAAGCGCACAATTTCTGGCTGGCGCTGGTGCAGATGAAGCGCGTCTTTCGAGATGTTCCGGTCGCGGTTCATCGGCAAGGTGAGTCCGGTCCACTTCTTCTGGGCCGCAATCAATCTGGCGGTGACACGGTACTCCGGCCAAACCGCACCCAAACATCCCGGCGGCGCGCCGCACTGCGGCCCACATGTGATGTGGGAGGCCCACTCCCACGAAGTGAGCAGCGCGGGATACTGACCCGGCCCGGACGGCGAGGGTGTGTTGGTCAGCGCACCCCCGCTCTGACGCTGCATACCGGCCAGGCGCCCCAGCCCTGAACTGTCCGAGTCACCTCGGCGATTGCGATCTGCTCTTCCCGAGTGGCCAGGTCTGCTCGAGGCGCATAACGCAGTCCACCGTGGCGCTCCCACGTGCTCTGGTTGAACTGCACGCCCCCGTAGAATCCGTTGCCGGTGTTGATCGCCCAATTGCCGCCGGACTCGCAGGCGCTCAGCGCGTCCCATGCCGCGCCGTTGCGCACCGGCGGCACCCGAGTGCCCGGCTTGGCACCGACGCGCAGCACCGCGGGCCGCGCGGGTGCCACGATCTCGTTCTTCACCGGCGACCGCGCGGCTTCGACACCGTTGACGGTCGACACCGCGAAGGTGACAACCTGGGTTCCATTCGTGCCTAAGTTCTCCACAACATTGCGGCCTACGTTCATCTTCGGATCCCGGACGTGGTACGCCCGGGGCAGCAGCGTGATCCGCGCGGTGACGGTCAACGTCCGGATTCGGGTGGCCACGATCTTCATGCCCTCGGTGACCGACGTCGACGCCGGCGGGAACACTTTGTCGCCTTGCTCGAGCGGCGCACCGGCCGCCGCTAGCAAGAGCCTCACATTCGGCGCCGCCAGCCGCCGGTCGTTGGCCACACCGCCGTCGACGATATGCACGTTCTTCGCGCTGACCAGCGACAAATCCATGCCGGCCAATGGCACTCGGCTGAAACGAGATGCCAAGGCGGGAGCGGCGTCATGTATCGACAGCTGCTCAAGGGCCTCGCCGACCGTCAAGGCCGTCGTCCACGCCCGCTTGCTCTGCCCGCCGTCCACTGACACCTGCAACGGCCGGGCCCGTTTCAGCACAATGGTGTCGGACTGATGGGCCGGTTGATCGGCGGCCGGATACAGCTCGTCGTGGTAGTCGACGGCGAAGCCGTTTTCCCGCACCACGTCCACCACTCGCGACTTCATCGTCGAGACCGTCATCGGTGAGCCGTCGACGGAGAGCGTAACCGTCTTTTGCATCGCGACGGCGAATCCGCCTCCGAACGCCACCATCAGCAACAGCGCACCGACCGCCGCGCGCCGCGCCTTCGGTCTCGCGGTAGTGTGCCCCGCCGTGCCACTTGCCTCATCCCTCTCGTCGCGGATGTCGGCCCGGACGCCCACCTCCCGGCCCGGTCCGATCTCGGCTGCAAGCGACGCCTTGGTCTCGAAGATCCTGGCCAGCAAAATATCTCGTCGCCGCAGTCGCTGCGGCTGCTGGCCGACATGACGATTTGTCCCGAACGCTGCGTCCTCGGCTTCATCGACCCGTTCGGCGCCGGTCAGAAGGGCCGAGACCTCCTCCACGAGAGCCCTTTCCTTCGCGATTCTCGTCCTGTCGAGAGGGAGCCGGCCCGGGCAGACCGCACCCGCGGGCCGGCGCAACGCCAACGCCTGCACGGACAGGTATCCGAGCGCAGACAGGTGCTGCTTGCGGAAATCGGCGATCGCTCTATAGCCCGGGGACGCGCCGGCCGTCAGCCACCGAAAGGCGGCATCGTCAAAGCATTTGCGTTCAATCATTCGCGACGAGCACACCCCGGTGGTGTAGGCGTACAACAGGAGCGCCATCAGCCGCGGATCGTAGGGCAGCCCACCGCGCGCCTCGTCATCCGCAGCCGGAATGCGAACAAGATCCAAATGCTCGTCGACCAACTCGGCAACGAGCCGGGCCAAGTGCTTCGCCGGCAAACGGCCATTGGGCCGAATGCCCGGAACGTCTTGTTCGGCGGGCAACTTCGGCCTCGCCGAGCTGGGTGTATGCGCGCTCTCCAAGACCTACCTTGAACAACTTGCCATAGGCGAGCTCATCAGCCGCACATCATTCCGCGCTCCGGCCCTCAACTCGATCACCACGCCCGGCGTGTTGCCCACTCAGGCTGGCGGCGCCAGAGATGGCGAGGTTCGCATCTATCCGTACTGGATTGGGAGATCCCGACCGCTGAGCAGATGCGGGGGAACACGCGAAGCGAGGCTGAGGTCGTCGACGAATTCCGCGCGGCTCTGCGCGATGCGGTGGGGCAAAGACGGTCGCCGATGTTGAGGTGGCGTCGTATCTGAGTGGCGGCATCGACTCATGCGGGTCCTCGGACTCGCGCAGCAGGAAATGGATCGGCCGATCCGCTCGTTCACGGTCACCTTCGAGAACCCGATCTATGACGAAGCCAGCATCGCTGAAGCTCAGGCCCGCCACGTCGGCTCGACGTATCACCCAATTCCGATCACGGGGCGCGAGATCGCCGACGCGTTCGCCGACGCGATCTGGCATGCCGAGTGCTCGGCGTCGGTCTTCTGTGTGTGAAGCCGCTGCTTTCAAACGACGCACAGGCGGCGTTGAGCGTCACCGGGTGTCAGCGCGCGGGGAAGACGTGGCGGCGCAGTGCACTGGCGACCTCGATGCCCACCAGATGCGAAACACGTAGCAATTGGTTCGAGCCGTGACCGATGACCGCCGACGTGGCTTGATCTAGATACGTCGTGAGGTCGCGCTGAGCCTCGGCCGACGGCGAGTTCGACGGGTGAAAGGTCAGACCCATCGCCCGACACGATGCCAAGAGATATTCTGCGCTACAACGGGTTCTGCCGCTCGTGGAACGCGGCCGGCGCTCAGTTGTTTGTTGGTGGTGGTTGGGGTTGGAAGGGGTCGTACCACCACCAGTCTGCGCGCTCACCGGTGGGCCCTCGATAGGGCGGCACAGCCGGCGGGGGTTTCGTTGGTGGACGGGCGAGCGATCCCGGGCTGAGTTGTCGTCCCTCGCTGTCGGTGACGGTCAGGGTGTGCGCGGGTCCGGTGATGGTGATGACCCCTCGATGGTGCTGCCGATGGTGATAGGGGCAGACCAGCACCAGGTTGTGCAACTCGGTTGCTCCGCCATCTTCCCAATGGCGGATGTGATGGGCGTGCAGACCACGGGTGGCGCCGCAGCCGGGCACCGCACACGTGGGATGGCGATGCTCGAGGGCACGACGAAGCCGCCGGTTGATCACCCGCGTCGATCGGCCCGAGCCAATGACCTGCCCGGCACGTTCGAACCAGACCTCGCAGATGGCATCACAGGTCAGATACCGACGCTCGGAATCGGTGAGCAGCGGACCCAGATGCAGCACAGCAGCACGCTGCTCGACATCGAGGTGGACCACCACCGTGGTGTGTTGCCCGTGTGGGCGGCGGGCGGCGTCGGCGTCCCACCCGGCCTCGACCAGGCGCAGGAGCGCCTCGACCGTGCCGGGTAGCGGCGGTCGATTCGGTGAGCGCCGGTCGTCGTCGTGATCACGTTTCCACTCGGCGATCAACGCATCCTGGTGTGATTGCAGCGCCGCATCGAATTTCGCCGCCTCGAGCTTGGGCAGGGTGATCCGCCAGGTGGTGGTGTGCCCGTCGGTGGTTTTGGTGATCGCCCGTTCCCGTTGGGGTCGCGGATCGACTTCTGGGCGCGGCTCGAGCTTGATCGCGGTGCGCAGCTGGCTGACCGTAGCCACCTCGGCCAGCGCCGCATAATGCTCATCAGAACCCTCAGCCGCCCGCTCGGCGATCACGCCGACCTGATCCAGCGACAGCCGGCCCTCCCGCAAGCCCTGCACGCAACGGGGAAACTCCGCTGACCGGTTAGCGATGGCAGCAATGGTGTGCGCGTTGGCCGGAGACGAACCGGTCTTCCACGCCACCAAACCAGCGACCGAACGCGCGCCGGTCATACCCCACAACCCGTTGTCATCCATCTCTGCCGCGATCTCCACTATGCGCCCATCAATCGCGTTACGCTGACCGGCCAACTCCGACAACTCCTCAAACAACACCTCCAGACGGTCTTTAGGACGCACCGCCGTGGCGTCAGGAGCCGCTATCGAAGACATAACCCCATCATCGCAGCGGGGTCCGACATTTAAATGGCGCTCAAACCGCATCATCGAGCCACCAGTAGTCGGCCTCCCACAACACTTCCCGCTTGTAGCTCGTCCGCAGCTCGTCGATCGCAGCAAGTGTTCGCGACGTCAGTGCCTCTCGTATTCCGCTCTGCGCGTGCGCGAATGGGATGAACGCACGCAGCAGATCTGGAGTGTCCAGCATCACCTCCAACGGAAAACTCTCCGCGAGGTAGGGCGTGTTGCCGATTGCCCGTTCGACGCGGGCTGCGCTCCATCGCAATGGGTCACCCGTACCCGTCTCGAAGAGCTCCAGCAGCGGCTCCCGATGGTCGGAGTCGGTGAACGGCGCTGCGAACTGGTCGCGAAGAACGCATTGCAGAGCTTCTCGTGCGACCCCGAGTTCCCTGCAGGTGACCGGTGTTCACCGCACTCTGGCAGTCGATCCACCAGCCACCGAATGAGCGCACGGTAGAGCGGCCAGGTCTCAGTCTTGGGGATTGATGTCGGCTTGTTGAGCGCATCCTCAATCCACGCCCGCGCATCAGTCAGGGCCATGTCGAAAACAGAAGTATCGCTGCTAGATCGGCTACTCGCGCCAGCACGTCGTCGATCGGACCCTTGACCGCTCCGGCGTCGACATCGCTCGACGACATGTTGTGATCAATCCGGACGGCGAAACTCAGCTCATACCCACCGGCGAGTCGCATACCGATCACGAGTTCGTCGACGTCGCCAAACACGTAGGCTCTGCGCACCGCGCGGTAGACCTCGACCCGCGACAGGGGTCCGATCCACCGCGGCAGATGCTCGCCTCGTTCAGCCACTTCGCGTCGGCACCGGAGTTGCGGCTCCGGATCGTCGACGAGGAGCTCGGCGATGACGGCCAACAGCGAGGTCGTCTCCCGATTCCGCGTCTCGATCAAGCCAGCCAGGATCTGATCGAGATAATTGGCATCACACGCCGGCGATGTGAGCGATCAGGTTTCGCCACATGGATCATCATGCTGGCGATGCTGAGCAGGCCGAGTGGATGCCGCCCCAGGGCACGACGTAACGCGTCCCTGAACGTCGTGTCGGCAGAACCTTTCCCGTTGCGCATCTTCGCCCGCCGCTCGTCACGTCGGATCTATTTGGCCGTGTGTGCTCGGCTTTCTCACTCATATCGCGGACGGTACTCACGGCCAGTGGCAATGCCGCCCTCCGTTCAGAGCCCCTTCGCGTCTAGCGCCTTCATCAGCGAGGGTCGCCTACCGTAGTCGTGGCGGATCTGCGCGATGAACGACGCGAAATCGGCACTGCGACCGCCTCGTTCGTAGAGATCGGCCATCGTCACCAGCGTGTCGGCGATGTCAGGATAAAGCTTGGAGTTGGGGTGCCGCAGATCCTTTTCAAGCTGCGGCCGGTACAGGTCTGCGGCTTTGACCGGCCGAGCCTCGGCGCCTCGGTCGGCCAGTTCTCGCCACGCCCAGCCAGGGCCATAACGGTCGGCGACCTGCCACGCGGCATCGACATCACCCTCGCTCAGACAAAGCTGGACCAGGACCGCGCCGGCCGCGAAGCGGTCAGACGCCGCAAGTTGCCGCGCGTGGCCGAAGGCCCAGGTGCGTTCGGTGTCGGCACGGTCGATGCCGACAGCGAAATCGAGTAGGACTCGATAGGTGGAGACCGACGGCTGCCGCATGAAGTCGGCGCGAAGGACACCGACCGCATCGTCGATCCGGCCCAGTCCCTGATAGGTCGCGGCGACGTCGTCTGGGCTCAGCCAGTATGCGTTGCCAGCACCATGACTGGTGACTCGTCCCTCGGCAACTGCGCGGTCGATCCATGCCACCGCATCCTCTGTGCGTCCGGCTGCGCGTAACCGGTTGACGATCGCCCCGTACTGCGGGTGTTCCCGCTCACTGAGTAAGTGGACGGCCCGGTCGACATCGCCGTCGTGATCGGCGAGCTCCAGCAGCATTGCGTCGACTTCGAACCGCCCCCATTGATCACGATCTGCGAGCTTTCGATCCAGGGCCGCCACCGCCCGGCGGTACGCACCGAGTGCCTGCTCGTCGAAACAGTCGATGAAGTCCGCTAAGCCCAGGGTCGGCCACCCCGGCGAGTCAGCGCGGAATTTCACGAGCCACGTCGCGAGTTTGACGGGGTCGGGCTCACCCAGCCGGCAGGCCCGCGCGTAGAGGTCGGCGGCGCGCTGGCATTGATCACCGATCGAGCCCGAGGAGTCGTCAACGTGCTCGATGATCTTGCGCAACCGGGTTACTGCGCGCAGCAATGCCGGCCGGACGAGTTCGGCGGCGCCACTGTTCAGGTGGTTTTCGAGTTCGTCGAGCATGTCACTGGCCGCTTCCGCGACCTCAAAGGAACGTCGGTAGTCGACAAAGCCGCGGAACGCCAACGTGTTTCGCACGTAGGCCTCCAGCTCGGCTTTGGCGTGCGTGTCGTCACCTGCCGCTGTCGTGGCGCGAATCTCCAGCACGCGGCGCACCCCGTCATCGCGCTGCGCAAGTGTCATCACCAGGTCACGCAGCTCATCGACATCCATCGCCTGCACCGCTGCTTCTAGCCCAGCCTCGGCCGTACTGCTGGATGTGTCGTCGATCGCGACCCGTCCGGAGTCGATCGCGGCGAGTCCGGTCGCAACCAGATGCTTGCAGAAGTTGCCGTCGGCATGATGCCGGCAAGTACAGGACCCGTCGGGTAGTGGACCGGACCAGTCGAGCTCGACTTGGTAGACGTTCTTGGCCTGGATCGACGCGTAGGCCTTGGACTCGGTCGTGCGGAGCCCGCGGACGTAACGAACGTAGTCTTCGCCCCGGGCGTAGACCAGCTCACCGGCCACCTCGAGCAGCGTCGTTTCGGAGAGCGGCACATCACCATGATGCCGGATTCGTGGGCTAGAACTTGACCGACCTTCTGCCGCTTGGCCTACTCGGGATGGGCGACCGAGGACTAGCGACCCGTCAACAGATCCAGTGCGAATTCCAACGCTGTCGGCTCGTTCACACGAACCCTGTCCCCTTCGAGCGCCGCGACCTGTTGATAGGTTCCAGCTTCGAGACGGTATGCGAGAAACCGCTCATCAGCCGGTGCGTCGGGATCGACGATCCAATAGTTTGCGATGCCCGCCTTCGCGTACTCGTGCAACTTCATCACGTGATCCGTTCCGCGCGAGCCCGGCGAGACGATCTCCACGACGAGCACGACATCCGCCGCAGAGACCCGAGTAGGACGCCGCTCGAAAACGCGATCTGCAACCACGACGATGTCAGGGTCACGGACACTCGGTGGAAATGATGCTCGCGTTATCACCTCGATCTCGGGAACCGCCTCGAGCCCGTCCGGCAGGTGATCCTCGAGGAGGCGGGTGAGCCTTCTGGAAATGCGCTGATGCCAAAGCTGGGGGCGCGGCGACATGACGAGGGTCCCCTCACTGAGTTCCCACCGTCGCGTCGGGTCGAGTTCAAGCGCATTCCACTGCTCCAGGCTCAGCAAGCCGCGCGGCAAGTGTGCAAGGTCGGGCACCGCCTCGTCTCCTCTCGCCATGGAACTCGAGTAAGTGCAGACTAACCGCAACGGCGATCGCAACCGAGTGTGGCGGACCCGACCGACAACCGGCGCGCACGACCGCCCGAGCGACGCGGTGCTGTTTGCAGCGGGCGGATCTTTGCGTCAAGCGCGGGTCGGTCGGCTATCTGCGCGCGTTCACCTGCGCGAAAACAGGGTCTGCGGCGACCATCGTAAAGGGCAGCGCGACCGGGAAATCGTCGTTGAGAGAACGGATTTCGGTGCGCCGGATGATGGTGGCCAATGCAAGGGTGGCTTCGAGCATGGCGAAGTGGTCGCCGATGCAGCTACGGGGGCCCGCGCTGAACGGGATGTATTGCCAGCGGTCGCGGCCCGCGGCTTTCTCCGGGCTGAACCGATCGGGGTCGAACCGCAGGGGGTCTTCCCACAGGTCGGGGTCGCGGTGCATCGCATAAACCCCCACCGTGCACAACGTGCCTGCCTTCACGAGATGTCCGTCGACTTCGATATCGCGGGTGATCAGCCGCGGAATCGAGGGGGCCGGCGGGCATAGGCGCAGCGCCTCGTGCAGCACCTGGACTGTGTAACGCAGTCGGGGAACGTCGTCGGGGGTCAGCTCCCGGTCACCGATGGCATCGGTTTCGGCGCGAACCTTGCTCTGCATCTCGGGGTGGCAGCCGAGCGCCCACAGCGCGTAGGTCAGGGTGGTGGCGGTGGTGTCGTGTCCGGCCGACATGAACACGATGAGTTCGTTGCGTATCTCGTCGTCGGTCAGTGGGCGGCCGGTGGCCGGGTCGGTCGCGTTGATCATCGCCCGCACCAGAGGGGCGTCGTGGGTCGGGTCGTCGCGGCAGGTTTGCAGGACCTCTGCGGCCAGTCGGTGCAAAGTGGCGGCCGCGGCGCGGGCTCGCCGGCGGGCGGGAGTGGGCAGCCAGCGGGGCGGTTTGACGAAACTGGTGATGCGGGCTGTGACATAGCCAAGGGCTGTCCTCAGGGGTTCGGCGATCGCGTCGGCGCGCTCGTCGAGATCGATGCCTAGTACCGAGTTGCCGAGTGCTCGCAGCGTGAGTCGGCGGCACTCGGCGTCGAGGTCGACGTGTTGGCCGTCGCTCCAGCTGGCGGCGACCATGTCGGCGGCCTGAGTGATCTGCCCGCCGAAGACGCGAACGTTGTGTTTGGTGAAGACGGGCTGCAGGGCGCGCCGACGGGGCAGCCAGGGATCGTGTGTGAACGTGAAGAGGCTCGCACCTAGCAGGGAGCGGACCTCGTCGTGGGCGGGTGTCCGCTCGGCGCTGCCGGCCCCACCGAGGATGTCGCGGGCCGCCCGCGGTGACGTCGCGAGCACAGCCTCCGGCGTCAACCAGGCCGGTCCGTTCTTCAAGCGGGTCACGTGCCCACCGGCGTCGCGCAGCAGCTCCTGGCCGGTGTGGAATGTCCTGATAGCGCGAATCTGCTGCCGCATCGAAAGGGGATTCGTTCGAGGCGACGGAAGCTCGGCAACCTCAGCGGGTGTGCTCGTCTCAACCATTGCGGCCTCCTCGTGGGCGCTCAAAGTCAGGCGTCCGGCCTTGAGCCGCCTACATCATCGGCCAATGCGCGTAGATGTTGGTGTGGTTAGCAGAGGAATCCGCATTTGATCGGTAGCTCTCGCCGCGAGCCTGCGGTGAGATCGACTTCCGTTCGAGGAATGCGATCTCGCGGCAGTCTCGGGGTTGACGGCGCTCAAGGCGTTACCGAAAAGGGCCGTTATTCGTTATTGGGAAACGCGCTTCACCTCACAGGGACGCGGGCGGAATTGCTGCACCATTTCTCCATGAGCCTCGCGACAGCGGAGGTCGCCAGGCCGACCAGGTTGGGCACAACTGGCACCGGGAGGAACACATGCGCCAGCCAACGGCCGCACTAGCCGCGGCAGTCCTCTGCGTTTCGGTCGTCGGGTGCGCCAGCTCCGTAGGCAACGCTCAGTCACCTACCCCCACTCGGACGATGATTCCCCGCCCTCTCGTCGAGCGTGAGCTCACCGGGTTGCTGCTCAACCCCGACCAGGTGAACGCGGCGATGGGAACGACCGGGATGGCCGTGACAAGCCAGCAGGCTGCGATGTCCGACAACAGTGCGACGATGGCGCCGCCGGAGTGTCTGGCCATCGACGGCGCGGCGGAGGCGCCGGTCTATGCCGACAGCGGTTTCTGGGCGGAGCGGGATCAGAGTCTGAACAACGGCGACAAGTTCACGCACTATCTCAAACAGGCGGTGGTGCTGTTCCCCACGATCGAAAAGGCTGGCGAGTTCTTCAACGCATCAGCCGAGCGGTGGCCGGCCTGCCGCGAGTACACGCATACGCAGAGCGGGACCACGTGGGCCGTCGGGAAGATCTCCGACGTGGGCGGCACACTGAGTGTGATTGCGAATCAACAGGATGCGGCCGCTCCCGGCTGGGGCTGCGGACGAGCGCTGACACACAGAAACAACATCATCGTCGATGTCAACACGTGCAGCGCTGACCCCGCTGACTCGGCGGTCCGGATCGCCAAACAGCTCGCTGACAACGTGGCTGCGCGGTGGTAGCGACGGGACGGCGAAGATGGGACGAGCCAATTTCGACCACACGGTCTGTTACCGGGATGGGCTGCACGAGAACAGCAAGGCCGGGCGTCAGTGGTGCCGACGGGAAGGCCCCGCGAGCCGGTCAGGGCGAGACTTGCGGCTGGCCGGAGCGCCCGGCGAACCTCCGCGACGGCGCCCATACTGCCGCGTGAGCATGATGGCGCAACAAGGCAGCGGCGCCAGGCGGCCGCGCGGCGTTACCGCCCGCCGACCATCAAGCTCCTACTCGTTGCCGAGGCGCCGCCCCCGGCGTCGGATCGATACTTCTACTTCCCCGAGGTCGCCAGCCACGATTCGCTGTTCCGAAATGTTGCAGCCAGGATCTTCGGGGAAGATCCGACGCGCGAAGGCAAGGCCGAACTGCTGGCGCAGCTGAAGGCCCGCGGCATCTTTCTGATCGATCTGAAAGAGGATCCCGTCGACGGTGCAGAAGACTTGAGCCCTTATGTGCCAAGCCTCATCGAGCGGAGCAGAGCCCTCCGACCCGAGAAGATCATCCTGATCAAGGCGAACGTCTACGACACCGCTTACTCGGAGCTGGCCAAGGCCGGACTACCAGTAGTGGCCGTTCGGATGCCGTTTCCCGGGCACGGGCGGCAGCGCCAATTCAAGGCGGCCTTCGCACAGGCTCTCGAACAGGCTGGGTGGCGCTGACGATCCTGAGTACCGCCGGTGTCGCGGGACCGGAGGCCCACTTACAGATGGGTCGCGTACACGCCGGACTTGTCAGCAGTTGCGTCATATCGCGGGCGGATAGTCGCCATAGACGCCGCGATCGTCACCGTCGAGCAATTGAGCATGCTGTTGGTCGGCGCGAGCGGCTATATCGACGCGTGCGGCAGCAGCAGCATCCGTGGCGGCCTGGTGGCGTTGCCACATGCGGTAACCGATCCACGCGACCACGACTGGGGCGACGATAGCCGCGATCCACCAAAAATAGACGATGACGAAACCCAGCAGTAGGAGCAAGGCGACCCACGGGTTCATGGGCAAGTCTCAATATCGATTCGTACAACACCGAAGTCGATCATCGTGTCTTTCGTGATGGTGGATCCGGGAGGCGGAGTTGATGTGCAGACCTGCCAATTGGCGTCGAGCATCTGGTTGCGTCCCTGCCCAGTAAGGTCCGTGGACCCGGTATAAGCAATCTCATTATTGGTCAGTCTTTGAATCGCATCCTGCGCGTCTTGCAGGTTGCTGCCCGTAAGGTCCGGCATAGTCCACGACTGCGCAGATGGTGCCCCCGCGACAGCGGACGTGCTGGTTGGGAGCCCGGGCACGGGGGCCGGAACAGCGGTAGCGGATCGCTCGGTTGTGACGGTTACTGTCTGAGCTGGCGGCGTAGTGCTTGAGCACCCTGCCAGGGCTAATGTGGCACCGACACACGCCACTATCCCACGAAATGTCATCCGAGAATGGTAGCTGGTGTTGAACCAAGATCACTACACTTTCAAACGCTTAGGCTTCTCTCCGTCCATGTCGGTTTCCCGATCGGTCCCGCTGACTCAGTGGCCTGGAAGGTTCGCTAGAGTTGACTCGACCCTAGGCAGTTCAGCGGTGGAGAGGACGACGGTATGAGCACTCCGATAGCAATAATCCTGACCGTCGTGGGTGTATTAGTCATCGTCAGCCTCGTTGCGGGCGTTTGGGTCCTGATTCGAAGCGAAGGCAGCGCCGTTGACGACCCGGCCCGCGCGGAAGGCGTTCGTCAGCGAGACGAAGCCCGTGCCGAGAAGCAACGACTGCGAGATG
The DNA here is from genome assembly GCF_002968285.2 of Mycobacterium sp. ITM-2016-00318. Taxonomy (NCBI): domain Bacteria; kingdom Bacillati; phylum Actinomycetota; class Actinomycetes; order Mycobacteriales; family Mycobacteriaceae; genus Mycobacterium; species Mycobacterium sp. ITM-2016-00318. Next base: position 862,692 of record NZ_CP134400.1, on the reverse strand, counting down.
AAAAAGCGGCCGAGCGCCATCGTCAAAGGCAGGCGGAGGAGAATGCCAGAGCAGCACGGCTTGCAGCAGATCGCAAGCGCGCAGGGAGCCGAGTACATTCCGGAAACTTCGGAGGCAAAACGGTTGAGATCTACAGCAACGGCTACGTGAGGGTGGCGCTGTTCATGCGAGATTCCGTTCCGTTCCAGCGACTACTCTCGATCGAGTACTCCGGAGACATACAGAAGAAGACCGGCATTGGACGCGCGGGCACCGCAGTACTAACGGGCGGAGCGAACCTGTTGCTCACCCCCAATAAACGGGGCGACGTCTACTTGAATATCGTCACCGAGGGAGATGTCTATGTCCTTCGTGCGTCGCCGCCGACGGTCCTGAACATCAAGGCCGCCCAAGGTATTGCCGCGGCAGGTGAGGGGGTCTTGAAGCGAGTCCGCGCAAGTTCCGACGAACCGGCAAGAACTGCGATTCACACCTCATCGGCTCCGGCTGAAAAAGAATGTCCCTACTGCGCGGAGACGATCAAGGCCGCGGCGATCAAGTGTCGCTACTGCGGTTCCGAACTGTCCTGAGCACGTACCCAGCGCGAGCCACCAAGGTTGCTGGTTTCAACTGTCCGCTGCCTGCGCGTCGTCCGCCGAATCCCACCCGTTTTGGCTTGTTGTATTTTCTGGCTCGCAATTTCAGCGTATCTTCAGAAAATACTCCGTGGGGGCGGAAGATTCGGCGAAGTCAAGGGGAGAGTAATGCTTAGAGCGCTCCTTTCAGCAACAATCTTCACAAGCGCAATCTTGCTCGTGGGAGCGGCGCAATCGAGCGCCAGCCCGTCGAGCGGCTCTTTGCTGGTCCCGGCTGACATCACACCGGGAAACTATTGGGCGATGCCAACCGATTCGATTGGCGGGTATGTCGAGGTTTGCGCCGATTACGTCTGCGACCCATCCGGCGGGATGATCGAGAACTACATCGTTGATGGTCGCACGATGGTGGTCGTCCCATACATGGCGAGCTTGGTGAACGTTGACGACGCAGTGCTGACGCCGGTTTCTGGCGCTGCTCCGCAGCCACCGAGTCTTCCAGCCCCGCAACCTCCGGTGAGTCCTGCGGGCGGACCCCTCAACACAAGTGTTCCTATATCCAATCCCTCGTGCGACGGAACAGGGATCGTCGTATTGGGGTCAGTCACTACGCCCGGCCAATACTCGGAGGGCGTTCAACGCCTGCTGAACGCTAACCCCGGTGCGGCCTATCTGCGGACCGATCAGTCATGCCCCTCTCTCAGGCCAGCAACCGCCGATGGCAACCCGATTTACGCTGTCTACAAGATCGCCGGCAAGTCTGAGTCCGCAGTCTGCGACGCCGTGCGAGGAGCGGGCGGCATCGCTTATGGCAAATGGCTGGACACCACTCATCCCCCGGACTACGTGATCCCTTGCTAGGGATCTCGATGAGGCGCCGGTACATGTTCTCTTGTAAGCCAAGCGCAGAGGACGGCCCGACGGAGCGCTTCGGATTGTGAAGCGACTTCTTCGGCCCGGCTTGGTGACCGACGTCACCTCTTGAGCGGTCCACGGGGCCTCTTAACTAGCCCCTTGCATTGGCGAACGGTCACCAATTGGTCCCACGGTCATGGGTCGATGTGATACTGCGGCGCCCACGGGTAGTTGTCAGGGCCCGGCCCAGTTCGGTAGCAGTTGGAGCCCGCGATCCAACCGCCGCCTCCTCCCCAGACCGGCGAGTTGCTGAAGCATCGTTGCCACGAACCGTCAGGCTGGATCGGGCCATCGCAATACGACACCATCGGGCGCGATTCGCACCCCGCGTCGGCTGGAGCGGCGAAGGCGACATCAGACGCCGCCAACGCCGTTGCCAGTGCCACAACCTTGCGCTTCATGTCCCCTCCAACCCTATTGGAAGGGAACCATAGGTGTTTGCTATCAGGCAAGCAACCGACCCCGCTAGGGGCTTTCTTCTGAGGATGCAGCCGGCAGATGCGTTTCATGCGATGTCTTCTCCATCAGCAATCAAACCAACGTAACCATCCGCCGATCTTCGTTATGCTCAGAACGCTGTGGGGGTGCGGTTCCGAGGGGTGTCACAAGATACGCCGAGCTCGGCGGCTTTATCCCGGCGCAGCGATAGCAACTATCGGCCCCGCGAGAGAAACCATGTCCGACGTAACAGATTCTGTAGCGTGACGACGGCCGATTCCCGCGTCGGAACAAGCTTCGGGCGGTACGAACTCATTGCCCTGCTGGGCCAAGGCGGTATGGGTGAGGTTTACGAGGCGCGCGACACCGAAAAGAAGCGGACCGTCGCCCTCAAGATCCTCCGGGACCAGTACGCCGAAGACGAGAACTTTCGTGCTCGATTCCTCCGCGAGTCGCATGCGGCAGCGATCCTCCAGGAGCCACACGTCATTCCAATTCATGACTGGGGCGACTTTCAAGGCAACCTTTACATCGATATGCGGCTGGTCAATGGGCAGACGCTTTACGACCTTGTGAAGAGAGGCCCCCTCGACCCTCAACGCGGAGTAAATCTGATCGAGCAGACTGCTTCAGCACTTGACGCTGCTCACGCTGCAGGATTGATTCACCGCGATGTCAAACCGCAGAACATCATCGTGACCCCTGCCGACTTTGCATACTTGGTCGACTTCGGCATCGTTGAAACTCAAGGGGACGCGCGGCTCACCATGGATGGGACGCAAATCGGTTCGCTCGCCTACATGCCGCCCGAGCGATTCGGTGACATGCCTACCACTCCCGCTGCCGACATCTACTCTCTCGCTTGCGTTCTGTACGAGGCGCTTACCGGCGATACGCCCTTTTCCGCGCAGAGTTATGAGCATCTCATCACCTCCCATCTCACTGCGCCGCCTCCGCGGGCTGCAGCCGTAAACGCTCAAGTGCCGGCGGCCCTCGACGACGTCATCGCCCGCGGTATGGCGAAGGATCCCGATGATCGATACGGAAGCGCAGGCGCATTGGCTCGGGCAGCGCAGCGGGCCCTATTGCTGGATCCGAGGATTGCAGCAGCGAGCGCTGAAACGATGGCCGCGCCGACACCGCCAAGCGCCGCCTCAGCGACGAGTTCAGTGGGCACTAGCCCGACGAACGCAACTGATTCCGAGGTCGCTGGTAGGTCGGCGCGGTCATGGGTTCTTCCCGTCGTCATTGCGGCTTCGGCGGCTCTGGTACTAGGCGCCCTGGGAATTGTCATCGGTCTCCTGATGGGAAGTGATGATCCCGACACTCCCGCAGACGCGCCGCAGACGTCGGCGCCAACGCTCACGCAGGTTTCACGGCCGAGCTACACAGTTCCCCCGCGAACGACTGCTGTACCACCGACGGTCACAGTCACCGAAAGCGCTTCTCCCCCATACACAATTGCGATGCCAACGCCCCCACCGATCACCGTAACGGGCATGATCGTCGGCACCTGTGACGAGGGCAGCTCTTGCGGCGTCAAACAACGCACTCAGCCCGTCACTGAAGCTCCTCGGCTGTATCCGACTGATCTACGCGACGGAACACTTGTCACAGTTTCGTGCCAGACCGTCGGCGACCTTCGCACAAGCCAGGGCGCGGGATCGAGCACTATCTGGTACAGGTTGGATAACGGTGCGTATGTGAACTCCGTATACGTGAGCCTGCCGCCCTACGGAATTCCCTCGTGTTAAAGCAATCACCGCGTATTTTCGTGACTTCGATTGTGTTGTCCTGCACGATCTTCGCTACGGCATGTACCTCGCAGGATGCCGATACAGCGACGGCATCGCCGCCGACTACTCACGCGAGCGGAAGCGCTTCGTCGCCTGCACCAGCCCCCGTGCCGCTACCACCGGCGATCGATAGTGGCCTGGATTGGCAGGTCGTCGGCACTTCAGTGAAGGGGTTGCCGATCCGTGAGCTCACGCTCGGATATGGGCCACGCAGGGTTCTCTTTGTTGGTGGCATCCACGGCGACGAGACCGAATGCGTTCTGACTACGGCCGAGCTGCCTGCGGCCTTTGAGGGGGCCGGGCTGAGTGAGGCGGTCACCCTCACGATCATCGAAGACGTTAACCCCGACGGGCGAGCTGCGGGCACCCGCGAAAATGCCAATGGTGTCGACGTGAATCGCAACTTCCCGGCGTCGAATTTCGACACCGGGAACCCCTCTAACGGGAGGGAACCGCTCACCCAACCCGAGTCACGCACGCTGGTCGAGGCCGTCGACCGCATCGCACCCGCGCTCGTCATGGTCGCGCACTCCTGGTCGGGCAAGCAGTTCATCAACTTCGACGGCCCCGCACGCCAGATCGCCGATCGATTCTCAGCGGCAAGCGGTCTTCCCGTCGAAGATTCGAGCTCCTTTGCTCCCACACCGGGATCATTCGGCTCATATGTCGGCAGAGATCGAAAGATTCCGGTCCTGACCATCGAAGTGCTGAAAGGTTCAGATCAGCAGGCTGTATGGGACAAACTGAAGCCAGCACTTTTGGAGGCGATCCGTGGCTGACCACTTCGCCTCATCCCGTGCCTTGCCGGCACTGGCCGTTGTGACCTGGCTTCTCGCCGGGTGCTCCGCGCCTCCGGAGCCGTCGCCGCCGCCCCCCCCCCGAGGACACGTCCGGCGCGTTTCTCGCTGGCGGTATCCCAGTGACTGACGGGCCGAGTGGTGTGCGCGCCGGGGCCCCTCCACCGTCCCGCACTGCGAAGTACGCAACGGACGAGCCCACTGACCAGCTCGCGTTGCTCTCAGTCGACGATGTCGAGCAATTCTGGTCGGCGACGTATTCGCGGACCTTCGATGATTCCTTCGTTCCGGTCGAAACTCTCGTGTCCTACGACTCTGCCAATCTCTACGGCCCCGAGGTATGTGGGGCCGATCAATACGACAACCCCAACGCGATGTACTGCTTCCTCGCGGACACCATGGCGTGGGACCGCGGAGTCCTGGTGCCGACGGGCCAGCAGTACTTCGGGGATGTCGCCATAGCTGCGCTGATCGCCCACGAATACGGCCATGCCGTACAACACGAGTCTGGGCTGACCACCCTCCTGACCGACACCATCGTCAAGGAGCAGCAAGCGGACTGTTTCGCGGGCGCCTACTCTCGCTGGGTAGCCGAAGGCAACTCCCCGCGTTTTGAGCTGAGCACGGGCGACGGCTTGAACAGGATCCTTGCCGGAGTAATCACTTCGCGCGACGATGTGTTGACTCCTGATCAAGCAGGGGAGACCGAGAGCGGCCACGGTACGGCTCTCGACCGTGTCAGCGCGTTCCAGATGGGCTTCGTCGACGGTGCAAAGATGTGCGCCACAATCGACTCGGACGAGATCGAGCGGCGTCGCGGTGATCTGCCTCTCGTGCTAACCACGGACTCCGGTGGAGGCGTTCAGCCGGGCGAAATGCCCGTCGACCAGAACACGCTGGTGTCATTGATGGAGCTCTTAGACCTCGTATACCGACCGCAGAGCCCGCCGGGACTCTCCATGACGCCGCAAGACTGCCCCAGGACAGCGGTGAGTGCGACCGCTTCCTATTGTCCGTCGAGCAACACCGTCTCCGTTGATCTCGAAGTGCTGCAAGAGATGTCGGTACCAGCGGACCGCGACGAGTACGTTCTACCCCAGGGCGATAACACCGCGCTGTCGCTCGTGACATCGCGGTACGTGCTCGCGGTGCAGCAGGCCCGCGGACTGCCGCTGGACACTCCCGCTACAGCGCTCAGAACGGCGTGTCTCACTGGCGTCGCGCAGCGGGCCATGGCTGACGAAACCGAGCTGCCAAGCGGCCATGGTCTCATGCTCGCGGCGGGCGACATGGATGAGGCGGTCGGCGGGCTACTCACTAACGGAATAGCGGCCAGCACGATAGACGGCTCTACCGTGCCCGCTGGATTCACGCGCATCGAGGCTTTTCGCAACGGCTTATCGAGCACCGAGGAGCAGTGCTATGACCGGTACCGATGACCTTTCGCTATGCGGAAAGGGCCGGCCTTCAACGATCGGTGAAGGAAACACTCGACGAAGACGCGCGAGCCTTCGGCTCTTCGCGAGATCGCTACCGCGAGCAGGATATTCGGGGTTCTGAAATGGATACGGCAGAAACATCGCGCGTCGGATCACGATTCGGCAAATACGAGATCGTCAGCCTGATCGGCCGCGGCGGAATGGGAGAGGTGTACGAGGCTCGCGACACAGACAAGGGCCGCGTCGTCGCACTGAAGGTCCTCGTCGACCAGTTCTCACAAGATCCGGAATACCGCAGCCGGTTCACCCGCGAAGCACACGCGGCGGCACAGCTCCAAGAGCCACACGTCATCCCGATCCACGACTGGGGCGAGATCGAAGGCTCACTCTACATCGATATGCGGTTGGTCCGCGGCACCGATCTGCGCAAGATGCTGAACTCCGGCCCGCTGCAACCTGATCGAGCGGTGAACATCATCAGCCAGGTCGCCGGCGCGCTCGACGCCGCTCACGCCGAAGGCCTCATCCACCGTGATATCAAACCTGAGAACATCATCGTGACCTCAGGGGACTTCGCCTATCTCCTCGACTTCGGTATCGCCGAGAAGAGTGGAGACACTCGGCTGACCCAAGCCGGATTAACCGTCGGCTCATTGGCCTATATGGCGCCCGAACGGATGGACAATCAGGCGACTTCACCTGCGGCTGATATCTACTCGCTGGCCTGCGTATTGCATGAAACCTTGACCGGCGAAAGCCCGTTCGCAACAGACAGCATGCAGCAGCTTCTGAAGGCGCATCTATACCAATCCCCCCCAGCAGCGAGCTCGATCAATCCTCGTGTGCCCGTCTCCTTGGACGCCATTATTGAGCGTGCGATGGCCAAGGAACCCGACGATCGCTATGGCAGTGCCGGCGCCTTCGCGCGTGCCGCCGGACGGGCGTTGGCTAGCGGCTCCCCTGTATCGCAACCATTCCCCGTGGTTGATCCTTGGACGACGCAAGCCGCGCCGCACACTCTGGCCCCGACCGGCTACCAGGACATCCAGCTGCCGTCGGACTCTCGGCACACCCAGGCGGCTCGACTTACTCCGCCGCCCCAGCCGGAGCAGACGCCGGAACCAGTTGTCTCGCAGACGACCGCCCCGCCTGAACACAAGAAATGGATGGTTCCGGCGATTGCTGTCGCCGTCGCCTTGCTTCTTGGCGCGTGCGGAATTGCAATCGGAATGCTGGTGGGTGGAGGATCCTCCGATGATCGATCGAACCCTACTGCGGCGCGACCGACATTGACCCAATTGCCGCCGGGGAATCGGCCGGCTGGATCACCGGGAGCGGCTGGTCCGATTAGTCCGCCACGTCAGCTCACGCCGCCGCCGAGAGTGCTAGGGAATGATGCAAAGGGGCAGAGCTGTGAGGGCGGCGTAATCTATCCGGGCGCCAGCGGTCGGTACAGCCGCGCCAGCCGCGGCACAACCGACACAACTTGCCTGTTCGCACAGAACGTTTTGGAGGCTTATTGGAAGGAGGGTCCACCATCCTCCGAACCGCGAACGGTCTATGCGCTGGGCGCGGTCTCGTGCGCCGAGACCGGCGGTCGATGCGCCGGAAACCGTTTTGTCATGGAATGCCAGACATACGGCCGCGACGACTGGGTGACGTGCACAGGCGGAAAGAACGCGCGTGTCTACATCTACTAGAGGAGTGTTGATCGCCGCAGCTGTCGGCGCATTGGCCGCCGGTGTCGTCATCGGATATCAAGCAACACATAAGGCGTCACCCGAACCAGCGATCGCGCGTGCGCTTACTGAGCAGCCAAAGCCGGTCGCGGTGGCGCCGCCCCCGGCAACGCCGCAGCCAGCCGTCGAAGACTTGCGAGCGAGCTTCTTGCAGCTCGCCGCCGCGTTGCCCGCCGACGTCGGCGTCGCCGTGTCAGCTGGTGACCAAACTTCCTCTTACGGTGAATGGACAAGCGGCGCAGCCTGGTCGACGATCAAAGTACCGCTGTCTATAGCTGCGCTCCGCAAGGATGCTCTCGCCGCGGAACCCTACGTCAGTCGCGCGATCGCGCAGTCCGATAACTCCGCCGCCGACCAGATGTGGGCACTTCTCGGTACCCCGGCCGAGGCCGGGACCGCAGTGCAGACGGTACTTGCTGAAGGCGGTGATCCCGAGGTAAGGGTCCAGACAGAGCAGGTGCGTCCGCCGTACAGTCCTTTCGGTCAGACTCAATGGTCGTTGCCGCAGGCGGCGCAGTTCGCTTTTCGGTTGCAGTGCCTTCAAGCCGAGCCAGTACTCAGCCAAATGAAGAGCCTGGCATCCGATCAGCAGTGGGGCCTCGCCGGCGACGGGGCGGCAGTTAAGGGCGGCTGGGGTCCAGAACCAGACGGCGGATACCTCGTCCGCCAAATTGCACTCGTGGGGGACGGTCCGGAGACTTTCGGTGTCGCGCTCGCCGCCAAGCCAACGGACGGCAGCTTCGCCACCGGAACCGCGATGCTCGACAAGTTAAGCGAATGGGTACTCGACCATCGCGAACAGATGCCGAAAGGCAGCTGCGGTGGCTGAGCGAAATCCTTGTGAGGTTGCGATCGGCTTATATGGACAAGTTTATCGCCGTCACGCAGAGGTTGACTACCGCATACTCTTCCCGGCGATAATCCGTCAGTGCTGATGTACCGCCTTCGCAGATCAAGACTTTGGACCAGTCGTGGAGTCTGATCCGGTGCTCTTAGGCCAGCGGGTAGTCGCGATCTTGGAGACGGGCTTGCGGACTGCGACCTACAAGCTCGCAACGCTGATGGCGCTGATCGAGCACTCGATCGAGAACCTTCCTACCCGGGCAGACGACGCCCTTACCGTGCCGATTCCAGACCTCGCCCATCGAGTGCTGAGCCTTTACTGGCAGCAGGTAAGGCCTTTCGATGGGCGGGAACTCAGACAGTCGACGCAGCCGAAAGCCCGAATCCCCAATGCCGCGAACGCGTTACGCGAGGCATCGAAGAATGCCGGTTCGGTCGAGATAGCACGCATGCGTGCGCCGGCGGCGTATGCGCATTCGATCGACGAAATCACCATGTGCTTGGCGCAGCAGCCATTGCACCGGCTGCAGAAGCTCCCGGGTTCACGAGGCAGCGATACGTTTCTTTACGACGACTCCTTTCTCAACGATCAGGTGTCGCGGTCCTCTCTGCGAGCGCACGGAGATGCCATTGTGTTGAATAGTGGCGTTGCTCACGGCTTAGCGCGCTTGGCAGGACTGCTCAAGCCCGCACTGGAGATCATGTGGGTTGACGACGTGCGGCGAATGAATAAGTTCCTCGATGCCGAGGTTCCTGACGTCGCAGGCCACCTCTTCGGCCGCTCACGCACAGCGCTCACCGCTGTGCGTGAGCCGTTGAAGGAGGCGTTCGGACCGCATTGCTTCTACTGCGGGACGCATCTACCGGCCAACAATCCAATCGATCATGTGCTGCCGTGGTCGCTGGTGGGAATCGATGGCCTGGCGAACCTCGTGTTGGCCTGCGCACGATGCAACGGTGACAAGGGCGGTGCATTGCCCGCCGTGTCGATCGTTAACAGAGTCCTAGACGTCAGTCGCACGTCCGTCCTTGAGGAGATCGCCATGACGTTGCAATGGCCAACTCAGAACGAGCGGGTCGTGGCGGCGGCGCGAGGGATCTACCGCGGCCAACCAGCCGGCGTTCCGACGTGGTCGGGCTATAAGCAGATCGAGCGACTAGACATCAGTTTTCCGCCGAGTTGGACTTGGTGATTGCTCACCGAATTCGTTGAGAGCGTCGTCGAACAAGCGTCGCTTTCATGCTTGCAGATTTAGCGGGAGATCGAGTTCGTCCAAGACATCGCGTTCAAGGCGACCGAGTGTATCTCGATCATCATCACGCTAATCTGCGCATCGTGCCGGCACGCTCAGCTCTGATTCGACATGATTCGGCTGCGCTGCCGTCACCGCTGCCGCGATGAGCGGGGCCACGTGGTCTACCGTTTCGTGTTCCCAGAACCGCAAGACCGTCCAGCCGGCGTCGCGCAGAGCAGCGTTGGAGAGAGCGTCGCGCTGGTGGTTCCCCTCGATCTTGGCAGTCCAGAAGTCAGCGTTGCTACGCGCGGGGCGGTAGTGGTACGGGCATTTATGCCAGAAGCAGCCGTCGATGAACACCGCCACCCGCGCTCGCGTGAACACGATGTCGGCGCGTAGCCGCCGCGCTTCCTGCAGGGGTGCGAAGTCGACCCGGTAGCGCAGGCCCATCGCGTGCAAGTGTCGCCGCAGAGCCAGCTCGGGTCGCGTATCCCGCCGACGGTTGCCCCGCATCGACGCTCGCACAGCGCGACTCGATGCCCAGCTGTCGCCCATACGACCATTGTGCGCCACCCGACCGGGCGACATGCCTTCCCTTACGAAGTTTCCACCGAGCCATGCGCCAGTTCGTCGGCGGCCGCCGATAGCCTTGGACGCATGCGTAGTGTTGAACTATTCGCCGGTGGTGGGGGCCTCGCCCTCGGCAGTCACCGGGCGGGCTTCTCCACCGAAGTCGTCGCCGAGTGGAACCGGTGGTGCTGCGACACACTCCGTGAGAACCGCGACGCGGGCTTCCCGCTGGTGCAAGGGGTCGACGTGCGGGAAGGCGACGTCCGAGACGTCGACTGGTCGAAGATCGCCGACGGAGTCGACCTTGTAAGCGGCGGTCCGCCCTGCCAGCCGTTCTCCGCAGGCGGCAAGGGCAAAGCCGCCGACGATAAGCGCGACATGTTCCCGGCCACCACCGAGGTGATCCGGCAACTGCGGCCCCGAGCCTTCATCATCGAAAACGTCCGCGGGCTGACCCGACCCGCATTCTCGGACTACTACAGCTACATTCAGCTGCGCTTGGCCCATCCCGAACTCGTGGCCGACGAGAACGAGTCCTGGGGCGACCACTTCGCCCGTCTTCAGGCCGAGCACACCTCTGTGCGCTCGGACCTGCAATATGCAGTGCTCCCAACACTGGTGAACGCGGCGGACTACGGCGTCCCTCAGCAGCGCTGGCGCGTGTTCTTCGTCGGCTTCCGCACCGACGTCGACGCGGAGTGGAGCTTCCGACGGCCCACGCATTCTGCGGGCGCCCTACGCGCCGCCCAGGAGGACGGTTCCTACTGGGCCCGTCACCGTGTCGCAAAGAGGGACCGGGTGACGATCCCTGTGGCTAAGGACCCCTGCGACTCGCTAGAGCCTTGGCGCACCGTCCGCGATGCCCTACACGATCTGCCAGCACCGACGCTCCCGGAGAGCGCCGAAGTTCTCAACCACGTCCCGCAGCCCGGCGCGAAATCGTATCCAGGGCACACCGGCTCCTACATCGACGCTCCGGCCAAGGCCCTTAAAGCCGGCGTACATGGCGTGCCCGGTGGGGAGAACATGCTCCGCGACGTCGGCGGCAAGGTTCGTTACTTCACCGTCCGCGAGGCCGCGCGCCTGCAAACCTTTCCAGATGACTATCGCCTGCACGGGCCATGGGGCGAGGCGATGCGTCAGCTCGGCAACGCGGTGCCAGTTGATCTAGCAGCTGTGGTCGCGGAATCGGTGCGCGAGCATCTCGACAGGGCAACCTTCCGCGCCGTCCAGGCCGAGCGGCGTCTGTGCGTGGCTCGCACTACGAGTATCGCGTGAGCGTTGACGCAGACCTAGCGCTCGGGCCCGGCCACCGCCCGAGGGGCATACATCACTGAGAAGGCATCAACGCCAATCAAGGCACAGACCGACTCGACGCGAGCCCACTGGTCCGCTGGAAGCGCGGCCATCGTCGGCCGCGTGATCACGACCGCCACCCGTTGCTCTCCACTGACTCGCGCGATCGAGGCTGCCCAGTGCAGATCCCGCAGACCGCGATACGAACCCCACGTAAGGGTGGCCTCTTGTTCCGATTTGTTGACGGCTCGGCAGCGCATCGGCTTCTGCTCGACCGACCCCGGGACAACCGACCAGTTGTTACCGAGGGTCGCTCGGACGATAACGTCTGGACCCGGATAGCGACGCTTCGTGTATCGCGCGGTCGGGCCAATTCCCTCGAGCGCGCGCGAATACTCTTTCGCGGCACTGTCCTTCAACCATACGCGCATCTGAGCAGGCGTGAGGAACGGTCGAAGTGGTTCGCTGAACCCGACGTCGATTACCATTTCATCGAACACAGCGCCACGCTCTCCCGCGGAGACCTGTTCCCATCGCCGGCGGTCAAACACCTCGTACGCATACGCCAGGGCCTCTTCCCTAACCTCGTCTGGCAGCCTCAGCATGTCAGCCCTTTAGTATCGGCGTCGGGCGCGTCCATCGACGGCGGGAACTCAAGCCGCACCATGTCCGCAGCCGTCGCGAGATCGCCGACATCAGCGATCCATTGCTCGATGAGCGACCGCACCCCCTGATCTTCGAAGTCGAAGCTCGACCTGTTAACGCTCAGAACCTCGGACTCGGACGCCTCTATCTGTGCGCGGAACGACGAGACCTCGGCGATGCGCCTCAGGTCCGAGACGCAGTCCAGGACTGTGACCCGTTCTTTGCCGGGACGAAGACGCAACCCGCGACCAAGCTGTTGGATGAAAATTCGGCGCGAGTGCGTCACCCGAGCGAAGACGATGATGTTGACGTCGGGGACGTCAATGCCCTCATTCAGTAGGTCGACGCTCACAAGAAGTTCAGTATGCCCGGAGCGAAAGCGCACCAATCGCTGCTGCCGCTCGCGCTTGCTCATGCCGTTGTGGATCGTCTCAACCCCCCGCCACGGTGAATGGCCCCCCAAAAGTTCGGCGAAGCGCTCCGCGTGCTCGATACTTTGGCAGAAGACAATCCCGCGTGGCGCACGCGTGGAGTTCCAAGCTTTGGTCAAGCGTCCGATAATGGCCTCGTCGCGCTCCGGAATAAAGAGTCGGCGGTTCAGATCCTTGATCGTGTACGAATGCTCCGACGCGTCCTTGACGAACTCCCAGTCGATGTTGTCGGCGAGCAGAATGTAGTTCACCTGCGCGAGGTAGCCTCGCCGGATTCCGTCAGCGATCGACAACTGCACTACCGGCGGCCCGAACGTGGACTCGATGTCGAACTTGTCGCCACGCCAAGGTGTCGCGGTTACGCCGAGCCGCGCCACGTCGTCCAGCATCTCGATGATGTGGGCGTAGAAGCCGCTCTCCCCGACGTGGTGGGCCTCGTCGATCACGATGAGATCCGGCCTGTAGCCGGACTCAACGTAGGCGTGCGCCGTCGGCAGTACGGCGAATGTGACGCCAGATAGGTCATCACGGTGCTCGCCTTGCCCGATCTTCTGGGTGGGGACATCCTTCGGGATAAAGGGCCAGATGGACTTCTCCAGTTGATCGACCAGGTCGACCCCATGCGCGATCACGAGGACTTTCGCTGACGGGTCGCGGTCGAGCCGATCAGCGACGATGGAACCCGCCACGACCGTCTTGCCGAGACCGGTTGCCAGGTAGACAAGGGCCTTGCGCCGGCCCGGTTCGTCCAAGGCGCTCAACGATTCCTGGACCGCTTCAACCTGGTAGGGCCGGAGGTCGACTTGGGGCGGCAGGGCCTTGGCGCTGCGGTACAGCTTCGTCAGCGCCGCACCGTCCCAAGCTTTGATAGAGCGGCCGACCTGCTTGAACGCCGCCATTCGTGCCCGGGCCGTCCTGGTGAAGCGGCCATTGGTGACGACGATCCCTGATGCAGCGCCGTAGGCGTCGATCGCGTTCGAGACCTCGTTCACGGCCTCCTCGCCGACCGAGCCGCCGGCTGGATCACGCCGCCACTTCGCCTGGACCGCGATCAGGTCGCGGCCGTAGTAGGCGAGTATGTCTCCACCTTGATCGTCTGGTCCGTCGATGTTCACTACCTGGGTGAAGCCCAGCAGCGGCAGCAGCCGCTCCAGCGCGCGGGTGAACCCCGCAGGACCGCCCGCTTCGATCCGGTCAGCCGAGAGGAAGGACTTGTCGCTCATGTCGTGGCCTGTTGTGTCACCATCGCGCGCAACGACTCAAGCCCGATGGAAAGCCTGATCAGCTCCCGCGAACTCATTCGGTCTGAGGCCGCGAGGGTCCTATCTAGGTCCCGTATGAGGCTGGTGAGATGCGATAGCTTCTCCTCGCGGATGGACTCGTCCTGCCAGGACCCGTAACTCGTCGTGAATACCCCACCGTCGAGCACGCGCTCCGGCAGCTCGACGACCAGGTCCTCGAACGCGCGCGGGCTGAGAAACTCCGCGAATCCTCCGGAGCCCTCCAGAGCGTCCCAGTCAGCGCTCGCCATCATCGCCGCAGATTTCTGAGTCGTCGTCTTGGCAGTGGGGGATAGCGTGGCCCAGACACCGGCCGGATCGCTCTCTACGATCGGTCTGGTCGCCTCCCTGATCTCATCGAGGAGGCCCTCGGCCGACAAGCGAATGGCCGATGCGTCCACCCGTCGGTCACCCACCTGGTCCAGGACCCGCTCGATGAAGTGGCCCGCGTTGCCGTCGTACCCGAGGTACGCGGCCGCAGCGTCGTGAACGATGATCGCTGCCACGTCGACGGGATTCCATCCGAAATCGGCCAGCAGAGGGTGCTTTTCGTCGATGAAGAGTTCGAGCATGCTCGCCTCAAGATTCATTGACGAGAACTTGTCAGGCCCCTCAATTAGCTCCACTCCCGCCGTTATGTAGGCAGTTACCCCGATCGTCCGACTCCGACCAGGGATCACAATCTCCGCTCCGTCCAGTTGCGGCATGACTCGACCGCTGACTCGATAGCGGGCGAGGCGCTCATCGCGTGTCTCCGGGACCGCTGCGTCGTCCTCATCGGCGTCGTCGTCAGCCAAGTCATCGGACGTTTGCTCGTCGGTCTGGGCGCCGCCCGAGGAGGGGAGCAGATCCTCGACGTCGTCTTCGTCGTCGTCATCATCGGCGAGCCCCGCCTTGATCTCTTCATGGCGAACGACGTTCTTCCACCACATGTCGTCGCTCTGGTAGTCAGATAGCCCGTCGCGGAAATACTGTCCCCACTTACGCGCTAGTTCGGCCAACGCCTTCGAGCCGTCGCCGGGCACGAGGTAGCGGTAGCCCGGGTCGTACCGCCGGTAGGCATGGGCGAGCATGCCCAACTGCGAGGTGTTAAGTCCGTAGTCCAGTTGTTTGGCCAATTGTTCTTTGAGCGGGCCGTCCCCGCGGATCTTGTCGCGGACCGTGTTCCACGCGACGTTGTCCCGACCGAAGTCTGTCTTGCGATAGTTCACGGGGACATGATCGAGATGAAGTTCGCCAACTATGCGTCCGCGTCCCAATTCGAACGGGTACTCGACAAACTTTTCACCAGTGTCGGGATTCGACCACTCGAACAGCGCCTTGTCCAGATGGACGATCGTGCGCCCCTGCCGCAGCAGCGAGATGCCAAAGTCATTCGTGTCGTCGTACCGCTGGATGCCGAGCCAGCCGCGGATCACCCGATCTCGCATCTCCACCCGATGCGACCCGCACTCTACACACGATTCTAGGTCGGCGATTGTCTCCGAGTGCCAGTGCCCGCAGGCCAGACAAGCGAACGCAGGTTTAAGCTCGTGACGTACTTCCGTCACAGCGGGCACGTCCTGGCCCTTGTACGCGACCGACCGTTCCGGTGACCAGATGCACGGGATGTGGGGCTTGACGGAACTTCCGTTGAGGGTGAGGCCGACGCCCAGGCCGCCGATGACTTCGGCCCCCGCTATTTCGGTACCTCCCACCGCTCGAAGCATGTACGAATACGTCTCTCCGAGGCGGCTCTTCACGCGGTTCGCGATACTGGGCCAACGAAGTCGCTTGACCGTGTCGGCTCGGAGGCGGGAGACACTTACTGAGGTGCCATGCTCGCCGATGCTCTTGGGTTCGGTGCTGATCGGGACCTGGAAGGAGTCCTGAGAACCCATCGCTTGGATGTCGACGACCGCAATTGTCCAGTGATCGTCGTCTGCCCGGCCCGACTTGACCGTCGTTGAGTAGCCAAGGCGCCCGGTGGCAACATTGAACCCCATGCCGAACAGACCAAGAGAGCCATAGCGCGCATTGCCTGACGAACCTGCCCGTAGAGCCTGGCGCATCTGATCCAAGGACATACCGCGTCCCGTATCGGTAACGCTGATCTCAGACTCCGGGTCCACTTTGTCGGACCCGTAAGGAAACGCGATCTCCACATGACCTTCGAATCCTGGGTCTTCTCGTTGGGCTGCATAGATCTCGTCGAGCGCGTTGTCAATGAGTTCAGCGAGGCACTCCTCCACGCTCATGTCGACATCCGCGATCACGTCGAGAATCCGCGGAGAAGGAGTGAGATCGAGCGTCTCTTCAGTCATTACATGTCCTCGGGTAGCCGTCCGGGTTGCGCCTTTGGCGAAATACCTTGGGTGTCGCTGCTGGCGCATTCGGACATTACTAGCCGTGGGTTACGGAGTAGTCGAGGACGACTCATTCGTGGACAGTCCCACCGCTGCCCGCTCGGAGGGCAGGGTGATGCCAGGTAGCAAACAAACAGTTCGAAATGAGCTCGCTTCGCTGACGCGAAATGAACCGGATCAGGTGACGTGGACAAACGCCGATGTGACACTCAATCTGTTAAGCAACGATGCGCTACCGCGCGGATGCGTCGGAGCGCGCCAATAGCATCCACACCGGGGGGCGACCTTGGCTAAACGACGAGCAGTACCGCTCTACCTCTACTCGATGAACGCACGTTCACCGAAGGGTGTCATCTCATATGAGCGGTTCTTCACACAAATCGCGACGCTCGATTCTTCTGCAACGATCCGAAACGTAACTCGCGAGGTAAGCTTCGCGATCGAGCTAAATGAGATGGTGAGCGACGACCGGTCGGCTGACGACCGACGGTACTTCGCGGGGCGGGTCATCGCAGGCTCCCCTGGGGAAGTACCACTTTACTTCGACTACAACACTGGCGAGACAGAGGAGGGCGCTACGCCAGAAGGCAAGTGGCTCGCGCAGCTTTCTGCCCTGACAGTTGGTCTTTCACCCGCGATTCGATACCTCGCGCTCCAAGGCGGTCGCAATGGGGTGACGGCGACCCGGTTAGCACGCTACTTTTCGATTCTCGCCGAGAGCGTTCTAAATATCGGCGGTGTCGAGTTCGACATCGTCCCGGTACAGTCAGATTCACTTCGATCCGATATCGAGTCCTTCGAGCGGATCAAGCAGGCTTCGGCCATAGTGACACGGCCGAACTTCGACTGGAACGACATGAGCGACAAGTTGTCAACGCTCGCGGAAGAGTCATCTGGGCACGAGGCAGAAGCCACAGTCCGGGCATCCCGACGGGGGTCGCTCAGCAAATCAGGTGGCATTATTGGCACCATTTTAGCCAGTTTGAGTATGGGCTCGCCCGCAGTCCGCAAATTCAGGGTGACCGGTCGTAAGCCGAATTCAGGTCGAGATACGGTCGTTACCAGCGAGAAGCATCAAGAGCGCATTTATGTCCAGCCCCTTCAGTCAGCTTCGGAAGACTCAGTTGATCATGTGTTTCATGAGCAAGGCCGCGTGCTAATTGAGAGTAAGTCACATCCAGCTCCCGCCGGTAATGACCGGCCGGAGAACCCGGGATCCGAGCATGGGCGTGCTGATGGCGACGGATAAGCGCTCTAAGGGCCTGGTCGCGCCTCGATTACGGCGAATTCTTTGCCACCCGAATTGGCTCGTGTCACTTTTACTTGGGTTGTTTGCGTTCTTTGCATTGACGTATGTACGAATCCCGCCGCGGCATCCGGAAGTCAAGGTCGTCGAATTATCTGGCGCGATACTTACGTTTACTTCAATGGGCTTCGCAGTTTCGCTGACCGCAGTGGCGCTGATCTTGGCTATGCCCCTAGGTCGTACAACCGCTCTCCTGGTCGTGAACAGTCGCGGCGCACCTCCTGTTCAGGTCGTACAAGCAGACGAAGGATTGGAAATCCAGCAAGAGCAAGATTCTCCAGATAGCAGCAGCGAACAGCGCGAAACAGCCTACCTCGAGTTGGTCGCGGTGTTTCTAATCACCGCAATCGCAAATGTATTTTCATCTGCGGCGGTAATTGTGTGGTCGACTGCGATCGGCGGCGACAGCATTCTTTCGAGCCATACGATCGAGAACAGCATTCTCACCGCCATAGTCGCGATGTTGGTTGGATACTCAGCGGCGCAGATGTTGACTGCAATACGCACACTGTACCAAGTCGCGGTCCTAATTCAGGGCGTTATGCGCAGTCAATTGGACTAGAACCAGGCATAACAATATCGCAGAGTTTGTTTATAGAATCGGATTGGCAAAGGCCACCTAAGTGGTGCTCGCGTCTATCAGCGAAGCATCAGGTGTTTATAATCGCGAATCAGAGCGGCTGTTCCGGGCGGTGTCCGCGGCCACCGCGAGTTGGCCCCAACGCGGTAGTCGAGCAGCGCAGTTAGATACCAGCGCCGTACTCCTCCCCCACCTCGACCACATGCACCTGCACGCCCGCCGTCGCGATCATCTCCAACTGCCCCGGATCTGCCGTCGAGTCCGTCACCAAGTGGTCAATCTGGCTGAGCGGCACCATCTTTGCCAGCGTGACCTTGCCGATCTTCGACCCGTCCACCGACACGATCACCCGCTGCGCGTTCGCCGCCATCGCCATCGCTGTGCGCGCTTCCGCCTCGTCGAACGTCGTCGCGCCCACCTCCGCCGACATCCCATCCGCGCCCAGCACCGCCGTGCCCACATTGATCACCTGAAACGCGTGCTCGCTCATCGGCCCCACCGCCTCAAGCGAATTCGCCCTCACCAACCCGCCCGTCATGATCACCTTCATGTGCGCGTCCACCGCACAGTCCGCCGCGATCGTCAGCGAGTTCGTCACGATCGTCATATGCGGGCGCCCCTTCAGCGACCGCGCCACCTCCCCCGTCGTCACCCCACCCGTCAACGCCACCGCCTGCGGCCCCGCCGGCACCAACGCCGCCGCATGCTGGGCGATCCGCCTCTTGATCGCCACCATCCGGTGATCCCGCAGCCTCACCGGAATCTCACTCCCGCTCGGGTCCAGCGCCCTCGCCCCGCCGTGCGTCCGCACCAGCAGCCCCTGCTCCTCCAGCTCAGCCAGGTCCCGCCGCAGCGTCGCCGCCGACACGCCCAGCTCCGCTCGCAACTTCTGCGCATCGACTTCGCCGCGGTCTCGCAGCAGCGCCAGCACCTCCCGCATCCGGTCGGTGCGCCTGATCGACATGGGGCGTCTCCTCGGACTTCGACAATAAACGATCAGTTTTAGTGATCGCTTGACGGCCAGATATTGCGCACTATGAGCGAGCTTTCCACAATCGACAAATGTTGCACACATCACGCCGGGCGGCCACCGCGTGAGTTCAGTTGCCACCGCCCAAGCCGGCCAACGCACCAACTGGCTCGCCGGCACGATCAGCCGCCACAAAGCCGGTGAACCCGTCGGCGTCTACTCCGTCTGCTCCGCCCACCCCACCGTCGTCGAAGCCTCCCTCGCCCAGGCCGCCGCCGACGACACCTATGTCCTCATCGAGGCCACCTCCAACCAGGTCGACCAGTACGGCGGCTACACCGGCATGCGGCCCGCCGACTTCCGCGACATGGTCCTCGCCATCGCCGGCCAACAGAACTTCCCCCGCGACCGCGTCGTCCTCGGCGGCGACCACCTCGGCCCGAACCGCTGGCAACGCGAACCCGCCGACGCCGCCATGGCCAAGGCTGACGTCCTCATCGCCGCCTACGTCGAAGCCGGCTACACCAAGATCCACCTCGACTGCAGCATGTCCTGCGCCGACGACCCCGACGTCCTCGACGACGACACCGTCGCCGCCCGCACCGCCCGCCTCCTGCAGATCGCCGAAGACACCGCCCACCGCACCGGCACCGCGCCCATGTACGTCATCGGCACCGAGGTGCCCGTGCCCGGCGGCGCTCACGAGACCCTCAACCGCCTCACCCCCACTCCCGCCGACCGCGCCCGCAAGACAATCGAAGCCCACCACACAGCCTTCGAACGGCTTGGGCTGCATAACGTCTGGCCCCGCGTCATGGCGCTCGTCGTGCAGCCCGGCGTCGAGTTCGACCACATCCACGTCATCGACTACCAGCGTGACGCCACCGCCGAGCTGCGCCGCGTCCTCGACGATGAAGACCACCTCGTCTTCGAAGCCCACTCCACCGACTACCAACGTCCCGGTCAGCTCAAAGAGCTCGTCGAAGACCACTGGGCCGTCCTCAAGGTCGGGCCCGGCCTGACCTTCGCGATGCGCGAGGCCCTGTTCGCGCTGACCTTCATCGAGAACGAACTCATCCCCCGTCCCTCCCGCTCCAACCTCGTCGAGGTCATCGAGCGCCGCATGCTCGCCAACCCCGACTACTGGCAGGGCTACTACGAGGGCGACCCGCAGACCCAGCGCATGTCCCGCCGCTACAGCTACAGCGACCGGCTGCGCTACTACTGGGCCGACGACGAGGTCGACGCCGCCCGCGTCACCCTTCTGCAGAACCTCGACCGCGCTGGCATCCCACTGCCGCTCATCAGCCAGTTCCTGCCCTATCAGTACGACCGGATCCGCGCCGGTGAACTCGAGCCCGTCGCCCAGGCCCTGGTCATCGACCGAATCCGCGACGCCATGCGTCCCTACGCCCGAGCCGTGTCTGGAGGGATCGAATGACGACACCCGTGCCCGCCCAAGAAGACGGCGGCGCAACGATTCTCGAGATCGACCAGCAGCCCGACGTCTGGCGCGAGGTCGCCAACCGCGCCAACCCCGCTCTCGACGATTTCCTCACCGACATCACCGGTCGGCCAGGCATTCGCGTCATCCTCACTGGGGCAGGCAGCTCCGCGTTCATCGGTGAGATCGCCGCCGCCGCGCTTCGGCGCCACCTCGGGTGCCGCGTCGACGCCATCCCGACCACCAGCATCGTCGCGAGCCCGCGCGACCACCTCGAGCCGAAGACCCCGACCCTGATGGTGTCCTTCGGCCGCTCGGGCAACAGCCCCGAGAGCATCGCCACCACACAGCTTGCCGACGAGCTCGTCGACGAGATCTGGCATCTCGTTCTCACCTGCGACCCCGACGGCGAACTCGGCCGCACGCACAGCGACAAGGCCAACTCCCACGTCGTCTACATGCCGGACCGGGCCAACGACACCGGGTTCGCGATGACCTCCAGCCTGACCTCGATGCTGTTGACGTGCCTGCTGCTGCTCGGCCCCGCCACCGCCGACGACGGCGACCCCCTCGCGAAAGCCGCCGAACACATCGCCAGTCTGCAGCCCGACATCAAATCCCTTGCGCAGGCCAAGAAGCAGCGCTTCTTCTACCTCGGCAGCGGGCCGCTGGCCGGGCTGGCGCGCGAGTCCGCGCTGAAGATGCTCGAGCTGACCGCGGGCGAAGTCGTCACCTACTTCGACTCCCCGCTGGGCTTCCGGCACGGCCCGAAGTCTGCGCTCGACGGCGACACCCTCGTCATCGTCTACGTCTCCACCGACCCCTACACCCGCCGCTACGACCTCGACATCATCACCGAGATTCGCGCGCAGGTCGGCCAGGACGCCGTCGTCGTCCTCAGCACCGAGGCCCTCCCCGACACCCACGGCCCCGCCATCGTCCTGCCGGGCCTCGACGGTCTCGACGACGCCCTCGTCGCCCTCCCGTACCTGACCTTCGCGCAGTACCTCGCGCTGTTCACCTCGCTGGAGCACGGCAAGACGCCCGACAACCCGTTTCCCTCCGGCGAGGTCAACCGCGTCGTGCAGGGCGTCACCATCTATCCGATGACGAAGAGCGGAGCATAGCGATGGCCCGTTATCTCGGGGTTGACGGCGGCGGCTCGAAGACCGCGTTCGCGCTCATTGACGACACCGGACGCGTCATCGCCCGCGCCACCGCGCCGGCCTCGTACTACTTCAACGACGGCTTCGAGGTCGTCGAAAAATCTCTCGCGCAGGGTGTTACGGACATCTGCACCCAGGCCGACATCAAGCCCGACGATATCGACGCCGCGTTCTTCGGACTGCCCGGCTACGGCGAGGCCAGTGGCGACATCGAACAGCTCAACGCGGTTCCGCGAGGCGTGCTCGGCCACGACCGGTACAGCTGCGACAACGACATGGTGTGCGGCTGGGCCGGCTCGCTCGCCGGCGAAGACGGCATCAACGTCATCAGCGGCACCGGGTCGATGACCTACGGCGAACGCCAAGGCGTCGGCCGACGGGTCGGCGGCTGGGGCGAACTGTTCGGAGACGAGGGTTCGGCCTATTGGATTGCCGCACAAGGGCTCAACGCGTTCTCCCGAATGAGCGACGGCCGCATGCCACACGGCCCGCTGCACGCGATGCTCATGGAGCGCCTCGAGGTCGACGGTGATCTCGACGTCGTCAGCCTGGTGATCGACACGTGGAAGGGCAACCGCAGCAAGATCGCCGCCCTGGCCACCACGATCTGCGAAGCCGCGGACGCCGGCGACGAGGCCTCCCAGCGCATCCTGTCCGCGGCGGTCGACGAGCTCGTCTTGCTGATCGAGACCACCCGGACTCTGATCAAATTCACCGACGAGGAGTCCGTGCCTGTGTCCTACTCCGGCGGCATGTTCAAGCACGAGGGCTATCTCGAACTGTTCGTCACCGCGATGCAGAGCGCTCCCGCCAAGTACGACCTCCAGACTCCGCGGCTCGATCCAGCCGTGGGCGCCGCGCTGTACGCCGCCAAACACAGCGGACATGCACTGAGTGCGGTTGCCATACAACAACTTTCCGAGAACCAATCGACGAGGTGAATGATCATGACTGAAACCACTGCCAAGACGACGCAGACCCGCAGCTGGATCTTCTACGCCGCCCTGCTCATCCTGTTCTGGGGTGTCTGGGGCGCGTTCTCCGCTCTGCCCGCAACGAAGTACGACTACCCCGACGAGATGATCTACAGCATCTGGGCGCTGACGATGCTCATCCCCGCCGCCTTCATCTTGCGCGGCCAGAAGTGGGACCGCCGCCCGGCCGCGACGATTTACGGCCTGCTGATCGGGCTCACCGGCGCAGGCGGCCAGCTGATCCTGTTCCAGGCGCTGACGATGGGTCCGGCGTACCTCATCTTCCCGATCATCTCGATCTCCCCCGCGATCACCGTCCTGATGGCGATGGTGCTTCTGCGCGAACGGCTCAGGCCTCTTGCCGTCGTCGGGCTCGTCTTTGCGCTGACCGCCATCGTGTTGTTCACCATCACCGGCGGCGAGGACGAGGAATCGAAGGGTCCGTGGCTGCTGCTGGCGATCCTGATCTGCGTGGCGTGGGGCGTGCAGGCCTACTTCATGCGTAAGGCCGCGACGATCGGCGTCAACGAAGCCACCACGTTCGGCTGGATGACGATCACCGCGCTGGCGCTGATCCCGGTTGCGCTGATCATGGCCGGCGGCCTCCCCACCGACTTCCCCTGGCAGGCACCCGCATTGACGGCAGGAACCCAGGTGCTCAACGCGGTGGGCGCGCTGTTCCTCGTGATGGCGCTCGCCCGCGGCAAGGCGTCGATCGTGGCACCGACGACGAATGCGCTCGCGCCTGCACTGACCGTCACCATCTCGCTGATCGCTTACCAGACCTTGCCCACGCCGTACGGAGCGATCGGCATCGTCCTGGCGCTCGTCGGCTCGACGCTGATGGTCTACAGCGATGAGAAGCGCGGCGAGGCCCTCACCGAAGCCGTCGTCGCCGATACGCCGACAACCGCCGAACGCCGGACGGTGCAGTGAAACCACCGTCGTCATCATCGGCGCGGGCAGCGTCGAGTTCACCCGCGAACTGCTCGGCGATATCCTGTCGTTCCCGGAGCTGAGCTCGACGCGGGTGGTGCTGCACGACATCGACACCGAGCGACTGCCGGGATTCGCAATGTCCGCTGAAAATCCACCGTCACCGGACCCAGCACCAACTGTCCCTGACGATGACTACCTCCATCTCGGCGTACCGCAATATGGATAGCACCAGGCACCGACACGTCAAGATCGCGCCGAAGTCCCCGCCACGCGTTTACCCCTTGCCAAGCAGGCCGTCAGCTACCCGTCCAATGTCGAGCTGATCGTGATGCCCGATGAAAAGCCACCGCGGCGGATTCGCCGCCGCAGACGATGTTTTGAGATTCCTCCGCTCCCACCTGTAAATCTCAGTCCGCGGTTACAGCGGTTGCGGCATCATTACTTTCGGCAGTCCTCAAAAAGATTGGAAAGGTGCCGCAGTCACCGCCCTATCAGTGCAAACACACCGACAATTCTCGGTCTACGGCTGTGGTACCAGAGCCAGTTGCAACTGAAGGAGGGGTTCGAATGGTCAGAACACATACTGTCGTCGCGGGGGAAACGCTGTCGGCACTGGCGCTGCGCTTCTATGGGGACGCGGAGCTGTATCGGCTGATCGCCACCGCCAGCGGGATCGCTGATCCCAACGTCATCAATGTAGGGCAACGGTTGATCATGCCCGACTTCACGAGATACACCGTTGTCGCGGGAGACACGCTGTCCGGTTTGGCACAGCGCTTCTACGGTGACGCGCAACTGGATTGGCTGATCGCCACCGCCAGCGGGATCGCCGAATCCGCCGCCATCACGGCAGGGCAACGGCTGATCATCCCAGAAATCACGAGATACACCGTTGTCGCGGGAGACACACTGTCCGGTTTGGCACAGCGCTTCTATGGAGACGCCACGCTTTATCCGCTCATCGCCACCGTCAACGGCGTCCCGAATCCCAACTCCATCAACGTCGGGCGGGTCCTGGTCATATTCGTCGGGCGCAGCGACGGGTTCGGCCTGCGGATCGTGGACCGCAATGAGAATGACCCCCGCCTGTGGTACTACCGGTTCCAGACCTCGGCGATCGGCTGGAACCCCGGTGTAAACGTCCTGCTTCCCGATGGATACCGCACCAGCGGTCTCAGATATCCCGTCCTCTACATGTTTCACGGCGGCAATGATGATTTCCGCCAGTTCGACTTTCTGGGTATCCGCAATCTGACCGCCGGAAAGCCGATCATCGTCGTGATGCCCGACGGCGGGCACGCGGGCTGGTACTCCAACCCGGTCAGCTCGTTCGTCGGCCCGAGGAACTGGGAGACTTTCCACATCGCCCAGCTGCTCCCGTGGATCGAGGCGAACTTCCGAACGTTCGCCGAGTACGACGGCCGTGCGGTCTCCGGGTTCTCCATGGGTGGCTTCGGTGCGCTCAAGTACGCAGCCAAGTACTACGGCCACTTCGCCTCGGTGAGCAGCCACTCCGGCCCGGCGAGTCTGCGCCGAGACTTCGGCCTGGTCGTGCACTGGGCAAACATCACGTCGGCGGTCCTGGACCTGGGCGGCGGCACGGTGTACGGCGCGCCGAACTGGGACCAGGCCAGGGTCACCGCCGACAACCCGGTCGAGCGGATCGAAAGCTACCGAAACAAGCGGATCTTCCTGGTCGCCGGTACCAGTCCGGACCCGCTCAACTGGTTCGACAGCGTGAACGAAACACAGGTGCTCGCCGGCCAGCGGGAGTTCCGCGAACGCCTCCGCGAGGCTGGCATCCCGCATGAATCGCATGAGGTCCCCGGCGGCCACGTCTTCCGGTCCGACATGTTCATCCGCGACCTCGACGGCATCATCGCCCGGCTGCGACCTGCCAGCAGTGCTGCATCCGGGAGCGCCGCCGACCCCGACCCGGACGTGGCGCCCGACTAACTGCATCGAGTCGACGATCTCTGTTCTTGCGCGTGAATTCAACTCGCGTCTGGCGGTCGCCGTCACCACCACCTGACCCCAGTAATCATTAGTTGTGCTTGATTGCGAAGGACGTATTGCTCGGGTGCGCAGCGGGTTTCAGCGAATCAGAAATTGCCACAGGTTGACAGCCGCCACCCGTTGCCACGCGTTGCTCGTGGGAGGACGATGAAGTGGTCCGGCGGCGCCGTCGAGACGCTGCCCCACATACAACGGAGGCAGATCATGTATGCACGAAGCACCACAATCCAGGCGCAGCCCACATCTATCGACGCCGGTATTACGCACATGCGCGATAAGGTGATGCCCGCGATCGAGGCCGTCGACGGGTGCGTCGGCCTGTCCTTATTGGTCGACCGGAGGTCTGGCCGCTGCATTGCCACCAGCGCCTGGGAGTCCGAGGAGGCAATGCGCGCGAGCGCGGGGACCCTGCGGCCGATGCGGGATCGGGCCGCGGAGCTATTCGGTGGTGGCGCCCAAATAGAGGAATGGGAGATCGCTGTCATGCACCGCGAGCACCGCGCGGGTGAGGGCGCCTGCGTTCGAGCCACCTGGGTCAAAGTCGATCCGGATCAACTCGACGGAGGCATCGAGTTCTACAAGGCGACCATCATGCCCGCTCTCGAGGAACTAGAGGGATTCTGTAGTGCCAGCCTGCTCGTCGACCGGGCCTCCGGTCGCGGAGTGGCCGCGGCGACCTTCGACAACGCCGAAGCGATCGAGCAGAACAAGGACCAGCTGGACAGGATCAAAGCCACGGGCAGCCGGGACGCAGACGCGGAGGTACTCGACCAGTGCGACTTCGAGTTGGCACTCGCCCACCTGCGTGTGCCCGAGATGGCCTGACCGGGCCTTACGTCGCGTCGCTCAACCGGCAGCGGAGCCGTTCGACGAATTTGACCATCCGTGCATGGTGTGACCCGCGCCAGTAGATCCGGTCACAGTCGGCGCACCGACTGAAATCGGTGTAGTACCTGCGGGTCAACGGTTCGAGGCGATCGACAACCTCTGCCTTCGCAACCCCGACCAGCTCACCGTTGCAGCGCAGGCAGCGGCCGGGCGGCGCGAGCCGGTCACTTAGATCCAGACGCCGTATCACCTCGAGCGTCTGCTCCTCGGGTTCGTCAGAGTGGACGAACACGCCGTGCGTAAGGATGCGGCGCTTCAACAGGGCGCGGTCTCGGGTTAGCAAGATGCGCCGCTGAGTGAGGCTGGTATCAACCAGGGTCTCGTCGTCGGCATCACTCGACCACACCACGTCAAACCCGAGCAGTCGCAGCAGCCACGCCAGTCGACCCAGGTTGACGTCGACGACGAAGCGCGGATCGCGCAGCGGGACCGGACGCAGCCGGGCCGTGGATCCGATGTCGATCGCTTCGAACATCGGGTAGGCGGCGATGCGGTCGCCGGGAGCCGGGCGGTGCGTGAAGTCCTCGGCGTGCCCATTCACCACGATGAGGTCCACCTCGGTGTGCGGAATGCCCATCGCCTCGAGAACGTCTTTGACTGTCTGATGAGTTCGGAACGACCGGCGGACGGTCAGACCACGCGACTCGGGTCGCACGAAGTCGTTGAGCTCGGCGTACGCCCGCACGTCCACGTGGCCTGCCATTCCTCATGGTCTCCCATGGGATCGCTAGCCCGCTACCCCGCAGTGGTAAAAACCCGAAACTGCGGGGAGATCGCAAATTTCGGCGACATTGCGATCTGTCCGCAGTCTCGACGACCTCGGCTGAGCGGTCAGCGCCTGTTGGCCCACGGGAAGAGCCGCCGAACCCCGGTGGCCATGACCTGCTGATTGCCCGACCCGGTGAGCCGCGCCAGCACGTCGAGGGCTTTGGCCTCCCAGCCGATCACCACCCGCGCACGGCCATTGCGCACACCTCGACTATCGTCGCCGCGGCCATCTCCGGCGAATGCAGCGCCAGGTACTTGTCGAAGAACTCCGCGAACGTTGCCGCATCCTCGCCGTCGGAGACCGTCGCATTGCGCGCCACCGCGGTCTTGATGCCGCCGGGATGCACAGCGAGCCGGGGGCCGATCAAACGGGCAGTGCTCCACCGATCATCGAACTACCCGTTGGCTCACCGCCGATCGAGGGCGCCCCCGGTCCCGCCGGCACTCCGGCATCCAACACTCCCCCAACGGCTCCGCCTACTGCAGCCCCCGGTGATCCGAACGGTTCGCCTACCGACTTCGGTCACGGCTGCCGTCCGCTCTGGTGCCCGCGTCCTCCCGACCCGCCGAGCGAACCGCCGATCTTGCCGTGGACCGATCCGTTCTGGCCGCACACTTCCGACTCATGGGAGTCCACTACCGTCCTGCTATCGCCGTGCGTGGCCCCGCCGTCGCCCGATGGTTTACCTCCGGCTTCCCTGCAGTACGGCGGTCAGACGGTCACTCCCGCCTTCGACGGCGGCATGCGGCAATGGGGCTTCTGGTATCTCGGCAACTGGGTCCCATTGTTCGGCCCCGAATGCCAGACTCCGGAGCACCGGGTTCCATGACTCAATCGCAATTCACCCTGTATCGAACAGTTTCCCAGCCTGGCCGCGCCGCGGTCGAGTCGCCCGATGTCGTCAGGGCGCCAGGTCATTCCGGACGACCTTGCCCGCCGGATTGCGAGGAATCTTCTCGACAATCCTGATATCCCGGGGCTGCTCGAAGCGAGACACCCTGTCTTTCAGAAACTTTCGAATCGACTCTTCGTCGACGTCGGCGTCGGGTTGCGGCACGACGAATGCCGCCAGCCGTTGGCCGTAGTCTTCGTCGGGCACGCCGATCACCGCGTTGTCGGCGACGTCCGGATGTGCGGCGAGCGCATTCTCGACCGCGCGCGGGTAGACGTTCTCTCCCCCGGACACGATCATGTCGTCGCCACGGCCGACGATGAACAACCGTCCCACCCGGTCCAGGTAGCCCATGTCGCCGGTGTCCATCATGTCGCCGACGACGTCCTTGCTTTCGCCGCCCGTGTATCCCTCGAACGTCAAGTCGCCGCCGACGAAAACTCGCCCTGTCACCTCCGGACCGGAAACCCCGCCGTGCTCGTCGAGGATCCGCACCGCGCAGCCGACAACGGGCCTGCCCACCGTCTCCGGTGCCTCCTTGAGGTCCATCGGCGTTGCGAGAGAACCGATCCCGACTTCCGAAGAACCGTAACCGTTGTAGATGATGTCGCCGTAGGCCTCCGAGAACCGCCTGGCCAGGCTCGGATCAAGCCGGGCCCCGCTCGATACCACGACTCGTAGCGACGGCAACAGATGTCGCGTTCGTACGTCTTTGTTCAGGTCCAGAATGCGCGCAAGCATGACCGGCACAACAGTCAACGCGTCGGCGCGATGTTGCGAGGCCTGAACCAGTGTGGCTTCGGCGTCGTAGCGCCGACCGGTGAGCACAGTGCCGCCAAGACCCAGGGTTAGCATTAGCATGCCGAACCCCAGGCCGTGAAACATCGGCACCGGAACCGAGATTCGTGACCCGATCCGAAGCCCCGTGCGGTCGAGGATCGATGCGCCGATGCCCAATGCCATCCGGATTTTCGGCTGACGGGGCACGCCTTTCGGTGCGCCGGTCGTGCCGGAGGTCAGCAGGACGATTCGGCCGGCCGCCGCCACAGCAGGCCGCACACCCTCGCGCACATCGACGTCCGCTGCATCGACCACCGTGACCCCGTCGTCCGCGTCACGCACGAGCGGAGCGAACTCGCTGTCACAGACAACCAGTCCGATCCGGTGACTGCGAAGCGCGGCGGCCAGCGACTCGGCCTGGAACTCCGTGTTCAGCAGCACTACGTCGGTTCCGACCATGGCTCCAGCGAAAACAGCGGCGACGAAAGCCCGCCCGTTGCGGCACAGGACTCCGACCGCGTGCCCCGGGCCGCTGCCGCGGAGTTGCAGCTCATCGGCGAGACTCTTTGTGCACAAGAGTAATTCGCGATAGCTGATGTCACCCTCGTCGTCGATCACCGCTGTCCGATTCGGCCAGCGGGCGGCGCCCATCCCCAGCAAGGTCGCTAGGTTCGTGCGCCCGCGGGCAACCTCGCGACCAAGGCGGAGCATCGCCGTCGGCCCGGGCGGCACCATCAGCCGCGAGCGCATCAAGGCCCGCAAGCCCGTCGTCACCAACCGTTCTGTCATCGATCGCGCTCGTCCGAATGCCGAGCGCGCCGCCGCCACCACACCTGCGTCACGCGCTCCACCGGCGTCCGCAGAAGCACCGTAGTCACTTCGGCAGGCCACAACCACCACGGCGCGATCGTCCGAGGTCGTTCGATGATCGCCTTGGCGATGATGTCCGCCGCTTCGTCGGGAGACAGCCCGGGAACGTGGCGCAGACTCTCCGTCGGCTCCATCATCCGGGTATGGATCAGCGCCATATAGATCGACGTGACGTCGATGCCGTCGGCGTGCAACTCCGCTGCGACGCTGCGCAGCCACATGTCGAACGCGCCCTTCGACGCCTGATAGGCGCCCCACCGCGGACCCGGCGGGACGCGGACACCAACGCTCGAGACATTCACGATGTGCCCCGTCCCACGCTCCCGCATCGCCGGCAGCAATCCCAGCAGCAACCAGATGGGACCGAGATAATTGATGCCGATCGTGCGGTGAAAGTCCTGCGGTCGTTCGTACTGGTGATGCAGCGACCGCCGGATGGACTTGCCGGCGTTGCTCACCACGATGTCCGGCGCACCGTGCTCGTCGACGATGCGCTTCGCCAACGCGGTGGCGGCGGCCTCGTCGCTCAGATCGGCGGGATAACTGACTGCGTGCCCGCCGCCCGCGTCGATGTCCCGCACCAGCTCGTCGAGCTTGTCGCCCGACCGAGCCGCCAGCAGCACGGTCGCTCCGGCGCCCGCGAGTTTGCGTGCGGTGGCCTCACCGATACCGAACGACGCGCCGGTGACCAGGACGGTCGCCCCCGACACGGCGTCGCGGAGGCGGTCTGGCGCAGACCCATGCGATGGGTTCACGACTTTGGCGAGGGCCTTCGCCGCCATGCTCACCACGAGGGACTTCCCCAGACCCGTTCTACTCAACCCGCTAGGCCGCAACCCGCTTCCGCTGAAACGGTTTCACCTGCGCACCGGAACCTTGCATTCAAGCAATTCCTCGAGCGCAACATCGAAGTCGTCGGCCAGCCGCCACAGGTCGGGCACCAGGTCCGGGCAGGAGATGACGCCCACATTCAACTTGCCGTCCAGCGACATCACCGTGATGTTGAGCCCGCACCCGTGGAACAGCGGGCCCAGTGGATACATCGCGTCGACTTCGCAGCCGAGGAAGTACAGCGTCGCCTGCGGCCCCGGCACATTCGACACGATGAGGTTGTGCACCGGGTTTCCGATCAGCGATGAGTCCGCGACAAGCCGGAAAACGCCTCCGAACACCGCGCGCGCAGCCAATTGCGCCCAGTCCTGCAACAGCGTCGGGCTGATCGCCGAGCTGTGATTCTTGGCGGCGGCATCCGACCGGGCGATCGCCCGCAACCGATCCGCGGGGTCAGCGATGTGCGTCTCCAGGTTGCAGAACATCCCCGACAACTGGTTGTGCCCCGGCCGGTCGGACCTGTCGTGCACCGACACCGGCACCATCGCCACCAAGGACCGCTCGGGCAGCTCGTCGTGATCGCTCAAGAACCATCGAAGCGTCGACGCGCACAGCGCCATCACTACGTCATTGATCGTGACCTCGAAGCGGTCCTTGACCTTCTTGACGTCGTCCAGGTTCAGCTGGGCCAACGCGATGTTGCGCTCGGCGGTGACCGAAGTGTTGAAACGGGTCGCCGGTGCCGCGAACGGCGCCGCCATGGTCAGGCCGTTGCGCGCACGCCCCAGCGTCTTCGCGACCGTGGCGAGCGTCGTCGGCAGAAGGTTGGCCAACTGCCACGGCCGCGAGGCGAACCTCATCAGCCCACCCGCCGCGATCTGTATCGGACCGGCACCACCCGCACCCTCGACCGGTTCCGGCGGCGGCATGTCGGGCTCGGCGCTGCACAGTTGCGCGAACAGGTTGGCGCCGCTCACCCCGTCCACCGCGGCGTGATGGACCTTGGTCATCACCGCCAACAGTCCACCCGCGCGCGGGTCGGTGTCGGCGATACCGTCGATCACCCACATCTCCCACAGCGGCCTGTCGCGATCCAGTGGCGACGATGCGATGTGCCCGCAGATCTGCGCCAGCTCCCGGCGTCCGCCCGGTGCGGGCAGTTCGATGCGGAGCAGATGGCGATCGAGGTCGAACTCGTCGTCGTCGACCCACACCGGATAGTCCAGGTTGAGCTGGCTGTCGGCCAGCTTTGCCCGGAACTCGGGGATGGCGGCGATCCTGGTGGCCAGGTCGTCGCGCAGCCGATCGAAGGTGTAACCGTCGGGCATCGATGACGTGTCCAATTCGAGGATCGAACAGACATGCAGAGGCTGGTCGGAACTTTCGATGTAGAGGAAACTCGCGTCGAGTCCGCTGAGTCGTTCCATACTCCGATGCTAGGACCAATGGTCATTGATCGAAACCAATTGCACGGAATACCAACAATTTTCGATCACAAACAGAATTGGCCGCCGAAGTTGGGTTACCTACCCGGGTCGACGGCCCATATCGTGAAGTCATGTCATTGGTCGACCTGGCCCTCCTGCCCTTTCGCGTCGGGCGCGGCATCGCCGACGCGGTGTTGAACGGCGTCCGGCCGGACTCGCCCGCACCGCCGTCGGAGCTGTTCGTCGTAGCCGGAATGCCCGAAGGGGTGCCCGCCGCCGCGTTGCGACCCGAGCCCGAACTTCCCGCACCGGCCGGATGGCCGTTCGGCGAGGAGTTTCCGCGCACCTGCGGCACCGGCCGCTTCGCAGGCGGCGCACTGTTCTGGACCGACTTCTTGTACGACGACCATGGTGCCGACGGCGTCCGGCTCAGCCTTCCGGGCGGCGGGGCGCCACCGCGCGGCACGTACACCTATCCCGACGGGCCCGCCGCCCGCAATGGCGCCGACATCTTCCGGGCCGCCGTCGGGCTCACCGAGACCGATACCTGGTGGCGCGTCGACTGGAACACGCTGCTCGACCCGTCCGTGCCCATCGCGCTATTCACGTTCGACACCGACCGCGCGACGACGACCACCGACGAGTGGCCCGCGGGCGCGGGTGTCCGCTCCGCAGGTATCGACCTGGCCCTGCTCGTCTCCGCGGCGGGCGCGCGACTGATCGACCTCACCACGCATGCGTCTACACCGCTTGAGCACACCGTTGACATGTCGGCTCGCTCCTTCGTCGCCCGGGTTCCGCGCTCGTTGGTGGAGCCCACCGGCACCTGGACGATCCGGCTGGCGGCCGGGCTCGCCAACGACGTGGGCGACGGGTTCGAAGGCGTTCCTCTGAGCCGCGGCGCCAAGCCCGGGCAGCCGAACGTCTACAACGTCGCTTTCCGCACCCATCACCAGGAGAAGCCGCACCTGAACTTCTGGTCGGATGCAGCACAGGCCGACGCCCTGGCCGACGGCGACGTGTCCCAGTTCTCGCTGGCCGTCCCGTGGAGTGACCTTGCCGCTCACATAACCACCGAGGAGCCCGTCCTCAGAGGCACCTCGACCCGGTGGTATGTCTCGTCGATCGAGCTGGGACAGGGCGTCGCCGACACCGGGCTGTTGAGCACCGACCCCGTGTTCCTCGGCCGGGTGCAGCCCTACTCGGTGTGTCTTCCCTCGACGTACGCCCCCGGCCGCACATTGCCGCTGACGCTGCTGCTGCACTCACTGGCGTTGGGCCAGAACCAGTTCGCCGCCATCGGACCGCGGCTGTTGCACCAGATCTGCGAGGACCGGGATTCGGTGGTGGTGACGCCGCTGGCGCGCGGTCCGTCGTGCTGGTATCTCGACGAGGGCGAACTCGACCTGTGGGAGGTGTGGGCGCGGGTGGCCGAGCAGTTGGGCACCGACCCCAACCGCACCGTGATCGCGGGCTACTCGATGGGTGGCTACGGGACCTACAGGCTGGCGCTGGCCTATCCGGAAGTGTTCGCCCAGGCGGTCGTGCTGGCCGGCCCACCCGCGTGCGGTGTGAAGTTGCTGCCCGACGTGACCATTCCGGGCAACCTGGATCCGGCCTCGCACTGCGCGCGCGAGGGCGACACCTTGCGGCTGCTCGTCAATGCGCGGTGGCTTCCGTTCGTCATCGCCCACGGCGTTCTCGACCAGTTGGTGCCGTTTTCCTCGGTCTTGTTCCAGGTGCACGAGCTCGACCGGCTCGCCTACCGCTACCGCTTCACCGTCTATCCGACCGAGGACCATATCGGGTGGGTGTTCAAAGACGACTTCGACGATCCGGTGTCGCACATGGGCACCGGGCTGCGGCAGGGCGACCCCGGACACATCACCTTCACGTGGTATCCGCAACTGGTGCGCCATGACCTCGGCATCGGGCCGCACCAGGTCTGGTGGCTGTCAGACCTGACGGCCGACCCGGACATCGCGACCAGGCGAGGGGAAAGGGCCTCCGTCGATGCGAGGTCTCACGCGAGGCCGGACCCCACGCGCACCACGCGGCGTCGTCGCGGATTCGAACCCGATCTCGACCTCACACCCGGGCTGTACACCGAACTGCTCTGGCGCATCGGGCCGGCCGTCGACCCGTTGCCGTCGCTGGCGCTCAATCTCTCTCACGTCGCTGGCCTCACGGTGGATGTCACCAGGGCAGGGCTCGCGCCGTTGTCGACGTCGACCATCAACGTGGTGACCGATACGCTCACGCGGATCAAGCTCGCCGCGCTGCCGCCCGGCACCACGGTGCTGCTCGACGGTCAGCCGACCGGCTCGCCGGTGGCAGTCCCCGTGGGTCAACACACGATCACGTTGCCCCAAACTCCGAGCGTCACCTCATGACGACGGTGATCACATCACACGGCGGGGGCATCAACCGGCGTGCACACCCACTCATGGTCGCGCCAACAAGGACCCGCACTTTTCCGCAGATCTCGGCTGGCCACGAATTGCTCCCGTTGATCCGCGTTTGGCAGTTCAATGGGGCTTGCGCAACATAGGCCAGATGGGGGGCGAAGCGCCGACTTGGATGACGCCGAGTTCCTCGAACCCGTGGGCTGCGTAGAGGCGCTTGTTGCGAGGGTTTGTTGCTTCGAGGTAGGCGGGCAGGCCGTCCCGGTCGCAACGCTCTGCTGCGTGGCGGAGCAGTGCCGAGCCGAGCCCGACGCCCTGCTTCGCCACGTCGACGCCCATCACGGGGAGGTACCAATGGCGTTCGGCGGGATGGTAACCGCCCATCTGCCCCAAGACGCCGAAGACCTCTTCATGGTCGGACTCCGGTACGGCCTCGGCCGCGATGGCGGCCATTGCTTCGCTGTCCGGCTCGACGTCGGGTGGCAGCCACAGGGCGACACCTCCGCAGTCTGCGATCGAGTCGGCTGTATCGGCGGTCAGGGCACTCCCGGCGAATGCCCTGACGAACGGGGGCCAGTACGTGAGGTAGTGACCTGCATCAGGAAGGAACCAGCGAGCGACTGGATCGCTGCTGAACGCGATGGTGAGGGTGGCGATCGCCCTGTCTTCGTCGGTCGTCGGGGTTACCCCGCTCGCCTCCTGTGTCGTCATGCAATGACGGTACGCGGTCGGTCACGTTCCCAATCGCATAGATTCCTCGCACAGCTGAGGCCGTCCTCCAGGCTGGCGATCATCGATGTGAGGTATCCCCCGAGCGAGATGCCGTTCAACCCGATCGGTGAGTCAGCGTCTTGTGACCGGATCCAGGACAACAGCCGCCGGATGTCCCACACCGCCTGAGCGACACCATGGACGTTGTCGAATCGCGCTTAGCGCTGTTCGAACTCCTCCAGCGGCACCGGGGTGGTCATAAAGGGGTGGGCCCGCCTCGGCCATTCGGAACCCCCCGGTCGCCCGCAGCTGAAACCACATCGGTCAGTCGCTCGACCGCGGCGGTCAGCGCCCATAGCGCCTGGGTTTGCCTATTCGATTCGTCGGGTGGGTCGGCATCAGCGGCATGGCGGCCTCCTGTGGGCCGCGTTGTCGTGGACATTCCCGTGGATGCCGCCGCTCGTGCGGTGGATGCTGATTCGGGCCATGACGCGAACAGCCCTCCCCGTTGCTTCTGGGCCGACCCGATGTGGAATCCACATTCGTCCCAGCGAAACGAGGCCCTGCCCTCCGCATCGGGAGATCCAAGGTGCTCACCACGGTGACCGCCGTTGAGCGCGCAGCGTTGCATCGACGCAACCTCTTTGCCGCCCAACCATGTTGCGAGCGACTGTCTGAGCGGCTCGTGCAGGAACACCGTGGCACGGCACTGATCCACGTTCATGGGCTTACCTCATATGGCGATTGCAGGCCCATAGCGTGTCGCGCATCGGGGACCCACGTTCCGTCCCGCGCCCGGCAATATGAAAGTGAAACCCAGTCGTGACATCCTTGCGCGCAGGCAGCTTCAGCGCAGGGAGGCACTAGTCAGCCCTACAGGGTTTCCTGCCCTGCGGCGCCGAGCCCCGACTTCTCCAGCGCACCGTCGATGAATCGCTGTACCGCTCGCGAGCGGAAGAATCCGGTGTGGCTTCCCGGGAACCAGCAGATCTCGGGCCTGTCCCAGTGCTCCCAGAGCCGGGTCGCTTCGTCGCGCGGGTGCACCAACCTGTCGGCGATGCCAGCACATATGAAACGGCCCTGCATCGGCACGCGGGGAGTCAGCCCAAGCGGTGAGATCATGCGGCTGATGGGCTTGGCCGACGTCAACATCTGTTGTAGGTCGAGGTAGTCGCTGACACCGGCATGGCGGGCGACCAGCTCCACCAGATCGGCCAGCGGAATGCTGACGATCGCACAGCTGAGGCCGTCCTCCAAGCTGGCGATCATCGATGTGAGGTATCCCCCGAGCGAGATGCCGTTTAGCCCGATCGGTGAGACAGCGTCCTCTGACCGGATCCAGGACAACAGCCGCCGGATGCCCCACACCGCCTGAGCGACACCATGGACGTTGTCGAGAACATCCTCACTGGGAAACGCGGCACCTTTTGGTAGCCCCCGTGCGCGGGGGCCGTGCATCGGCAGCACGGGTAGCACGACATTCAAGCCGAGAGTCTGATGCAGATGCCAGGCCCGAAACAGCCTGAGATCCAGTGCCGCCCGGCCCATTTCCGCGCCATGCACACATACCAGCCAGGGTCGCGGCTCGCGGTGTCGCAACATCAGGCCGTACTCGCGTGCGTTCGCGCTGTAGCTCAGCCAGCGGTTCCGGCCTGGTTCACTCACAGAAGGCTCGTATTCGCTGTCGAAGAAGATGCGCTCGTAGGTGTGGCCCATACTGCTGACGTTCCTGATGGAAACGTCGGTCAGTGGTGGGGGCGTAACGAAGAACTTCTCAGGCTCCTGAAGCCAACCCTGCCCGCCATAGAACTCAAGTGCCGCGATCACCTCGCGATGTATGCGATCGAGCCGTGTTGCGTCGGGCGCCGAGCGCAGCAGATGGAAGCCCAACAGCACGATTTCGTCGCTCAACGCCTGGGCCGCGAGCGCGAGGGTAGGCCTCGCTACCGGAAGTTCGTCGGGCTGACGATCGAGGTACGTCGCCCACGACCGAGCGTAGAAACCGCCGGTCCGGGTGAACGGCCTCAGCATCTGGGTAAGGGGCAGAGCCCGAATAGCCAAGGGGCTCCGGATGTTTCGCCCCCTGCGGTTGTCATCGTCCGGCGCAATGGCACCAGCGCGCTCGCTGTCCTGCATCTGTCCTCCACATCGCCGTGACGCAGATCTTGCGGCGGTGTCAGCCCGCAGGCCGCTCACCGGTCGCGACTTCGTCGGGGTACTCGTCGTAGTACCGGACGTAGCCTTCGTCGCGACCCTTGAGCACGTAGAGCGGATCGTCGACGTCGGCCCCATAGCCCTGCTCGCGCAGATCGACCTTCTTGGCCTTGACCGTTGCGGTGTGCTCCAGGGAATCGACGACCCGCACGAACAGCGGCAACGCGTAGCCGGGCAGGTGCTCGTACACGGTCTTGGCCAGCGAGGCGCCGTCGAACTCTCTGCCTCCGTCCAGCACCACGGCCGCCATCCCGGCGCGCCCGTCGGCGCCGGGCACCTCCACCCCGAAGACCGTCACCGATTCGACGGCCGGATCGGCGGCCACGGCGGCCTCGACGTCCGTCGTCGCCACGTTCTCCCCCTTCCACCGGAAGGTGTCGCCGAGCCGGTCGACGAACACGGCATGGCGCCAACCCTGCGGACGCAGCAGGTCGCCGCTGTTGAGCCACACGTCACCGTCACGAAAAGCGTTGCGCACCAGTTTCTTCTCACTGGCTTCCGGGTCGGTGTAGCCGTCGAACGGCTGTGATTTCGTGATCTTGCTCAGCAGAAGACCCGGCTCGCCGCGACGCACCTTGCGGACGCGGCCGTCGTCACCGCGAACCGGCTCGCCTGTCTCCTGGTCATATTCGACGAACGCCACCGCGGTAGGGCACATGCCGGCGGTCTTGGGAATGTGGAAGATGTTGACGAATCCGGTGTTGCCTTCGCTTGCCCCGTAGAACTCGAACACCCGCGGGATATCGAAGCGAGCGGTGAACTCCTCCCAGATATCCGGGCGCAGTCCGTTGCCGCCGATCACGCGCACCTTGTTGGTGCGATCGGTGTCCTTCTCGGGCTGGTTGAGCAGATAGCGACAGACCTCACCGATGTATACGAAGGCGGTGGCCTCGTAGTGAGTCACCTCGTCCCAGAACCGCGAGGGCGAAAACGACCGGCCGATAGCGAGTGTGGCGCCGGCGCTGATCACGCCCGACACCGCGACGGTCAGGGCGGTGTTGTGGTACAGCGGCAGGCAGCAGTACAACGTGTCGCTGCGCTTCAACCGCATGCCGAGGGCGCCGGACCCGCCCATCGCCCGCAGCCACCGGTAGTGCGTCATGACGCTGGCCTTGGGTGCTCCGGTGGTGCCGGAGGTGAAGATCAAGAACGCCCTGTCCTTGGCCAATACCGATGACGTCACCCTCGGGTTATCGGTGGGCGCGTCCGCGGCGAGGCGCTCGAATTCGTTCAACGTCAACGTGTCTGCGACATCCGCGCCCGACTCGGCCACCGCCGAGAGCAGGTCGTCCTCGCCGACGAGGACCTTGGCATCCAAGAGCCCGACACTGTGGGCGAGCACGTTGCCGCTTTGCTTGTGGTTGAGCATGCCCGCGATCGCGCCGAGTTTGACCGCGGCGAGCATCAGCAGCACCGGGCTCGGCGAATTGCGCATCATGATGCCCACCACGTCGCCGCGACCGACGCCACGTTCGGCCAGCGTGGCCGCGTAGCGGTTGACGGTGTGGTTGGCGTCGCGGTAGCTCAGCGTTTCGTCGTCGAAGCGGATGAAAATCTGGTCGCCGTAGCGCGCCGCACGTTCTTGAAAGACCCGGCCGATCGACCGCTTGGCTGACCCACGGGCCAGGACTGCCGTGAGCGTGCCCCGCAAAACGACAGGCGCGTCCATGACCAAGGCGGGTAGCCGCGCGATGATGTCGGTCAGCCCGACGGTGTCACCGGCCATTAGCGCCTACCTCCGTCATGGTCATTGACGGCCGCGCCGTCGAGTTTGCCGACGGGAATTCAGACCTGCAGCCTGTTCGAGCTCGCGAAGTGCGGGCTCGATGCCGTCGGCCAGCTCGTCGATGTCCTTGGCGATTTCGGGGGTGGTGACGAAGCCGAAGTCAACGGAATCCCGGTAGCTGAAACAGGTGACGTTGAGCCCGACATCCATCACCAGCGGACCGATCGGAATCAGTGTCTCCAGCACCGCGCCGGCCATGTAGATCGGGAAGTCGGGACCCGGCACGTTGGAGACAACGAGGTTGATCGGGGCGACGTTCGCCCCGAGCCGGGCGGCGGTGTAGGCGCGGGCGGCGAGCGCGAGCACGCCAGGTGGCGCGGTCTCGGTGAAACCCACGACCTGGTTCTCGGTGAGCGCCCGCGCCACTGCTTTAGCGCCCTGAGCGCTGGCATGAATGGCTTCAAGCCGCTGAATTGGATCCGAGACGTCCGTGGGAAGGCTGACCGTCGTCGAGGTGATCTGATTGCCGACCTCATTGTCATCGTCGCGGGTGGATACCGGTATCTGAGCCAGTAGCGGCCGGTCGGGAAGCTCCCCGCGTTCCTTCAGATAGCTGCGCAGCGCCCCGCAAACCATGGCTAGCACCACATCGTTGACCTTCACACCGAACGCGTCCTTGACGGCCTTGACTCGATCCAGCGGAACCCGGCTCCCACTGATGCGCCGGTGCGGCGAGAGCGGGGCGTTGAACCGTGTGGTCGGCGCGTCGAAGTAGCGGGGTGGCTTGTCGGCCAGGCCGATCACCGCCAATTGCTGGCGCACGACTTGCTCGACCATGCGCATCATCCGATAGGGCGTCATCACTGCGAGGTTGAACATCCCACCGATCGCGCGGAGTTCGAATCGCGGGAGGCCGACGCCGACCAGTGACTCCTTGGGCTCCGCCGCGGGCGGCCGCGGTTCGGGCGTCGCGTCGAGCAAGATCTCACTGAGCCCGGCACCCGACACGCCATCGATGAGCGCATGGTGCATTTTGGTCAGTATGGCAACCCGGTCGTTTTCGACGCGGTCGATGAACCACAGCTCCCACAGGGGCCGCGCGCGATCCAGCTTGTACGACATCAACCGCCCGATGAGGTCGTCGAGCTCCTTGCGGCCTCCCGGCGGTGGCACCGCGATCCGGCGGATGTGGAAATCGAGATCGAGATCTTCGTCCTCCACGAACCACGGACGGTCCAGCCCGAGCGGCGCCCCGGCAACTCGATAACGCAGCTGCGGCACTTCGGGCAGCCGATCGGCCAGCAGTTGACGGACCGCATCCAAGGAGAAACCCGGCGCATTCGTCGGGTCGCAGACGACGAGGCCACCAATGTGCATGTGCCAGCCGGGTGTCTCCGCATACCAGAAGGCAGCATCAACGCTCGACAGCCGCTTCATGTTCACCACCGTCCGACGACGCACCACAGAGGTGAGCGGGGGCACGTCGAGATTCTCCCGTTCGAGTGCACGGCTTCCTTGAATATAGCTAAATTAGTAATGATTGGGCAGCTCAATGAGCGGATACCGGCCCACAGGCATGACGAGGCACACTGGGAGGTGGCCAGGGTCACGGAAGAGGGGGACAGGTGGGCGCCGAACAGGAGTCGGTCAAAGCGCAGAGCGCGACCTGGTTGGCACTGCGGGATGCCGCCTATGTCGATCGGCTGATGCCCGTGCTCCGATTGGCGGTGAAGCTGTACTTCCGTTCCGAGGTCAGGGGTTTGGAACACTTTCCCGAAGGCGGCGCGCTGCTGGTGTCGAATCACTCGGGCGGCCTGGTGGCGATGGATGTTCCGGTCATCGCCGTCGCCTTCCATGACTACTTCGGCGGCGAACGGCCCTTTTACATTCTGACCCATGACCTTCTCCTGAGGGGCGGGGCAAAGAACGTGTTGGGCCGGGCCGGATTTCTGCCTGCCAGCCGGGACAACGCGATCGCCGCGCTACAGGCGGGGGCGGTGACACTCGTATTTCCCGGCGGGGATTACGACGTATTCCGGCCATCCGTCAAGGCGAACAAGATCGATTTCGCGGGGCGTAAGGGATACATCCGCACCGCGATGGACGCAGGCGTGCCGATCGTCCCCGTGGTCAGCATCGGCGGACAGGAGGAGTACCTGTTCCTCAGCCGAGGCGAGTGGCTGGCCCGGCTGCTACGCCTCGACAAGCTACTGCGCTTGCGAATCGCGCCGATCATCGTCGGCCTCCCCTTCGGAGTCACCTCCGGCTACATGCCGAACCTGCCGATGCCCGCGAAGATCGTCACGGAGGTGCTCGAGCCCATTCACGTAGAAAGTGAATTCGGAAAAAACCCCGATATCGATCACGTCGACGACGTAGTCCGTGGGCGGATGCAGTCCGCGCTCGACGCGCTGGCTCGTGAGCGAAGGTTTCCGATCATCGGCTGACGATCGCGCCTATTGTGGACAGATGGCGGCGAAGGTTGCCGAGCAGGTCGACGTATTGATAATCGGCGCCGGGTTTTCGGGCATCGGCGCCGCTTACCGCATACACGAACGCAACCCGCGGCTGAGCTATCTAATACTGGAACGGCGCGCGCGACTTGGCGGAACTTGGGACCTGTTCCGATATCCGGGCGTGCGTTCCGACAGCGACATCTACACACTGTGCTTTCCGTGGGAGCCGTGGACCCGGCCCGAGATGATCGCCGACGGCGACCAGATCTGGGAGTACCTGGACGAGACGGCACGCAAGCATCACATTCATGAGCACATCCGGCTCAACACCTGCGTGCGGTCCGCCGACTGGAATTCCGACACCGACACCTGGACGGTTCACACGCGAGAAAACGGGGCCGAAAAGACCTA
This sequence comes from Mycobacterium sp. ITM-2016-00318, assembly GCF_002968285.2. Taxonomy (NCBI): domain Bacteria; kingdom Bacillati; phylum Actinomycetota; class Actinomycetes; order Mycobacteriales; family Mycobacteriaceae; genus Mycobacterium; species Mycobacterium sp. ITM-2016-00318. Next base: position 820,573 of record NZ_CP134400.1, on the reverse strand, counting down.
CGGGTGCAGATTCCTGTTCTTCGCGACCGGCTATTACGACTACGACAAGCCTTACCAACCGCCGATTCCCGGGATCGAGGACTTCGCCGGGGAGGTCATCCACCCGCAACACTGGCCCGAGTCCTTCGACTACGCCGGTAAGCGGATAGTGGTCATCGGCAGTGGCGCGACGGCGGTCAGTCTGGTCCCGTCGCTGGCAGAGAAGACCACGCACCTGACGATGCTGCAGCGCACGCCGTCCTACATGATCTCCGCGGTGAAAGAGGAGCCGACGGCCAATGCGCTTCGAAAAGTGTTGCCGCTGGGGCTTGCTCACTGGATCGTTCGGTGGCGCAACGCATTCGTCGCGCAGCTCATGTGGGTCACTGCACGGAAGGCGCCGGAGTTGAGCAAACGGGTGCTGCGTCGCATCGCCGAGCGCAACCTGCCGGATGACTATCCGATCGACACCCACTTCGCGCCCCCCTACGACCCGTGGGATCAGCGCCTGTGCTTCATCGTGAACGCCGACCTATACAAGGCCATCAGTGACGGTGCCGTCGAGATGGTGACCGACCGCATCGACCACATGGACGTCACCGGTATCGCACTGAAGTCGGGACGGCGCATCGACGCCGACGTGGTGATTACGGCCACCGGGCTGCGACTGCAGGCGCTCGGCGGCATCACCGTCAGCATCGACGGCGAAACAATCGACCCCCACGAGCACTTCCTGTATCGACGACACATGTTCGAGGATGTCCCGAACATGGCCTGGAGCTTCGGCTACATCAATGCATCTTGGACGCTGGGCGCCGACCTGACGGCGCGCACTGTCGCAAAACTGTTGTATTACATGAACTGTCGCGGCTACACGCACGCGTATCCGCACCTCGACGATACCGAGATGCCCGAGCAGCCGACGTTCCACCTGCAATCTGGCTACGTGAAGCGCGGTCAGCATGTTCTCCCGAAATCAGGCACAGTCAGGCCATGGAAGGTCGGCGTCAACTTCCTGGACGATGCCTTCAGACGCCGCTTCGACCGCATCGACGAGTCGATGGTGTTCGGCCGAGCCAGGTCGGACAACAGAGCCTCGACGGCTGCAGCCGGAGAGGCTCCCCGATAGTGGAACAGATCGTCGGCACCTTCGTCGGCAGGTGGTACGTCACCGCGTACGGCACGGTGTTCGTGGTGCTTGCGCTGCGCCACCTCGGCCTGAAGTGCACTGCGATATATGCGGTGATCGCAGTGGCGGTCGGCGCGCTCGCGGAGAACGGGTCTGTACATCTGGGTGTCCCCTATACCCGGTACGCCTTCAATCCGGACCTGCGTGGCCACGAGCTATGGGTCGGTGAGGTGCCGCTCATGGTGCCGCTCAGCTATACCTTCATGGCGTATTTCGCTTTCGCCGCCGCTCGACTGATCGTCGCGGGGCCTTACTGGTCCCGCTCTCGACAATCCGTTCTCGAGTATGTGCTTGCGGTGGTGCTCGCGACCTGGGCGCTGTGGATCATCGATCCCGTCAGCCGACTGGGCCGATATTTCGCACTAGGGGAGCTGTTCCGCTATGACGGGCCTGGCTTCTGGTTCGGCCTACCGCTTGGTTCGCAGGTCGGCTTTCTGTTCACATCCGGCGTCCTGATCGGCATGCTCACGTGGATGGCGCGCGATGAGCCGGCCGTTGTCGTGCCGCGCCTGCGCAACCATCCACACCTCCCGGCGTTAGTGACCTACCTGCTGCAGGTGGGAGTCATGGCGGTTGTCGCGTTTGTCGTGGCCCGCACCACAGGTGATGCGGCTGTCGCCGCAATTGCCGATGCGCTGGCCGGCGCGTCCCTCATCATCGGGATCCCCATGGCCTTGTTGACGGCGGTCTACTGGCGCTCGCTACGAAGCGCGGCCGACGATCGGCACAACTAGACCGGTGTGTATTCGACCGGCAAGGCTGCCGGTGATCGGAATGCCACGCCGTTGATCACCGGCTCCGGTGCGGTCGGGTCCAGATGCAGGTCCGGCAGCCGGTCGAGCAGAGCATTGATCGCAACCATCGTCTCCATCCGTGCCAGCGGCATCCCCAGGCACACGTGTGCGCCCGCACCAAACGTCAGATGCCCGAAGGTCTTCCGCGTCGGGTCGAACTGATCGGGATTCGGATAGTGTGCCGGGTCCCGGTTCGCCGCCGCCACACTGACACTCACGTTCGTACCCTTGGGAATCGCGATCCCGCCGAGTTCACAGTCCCGCTTGGCTACCCGCACGACCGTGCTGATCGGCGGCTCCCACCGCAGCGCCTCCTCGATTGCCCCGCGCATGATGTTCCGGTCCGACCGCACCATCTCCAGCAGCGACGGTTCGGTGAGCATGGCCACCAACAGATTCCCCGACGCCCGATACGTCGTCTCCACCCCCGCCGGCAGGATCAACAACAGGAACGCGAAGATCTCGTCGTCAGTCAGTCGTGCGCCGCCGATCTCGGACCTGGCCAGCACGCTGATCAAGTCGTCTTGGGGGGCACGCCGTCTTTCCGCCAGAATCTCGCCGAAGTACTCCTTCAGTGTGGCCGACGCGGCCACCCCGACGTCCCAGTTGTAGACCACGCTCAACAACTCGATCGACAGCTGCTGGAACCGCACATAATCCTCACGCGGAAGCCCCATCAGTCGCGCGATCACCTGCACCGGAAACGCAAACGTGAACTCCCGCACGAGATCTGCCGTACCGCGTGACGCGAACCGATCGATCAGTTCATGCACCACCACCTCGACCAGCTCGGTGCGCCACCGCTCCAGCAGCTTCGCCCGAAACAACGGCGACACCAGCGCCCGGCTCGCCCGATGCTCATCTCCTTCCTGCTCGAGCAGCGTCTTTCCCATCACCGGGCCCATAATGTGCTCGTATATCGACGACGAGAACCTGTCCGAGTCGGTCAGCACCGTCTGGCACTCGTCATAGCCGAGCACCGTCACGCCCGCCACATCGAGGTTCTGCGTCGAGGTCTCGAAGATCGGACTGCCGACCATCACCCGATGCTTCTCCCGCGCGGTGCGCAGCTTCTCGTGCACGTCCTCGACCGCCATCAGCAGACCGTCCTGCAACTTGGCCGGATCGAACTGCGCCAGCGGCGCCCGGTTGGTCATGACGCGGTCACCGTCTCGGTATCGCGGCCCGATCGCAGAACAGTGCCCGGCATCGCACCGGTTGCCATGCCGTCGTGGCATACCTCGACACCACCCACCCAAACCGAGGTTATTCCTCTCGCATCGGCGACCAAACGCGGTGCGCCTGCAGGCAAGTCGTAGCGGGTGCGCTCCGGCCCGTGGTCAACGGTCGCCGGGTCGAACATCACCAAGTCGGCGTGCCAGCCGGGCGTGATCCTGCCGCGGTCCTTCAACCCGTACAGCCGCGCGGGCACGTCGGTGATCAGCCGCACCGCCTCCTCCAGCGAAACCACCTGGTGCTCGCGCACACCGTGGCCGAGCAGCGATGTCGTGTAAATCGCCCCGCACATCATGTCGAGATGCGCGCCCGCGTCCGACCCGCCGATTACCGCATCCCGATTTCGCCACACCTCGGCGCGCGCCTTCCAGTCGGCTTCGTCGTCACCGAACGGCCGCGGCGAGAGCCCAGTGCGCAGCTCGTCGGCGATCACGATGTCCAGCAGCGCGTCGAATGGATCTTTTCCACGGGCGGCCGCGACGTCGCCGACCGTGCGGCCCGTCGCGTCGTTGTTCTGACCGGCGAACGTTTCGACGATGATCAGTCGCTCCCAATTGGCAAGACCGCGAAGGATGCCCGCCTCTTCCGAGTGGGCGCCCTCGTTGAGGCGGCGCCGCACCTCGGGATCGGCGAGAGCCTTTAGCCGGTCGGCCACCGGCAGGTGCATCGTCTCGCGCCAGCCCGGCAGCCCGTCGAGCACGAAGCCGGACAGGAAGGACAGCCGGATCTTCATCGAATGCGGCAATGTGAGCGCCACGACGCGCCCTCCGCGTTCCGCCGCGACTCGGCCCGCGCGCAACTGCTTTTCGTGGCCTTCCGGATTGGCAGCCGAGACACCCAGTACGTTCCAGTTCAGCGGCCGGTCGGCGACCTTCGACATTCCGGTGAGCAGGTCGATGTCGTCGTCGGTGAAGCCGGACAGACAACCCGGGATGATCGCCTCGAGCTGAGTGCCCGGGTGTGCGCGGACCGCTGCCGCCAACGCCAGCAGCTCCTCGCGTGACGCGCTGCGCGACGGCACCGGCTGCCCCGAGCCGTCGTTGTGGGTGTTCGACTGCGACGTCGACAACCCCAGCGCCCCGTCGGCCAACGCAGCACCAAGGATTGTGGCCATCTTCTCGATCTGCTGCGGGGACGCGTCGCCACCTACTGCGTCGTCGCCCATAGCCGCCAAGCGAATAGCACTGTGGCCCACCAGGAAGCCGGCGTTGACGGCGGTGCGGCCTTCCAGTCGTGCCAGCCAGTCGCCGAAGGACGACCACTGCCAATCGAGGCCGGCACGCAACGCTTCGAGCGGCATGCCCTCGACGCGCGCCAGCATTCGCGTCAGGTAATCCCGGTGGCCGGGTTCCGCCGGTGCCAGCGTGAAACCGCAGTTGCCGCCGAATACCGTGGTGACGCCGTGCTGCACCGATGGGCTGGCGGTCGGATCCCAGAACAGCTGGGCGTCGTAGTGGGTATGCAGGTCGACGAAGCCGGGTGCGAGCGTCTGCCCCTCCGCGTCGATCGTTTTCGTCGCCTGCTCGTCGACATGCCTTTTACTGCCGACCGCAACGATGCGCCCGTCGCGCACGCCGATGTCACCATGTCGGGCGGGTGCGCCGGTGCCGTCGACGATCTGAGCATCTCGGATCAGCAGATCTAACAAAGCGGACTCCTATGCTGCGCCGTTCTGAGCCAGCCATCCCTTGTCTGGCAACGGGTGGCGGAACAGCTCTGCGGCGTTGCGGTGGGTGATGCGGGCCGCGTCCTCGGCCGACAGCTTCGCCACGTTGCGCGCGACGACACGCTGGGTGTCGGGCCACGTCGAGTCGGCGTGCGGGTAGTCGCTCTCGATGAGAATGCGCTCGGCGCCGATCGCATCGAGCGTGCCGAATGCGGTCGGGTCGTCGATCGAGCAGAACCAGAAGTTGCGCCGCAGCACCTCGCTGGGCAGCAGGTCACCCTTCCACGATCCGCCCTCGGCGCCCGATGCGGAGTGGGCGAGGACGAAGTCGGCGCGGTCGGCGAGCATCGCCACCCAGCCGAGGCCGCCCTCGTCGAGCGTGATGTTGAGCTTCGGGAAGCGCACGGGGATGCCCGACCACAACCAATCCGCCGTCGCGACAAGGGCATTCACGGGGAACAGCGTGGTGATGGTCTCGAACGGGGTGTCCGGCGCGGGGATCGGTGCCCACTGCGCAGAGCCGGTGTGCAGACAGATAACGGTATCGGTCTCCTCGCACGCGGCCAGGAACGGATCCCAGACCCCGGTGTGCAGACTGGGCAGGCCGCACTGGGCGGGCAGCTCTGGGAAGCTCACGGCCTTGAAGCCGCGCTCGGCGTTGCGGCGCAGCTCCTCGGCGGCCAGCCGCGGGTCGGCCAACCAGGGCAGCTGCAGGGGGATGATCCGGTCGGGGTAGGCGCCGGCCCACACCTCGAGGTGCCAGTCGTTCCAGGCCCGTAGCACCGCGAGTCCCAATTCGGGGTCGTCGCTCTTCCAGAACACTGTGCCGGCGAACCCAGCGATCAGCGAAGGGAAGTTCAGCGATGCCCAGATCCCGGCGAGGTCCATGTCAGCGATCCGCGCATCGATGTCCCAACAGCCGCGGCGCATTTCGTCGAACCGCGCGGGCTCCATGCTCCATTCGTCCTTGGGCCGCCCGATGACTGCGTTGAGGCCGATGTTCGGGTACGTGCGACCCTCGTACTGCCACGCCTGGCTGCCGTCGGTTTCGACGATCTTCGGCGCCCGGTCGGCTAGCTTTTCGGGGAGACGGCCCTCGAACATGTCGGGTGGCTCGATGACGTGGTCGTCCACCGAGATGAGGATGTGCTGTCGCTCCCGTGGCGTCGGGTCGGGCAGCAGCGCCATACCTGTCGACTATCGTCGCTTTCAGCCCACTGTCAATGCTATTTGTGCAAAAAAAGCCAGTATCAGGTAGCAGCTGTCTCGCAGTTGGCCAGCGACCTGCTGCGGCGCCGGCCGGGGGTGCGGCGAAATCTGCGCCAGGGTCGTGAATCGCCAGTTCCAGCAGCCCGCATGCAGAACTCGCTCACGCCTCAAGGTGGCGGCTGCCGGACATAACCCCTTGCCTGGGTGAACGCCCTGATCCCGTCGACACCCAACTCGCGTCCGAGGCCCGACTGCCCAACCCCACCGAAGGGGACACGCGGGTCCTGCGCCGCCATTCCGTGGCAGTTGACGCTGACCGTGCCTGCAACGAGCTGCCGTGTCACCTTGTCCGCAAGTGCGTCGTCACTCGTCCATACCGACGCGGTCAAGCCGAACTCAGTTGCGTTCGCCGCACCCACAGCGTCGTCAATCTCGTCGTAGCCGAGGATCGGCAACACCGGGCCGAACTGCTCCTCGCGCGCCAACGCCGAATCCTGCACCACATCGGTTACAACGGTCGGCGATACGAAGTAACCGCCCGCGTCGGCGTCCTCGGCGCGGATCCGTCCCGCGGTCCGCACTGTCGCCCCTTGTGCTGCTGCATCTTTCAGCATCCTTCCAACCCTGTCGCGCCCAGCCGCGGTGTGCAGCGGTCCGAGCGTCGTTTCGTCCGCCAATCCGTCGCCGATGACTTCCCGCTCGCAGCGCGCCAGCACCGCCTCCGACAATTCATTGACTCGATCGCGCGGCGCGTACAGCCGCTTGATCGCCATGCACACCTGTCCGCCCGTTGTGTACGTCGCCGCGACCAGCCGCTCGACAAGCCCGTCGCTGATCGGCATGTCCGGCGCAATGATCGCCGCGTCGTTGCCGCCGAGCTCCAACAACACCGGCGTCAGCCGCTGTGCCGCCGCCGCCATCACCGCGCGGCCCGTCGCCGGGCCACCCGTCAACGAGATCACGTCGATGCCCGGATGCGTCACCAACGCCTGTGCCAGCTCGATACCGGGCGCCGACAGCACATTCACCAAACCCGGTGGCAGCGCCGCCGCGAACGGCGCCCCGAACTGCAGCGCGGTCAGCGGAACCGTCGGCGGCAGCTTGACCACCGCTGTATTACCCGCGACCAGCGCCGACGCCAGTTTCGTCATCATCACCGCAAGCGGCCAGTTGAACGGAATCACGAGGGCCGCAACGCCGTACGGCTCCCGGTGCAATTGCGGATACGGCGCCTGCGGGTCAATCTGTTCGGGCGTCAGCGCCGCCTCCGCCATCGACCCGATGATCGCCGCGAGCATCGGCGCGGTGTCGAGCTCGAAGCGCGCTTCCGACAACACCTTGCCGTGTTCGCGCGTGTATAGCCGAGCGCCGTCGCGCTCCCTCAGCTGGTCGCCGGCCGTCGTCGCCGCCGCCAGGATCTTGGCGACCCGCTCCCCGACATCCAACGCCCGCCAGGCCGGCGCCGCTTCACGCGCCGCTCCCACCGCCGCGTCGAGTTGGGCACGGTCGGCAGCGGGGGCCTCGCCGACGATCTCGGCTGGTCTGGCGGGGTTGTGCACGGGATAGCTGCCCGCGGCGCCGGGTTGCGGCTGGCCGCCGATCGTGATTGTCGCCAGGGTTGATGTCGTCATCGCAGGTCCCCCTTGACCTGATGGTGTCGTCTCGCCATCGTAAGACCGTATGAGGGCGGCCGTATTGCGTGAGGTCGGCAAGCCCGCCGCGGTCGAAGACCTGACACTCCGGCCAGTCGGCAGCCACGAGGTCAAGGTGCAGCTGGCGGCCAGCGGCGTCTGCCACACCGACCTGTCGGTGCGGGACGGCGGCATGCCGGCCCTTCTGCCGTGCACCCTCGGTCACGAAGGCGCAGGCATCGTCACCGAGGTCGGCGCCGACGTGATGACCGTCCACCCCGGCGACCACGTCGTGATCACCTGGAATGTCCCATGCCGAACATGCCCCGACTGTCTGCGCGGCGACTCGCACCTATGCCCGAGCGGGCTCACACACGCCTTCGGCGAGCCGTACGCCTCCAGCGCCGACGGAGGCGTGTGGCCGTCAATGGGCGCGGGGACGTTAGCCGAAGAGACGTTGGTGCCCGCTGCGGCGGTCGTCAACGTGGATTCGTCGCTGCCGCTCGACATCGCCGCCCTGCTGGGTTGCGCAGTGACGACCGGCGTCGGCGCGGTGATGCGCACCGCAGTCGTCCGTCCCGGTGAGAGTGTGCTCGTAATCGGTTGCGGTGGTGTGGGTTTAGCGGCAATGCAGGGCGCCCGGCTCGCCGGGGCAGCGCGCATCATCGCCGCCGACACCGTGGCTGGTCAGCTTTCTACCGCGGCAGCCAACGGCGCGACCGACACCATCGATGCGAGCGACGTCGATCTCGTCACCGCGGTCCGCGAGCTCACTGGTCACCAAGGGGTTGACCACGGAATCGAGGTCGTCGGCAAGCCAGCGACAATCCGCGCCGCGTACGACGCCACGCGCCGCGGCGGCACGGTCACACTTGTCGGCGCTGCCGCGATCGAGGAAACAGTCACGTTCAACGCGCTCTCATTGATGGCTGACGGCAAGACGATCCGCGGCAGTGTCTATGGCGCAAGCGATGCCGCGCGCGACATCCCGGTCCTCGCCGAGCTGGCTCTTCGCGGACGACTCGATCTGGAGGCCCTGGTCACGCAGCGTGTCGGTATTGATGACGTGGAAAAGGCGTTCACGGAAATGGTTTCTGGTCATGGGGCACGCAGCGTGGTCTGCTTCGGCGCGGTTACCGGCGGGCGATGAGGGCGGCGATTGCACCTCAGGGGTGCTCGATCGGCGCCGTCCCGGCAGCGACAAACGCTTTGCTTTGGGAAAAGAATATTCACGGCTACGCTATTCAGCCGCAGTTATCCTTTATCGGATAGTTACGCAATATCCCGAAGAATTGCGGTAGCGTTCTCCGCTATTGCCGATACGGCGCTACATGGGGGAACTTAATGGCATTTCCGTGGGAATTGAATCTCGAACGGCCATATCGTGAGAAGCGGTCCTTTCACGAGGAACTAGTCCGGCGCGACTCGATCGACTCGGGACTCGGCGGCTCTGCTACGACACCCGACGGATTTCCGGCGGACAGCGAAACTCGGGACGACACCGCGACGGCTCAGAGCAGTGGAAACCGGGCAAGAGCGAGCCGGGGCCGCTGACGATGGCCCGAAGCCATCTCAGGCTCGTCGGGGGCAGCAGGCCGCTAACGGCAGCTCCAGTTACCCCGATATCCCCCGTGAGAGCGTTTGCCAAGCACGATCCTGAGTCGATGCGGATGACCAACCCGATGCGGCACCCCTTCGGCGTACCTCGCGTCGAGAAGCCGCGCGCCGAGGGCCGTTTCTACCTGCCCGACGGCCGCCGTCTTGGATTCGCCGAATTCGGCGATCCGTCGGGCGATCCAGTGCTGTGGTTCCACGGCACACCCGGCGGGCGCCGGCAATTTCCACTGATCGGCCGTCGCGCCGCCGAAAACCTCGGCTTGCGCGTCGTGGTGGTGGGCCGGCCGGGTAGCGGTTTGTCCGACCCTCATCCTTATGAGTCGGTGGCCGACTGGGCGAGAGACGTCGCACATGTTGCCGATGCCCTCGGCGCCGAGCGACTCGGCGTCGTCGGCCTCTCCGGCGGCGGGCCGTACGCCTTGGCCTGTGCCGCGGCGCCCGCTCTGGCAGGCCGCGTCGCAGCAGTGGCTGTCCTTGGGGGCGTCGTCCCCTCCGTCGGCCCCGACGCGCTCGCAACCGGCGCCATCGAACTGGCCCGCCGCTTCGCCCCGCTCTTGAGCGAACTGCGCCGTCCCCTCGCCGGGGCAGTGTCCGTGCTGATGACGCCCCTGCTCCCGTTCGCGCACTATGCCTGTCAGGTCTATGCGATGACCACTCCGGCGGGTGACCGCCGGGTACTTCGCGACCCCGAGATGGAGGGGATGTTCATCGACGACATCGTCCTGGTCGCCAAGGGCCGCTTCCAGGCCATCGTCGATGATGCCCGGCTTTTCGGTCGCGACTGGGGCTTCCGGCTGGCGGACGTGAAGGCGCCGGTGCGGTGGTGGCACGGCGACGCCGACAACATCGTGCCGCTGCGGGACGCGCAAGCGGCTGTCGATCTCCTGCCTGATGCCGAACTATTCCTGCGCACCGAGGAGAGCCACCTCGGCGGCTTCGCGACCGCGGACGAGGTTCTTGCCTTCATTCGATCACACCTCTAGTGCACAACGGCAAGCCAAGAAATACATTGCCGTACAACAAGATCGCTCTTATTTTCGTCGAAAGGCCTGCGGCAGCGCGACGAGGGTGAGATGGTGCGAACATGCGATCAACGGAGATTGTCAACGCGTTCTGGGACGAGGTCTGGAACGCTCACGCACCCGATGCCGTCGAGAAGTTCGTGACCGACGACATCGTCGTCGAGGCGGGCGGCCAGAAGATTTCTGGCAAGGCCGACGTCAAGAACTGGGTCACGGACTTCGTCGACCACGTCGACGAACTGCATGTCGACACCATCGAGGCATTCCAGAACGACGACGGCAGCCGCGTCACCTCCCGGTGGGTGTTGACCGGGTCGAACAATGGCATCCTCGGCACCGAACCCAACGGCAAGCCCATCGCGATGACCGGCACCGCGGTATGGACGGTGGACGACGGAAAGCTGACGAAGGGTTCGGTCGAACAGGCCTCGTTCGAGCTCTACCACTGGCTGCTCGCCAAATAATCCCCGCGGTGTCAGCCGGCCAAGGCCGCGAGTAGACCATTCAGGTGCGAAAGTCGGCCCCGCGCGACGATCTTCGTGACTCGCAGCGAGTTGTCTTTCTTAGTCCGTCACTTCCGTTGACTCGCCCGCGATGACACGTCCGGCGTCGTCAGTGTCGCCGTCAGACCGAAGAACAACAGATCAAGGCCGCGGTCGAGCTCGGCCTCACCGTCGTAGGACGCCAGCATCGGCGCCAGGGCGCGCACCTGCGGGAACTCGGTGACCTCCAGTCGATGCAAGCCCAGGCGCAACACGTCGTCGGTCTCCTCCGGTCGCTCGATCACCTCTTGCAGCTCGTCGAGGATGTGGCCGTGCAGAAAGCCGAAGAGCACCCGGTAGATGTGCAGGGCATCCGCCCCGCTGAAGCCTGCGGACGTGAGCAGGGCGACGACATCCTCGAGGGGCCGCAACATCCCCGGCGGCCGCTGACCCAGAGGAGTCGCCAACGGCCGAGTCACCAACAACGGCACTGCGTTCGGGTGTGTGACGGCCAGTCGGCGGAACTCGTGGGCAATGGCGCGCAACTGACCGGCCCAGTCCGGATCAGCCGTGTCCACACGCAGTTGCCCGAGCAGGATCTCCGCGACTCCGTCGAGCAGCGCTGCCTTGTTCGGCACGTGTCGATACAGCACGGTCGGATCCCGACCCACCGCCTCACTGAGGCGACGCATGGACAAGCCGTCGACGCCGTCCCTGTCGATAACCGTGAGCGCCGCCCGCAGGATCGTCGACCGGTTGATCGCCATATTTTGCAGCACTTCCGTTCGGTCCTGAACAGCACCGACATCGTACGTCAACAGCACCTGTCAACAGTGTTGACAGAACACCGAAACAAGCGTGTACTGGAGGTCTGGTTCGCGAGCAGTGCAGGGGCGGCCCACTCACCGACCGAAAACATGCGTGTCCGGATACATCCCTCGGGAGGAACCGGCGCGATGTTCCACTTTCGGATCATGGCCGGTGTGGTGGCGCCGCTCCACAAATTTGAGAGGCCGGGATGGCCACCAACACAACCGCTTTGATCGTCGTCGCGGCAATGGCCGCACTTGTCCTCATCGGCGTGCTCGTCGTCGTGGTGCGGAAGACGCGCCCGGGACGGCGCGATAACAGAGGTGCGGCGATCGCAGATGAGCACGCGGTGCAACTCCGGCGGGAACTGCTTGCCCATGAGTCCGCTGCGAGGGCCCAAGCGGCCATGGTCGAGATCCAAAACAGCCTGCGGCATCACGACACGTCCTATCGAAGCGAAGCGGTCACCTCACACGATCAACTGAACGAGGGACGCGTTCACCGACTCGCCGGATGACGGGCGGCTGTGTGACCGTCAGAGCCGCCGACGCGGAGTGATCAGCCCGGTCGCCGAATAGAGGATTGCCGAAGTCGGCGGTTGTTCATGGGTTCTTTCATCGACTTCCGGTGATCGAGTTGGCGGATCAGCTCACGTTTGGCTTCGGAGAGCGCGTGGTCGATGTCCGGGTTCTCAGCCACCGCTATCAGCGGCTGATGGGCAGGCAGGGTGGTGCGCAATGTGACCCGCTGCTCCTTGCCGTCGCGGTCCTGCAGGGAGACATCGACGACGACATCACTGGGGTCCCACTTTCCCAGGTGAGGCCCAAGAGCCGACAACACCTCGACGACATGCGCCCGTTCTCTCGCCACAAAGCCGCTGCCGACATGGATCGAGTTCTCCCGAAAAGCTTTTCGCTGTCGGTCATCCTGTGTTGCCATTTCAACTCCTCAACTCGGCAAGTAGTCCATTCAGCGGCACGGTCGCGATACCGATGGCCGCGTCTGCTATTCCGTACGGAATCACCAAGGTCCCGGCGTGCACCAGTGCACCGCACGAATACACGACATTCGGAACGTAGCCGTCCTGCTCGTCATCGGCCGGGCTCAGCAGTGGCCGTCGCAGTCGACCGATGATGCGGGTCGGCTCGTCGAGATCCAACAGAATCGCCCCGATCCGGTAGGTCCGCATCGGCCCGACCCCATGGGTGAGCACCAGCCACCCCGCCTCGGTTTCGATGGGCGGTCCACAATTGCCGAGCTGCAACGTCTCCCACGCTTCAGTGGGTTGCTGGCAGGGTGCGGCGCTAGGCCAGTCGAACGGAACATCGGCAAAGGCAACCGAATTCGATTCACGATCCGACCTCGACATGGCGGCGAAACGTCCGCCGATGCGACGCGGGAACAGCGCTACGCCCTTGTTGGCCGCCGCGCTACCGACCATCGGCGTCGAGGTGAACGACCGGAAGTCAGTAGTCTTCAGAAGCTGCTGGCTGATGACCGACCCGCTATAGGCTGTGTAGGTGGCGTAGAACGTGACCGACCCGTCGTCGTCGACGAAGCGAACGAAGCGCGCGTCCTCCATGCCTGCCGCCTCGGCGCCGATCGTCGGGTGCAGCACCCGTTCGGAAAGCGGTAGATCTGCCGGGAATTCGACTGCATAGAAACGTTCAGCGACGGTCCGAATCACTGAAATAGTCTGCTGTGCACGGCCTCGGGTACTCATATGTGTCTGCAGCGTAAGGAGTTGCTCGTCGAGGTCGGCCATGGTGAATTGCTCGCCGAGGGCATCGAGGACGTAGTCGGCAGCCTCGCCTGCGTCGCGATGCCGTGCGAGCTCACTGCGGAAAGCGGCGGCGTCGAGCAGCGTCGTCCCGACGGACCCGGCGGAGGCGAAACGAGTCGGAGTGTGGACCGTGACACCGCCCTCGGCGTCGACGACGCCCGTCCGGAATCCGATCGATGACCGATGTCCTTCGCCGATGCCCCGTACGCTCATGACGAACCGCAGGCTGCCCGCTGCGATATCCGCTTGGTCCGGGTGCGCGACGATGCTTGGATTGCACAATGCCGCCGCCTCGATGGCGTATTCACTGGTGAATGTGGCTCCCAGCAACAACACTCGAGCCGGTGACAGTCGGGCACCGGCCTTCAGACGATCGGAGAGTTCGTCGGCGTGCCTGCGGAAGGTGCCGACCAGATCGCGGTGCCGGCCATCGAAGCGCCGAACAACATCGTCCAATGACAGCTCAACTTCGTCCTCGTCGAGGGCAAGGATGCGTCTCAGCACTGCTCCGGCTCGGGAGTCCCGGCGCTCGAACCCTTCCTGTCCGGGTACGAAAAGCCGGGTGATCACCCTCGACGGATCCGCCGCGAGCCTCTGCGGGCTTCGGGTGACGAGTCCGGTCTGCACCGAAGTCATTGCGACACAACGGAGAACCGGCGAGCGTGCTGCATCGTCGCCAGGACAGCCAGCGTCGACTCCGCGCCCTGGTTCTGGTTCACCCCGTCGACGAGAAGCCCGTCGAACCCGCCGCCCGTCTCCGGATCCCACATGAGCTGCCCGATGTCGTTGGCACCCTGGAACCAGGCGGCAGCGGCCGAGACGCCATCGGGCCACCTCGCGGCTGCGTCGACGGTCGCGGCACGCGCGCACGCATCCGCCAGCGCGGCCACCTCGATCGGCTGCTGGTCGAAAGCCGGCTTGACGTCGCCTGGCCCGCTGCCTCCCACCGGGGTAGGCGACAGATGGCCGTCTATCGTCTCGTAGTCGATCAGCCAACCCAACAGATCCAAGCCACGCTGCTGCAAGGCCATGTCGTCGAGCGCAGATCCCGCGGCGATCATCGCCTCGGCCAGCACCGCGTTCGAGTAGGCGAGCCGCGGCTCAGGCCACGGCCACGAGCTGTCAGCGGCGGGTGGGTTGTGCGAACGGGCATAGTCGGCGATCAGCTTTCGCGCCGCCTGGTGCTCCGGGTCGACGGCGAGAAGCTCGGCTGCTCCCAATGCGGCGAACGCCATTGCGCGCGCCGACGTCGACCGTGTCTGCGCGGCGCGGCCGAACTGGATCACCGCCAGCTTCTGGACAAGACCCACGCCACTGTGAGCGGCGGCCGTGCCGAGACCCCAGAGGCACCTGCCCCAGTGGTCGCCGGTGTTCGGCTGGTCGGTCCACCGGCTGTAGCGGTCCATGCGGTTACGGCATGCACCGTCGTAGGCCTGCGCCTCGTTCAAGAACCGCACCGCTAGCCCCGCGAGGCCGTTCACCGCGCCTTCGGCGTCCGGTTCTCTGGTTGCCACGACAAGGACGCGGGCCATGTCGTCGGTGCAGTAGCCGTGATCGGGCCTGGGCTCGGTGAACAACGCATGCTCGAAGGTGCCGTTACGGTCTGTCAGGCGCAGCAGGTGGTCGAAGTTCGCAGGTGCCTCGGTGGTCATACCAGTGCCCGCCGCTCGTCGAGGAGTCGATTCGCCAGACCCACGTAGGCGTTCGCCACGACCGGCCACGCCATCTCCGGCGCCAGTCGACGGGCTTCGGCAGCCATGGAGCCGGCGAGACGCGGCTGTGTCAGCACTTGGCGCAGGGCCACCGCCATGGCGTCCGGATCGTCGTGGTCGACAACGATGCCCGCTCCTGTCCCGAGGAGCTCGACGGCATGGGGAAACGCGGTAGCCACGACGGGCCTGCCACACGCGATCGCGTCGACGAGAACACCAGAGGTGACCTGATCGGTGGAGTCGTAGGGCAGCACGACAACCGAGGAGGACTGGATGAGGGCGGGCAATTGCGACGCGGCCCAGTAGCGGGCGTCGAAGGCGACCGAATCCGCAACGCCGCCGCGGCGGGCTTGCTCTTTTCGGGCGTCGCGATAGGACTCACCGTCACCTGCAAGGACCTTCGGGTGCGTCTGTCCGGCGACCAGATAGCGCGGCCTACCAGGCAGATCCTTCAGCGAAGTCATCGAGTCGATCACCCGCTCGACACCCTTCCCGGGGCCGAGCAACCCCCACGTCAGCAGGGTGGGCCTGCTCGGACGCTTCGGGGCAGCGCCGGGCGGGACGGCTGCGCCGTGTGGGATCGTGACGACCTTGCGGCGGTTCACGTCGAACCCGGAACAGAGGCGCTGCCGTGCGGCCTCCGACATCACCACCACGCAATCCGCGGTTGCTGCGATCGCTTCCAAAACCGAACGCTGGTGCGGCGTCGGGTGTTTGAGAACTGTGTGGGCGACGATGATCGATGGCACACGCAGACCATCGACGACGTCCACGACGTCGTCTCCATCGACGCCGCCATAGATTCCGTACTCGTGCTGAACGACAGCGACATCGTTCTGGTTCAGAATTTCGCATGCCGCTGCGATCGATGCCGCCGAACCCCTCACCAGCTCACCGACGACGCGATCGCGGGATGAGCGACCGCCGTCGGCCACCCGCACGACACTCACCGCGGCGCCGTGCGCGGTCAACGCGTCCGACAGTGCCGCTGTGAATGTCGCAAGCCCGCAATGCGTCGGCGCATAGGTGCTGAGGATTCCGACCCGGAGACTTCGAGAAACGCGATGCGCCTCAAGGGGATCGAGGATCGACGTGTAGGGAGATGTGGATGGAGAAAAGGTTGGAGCGCTCAAGGTGAATCCGATTTGACGGTTGCTACCTGCGTGTCCGGCATGAGCGGTTGCTCGGCGATAAGCGGAAGACGGCGAATGCATTCCGGACTGACTGGATTACCAACTGCTTCAACGATACACCTAGCGAGCTGCGGCGACGTCGGCGGTGGTCGGCACGGAAGCCAACGGGACGCCTGTCGCGATGACCGGCACCGCCGTCTGGACACGGTCAGTCAGAAACGCCCAAGTCGTTCCGCGGCACCTTTCCGGCCGGATTGCGCTTGCGACGGCTCACACGTTGGCGACGATATCGAGCAGTCGTTCGAGCGTCGCCAGCTGGCGCTGGTTGTTGCCCTCCAATTTTGTCAGCAGCGTCGTTATCCCCGCCGCCGTGTACTTCCGTACGCGTGCGGCGATGCCCTCAGGTGTGCCAAGGAGATTCGTGAGGCGGCCGAGGTCGATCGGCACTGCTCGGCGGGCCTCGTCTCGTTCACCGTTATGCCAGAGTTTTGCGACCGTGCTGACTTCTGCGCCGTAACCCAATCGGGCGAACGCCTCGTTATAGAAGTTGCGGCCATTTGTGCCCATCGCCCCGATGGTGAACGCGTATCCGTCGGCATGGCGGCGCGCCGCAGCATCGGCGGATGCTTCGTCGTCGTGAAATTCGACCGCGACCGGCGCAACAAGATCGAGGTCGGACAACGCGCGGCCGGCGCGCGCTGCCCCTTCGCGCAGGGGACCCAGAAACACTTCTGCGGCTTCGGGTATGAACGCGTTGCCCAGCCAGCCGTCAGCCATCTCGCCGGTGAGCCGCAGGTTTCGTGGGCCCATTGCCGCCACATAGACCGGCACATGCTGCGGTCGCACCTGAGGCCGCAACGCAGCACCGCTGCTGTCCGGCAGCGGAAGCGGATAGATCGCGCCTTGATGTTCGAGCCGGTCTCCGCGGCTGACGGTCCGAACGATCTCGATGGTCTCTTTAGTGGTCTCTACCGGCCTGCGAAATCGAACACCATGCCACCCCTCCATCACCCGGGGTCCAGATGTACCAACGCCCAGCAGAAACCTGCCGCCCGACAGTTCCTGCAGGCTGAGCGCGGAGGTCGCAAGCAGTGCGGGACTGCGCGAACCCAGCTGGACCACGAACGTTCCCAGTTTGATCGTCGACGTCTTGGCCGCCAGGTATGCCAGTCCTGTCAGCGCGTCATACCCCCAAACCTCCGGCACCCACAGGGAATCGACCCCGATCCCCTCGGCTGCCACGGCGAAGTCCGCTGCGCCCGGCAGACGAGGCTCGATCATCGTTCCAACCTTCACCTCGTGCCCCGCTTTCTTGTCGTTCAGGCCGCCCGGTCGCCCGTTCTTGGCATGCTGCAACAGTGCGATACCGCGATCAGCCAACGATAGAAGTGACACAGCGCGTTCGCTGCGATGTACCCACCGCATGGGCATACGTCACCGACATCACTCTGCCCGCGCGGTGCTCGGCGGAGCTGCAATCAGCGGAATGGCTTGACGGTTTTGACAGCGTCAAGGTCGGAGCTCGCTTTCGTGGCCGCAGCCAGCACGACGCATTCGGAAAATGGGAGACCGTATGCGAGGTCATCGAGGTCGAGGATCAGCGCCGCTGGGTGTGGAACGTCAGCGGGCCGGACGGTGTCGGGGCCACCTGGGGTTTCGAGGTGGAACCGGCCAGTGACGGCGTGCTGATCCGCCAGTGGGGCCGGATGGGACCGGGACCCTCCGGGTTGACCGTCGGCATCGCCGCGCACCCGGAGAAAGAGGCGAGAATTGTCACGCGACGTATCGCCGAATGGCAGCAGAACATGCAGGCCAACCTCGATTGGATCCGGTCGCAGGTCGAGAGATGACGGCGGGCCCTCATCTCGCCGAGCGTGAATGCACAGCGAAAATCCGCCCAGATTCTCGCAGTGGCCGCACGTTCGGCGGACCGGACGAGCCGACTTCGGCGGTGGCGCTTGATCTTTACGCAGAGACCTTGGAGCGTTGACCTGCAAGCGAGCCCGCCATGCACCGCTCGTAGAGCCCGAGATAAGCCGCGGCCATGACGGCCGGAGTGAAGCGGCGTTCCGCGGTTGCACGGCAGTGGGCGGGATCAAGCGTGTCGACATTTGCGACCAGCTGTGCCAGGGCGGCTTCATCTCCGAACTCGGCGAGCAATCCGGTTCCGGGTTCGATCAATTCGGGCAGGCAGCCACGGCGGTAACCGACGACCGGTGTGCCGAGCGCCAACGATTCGGTGACTGCGGTACCGCCCGGTTCGTCCCAGCACACCGGAAAGAGCGTCGCCCGCGCGGTCGCGACAAGGTGATCACGTTCCGCGCCTTCCACATTGCCGATCCACCTCACCTGATCGCCGTCGACATACGGGGCGACCTCCTCACGCCAATACCGCACGTCGGCGTAGCGGTCGGCGTCCGGCGCGGCGGCGAGTTCGTCCGGCGCGGTGTAGGGCCCGATCGGCCCGGCAAGCACCAGCTCCCACCCGCACCGCTGCGCCAGACGGGCGGCGACGTGTTGCCCTTTTCTGCGGTTGATGCGCGCGACGAGAACCAGATGACCGCCCTTGGCCGGGGCAGGCCGACGGGTCGCGTGATGCGCCAGCGGGGTAGCTAGATGGACGTGCCCGAGACTGTGCTGACGAAGCCCTTCTGGCGCGTGCCGCAATTGCTCGGCGGACACGCCATTGACGTGAAAGTGCTCGTAATTGCCGAAGCCGCCGTAGAAAGCGCGGTGCTTGGACAGGTCCCAGTGCAGGGTGTGCAAGACGCTCGGCCGATCGGAGCCCATGGCGGCGAGCATGCTCGGACCGAAGACCTCCATATGGTCGTGGACCAGATCGATATCTGAACGGCGTCGCAGTTCGGCGGCGACGCGCAGCATATGCGCGGCTGCGACACCGACGACGTCGTTGTAGGGCTCGGCGAGGTGGGCGAACTGCGGCTCCTCGAACGCGTGGATCTGTTCGTCGACGTCGATGGCGCTCTTGCCGACGGTGGCGAGGATAACGCGCACGCCACGTCGGCGTAGCTGCGGGATCAGGGTCGCGATGATGTTCTCGATACCGCCGTAGCCGACCGGCGGCACTGTCAGCCACGGTCCCGCATTGATCAATACCGTAGGAGTCATGGCTGCTGGTGCACCAGCGGCCACGTGCCTCCGGCAGGCGCGGTGGTCAGTGGGTTGCGAACCTCCGCAAGAGGTGGTCTTTCCTGTACAGCGACGTTGGAGATCATCAGTTGATGATGCACGGGTGACGTCGTGTCGTGGCGAAATTGGGAGAGCCATCGCGATACTGGCGCGTCGGTGACACCGCGGTGCTCTCGCTCGAGTCGCGCGACGGCGATCTGCAAGATCTGGGCGGCCATCCGCCCCAACGCTTCGATGTCTTGGTGACGGTGGGTGCGTGTGCCCAGATCGACCTGTGCCATCGCGTCCAGTCCGACAAGGTCGAGCAGATCGACAAGCATGGCGATCTCGACGCCATAGCCGGTGGCGAACGGAATCTGTTCCAGTACGTGCCGATAACCCCCGTACTCGCCTGCGAGCGGCTGCACGAAGCCGGCCAACTGCGGCCAGAACATGTTGATCAGGGGCCGGGCCACCAGTTCGCTGATCCGGCCACCACCGCCGGGGACGGTGACCTGATCAGTCGTCAGCGGGCGCAGGTAGTGCGCCTTGACGAACACCACGCCCGATTCACACAGCAACGGACCGAGCAGCCCGACTATGAACTGCGTGGTGAAGTCGCGCAGGTCAGAATCGACGAAGAGGACGATGTCACCGGTGCTGGCCGCCAGCCCCTTCCACAAGGCATCGCCCTTGCCGTCCATTCTCGGTTGTTCAGGCAGTATCTCGTCCTGGTGATAGACGGTTGCCCCGGCGGATGCGGCTACCGCGGCGGTGGCGTCACGCGATCTGGAGTCGACGACGATGAGCTCGTCGACCAGGCAGACGTCCTCGACGAGCCGACGCCGAATCTGCGCGACGATGTTCCCGACGGTGTGCTCCTCATCGCGGGCCGGCAGCACGACGCTGATCCGCCGTGCACCTTTGGCCTGCACAACCCGCTTCAGCGTCCATGACGTCCCGCGACTGCTGCGCCGCGACAGCCAGTTCCACATTTCGGGGTCCGCCCCGACCGGGGCGGGCTCATCCGCGTCGCGCATGTTTTCGAACTACCCCTTACGTCGACGTCAGAATCCACCCCTAAGGGTGGCGTAGCTTCGGAAGGCAGAGGGTACCCCTGAGCCGGTCGCCGAGTCGGGAGAAAATGAACTTTGGCCGAGTGCACAGTTGGGTTTGTGGGAGCCGGTGGCGTTGCTCTGCGCCACGCGCGCCATCTCAGCCAACTTCCCAATGTCCGGATCGTCGCGGTGACCGACCCAGTTACGGCAGCCGCACAGTCGTTTTCCGAAATGACGGGCGCCGCCGTCGCCCCAGACCCGGAGGGCCTGCTCAACGCATCGCCGGATGCGGTGTATGTCTGTGTGCCCCCGCATGCCCATGGCCCCATCGAGGAACAGGTGCTCGGCGCTGGCGCCGCGTTGTTCGTTGAGAAGCCGCTGGCGCTGGACGCACCGACCGCCGAGCGCATCGCCGACACGGCGCGCGAGGCCGGCGTCGTCACCGCAGTCGGTCATCATTGGCGCTATTCGCCTGCCGTCGATCTCGTCCGCGAACTACTCGACGGCCGACCCGTTCGGCTGGTGGCGGGGTCATGGATCGACCGCGTTCCCCCTGTGCCCTGGTGGAGCAGGCGCGCGCTGTCGGGCGGTCAGATCGTCGAACAGGCGGTGCATGTGCTGGACATGATTCGGCTGCTCTGCGGCGACGTCATCGAAGTCAACGCGTACGCCAACGCCACGCCGCCGGGCACTCCGGACGCCGACATCGACGGAGCCACCGTCGCAATACTGCAGTTGCAATCCGGAGCGGTGGGAACCGTCACCGCCGCCTGCTGTGTGGATTGGAAGCATCGAGCGGGTCTCGAACTCCACGCAGACGGCCTGTCGGTCACCTTTCGCGAAGACTGCATCACCACGAGGACGGCGCAGGGAACCACGCAGCGCAGTCTGCTACCCGATGACGCCAAACGGGCCGCAGATCGCGCCTTCATCGACGCCGTGGTCGGCAACGGGTCGGCTCGCGCCGGAGTTCTGGTGGACTACGAGGAAGCACTGCGGACCCACCAATTAGCCTGCGCCATAGCGACTTCCGCTGCGCACAACCGGCCTGTGAGGCTCGATGGCTGACCGACGATTCACCGTGGTGGTCGAGCGTTGCGGCGTTGTCACACTGCGCGATGAACTGTCACCGCGAGCCCTGTGCGACGGCCAGTTCGACGTAGAGACCGTGTTCAGTGGCTTGTCGACCGGCACCGACCTCAGCTGGGTGAAGGGCACGAACCCGGCGCTTCACCGCAGATGGGATCCCGAGCTGGCCCTGTTCATGCCGGGCGCCCCGGACGCGGGCTACCCGATCGACAAATTCGGCTACATGCAGGTCGGTCGGGTCACGGACAGTGCGACCGCTGCCGTGCAGCCAGGTGACCTGGTCGCCATGACCTACGGGCACCGCAGCGCGTACCGCGCCGACGCGCTGACCGACCGTTTCGTCAGACTGCCGACTTCATTCGAGCCGGTGTTGGGCATTTACGCCGCACACATGGGACCGATCTGTGCAAACGCATTGCTGCACGCCGCCGCCGACATCCACGGCACCGATGTACGCGGCCTCGACGACGGCGTGCGCGGTCGTCGCGTCGCTGTCACCGGCGCCGGCGTGGTGGGTTTGTTGACCGCGCTGTTCGCGCGCATGCACGGCGCGGGATCGGTAGTCGTCGTCGAGCCCACCCCGTCACGCCGCAAGATCGCGGCCGACCTCGGCTTCGACGTCGTCGATCCCGGCGATGTCGACCCAGCCGTGGTGCTGAAAAGCCAATGGCGTCACGGGGCCGGGGACCGGGGCGCCGACGTCGTATTCCAATGTCGCGGTCAGGCCAGTACATTGGCTCTGGCCCTTCGCATAGTGCGCCCTCAAGGCACGGTCATCGACTTGGCGTTCTACCCGGGCGGATGCGAAGAAGTCCGGCTGGGCGAGGAGTTTCACCACAATGGACTGAGCCTGCGCTGTGCCCAGATCGGACGGGTGCCACGCGGCACCGGCCATCTATGGGACCGCGAGCGCCTCAGCACGGAGACATTAGCGCTTCTGGCCGCCTACGGCGAAGACATCGCCAAGCACATCATCACCGAGTACACGCCCCTGTCTGAGGCGCCGGAAACCCTGGTTCGACTGGCCGGCAGCCGACATGACGGGCTTCAGCTCGTCTTCACCTGAGCGAGGACGCCTCGTTCGAGTGCTGCCACTGGCTGCTCGCCAAGTAACCATCGCGGTGTCAGCTGGACAATGGCCGCGAGTAGACCACTCGCGTGCGAAAGACGATGTCGTGCAGGGATCTTCGCTTCCGATCGACGACGGCCCATAGCAAGCCGATCGGGAAGATCACGCAGCCGATCGCACGCAGAAACGCGACAGGCAGGCTAATTCGGTGCGACCGTCGCCCGACGACCCGCAAGCCCATCGTCATCGCACCCGCGGTGGAGCCGGAGACACGCCAGCATCCCGTGAGATACAGCACCGCGACCGCGAAGGTCATCACCGTCGAGAACACCGCATTGAGCGACGGCAGGCTGAACGCCGCGGGTGAATAGATCAGCCGCACCAACACCAGGCCGCCGTACAGCACGCCCATGATCAGCAGAACCACCAGCAGATCGATGACGGCGGCCGATCCTCGGGTGATGATTCCGGCAGCTCGCAGCGCGTCGGCTTCCGGCTCCGATGAGATCACCGGTTCGCCCGGTCACGCCCCAGCACGCGGTCGACGATTCCCGAGACGACGTCGTCGGCGCGCTCGCCCTGCGTGCGAACATCGGTCATCACCTCCGCGGTCATCGAATTCGTCGACTCGCGAATGATCGCAGGCAGGTCGACGCCCTCAATCACCTTGTCGGCCAGCGCGATCAGGTCGACCCGGTCGATCACCGCCTCGATGTTCAGATTTTCCGCGAGTGCGTCGATGTCCACGCGCTCGCGCACGAGCGCATTCAGATCCATCTCGTCGAGAACCACGTTGACCAACCGGGCCGCGACGGCCCCGACCAAGGCGGCGAACTGGTCGGCGCTCTGCGTCACCCACCTGTCGCCTCGCTCGGACAGGCCGGCGACACTGCGCCGCAGCAGCGGCCCGACGACCGGAAGTCTCTCGGCGACGCGATACGCGGACTCGGCAGCACCGACGGCAATCGCCGCCGTACCCACGGCGGCGGACACCGCCGGGTGTTGCACCAGGTCGGCGTTGGTGGCCATCACCGCATCGTAGTTCTCGGGAACCAGCGTATTGGCGATTCGGCTCGCCCATCACCTCACGACGACGGAGACCCCTTCACGTGGGCCGACGCTTCGACCGGCGAGCACACCCCGCGCATCGTCTCGCCAACAAGGGACCGCACCACCTGACGCAGGTCTCCATGGCGTGCGAACTGCGCACGTTGTCGGTCGGCCGACGTACCGCGGTTGATCACGCGGTTGACCATTCGGTTCACCAACTTGAATTCACCGTGCTCGCGCAGGTCCGGTTCCAGTTGCGCCACCACACGGCGAATCACTACAGCGGCCGGGAGAACCGCCCCGCTGAGCGGATCACACAGTCCGCCGCGAATCCCCTCTCGCGCTGCCCGCCACCTGGCCGCAGTGAGAGTGGCATCCGACAGCTCGGGCACGTCATGTTCCAGGTCGCGCATGAGGGTTCGGACCAGCGAGCGCACCAATCCGGCATACAGCACGGCAACCTCGATGTCCGGGCAGACGTCGGCCGCGCGAAACTCCACCGTCGGGTAATGGATCGACGGCCGGACATCCCAGTACAGCGTCGACGCGTCGTCGATCAGCCCGCCCGCGGTCAGGTCGGCGACCACTTGCTCGTACGCCGCAACAGAGGGCATCACCGGCGGGATACCGGCTGTCGGCCACACCGACCACCACATCGTGCGGAAGCTGGCGAACCCGGTGTCGACCCCTTCGTGGAAAGGTGAGCTCGACGAAAGCGCCGCGAGCGCCGGTAGATAGGGGCGCGCCCGATTCATGATCGTCAGGGCTGTCGACAGGTCGGGCACCGAGACATGCACATGACGACCGCAGATATTCTGCCGATCGGCCAGCGCCCCGAAGCGGTTGGCCATGACGTCGTAGCGCGGAAGCGGGACACGCTGCAAGTCACGCCATCGGGCGAACGGGTGCGTTCCCGCGGCCATGATCGCCGCACCCGATTGTGCCGCCGCCCGGCCGGCCGCCTTGCGCGCCTTGACCAAATCTCTGCGGAGCTCCGTGAGCCGGTGACACACCCGCGTCCCGATTTCGAGTTGGCTGGCCTGCAGTTCACCCTTCACATACCCGTCATTGGGGAGAACCTCTGCGCGAGTGGCCAATTCACCGGCCGCCGGATCGACGAGGTGGTACTCCTCCTCGACACCGAGCGTGTCGCCTACCGAAGGACTCTGGGTCGGTTCAGGCATGTCATGCTCCGATCCCCTGTCCCTGTAACCACATCTCCATCACGCCGAGATGCCGTCCGGCCCCCGTGGGGCCAGGGCACGAGTCATCGCGGCGGTCTCCGGTAAGTCCGGGTCGCGACCATCGAAGCGAATCTCGCCACAGAAGCCGCACATCTTGCGTCCTAGGTCTCTAGTGGACACACGCGAGCTGCGCTCTTGAAGCCTGCTGAATGAATTCGAAGACGCAGCTTCCGAAGCACCGGGCTGGACTTCAGACCTCAGCGGCGTACCCGTTGACGGCTCCGACAAACTGCTTCCGCCCAGGTGATTCGAGTGATCTTGCCCGGGTAATCCAAGAGGATGGACCAGTCGAAGGCACCGCTGTTGGACGCCCTGGCGGACTATCACCGCAGTGAGCGCTACGGTTTCAGCCCGCCCGGCCATCGTCAGGGGCGTGGAACCGATGAACGGGCACTGGCCGTACTCGGAAAGGACCCGTTCCGCGACGACGTGTTGGCATCGGGCGGTCTCGATGACCGCATGTCGCGTGGTGGATTCCTCTCGCAGGCCGAGGATTTGATGGCCGACGCAGTCGGGGCGGAATCGGCCTTCTTCTCGACGTGTGGCAGCTCGTTGTCGGTTAAGGCCGCGATGATGGCGGTGGCCGCCGGAGCAGGAGAGGGTCTTCTCATCGGGCGCGACAGTCACAAGTCGGCGATCTCCGGCCTGATTCTGGCGGGCGTGCAGCCGCATTGGATCACCCCGCAATGGGACGAGGAGCGGCATTTCTCCCACCCGCCGTCACCCGAGCAGGTCCGTCAGGCGTGGGAGAAGTATCCAGACGCCGCAGGTGCCCTGGTGGTCAGTCCGAGCCCGTACGGCACGTGTGCCGATCTCGCCGGCATCGTCGAGGTGTGCCATGAGCGCGGTAAGCCGCTGATCGTCGACGAGGCCTGGGGTGCTCACCTGCCCTTCCACGACGACCTGCCGACGTGGGCAATGGATGCCGGCGCCGACATCTGTGTAGTCAGCGTGCACAAGATGGGCTCGGGCTTCGAGCAGGGTTCGGTATTTCATCTGCAAGGCGATCTGGTCGACAGCGATCGACTGGTCAAGTGCGCGGACCTTTTGATGACCACAAGCCCGAACGTGATGGTGTACTCGGCCCTGGATGCGTGGCGGCGCCAGATGGTCGAGCGGGGCACCGAATTACTCGGGGCCGCACTGGAACTGGCGCGCGATTTGCGTCAGCGGATCAGCGAGATACCGGATGTCACCGTGATGGAGGAGGAACTGCTCGGTGAGCAGGCGTCCCACGACCTGGACCGCCTGCAGGTGCTGCTGGACATCGCCGAAACGGGCACGTCGGGATATCAGGGTGTCGACTGGATGCGGGAGCACTGCCAGCTCGATCTCGGTGAAACCGACCATCGCCGGATGCTGGTCACGCTTTCTTACGCCGATGACAAGCACACCACCGAACGGCTGCTCGATGCCTTGACGTCGTGGCGCGAAGCCGCCCGCGACTTCGACCCTCCACCGCAGATCGACCTGCCGTCACCGGACGAGATCGAGTTGGAGACGGTTCTGCTGCCGCGAGACGCCTTCTTCAGTCCGACCGAAATGGTGCCCGCCGAACGCGCGGCGGGCCGTGTGTCCGCCGAACTCATCACGCCGTATCCACCGGGTATTCCGGCCGTGACTCCCGGTGAAGTGCTCAATGACGCGGTGATCAACTACCTGCGCACGGGCGCGGACGCGGGAATGAACCTCCCGGACGCGTCGGATGCGCAAGTGAACGAGTTCAAGGTTGTGGCCTAGAACTTCGGGCGCCAGATCTGCGGCGTGATACGACCTCGTAGACGGGGCAGGTCGATCTGTCGGTCGCTCTCGACGAACAGCGACCACTGCGGCAGAACCTGTGCAACCCGTTTACGACGAGGCTGACCCCGCCGCGTCCGAGCGTCAGGTCAATCAGCCCTCGTTCGCGCCGGGCGTCCGCCGTGCCACCGTGTCGTCGATGAGCTGGCGCAGCGCGGGCACGTCGTCGAGCAGGCGGTCGAGGTCATTGCGGTCGATGTGCAGCACCTCGGCGCGGCCCGTCGTCGTCACCGTCGCACCGCGCAGCTTGCCGCGCTTGAGCGCCGATTCGCCGATCACCTCGCCGGACTTGACCGTCGCGATCTTGTCGTTGCCGACGTACACCGCCGCCTCACCGCTCAGCAGGATGTAGCACGCATCCGACACCGTCTGCTCCCGAATCAGCGGCCACGGACCCGACGTCGACGTGCGATGCGACGCTTGAACGATGCGCCTTAGATCATCCTCCGAGAACTTCGAGAAGCCATCGAAGTTCTGAAGCAGATGCACGTCTTGCTGCTCCTGCTTGGTAACGGCTCTCGCCTTGTTACGGGCGATCTGACGTTCGCTGCTCATACTGGTCTCTCCCGGGTACCGGTGTGGTCTGTCCACGGGAGCGTAGCGAGAAACCCCATCCCATCTGCCCAAACCGCAAAACCTCGCCGCGACGCGCTACAGACCGACCGCCTGAGCCGCCGCCGACGCGACGTCACCACGCAGCTTCGACGCCGGTGGGCTGCCCCTGGTGTGGATCGAATTCGTCAGCAACACGACGTAGGTGTCCGACGTCGGGTCGATCCACACGCTGGTGCCGGTGAAGCCCGTGTGGCCAAAGCTGCCGATGGGAAAGAGCCTGCCCCGCGGCACCGAATGGCCCGAGTCGATGTCCCATCCAAAGCTACGCAGGTTCTGTCCCCTGATAGCCGGATAGCGCGCCGCCAGCAGCGGGTCCGTCGCCTTCGCGCCCGCCTCTCGCGCGGCCGCGTTGGCCGCCTCGATCTGGTCGGCGTTGGCGCCGGGCTGCTGCGGGCTGGTCATCAGCTGCAGCGTCTCCTGCTTCAGCGGATACCTGCTCGGCCGACCCGCCAGCCGGTCCAGCAGCGACTGCGCATACGCGCCGACCTCGTTCGCCGTCGAGAAGACCCCCGCATGCCCGGCGACGCCGCCCATTCGCCGCGCGGTCGTGTCGTTCACCGCGCCCCGCAGCAGGTAGTCGATGTTCGGGTTCCTGCTTGGATCGCCTCTGTTCTCTTCGTCGCGCGACGTCGGCGCGATCCTCGGCAGCAGGCTCATGTTCCACGCGCCCGGCGCACATTCGACCGACGCGCCGTCCGCCGACGGCGGCTCCCATGCGATCGCCGCCCCCCTCATCGAGTGCGGCCCGCACGCCTTGGCCGCGGGCAGATACCGCGTCTCCGCCAAGCCGATCGGCCCGAAAACGTTGCGCTGCACGTAGTCGTCCTCGATGACGCCCGTCAGCCTCTCGACCAACAGGCCCAACAGGATGAAGTTGATGTCGGAGTAGTTGACGCCCGCACCCGGCGGCGACTCCAGCGGCGTCGTCAGCGCCCGCCGAAAACCCTCTGCCCTGTCGATCTGCTCGAGGCCCCACGGATCCCTGATGTCGACGTCGCCCGGCAGGCCAGAGGTGTGCGTCAGCAGCATCCGCAGCGTCACCTCTGCGCGCAGCGGGTCGTTGGAGGGGTTGAAGTCCGGCAGATACTTCTGCACCGGATCGTCGAACTGCAGCCTGCCCTGCTCGAACAGCTGCATGACCGCGGGCGCCGTCGCCAACGGCTTTGTCAGCGAGGCGATGTCGAAGATCGTGTCCTCGGTCATCGGCTCCGCAGGCGCGGGCGCCGCGTTCAGTCCCGGCTCGCCGTCAAGCTTGCGTTGGCCGTACGCCTTGCGGAAAACGACCTTGCCGCCGTGCCCGATCTGCACGACGGCACCCGGCAGTTCGTTGGCCGCGATAGCGTCGTCGATCAGCGTCGACACGGCACCGAAGTCATACGGTGACGGCTCGACGGGCGGCAATGTCGGCGGCGGCGGCGGTGCGGGCGGTCGCACTACGGGAGCCGGTGTAGCACGCGGGCTTTCGGGCTGCACTGTCTGCGCCGCCTCCTCGCGTGCACATGCCGTCGCGACTACCAGGACGACCGCGCCTACCGCGATGGCCTTCCGCGCAGATGCCTCATCGAACATCGATTACGGCGACATCACCGGTGTGGTGCCGGGCGACTCGTAACCGCCGCCTCCGCTCGAGTATCCGCCGCCATACGACCCGCTTCCGCCTGATGACGGCACTTCGTACACGGGCGCCGGAGCGACCGGAGCCGCAGGCGCGACGGGTATCACCGGTGCGACCGGAGCCACCGGAGCGGCAGGAGCGATGGGTGCTACTGGAGCCGCAGGCGCCACGGGTGCGACCGGAGCGACTGGCGCCGCAGGCGCGATGGGAGCGACGGGCGCGGGTGCGGGTGCGACCGGTGCTGCCGGCTTCGGCTGCTCAGGCGCGACCGCGGGTGGCTTGTACGCCGGCCCCGGATCCGGTTCGGGTTGCGGCTCCGGCTCCGGCTTCGGCTCGGGCTTCGGTTCCGGCGGCACCGACGACGTCGAGGTCGACGTTGAAGTGGACGTCGACGTTGGCGGGCTCGTCGTCGGGCTCGTCGAGGTCGGCGACGTGGTCGTCGTGGGGTACGTCGGCCACGGGAACGTCGGCAGGCTCGGCACGGGGAACGGATTCCACGGCGGAATCACATCCGGCGGAATCGGGACCCCGGGCACCTCCGGCACCGGCACTCCAGGCACCTGCCCGGGCTGCACCGCCGGCGGAGACACCGGCACGTTGTTGATCACCGGGCCCCGGTTGGTCTGGACGATTCTCGGCCTCGCGGGCGCGGCGGGCTGCGGCGCCACCAGCGCGGCGGGCAACGCCACCGGATCGGGCTCGTGTGGCAGCTGCGGGAGGTAGCGGCCCGGGATCGTCTCCGCCTGGATGGCGGGCACCGGCTGCGCCTCAGCGTCGGCGACCGGCCGGATGTTGACCGCGACCGTGACTGCCAACACCGCGAAGCTCATCACCACGAACGACATCGCACTGCCCATGAGGAGTGTCTTCGGCGGCGGCGTCGCAATCACCTCGGTGTACGGCGCCTCATCGTCCTGCTCGGGGACGAACTCCTCGATGGAGTCGGCGGGCAACTCGTAAGGGTCGGGCTCTTCCTGAGAGTAGGCCAGCAGCGGCCCGACCTGGCCTGGCCCTGTCGCCGCGGCCATCTGCGTCGCGTCCGCAGCGGCAGGGGCCATGGCCGTCGCATCGCCTGCGGCAGGGGCCATCTGCGTCGCATCGCCCACGGCAGGCGCCATCTGCGTCGCCTCGCCCGCAGCAGGCGCCATCGCCGTCGGATCCGAAGCGGCAAGTCCCATCGCTGTCGCCGGGCCGGCCGCGGTGAACCCCGCGGTGTCGGCCGTGTCTGCGGCGCCTCGCGCGATCGCAAAGCCAGGATCCGGCGGCACTTGCACGGGCGCAGCCGAACTCAGTTCGGCCGCAATGGAATCGAGGTCGAGCCGCTGCCCCACCAACATGACCGAGGTGCTCGCCTCCGGCCACTGCTGCAGCACAGCGGCGCACGCGACAGCCGCACCGGCCGATCCGATGGGCAGCGACGTCAGCACGGACGTCGACTCCGCGTCATTGTTGAGGACCGCCAGCGAGACCGTGTCGTCATCGGCCAGCAGCAGTGCCGCGTCGGCGCCGACCTTGTGGGCCAGCGCCGCAGCGGCCTCGGCCTCGGTCACCACTTCGACGTTCTGCACACCGGCGTTCGACACGGTCTGGCGCAAGGTCTCGGCCTGCGACGGATCGGGAAGGCAGAGCCGGGTCGCGGCGACCCGGTTGCCCGACTCGGCCACGGCCCGGTAGGTGCCGACGATGGTGTCGGCGAGGTCGGTCGTCGCATCGTGCTCGGACAGGTCCAGCGCGTACTGATCGAGCACCTGTTCGTCCGACGCGGCCGTATCGACCATCGCCAGGCGGGCCACCCGTCCGGTGACCGCCACCCCGAGGACTACGTCCACCCGTTCACCCTCATCTCTCGACTGCCTCCTACGATGTCCCGAAACTACCGCACCGGGTTTGCGCGTCCCCGGTGTTCGAGCCGACACCTAAACTGCTCGCGCACGCTTCGAAAAGTGGCACGCTGGAGTGGCAGCGACCCGAGTCGTCCCTCTGGAAAGGAAATCGTCCCGTGAGCGACCAGCGTTACGACGCGTCGGAAACCGTCGCGGTCGCGACCAGCGCCGCGGCCGTTCTCGGCCGGTCGCCGCGCGTCGGATACGTGCCCGCGCGCGCCAACCGGGTGCGCGACGGGGTCGCGATCGCGTTGCTCGTGATCGCGCTGCTGCTGCCGTCGAACCTCGACTTCGGGATCGGCGTGCCGGGCAGCGACGGGTCGCTTTTCGCGGTCGCGATCGTTGTCACGGTGCTCGCCATCCTCGCCGCCCTCACGCCGCACATCGGCCCGTTCCGGCTGGAGGCCGCCGACCAGGACGTGCGCCGAACCAGCCGGGTCCGGTTTCTTCTCAGCGTCGCCTACTACGTCGTCGCGGCGGGCTTCGTCATGTATCAGTTGGTGGAGACCTGGCGCAACGGCGGAACCGGCCTCGTGCCGCCAGGCGTCGGGCCCGGCCTGCTGCTGGGCCTCGGCGGCGCGGCGCTGGCGTCGCAGCCACCGATCACCAGCATCACGATCGAGGACAACGGTTTTCGTCGCTCGTATGCCGCCGCGCGCACGCTAGGCGTGCTCTCGATCGTGCTGGCGACGCTGTCGGTCGCCTTCAACCTCTACTGGCGGCTGCGCTACCTGTTCCTGTCCAACGAGGCCTTCAGCGGCCAAGACGTCGCCGTCATCGTCACCACGCTGCTCTACGGCGCCGCTGCGATGGCCGCGTTGGTCATCGCGTCGCGCTGGCTCATCGAGCGGACCGCCGCCGCTCGATTGGCCACCACCGCCCTCGGCGCCTCGGGTGCGCTGGCGGCGACGCTGGTGTGGATCCTTCCCATCGGCCGCGACGTCGACGCCTTCCACGGCATCGCCGAGAACACCTCGACGGCCGCCGTCGGCTACGAGGGCTACCTGTTCTGGGCGGCCGCCGCCGCTCTCGTGGCGCCGACGACGCTCTACGCCATTTTCCTGATCAAGCCGCCGACCCTTGGCGCCTACCGCGTGGCCGCGGAGAAGTGCCTGACGCTGATCGCGTTCTGGGCATTCGCCGCCGCCGGGCTTCGCGTCGTCGACTACCTGATCGCCTGGTCGCTCGATCTGCCCCGCGCCCTGTACGACACCGTCGCGATGACGGTGTTCAACCTGATCACCGGTCTGATCGCGCGGTGGCTGCACCGCCAGCTCGTGCGCGGTGAGTCCGCGTTGACGGTCATCGCTGCGTTCAGTGGACTGCTGTTCGTGTTCACGGTCGCCAACCTCGCGATCGGTGTCGCGCTCGCGCCGCGGTACGCCGAGCCGTCGCCCGACACCTTCTACGGCAACAACCTGGCTCAGCAGATCACCAGTACGTTCGACGTGACCGTGTGCGGGCTGAGCTTCGCGGTGTTGGTCGCGATGCTGTTCACCGGGCCGCTGGCGGGCTATCTGATCCGCCGACGCGAGACCCGGGCCGCCGCGCCTGCCACACCGGCGCCCGCTGCTACGCCGGTTCCGTCCGGACCCGACCTGTTGGCGCCGCCGACGCTGGCGCGGACCTCGCGGCCGACGTCGCAACCCATTTCGCAGCCCACCTCCCTGCCGCGAATCGTTCGGCTGAAAGAGGATTCGACGACGGTGCTCTCGGCTCCCCCGGCGCAGGACGCCGCCGCGCCGACGGCCGCGCTTCGCATTCAGCGCAGCCAGCGGTCATCCGAGCCGACGATCGCGCTGTCCCCTCCACCGGAGGACGAGGGCGGGCAGGCGACACAGTCGCGGCCCGCGACCGAGAAGTGACCTGACACCGTTCCGCGAAATTGCATTCCGGCAGGGAAAGTGCGAGAAGGGGCCTGCTGGAATGCCATTTCGCGCGCGTCTCTGCCCTTTCGCGCGCGACTCTGCCATTTCGCGGCGCCCGGCTCCGCCGTGACTACCCTTCGTGGCGTGCCCGACGAACTGTGGACCACCGCCACCCGCCACCCGTTCCTCGACGCGGTGCGCGACGGCACCATCACCGACGCCGCATTCGACCGCTGGCTGGTGCAGGACGCGATATTCGTCGCCGACCTGCTGACCTTCCAGGCGCGCCTGCTGGCGCGGGCGCCGCGGAAAGCCCAGTCGGCGGTGTGCGGCGGCTGTTCGGCGTTGGTCGCCGAACTCGACTGGTTCGAGGAGCAGGCCGCCCGCCGCGGGCTCGCCATGGACGCGCCCGCCCTGCCCGCGACGCTCGCCTATCGCGTACTCCTGCAGCGATTGGATGGCGCACCCTACGACGCGGCGGTCACGGCGCTATGGGTGATCGAGCGCGTTTACCTGCTGGCGTGGAGCTCGGCGAAGTCGGATACGGCGCCGTTCGGCGAGTTCATCGAGCATTGGTCCACCCCGGAGTTCGCGGACTACGTCGCTGCGCTGGGCGAGCTCGCGTCACCCGACGCGCATCAGGAGCTCGTCGGCGACGTGTTGTCGCACGAGGTGGCGTTCTGGGACATGGCTCTGTCAGTCGGCTGACGGCAGCTGACGCCGACCGCCGTTGTCCTGAATCTGCGTATCCACCTGCGGCTGATCGATCCGGGACGACGTCGTCCGCGTGACGGGTGTTGCCTCGACCCAATGCTCGTCGGACTCGGCCGTTTCCTCCGACGTCACACTCACCCGGTGGCTGCGCCGAAGGGTGAGGTGGATCTCCTCGGTCTCCTCGAATACCTGCCGCGCCGCGCGCAGCGGACGAGTCGTCGTGTCGATCGCGCTCGCGACGATGGGCGGGACGAACGGACGAATCCAGCGGGTCGCCGCTTTCGCGACGTCGGGCACCGTCGGGATCAGCGCGCGCTTCTCGCCGTCGGAGGCCACCGCAGGCAGGTTCTTCGGCTCGTCCAGAACCTCGCCCGTCAACTCCGCGGCGGGCTCGTCGACCCGCACTGCGGTCACATGCACCGGTGCCTCGATCGCCGCGGCGACACGGCGGCGCTGCTGCTCGCGGTCGATCTCGTTCTGCGCCTCGATCTGCAGCCGCGCGGTCGAGAGCTCCTGCTCGGCCTTCATCGTCTCGATGGCGGCGCGCACCTCGGCCCGCTTCACCGCGATCGCGGTGTCGGCCTCCAGGTCCGCGCGTTCCTGCGTCGCGCGTGCGGCCGTGCGCCGGTCCTCGGTCGTCTTCGCCCGCGACAGCCGAAGCAGGAGCGGGAACAGGAAGGCCACGATGAACAACCCGGTCAGCAGCGCACGCAACACCGTGGCACCTGCGCTGTCGAGGGTGTAGGAGTTCATGGCCAGCCACCGCACGCCGAAGCCACGGTCCGCGGTCGCCGTCGCGGCATCGCGAGCGTCCAAGAGCTTGTGCTGCTCGTCGGCGATCGTCGCGTCCAACG
Source organism: Mycobacterium sp. ITM-2016-00318 (assembly GCF_002968285.2). NCBI lineage: Bacteria > Bacillati > Actinomycetota > Actinomycetes > Mycobacteriales > Mycobacteriaceae > Mycobacterium > Mycobacterium sp. ITM-2016-00318. The sequence goes on along the minus strand of NZ_CP134400.1, from coordinate 786,322 downwards.
ACGGGGCAAGCCGGTCATGCTCGACGACGGCCTTGTCGAGCCGGCGCTGCGTTTCTGCGAGAAACCCGTTGGCCGTGCGATTTTCGGGCCCCGCGCCGGGCAAGCCGGTGATGCGCGTCGGCGGGCACGCCGGCGAAGGGTTGAACTCGCAGCGCGCGACGACCAGCGCCTCGTCGCGGCGGCGGCTCGCGTCGACGACGGCGTCGTCCAGAGCGCTGCGCGCCTGCCGCGTCCGCTCCAGATCGGCCGACGCCGCCACAACGGCGGGCGCCGACGACGCGGTGCGCGCGGCCTGCTCGTCCAGGCGGCGTTCGCTCGAACCCGCGAAGACCAGCATGGCGACGACCTCCCCCACGACGACACCCATGACCACCGCGGCGATGGCATACGCCAGGGCACGCGGCCACGCGACAACAGCACCGAAACGGTTGGCAGACATCAGAACTCCAAAAGCCGAGTTATGTTGGGACGCGGCGGAACCGGCACGCCAGCATGTTATTGAGCCCATCGTCTCACAGCGGCCTCCCTCTGCGCATATCGTGAGAGCTCAGCAAAGGATGCCGTCGGGGAGTTAACTGGCACACAGGTATGGGTAACTCGGCAGGTTGAGGGGGAGTGCGCCGTGCGGACACGACTGATCGGCTGGACTGCAACGCTCGCGGTGGTCGCCGCCACCGCTGGATGCGGATTGACGGGCGAACAACCGAAAGAGCCGTCGCAGCGATCCGGCAGGGTCGTCCTCGGCGACAAGTCGCGGCCGACGCAGTCGGTCAAGTGCACGCAAACCGACTGGGCGCTCAACATCTACGCCAACACCAACCCGGGAAGTGCCCAGGTCGCCCTGACGATCGGCGGCGAGAAGCCGACGGTCGACACGGTGAGCATCGAGAACATCGACGGGGTCAGCGGCGTTTCCGGCGGCGCCGTCGGCAAGGCCGAGGCCAGACTCGACAACAACAGCAGCTACACGATCACCGGTACCGCGCGTGTCACCGACTCCGCGGACCCGTCGCAGACCACCGACATGCCGTTCACCATCGAAGCGCCCTGCTGAAGCAGCTCTTCGAAATCGCCTGAGCGGGTTCACCGGCAGCCAGTAGCATCCAGCGCGTGCCGACGGATGCACCGGCCGAGAGCCGATATGTAGCGGGCCTCGCGGCCACCATGACAGTGGCCGCGATGGGTCTCGGCTACGCGATCTCGATCGGCGACCCGACGATTCTGTCGGCCAACCTGCAGGTTGTCTCGGCCGGGTTGCAGATCACCGGAAGCACCGCGACGTTCGTCGCCAGCCTCGCGACGCTCACCATGGCGGCCGCGGTGCTCAGCGCGGGCGCCCTCGGCGACCGGTACGGCATGCGCCGCATGTACCTGATCGGGCTGACAGGTGCGGTGGTGTTCAGCGCACTGGCCGCCGCCGCCCCGCTGCCCGCGGTGCTGATGGTGGCGCGTGGCGGCGTCGGTGTGTCGCTGGCCTTCCTGATCGGCCTCTCACTGGCGCTCACCAACGCGGTGTTCCCGCCGGGCAAGCGGGCCGCGGCGATAGCGGCGTACTTCGGGGTCGGATACGCCGTCGCCACCCCACTGCCGGCGCTCGCCGGCATGCTGGCACATGCGATCGGCTGGCGCGCATGCTTTTTCGTCGTGCCGGTGATCGCCGCGATCGGACTGCTGATCACCTGGCGGTTTGTGCCGGAGACGACGCCTGCGGCCCGTCGACTCGATCTGCCCGGCCTTGCGCTGTTCGCCGTCGCCCTGCTCGGCCTGATCTTCGGCACCTCGCGGATGGAGACCGGCGTCGACGCCGTGGGCCTGGTGTCCATCGGCATCGGCCTGGCCGCAGGCGGCGCGTTCGTGATGCAGGAACTCCGCACCGCGGACCCGGCTTTGGACATGCGGGTATTTCGCTCCAGCCGGTTCAATGCCGCGGTGGCAGCCGGAGTGGTGTTCAACATCGTGCTCGGCGGATCGATGGTTCTACTGGCCTTCTATCTGGTGACCATCCGCAAGGAATCTCACGAATTGTTCGGCCTGCTGCTGATTCCGGCCACCGCGATGGCGGCCGTCGCCGCCACCTCCGCGGGCCCGGCGGCGAATCGGTTCGGTCCGCGCACCGTTCTCGTCGGCGGGCTCGTCGTCATGCTGATCGGATTACTCATCCTGAGGTCGTTCGACCTGCACACGTCGCGCCCTGTCGTGTTCGCCACGACCGCACTCCTGGTTGTCGGTGGTGCGCTGGTCACCACACCGCAGGCCCAGATCATGATGAGCAGCGCGCCGGACGATCTCGGCGGCGCGATCTCGGCCGTCAAGAGCGCGGTCAACGAGGGCGGTTACTCGCTGGGACCCGCACTGTTCGCGCTCGTCGGCATCAACCTCTTCCTCACCGACAGCGTGCACGACCTCTCCCGGTCCGGTGTCACGCGCACGGAGACCCGCGAGGCGCTGCTGACGGCGCACGGTGGTCGGGAGGCGCATCTGGTCAACCCCGAGCAGGCACGGCTGGTGATCGACCAGGCGCCGCAGAACGCCGTCGACGCCATTCACACGCTGAGCGTGATCATGGCCGCCGGCCCGGTCATCGCGATCGTGGTGGCGCTGTGGCTGATCAAGCCCGCCGACAGAAGCTAGCGGCGACCACTATCCCCCTCGAGCAGGGCAACCCAGCCAGTTTTAGAACATCTACTCTAGATTTCAGTATTAGAGCGTATATTCTATTACTGTGTCAGTTCCGCCACTGAGAAAGATCTGGAGCAAGAGATGACCAGCAATGCCGATGTCGTGCTCGCGGTGATCAAAGCGGTCGAGGACCGCGATGCCGAGACGCTGAACCGGCTCTATCACGACGAACTCGAATTCCATGAAGCGCCGTCGCTGCCTTACGGCGGCCGGTTGAAGGGCAAGAACGTGCTGCGGGATCAACTCGAATCTGACCCCGAGAAGACGTGGCTGGGGACCTGGGGACCGCTTCAGCCCACCGAGGCCGAGCGACGGATGGACCCCCGAGTCGTTGCGGTCGGCGACAACGAGGTCGTGGTCACGTACCGCAACCGCGGCGTCAGCCCGGACGGCGACCGCTTCGAGTCCGAAGTGCTCGCCCTGTACGAGGTACGCGACGGAAAGTTCTCGAGGGCGCAGATGTTCCACTTCGATACCGCGGCCTTGATCGATTTCTTCGATCGCTCACGGCGCCAGTCCTAGGCGCTACAGCGGCGCGTCGATGACGGCCCGCACGGCTGTCTCCGCATCGTCACGGAGGCCTGCCGGCAGCTTGGCGCCGCTGACGAGGTAGCGCTTCGTCGCGCCGTATGGAAGGTCGAACACCGCAAGCATCGTGCGATCGAAGGCCCGGCGACTTCGCGTGCCGTACAACCGCTCGGCCATCTCCTTCACCGCCCGCTGCACCGGGCGGTTGAGTTGTGCGAGTTCCCCGGCGAGGGGGCCCGCCGGGGTGGCGCCGATCAACTCCTCGCGGCCGAACGAGGCAAGCAGCCGCGCATCCGCCGGGTGTTGTGTGCAGAAGTCGAAAATCGAAAGAGCCGCAGCTACAGCGGCTTCGGTCGCATCCGGGGTATCCATCACCGCCAGGAACGACGCCTGCGAGCGCTGCACCGCGCGCATCCACAGCCGGGTGACCAACACCTCGAGCGAGCCGAAGCGATGGTAGATGGAGCCGACGGGCGCGCCGCTAGCCTCGGCGATCGCCTCGATCGTCGCTGCTCGGCCACCGTGTTGCAGGAGCAGTCCGCGAGCGGCGTCCAGCATCGCGTCGGTGTCGTGCAGCGGAGGTCGCGCCATCCCACGATATTAGAGTCCCTGCTCTACAACGCCGGTCGACCGAGGCGACCACACGCCGAGTTCGTCACCGGGGAGTAGGGTCGGGGAATCGGGACCAACCAGGCCCCTACAAGCAAGGGGCCCGCGATGTCCGACAAGTCTCCTCGACAATCCATGACCAAGAAGTCCGGTAAATCGCTGAAGGAAAAGCGCGCCGCCAAGCATGCCAAGTCGGACGCCAAGGCGGTCTCGGCGGCCAACGCCTTGTTCCACGACAAGAAGCGTTGACGCGTACCAGCCTCAGCCGATGCACACCAACTGATCGATCGAGTCCCTCGGCAGGTCGCCGTCGACGATCGCCGTGACGAGAAGTTTGTCCAGGTTCACCGGGCCACCGTGGTTATCGAGGAATGCGGTGTCGGCGGCGTCGCGTCCGGTGGCGATACGCACCAAGGTCTGCCGCGGGGCCAACAGGGTGGCGTCGACCACCCGCCATTGCCCCTCGACGAACGCCTCGGCGACCGCGTGGAAGTCCATCGGATACAGCCCCGGCGCATACACCGACACGAGGCGGGCGGGGACGTTCACGGCCCGTAACAGCGCGACGACCAGGTGTGCGTAGTCGCGGCACACGCCTTCGCCTGCGAGCAACGTGTCCGCCGCGCCGTCGATCGGGTCGCTTGACCCTGGCACGTACTTGAGCCGCGTGCCCACCCAGGAGGACACCTTCTCCAGGAGGGTGGTCGAATCGCCGTACTTGCCGAATTCTGTTGCGGCGAAACCAAAGAACTTGTCGGCCTCCGCATAACGGCTCGGACGAAGATACATCGAGAGGTCGTATTCGGTGACCGGCGCCGGATCGGTCCGACCGACGACCGTCGCGGCGTAATTGACCTTCAGATTGCCGGTCGCGGCGTCCATCTTGTGAATGCGATTGCCGTGTACACCGGTGACCTCCAGAGGCTCCAGCGGCTTTCCGTCCAACAGGAACGACAGCGTTTCGGACACCTCCGCCGTGGGATGCGGCGCAACGGCGATCTGGAACTCCAACGTCGTCGGCGCGACGATCTCGACGTCGAGTTCGACACCGACTTCTCGCCTCATCGACTGATCATCGCACCTCTACCGAGCGGCGCGCCTGCTGAACATGAGCGGCAGTGGTCGGCACGTCCCCGGAACAGAGAAGTGGGCTGGTAGGAAAACCCACCAGCCCACATTGGATAACGGATGTCAGACGGCCGTTACTTTGACCGCCTGAGGACCCTTCTGGCCCTGTTCGATATCGAACTCCACCCTCTGGTTCTCCTCGAGCGACTTGTAGCCGTTGCCCTGGATCTCTGAATAGTGGACGAACACGTCTGCGCCGTCGCCGTCGGGGGCGATGAAGCCGAAGCCCTTATCGCCGTTGAACCATTTCACAGTGCCCTGCGTCATACTTGCTTACTTCTTTCACTTTGTACGGATGTAGAACAACATCCTAGGCAAGGCTATCATGGATAACCTTGATTGCCCAATTCAATTGTGGCAAAACATTTTTCGCCGTACGAGCGGCACTATCGGGAGACAGCGCGCCGACGGCCGGCGTGGTTGCGGGTGTGCGGTTGGCCGCCGCCTGCGCCGCCCGAGCCGCCCGACCCGGACCTCGCACCCGGCTTGCGACGACGCCGGTTCCCGTTTCCGCCCGCCTTCGCGACGGCCTGTGCCCTGGCGGGCTGGTCGGTGCGAGGAGCGGACTTGCGCAACGGTGCGATGTCGCCGACCAGCGCGCTGACCGGCGCCGAGTGCGCGACGACATCCTGCGGACGGACGTTGATGCCCGCTTTGCGCATCAGCGCATTGGTGTCCCTGCGCTGCTCGGGCAGCACGACGGTGACGACGTCGCCGGCATTGCCCGCGCGTGCGGTGCGGCCGGACCGGTGCAGGTAGGCCTTGTGCTCCATCGGCGGATCGACGTGCACGACGAGTTCGACCTCGTCGACGTGCACGCCGCGAGCGGCGATGTCGGTTGCGACGAGGACGCGCGCTTCGCCGCTGCTGAACGCGGCGAGGTTGCGGTCACGCGCGGGCTGAGAAAGGTTGCCGTGCAGGTCAACTGACGGCACGCCGGCCTCGCTGAGCTGCTTGGCGAGCTTCTTGGCCTGATGTTTGGTGCGCATGAAGAGGATTCGCCGTCCGGTGCCCGACGCGAGGTGGTGCACCAGTTCCTTCTTGGCCTGCACACCCCCCACGTGGAATACGTGGTGGGTCATCTGCGCCACGGGCGAATTGACTTCGTCGACGGAGTGCGTGACCGGCTGCCGCAGAAACCGCTTCACCAGCTTGTCGACGCCGTTGTCCAGCGTCGCGGAGAACAGCATCCGCTGCCCGCCTGCGGGCGTGGCGGCCAGGATCCTGGTGACGCCGGGCAGGAAGCCCAGGTCAGCCATGTGGTCGGCTTCATCGATGACCGTGACCTGGACCGAATCGAGGCTGATGACGCGCTGGCGCATCAGGTCTTCGAGCCTGCCGGGGCACGCGACGACGATGTCGACGCCTGACCGCAGCGCGCTCTCCTGACGGCTCTGCGAGACACCGCCGAAGATCGTGGTGACTTTGAGGTTGAGCGCGCGGGCCAGCGGTTCGAGCGTCGCTGCGATCTGGGTCGCCAGCTCACGGGTGGGCGCCAGCACCAGGCCGCTCGGACGGCCGCGGCGTTGCGTGGCGTCGAGCCGGGTCACCAGTGGGATGGAGAAGGCGAGCGTCTTACCGCTGCCGGTCTTGCCGCGGCCCAACACATCTCGTCCGGCGAGCGTGTCGGGAAGCGTCTTCTCCTGAATCGGGAAGGGGACGTCGATCCCGCGCGCCGCGAGCGACCTGATGAGTCGTTCGTCCACGCAGAGATCAGCGAAGGATTGTGTGCTTGTAATGGTGAGTGCCCTTCAGGCATCGGTTGCGCTTCGCCGGGTGAATCGGCATAGCACAAGTGTGGCGAGATTGCCGGTGGGCAACATCGATCGCCGCGAGGAAACCTTGTGCATGGTGCACGGTCTGGGAGGTGTCTTACGACGTCGTCGGCTTGGTCTTTCGACCGCCGACGTTGACACCAGCCTACAGGTGGGCTGCTGAGCTGGGAAATCGCCTGACGTGAGGTCGGTCACGTCGGCGGGTAGGGCATTCCGAATAGTTCGGACAGCAGGCTCTGCACCACCATCATGGCCGCCTTCGAGCCCTTCTCCATCGTGCTCGGCAGATGCGGCTGGTCGGTGCAGTTGTCGCCCGCGGCGAAGACGCCTTCGACCGTCGTCCGGTAGATCTCGTCGACCTTGATCTCGTCGACGGCGCACGCGCCCGATCTGTACTCGACGCCCAGTTGCTCGGCCAGCGGTGAACGTTGCCGCAGCGGCGCCTCGACGAGCAATCCGTCCCGCGCCAACCGCTCCCCGTCGGCGAACGCGATGTCGGTCAATTGTCGGCCTTCGCCGACCAATTCGACGATTCGTCGATCGTCGATCCGCACATTCGCACCTCGCAGCATCTCGTGGTCCTCATCTGACAACTTCGGGGGACCGTCGGTCAGCAGGACGAGGTCCTCGGTCCACCCGCGCAGCATCAGCGCAGCGTGCATGGCGGTGCCATCGGCCGCCAGCGCCGCCAACCGCTTGTCCCGCATCTCCCAGCCGTGGCAGAACGGGCACTGGAAGACCGTCGTGCCCCACAATGCGGTCAGCCCGGGAATCTCGGGCGGGTGGTAGCGCATACCGGTCGCCAGCAGAACCCGGCGAGCGCAGATCTCGTCGCCGCCGTCGATCTCCAGCAGGAAACCGCCCTGGACCTGACGGCCACTGGTAACGGTCCCGTGCCGAAAATCGACGTCCGGATACTCCTTGAGCTCCTCGCGGCCGGCGGCGTACAGCTCCGCGGGCGGACGCCGGTCATAGCCAAGCAGGCCGCCGATCACCTCCGATGCCCGGTTGCTCTGGTCGTCGGCGTCGATCACCAGCGTTCGGCGACGCGCCCTGCCCAGCACGAGGGCGGCGCTCAGACCCGCCGCGCCCGCTCCGACGACCGCGCATTCCCACTCTTCAGTCACCGCCTCCTGATACCCACGTCAACGGCAGGTAACCGCACGCGCCGCTGTCGTACAGTCTCGACATGTCGTTTCGCCGCTGCGCCGGGCTGGCCGCACTGGTTGTCGCCGCCGCGTCGGTCCAACCCGCCGTCGCGCCGGCCGGCGCCGGTGACGAATGTGGTGCCATCGGCGCTCCGCCTGCCGGCAACGTCGTCGTCGCATCGGGCACCGTCACCTGCGCCGACGCGATGGCCGTCGTCAACCGCTATTTGAGCGAGTTCTCCGTCGCGCCCGACGGCGCGTGGATCCGTTTCGACGGATGGGATTGCTGGACGCCGTCGGCCGGCGAGGCGATGGTCAACGGCTTCGGCACGGAATGCAGCCGCGGCGGGGACAACATCCAGATCCGCGGTTGACGATCGCCGTGCGCTGACTGTTTGCGCCCCTGGTTACGGGGTACGTCGCCCTGATGGAGTCAGCCCACTTCACTGACATCACGCTCGACGTCGACGGCAGCTCCCGCTCTCTACGCATCGACAACCGCGTGACCCTGTTGGACCTGCTGCGCGAGCACCTCGGCGTCACCGCGCCGAAGAAGGGCTGCGACCACGGCCAGTGCGGATCGTGCACCGTGCTGCTCGACGGCAGGCGCGCGACGACCTGCCTCGCGTTCGCCGTCGCCCACGACGGCGCGCAGATCGTCACCGCGGCGGGCCTCGGCGACACCGACGCGCTGCATCCCGTCGCCGAGGCTCGGCGTGTTCTCGGTCGGCCGGGTCATCAACCCGACGACGCTGCGGTCCCAGCTGATCGGCGGCATGACCATGGGGCTGTCCATGGCGCTGCACGAGGAGAGCGTGCGCGACCACCGGTTCGGCCACATCGTCACTCACGACCTGGCGACCTATCACATCAGTTCGCACGCCGACATCGGTGACATCGACGCGATCTGGCTCGACAGCGTCGACGAGCACTCCAACCCGATGGGCTCGCGCGGGGCGGGCGAGATCGGCATCGTCGGCTCGGCCGCGGCGATCGTCAACGCCGTCTACCACGCCACCGGCGTGCGGGTGCGAGACTTGCCCGTGATGTGTGACGCCCTGCTGCCCGCGTGAGCGAGGTCGACGACCTCGTCGACGAATGGGACCTGCGAGCCGACGGCGACGTCGTGCGCGGCTCCCGGTCCTCGGTGCTGCCCGTGCGGTCATCCGACGGTGAGCCGGCCGTGCTCAAGATCGGGCATTCCGCCCACGAGCATCTGGTACTGCGGCGGTGGAACGGCGAGGGCGCTGTGCGGCTGCTGCGGGCCGATCCGCACCGACGGGCCCTGCTGTTGGAGCGGCTGCACACCACGTCGCTCGACGGTCTGGTCGACGCGGAGGCCTGCGCGGCGGTCGCCACCCTCTACCCACGGCTACACGTGCCCGCGATGCCGCAGTTGCCGTCGCTGTCCACGCTCCTCGCGCAGTGGGCCGACGAGTTCGCCGGGCTGCCGCGCAGCGCGGCGATCCCGCACCGCCTGGTCGAACAGGCCGTCGTGCTGTGCCGCGAACTCGCACCCGAGCCTGCCGACGCCGTCCTGCACGGCGATCTCCATTACGGCAACGTGCTCGCCGCCGACCGCGCGCCGTGGCTCGCCGTCTCGCCGAAGCCTGTCAACGGCGACCCGCACTACGAGATAGCGCCGATGCTGTGGCACCGCTGGGACAACATCGCCGACAACATCCGCTTCGGCGTGCAGCGACGGTTCTACGCGCTGGTCGACTCCGCAGGCCTCGACGAGGACCGCGCCCGCGCGTACGTCGCCATCCGCGTCGTGCGGGCCGCGATCGCCGATCCCGACAACCTGACGCGTTATGTCGCGCTCGCCAAAGCGGTGCACGACTGAGCCCGTCACATTCGCGAGTACCGCGTCAACGCCAGACTGTAGAGACCGTATGCCGCGAAACCCGCTGCGGCGATGATCAATATGACCCCGCCGAACTGGGTCGAGCCGAGCGCCTTGACCGCGCCGTCCAGTCCGGTCGCCTTGGCCGGGTCGTCGAGAACCGTCGCCGCGATCAGGAGTATGCCCGCCGCCGACAGCACCAGGCCCTCGGCCACGTGGCCGCAGACGCCCAATGCCGTCAACAGCCGCCCGCCGTCGGCGTTGAGGTCGTTGAGGAACTTCCGCGTCGCGCCCTTGTGCGCGTAGTACGCGCCGATGACGAGGATGACGACGCCGACGGCCACCAGAAGGACCTTGCCGCCGCCGGACTGCATCAGCTTGGCGCTCAAACCGGCCGTCCGGCGGCTTCCTCGCGAATGGGTGCCGAGGGCGAACTGGATCGCCGTCGCGGCCACTGCGCCGTAAACCAGCGCCAACCCGAAGGCCTTGAGCCGGTGAGTGATCGGCGAGTCACGCTGGTGCGCATGGGAGTGCTCGGCAGGGTGCAGGCCCAGCACGCTCTCGGACAGTCGCCACAACGCCAGCGCGATCAGGCCTGCGGTGACGACATACAGCGTCGGAGTACCCAACGGTCTGCTCGCAAGCGTGGCCAGCGCGCCCGTCTGATCCGCCTCTCCCGAGGAGCCGAGCGCGATCCGCACGATGATGCTCGCGACGAGAAGGTGCAGCGTGCCGCTGATCAGATAGCCGGCCCTGGCCACCCGCTGCAGTGCAGCGTTGCCGGTGGCCCGGTTGACGGCAGACTTGAAACTCATTGTGCAGCGGAAGTACCCACCACCGCGCGCGTCGGAACCGGCCAGCGGTCACCGAAACTATCCGCGATTCAGGACCCGCTGACGGTCTCCGCGCTGCGCATCCGCGCGACCCACTGAGCGCTTTCCACCTGGGCGGTGCGGACGACGAGTTCGGCTGTCGCGAACATTCGGCTGTCCCGCTCGAGCCCGAGCACAGGCATCGCCGCTGCACCACGCATGACCAGCCCGCCGAGGTCTGTCGACGTCATATGCGGCACGACCAGCAGTCTCGCGCAACCGCGCCTGCCGTCCACATGCATGAGGCGCATCCGCCTGCACGTAGTCGTCACCACCCGGCGCGTGCCTCCGACCAGCGTCTCGAGGTCAAGCGGGCCCTCGGTGACCGGCCAGTTGATGCGGATGTCGACAATCTCGCCGAGTGGCTCGTGAAGGCCCTCGATCAGCCCGGGAAGCTCCTGTGCCACCGAATTCGAGTAGGGCCACCATGCGCCGTCGATGTCACCGCCGAGTTGCCCGGCGAGGGTCAGTCTGACGGGCCGCGCCAACCGCCGCGTTCCCGTCAACCCATTCACGACTGTCGCGGTTCACTCGACGGCGGAGTGGCATCGGAGAAGGCAGGTGACTGCACTTCCTCCGACGACGCGTCGCTTTTGGGAACCGTCTCGTGCTTAACGGGATGCGAGAACAGATCGGATGAATCCATAAATCAAATTCCTTTGAGGTTTGTTGCGCGCTGACCGTATGGAGTGACGAGCGCGAACAGCGTTCGGTTCGCAAGCTGATCGATCACGGCGGCCAGTCATTCCCGACACTGCAGAGATGAAGTGCCGAAACTCAAGCCTACACCCCGTCGCGCAGGCCGGTGATTCGTGTCGGTCCGACGCCTCGCGCGTGTCTCGGCTGCTGTCAGCGCGTCGTCAGCACCATTCCCGGATATCCCTGTGCCGCAACATCTTCCAGCGACGTGCGGTACTTGCCGAAGCCACCGATGTACGGCATGAAGACACGCTTCTTGCCGTCGATGTTGGAGCCCAGGTACCACGAAGACCGCGCCTTGGGGAACAGCGTCCGCTCGGCCACCTCGGCGACGTGGGCGGTCCAGGCCTCGGCGGCATCGCGGCGCGGCTCGACCTCGGCGATCCCGTGCCGCCTGGCTTCCACCATGAGTTCGACCGCCCAATCGACCTGCACCTCGGCGTGCAGCACCATGTTCGCCAGCACCGACGGGCTGCCCGGCCCGCTGAAGCTGAACAGGTTCGGCAGCCGCGGCATCATCACCCCGAGGAAGGTGACCGGACCGTCCGCCCACAGCTCCGAAAGCCGGTCGCCGTAAGGCCCGACCGGATCGATGCGCGTCATCGCACCCGTCAGCGCGTCGAAACCCGTTGCGAAAACGAGGACATCGCAGTCATAGGTCGCCTCGCTCGTGCGAACGCCGTGCGCGACGATGGCCTCGATCGGTTCCCGTCGCAGGTTGACCAGCCGGACGTTGTCGCGGTTGAACGTCGCGTAGTAGCCCGCGTCGGTGCAGATGCGTTTCGTTCCGATCGGGTGATCGGTGGGGATCAGGTCCTCGGCGACGGTGGCGTCGTCGACGATGTCACGGATGCGGTCCTCGGCGAACTGCCGCGCGATGTCGTTGGCAGCGAGCACCGAACCCTGATCGGGGAACGTCTTGGCAAAGAGCACGCCGCCGTCGCGCCAGCGCGCCCACATCGCCTCGAGCCGCTCCTCGGGACCGGCGTCGAGCGCGGTCTTGTGAAACGTACCGTGCGGTGTGCCCGCGCCCGCATACGCCGAACGCTTCCTGCGCTCCGGATACTCCCGCCGGATGCGCTGCAGGTCCTCGTCCGACCACGGATAGTTCGGCATCGGGATCGTGTAGTTCGGCGAACGTTGGAACACGACCAGCGACTCGGCCTGTTCGGCGAGGATCGGCGTCACCTGGATACCGGACGAGCCGGTGCCGATGAGGCCGATCCTCTTGCCGCGCAATGGCGGGTCCTCGCGCGGCCACGCCGCTGTGTAATAGAGGTCGCCCGCGAAGTCGTCGACGCCCGCGATGTCGGGCCGGTTCACCGCCGAAAGGCAGCCCGTCGCGCACAGCAGGAAGCGGGCGCGGTGCTCCTCCCCCGTCGACGTCCGCACCAGCCACTCGCCCGCGTCGAACTGCGCGCCGACGACCTCGGTGCCGAACCGGTAGTGCCCGCGCAGGTCGAACCGGTCGGCGACGTGGTCGAGGTAGGCGAGGATTTCCGGCTGCGCCGCGAAGCGCTCGGTCCACGACCATTCGCTCTGCAGGTTCTCGTCGAACGAGTAGGAGTAGTCGACGCTTTCGACGTCGCAGCGCGCGCCGGGGTAGCGGTTCCAGTACCAGGTGCCGCCGACGCTCGGCGCCGCCTCGATGCCCAGCACCGACAGGCCCTCCGACAGGCAGCGGTGCACCGCGTACAGACCGGCGAACCCGGCGCCGATGACGATCGCGTCGTACCTCATGCCTCGACTCCCGCGAGCTCGTTGACCGCCAGCAGTCGCCGCATGTCGAACCACAGCAATTCACGCGCGGCCTCACCGGCGCGGAACTGCATCATCGTCACGAAGCCGTGGAAGAGGCCGGGGTAATCGCGATGCAGCACAGGCACATTGGCGGCACGAAGCCGTTGAGCATACGAGCCGCCCTCGCTCTGCAGCACGTCGAACCCGGCCGTCACCATCACCGCGGGCGGCAGGCCGTCATGCGATTCGGCCCGCGCGGGTGCCACCAGGTACTCCGGCGACGGCATCTTGTCGTCGAGGTACTCCCGCCAGTAGTACTGCATCGCGTCGCGGGTGTTGACGTAGCCGGTGGAGTACATGCGGTAGCTCTCGGTGTCGAAGAACGGCTCGATGGCCGGATACAGCAGCACCTGGCCGGCGGGCATCGGCGCGCCGCGTTCGCGACACATCAGCGCGGTGACCGCAGCGAGATTGCCGCCTGCGCTGTCGCCGGCGACGAGCACCCGCGACGGGTCGACGCCGAGTTCGTCGGCGTGGTTCGCCACCCAGCCGAAGGCGGCGAACACGTCCTCCGCGGCCGCCGGTGCGCGGTGCTCGGGCGCGAGGCGATAGTCCACCGAGACGACGACGGCTTCGGTGTACCGCGACATCGCCCGGCAGAAGCCGTCGTGCGAGTCGAGGTCGCAGAGGACGAAGCCGCCACCGTGCGCGAACACCACGGCGGGCCGCGGGCCTGCGGACCCGTGCGGGCGGTAGATCCGGACCCGCAGGTCGCCGTCAGGGCCGGGGATCGTGCGGTCGTCGGCGCTGGCCACATCGCCGAGGTTGGTGACCGCCAGGCGTCGCCCAGCCAGAAACGCGCGCGCCTCATGGGCGGTCATGGTCTCCACGGCGGGAAACGCGTCGTTGGTGGCCTGCATGAACTTCTGCACGCCATCGTCCATGTTCGGCAACGGTAGTGCACGATCGCTGGCTACGATCACCGAAAGCGAGCCTGAGGAGGTTACGGCATGTGCCCATCCGCTCCTCGCGAGCACGCCACCCCCAACCTGCCGCCGGGCTTCGACTTCACCGATCACGAGATCTACGCCTCCCGGCTGCCGATGGAGGAGTTCGCCGAGGTTCGCCGCACCGAGCCGATCTGGTGGAACGAACAGCCGCCCGATGTGGGCGGGTTCGGCGACGGCGGCTTCTGGGTGGTGAGCAAGCACCGCGACGTCCGCGAGGTCTCACTGCGCAGCGACGTGTTCTCGTCGGCGAAGAAGTCGATCGTGCCGCGCTACAAGGTGACCGGCGGCGGCGGTCAGATCGAGGCCGGCGCCCTGTCTCTGATCATGATGGACGACCCCGAGCACACCCGGCTGCGCAAGATCATCTCCCGCGGGTTCACGCCGCGGGCCGTCGAGCGGCTGCGCGCCGAACTCAGCGAGCGTGCGCAGCGCATCGCCGAGGAGGCAGCTGCGGAGGGCGCCGGCGACTTCGTTCTCCAGGTCGCCGCCGAGCTGCCGCTGCAGGCCATCGCCGAGCTGCTCGGTGTGCCGCTGGAGGACCGGGGCAAGCTCTTCGACTGGACGAACCAGATGATCGGCGGCGAGGAGGATCCCGAGTTCGCCGACTTCAACCCGCTGGAGTCGACGGCCGAGTTGATCTGGTATGCCATGCAATTGGCGGCGCGCAAGAAGGAGGAGCCGGGCGAGGACATCGTCAGCACGCTGATCGACTCCGAAGCCGAGGGCAATCTCACCGAGGCCGAGTTCGGCATGTTCGTCGTGACGTTGACGGTGGCGGGTAACGAAACGACGCGCAACTCCATCACCCAGGGCATGATGGCGTTCACCGAGTTCCCCGAGCAGTGGGAGCTGTTCAAGGCGCAGCGGCCGAAGACCGCCGCCGACGAGATCATCCGCTGGGCCTCGCCGATCACCGCGTTCCAGCGCACGGCGCTGGTCGACACCGAGCTCGGCGGCGTGAAGATCAAGAAGGGCCAGCGGCTGGTTCTCTTCTACCGTTCGGCGAACTTCGACGAGGACGTCTTCGACGACCCGTACGCGTTCGACATCACGCGAGACCCGAACCCGCACCTCGGATTCGGCGGCACGGGTGCGCATTACTGCGTCGGCGCCAACCTCGCACGGATGACCATCGACCTGATGTTCAACGCGATCGCCGACCACATCCCCGACCTGACACCGGTCGCCGCGCCCGAGCGGCTGCGGCACAGCATGATCAATGGCATCAAGCACTGGCAGGTCGAATACCGCTGAATTGTGATTTCGGCGCGCTAATCGACGGTGAGCGCACGCGAGCGCGCCGAAATCGCTGAGTAGCGGCGGCCTCTCGGCTCGCGTTCCCACAGCACGCCGTCGCCCGCGCTCACGCCTTCACCGATCAGCGCGCGCTTGAGGATCTTGTTGGTCGCCGTCTGCGGCAGCGCGTCGTTGATGCGCACAAATCTGGGCCATGCCTTCGGTGACAGGTCAGGCTGCGACGCCAAGAACTCCTCGAACCGCCTTGGCGACAACGTGGCTCGGTCATTGAGGACGACGGCCGCCATCACCTGATCGCCGACGCGCTCGTCGGGCACCGCGTACACCGCGACGTGGTTGACCTCCGGTAGCCGCTGCAGGATCCGCTCGATCGGGCCCGCAGCGAGGTTCTCCCCGTCGACCCGCATCCAGTCCGCGGTGCGACCGGCCAGGTAGATCCAGCCGTCCTTGTCGCGGTAGGCCAGATCGCCCGACCAGTACATGCCGTGCCGCATCCGCTGCTGAGTCGCGGCCTCGTCGTTGTAGTAGCCGGTGAAGCCGCCGACACCGTAGGTGTTGACAAGCTCACCGACCGCCTCGTTGAAGTTGGTCAGCGCGCCGTGCTCGTCGAAAACCGCTGGCGCGCATTCTGTCACCGTTTCCGGGTGGTAGACGCTGACGCCCGGATAGCCCTTGCCGATCGACCCCGACGGGCAGCCGTCCTCGCGCATCACGACGACCGCGAACTCGCTCGAGCCGAAGCTGTCCACCACCCGGCACCCGAACCGCCGCGCGAACTCCTCGACGTCGCGCTCGGTCGCCTCGTTGCCGAACGCCGCCTTCAACGTGTTGTCGGCGTCGTCGGGCTTCTCGACGGTGCCCAACACCAGCGCCAGCGGCTTGCCGACATAGTTCATGTACGTCGCGCCGTAGCGGCGGATGTCGGACAGGAACCGTGACGGCGAGAACTTCTCCGGCACCATCGCCGCGCCGCACGCCAGTGCCAC
Source organism: Mycobacterium sp. ITM-2016-00318 (assembly GCF_002968285.2). Lineage (NCBI taxonomy): Bacteria > Bacillati > Actinomycetota > Actinomycetes > Mycobacteriales > Mycobacteriaceae > Mycobacterium > Mycobacterium sp. ITM-2016-00318. The sequence goes on along the minus strand of NZ_CP134400.1, from coordinate 770,045 downwards.
CGCCCAGCCCGCCGCCACTCCGTTGGAGTGGAACAGCGGCATCGACAGGTAGCAGACGTCGTCGGCGGTCAGCTCGAAACGCTCGGCCAGGCTCGCGCCGCACAGCACCGCCATCGCGTGTGCGAACCGCACGGCCTTCGGGTCGCCGCTTGTGCCCGACGTGAACAGCATGACGACGGGGTCCATGCCCTCGACTTCACGATGCGGTACAAGCGGTTCCGCGGATTCGACAGCTGCGCGGTAGCCGGGCCCGTCGACCTCGATGACCGTCGCACCGCCGAGATCGAGGCCGTCGAGCAGCGGCATGTGCTCGGCGTCGGCGAGCACCAACTGGCAGTCCGCTCGCCGGATGTCGGCGGCCAGCCCGTCGCCGCGGCGCGTCGTGTTGATCCCGCACAGCACGTAGCCGCCGAGCGCCGCCGCGGCCATCGACCGCAGCATCGCGGGCGTATTCCCCAGCAGCGCGCCGACGTGCATGGGCCGCGACGCGTCCGCCACATCGAGGAGCGCCGACGCCTCAGCCGCTGCTTCGGCAAGGTGTTCGCGCCACGTCCACGTCCTGTCGCCGTGCAGCATCGCGATGCCGTCGTCGTCCATCCGCGATCGCAGTAGCTGCTGCACCGTCTCAAACATGGCTGCCTGGTCGCTCGGACAAGCCTCGCTCCGAAGCCGACCGATACTTCAACAGCGTGACGCCCGCATCGGGCACATCGACGAACACCGGCTCGACCCGCATCCCGATTCGGATGTCGTCGGGCTCGACGTCTACGAGTTCCGTGCTGACCTTCGGCCCGACGTCCCACTCGACGACCGCCAGCAGCTGCGGCAGCTTCTCCGCCCACGGCGGACCGGTCGGTTTGTGCGCGACGGTGAAGGTGTACAGCGATCCGGCGCCGTCGATCTCACGCCACTCGAGGTCGTCGGCAAGCGTCCCCGGCGCCAGCGTCCGCGGGTAGAACACGTAGCGGCCCGTCGACGGCGAGTACTGAATCAGTAATCTGCGCTGGCGCAACGCATCCCAGAACGGCTGCGACACCGGAGTCGGCTCCGGCAGCGGCGCGCTCATCGATCACCGCCGAGGATCAGCGCGACCTGCTCGCTCATGATGCCGCCGTTGCCCGTGACGAACGCGGTGTTGCAGTCGGCGACCTGCGCGTCGCCCGCGCGGCCCATGACCTGACGGGCGCCGTCGACGACGTGGTGCATGCCGCCCGCCATCCCGGCCTGACCGTAGGACAGCTGCCCGCCCGCGGTGTTGACAGGGAAGTCGCCGCGAAACGTCAGGTCGTGGTCGGTCAGCCACGTCATGCCCTCACCCTTGCCGCAGAAGCCGGCGTCCTCCAGCGTCATCAACACCGTGATGGTGTAGCAGTCGTAGATCGAGGCCATGTCGATGTCGGAGCGGGGAAGGCCCGCCATGGAGAACGCACGTTCGGCGGCGCGTGCGATCGGCGTGCGGAGAAGATCGTCGGCGTAGGTCGGTGTCTTGAATCGGATGTGCTCCCCGAAGCCCTTGATCCACACCGGCCGGTGACGGGATGCCCGGGCGACTTCGGCGTTGGCGATCAGCACGCCCGCACCGCCCTGCACCCGCATCACGGTTTCGAGCATGTGGATCGGGTCGGCGATCACCGGGCTGTTCAGCACGTCGTCGACGGTGATCGGCTTGCCGTGGAAGACGGCCCCCGGGTGCGCGCACGCATTCTCACGCTGATGCACCGCGATGCGGGCCAGAGCCGCTGCGTCATAACCGAACTCGTGGCCGTAGCGCTGCGCGATCTGCGCGTACGGGCCGTTCTGCCCGACATTGCCGTACGGGATCTCGAACTCCGCCTGCGGCGACCCGTAGTTATTGCTCGACGCGCCGAACCAGCTCAGCGTTCGGCCGGGCTTGGCCTCCGATCGGGGAATCTCGGTCGATCCGGGCATGACGACGAGGACCGCGTCGCACTGACCCAGCTCGACGGCCGCGGCGGCACGCCACACCATGCCCGCCGCGGTCGCACCGCCGAGGTCGACGCGGTCGCCGAAGTCGAGCGGCAGCCCGAGATACTCCGACAGCGTGGCGGGCGCGAACATGGTCGACTCCGCGATGCCGTGCGTCGAAAGACCGTTCACGACAACGGGATCCACACCCGCATCCTCGATCACCATCTTCGCGAGCCGCGCGTATTGATCAAGGGTGAACGACGGCGGTGCGCTCTGCTTCTTCTCAGCGGGCAGTTCGGCGATGCCGACGATGGCGGCCTCGCCGCGCAGGCCCGTCACTGGGCGCTCCGCTGCGGCAGGGCGACCGTCGCGGTGCCCGGCATCAGTACGTCGTCGCCACGCTTGCAACCGATGTCGAGATCGACCAGTCCGTCATCGCGTTTGCCGGTCACGGTGCCGCCGAACGTCAACTCCTGGCCGGGCAGTGCGATCGCGCGGTTCTGCACGGAGAACGCGACAAGGCGGCCGCCACCGCCGATCCAGTCGGTCAGCGCGCGCGACAGCAACGCTGCCTGCAGCGGTCCCTGCACGAGCACGGTGTCGTAGCCTTCGCGATCGCGCGCCCACTCCTTGTCGTAGTGGATGCGATGGCCGTTGTAGGTGGCGGCACTGAAGAAGAACATCTGTGTCTCGTCGACGGTGACCGTCAGCGCCGGGATGGCCTCGCCGACCGCCACGTCGTCGAAGTGCACTTGCGTTGCCTCGCGAAGTTGCGTTCCCTCGCGAGCAGACGCAAAAGGCCCGTTTTCGGCTGCTTTTCGGGTACTTTTGCGTCTGCTCGCGGGGGGTGGTGAGGTCATGCGGGCCGCGCGATCATCGAGGTGGTGGCTTCGGCGAGCAGCTCGCGGTGCTGGTTGCGGTATTCCGCACGCCAGGTCACCAACACGAAAGCGCCTGACCTGCCATGCTTCTCGACGATCGAGTCGACGGTGCGCGTCATCTCGACCTCGTCGCCGTGATAGGCCGGCAGGTGGAACGTCGTGCTCTCGCCGCCTGCCATTCGCCGCGGCGCGCGCGGGAAGGCCATGCTGCCGGTGACCGCGCCCGATGACCCGTCGGGCCGCAGCTCGCCGAGCGCCGCCACACCGAGTATCGAGTACTGCAGATACAGCGGCGGGCAGGTGATGTCGCGGTAGCCGTGCCTGCGCGCGTAGTCGGCGTCGAACCACAGCGGGTTGTGGTCTCCGATCGCGGCCGCCCACCGCTGCCAGTCGCGCCGGTACACCTCGCCGGTGGCGACGGCGACGACCTGGCCGATCTTCTCCGCCGACTCCGGATCGATGAGGCTGTCGGCCGTCATCGTCGTCCTCCCCAGTTCATCTCACCTGCAAGCCATTTCGCGGCGACGTCCGCTCCGCCGCCGATCGTGGACAGGATGCGGGCGCGCTCGGAGTACTTGTGCAGTCCGGTGTCGACGACGTAGCCCATGCCGCCGTGCAGCTGGTGTGCGTCGAGCGTGATCTTCTTGACCTCCGCCGCCCGCATGCGCGCGATCGCCGTCTCACGGGTCGCGGTGCGGCCCTGCCCGAGCTGGAACACCGCGGAGTGCGCGGCGAGCCGGGCAGCCGACAGCGCGATGTGCATGTCGGCCACGATGTGCTGTGCGGCCTGGAACGACGCGATCGGCCTGCCGAACTGCTCGCGCATCTTCGTGTACTCCACCGTGCGGTCGAGCACCGCCGCGCCGATGCCGACCAGATCCATGCAGTCCAGCGCCACAACGGTATTCGCGACGCGGCGCAGCTGCAGGGGATCGACGGGCGTCGGCTTGCCGAGCGCCACCTCGTCGAGGCGGACCGTGAAGGCGGGAAAGCCGCCCATCGTCGCGACGGGTTCGATCGTGACGCCGGGTGCCGTGGTGTCGACGGCCACGACGCCCGCGTCGGTGGACGCGATGATCACGTCGGCCTGATCCGCGTCGGTGACGAACTCCGCGACACCGCTGACCGGCCGGTCGGCGGACGCGTCCCGCGGATCGAACAGCGCGCACGTGCCGCGTGCTTCACCCGACGTCAACCGGGGCAGCCACTCCGCACCCACCCCGAGCCAACCGATGGCCACCGATGCATGCAGCGTGCTCGTAACCACTCTGGGGCACAACGCCCGTCCCGCTTCCATGCAGAAGATCCCGACGTCGGTGAGGCTGCCGTCGACCGGCAGACCGAGCACACCCGCGTCGGACAGCGCCTTCCACTGCGCGTCGGGCGCGAGTTCGGCGGCCAGCACGCTGCGGCACATCGCCGCCAGATCGCGTTCGTCCTGATCCAGAGTCACCCGCATCGCGTCACCGACCGTACGAGGGCATCTTGTGGCCGCGCTGCGCGATGACGTCGCGCAGGACCTCGTTCGTGCCGCCGCCGAAGCGCATCAACGGCGACACCCGGTACAGCCGCTCGAAAAAGTTCCCGACCCGCAACCCCTCTGGCCCGAGCAGGTCGATGGCCAGGTCGGCGATGCGCTGGCGCAACTCGCTGGTGAAAATCTTCTCGACACTGACCTCGATGCTGGGGATGCGTCCGCTGTCGAGCATCGACGCCGCCTCCAGGCCCATGAGCCGGGCGACCTCGACGTCGGCCTCGGCCTGCGCGAGGCGGCGCCGGAACACCGGGTCAGGATCGTCCGCCATCGCGATCAGGTCGTCCAGTGCCCGCCGCAGGTCACCGGCGTTGGTCAGCGCACCGCGCTCCAGGTCTAGTGCGCCGGTGATGTAGGTCCAACCGGCGTTGAGTTCACCGATCAGGTTGGTCAGCGGCACCCGCACGTCGTTGAAGAAGGTCTCGTTGGTCCGGTATCCCGACCAGGCATACAGCGGATGCACGTCCACCCCGGGAGTGTCGACGGGGACCGCGATCACCGAGATCCCGCGGTGCCGTGGCGCATCGGGATCGGTCCGCACGCAGAGCCATTCGTGGGTGGAGCGCTGCGCGCCGCTGTTCCAGATCTTCGACCCGTTGATCACCCACTCGTCGCCGTCGCGAACGGCGCGCGTGCGCAGGCTGGCGAGGTCGGTGCCCGCGTTGGGCTCTGAGTAGCCCAACGCGAAGACGATCTCGCCGCGTGCGATGCCGGGCAGGAACTCCTTCTTGTTCTGCTCGGTGCCGTGCCGCATGATCATCGGCGCGATCGAGGTCACGGTGAGGTCGGGGCCGGGCACACCGGCGTACTCGAACTCGGTCATGAGCAGGTGCTGATGGGTTGGCGTCAAACCGAGGCCGCCGTACTCCGTGGGCCAGTTCAGCCCGAACCAGCCCTTCTCGCCGATCTTGCGGCGGAACGCGGTCAGCTCGCCGCCCTGGTACTCGAGACCGTGCGCGGCCATCTCGGCCCGCAGCGCCTCCGTGACGTTGTCCTCGAGGAACTGCCGCACTTCGGCCACCCATGCGCGCTGGGCGTCGTCGAGCTCGAAGTCCACGCAGGCGACACTATCGAGAAGTTGTCTACTCGGCGGCCGAACGGGCTGCGCCGAGACTGCGGTTTATGACGATTTCGCCGGATTTCGGTCACAAAATCGGATTCTCGCGAACGGCCAGCATGACGTTTCGGCCAACCGGCGGCGGGTAACCGCGACCGAACGACATGCGAGGAGAAGGAATGAACGTCGTCGACACCGCCAAGGCGCAGGTCAAGCAGATCGTCGGGAAGGTCACCGAAAAGGTCGTCGAGTCAGCCACCAGCGACTCGCGTGTGCAGGCGATCACCATCGCGCGCCCGCGAAACGAGGTCCTGCACCACTTGCAGGACCCCGGCTTCCTGTCTCAGGTGTTCGGCGACATCGCAACGGTCAGCAGCGAGGGTCCCGACCGGCTCCGGTGGACGTTCGCGGCCGACGGCAGCGGGCCGTCGTGGGACTGCGTTGTCGCAGTCGACGACGATTCGCACCTTCGGTTCGTCGACGTCGACCCCGAGAAGAAGACCGGGGTCAACCTCACTCTCCGCGACGCACCGCAGGACCGCGGCACCGAGGTGATCGCCAGAGTCACCAGTCCGGGCCCTGGTGCGCTGACCGGCGTCGCGACCTTCAAGGCGCTCTACCGGGCCCGTGCGCTTCTGATGACCGGAGAAGTGCCGACCATCAAAGAAAACCCGAGCGCCCGCGCCTCGGACCGCTGAGCGAAGGACACCACATGCGAGCACTGGTATGGAACGGCGTCAACGATCTCGCCGTCGAAACCGTCGACGACCCAAGCATTCTCAACCCTCACGACGTCATCGTCGAGGTGAAGCTGACCACCACATGCGGGTCGGATCTGCACTTCATCAACGGCTACATCCCCGGCATGCGCGAAGGCGACATCTTCGGCCACGAATTCATGGGTGAGGTCATCGAGGTCGGCCGCGAGGTCACCGAACTGAAGGTCGGCACCCGCGTCGTCGTGCCGTCCTTCATTGCGTGCAACCGCTGCTGGTACTGCGACCGCGACCTGTACTCGCTGTGCGACACCACCAATCCGAACGCCGAACTGCAGGCACCTCTGCTTGGCTCGCCGACGGCGGGCATCTACGGCTACACCCACGAGTTCGGCGGCTACGCCGGCTCGCATGCCAAGTACATCCGCGTGCCGTTCGGCGCCGTGAACTGTTTTCCGATTCCGGACTTCGTCACCGACGAGCAGGCGCTCTTCATGTCCGATGCGGTGCCGACCGGCTACATGGGCGCCGACTTCTGCAACATCGCGGGCGGCGACACCGTCGCGGTGTGGGGCGCGGGTGGAGTCGGCCTGATGGCCGCCCGTAGCGCGTTGCTCAACGGCGCGGGACGCGTGATCTCCATCGACCGCATTCCCGAACGACTCGCTCTTGCCGAACAACTCGGCGCAGAGACCATCGACTACAGCTCCGTCGACAGTGTGGCCGAAGTGCTGCGGGAGAAGACCGGCGGCCGCGGACCCGACTCTGTCATCGAAGCCGTCGGCATGGAGGCCCACAGCACGGGCGTGCAGCATGCCTACGACCGCGCCAAGCAGGTGCTGCGCCTGGAAACCGATCGGGCCGCCAGCCTGCGCGAGGCGATTCTCGCCTGCCGCAAAGGCGGCGTCGTCTCGGTGCTCGGCGTCTTCGGTGTGACCGACAAGTTCCCGATGGGCGCCATCATGAACAAGGGGCTGACCCTGCGCTCGGCGCAGCAGCACGGGCAGCGCTACATCCCCCAGTTCTTCGACTACGTGCAGCAGGGCGACCTCGACCCATCGATCCTCATCACCCACGACCTGCCGTTGGAGGAGGGCGTGCGCGCCTACGACATGTTCAAGAACAAGACCGACGGCTGCATCCGCGTGGCGCTGCGGCCGTAGGCGCGCCGTTCATTCATGCGTTCATTCTGCGGTCGGACACCGCCCGCGGGTACGGCATTCGGTCGCGGTCGGGCGCCAGGGGGATGGCGGCCAACCCGAACAACAACGCGGTCAGATGGCCGACCTCGGTGAAGGTGGGCCGGACCGCGGCGTTGGCGGTCAGCGCGGCAACGGCTGTGAGCTGGCTGCGAGCACGCCACGGCGGTGGCACATAGCCCGTCAGTGCGCCCGTCACCCCGAGCAGGAAGTAGCTCACTCCTACGTCGCGCGCGTTCACGAGCCGCTGCGGCACTCGACCTCGGCGGATCAACAGCCGAAGGAAGCTCTGTCCGGCATAGGTGCCGACGACATGGGCGCAGAGACCGACGAGAAGCCAACGCCACCAACCCAACCGTCGTTCTGCGGGGGCGACAACGCCGACGAACACAGGGACGTACGGCCACCACCTGTGATCGTCGAGCCAGAACAGGCTTGCGGCCAGCACACGCGAGGGCTCGTTGTCCAGGCCGCGCAGGTTCGTGGAATGGGCCCGCTGGATCTGCTTGGCCTTGCGGCGCCCGGCCGACCGCTGAATGCGCGTCGTGACGAAAAGGATCGCCAGCCACCCGAAACTCAGTGGCGCGGTCATGACACCAACGTAGTCAACCCCCCGTCATGAGGCCTCGACCTACCGCCATGCGACGGCACAACGCCCGGCGTTTCGACGTTTGCGGGGTCACGTTCGGCGGGTAGGGCTCTTGGATCCGCTATCGAGGAGCCCGTCATGACGACCGCCGACGACAAGATCGACATCGATCTCGACGACCTTTCGACGGATAAGCACGGCTACACCGTCGACGACGAGGACGACGACGATCCCGTTCTGCTGGCCCGCGACGGCAGGCCCATCGAGACGTGGCGCGAGCGCTACCCCTACGACGAGCGGATGTCGCGCAAAGAGTACGAGTGGCTGAAGCGGCGATTGCAGATCGAACTGTTGAAGCTGCAGAACTGGAGCAAGCGAACGGGCACCCGGCACGTCATCGTGTTCGAAGGCCGCGACGCAGCGGGTAAGGGTGGCACCATCAAGCGGTTCACCGAGCACCTCGACCCCCGCAACGCGCGCGTCGTAGCACTGGAGAAACCCACCGATTCGGAGAAGTCGCAGTGGTACTTCCAGCGCTACGTGTCGCACCTGCCCAGCGCAGGCGAGATGGTTTTGTTCGACCGGTCCTGGTACAACCGCGCCGGCGTCGAGCGGGTGATGGGGTTCTGCACGTCCGAGCAGTACCTGGAGTTCCTGCGCCAGGCCCCGATGTTCGAGGACATGCTCGTCAGCGAGGGGATCCACCTCACGAAGTTCTGGTTCTCGGTGTCACCGGCCGAACAGCGCACCCGCTTCGCGATCCGGCTGGTCGACCCGGTGCGGCAGTGGAAGTTCTCGCCGATGGACATGGCGTCGATCGACAAGTGGCAGGAGTACACCGCCGCCAAAGAAGACATGTTCCGAGTGACCGACACGGACATCGCACCGTGGATCGTCGTCAAGAGCAACGACAAGAAACGCGCCCGCATCAACGCCATGCGATTTCTTCTCGCCAAGTTCGACTACGACGACAAAGACGAGGAACTGGTCGGCGAACCGGATCCACTGATCGTGGGCCGCGCGCTGGAGGATTAGCGTCCTGAGCAAGCGGTATCAGGTATCCGCCGCTCAGATCATCGCTTGGCCGAGCTCACACTGCGCATGCCTGCCACCCAGTTCGCGCTTTCGACCTGCGCGGTCCGCATGACCAACTCGGCGATCTCGATCAGCCTGTTGTCACGTTCGGCATCCGAGAACGGCATCGCCGCTGCGCACCGCATCACCAACGCGCCGAGCGTTTGTGACGTGATGTGCGGCACGACAAGAAGTTTCGCGCAACCGCTACGCCCGTCGACCACCATGATCCGCGGTCGTCGGCGCCTACCAGCCACTAATCGAGCGGTTTGCACCATAGACTCGAGGTCCAGCGCGCCCTCGGTCATCGACCAGTTGATGCGGATGTCGAGTATCTCTCCAAGCGGTTCGTGGAGACTGCCGACGAGTTCGGGCAGTTCCTGCGCCACCGACGACGTGTGGGGCCACCACGCCCCGTCGATGTCGCCGCCGAGGTGAGCCGCCAGCGACAGTCTCACGGGTCGCGCCATGCGCCGCGGCCCGGTCAACCCGTTCACGTCGGCGTCGGGTGATGCGCAGACGACGCTCGGTCAGTGGCTGCGGCATGGATCGAAACCATTCAGCATTCCCTTCACGAGCACGGATCGAATCCGCAGACGGCTCGAAAGCGAACGGCAATCGATTCTTCAGTGGACGCTACACCCCGGCGTTTCGATGCACTCGGCGGAGAGTTCGACGGCGTGCACGGCCCCGTAACGCCGTTTGAAGCCCACCCCTCGGCCGATTCAGTACATCTGCCGACACGCCGCCTGCCGCGAACTTTCGCTCTGACGCGGTTTCCGGCGCATCGTCGGGCGTGGCCGTCAGTAGCGCGTCGGGCAGTGCGAGCTTGTTGATGGTGCGCAGGGTCAACAGATACTGGCGTGCCAGCGAACCGTTTGTATACGGAAGGTCGTATTTTTGGCACAGCGCACGCACCCGCACGGCGATCTGCGAATAGCGATTGCTCGGCAGATCGGGAAACAGGTGGTGCTCGATCTGGTAACACAGGTTTCCGCTCGAGAACGCCATCAACGGACCGGCCCTGAAGTTGGCGGCGCCGAGCATCTGTCGCAGGTACCACTCGGCTCGTGTTTCCTGTGCTAGTACCTCTTCGGTGAACTTTTCCGCGCCATCGGGGAAATGACCGCAGAAGATCACGACGTACGCCCACAGATTGCGCAGCAGGTTTGCGGTCACGTTCGCGCTCAACGTTCTTCGCCAACGAGAGCGGCTCAACGCAGGAAACAACACGTAGTCCTTGACGGTTTGACGCGCGATCTTGCCGACGAACGCCTGCCTGGCGTTGCCCACCATGGCAGCATCCGGCGCGAAGCGATCCCGCTCAGAATGAATGCCGTGAAGTCCGATGCCCCACTCGAAAACGGAGGCCAACAATAGGTTCCGGAGCGGCTGCAACAGGTGCTCGGGTTTCCACGCCTCGTCGCGGGTGACCCGCATGATCCCGAAGCCGAGATCGTCGTCGACGCCGACGACGTTGCTGAAAACATGATGGCGGTAGTTGTGCGAATACCGCCACTGCGACGAGACGCCGACCATGTCCCACTCCCACGTGTTGGAGTGGATCTCCGGGTCGTTCATCCAGTCCCACTGGCCGTGGCCGACGTTGTGACCGATCTCCATGTTCTCGATACTTTTCGCATACGCGAGGGACGCCGTGCCCAGCACCCAACCGCGCCTCGACCGGCTGCACGCGATCATCAGGCGTGCTACCACGTCAAGTGTCCGTTGGAAACCTATGGTGCGACGTATATAGGTCGCGTCTCGCTCCCCGAGGGATTCCTCGACGTCGGCGCGAATTGCGTCGAGCTCACCTCCGAGGGCCTCGATGTCGGCGTCGGTCAAATGCGCGAAAGCGGCGATGTCGGCGATTGCCAATAGATGTCCCCATTGTCGATTTCGGTGCCTTCGTATTACCAGCCCGCCGGCGTCACCTGAAAGACGCTGTTCGGCGACGCCGCGGGCCGTTGATCACCGAATCTTCTCGGGAATCGAGTTCAGCGCGTGCAAGATCTTTATTGCCAATTCGCCTGCCGCCTCGTCGCTGATCTTCGAGTGCTCTGTGATGGTGTCTTTGACAAGCGTGACGCGTAGGTCGTAGGGCGTAAGGGGCAATGTTGGCGAAGCCATGGAGTTTCCTTATTTTGCCGAGCGTGTTCGCTCGTAGCCGAGCTGCTCGATACTTCTGACGTTACGCCTGAAGCCGCCGCCTCGTCGGGTAGTCCGCGAAGTGGCGGCGCTCGCCGTGCCGCTGAGACCCCATGCTACAGAGCCGATGGGGACGCACGGAGAGGGTAAGGTCGACAGAGATTGGGACCAATTGGTCTCCCGCGATCGAGGGGCAGCAATGTCTGATCAATCTTCTCGACACGTCATGTTGAAGAAGTCTGGACAGTGACAAGAAGCACTGAGGCGCAATCACTTTCGCTGGGAGTATTGGCGCGCTCGCGCAAGCCGAATGAACGCAGACTTCCGATCCACCCGGAGCATTTCGGCAGGATCGACAGTCAGGTACGCTCGCGGATTTTCCTCGAGCACGGCTACGGTGCGGATTTCGACGTCACCGACGACACCCTGGCGGGTCTCGTTGGGGGAGTCGGCACCCGAGAACAAGTCATCGCGCAGTGCGACGTCATCCTCCTGCCAAAGGTCCAAGCCGAGGATCTAGCTGAATTCAATGCGGGACAGATCGTCTGGGGCTGGCCACACTGCGTGCAGAATTTCGACTTGACGCAGACCGCCATCGACAGGCGACTGACGCTGATCGCCTTCGAGGCGATGAATCACTGGCGAGCCGACGGCGGGTTCGGATTGCACGTCTTTCACAAGAACAACGAGCTCGCGGGCTACTGCTCGGTGCTGCACGCCATGGAGTTGACCGGGAGAACCGGCAGCTACGGCCGTCGGCTGCGCGCTGCCGTCATCGGTTTCGGTGCGACCGCCCGTGGCGCCGTCACCGCCCTCAACGCTCACGGCGTCGATGATGTGCGGGTGCTCACCAATAGGGATGTCGCTGCCGTCGGCTCACCCATTCCGTCCACTCAGATCATCCAAATGGGGCCGGATCCCGCTGCGCCCGAGACGATATGGGCCAATACGCCGGATGGGCAGGTCTTGGTCGCCGACCTCCTCAGCGATAACGACATCGTCGTCAACTGTGTACTTCAGGATCCCAGCGCACCCCTGGTATTCGTGACCGAGGACGACCTGACGGCATTCGCTCCGGGCAGCCTGATCGTCGATGTCTCGTGTGACACCGGTATGGGGTTCAGCTGGGCGCATCCGACCTCGTTCGACGAACCGATCAGCCGGATGGCGAATGGTCTGCACTACTACGCCGTCGACCACAGCCCGTCCTACCTGTGGAACTCCGCAACCTGGGAGATCAGCGAGGCACTCCTGCCCCACATCGATACGGTTCTCGCGGGGCCACCGGCGTGGGATACGGACCAGACGATCCGCAGGGCGATTGAAATTCGCGACGGTGTCGTGCTCTCTTCCGGCATCCTGTCGTTTCAGAACCGCGACGAGGCATATCCACACGGCGTGCGCTCGGCTGAGCGACACGAGTGGACCGAGTGAATCCGTTACAACTCACCCTCAAACAACGAGCAGAGACGCGACACTCGTAGCGTCATCGGTGGACGCGGCGGCCATCAGGATCGAGTGGGCGTGGTCAGGGTCGGTTTGCGTCGGGACTACCAGCAGGATGATTCTGTTGCCTTCTGCGTCAAGGACTTCGAGTGTATTAGCCGGCTGTCGGTGGAACCCTTCGAGCCTGATCGTGTGTCCATCGATATCGATGCGGCGCGGCGCCGCCTGCCACTCGTCGATGTTGTACATCACCCGCGCCACTGTCCCGAGGCGCACCGAAAGCACCGCCAGCAGATCGGGAAGTTCGGTCGGTAGAGCATCGCTGTGCGGCCACCACGCCCCGTCGACGTATCCACTCACGGGTGCTTTGCGCTTCAACCGCAGACGCGGCGTGATTTCAGGTCCTGCATGGCGGGTGGCTGGTGCAGGGCTTTCCTGTGGGGTCATTGCTGACGATCCCGTCTGAGCCCTCGAACGACTCAATAAGACGAATCGGCGACGACACAATCTCAGATGGTCGCGTTCGACATGCCACCGATGGTCACCAGCTTACGCCCCGCGAACCCGGCCGCGCCCGGGTAATCAGCTGATCGCGCCGTTGATGACCGGTTTGGCGATCATGCCCTTCTCGACACCCCATTTGGTGGCGATCGCCTTGTACTCACCGGTCGAGATCACGTGTTCCATTGCCTGCCGCAGCGATTCCGCAAGCGGCGATCCCTTCTGCACCGGCCAGCCGTACGGCGCGGTGTCGAAGGTCTCGCCCGCCGGTTCGAGCGCGCCGTTACTGCCCTTGATCGCGAACCCGGTCACCGGTGAATCCGACGACATCGCGTCGATCTCGCCGTTGATCACCGCCGCCGTGAGTTCGTCCTGCCTCGGATAGACGACGGCCTCGACGGGCGGCAGACCCGCGGCGACGCACTGGTCGCTCTTGGCCGGGATCTCGACCGTTTCGTGTGTTGTTCCCGGTGTCATCCCGATGCGAAGCCCGCACGCCGCGTTCGGGTCGATTCCGGAGCCGGCCCGTTGCGCCCACAGCGTCCCCGCCTCGAAGTAGGTGACGAAGTCGACCATCTCCTGCCGTTCCAGCGTGTCGGTGACCGACGACATGCCGATGTCGACGTCGCCGCGCTGCACCGCCGGCATGATGTCGCCGAACAGGAACTCGCGGTACTCGGGAATGAGGCCCAGCGTCTTGGACACCGCGTTGATGAGGTCGACGTCGAAGCCGACGATGTCGCCTGCGCTGTTCTTGAATTCGTTCGGCGCATAGGGAACGTTCACGCCGACCGTCAGTCGCCCCGACTCCTTGATGTCGGCCGGAAGCGTCGCCGCGATCGCAGGCACCAGCCCGCCCGAGTCGTCCGCCGGGCCTGGTGGCGCCGACGTCGACGTCGGCCCCGCCGATCCGCCGTCGTCGCGTCCGCCCCAGAAGTGCCACGCCCCGAACACCAGCGCCGCGCCGAGTAGCACAGCGGCCCCGAGAATCGCCAAGGTGCGCGCCGACAGTCTGCTGCCCGAACTCTGCTTGGCCCGGCCCGCCGAGTGCCTGCCCGAGCCCGTCATGCGTACCGGGACGCTCAGCGCCTGGCGTGCGGCCGCAGCCATCTCGCCCGCCGACTGATAGCGCCTGCCGGGTTTCTTGGACATGCCCTTGGCGATGACGGGGTCGAAGGCGGCGAGCCTCGGGTTGATGGCCGACGGCTTGGGCGGGGGCGCGTTGATGTGCTTGGCGATCTGCTGCTCGAGGCTGTCGACGGGATACGGCCGTGAGCCCGTCAGGCACTCGTAGAGCACACAGGTCAGCGCATAGACGTCGGAGCGCGGATCGATGTCGCCGCCCTCGAACCGCTCGGGCGACATGTAGGCCATCGTGCCCAGCGTGCTGCCCGCCGTCGTCAGCCCCTGCTGGCCCGCCGTGCGCGCCAGCCCGAAGTCGATCAGATACGCGAAGTCGTTCTTGGTGACCAGGATGTTCGACGGCTTCACGTCGCGGTGGATCAGGCCGAGTTCGTGCGCGGCGTCCAGCGCCGCGGCGACCTGCTCGATGATCGACACCGCCAGCGCCGGATTCAACGGCTTCTTGTCGTCATCCTCGCCCAGCATGGCGCCCAGATTGCGGCCGTCGATCAGCCGCATGTCCAGGTAGAGGCGGTCGTCGATCTCGCCGAAGCCGTGAATCGGCACCACGTGGGGTTCATTGATGCCCGCGGCGGCCTGCGATTCGCGCCGGAAACGCTGCTGGAAAACGCCGTCCCTGGCCAGGTGTGACGGCAACAGCTTCAGAGCGACGACACGGTCGGTCCGGGTGTCGAAGGCCCTGTAGACCTCGCCCATTCCGCCCTGGCCGATCAGCTCCTGAAGCTCGTACTGCCCGAATGGTGTCGCATCCACCGCGTTTACTCCTCGGCACGCGAACCCGCGCTGATGTGTCGCTTGAAGCTACACCACGTTTGCCGAGGTTGTCCGCGGGTGCGTCAAAGCGGGCTCAGGTCTCGTCGGCGACCTGAGATCAATATCGGGGAGTCGAGTCGATGTGTCCAACGGCCTAGCCTTGCGCGGGCCAATCGCCATGCGCGTCAAGACCGTTGTCCCAGCTTTGGTGGCGCTGTTGGCCGCGGGCGACAATGCGGCGTCGCAGCTCGAGCAGCAGCTCCTCGGTGGAGGCGCGAGCCAGCGTGTCAAACGAGGAGTGGGGCCCCGGCACGTAGGCTGGCCGGCGCACTTCGGGCACTGTCTCGCGGGGCTCCCCGCCGGCCAGGATTGTATCGATGCTGCCTGGGGCCCAGGCCAGTTTGTTCTCCAGCATGGCGTAGGTCCCCGGGCTGGCCTTTCGCACTCCGTGCTCGACATCGGCAAGCGTTCGCACTGTGAACTGCAGGCTGCTCGCCAGATCGGATCGGTTGCGGTAGCCGAGCGCGACGCGCCGGCTCACGAGTAGTGGCCTAACCGTTGGCGAGCGACCCGATCCATGCTGCCATCCTCGCGTACCAAAATGGAAATGTCGATTTGCTATAGCCGTTTGTTTCCGGGTTCCACGGGCGGTACAAAGGTGATTTCCGCTCTCTCTTCTCAAACTCTGCCCTCGGCCCGGGGCAACCGGGTCCAGACTACTTCTTTCACTATTCCCCCCTTCGAAAGGCCGACTACCTCGATTTTCGGCACGGCGTCGGCTATCCAGCCGAAGCCGCCCGCCACCACACCAGCTCCCCGACCTTGTGATGGAGGTCATACTGGCAATAGTTTCCGGATGATTGACACAATTGCCGTTTATTTCCTACTGTTGCCTCACAATCAGACCAGCACCCAGTTGCACCCCGCGACGCTGGACGGTGAGTCAAGGAGATCCCCTAATGAAACGAATCCTGCTTCTGGCGGCCGGTGCACTCGGCACTGCCGGCACGATCGCTCTGGCTGCCCCCGCGTCGGCAGATACGCCCCAACAGAGCCAGCTGGAAAAGCTCGGCAACAGCCAGGTCGTTCACACGTTCCTGTACGGCAATTGCGAGGGTAATCAGATTTGCGCCGATCCGCTTGAGGTCTCGCACCCCGGCGTGCTGAACCAGTTCGACTTCTTCCGAGAGAACCTCGCGAGCCAGTCAGTGCAGTTCGAAGCCAGCATCGACAGATTCGTCAAGGGCATCCCTGCCCCGCCCGCCACGGCCGACGAGGCGGGCGAGAACAAGTGACCCGCTTTCTCGAAGCCGGAGGCAGCGAGATGGACGACGTTTTCATCGTCACCAGCGAAGGCTCGGGCTGCGGACATATCGCCCGCATCGTCTTCGCATTCGACGAAGTCGACGCACGCCAAACAATCCAAGACAGCTACCCCGGCGAGTTGGTCGTGGACGTCGTCGCCCGATGAACCTGGTGACGTGGTCAAGAAGGCGTGCCGGCAATAGCGGCCAGGATTCGCTGAACACAGGCTCAGTGGCCCAGCTTTGAGGGTCCGGGACCACTCGACTTGCCCGACTCCTCGGGTAAGTAACGGGCGTGGACAGATTTCTCGTCCACTCCAACATCTCGACGTGATCGCCGGGTGCTATGCGCGTGAGTACACCTACGACTTGCCCTACCGCTATCAGCAGATCTTTCGCATCGCCGAAGACAGCGCCCGAGCCTATGAACGCGGTTTTGTCGCCGAACCCCTGCGCGGCTCAACGATCGCCCAAGAACTGACCCGCAGCCAATCAGGCTGCGGGAGAACCTAAACAACGAAGGGCAAATTCCAGACAATGAAAAAGATAATCACAGCCGCCATCGGCGGCGCGCTGCTCAGCGGTGCACTGTTGGGCGCCGCAGCTGCCAACGCCAACGTTTACTACAAGAACTGCTCCGAAGCGCGCGCGGCAGGGGTGGCACCCCTCTTCGAAGGTGATCCCGGATACGCGGACCATCTCGACCGCGACCATGACGGCATCGCCTGCGAGTCGTGATACGCAAAATGACCGGCGATCTGCGGCGGAAGATCGCCGGTCTCACCGCGGAACAGTTCGAGAAGCGCGCTGAGCGACCGTTGGCCATCGTCGCAGTCATCTTTCTGGTTGCCTACTCAGTGCAAGTACTGGCCCAACCACAAGGGCGTGTCGCGGTCGCGATAGACCTTGTCATCGCCATCACCTATGCGGTCTTCCTTGTCGACTACCTCGCACGCCTGATCCTTGCCATTAACCGCCCGCGCTGGTTCGTCCGTCACCTGGTGGATCTCGCAATCATCGCGCTTCCGTTACTGCGCCCACTGCGACTGTTAAGGCTATTGGTCTTGCTCGCTGCGTTACAGAAGACCATCGGCGGAGCGATTCGGGGCCGGGTCGCGATCTACACCGCCTCCGGCGCCGTCCTACTTATCTACGCCGCTTCACTCGCCGTCTTGGAGAGCGAACGGGGACAGCCCGGCTCAATGATCAACAACTTCGGTGACGCGGTGTGGTGGTCGATCACCACCGTGACCACTGTCGGATACGGCGACATCTTGCCCGTGACCGGTACAGGTCGAGTGGTCGCGGTTCTACTCATGATGGGCGGGATCAGCCTGGTGGGTGTCGTCACCGCGACTCTCGCGTCTTGGATCGTGCAGCGGGTCGCGCAGGAGGACACCAAAGATCGAGCAGCAACGGCGGGGCAGATCGAAGCCGTACACGAAGAGTTCCGGCTGCAAATGAAGAATCTTCGCGAAGAGGTCCAGAAATTGAGGGAAGCTGCGTCTCCTCAACCGCCAGCGCCGAGAAGCCCTAACGGGCAGTCGGTCGATGCGGCCACGTCAATACGCAACTGGATCGAGGGAAGCCTAGTGCGCCTGCAGGCGATGACACTGCTGGGCCGAGCAAACCAGAGGGATAGGAAATGAGTAACGGCAGTGCAATACCCGATCGTCCGTTGATTACTGGACTCGAGGCCAAGCACTTTGCTCACCCCCTCGACGTGTCCGCCCGACGACGGATGGACCAACTGATCGCGAGCAAACCGCGCATTCGCAAGCTCTTCGCGTCTCTGGAGCGCAGCCTCGAGGACGAGGAACACCTGATGAGTCTGGCGGATAACACACGCCTCAACGCACGCCAAGCCCCGTCGCTCTATCGGCTTGTCGAGGATGTCGCAGCCGACGCCCGGATGCCGACGCCGCGCGTGTTTCTCGACACGCAACCCGAGGTCAACGCCTGGGCGCTCGGTCAACACGATCCGATGATCGTCCTGACGTCAGCTCTGGTCGACGAGTTCACCGAGGCGCAGGTTCGCGCAGTCGTTGCGCACGAACTCGGCCACATCCGTTGTCAACACACGTTTTATCGGATCGTCTCTCAAGGGTTCGAGCCGGTTGCAGCGGTCGCCAGCGCGCTCCCCGGGGGTTCGCTCATCGCATTGGCGTTGCGCTGGCACCTGATGGACTGGTTTCGTAAGTCTGAACTCAGTTCCGACAGATTCAGCCTGCTGGTTACCGGCGACCTGGAAACGGTGCAGGCCGTGATTCTCCGGCTCGCGGGCGGTGCCTCGAGCTTGAAAGACGAACTCTCGGCGGACGAGTTCCGCCTGCAGGCCAAGGAGTTTCGTCAGACGGTCGAAGCGCGCAAGCGGGGCTCCATGAAGGAGAGAATCGAGTACTACACGTCCTCATTGATGCTCCACGATGCGATGAGTACGCACCCGTGGCCGGCGATCAGATTCGTCGAGATCGAGGAGTGGGCGAAGTCGCCACAGTACAGTCTGATCGCCAAGAGCGACCTGGCAGCGGCTGAGCGGCATCCATTTCAGTCCATCCCCGAAACAGTTGACGATGACGAGCCCAGCAACCCAGTACTTACGGACTCGAAGGACGAGCCAGAGCCGGTTCTGCGTCAAGCAGCCTCGGAACTCGTTGGAATGTGGAAGAACCGCCGCTGAAATCAGGTCCCAGCTAGGTCTCGTCGGCGACCTGCTTCCGGCTCTGGTGGGCGCCCGGCGCGTCCGGATCGTCGTTGCGGTGGTCGAGTTGATCTTGCAGCTCCCGCTGCTCCTCGGTCACCTCCCGCGCGTCCTTCGGATGTTCGGGCGGATCGTTGCGTTCTGCCATCGCTTCTCCTCTACCGCGAGCCGTATTGCAGCGCCGGCTCGTCGGAGTCGACGTTGCCGCCGCTGAGAATCCTCAGCCGGTCCGGCCGCACCTCGTAGCGCGCACCGTCGGCCGGATTGGCCGCATTGAACCCGCCGCCTGAAGGCACCGCGTTGCCCAGTTGGACGTTCGCCCCGTCCCGCAGGCGTTCACCCCGGTACTGGTACGCCCCCGGCGACGTCTCACAGATCACCGCCTGCGACTGCGACGTCTCGATCGCCGCCACCAGAGTCGCCCCTGCATCGCACCGCGTCGTGTGCCCGACGAAGCCCTGGCCGTCCATCCCCGTAATGCCCGCCAATGGGGCCGATGACGTGGTGGTCGACGTCGACGGCGCCGACGTGGTCACGGTCGTCGTACTCGGCCGGGGCGCGGCCAGCGATGATCGCGGCGTCGTGTCCGTGTCGCCGCCGGAGAAGACCAGCACCGACGCGAGGATCGCAGCCAGCCCGAACAGCAGCACTGTCGCCGCCAGCAGCGCCACCTGCGTCCGCCCGAACCGCGGCTTGCTCGACGGCGGCCGGGGCGTGGGCGGCGGCGTCGGCGCGTGCACCGCGGGCGGGTACGGCGTGTAACCCGTTCCGGCGGGGTCCTCGTAGACCGCGGAGAACGCCCTGGTGTTCGGTGGCGACGGTGCCGGAAGCGGCGGCAGAGTCGATCCTGCGGCAGCCGTCGCCGCCTTCGCCAGCTCGCCCGCCGTCGCATATCGGTCCGACGGCCGCTTCGCCATCCCCTTCGCGATCACATCGTCGAACGCCCGCGTGATCCCCGGCCGCATCATGCTCGGCCGCGGCGGCGGGGAGAACATGTGTGCTGTCATCAACTGTCGCAGATCGCCGCCGGTCTCGAAAGGTGCTCTGCCGGTGAGGCATTCATAGAGCAGGCAGGTCAGAGAGTAGATGTCGGCGGCGGGTCCGACCTGGCCTCCGGCGAACCTCTCCGCCGCCATGTAGGCACACGACCCGATGATCAGCCCGGTCGACGTCACGCTCGCGTCGCCGCCTGCGTGCGCAATCCCGAAATCCACCAGGTAGGCGAAGTCGTCCGCCGTCAGCAGCACGTTCTCCGGTTTGATGTCGCGGTGAATCAGCTTGTCGGCATGCGCAGCGTCCAGGGCGGCCGCGACCTGCGTGATGATCGACGCCGCGCGCTTGGGCTCCAGTGGGCCGTTGACCCGTAGCTCGTCCTTCAGGCTCGGCCCTTCGACCAGCCGCATGTCGATGTACAGCGTTCCGTCGATGTCGCCGAAGTCGTGCACCGGGATGACGTGCGGTTCCTGCAGGCGCGCGGCAACGCGTGACTCGCGCCGGAACCGCTCCTGAAAGCTCTTGTCCGCGGCCACGTCGGCGCGCAGCACCTTGACCGCCACCATGCGCTCCTTGACGGTGTCGAATGCGCGGTACACCTCCCCCATACCGCCGATACCGATCAGCGACTGCAGCTCATACGGGCCGAACCTCGAACCCAGCCGTGAATCGCCCTGCAGGGAGGCCATCCGTATTCCTTTCCGTCCCTTCGCACGTCGCGAGACAACGCCGCCTCTCGACATGCGGCTCCTGCTGGTGTTCCCGCATCCGGCGTTCGCTTAACGCGTCCGTCAGCCCAGTCCTGCTGGACACAGACGTACGTTCCCCCGACAGAACGCGATGCGATTAGGGGCTCGCAGACCCCGATACGTCATACGGTAGCGGCATGACAGAACAGTCGCCCGCGGTCAGCACCGCGCATCCACCGGAAACGCTGCTGAAAGTGATGAATCCCGCAGTGAAACTCCTGCTGCGCACGCCGCTTGCGGGCGGCCTCGGCAGGCAGATGATGGTGCTGAACTTCACGGGCCGCAAAAGCGGTCGGCAGTTCTCGGTGCCGGTCAGTGCCCACAAGCTCGACAACGCACTGTATGCGCTGGCCAACGCGGGATGGACGGCCAATTTCGCCGATGGCGCCACCGCCGACGTCCTGCACGCCGGTAAGACGACACCGATGCTCGGCGAACTCATTCGGGACCCCGCCACCGTCGCTGACCTCGCCCATCGCGCCGCGCAGTCCTACGGAGCGAAGACAGCGCAGCGCATCATGGGCTTGAAGTTCCGCGACGACTCCGTCCCGAGCCTCGCGGAGTTCACCGAAGCGGCCCAGCGCGAGAAGCTGCGCGCCGTCAGGTTCACCCCCGCTTAGCCCGCTCCGTACGTCGCGGCGGCCAGCTCGAGGATCTCCGAGCGGTCGGCCCGTAACAGATACCCCGCGCGGATCGTCGCGTCGAGTTCCTCGGTGAAGCGTTGGATGTATTCGCTCTTGCCGCCCGGATACAGCCGCTTGCGCGTGTTGTCGTCGAATAGCTCACCGGACCCGAACAGCAGCGCCACAGGTGTTGCGTCGTCGCCGGTGCCGGACGTGCGCGCGATCGGCACCTCGACCCATGGCGTGCGCACGCCGCCCTTCACGATCCCGTACTCGTCGACGACGAAACCCGGCGGCTGATCGTCGTCGGTCTCCAGTCGAGGGGCGTGTGGCGGCGGCTCACCTGCTCGCACCCATGCGTGCAGCCGGGAGATCGCCGCCTGAAGCACATAGTGGTGCTGCGGCCCGAAATTGAAGGGCTGCTTCAGCTGCTGGCCCATCAACTCGTTGCTCGGGGCATACCCCGCCGCGAGCTGCTCGACCGGCAACGACCCGTCGTCGATGAACCCGACCTTGACCGTGTAGGCGTCGGCATGCGCGGTGCCCGCGATCTCCCACGTCCGCAGCATGTCGTTGTCCCGCTGCCTGGCCATGTAGTAGCCCGGCAGGATTGCACCGACCACATCGGTCTCGGTGATGACGTTCATCGTCGGCACCCGCAGGTCGTCGCGGAACGGCGACGGGTCCGGAGTCCCTCGCTCGAAGGCCTCGAGGGTGTTGATCCCGTCCAGCGAAGCCGCGCCGCCGAAGCGCGAGTGCACGAGGAAGCCGTCGAACACTCCGGCGTGCCGATCGACGGCGTTGATGTAGGTGGTCAAGAACATCGCCGACTGCGACTCCCCGATCGCGATGACGAATTCCGGCCTCAACCGCCCCAGCACCTGATCGGGCGATGCGCGCACCAGCTGGCCGACCTGGCTGAACATGTCGAACGAGTACGCGTCCCCAGGATGGCTCAGCCGTGAATACCGTTCGGGATTCTGTGTTTTCAGCGACATGTCGAAGCCGGTGATCGTCAGGCCGCCGTCCACGCCGACCTTCTGCGCCGACACCGCTATGTAGGCGTATCCCTCCCGAATCATCTCGCGGTGCGCCATGAACCACACCGCGGGCGCGTCGATGCCGCCGCTGACGTTGAGCCATTCGACGAGCACCGTGCCGTTGAACTTCGCCGTGTCGGCAGGAAGCAGCGCCACGATCCGTGTCGTGTAGTCGACCTCGGGTTGCCGGCCCTCCCCGTACGCCCGCGCCGTTCCGGAGACGAAGTACTCGCTGGCGGTGTAGCCGACGCCGGCGATGTCGTAGGCACCAAGCAGCAGGTTCGGCTTGCCCTCGACGGGCGTGACGGTTGGCATGGCGACGACACTAGTCATGAGGCGATACTGGGCCGATGCCGGATCTCAACGTGCTGGGGACACCCATGGAGCCGTGTGGCAGCGAACCGCTGACCGGTTTCTACCGCGACGGCTGCTGCACATGGGGCCCCGAGGACATCGGCCTGCACACCATCTGCGCGGTCATGACCGCCGAATTCCTCGAGCACCAGGACGCCATCGGCAACGACCTGTCCACGCCGCGGCCCGAATTCCGGTTTCCCGGCCTGATGCCCGGCGACCGCTGGTGCGTCACCGCCGCGAACTGGTTGAAGGCATACGAGGACGGCCGCGCCGCGCCGGTGGTGATGGCGTCGACGCACGAGCGCACGCTCGACGTGGTGCCACTGGAAGCGCTCGCCGAACACGCCGTCGACGTGCCCGACGACCCGGGCGATCTTTAAAGCCTCCGCGAAACACGATCCACGCAGACAAATGTCGAGTAACGGCCTGCCGGAATGCCATTTCGCGATGCGGCGTATCGCCACCCTGGTGGCGTTGACGGGCGTGTGTGCCGCTGTGCCGCAGTGCGGTTCGACTCCACCTACCGGGCAATCCTCGTCGTCGTCCTCCTCGCGGTCCTCGTCGATGACCTCCACGCTGTCGTCATCGCCGTCACGTCCGGCCCCACCGCCGCCCGCGGCACCCTCGCCTGCCACCGTCGGACCCGTCACCGCCGCCCAACTCGGTGCGACGTGGAAACCCGGCTGCCCGGTCGGTCCGGAAGCGCTGCGCAGGGTCGAGATGAACTATCTCGGCTTCGACGGCCAGACCCACCGCGGCGAGCTCGTCGTGCACCAGGACGTGGTCACCGACGTCGTCGCGATCTTCGGGCAGCTCTACGAACTCGGCTATCCGATCGCGAAGATGCGCTCGGTCGCCAACTATCCGGGCGCCGAGGACGAGCTGTCGATGGAGGACAACAACACCTCGGCGTTCAACTGCCGGCTCCTGCCATCAGGAAACGACTGGGCGCTGCACGCCTACGGCCGCGCCATCGACGTCAACCCGCTGATCAACCCCTTCATCGACAGCGACGGCAACATCGAGCCGACGACCGCGACGCCCTATCTCGATCGCAACCGCACCGACCCCGGCATGTTGCACACAGGCGACCCCGCGGTGCGCGCCTTCACCGACCGGGGCTGGCGATGGGGCGGCAATTGGCGCACCCCGAAGGACTACCAGCACTTCGAACGCGACTGAAAGCGGAAATCGGATGTTTGAAATTCTTCCGTGGGGTTAAATGCGGACATGATGCTCACACGGATCTCGCCTCTTCTGTTCGCGGGTGCAGCGGCCGCCGCCATTGCTGCAGCACCGATCGCCGCCGCGGGCGGCCCGTCCGGATGTTACGACCCCGCTGGCACCGGTTGCGCGGTTGCGCCTGGCGCTCCCGCAGTCGCCGTTCCCGGTGGCGTGGCCGGACCAGGAGGCGCGGCGGGCGCAATCCCGGGTGGTCCCGTCGGCGCGGCAGGACCTGAAGGTGCCGCGGCCGCGGTGCCTGGCGGCGCGGCAGGCGCGGCAGGACCAGAAGGAGCAACCGGAGGCATTCCCGGCGGTCCCGCGGGCACAGCAGGTCCCGGGGGCGCAGCGGGCTGCCTTCCCGGCGTTGGCTGCGGCGCGGTACCCGCCCCCTAGTACAGCGCCGCCTCGCGACCCGGTAGTCGGCGCACGTAGCCGCGGCGGCCCCGAGGATGGCTGACGGCGCCGCAGTTAGTTCGTGGGGTACATCGGCTGCGGGTCGTGGAACCGGTTGATGATCGGAATGCGCTCGATGATCTTGTCGCGCAGACGCGGTTCCGGTTGCACAGCGGGAACCTGCGGCGCGGGCGGCGTGTAGGCAGGTGCCGGAGGCGTATAGGCCGGGGCCGGCGGGGTGTAGGCCGGGGCCGGCGGTGTGTAGGCGGGTGCGGGCGGCGTGTAAGCGGGGGCCGGTGGCACGTAGGCCGGTGCGGGCGGAGCCGCGGCGGGCGGATCGACATCCGGTATCGCCACGGGCGCAGGCGGCGAAGCAACCCTCGTCTGAGCGGGCGGCGGCGCGGCGGGCGCAGGAGCCGGCTTGGCCGCGGGCTTCGGCGCAGGCGCCGCCGGACGCTGCGCCGGCTTCGGAGCGGCCAGCGCGGCCTTCGCCTCGGCGCCGAACTTGCCCTCGTTGAGCTGCTCGGTGGTCGCGTTGGCGTTCTTGGTCTCCGAAGGGGAATCCGACGTCGCCTGCAGCCCCAGCACCACCGAAAGCGAGATCACCAGGGTTACGGCGGCGCCGACGACGACGGCCGTCAACACGCTCGTGCGCGACATCTCCCGCAGCCGGAACAGTGATGCGGATCCGCCGCCCATGGAGATGACGGCCATGGCCGACGCCACCGCGGCGCCGCGTGCCATCGCCATATCTGCCTCGGCCGAGGAGATGACCGGGGCGGCGGCGACGGAGTCCATCGAGGACACCACGGGCTCCAGGTTGGCCGAGCCGACCACGAAGATGGCGTCGAGCTGGCGGTCATTGAGGTCGAGCGCCATCACGCTGGCGGACAGTTCGACGTCGCGGTCGGGAACCATGTCCTGGGGGTCGACGGTCACCCCGCCGGCGTCCACCAGGGCGACCAGTGTGCTGTCGGGCTCGAACACGCAGACGGCGACGTCCTGGTACCCGGAGATCGCGGAGATGCCGCTCGCCAGCGCCTCTGCAGCCTCGAGTTCGGACACCGCGATGGCGTCCTGCACGTCCCGCGCCTGGAGTGCCTCGAGGATTGCGCCCGCGACGACCTCGCCCGCCGGCGTCCACGTGACACCCGCAGCGTGAAGGCCGCTTTCCACGACCGCCTCGTTGGCGTCCAGCAGCACCGTGAGCAGGGCATCCGCGTCAAAATCAGCGGGGTCGGCGACGTCGAGCACACCGCGGTCTACGGCGTCACCGTCGCCCGTCACACCTTCGACAAGCACCCATCGGACGGCTGTCGAGGTGACCGACAGACCGAGCACGAGGTCCATTTGCTATCCCCTTCTGCCTTTCATCCTCGCCAGACATTACCGTCGCGACCTCACAATAGACATTTATCGAGTTCGCCAACCGCTCTGAGACTAGGTTCGATTAATTCAATCGGTGCATCAGTCGAGCCTCAAATGGCCTTGGACAAGCATTGATACCGCTTCTACCGTTGGTGTCATACAGCACCCCGCTCCACAACGGAACCGACGTTTCCAGGCCGAGGAACACATGACTGCGACGATGCCCGACACTGCGCTGACGGGACGATTGCTCATTGCCGGCGAGCAGGTGCGAGGTTCCGGCAAATCGATCCGCGCCTTCGACCCCACCGCAGGCCGGGAACTGGAGCCCGCCTACTTCTACGGCGACTCGTCAGACGTGGACGCCGCCTGCGCCGCTGCCGCCGCCGCCTTCGCCGACTACCGCACCACCAGCGCCGAGCAGCGCGCCCAGTTCCTCGAAACCATCGCTGTCAACATCGAAGCCGTCAAAGACGCGATCGTCGCGCGCGCGGCCGCCGAAAGCGGCCTCCCGCAGGCCCGGCTGACCGGTGAGGTCGGCCGCACCACCGGACAGCTCCGGCTGTTTGCCGGCGTGCTGCGAGAGGGCAGCTGGAACGAGGCCCGCATCGACCCGGCGCTACCCGACCGAACTCCGTTGCGCCGGCCCGATATCCGCCAACGATCGGTCCCGCTGGGCCCCGTCGCTGTCTTCGGCGCCAGCAACTTCCCGTTGGCCTTCTCGGTCGCAGGCGGCGACACCGCATCGGCTCTGGCCGCGGGCTGCCCCGTCGTCGTCAAGGCACACGACGCCCACCCCGGCACGTCGGAGATCGTCGGCCGTGCCATCACCGACGCCGTCGCCGCCGCCGGTCTGCCTGCGGGCACCTTCTCGCTGCTGTACGGATTCGGCCCCGATCTCGGTGTCGCCCTGGTCACCGATCCGCGCATCAAGGCCGTGGGATTCACCGGATCCCGTTCCGGCGGAATGGCACTCGTCGCGGCCGCGGCCGGCCGGCCCGAGCCGATCCCGGTCTACGCCGAGATGAGCTCCATCAATCCGGTCTTCCTGCTCGACGGTGCGCTGGCCAGCCGCGGCGCCGACCTGGGTCGCGCATTCGTCGGCTCGCTCACGCTGGGCTCCGGGCAGTTCTGCACGAATCCCGGCCTTGTCATCGCGGTCGACGGGCCGGGACTCGACACATTCATCGGCTCCGCCCGCGACGCGATCGCCCAGTCGGCGGCCACGCCGATGCTCACCCCCGGTATCGCCGACGCCTTCGCCAACGGTGTCACCAAACTATCCGGGGAAGCCGAACTGATCGTGCGCGGCGCGCCCAGCGACAGCGACACCACTTGCCGCGCAGCTCTGTTCGCCACCGATGTGGACAGCTTCCTGAAGTCAGACACGCTGCAGGCCGAGGTTTTCGGGTCATCGAGCCTGATCGTCCGCTGCGCCGACGCCGCCGAGATGCGGACGGCCGCCGAGAACATCGAGGGCCAGCTCACCGCGACGGTGCACGCCGACGAATCCGATCTCGACGACGCGCGAGCGCTTCTGCCGCTGCTGGAGCTCAAGGCGGGCCGGATCCTGTTCGACGGCTGGCCCACCGGCGTCGAGGTGTGCCACGCGATGGTGCACGGCGGCCCTTCTCCTGCGACGTCCGACTCGCGGACCACGTCGGTCGGCGTCCGCGCGATCGAACGATATCTGCGGCCCGTCTGCTACCAAGATGTGCCGAAGTCATTGCTGCCCAGCGCAATCGCTGACGGCAACCCCGATAATCTCTGGCGGCGCATCGACGGCCGGCTCCAGCAGGACTGACCAGCGGTGCGCTGTTGCGCGATGCCGACCTTGCGATGTATGAGGCCAAGCGAACCGACGTTCAGGCGGCTAGCGGCCCGTGGCTGCCGCCGATTTCTGCGTCATGGCAGTGACACCGGCGACTCAACAGCCAACGTGCAGATCTCGACGCAACAGCGCTGCCAACACTCGCTTGAATCGGAGTGCTGGTCGGGCCACATCGCCGTCGGACATCACCCGCTGCAGACACTGCGCGGCGCTGCGCAGCACGTCGTCACCGGCGGTGTGACCGAGTGTGTCGTTCGTCGCCTTGAGGTCGTCGATGTTGATGAACAGCACCGCCCGCAACTTGCCGTGCTCCTCGCGTGCGGCCAGCGCCCTGTTGATCTTGCGGAGCACCGAGGCGCGGTTCGGCAGCTTCGTCAGCGCATCGTGGGACGCATAGAACAGACCTTGTCCGCGGCGGTCCCTTCCGCCGTCACGTCGGTGAACGACATCAACATGTCGGACTGTCCCGGCATGTCGGGGTTGAGCAGTCGACAGCTGGACATCAACCAGACGCGTTCGGCACCGAGACGCGTCGAGCGGCTAGGCGCCGCCGCCGCAACCGCCGCCGCCACAACCTCCGCTCCCACCCATGCCGGAATGCATGTCAGCGACTTGGTTATGTATCGCCTGGTACAGTCCGAGGATCGGCTCGATCGCGGCGAACGTCATCTCGCGCAACGCGTTGCGGTGTTGTTCATTGACGTTGAAGCTCAATACCGCGGGCATCTGCGTCTGTACCGCGATCAGCCCGACCGCCAGCGACCGAGGATCAGCGGGCCGGTCGGCGAGGATGTTGCGCAGCGCCTCTTTCACGCGGACCGCCGAGGCTTCAACGAGGTCCACGTCGTAGACCGCCTGGCGTCTGTGCGGAAGGATTCCGAACGTCCTGCGCTCGCGTCCGTCGATCCACCCGGCGGCTTCCAGCTCGTCACGCACGGCCTCCCTGCAGGCGCGGCCGTCGTTGGCGATCATCTCGCTCCACAGCCGACCGTCGACCCGGGTCAACGCATTGTCGAGCAAGGGGTCCGGGTGGCTCGCCGAATTCACCCGGCGTGCCCTGCCTTCGCAATCCTGGATGAAGCCAGTCAGATACAGATCCGCCAGCACCGCGGACTTCAGCGCGTATCCGAAGCGCCACCGCATCTTCCACGCGTCGTCGTAGTCGTATTCGAAGCGCCGACGCTTGCGGTCGTAGGCCAGTAGATACAACTGGCCGTACAGTGTCCGCGGCAGGTCCATTCCCCGGCCCCCTTAGTTGCGGGTGGTGGTCCTCATCGGAGCGATGCGAGCCACGCCGCGCAGGATCCACGGTGTGCGCCTGGCCATTGCCCCGACCGCCCTGTCCGCCGGACGCATCGCCTCGCGGGGACCAGGCGTCGGCATCGAACTCAACCTCGACTCGGCCGAATCTGCCTGTGCCCCATGTCGATCCACTGCAAGCAGCTCCCACCTGCCGGGAACACCGCGCAGCTCGAACGTACCGTGGTCGTCGAACGCGATGCCCGATCCGACGACCAGATCACGCACGGTGCGCGAGACGAGGATCTCCCCCGCATAGGCCTGGCCGAGTATTCGCGCCGCGATATGCACTGCAAGGCCGCCGATATCGGCATCCAGAAGTTCGCACTCTCCGGTGTGGATGCCGACCCGGATGTCGATACCCAGCGTCTCGGCGTCATGGCACAACGCCTCGGCATATCGGATGGCCTGCGTCGGACCGTCGAATGTCACCAGGTGTCCATCGCCCGTGCTCTTCACCACCGTGCCGCCGAATGGATCGGCGAGGCTGTCGGTGATTTCGCCGAACCGTTGCAACAGTGCACGCCACCGCTCGTCACCCGATGCCGCGGCTCGTTCGGTCGACGCGACGATGTCGGTGAACAACACCGTCCGCAGTGCGCGATGCGACTGCGCGGGGGCCAGGTGGCTGCCGGTGAGGAACTCTTCGATGGCAGTCAGGACCCGGTCCGGTTCGGTGTACCACGGCGCGTGGTCCGAACCCTCGATCTCCAGTAGCTTTGCGCGCGGAATGTGGTCGGCGAGATAACGGCCGAACTGCACCGGCATCGGATCGTCGCGCGCGTGAATCACCAGGGTCGGCGCGGTGATACTCGACAGCAGGGACCGAATGTCGAGCCGAAACAGCGACTGTATGGCCGCCCGAATCATTCCCGGGCTGGCACACATGCGCTCGAACATGCCCAGTTGCCGCCCCGATCGTGCCGACGGGAACATCGACTTGATCATCTCGCCGGTACCCCACTGCGAGAAGCCCGCGCGGGTCATCGCCTGCAGCTTCGCGATCTGATCCACAGTCGGCGTATACCGGTCGTCAAACGAGCCTTCCGCGTAGTAGCGCGCGCGAAGCTCGGCGGGGTCACCGTCGACGTCGTCCGAGCCGATCGGAATCCACGAATACGAACCGTAGAGGATCAACGCTTTCGTGCGCTCGGGCCGCTTCGCCGCGAATACGGCGGAGGCCGGGCCGCCTTCACTCATCCCGAAGATGACCGCTTCCTCGAAGCCGACGGCGTCCATCACGGCCTCAATCTCGGTCACCCGATCATCCACAGTGCGCACCTGCGGGATCGGGTCGGACAGCCCGAGACCGGCCTTGTCGAACAGGACGACGCGGCAGAACGTTGCCAGTTGCTCGAAGAAGGACTTGAAGTCGGGCAGGGTCCAGAACAACTCGACGTGGCTGGCCATCGGCCCCATGAACACGAGCTCGATCGGCCCGTCACCGAACACTTGGTAGGCGAGGCTCAGATCGCCGCACTTGGCGTACGCCGTTTCCGGCATGGCGTGAGCGTAATTTACGGAATCGCCGAAACCGCTCGAATCGCAGTCCGATCTAGCGCGAGGTGGGTGCGGCATCTGCATGGGAGTCGCCGATATCGGAAGGCTGGCGCGCGGCGAACCGCTGCACAATGTCGTGCACGGCGGTTGAGCGGTCAGTGTTAACTAGTCGGCGTGCGGGTCGACGGGCGGGACATCACCGTTACTGGCAGCTTGCTGCAGCCGCTGGCCCGCCGCACCAGCGACATCCTGCGACTGCTGCTGGCCACGGTCTTCCTCGGCGTGGTCATCACCAGCTCACTGATCACCCGATATGACTGGGTTTCGCTGGAGAAATCGATCTCCGACATCGTCGGCGTGCTTACCCCCACCCAGTCCAACCTCGTGTATCTGGCCTACGGCATCGCGATTCTCGCGCTGCCGTTCGCCATCCTCATCGGGCTGATCGCCGGTAGGCACTGGAAGCTGCTCGGCGCCTACGCGGCGGCGGGCGTGATCGCCGTTCTTGCGCTCTCGGTGCGACCGGACGGCATCTCCGCGCCGCAGTGGCACTTCGACGTCGCCGAGCAACCCAAGACGTTTCTCTCCCAGTTCCTCGACGACCCGCGCTGGATCGCCATGCTCGCCGCGATGCTGACGGTGTCCGGACCGTGGTTGCCTGCGCGTTGGCGGCACTGGTGGTGGGCGCTGCTGCTGGCATTCATCCCCATCCATCTCGCCGTCAGCGCCGTGGTACCCGCCCGATCGCTGCTCGGGTTGGCGGTCGGCTGGTTCGTCGGCGCGCTGGTGATCCTCGTCGTCGGCACACCGGCCCTCGAGGTTCCGCTCGAAGGTGCCGTACGGGCAATGGATCGCCGGGGCTGCCGGGTCAGCGACCTCACCGTGGTCCGGCTCGCAGGCCGCGGGTCGCTCCTGCTTTCAGCCACGTGCGAGGACGGCACGGTCAAGGAGCTCGAGCTGTACAGCCCGAACCAGCGCAGCGGCGGCGCGCTGCGCCAGCTGTGGCGAAAATTCACCCTGCGCGGCGGCGAGACGGCGCCGTTCCACGCGTCGATGCGCCGCGTCGTCGAGCACCGCGCACTGATGGCGATCGCGATCGGCGACCTCGGCGTCGCCAACACCGCGCCGCTGGCCGTGACACCACTCGACCGTGGGTGGACGCTGTACGCGCACACTCCCGCCTGTGGCACACCAGTCGACGAGGCAGGAGAAACCACACTGGTGCCGCGGATCTGGGGCGCGTTGCGCATTCTGCACGACCAACACATCTCTCATGGCGACTTGCGGGCGAGGAAGATCTCCGTCGACGGCGACACCGTGATGTTCGGCGGGTTCGAACACGCCGAGTACGGAGCCACCGACGCGCAGTTGCAGTCCGATATCGCGCAGCTGCTCGTGACGACGACCGCGCTGTATGACGCACCCACCGCGGTTCGCGCGGCGATGGGGGTCTTCGGCAAAGGCGCCGTCCTGACCGCCTCGCAGCGACTGGCGAAAGCGGCTGTGCCCAAGCGCATCAGGGAGTCGATCCCCGACGCCCGCGGAGTCCTCTCGACCGCGCGCGACGAGGTGATGCTGCAAACCGGCGCCGACGAGATCGAGATTGCGACGGTCACCCGGTTCAATCGCAACCAGATTCTGCAGATGGTGTTGCTGGTGGCGCTCGTCTACGTCGCACTGCCGTTCATCAGCACCGTGCCGACGTTCCTGTCCGAACTCCGGACCGCGAATTACTGGTGGGCGCTGCTCGGGTTGCTGATCTCAGTGTCGAAGTACGTCGGCGCCGCGGCGGCGCTGTGGGCGTGTGCCGACGGGCTGGTCAGCTTCCGCAATCTCACGCTGATGCAGGTGGCCAACACGTTCGCAGCGACCACGACCCCGGCGGGTGTCGGCGGTCTGGCGCTGAGCGCGCGGTTCCTGCAGAAGGGTGGCCTCGGCGCGCTGCGGGCGGCGACCGCTGTGGCGCTGCAGCAGTCGGTGCAGGTGGTAACCCACATCACGCTGCTGATCTTGTTCAGCGCGTTCGCGGGAGCGTCGGCGGACCTAGCCAAGTTCGTTCCGTCGGCGCAGATCGTCTACGCGGTCGGTGCCGCCATCCTCGTGGTGCTCGCGGCGTTCGTCGTGGTGCCGAGGCTGCGCAGGTTCCTGACCGGGACGGTCGGGCCACGGGTCAGGGAGGTGCTCGACGACCTCCGCGAGCTGGCGAGCGAGCCGAGGCGCCTCATCCTCATCGTTCTTGGTTGCGCAGCAACGACTCTCGGTGGAGCGCTGGCGCTGTGGGCGTGCATCGAGGCGTTCGGCGGCAACGTCTCGATCGTCACCGTGACGGTGGTGACGATGATCGGCGGCACCCTGGCCTCGGCAGCGCCGACCCCCGGCGGCGTCGGCGCGGTGGAGGCGGCACTCATCGGTGGCCTTGCGGCGTTCGGCGTGCCCGCGGGCATCGCGGTGCCGTCTGTACTGCTGTACCGGGTGCTCACCTGTTGGCTGCCGGTGTTCGTCGGCTGGTTCCTGATGCGCTGGTTGACCGACAAGGACATGATCTAGTGAGCTGGCGTTGGCGTCAAACCCGAAACTCGTTACGTCCCCGCTGGTTTGAGCTCGCCGAACGTGAGAGCTGTGCGAAATTCGGCGCGAATTCTCGCAACGGCTGCACGTTCGCGAGTTTGGCCGTGTGACCAGATCAACCGCGTCGGGGAATTGCACGGACATCAAATTCATTAAGCCATTGATAACCACTTGATAAGACGTTTATTAGCTGTTTGCTTTTCCAATACGCTCGCCACAGAGATGTGTCAGCATGGCGCCGTGAGCGGACGAAGTATCGCGATATTCGCGGCGGCAGCAGCGAGCCTGTCGTCGCTGGGCGCTGTGCCCTCGGCGTCCGCGGCGCCGTGCCCCGATGTCGAGGTGGTGTTCGCGCGCGGCACCGCGGAAGCGCCCGGCCTCGGCCCTACAGGAGAAGCGTTCGTCAGCGCGCTGAGGTCCCGCCTCGGCACGAAATCGCTCGACGTGTATCCCGTCGACTATCCCGCCACCACTGAATTCCCCCGAGCGCTTGACGGCGTCCGCGACGCCAGCGCGCGGGTCGAGTCCATGGCAGCGAACTGTCCCAACACGAACATCGTGCTCGGCGGTTTCTCCCAGGGCGCCGCCGTTGCCGGCTTCGTCACCGCAGACGTGATCCCGGATGGCGCGCCGGAGGGAGTGCGCAATCCGATGCCCGAGGACGTGGCGCAACACGTGGTCGCTGTCGCCTTGTTCGGTAAGCCCAACGACCGGTTCATGCGGGTGATCAACCAGCCGGACGTCGAGGTGGGTCCGTTGTATGCGGCCAAGACCGTCGAACTGTGCGTCGAGGCCGACTTCGTCTGCTCGAGCGGCAGGGACTTCAACGCGCACACCCAGTACGTGGAGACAGGAATGGTCGATCGGGCCGCCACTTTCGCGGCAGCCAAGGTGGCGACGGCGCTTCCCGTCGCACCGTCGCAATCCGCCGCTGTCGCTCAACCGCAAGCGCATCTGCAGGCCGCATGTCAAACTGAGTGTCGTGTCGTCGGACCCGAATAGCCGCACCTCCGCTTTGACCCGGCGCGACATCCTCACCTACGCGCTGGCGGCGCCGATTCTCGCGGGCATGGCGGCGTCGACGGCCAGGGCGCCGAAGGCGTCGGCCGCCAACGGAAAGCTGATCGACTTCACCGCGCTGCTGGTGCCCGCCGATGACGTGGCCGCAGCAGGCTACACCGGTGCGCTGGTGTATGTCTCCCAACTACGGCCGGGTGCGACCTTCGACTTCAAACCCGTCACCCGCGAGTACGCGGACGCGTTGCGTGCGTTGGGTCTTCAGGTCGTCAGCTGCTACCAGTACGGTAAGCCGAACTGGCCGGGCGCGCCGTCGGACTTCACACGCGGATACGACGGTGGAGTCGCGGACGCCCAAACGGCGCTGCTGCTACATGTCGCGGCCGGCGGACCGGAGTCCGCGCCGATCTTCTTCAGCATCGACGAGGACATCGATGCCGCCACGTGGAAGAACACTGCGGTGCAATGGCTTCGAGGTATCAACTCGGTTCTCGGCGTGGAACGCACCGGCGTCTACGGACACGCCGAAGTCTGCGGCTGGGCGATCGCCGACAACGTCATCGGCCACTCGACCACCCCGGGATACCGGTGGGCCTGGCAGACCCGTGCCTGGTCGAACGGCGAGCGCGAACCCGCGGCGGTGCTCTATCAGCGAGTGATCGTCACCCCAACGGATCCCGGCATCAGCCTCGGCGGCACCCAGGTCGACGAGGACGACATCCTCGCCCCCGACTACGGCCAGTGGGACATGGCCCGCTGACGTTCCGTGACGAATACGGCTCCCGCAGTGAGGATCGCACATCCTCCGGTGTCGCTTCTACACGCCGCCAATCCCTTCATGCGGCGCTTCCTACGGACACCGGTGGCGGGCAGCTTGCGCAACCAGATGATGGTCGTCGACGTCGCCGGCCGCAGAACGGGGCGTCGATACTCGATTCCGCTCAGCGCTCATCGGATCGATGGTGTGCTCTACGCCATGACGAGCGCGTCGTGGAAGGCCAATTTCCGCGGTGGCGCCGACGCGCGAGTTCTGCACGACGGTCGGTCGACAGCCGTGCGGGGCGAGCTCATCGACGACGGCGCTGTCGTCGGCGATCTGGCTCACCGGGCAGCACAGGCGTACGGCCTGAGGCGCGCACAGCGCATGATGGGGTTGAAGTTCTGTGCAGGCAAAATTCCCACCGTCACGGATTTCGCGGCCCTCTGCGAGCGCGAGCACTACTTCGCGATTCGCTTCACGCCCGTAGCGGTGCCCTCGCGGGACTAGGCTCGCGAGCATGGGCGAATCGAGTCGCACGACCGCGCAGCTGATCGTCGAATGCCTGGAGAACGAGGGGGTCACCCACGTCTTCGGCATTCCCGGCGAGGAGAACATCCGCTTCACCGAGGCGGTGTCGAAGTCGTCGATCGAATACGTGCTGACCCGACACGAGCAGGGCGCCTCATTCATGGCCGAGGTGTACGGACGACTGACGGGTAGAGCCGGCGTGTGCTCGGCAACGCTGGGGCCTGGAGCCATCAACCTCCTGCTCGGCGTCGCCGACGCCACGACGAACTCCACTCCGGTGCTGGCGATCTCGGCGCAAGTCGGAATGAACCGGAACTACAAAGAGTCTCACCAGGGTGTCGACCTCGTCTCGATGTTCGAACCCGCGACAAAGTGGTCAGCCCTTGTCGCGACGCCGTCGGCCGTGCCGGAGATGATCCGGAAGGCCTTCAAGCTGGCTCAGACCGAGCGCCCCGGCGCCGTCTATCTCGCTGTGCCCGAGGATGTCGAGGAAGCGCCTGCCGCATCGGATGCCAGTCCCCTGCACGTCAACGTGCCGCGACCCGACGACCCGTCGGACGCCCAGCTGGAGCGGGCAGTGGAGATCCTGCGCTTCGCACGCAATCCCATCCTGCTGGCCGGTCACGGGGCCGCTCGCGGCGGAGCGGCTGACGCGGTTCGCAGATTCGCAGAGGCGCTGCTGATTCCTGTGGCGGCAACCTTCCACGGCAAGGGCGTCATCCCTGACGATCACCCGCTCGCACTCGGCGCGGTGGGCTTCATGCGCCGTGACTATGTCAACTTCGGCTTCGACCAGGCCGACGTCATCGTCGCCGCGGGCTTTGAACTGCAGGAGTTCGATCCGGTCCGAATCAATCCCAGCGGCGATACGAAGATCATCCACATCCATCGCTTTCCGGCTGAGGTGGATGTGCACTATGACGTCGCGGTCGGGTTGCAGGGCGACATCGGTCGCACTCTCGATGCACTCGCGTCGCAGGTGACCCGCGAACACCCGCATTCAGAGACGCACGTGAAGATCCGTGAGCTGCTGTCGGGAGAACTCGACCGCGGGCGTGCCGACGACAGTTTCCCGCTCACCCCTGCCCGCATTGTGGCGGATACGCGCGAAGCGCTGCAGCGCAACGACATCGCTCTGGTCGATACCGGTGCTCTCAAGATGTGGATGGCCAGGCTCTATCCGACCTATGAGCCGAACACCTGCCTGATCTCCAATGGGCTTTCAACGATGGCCTGGACGGTGCCAGGGGCGATCGCCGCCAAGATCGCGCGACCTGATTCGAAGGTTCTCGTCGCCACCGGCGATGGCGCATTCCTGATGAACTCGCAGGAGATCGAGACCGCGCTGCGCCTCAACACACCGTTCGTGATCTTGATCTGGGACGACAATGCCTTCGGCTTGATCAGCTGGAAGATGGACCTCGAGATCGGCCACAACGTCGAGACGAAGTTCTCCAACCCCGACTTCGTGGCCTACGCCGAGAGCTTCGGCGCGAAGGGTTACCGCATCACCTCGGCGGCCGAACTACTGCCGACGCTGCGTCAGGCGCTGGAGGACGACACCGTCAGCGTCATCGCGTGCCCCGTCGATTACTCGGCCAACAGCGTCCTGATCGCCTCGCTCGGTGAACTGGACGAGTCGATGTCCTGATCGTCAGCCGAGCGGGCTTCGTGGAGTTGCCGCGAGAATCTCAGATTCGCCACTTCCTGAACGCGGCCGACACCTACAGTCGGAAAGCCCGGTCCGCGTGGATCGCGCGATCCGTCGTCCTGAGGAGGACCGGCTGTGAGTCAGTGGTTGGTGAGCAACCTACCGCCGTGGCTGTTACTGCTCGGAGTCATCGTCGTCACGACAGCTGGAGCCATCGCCGTGCAGATCGTGGTCCGGCGGCGATTTCCGCATCTTCGGGGCGACGAACACAACGACGTGACGAAGTTCGCCTTCGGGGTTGTCGGCTTCGTATTCGCCTTCTTCATCGGTTTCGTCGTGTCGGCGATGTGGGGGCAGGTCAACAACGCCGACGGCAAGGCGCGAACCGAAGGAGCGGCGGGGGTGGAACTGGCCACAAGTCTGCGCGTCTTCGACCAGCCGGATCGCGACCGAATTCGCCAGAGTCTTCTGGCTTTCGAGAACGCCGCGATCACCGAATGGAGCGAGGCGGCAGACGGCCGTCATCATCCACCGGCCGACGAAGCGCTCGCCCGGCTGCGCTCCGACTATGAGAAAGTCCAGACGCAAACCAGCGCCCAGGAGGCAGTCCTGAGAGCGTCCTTCGCCAACCTCGACAGCCTCAGTCAGGCCCGCACGCAACGAGTCCTGCAGTCCCGCACCGACGTCGGTCCACCCTGGTCGCTGTGGGCGGTCATACTCGTTACCAGCGGGCTACTCCTCGGCTGCGCGATCATCTACGGCGTTGAGAAACCCGCGACACACTACACGATGGTCGCAATACTCGGCGTGCTCGTTGGCGCCCAACTGTTCCTAGTGCTGGAACTGTCGCATCCATTCATCGGCGAAATCGGCGCGTCGCCGGAGCCGCTGCACGAAGTCATCCGCGTCCTGTCAGCGACTCCGTGACCGCAGGCGCCGGCTCTATTACGACTGCAGCGGGGCGGTGTACGTGCTGGGCCTGTTCAGCATCCATGCGAACCTTGGCGTTCATTCGATTCGTCTCGCGTTCGAGGACTTTGTTGAGTGCACGGGGTGCGACGACGTCGAGTGCGCGCAGAGCGAGCGCCTTGCGCGGCGCGATGCGGACGGGCCTGGTGCGCGCGGCGGTGACCATCCATTCGGCGGCCTCCTCGCAAGAAAGCGCCGGAATTCCTTCGTATGCGCGGGTTGGCGCGATCATCGGCGTCGCAACCAGCGGGTAGTACACAGTGGTGGAGTGGACGCCGCAGTCACCCCACTCGGTGTCGATGACGCGGCTCACCGCGCTCAACGCCGCTTTCGATGCGTTGTAGGCGGCGAAAAGCGGTGAGGACTCCGGCAATACCCGCCACGTCGCGACATTGATGATGTGACCGTCACCGCGTTCCATCATGCCGGGCGCGACACCGCGAATCAGCCGCAGCGGCGCGAAATAGTTGAGCTGCATGACACGTTCGATGTCATGCCAGCGTTCCAGCGACTCGGCCAGAGGTCTGCGAATCGAGCGTGCGGCGTTGTTGATCAGGATATCCACCGCGCCAACGGTTCTCGCGAGTTCGTCCACCTGATCGAAGTCGGCCAGGTCCACCGGAACGGCGACTGCCGATCCTCCCGATGCGATTATCCGCGAGACGACGTCGTGCAATAGCGGCTCACGGCGGGCGACCGCGATCACGGTCGCCCCCGTCGCGGCGAGCTTTTCCGCAGCAACGGCACCGATCCCCGACGACGCCCCCGTCAGCAATATGCGCTTACCGCGAAGATCGATGTTCGGCCGGCCACCCCATTGCGGCATGGGACGCATTCCTGCCAGGCGTGCCGCTCTCCTGATACCCGCGATCACGCGCTTCACCTCGCATCGAAACGGCATACCGGAGCCGTCGGCTAACAATCTATGCGCTCGGTGATCTGACGACGGCAATTTACGAATTCGTCAGTGACGGGTCGCCCGCGGTGGCGGGTCTGGCGCGGACAGCGATGAGGCCACCACCGATCACCAGGGCCATCCCGATGTACATGAACAGCGTCGGCCGGTGGCCCCACATGAGCCAGTCGATAACCGCGGTGAACACGATCACGGAGTAGATGAACGGCCCGACCTTCTCCGCCGATGCGTACCGGTAGGCAACCACGAGCAGGATCTGTGAGAAGAACTGCGCAAACCCGAGAGCGACCAACCACGTCGCGGCCCGTGCCGGGAACGGCTGCCAGTCGATGGCCGCGATCGGAATCGTCAGCACGGTCGAGAGCAGGAAGTAGTAGAGGAGGATCCGGGTGACCGGCTCCGTCGCGCCCAACCAACGGACGGACATCATCGCGATCGCCAACATCAGCGCGCCGATGAGCGCGAAACCCTCGCCGGCGCTGAAGCTGTGCGACTGGGGTTGAAGCACCAGAATCACCCCGGCGAAGCCGATGGCTGCCCCCACCCAAGTCGCCGTAGCCACCCGCTGGCGCGTAACCACCCACGCGAAGAGCGGCATCCACAATGGCGCGCTGTAGGTCAACAACGTCGCGTTGGCCAGCGGTATGAGTTTTATCGCGACGAATAGCGCGTACCAGCACACGGTTCCGGCCACCGCACGCACAATGTGCAGACCGATCTTGTCGGTCCGCAGTAGCGGCATTCCGCCGCGCAGCGCCACCGGCACCATGAACAGCAGGCAGATCAGATTCTGGAAGAGCAGTAGCACGCCGGTCGAGGTGTGCTGACCGGCCACCTTCGCCAGGGTCGCCACCAATGCCACGCAGAAAAAGGCGGCAGTCGTCAGCGCCCCGCCGACCGCCAGGTTCTCCGGCCGATGCCCCGCGCCGGTTCCGAACGCCTTCATCCCGTTCATGGGACCACACGCCGCGGCAGGCACTCGGGCTAGCCCGGCCTTTCTCGGCTTTTGCCCGGTTACGCTGCACGTGGCCGGCAGCCGGTACCGGACCGGCAGTTCCCGCCTACTCCGCCTCGAGGCGGGAACGGATCGAAGCGAGCCGCGCGCGCAGGTCGGCTTCGTCGATGAGACCACGCTTCAACAGCGAGTGTGCAAGTGAGACAAGTTGATTCTCGGGGTAGGGCAATTGGGCATACCGGTCGGTCGAAAGCTCGTCTTCCTCGTCGCGGCGTTGCTTGAACGTGAAGTCCAGCTCGTCGTTGGCTCGACACGATCGGTCCAACGCATCGCACAGCCCGTCAAGACTGGTCTTCCACGGCGGCAACGGGTTTTCGACACCGTATTTGGCCGTCATCGCAGGCCAGGTCTGCTCGACCTTCGAGATCTCCGTCAGAACGGCGAATTCGTCACCGCCGCTCGGGGTTTCGTCGACCACCTCGGTCACTCTTCGATCGGCCGGATCGCCGCACGGACCAAGGGGGTGACGTTCGTCGTGACAGCCGGCCGTGGCAGTGCGACCCCGATGAGGCAGTCGCGAGTGATGATTTCGGTCAGCTGATCCTCGCTCCACCCATCG
Organism: Mycobacterium sp. ITM-2016-00318; assembly: GCF_002968285.2. Lineage (NCBI taxonomy): Bacteria > Bacillati > Actinomycetota > Actinomycetes > Mycobacteriales > Mycobacteriaceae > Mycobacterium > Mycobacterium sp. ITM-2016-00318. The sequence goes on along the minus strand of NZ_CP134400.1, from coordinate 729,710 downwards.
GTGCCCTTCGGACGCATCGGCATGACCATGAAGCGGTGTTTCTGGTTGGAATCCTCCACCCGCACCTCCACGTCGTCGGGCAATTGGAGCCCGAACTCGGAGAGCACCTGGCGTGGCCAGCGCACGATGCGGCGCCGGTAGTTCGGGGTGCGGTACCACTCCGGTGAGTTGCCCAGGATCGGACGCGGGTAGCAGGAGCAGAGCGCGCACACGATGACGTTGTGCACAGACGGGGTGTCGGCGAGGATCTTGAACGCCACGAAGTCGCTAGGGGTGCCGAAGCCGGTCGGTTCGAGCCAGTCGATGCCGACCTCTTTGGCGGCGGCGACGGCATCGGAGATCGCGAGCTCCTTGAAGTCGTCGTCCAGCCAGGCCTTTGCGACCAGACGCGCACCGGGAGTCGGCCCGATGTGCTCGGCATACTCGGTGAACAGTCGGTGTTCCTCGGCCGTGAAAAGCCCCTTCTCGATGCACAATTCGCGCAAGGCGATCTCGAGCACCTCGAAATCGGTGATCTCATCCACCATCGGCTTGACGGTTCGCGAGTGATCGTGACCGTGGTCGGACATAGAGGCAAAATTCCTTTCGATCAAGCGTGACTGCGGTTGAAGCGCACTCTCAGCCGACGGCTTCCAGCCAGCGCTCAGGGATCTCGGTCTGCAGAGTGTCGTTCTTGGGACCGGTGTAGTTGTCCCACAGCTCAGCCTGGTTGAACCGCACGATGTAAAACCATTCCGATTTGGCGTCTTCGCGGTCCCAGGCCTCGTCCTCGGGGGCCGGGCTTTCGTAGGTCACCTCGGCGATCGTCCCCTCGGCGCCGCGGCAGTACTCCGGGGTCCTCGTGTAGAACATCGCAGGTAGTTCTCGCACCTTCACCTTGTCGCCGACCTTGAACTTCGCCACGCCTGCCTGACCGGCGAAGCATTGCGGATCACCGATACCGACGGCTTCGAGGTGGTGCTTGTTGCGGTTGACGTCCGCCCCGTCACCTTCGGATTTCGGCTTCGCCTCCGGATAGCCGCCGTTCAGTCCGCCCGCGTAGCGCTCCTGCACCTCGGCGAGCCGATCGGTCAGCTCACCCCAGGAAATGTGCTTCTTCTCCATCAACAACCGGCCGACCGACCAGAGCCAGCGACCGTAATAGGGAAGACCCAGATAGATCGCGCGCCCGACGTCGACATTGGCCAGCCTCCGACGCTCCTCAGAGACCCAGATACCCCGCCACCCGAGGACCTCGCAGAGCACGTAGGTCATCAGTTCCCACTGCTCTTCTTCTTTGTTCTCGTAGGGGTGCGGATAATCCAGCTCGCCACCCACGTCGTGAGAGGTCTTCATGTACGCGAGGTAGTGGTCGTGGGCGATCATGTCCGGCGTCGGCCATTCCGGGACTTCGGGATAAATCGTCTTCAGGCGCGAACCCAGTGCCAGTTGTTGGGCACGTTCGGCAGCATCAGTCACGGCGACTCACTTCTGCATGGATGTCATCTACCAGATCAGCAGAGCTCAAAATATCATCGGCTCAGCAAATGCACTGCGAAGTAGAGATTTGGCGGTTCGTTTCAGGCATACCGACAAAGCGCTTGTAGACCTCGGCGTCAATTATCGGCGGGCCCCGCCACAGCGGTTCTTCAGCTACCCATTTGAGTGAAGCAGATCCGCGGGCATGACTCGACGGCTCAGTCGGCGACGAAGTGCGACGGATCGCTGTCGTGGAAAGTACGTCTGTTGTCGCGGCTTGTGCATGACAAGAGAATCTCGGTCGGATTGAGATGTGATGTCACACCCGCGCTGTCTGCGCGGTTCCTGTCATCATCGAACGAATGGCACTAAGAGCATCGACGAAGACAGACAGCAGGCTAGCTGCACGTCTTGCAGCGCTCGCTTCTGTCGGTGCAGCGACTATCCACTTCGCCGTGGTTCCGGCGCATTGGCAGGAGTGGATGCTGGCAGGCTTGTTTTTCGTCACGATTGCGCTGTGCCAACTGATCTGGGCTCGAGTGGTGCTTGCCCGGACTACAGCGCCTGTTCTCGCCGTCGGAGTACTGCTCAATGTTGGAGCAATCGCACTGTGGTCCGTGTCCCGGACTGCGGGCGCGCCATTCGGCCCGCACGCCGGCGAAGCCGAACTCATACGAGCGGCGGACCTCTGCGCCCTGCTGCTTCAGATCTATGTCGTGATGGGAGCCGGCTGGGCCTGGTACCGGGGCCGCCAGGCACAGTCAATACCAGCTTTCGGGAACACGATCATCCTGCTAAGCGCGATCGCGGTCGTGGCGCTCGCCTCCACTGTGGGAGTGGCTTCCGGTTTGCAGCACGGCCACCATGCGCCAGATGGGGAAGCAGAACCCAACCACCACGAGGCGAGCGTCGGACATTCCGGGGGCCATCAGGATCATAAGGCAGAGTCGGTCATTCCGCCGCCGATCATTGAGCCGCTCCGCGCGCCCCCGGCTCCGCCGCCCATCGAGGCGCCACTCCCCCAAGCGGAGCCTTTGCAGGACGCACACGGTGATCACGATCACGCCCACTGACGCCTGATTTCGGTGTCCGCATCGACTCCGCGCGGCTGGGATTTATCGGCCCTTCACCTGATTCCCGTAAGTTGCAGCGGCGGAAGCGATCTGGCTCGCTGAGCCTACGGCTCGTTTCCGACGGTGGAGTCTGTCGCTTCCCGCAACCTAGTGAAGGCGTCGACGAATGCGGAGGTCACTTCATGTGTGTCGTTGAGTGTTGCGTCGTCGGAAATCACCGAGACGCTGAGCTGGTCGACATAGCTCCAAACGGTCACGTTCAGGGTGGCACCCGCCGCTAGCGGTCCGACGGAATAGAACTCGGTTACCACTGCGCCGGCGATGCGGCCGTATTCCCGCGGTCCTGGAACGTTGGAAACAATCAGATTGAACAGCTTGTTGGGTGCCTCGCTTCGTGACATCCGATGGAAGACCGCGCTTGTGAGTGTCGGCGGCACGAACTCCAGCCACCGCCCCACCAGAGTGGGGCCTAGGAGTTGATGGTCTTCCTTCGCGATGCGCGTCGACGTGCGGATCAACCGAAGCTGCTCCATCGGATCGTCGATGTGTACAGGCAACGAGACCAGCATCGTGGCCAGCGCGTTGCCGGCGATCCGCTCCGGCGAAGTGTCAGTCGTTGTGGGCACCGAGGCGATGAGCGGCGCGTCGGCGCTCTCTCCGTACATGAGGAGCAGGCGTCTCAGCGCGCCCGCGACGGTCGTCAGAACCAGGTCGTTGATCGTTATGTCGAGCTTCTTGCTGGTCTCTTTGACATCGACGAGCGGCAGCGTAGCGCTCGCGAATGTTCTTGCCGCGGTGGGTTTCCGATTGAAGAACGTGGGGGGTGGCTTGAAGCGGTCGGCAAGATCAGGATCGCGACGGCGTTGCCGTACTCTACGCTGCAACCGGTAACCACCGACCACCCCGTCTCGCGCAGCTGAGGGTAGGGATCGGAACCGCGAAATGTGTTCGCGTGCCGCGAAAAGCAGGACATCGCGTGTCGTGGGCGGCGGGAGATGTTTCAGCCCTTGATCATGCGGTGCTTCACCGCCCGGCCATTCCATCGCGCGCGCCAAGAGATTGGCTGATGCGACGCCGTCGGCCAGGACGTGATGCACCTTGCCGATCACCGCGACTCGATTGTCGGTCAGCCCTTCCGCGTAGTGAAACTGCCACAGCGGGCGACGGCGATCAAGCGGCTCGCTGGCTATCGCGCCGATCACGGCGTCGAGCTCTCGCCGTCCTCCTGGCGCGGGCACCTGTGTTCGCCGAAGGTGGTAGTCCAAATCGAGGTCGGCGTCTTCACGCCAGATCGGGCGGTGTAGACGCAACGGCGTCGACACCAACTGGTAGCGCAGCGGCTCAAGAAGTGGCAGCTTGGCGAGAAACACGTCGCGGAACGCCTCGAACGTCGGCTCCCCCTCGAAGCCGGCGGTGTCGACGACCGCGACCTTGAGGGTGTGCTGGTGGACGTTGGGGGTCTCGCTGGATAGCAGCAGCACGTCCCAACCGCTAAGTCGCTTCACCGCCCTTTTCCCCTCGCAGTGGTTGCGAATTCGCCTATTCGGCGATCCGCTCTGTATGGCGCGGCGCAGCGAGCCGGCCATGTACCGATTCGATCGCCCGGCGCAGTCCAGGAACGAACGCGGCCGGCTGCAGAGTGCAACCGGCATGACCCGCGTCGACGGGCACCATCTCGGCGTTCGGGATGTGACTTGCCAGCCACTTCTGCCGCTGCACGCCGAAGGCGCGGTCCTTCATGGTCAGCACCACGGCTGTCGGTACATCGATCTCGCCCACCCAGCTCGTCGAGTCGAACCGGACCACTTCGGCGATCGCTCGGGTGATGCCGCCCGGCGACGTGGAGCGGATCTGGCCCAGCACCCAGTGATGATCGCGGAAGTATCCATGATGGGCCGCCTTCGCGGGCTCGCACAGGCGTGCCGCAGGGCTGATGGCTTCGATCAGCGCAGCGAAGACCCCGGTGGCGACCCGTTCGTATGCTGCTCGGCTGACTGCCGCCGCTGCGGCGCACAGCACCAGGCCGTCGACCCTCTCCCGGTGTCGCTTCCAGACAAGTTGAGCGACGAGCGATCCCATGGAATACCCAACCGGCACAAAGCTGGGAATATCGAGCACGTCGGCCAGGGCAGCGACATCGTCGGCACAGTCCTCCAGCAGCATGCGCGGCGGCAGGATTCCTTGGCCATGACACCGCTGGTCGAAGACCACGACCCGGCCGAACTCGCGAATCACGTCCAGCGCGGGGTACCACGTCACCAGGCCGGTGCACGCCAGGGAGTGCAGCAGCACGTAGGTGGGGCCATCGCACGGGCCGGAATCGTAAACGTAGGTGCTTCCCCGGCCTGGAAGGTCGACGGTCGTTCCGTCCGGGATTCGGCCGACCGATGCCAACGCGGGCACCGACGGCAACCGCGGTATCGGGAGCGCTCGAGGACGCCAGAAACCTTCGATGAAGCCATTGAAACATGTTTCAGAACGACGCGAGTAGGGGCACGGTCGTGTTTCAACCGATGATCGAATAACCTCCGCCGCCGCGCCAGGTCATCAAGGCCCCGCATCCGGGAGCTAACGGCGGCGTCCACCCGATCGAGTCGGGATTCTGTTCGAACTCCTCGTCGCTGTGACCGGGCTCGAGCACTTGCGTGACGATCTTGGCGTCGGCGGTACGCGTGTTCGGGCCGCGTTGTTCGTTTGACAATTGCATAAGTGGGTACGGCGTTTGGCTATGAGCCTTTCGTTGATCATGATCAAGCCTGCCTTCGTTGTCGCCACAGTGGCTCTTCCCGTCGTCGCGCTGAGTGCTTGTGCAGAAGACGAGCAGGAAGGCCAGCCCGCGCCCGGCACCACCACCGCAACGACCACAACCTCACAACCGCCTGCCGGTGAGCGCTTGAGTACAGAATTGAAGACTGCGGACGGTCAGACGGTCGCAAGGGCGAACTTCGAGTTCGCCAACGGCTATGCGACCGTCACCGTCGAAACCGTTGCCACAGGCATCCTGACTCCCGGCTTCCATGGGATGCATATTCACCAGGTGGGCAAGTGTGAGCCCAACTCGGCGGCTCCCAACGGAGGCCCTCGTGGCAACTTCAACTCCGCCGGCGGCCACTTCCAGGCGCCCGATAATACGGGACAACACGGCGCGCAAAGCGGCGACTTGACACCGCTGCAAGTGCGGCCCGACGGCGCGGCGAGAGCCGTCACCACCACTAGCGCCTTCACACGCGATGATCTGCTGGCCGGCGAGAAGACCGCGCTGATAATCCACGAGGGGCCGGACAACTTCGCCAACATCCCGCAGCGCTACCGGGGGCCGGACGGCGCACCGGGCCCAGACCAGGAGACGCTAGACACCGGTGACTCGGGTGGGCGAGTGGCCTGTGGTGTCATCGACGGGGCGGCGGCCGCGACGACCACAACCACGACGACCGCCGTTTCCCCCACGACAGGGCCGACAGGAACCGTTCAGACGGAGCCACCAGGCCAGCCCACGCCAGGGACGGTCACGGTGCCGACAGTTACAGAGGTTCCGCCGCCTCCGGGCCCGCCGAACGTCCCCGAGGTGCCAGACGTACCCGAGGTGCCCAACATCCCCGGCCCGCCGAACATCCCAGGCCCGCCGAACATCCCCGGGCCACCGAACATCCCCGGTCCAGGAGCCTGATCTTCGACAGATCACCGCGGAGCCCGTTCCCCGCGCCGACGATGGCTAACGGGGTCAGGTGAATTGGTTCCGACGGGCGCACGTCCTTGATCGGCGGGTAGCTGGTATCGAGCTCCTTGGCGTCGTAGGTGGTCAGCCCCACGTGCGAAGCTAACGTTGCTAGTCCGTGGCGAATTATCCAGCCTTGCTCGGACAGCAAGGGTAGAGCGCGGAGTTTGAGTAACGTACCCCCGATGGATATGCGCAATGAGAGAACTGGGGCCACAGCCGAGTGGCCCGGCGTTGCATCACATGAGTATCTGGAGGCTGGCATCCGCCCTATCGTGCCCGGCGCCGACCCGTTCTATCAGCCGCCATCGGGCGCTGAAGGCGCAGCACCCGGTACCGTTCTGCGCTCCCGCGACGTACAGCTGGCGTTCCTCGGATTAATTCCGCAGCGCTTCAACGCGACCCAGCTGCTCTACCGGACGACCGACATGAACAACGCACCGTTGACCACCGTGACCACGGTGTTGGCGCCGGCCGAGCGCGGTCCGGAGAAGCCCTGTCCGATCGTGTCGTACCAGTGCGCGATCGACGCCGTTGCCGACCGCTGCTTTCCCTCCTACGCATTGCGCCGCCGCGCCAAGGCCGTCGGCGCGCTGGCACAGTTCGAACTGCTGCTCATCGCCGCTGTACTCGCCGAGGGCTGGGCGGTCTCACTCCCCGACCACGGCGGCCCGCACGGCGTCTTTGGGGCTCCCGTGGAACCTGGATACTGCGTACTCGACGGCCTGCGCGCCGCACTTAACTTCGCACCGCTCAATTTGTCCAGGTCCGCACCTGTCGGTTTGTGGGGATATTCGGGCGGCGGCCTGGCTACCGCGTGGGCCGCCGAGATGTATGCCGGCTATGCACCAGAGCTCAACATCGTCGGCGCCGTGCTCGGTTCACCGGTCGGTGATCTCGGAAACACCTATCACCGTCTCAACGGCAAGTTCTTCTCCGGACTGCCGACCATGGTGGTGGCCGCACTGATGCACACCTACCCCGACTTCAAGAGGGTGATCGAAGAACGGGTGACTCCCGAGGGTCAGGCGATGTTGGACCGGCTGAAAACCATGACCACTGCCCACGCAGTGACGCGGCTGAGGAAAAAGGACATGGCAACGATGCTTGACCGCCCGCTCGACGAAATTCTGGCCATGCCCGAGGTTCAACACGTCTTCGACAGCATCCGACTCGGCGTAGCGGCACCGACTATGCCGGTGCTCATCGTGCAGGCCGCGCATGACCGGATCATTTCGGTGGACGACATCGATGCACTCGCAGACAGCTATAAGGCCGGGGGCACCGACGTCACGTATCACCGGGATAGGTTCTGCGAACACATCCTGCTGCACCCGATGTCTGCACCCATGACGCTGAGGTGGTTGCGCGACCGCTTCACGGGCCGACCTCCGGACTTGCACCGGAAGCGCACCACCTGGCCCACTCTGTTCAACCCGTCCACCTACCGCGGCATGGCCCGCCTAGCCCGGATCAGCGCCAAAGTGATAACAGGACGGCCCATCGAGCGCCGTCCCCTCTCTCAGTTCGACAAATAGGCGTTTTCCTAGATTGGTTACTTAACACAGCACCTATCCGGCAAGGCTTTACACCTTTGGCGACTTCGTCGCGATCCATATGAATTGAAGTCGAGAATTTCTGGCTCAGCGCGGTTTTCAGGGTGACTGAATGGTTATCCCGATTCTGTAGGGATCAATGCGTCGGTGAGGCCATCACGGCGGGAGAATCACAATGGGCATTGGAATCACAATTGAGGGGCTAACCAAGTCATTCGGGACTTCGACGGTGTGGGAAGACGTCACGTTGGACATTCCGCCCGGCGAGGTGAGCGGGCTGATCGGCCCGTCCGGTACCGGTAAATCGGTGTTCCTGAAGTCTCTGATCGGGCTACTTCGTCCGGAGCGGGGCAAGATCATCGTCGACGGCACCGACATCCTCGAGTGCTCGGCCAAGGAGCTGTACGAGATCCGCACGCTGTTCGGGGTGATGTTCCAGGACGGCGCCCTGTTCGGTTCGATGAGCCTCTACGACAACACCGCTTTCCCCCTGCGTGAGCACACCAAGAAGAAGGAAAGCGACATCCGCAACATCGTCATGGAGAAGCTCGAGGTCGTCGGTCTGGCCGGTGACGAGAACAAGTTTCCCGGCGAGATCTCCGGCGGTATGCGCAAGCGCGCCGGCCTGGCCCGCTCGCTGGTGCTCGACCCGCAGATCATCCTCTGCGACGAGCCCGACTCGGGTCTCGACCCGGTGCGTACCGCCTACCTGAGCCAGCTGCTCATCGACATCAACGCGCAGATCGACTGCACGATCCTGATCGTCACGCACAACATCAACGTCGCCCGCACCGTGCCCGACAATATCGGCATGTTGTTCCGCAAGCACCTGGTGATGTTCGGTCCGCGCGAGGTGCTGCTGACCAGTGACGAGCCCGTCGTGGGGCAGTTCCTCAACGGCCGCCGCATCGGCCCCATCGGCATGTCCGAGGAGAAGGACGAGGCGCAGATGGCCGAAGAGCAGGCCATGGTCGACGCCGGCCACCACGACGGCGGCGTGGACGAGATCGAGGGTGTGCCGCCGCAGATCACCGCGACGCCGGGCATGCCGGAGCGGGCGGCCGTCGAACGCCGGCGAGCCCGGGTCCGCGAGATCATGCACACGCTGCCGCCGGACGCCCAGGAAGCGATCCGCAATGATCTCGACGCCGACAGGAGCGGGTCCAGCGAGTCTGGCAGGGAATCACGCGACCGCCGCTACGACCACGAGGACGCCGACACGGCATCGATCCCCGCCTCACGGGGACGCTGAGCATGGGACAGCTCTTGACGCTCGGCGATCGGAGCCTTCGATGAGCTTGAACTTCGCCACCATTCTTCGTAAATCTTCCAGCGCCTATCCCCAGAAACCGCTCTGCCAAGGAGGGCACACCATCACCTACGCCCAGATCGACGAGATTTCAGGCCGCATCGCCACCAGCCTCCGCGACCTCGGAGTGGGTCGCGGTGACAAGGTGGCGGTGCAGTTGCCCAACGTGCCCCATTCCTTGTTCGCCTACTTCGGCGTTCTCAAAGTCGGCGCGGTGCTGGTGTCGCTGGACCCGCGGCTGCGCGCACCGGAGATCTGTTATCACCTCACCAATTGCGGGGCACGACTACTGATCACATTCGAGGCGTCGGCAGAGGAGGCGGTCCGCGGCGCAACCGAAATAGACGGGCTGCGAACATACGTGGCGAAGGCGCCTATCGATGCACACCTCCCTGCGGGCACACATCATTTCGACGAGCTGTATTTCGCTCAGAACACCGAAGAGATCGAGCCGACCGACGCCGACGACACTGCGCTGATCGTCTACACCAACGCCAAACCAAACGGCGCGGAGCTGACACATTCTCAGCTGTTCGACAGCTGCACCGCCAGCGAGCTGTTCGGCTTTCGCGACGATGACATCGACGGCCAGCGCGATGGTTGTGTTGACCCCTGAGTTGACGCGAGTCTGGGAACGCTACCGGCTGGAGCCGAAAGCAAGCACCTACCCAGCACAACGATGTCGGCAACCGGTATCGACGTCGCCGGTTCGCTAGATTGCTGCGATGATGAGAAGCATCCAATGGCGACGCGGCGCGACGCTGGCGGCAGCGACGTATGGTTTTGCGGGCTACACCGCCGTCATGTTGATTCTCGAGCAGCGCATGCGCCGGTCGGGTGGTCCGGGTATCATTCCATTCGAGTTGGCGGGCAATGGAATTCGCGCTGAGCAGATCATGGTGCAGTGGGGACCCGACGGCGAGCGCGCCGCCAAGTTGTCGCTATGGCTCGACTTCGGCTACATGCTTACATACGGCACATGGACTGCACTGCTTCTGGAGCGAGTCCGCAGCGTCCACGGACACCCGCCTGTGGTGCCTGCGGTCGTCATCCCGGCAGTGGCGGCCGATGCCGTTGAGGGAATGTCGTTGCTCGAGGTCCTCAAGCGCACCGAACTCCACATCAATGCACGCCGCGCACGAAGAGCGGCCATCATCAAGTTTGCCGTGCTCGGCGGCGCACTTGGTTATTGCGTCATCGGGTCTTTCAACGGCACGCGCGTTGCTCGACGGACCTAGCCGCCGAGCCGCTTCATGGCCAGTTCCCGCACCTCGGCCGACTTGATCTTCGCGCTGCCGGTCACCGAAATCTCGTCGTCGGCGAAGAACAGCACGTGACGAGGCACCTTGTAGCTGGCCAGCCGCTGCGCCAGAAAGGTACGGATTTCTTCGGCGGTCACTTGCGCACCATCGTGTGGCACGATGCACGCGACGACCACCTCACCGAGCGGTTCGTGCGGCACGCCGACGGTGTGCGCCACTTTGACCGCAGGGTGAGACGCGAGGGCGTCATCGACCTCCAGCGGCGAGACGTTGGCACCGCCGGTCTTGATGATGTTGGTGAGCCGGCCCTCCCAGTACAACCGGTCGGCGTCGTCTAGATAGCCACTGTCGCCAGTGCGGAAAAACCCTTCGGCGTCGAGTGTTTCGTCGAGCGGGGTGCCGATATAGCCGAGCATCAGCGTGGGGCCCTTGACGCAGATTTCGCCGCGCTCGCCGCGGGGGACGACGGCTCCTGTCAGTGGATCCACGATCTTGAGTTTGACGCCGGGCAACGCCACACCGCTGCTTTCGGCGTGCACTTCTGGCGGCGTGTTGGCCGGGTAGCCGGTGGAGATGGTGAAGGTTTCGGTACTTCCGTATGCATGGCCTGGCTCGAACCACTTGGTCGACACGGTTGGGTGCCGCGCGACCGGTGTTTTGAAGTCGACGAACCGCATGCTGCTCAAGTCCACGCGGTCCCAGTTGGGTGCGCTTTCGAGCTGAGCCCACTGATGCGGCCAAGCGAACGGAAAGTTGACCCGTTCAGCGGCCATGAGGTCGAGCGCCTCGGCCGCCGCGAAGGTCGACTGCAGTACCAGCGAACCGCCGGCGGCCAACGTGGAGCCGAGTGACATCGCAAAGTTGCCGGACCAGAAGAAGCCGTTGGCCGACCAGCAGCGAACGTCGTCTTCTGGGTCGAACTGGTACATCCGACGGAAGCGCCACATTTGAATGGACACCCCCCGATGAGCGCTCAGGATGCCCTTCGGCTTGCCGGTGGAACCCGACGAGAAAAACAGCACCCCCGGATCGCTGGGATGCACTGCGGCTGCGGTTGCGTGAACCAACTCACGCGGCTCGCCGCGGCCGGACGCCAGGAAGTCTTCCCAGGTTTCCATCCCGGGTGCGGACTCGCCGACCGTGACGAGCCGGCGCAGGAACGGATACTTCGTTGAGCGCAGTTCGTCGGGTCCCGCTGTGGTGATTCCGGGTTCCAAGTCGGTGAGCAGTTCGGCGAAATCCTTCTTGAGCACCGCCCGCTCGAACAGCAATACCGACACGTCGGAGGCAGCTAATAGCTGGTCGAGTTCGGCTTGAGTGGAGAACGTGCTGAACGTAGCCGCCACGCCACCGGCGAGTCCGATGCCGAACACCGCGGCGATCCACTCCGGCCGGTTGGTCATCAACACGCCGGCCCGGCCGCCCTTGCCGAGGCCACCCCTGCGCAGGGCGCATGCCACGTCGACCGCGCGTTCCCAGAGATCGTCGTAGGACCAGCGGACCGCGCCCCCGGGGATCGGAAACGCCAGCGCTTCGCGCTGGCCGTACAGCTGTGTCACCTCATGGAGGAAGCCCGGCAGTGTCAGCGATCCGAGACCGGGTTCTTCAGCAAGCGCAGGCCCTGACGCCAGCGAAAGAGACTGCGTGACAGCCCGATTCGTCCCAGTGTTGGTTCCAGCGGCCATGATCAGACTGGCAGCTCCACCTCGGCGGTGCAGTCCACCAGGCCCTCGCCGTTCTGGCTCGTCAGCCGCAGCTTGACCTGGACGAGCGGCACACCCCATGTCGACTGAGTCTGCTTGTCGATGATCTCGGCGTCGAAGTACGTCACGTCACCTTCGAAGGCCGGCCCGCGGAAGTCCGCCTTGGTGTGGCGCACCATGCCATCGTGACCGGCCCAGTAGGCCAGATAGTCGGTGCACCACGCGCCCATCGTTGCGCCGTAGCCGTACGCGCGGGCCATGCCGACTTCGCTCGCTCGGTCGGCATCGATGTGGCCGCGGGAAGGCCCGACGTAAAGTCCGTCGCGCTTACGCGGGTCGATCATCGCGTCCTCTTCGTCGAAGGCAAAGTCTTTGCCCCAGCCCGGATCTTGGTACACCCACGGGTCTTTGATTCCGGGCGGAGCCACCCAGTGGAAGGTGCCCCAGATGTTGAATAGGAAGGCGCGGTACTCGGTGGTGAAGCTGGCGATGCTGTGCGGACCAATGACCCGCCGAGGCAGCGTGTCACCCACCTTTACTTCGTCGAAACGTGGTGACACGCCGAATCGATTTGACTCCAGCCATTCGCGGCGCAGCCGGTCGACCGCTTCGAGCTCGGACTGCGTCCAGCGCTTGATCTCTCCGAGCTGATTCTCGAACATGCCCCGCTTGGTCGCCTCTTCGTAGAGATAGCGGATCGCGGTTGACCGCTCGCGCGCCACCAGGGTGCCGTGCTGGTTCTTGTGAACGGTGTCGCCACGCGAAAACATCGTCGGCCCGGCGAATTTCGTCTCGACCACTTTGTAGTCGTGGAAGCGTCTGTCTTGAAACAGCTGGTCTCCCGGCCGGATAGGGCAACCATAGAACCACCACTCCTCGCCGCCGAAGATCAGGTGGCTATTAGGAATATGACCCACACAGGCGGGCGCCGCACCATGCCCGTAGTCCAAAGCGACAGCGATGGACTGCGGCGCGATGAGGCCGCCGAACTTCGATTCGCGGGCGAACTTCTCGTCCCAGTGAATGGGGTTCGGGTAGTCCATCGCCATCACCCAGCGGCGGATGTCCGACGAGCTGCAGGGATCCCACAGCTGGCCACCGCCGATCGGCTTACCTACCCGGTGGTCGACATCGGACAGGTCCAGCTCGACGGTGTTCTGTGACTTCGTTTGCCGTTTGGTCGTTTTCGTAGCCATTGGCGCCCCGATCAGCGGTTGACGTCCACAACGATCCGTCCGCGCACCGTGCCGTCCATCAGTCGGCCGGCCGCATCGATCGCCTCTGACAAAGTAATTTCCGATGCGATCGAGTCGAGCACGCCGGGATCCAAATCGCGGGATAGCCGCTCCCAGGCGGCCAAGCGTCGAGGCTTGGGCGCCATCACGCTGTCGATGCCGAGCAACGAGACGCCGCGGAGGATGAACGGCGCGACCGAGGCGGGGAAATCCATGCCTTGGGCCAAGCCGCAGGCGGCAACCGCGCCGCCGTAGCGGGTTTGTGCGCACGCATTAGCGAGCGTGTGGCTGCCGACGGAGTCGACCACTCCGGCCCAGCGTTCCTTCTGCATCGGCTTGCCCTTCTCGGCGAATTCGGCACGGTCCAACACCGTGGCGGCGCCTAGCTGCTGAAGGTAATCGGCCTCCGACGCCTTGCCCGTCGCGGCGGCGACCTTGAACCCGGCGTTGGTCAACAACGCAACCGCGACGCTACCGACGCCGCCCGTCGCGCCTGTCACCAGGACTTCACCCTGATCGGGCGACACCCCATGAACCAGCAGAGCGTCGACACAGAGGCTCGCCGTGTAGCCGGCTGTCCCGATCGCCATCGCCTGACGGGAGTCGAACTCCGACGGCAGCGGCACCAGCCAGTCGCCGTTGACCTGGGCCTTCTGGGCGAGGCCGCCCCAGTGAGTCTCGCCCACGCCCCACCCGTTGAGCACAACACGGTCGCCCTGCTTCCAGTCGGCATGGGTGCTCTCGGTGACTACGCCGGCAAAGTCGATGCCGGGCACCATCGGGAACTTGCGGACGACCGGTGACTTACCGGTGATGGCGAGGCCGTCTTTATAGTTCAACGTCGAGTACTCCACTTCGACACTGACGTCGCCTTCGGGAAGTTGCCCCTCTTCGGCCTCGGTGACCGCCACCGACTGCCCCTCGTCGCCCTTCTCGATCAGAATTGCGGAAAACATCTCTTATCCGTCCTTCTCAACACACGTTTTCGACGCACGCCCGAGCCCCACCCGAAACCGACCCATTCCTCCCGGCCTATCAGCAGGAGAATAACATTCTCATGCGAGAGCAACGGCGTTTCCGTGCCAGGCGGCGAGGTTACTGGCGTGCAGCCATTTTGCGTACCATGGCCGGCTCGCCCAGCTCCTGGGATTCGGTGAGCGGTACCGCTCGCTCCCCGCCCTCAGAGCCACGTGCAGAGTCAGACATCGGGCTTATCCGCTAGTCCCTCGCCGCCCAGGTAACAGTCCGATCAGGCCGCGAGTCGATTACTAGTGTCGTGGCGACTGAAATCATGAACTGTGTGAGGACGAGCGTGCGGGCAGCGCGACGACCAGGCCGGCGTCCCATGCGCGCTTCATCAGTCCATTCACGTCTATGTGCATGGCGGCGTCGAACTCTGGACTGGACATCAGATCTCGTACGTAACACAGCACCTGCTCGGCGACGATTTCGTCTACTCCACCAACCCAGCCGATGAGGCGAGCACCGACGCCGACCGGATCGACGGTTGTACGGACATGTTGTTCGCGCACCTCTTCGAGCTCAACAGTCACCGCGCAGGGGGGGTCGAGACGCAACCGAAATCGAATCTGTACCTCAACTTCGCCGCGATAGCGGACGACTTGTCCCGCTAACCGCACGTCGACCGACAGCGCGATTGGGACGGTGATGACTTGGCGCCAGTAGTCGTCATCACATTTGTCGACGCGGACCTCACCGCGCGTCCCTCGCGCCGTTGCCGACGCGACCCCTCCCGGGCCGACTTCAAGAGGGCCGATGGTGAGCTGATCACCAACTAGGCTCGCCACCACCTCGCCGACCCGGTCCGGCGGCGCCGCCGCGAGCAGCACGAGGTGAGTGAACTGTTCGGGGGTTAACTCACCCAAGGGCCTTCCCTGTCCGCTCGACGGTGACTCGACGTTCACTCCGACACGGGGCTCGAGGGCAGAGCCACCGCCGTCGTGCAGTGAGTGGCGATCTCTATGAGGAGCACGGCTTGAGGCCCGCGCTGGAACTTGCTCGGCTGTTGTTGGCATGCACAGTGTGAAAGTTTGCGCTCAGCGCATCACATTTCGGCGCGGGAGCGCACCTCGCGCCTCAGGTCGATCACCTGCTTTTCCAGGTCGATCACCCCCTTGACGCACATCGCGCTCAGCGCGATGAGCTTCACGATCGCGGACCAACTCTTGTTCTTGCCGTTGAAGGACTCGTCAAGCTGCTCGAATTTTTCGACAAGCTCCTTACCGACCACCGATTCGGGATCAAGAGCTATCCGTCTGATTCTGCTGAACGGCGAGAAATCTGGGATTTCTTCGGACTCGGGCTCCATATTGCGAGCTTAGCCCGGTGGCTGGGCCTCCCGGCTCGATCTCGTCTTCGACCCGGAGCTTCCATCTGCACCAGGCCCGTCTGATTCTTTTTCGCTCGTTGTGGGTAGTGAATGTATAGCTTCACTCCTTCAGCCCGTGGGAGTTGTTCACGGCGGCTGTGCTGGTCGAGATTGCGCAAGCCGGGGACTCCAAATCGCGCCTGAAGGGTTTGACGGACGATGGCCATAACCGATGTCGCTGAATACGCGCATCTCAGCGTCGCAGAGCTGGAGGCACTCGCCGCCGACCTGGAGGGAATCCGCCATGATGTCGAGCAGTCGCTAGGCGCGAAAGACCGGGCATATATTCATCGCACGATCGCATTTCAGCGTGGCCTCGAAGTCGCCTCGCGCCTCGTGATCGGCTTGAGCAAGGGCAAAGTCGGTTGGGTGCTGGGAACCACAGCGCTCGCCGCGGCGAAGAGCATCGAGAACATGGAACTCGCTCACAACATCGGCCACGGTCAATGGGACTGGATGAACGACCCGGAAATACACTCAGGTACCTGGGAGTGGGACATGGTCGGCCCATCGTCGCAGTGGCGCTACTCCCACAACTACCGCCACCACGTCTTCACCAACGTTGTCGGCATGGACGAGGACCTCGGATATGGAGTCATGCGAGTCACCCGCGACCAGACGTGGAAGCCAAGTAATCTGACGCAGCCGCTACGAAACCTGTTGATGGCGATCACCTTTGAATGGGGCATCGGGCTGCACGACCTGTACTCCGAGAAGCTGCGCGCAACAACCGATGCCGACAGATCAACTCACACCAAAGCCTTCGTCCGCAAGATCGCCCGCCAGGCCGCCAAGGACTACGTACTCTATCCGTCGCTCAGCGGCCGGCGGTGGCGGCGCACCGCCACAGCCAACGTGACGGCCAACTTGATGCGCAACGTTTGGGCCTACGTGGTGATCTGCTGCGGGCACTTCGCGGACGGCGCCGAGAAATTTGTCACTGCCGCACTGGTCGACGAGACGAAGCCAGAATGGTACTTGCGCCAAATGCTGGGTACGGCGAACTTCAACGCGGGGCCGGTGTTGGCGTTCATGAGCGGGAACCTCTGCTATCAGATCGAACATCACCTCTTCCCCGATCTTCCCAGCAACCGTTACGCGGACATCGCCCGGCGGGTGAAAGCTGTGTGCGTCGCCTACGATCTGCCCTACACGACCGGTCCGCTGGTCCGCCAATACCTGCTCGTTCTGCGGACGATCATGAAGCTGGCCCTTCCGGATCGTTTCCTCACTGCCACGTCCGACGACGCACCTGAGACAGCGTCCGAGGACAGGTTCCGCCGAATCGAAAACGCTCGACCGTCGAAGACCACGGTGCGGCGAGCGTGCTGAAGACCGACCGATATAGCGGCGAATGCAGCGGATCGTGTCCTGGCGTCAAGCCGAGGCTTAGGCCGCCGGGACAGATCAGCGTGAATACCTCGTCTCCTGTGCGCCCGTGAGTCGGAGCGACCGCTTACTTTGTGCCGAAGACCCGCTCCATCATGGCTGTGTCCGAGAAGTTTTCAGCTCTTACGACTTTCCCGTCGCGGAAGCTGTACAAATCGGCGCTCTGAGCCGATTCGCCGCCTACCTTGATTTCGGTCAGCACGATCACCTCGTCGCCGTCGGCGATGAACCGGTTAGGGGTTGTGGTGAACGACTTCTCCGCCAGCTTCGCGAAGAACTCACCGACTTCGGCTTTGCCGTGATACGTGCCGCTGATCGCGCTGTTGCCCGGTTCGACCCACTCGATGTTGTCATCGAGGTCCCGCATAGCCCCTTCGGCGTCTCCGGAGGAGAACGCGGCGTAGCCCTTGTTCAATGTCTCGATGTTCTGATCTTTTGACATCTTTACCTTCTTCGATGGGGTCTCGCGCCAACCACCATTGGAAGCGGTCGGTCGGTGAGACGGGGGCCAGAGTACGGCTGGGCGCTTGCTGGCGGAGTCAAATGAGCAGATCGGACCGCACTCCCGTAATTGCCAGATCCGACAATTTAGGACTGCTCGCCGCAAGCCGCGAACCGACCAGAACCGGAGCGCGAGGACCTAGGAGCCAAATCACTGTGGTCAACGGAGGGTTTCGGTCGCGCGCTCATGGCACGCTCGAACTATGGCATTCACCGTGTACCTCTCCGCGGACGAGGGAATTTTCCATGAGTACGGAGACAAGGACAGGTACGAGCTGTCCGCTGCGGGCACGTTGGTTGTCAGGCCTGCGGACGGAACCGAGACCTACACGTATGCCCAATGGGTCTATTTGAAGGCTGATACCGACCACACTTCGGGTGGGCCGAAGTCCGGCTCGGGGAAAGCGACATTCATCTAGCTGTGACCTCAAGCGGCCGCCGTGACCCCCGATAGCGGCTCAGACCTGGGTGGCAAGGTCTTATGCGTCCGTGCTTACGGATGGGCCGCCATGCCGGTGACGGGCACGTGAGCCATGGTCCCGTTGAGGCTGGCTTCGACGGGCCTGGCTTTGCTGCTAACTGCTAGATACCCTCTGTCGAAAGGACCTGGCCGCTGGCGAGATGATCGCGATTGGCACGCTCGCGCACGCGGAAGCGGGCGTAGGTTTCGACAGGCAGCCTACGGGTTGCCGAGCTTGCGGGCGATCTCATACAAAGAGGTGTTCGATTCCTGCGACAGCCGTGTCATCATCGTGAAAGCGGCGACCGAAGTGACCTGGAAGCGTTCCATAATGATGCCCTTGGCTTGGGCGATGGTGTCCCGCGAAGCGAGTGCACTCTGAAGTTGATCGCCGCGGCGGGCGCTGGCCAGCGCGATGGCCGCGTGCGTGGCCAGCGCCAATGCGAACTCCTCAACCTCAGACGTGAAAGTGCCGGATTCTTCGGAGTACAGATTCAGTGTTCCGAGTTCGCTTTCGTTGGTGTAGAGCTCGATCGACAAGCTTGAGCGCACCCCAGTCTGTTCGACGAGATCTGCCACGAAGTTGGGCCAACGTTTCTCGGCCTCAAAGTCATCGACGCGGACGGTGTGGTGGTCCCACATCGACTCTATGCACGGCCCCTGCTGATGCTTCTCCTGCAAACTGCCAATGATTCGCGGGACCGGCCCCGTGGTCGCCACCGGAGCGAGTTCTCGGCGGCGGCGGTTGACCACGAGTGTCACGTCGCCGTGAGCCACCCCCGGAAGCATACGCACGGCACTTTCCGTAACTTCAAGTAACAGCCGTTCAACATCGAGATCACTGCCTTGTTGAGTCTGCATAGCGCGCGCCATCCGCGCTAAATCCGCAGTGACGTCATTCTCGGTTCCGTCGCTCAATACCATCCCCTCCCGCTTGTTTCTGCAGCCTACGTCTCTCGATCGGTCGGCCACAGCGTTCTGAAGTGCGTTTTAACGGACGTGATACGGGTACGCTTAAGTAAGCGAGGGGATGGCATGGTTGCCTCTGGGTTCCTCAGCTAGGTGGTCGGCGGTGCAACTTCGGTGTTAAGAAGCAGCATGGGTCCGCTAACCCCCGCTTCTGCTCGGCACTAGGTCTGAGTCCGCAACTCTTTACTTTTTGTTCCCGCCCCGCCTTTTCGGGTGTGGCGGGCCAAAAATGCTGGCCACTTGTTCCTTCGAAGTATGGAAGCTTCAGCGTCGGCGCTGGTGTTGGTAACTCTGGTTGCGGTCTGTAAAACGCCTACAGTCGCCGCACATGAGCACCGGCAACGCAGCCACCTGGGCCGCTTCGGCCGCCAACAAGTCCGGCAGGTAGCCAGACAGTCTGAGAACCCGACCACGAAGCTGCTCGCCGAGGGACTGAAGGCTGGTCCCACCGGCTGTCAGCTCAGCGCTGTACTTGTAGGCACACCACCATCTGCCGCATAACCCCTTGGGCGCAGCACGGCACACACTCAGATCTCGACGCAGTCGCCAGTGCCTTCAACGCAGCCGCAAAAGCCACTGCAGACAACTGCAGACGATCACGGGTTCTTAGACCCATCAGGACAAACCAAAGGCACTTCTGACCTCGGTGGCAGGTGCAGGATTCGAACCTGCGTAGGCGTAAGCCGACGGATTTACAGTTCATCCCCGGCGTTCACCAAAAGATTCAGCTCACCACCATCGGTGCAGGTCGCAAGCTTGGACCAGATCGTGTTCCCGCTGTGCCACAACGTATCTGGGCACCGAGTAGCCGACTAGCGGAGAGTATTGTTGATCTCCGTAGGTTTGCGGGAGATCAGCGTTAAACCCTGGCGGCTGGGATGGGCTGAGAGGAGATTGCATCCGCACAGCTGTGGTGCCGGCCACTCGTATTCCACCGCCGAAACGGCTGGAGCCCTGGCTCGAAAGAACCTGGATCCAAGTCGATGTCTGGGTGCCTGCTCGTGCCGAGCAGTCCTGACGCCTTACATCAGTCGCGACTTCTGGCAGCCCGAATCATCAGCGTATCGAGCGGTGCACATCGGACTTGCCGATGCCACCGCCCTCCTGCGCAATCCAAGGGCCTTCGATCGACGGGTCAAGGATCCCTTCTTCAAGCCAGTTGTACCGAGCCTCGAGCACGCCACGTGCCAGCTTGAGGTCTGAGTCGTCGCAGTTGTGCCAAAGCTGATCGAACCGGAGCTCGGCCCGAACCCGGGCCTGACGGCAAAACGCGTCGGCGAGTTCGACGGCGGTACCGTCCGCCCTATCACGCTGTGCCCTGACGCATGCGGCGGTCATTGCGAACAGCTCCGTGCCGATGTCCACGATCCTCGCCAGGAACCGCTGCTTGTGCTCGAGCCTGCCTTGCCAGCGCGACATCCCGTAGAAGGTGCTGCGCGCCAGCCGGCGGCTGGCCCGTTCGACATAGCGCAGGTGCGTCGCCAGCGGTCCGAATTCGTCGAATGCAGTTGGCAATTGGCCTTTGCCGGTGACCAAAGTGGGCAGCCAGCGGGCATAAAACTTGCCGGCCTTAGCGGCCGCTCTCGCCTTGCGCCGGGTGTCGGCCTGCGGGTCGATGATGTCTCCGGCTACCGATAGATGCGCGTCCACCGCCTCGCGGGCGATCATCAGATGCATGATTTCGGTCGAGCCTTCGAAGATCCGGTTGATGCGCAAGTCGCGCAAGACTTGTTCGACAGGCACCCCTCGCTCGCCGCGCGCGGCCAGCGACTCGGCGGTCTCGAAGCCACGTCCGCCGCGAATCTGTACCAAATCGTCAGCGACCAGCCAGGCCATCTCCGAGCCGTAGAGTTTGGCCAGCGCAGCCTCGATTCGAATGTCGGTTTGGCCGGCGTCGGCCAGCTCGCTGGCAAGGTCGAGCATCGCCTCGAGCCCGTAGGTGGTGGCCGCGATGAACGCGACCTTTCCCGCCACCGCTTCGTGCTCGCCGAGCGGCTTGCCCCATTGCACACGCTCTCGAGACCACTCCCGAGCGATCTTCAAACCATTTCATTGCTCCGGCGCAGACCGCAGGCAGCGACAACCGTCCGACATTGAGCGTGGACAGCGCGATCCGCAGCCCGTCGCCTTCCTTGCCGATCCTGTTCGCCGCCGGTACCCGTACCTCGGTCAACCGGGTAAGCCCGTTTTCGATGCCACGCAACCCCATGAACGCGTTGCGGTTCTCCACCACGATGCCCGGTGAATCCGCTTCGACCACGAAGGCGGTGATCCCGCCCCGGTGTCCCTCGCTCTTGGGGACTTGGGCCATCACCACTAGCAGGTCGGCGATCACGCCGTTGGTGGTCCATAGCTTGACGCCGTTCAGCACATAGTCGTCGCCATCAGGAGTGGCGGTGGCGTGCAGCCTGGCCGGGTCGCTGCCGACGTCCGGTTCGGTGAGCAAGAAGGCACTGATCTCCTGGGTACAGCGGGGCAGCCACGCTCGCTTCTGTTCGTCGGTGCCGAACATGTTGATCGGTTGCGGCACGCCGATTGACTGGTGCGCGGAAAGCAACGCGCCCAGCGAGGGATGTACCGAGCCGACGAGTGCGAGCGCCTTGTTGTAGTACACCTGGGACAATCCGAGCCCGCCGTACTCGTTCGCAATCTTCATGCCGAACGCACCGAGGTCTTTCAGGCCGCGGACCACCTTGTCCGGAATCTGCGCGTCGCGTTCTATCACAGCGGCGTCGATCTGCGACTCGCAAAAATCGCGCAGGCTGTTCAGAAACGCCTCGCCGCGCTTCACGGCCTCCGCGGTGCCGCTGGGGTGCGGGTGAACGAGGTCCAACCGCAAACGGCCGAGGAACAGTTCCTTGCCGAAACTGGGTCGCTCCCACTGCGCCTCGCGCGCCTCTTCGGCGGCCTGCCTGGCCTGTCGCTCGTTGACTTGTTCAGTGACGGCCATCGGAGACCTCCCAACGTTTGACCTACTCGACAGTAACCCCATCTTGGGCTGCCGGTGTAGGAGCCCTTGGCCGCACCGCTAGCACTCGCCGGACCGCGTCACCTGCGGTTCTGCGGGTATAGCTATTCAATGACATGCATCGCGCTCGTGCTAGGCGGAGGGGTGTCCTCGGCGCTGCTGAAGCCGGGATGGCACGCACATTGCTGGAGGCGGGAATTCGTCCCGACCTCGTGTGCGGCACCTCGGTCGGCGCGATCAACGGCGCAGTTGTCGCAGCAGATCCGACACCCGGAGGCGCGCGTCGATTGTTGGCGATATGGGACGCGCTTGCCCAGGAGGGGTCCTTGGCGGGTCGCTCATCCGGCGGGCCGCCGAAGTCATGCGCCGCAGGACGGCACTACACAGCAATAGCGAACTTCGCCGGATGTTGTGTGACCGATTGCCCGCGCAAACTTTCGAGCTCGCGGTGCCGTTCGAGTGCGTCGCGGCCAGCATCGAAAGTGCCCAAGGGCACTGGTTCAGCACAGGAAACTTGATCGAGCCAATTCTCGCGTCGTGTGCGTTGCCGGGGATCGTCCCACCGGTGTGCATCGGTGGCGAGCATTTCTTCGACGGTGGGCTGGTGAACAGCATTGCTCGATCGGGCGGTGCCCACGGTGCCGATACCGTATTTGTCTCGCAAGTCGGCCCGGGGCGACCACGCCCGCCGACAGATTTATGAACTCGCCGCATCGCTCACCGGCGGGCAAGCATATATGGGTGGCAGGTGCAGGATTCGAGCCTGCGTAGGCGTAAGCCGACGGATTTACAGTCCATCCCGGCCGTTTGCGGCCGGTTTCGGCTAACCGACGTCAATGCTGATAGAGGGTTCGGATCGACAGCGAGGGCCCTTGTGTCACAACGTAATCGACGCAATGTGGCTGACTAACGTTGACTATCGGTTGAGTTGCGGAGGTTTGCGGTAGACCAGCGTAAACCCCTGGCTGCTGGGACGGCGCTGGGATGTGATTCGCCGCTTCAGCTAACGTCGCTGCTCCATTGCGGAGGCGGTATCCGCACTATCGGGCTGGCCCCTGGGACCTCAACGCCTGCTCTAGGGCTTGGTGCTCGGGTGCACCGGGAAGTCATCGGCGTCCTCGGGCCAGGGCTGGCGTGTGAGCAGGTCATGAACATCGACGTACCCTTCGTCGATGAGCCCGGTTTTGGCGTCGATGATCCGGTAGTACTGCCGTTGTTTGTGGATCGGCTGACCTTCTAGAATCACTACGCGGACTTCGCCCGCATCGAAGTTGCAGCGGCGCTGTAATGCAGCGATGAGTTGTTCGTTGTGCAGGTGGCCCTCACCGAAATTCCATCCCAGCACCGGTCCTGCGATGTATTCGCCGTCACGAATAACGTAGTCGGCTTCGTTATCGACCGCGCGTGACACCAGCGCGTTGAGGGCACGGCCGTGGGAGTGCATGGCACGCCAGCTCATCAGCTTGTCGAGCATGGCCTCGGCGGTCGCTGGGTCGTAGAGCTTGGCAAGCTGCCGGTTGCCCAGTGCCGATACCTTTTTGACATTTGCCTCGATCTTGTCTTCGGCGCTGCGACGCAAGCACCAGGCGCTCGTCGCCCAATTGCCGGCGTAGTAGCGCATCGCGGGCAGGAACGAAATCTGTTGAGGGAAAAGGTTTCCCAGGATCGGGATGACCGCAAGTGCGACGACTAGGATGGCCAGCAACAGCGGGGAGTTGAGGTCGTACACCGTGATGGAGCCGTGGTATCCGAAAAGGTAGAACAGCGAGAAGATGAAGAAGATGTTCCACTCCAACGGCACGCCCATCGGAATGGTGGAAATGATGTTGAGGTGGAAGATCACCATAAATCCGATGAGCAACCAAGCCCAGGGGCGACCGTCGGCAACGAAGACCAAGACAGCCGGGACGACGAACTCTGCGGTCGTCCCGCCAACGTGAGCCATCATCTTCGGCAGCCAAGATGGGCGCAGGTCGTTGACGGGGTCGAGGTACAGCCGGCGCTTGAACCAGTTGAACGCCTTGCCGCGTAGCAGCGGGCTGTTGCTCATCATGACCGCCACGACGTAGGGGAAGTGGTGGTTGAGCTTGGAGGTGGCTGCGCCCCACCACAGCGCCAGCAGGATGATTTTGTAGGCCGCGATCTGGTCGGTGAACGGGAAGAAGAACACGAACAGTGTGAGACCGTAGTGCTCGGCGCGGGCAGCTAGGAAGATCGTCTTGTCGCGCAGTCCCAGCAGCGCTAGCGCCGCGATGAGCGGCACAACGAGCATGGGGTTCAACAGGCCGACGTCACCGGCGGCGGTGGCGGGCCCGCCTCGGCCGGGTGAGAGGAGCGCGAGGACGCCCGAGACGAGCACGACCACGTAAAGTGCGACATCGACGATCGTGCGCGTGTCTCCGCCGGTGAACGGGACCTTCCCGGGCCAGGGCGCCAGCCGGACGGTTCCCGGCCGGAGCCAGTACAGGAATCCGCCGAAGGGCGGGGAGAACCTGAGGGTGAGAGGGCCTGACCCGCAGCCCAGTCCGAGGATTTCGAACAACAACGTGAAGACGACGACCTTTTGGTAGACGATCGGCTCGGTCCACCACGAGGCGATGTGTGAAAAGCCGCCCAGACCCGGCGTCAAGGAGATGACAGCCGCCGCACCGGCAACGTATGTGGCCATTTTGACGAGGTAGAGCAGGTAGACCGCCGACGGTGTGCCGAAGCCGTGCTCGGTCCAGTGCCGGGTCATGGTCTGCAGCCGCTGCCGACGCGGCAGCTGCGACCAGGTTTCCTTGTCGATGTCGGGAAGCGTCGGTGTGGTGAATCCCATGGTGCTGCGATCCTTCTAGAGAGTGGTAATGACACGGCACCCAAGCCCGGTCGTCGGATTGCCGAACGTCACGAATCCAAACGACCTCCGGAAGTACACCTGCCCACCGCGCTGGCCTTCGCCAAACCCAAATCACATCGCCTTCGGATCCCGGCCAGCGACACCTCTCCACTAGGAAGAAGCTGCCGGAGTCGTAGTCGTAGTAGTAGTAGTAGTAGTAGTAGTAGTACCGGATCGACCCGATCACGCCGTCGAGGGCGTCGACGGGCTCACCGTCGGGGGCGCAAGGATAGACAGGGTCCCCGCAATGCTTGTCTAGGTCTATCGGGCTGCCACTTGTCTTGCGCGATTGTCAGGCCCCGGCGGAGGAGCTTCACAGGCGGCCGCGGCAGTGACGTCACGGTCGGTCACGCCATACGCGACCAGTCCCCACGCGCCCAGGTTGCGGTTGTCGGGTTGTCGGCGGCGGCAAGGAGCTCTTCCGTGGCCGCATTCACCTCGTCATCGGAACCGGCCATTCTCTTGCGCGATGGCCAACAATGCCTTTGCGTGGACATTAGTGGCCGGGCGGCGCGCGATGACGGTGAGGCACCACTCAACCCAGCGGTCCGTCTGTCCGATCGCCGCATACGGGCTGCCGATCCCGTCTTCGGCGTCCTTGCTAACTTCGTCGAAGCGTCCGCTGGTGACGGCCTCCTGGGCCGCTTCGGCGTAACCGACGGCATCGTCGACCCTTCCGGCCAAGAATGTGCGAGTGATACACCCTTGGCGAACCGCTAGGACCGTCGCGACCCGGTTGCAGGTGAAACAATGTTCTAACCGTGTGCGTTTACTCGCCCGCCTTTCCGACGGTCTGAGGCGATTCGGATAGGACGGCAGCGTGGAGGTAACACTAAGGCGCGGATGCGCGGTCTTTACCGGCCAGTACGCGGGGTGCTGCGGGTGTCCACGCCGCGCTCCAGCCTTGGGCGCCGGGACAGCAGTACGCCGAGCAGGACCATGCCGACGCCCAGCCCGAAGTGCAGCCAGTTGTCGGCGTTGTTCACCGGGACGAAGTTAATCGGCTTCTCGAAGTCAATGAGCAGACCGTAAAGCCACAGCAGCAGGTAGATGACACCGCCGCCGAGGAGGAAGCCGCGCGCCGCGGACCAGGTGCGGGCCAGCAGCAGACCGCCCAACCCGAACGCCAAGTGCACCAAGTTGTGAAGTATCGACACTTCGAAGATCCCCAGCAGCTTTGCGCCGGATTCGTGCCCGGCGAACGTCATGCTGTCGTAGTCCGTAGTGATGCCGGGGATGAATCCAAGGATACCGACCAGCAGGAACACCGCTCCAACCGCGAGAGCGGCCTTTTGCACATCGGTCGGGAACCGCGACATCGCACCCGGCCGGCCCGGATTACTGGTTGCCATCGTTGTTCCTTTCCTCAGAGCACCAGGGCGGACCTTGATTTACCCGGTGCCGGGACAACGAAACCACGCCCGCCGATCTTGGCGTCGCCTCAACCGGATCCATCAAAAACCACGACGTTCAAGCCGCGACTTGGAGGCGTTTCGCCGCAGGCCCGTCGGGTACGCGCTGCCCAGGGCTCTGGCATGTCCAAGGAGCAGCTTGGACCGTCGATGGCGCTTGATGACCAAGCCTTCGAACCTACGCCCGAATGGTCACCCGCCTCGGGACGAATCAAGTCCTCGTCGGCCACGTCCGCCTGCCTCGGCCACGGACGGCGGCGGACAAACACCTGGCAGTAATACTGTCGTTAGGACGTGTGTTTAATTTTCGTGTGGTCGGAGATTGGAGTGGTCGCCCAGGCCATAAGCCACCCGGCCTCGGCTAGCGCATCGATGAGATACGCCGGGCTGATCCGGCGACGGGGGACATAGATTAAGTCGATTGCGCCTAACGTGGCGGCGCATCCCATTCCGATCCGTCTCGCCTGGCGCACACTTGGTGGGTCGGCGGTGCTGGCTAACTGCGCTGCCCCAATCGACCCCATAAGTCCTGCCACGGTATAGACCAGCCAGCGGTCAACTTTTGGCCCCAGCACGGCCTCGAAACTCCGCATATGCACTAACGGCCAGAGTCCGCCGAGAACGTTGAACGCCCCGTGCAGCCGCGCAACCCTCACTGCCCTAGACGGTGCCACCTCGCAACGATACGACTTCGTGAGTTTCACCGGTGATTTTGATCGTAGCCAAAGACGTCTGTGAATCCGTGAAGAAGCCGCTGGCGGGCGCGGCGGTGGACACCACGAGCTGATCAGCAGGGCATGTCTGGCCTGCCGGCGGAGATGAGGTTTGCTCTGCTGCGCGATGGGCATGCGAAGGAGGAGAATTAAAGGGGATGAGGAAGACGAGCTCTTGCCCAAGCTGCAGGCAGCCGTGACGACCAACAAACTGGTGTCGATGGGCCGAACGTGGGGACTGGTCCGACGTATCGCGCCTACCCGCCCGCATCCGGTGGTCGCTCGTCGGCCA
Organism: Mycobacterium sp. ITM-2016-00318; assembly: GCF_002968285.2. Taxonomy (NCBI): domain Bacteria; kingdom Bacillati; phylum Actinomycetota; class Actinomycetes; order Mycobacteriales; family Mycobacteriaceae; genus Mycobacterium; species Mycobacterium sp. ITM-2016-00318. The sequence continues at coordinate 702,428 of NZ_CP134400.1, read as the reverse complement.
CCTGGCAACGTCGCTGCGGCACTCCCGCTGACCATCATTGACCGGGGCCGCGACCGACTCGACCAGGCAACGCGGCGGACCAGTGGCCGAGTCGCCGCCCTTGGCCGCAAGCTCAGCGGCGCACTCGGACGGGCAGCCGGTGCCATCGAGCACGTCCCGCCGCTTACGCGCGGGGAACACCGCAGCACCAACTTCCCGCGAGCGGGCAGCCGTTAACGCGACGGATCGACGAACGATCTTTGCAGGGTGCGAATCGAAGCCACGTCCGTCTCACCTACGAAGTCGCCCCGCTAAATGATTTGAGCGTTTTCGCTTCAGCCGTTCTTCGTGAGCTGCCAGACGAAAGTTCGGTTTGCGCGGGCATCCGTAAGGACAAGGGAGCTGTTGGTCAGTGTGGTGGTGCATTGTGCCCCACTGGAAGTGACCCTGGGGCGCGCGACCGCAAGCAGGCATTCGAGCGGCCCCCGCGGACCTCAAATCGGTGGGTTGGCGTAGGCGGAGGCGGGCTGGGCTCGCAGCGGCCATTCTGCATCGGCCCGGGTCATTCCTCGGAGTGGCCGGGGCCACCCTTCTGGGCTCTCGCTGCGGCGCCTGCGGCTGTATCGGCGTCTCGCCCGGCGCGGTGCCAAGCTGCGGCGGCTTCGTAATTCGCCGCGTCGCCGCCTTCGAGATCTGCAGCCCTCGCGTCGTGCTTGCGAGCGGCTGCATCGTGCGCTGCTGCCGCGCTCTCGTATGCTTCGGCGCTGCGCTCGGCCGCTCGACGGACATCAGCCTGTGTCGGAGGTTGCCCATCGGCGAGTTGCTCAAGCCTCCGGGCGATTTGTTCGCCTCGCCGCTTACGCCGAGATATTGAGTCCATGCACTTAGAAGCTACGCCGGTAGGCGCGCCGATTCGACGTTGAAGGCTCGCGAAGTATTTCTATGGATAATCGCTTCTCGGGTACCGCTCGGCCCGCCGCCTGTCCCCTCCGGCGGCGGGCTGAATTTCGTTTGCCGCAGCTCAGGTCGGGTAAAGGGCGCCTAGGTCGTGGTGGAGAAAGCCGGCTTCCACGATGACTTAGGTCCCGCTGGTTCAGCAACATGAGCCAGCGGGACCGTCTATGAAGTCCGGGCGTCTCGTTGGTTGGGCGTAAAACTAGATGCGGTGGGTAGTATCGGTTCCATCAACGGGTCTAGCCGGATGGCGTTGAACATTTCCGTTGTTAGATGACCCAGGTGCCTTCCCTCAGCGTTGAAACGCACAGCGTCGGCCTGGACTCACCGGTTCGCCGTCAACGTTTCGGTTCTCGCGCTGTCAGCGGATCACACAGCCGTGAGAGGTTGCCGCCGCTGGGCTCAATGCATTTCTGGTAGCGAAGCGTGGGCAACTGAACGACCCGAAAGCCGACCTTCAATGCCACACGACGACACCCTCTCCCCCACCCCCAAGTCGGCGGACTCCTCCGACCCACTGGCCCGGCTCCTCACCACCGCTCAGGCGATTGACGATCTACGAAACCTCTTCGCCGCCGAAGAACCCCTCGACAATGTCGCGGGGCGGGTCGCCGAAACTGCGCTCGCCGCGATCCCGCATGCAGACATCATCAGCATTTCGGTGCTGTCGTGGCCTGACTCCCGCACCGCGGCCTGTACCGATGAAGAGGCGCTGCAACTCGATACCGAACAGTACGAGTCAGGCCGAGGGCCCTGCTTAGAGGCTGCGTTGCAGCGCACGCCGCTGCGAGCGGTCATCGACGAAGAACATCAACGGTGGCCGGAATTCGTGGAGGCCGCGCAACGAGCAGGGATCCGCGCAAGTTTGTCGGTTCCCCTGCTCATCGACGGTGTGGATAGCGAGCAAGAACTCGTCGGCTCGCTCAACATCTACAGCCACACCACGTCCGCATTCGATCCCTACGACGCCGAACTCATGCGGCTGTACAGCGTGGCCGCCGGCCAAGCGATCAGCAACTCCAGCCGTTGGCAGAAATCCCGAGAAGCCGTCACCCAGCTCGAGACCGCACTCCTCTCTCGCTCTGACATCGACATGGCTAAAGGCGCTCTCATTGCCTTGCATGGCTGTGACCCAGATGCAGCGTTCGCTGAACTAAGAGACGAATCGCAAAGGCGCAACATCAAACTGCGCGACGTCGCCCGCGAAATGCTCAACCGAATGCAAGAGAAGACCTAACTTCAGCGAGCGACGCGTCGTCCTGCTTGTCGGTGACTACCGCTACAGTTCGGCGAATCTCTGGCGGCTGGTGTTCTGTGAGCCAGCCAGCTCCAACTGTCGCCGGTGCGGACTGCGCTGCTGGTGTTGACGGGAAAGGGCGCCGCCGTTCGCTTCACTCTTGGACACAGCGGGCGTGCGCGTAGATCAGCGCCACGTCGGCGATCAAGAACCGAAGCTGTTTTCATCATCGGGGTCGTCGCCAGCGCGATTAGCGCACCAGCAATAAGTGCCTGCCGGAATGCGGTCGAGGCACCCCGCCCATAACCCCACCATTCAGCAGACTCCTAGGGCCGCAGCCGTTGAACTAGGCCTTTTGTCACCTCTTCGGGCCGGTACTGCTCTGATGCGTACGCTCCGATGGCGGCAAGACCTCCGGTGAGTGCGGGCACCGCCCATTGGAGAACCGTGAGCTGTATCTGCGCTTTGGCGACCTCTGGTGGTGTGGCCGCATTCGGCGTGGTGCCGTCTGAAGCCGGAACAGCGTGATCTTCGGCGACCTTTTTGCCGAGCACGCGGCTGTACGCTGTCACACCCAACGCCGCGGCGGTTAGGACCGTCTTGGTGATTGCCATTGTGGGCACGCCCTTCTGCGCTGCCGTCCGACCGAGGTCGTGCTTGAGCAGGCCGGCGGCGCCGATCAGGTGAACGCCGATTGCGGCCGCGTTCACCGGTGTCCACCGGTTCCATCCCTCGTTCGCGACCGCACCGACTCGCGACGAGTAACCACCGGCGGAGGCGGCGGGATTGAGCGCGACGGCGTTGGCGAGCGTCCCGCCGAACCAGGCAGCGAGGCCGAGATCGTGCATCTGGTGAAACAAAGTGGCGCGGGCCATGAGGACTCCTAGCAGTAGGCCGAGAGAACTCACGACATACCCAGCGGTGCGGATGTGAAACGACATGTTTTTGAGTCCCGCTTAAACGGTTCCGATCCCCAGAACCCGGTGCTCAATCACTTGCGAGCGCGAAGGCGGTTGTTAGAGCGAGTTCTTCTGGGGTAGTGCGCGGCATCCGCTGTGGAGTGGCGGTCCGTTGAAACTTCGCTGCCGTGGCGGGAACAGCCCGTTCGCGGCGGCTTGCGCCTGCTCACCGGCCCCGGTCATCGCCAGTGCGGCGACCAGCATTGTCGGGTGAGTGTATGGGTGTCGCAGCCGCGTGCGCGGTGGGCGCTGCACCCGACGTTTCGTTCGGGCTGGCCGATGGCCGAGTACACAGCGCCGAGCGCGCCCTCGATGCCGAACTGCACCTCGCCGCGGATTTCTAGCTCGGCACAACTAGCCGAAGTTGTTCTTGGTGCTTCTGCCCGACCTGTATCCACAGCCGGCCCGCTACAACACTGACCCACCGCGCAGCGATCTCTCAAGGCACTCGATGGCGCAAGTGAAGTCGCACCCCGTGGTCGGCATGACGCCCCGCTGCAAAGACCACCATCTGAGGAGTCTCGTAGAGCCAAGCCCCCGCTGGGCGGGGTATAGCGGCGCCGGCAGCCCGACATGAGATGATGCGGCGCAGTGACAACTGCCGCGCCCGGGGGGCGTCTCGACAACAGCTGCAGTCCTACCGGGGAATCGCGCGTTGCGAATACCGCCGGGCAGCGGCGCACGTCTGCAGGAACGACGTTTCGTGCCGACATCGAAGGCCTGCGCGCGGTGGCCGTGTTGGCCGTTGTGCTGTTCCACGCCGGTGTGCCGGGCATCGGGGGCGGCTACGTCGGCGTCGACGTGTTTTTCGTGATCTCCGGTTTCTTGATCACCGGGATGCTCTGGCGGGAGGCCTCGCGCACCGGCACGGTCACGCTCGCACGGTTCTTTGCGGCCCGGGCCCGCCGATTACTGCCCGCCGCGACGATCGTCGGAGTTGTGACTGCGGTTACCGCGGCAGCTGTGCTTCCTCCGTTGCAGGTGCGGGCAGTGTTGGGCGACGCCGTCGCCAGCGCGCTTTATGTCGGCAATTATCGGTTTGCGTTACATGGCACCGATTACCTGGCCGACGATGCGGCGCCGTCGCCTTTTCAGCACTACTGGTCACTTGGTGTGGAGGAGCAGTTTTATCTGCTGTGGCCGGCGTTGATCATCGGTACGGCCTGGTGTATTCGTCGTCGCGCAGCAGCTGGAGGTCGGTGGTCCGGGGCGTCGATGCGGCCTTACGCCGCGGTTCTCGCCGCCCTTGCCGTCGCCTCCGTCGTGCTGTCACTGGTGTGGACGCACACCATGCCGCCGTGGGCGTTCTTCTCGCTACCGTCCCGGGCGTGGGAACTGGCGCTCGGCGGCCTGATAGCTCTGTCGGCGCCAGCCTGGAAACGGTTGTCCGCAATCGCGGTGGTCATTGCCGGATGGGGCGGGCTCGCGGTCCTCGTCGCCAGTTGCATTGAGCTCAGCGGGAGGACTCCCTATCCGGGAACGGCCGCGCTGCTGCCGGTCCTCGGCACCGCGCTCATCATCGGTGCTGGGTGCGCGTCATCCGAGCGGGGTGCAGGCCGGGCCCTGGGACACCGTCCGCTGCGGGCGATCGGTCGGCTGTCGTATTCGTGGTACCTATGGCATTGGCCGGTGCTGGTGCTCGCACCGGCGGTGGTGGGACACCCTCTCGGGTTGTTCGAACGGGTGGCGTTGGCCGCGATCTCGGCCGCGCTGGCCGCCGTCACACTGGTACTGATCGAGAACCCGGCCCGGTTCGCCCAACCGCTGCGCCAGTCCGTGACGCGCAGTCTGCTGCTCGGGGCGACTGCGACCGCGGCTGCCGTCTGCGTGGCCCTTACACTGTTAGCTGTTCGCCCGGTTCCCGTCGGCGAGGGAGCGGCCGCCGCGACTATCACGCTGTCGGGGCCCACGGCCGGCATAAAGTCGCCATCCATCAATCCGCGCGACGCCGCCCTGGCGGGGTGGACAGCACAGATCCAAGGGGCTGTAGCCGCCTCAGCCGGCCCGAAAGCAGTGCCATCGAACCTCTCGCCGACGCTCGACGACGCTCCCGGTGACAAGCCAGATGTCTTCCTCAACGGCTGCGTCCGCTCGTGGGAAGAGGTCGGCCAGGACGACTGCGCCTCGGGCGAACCCTCCTCACCGACGACGGTGGCGCTGGTCGGCGACTCCCACGCCGCGATGTGGGAGCCGGCGTTCACTCAGGTCGCCGAACAGCGGCACTGGCGGCTTGAGACGCTTGGCAAGGTGACGTGCCCACTACAGGACCTGCCCATCACCAGTCCCTACCTCGGCCGCGAATACACCGAATGCGAGCAGTGGCGCGGCGAGATCATGTCGCGGCTGCACGCTGAACACCCCGCGCTCATCGTGCTGAGCATGTCGCGCCGCTACGGAGCCGACTTCTCCTTCACCGCCTACGACCCTGCCTGGATGAACACCCTGACCCAGCTGGTCGCGGCACTGCGAGCAACCGGCGCCGCAGTGCTAGTTCTCGGGCCCGTCCCCGATCCGCAATCGAGCGTCCCCACATGCCTGTCGGAACACCTCGACGACACTTCCGCCTGCTCGCCGCAGCTACAGTCGGCTGTCAACCGCGATGGCATCGCCAACGAACGCACCGTGGTCAGCGCCGCCGGCGGCGAATACGCCGACCTGACCGACCTCTTCTGCACGCAGCACCGCTGCCCGGCCATCGTCGGCAACACGCTCGTCTACCGCGACGACAACCACGTCACTACCGAGTACGCGCGGCTGCTCACACCGGTGATAGCGGCGCTAGCCGACCACGCCCTCGGTTGACCGACCAAACGAAACTCGCCGGCCCATGTCGTCTCCGCCGACTTGTTCTCCGAGCCGATCGGCCAGGTCGCGGTGGCCGCCGGCGGGGACCGACGTCTAGTTCTTGCGCGGAGAACCCGCGCAGTCGTCGAACACCTTGCGCGCAATGGCTGCCAGCGACGCGGGCTCGTTGAGCCACGCTTCGGCGACCGCATCGATGGCGTCAAGCACATCGGGATGCAAGCCAGAGCATGACGAGCACCGCTGTCCATCGGTGAGCGCACGGACGAGCACCGCGTCGAATGTTCGGCGCTCCTCCTCGGGAGTCAGGGCCTTGTCGAGCATGATCTCCAATAGTGCGCCGACAGCAAGTGCCAATGCAACAGCTCAACGCACATGCGTCGACGGGCCAGCGATCAAAACTCCAGCACATCGTTGCGGGTCATCGCCAGCGAACGAGTCGAATCGCTAGACAACTGAGGATCCGTGCGGGCAGCCCTGCAAACCATCCGTGCCGATGAGAACGCTTGACAACGACGTCCCTGTCACGCCAGGCACTAACTGGATCGGACCGACACAACCCGACGGCGTCGAAGCCACAACTGGATCCAGACCATGCCCGGCGAAGGCTGGTTCGTGGGACCCCGCCTCTAGAGCCGCACTCGACGGGTTCTTCGAAAAGACGTGGCGACCATCCGAGGTTGAAGCGGTCTGAAACGGAGAGAGGCATACTCGTTCCGCTCGAATGGCCGTTTACAGGTCTAGGCCGTTGTCACGGTAGCCAACGCCGCGAGGACGTCTTGTTGCGCGGAGGGCTGGGATAACGCTGGGAGGAAGCGCCTTTGCTCTTGCGTTCGCAAAACCTAGCATGCCTAAATCTCATGTCTGACCTGAGTGGCAGGTGCAGGATTCGAACCTGCGTAGGCGTAAGCCGACGGATTTACAGTCCGCTCCCATTGGCCGCTCGGGCAACCTGCCTTTGTGCGCCTAGCAGGGTACAACGAGCGAGCGTTGGCGGCGAAATCGACGTTTTGCAGGCGTCTACTCGGGCTTTCCCTGCGAAATGTCGGTTTGGGCGGCGTGGGATAGTACTAACCGAGTCAGCACGAGAAGGAGGACCGAATCCAATGGCGGATTCTAGCTTCGACGTCGTCAGCAAGGTCGACCGCCAGGAGGTCGACAACGCCCTCAACCAGGCCGCCAAGGAGCTCTCTACCCGCTACGACTTCCGCGGCACCGACACTTCGATCGCATGGCAGGGCGAGGAGGCGATCACGATCACCTCGTCCACCGAGGAGCGGGTCAAGGCCGCCGTCGACGTGTTCAAGGAAAAGCTCATCCGTCGCGACATCTCGATGAAGGCGTTCGACGCAGGCGAGCCGCAGGCCTCCGGCAAGACCTACAAGGTCACCGGCGGCATCAAGCAGGGCATCGACAGCGACAACGCCAAGAAGATCACCAAGCTGATCCGCGACGACGGCCCCAAGGGCGTCAAGGCGCAGATCCAGGGCGACGAGATCCGCGTCAGCTCCAAGAAACGCGACGACCTTCAGACCGTGATCGCGCTGCTCAAGCAGGCAGACCTCGACGTCGCGCTGCAGTTCGTCAACTATCGCTGAGTCAGCTGATCGGTGATGTCGACGGCGCTGTCGTCGCGGTGGTCGTTGGTGTTGCGGCACTCGCCTGACAACCGGACCTTGCCGAGCTCGCCGTAGACGGCGCCGCCGTCACTGATGGCGGCCCGCACCTCGTTCGTGTGCAGAAGCGTCCCGAACGACCGGTCCCCTTCCACCGGACCGTCCATCCAGCCGTGCGACACCATCATCTTCACGATCTGCTTGATGTAGCGGTCTTCGGCGACGCCCTCGGGGAACGCGAACAGCAGTTCCACCTCGCCGTAATACAGCGCTTCGTTCTGGCCGCCGCACGCCACCCAGCCGAAGGTCCCGGTGACGTCCTGCAAATGGTTGAGGATCACGAACTCCCTGGCCGGCAGGATCACCTGATGCATCGAAGCGGGGTCGGGCATGGGCAGGATTGTGGGCTTCGAAGGATCGGCCTTCGGCGCCTCGGACGCCGTCGAGAAACAACCCACCGCCACGACGGCGACGCCGGCCAGCGCGCATGCCATCTTGGTCCAGCGATTTCGAGTGACTATCGCGCAACCACCTGATCGGTCACGTTGACGCTGGCGGCGTCGCGATGGTCGTCCATGTTGCGGCACTCGCCGAAGATGTGGACGTAGCCGTCTTCCTTGGCGACCGGGTTCTGGCCGATGACCGCGAACACGGTGTCGGTGTGGATGACGGTGCCGAACGGGTTCTTGCCCGGCGGCGGGCCGTCGTACCATCCGTTGCCTCGGGTCACCATCGTCTGGGCCAGCTGCTGGAAATACTTCTTCGGCTCGATGTCGTCGGGGATCCGGAAGCCCATATCGACCCTGCCGCGGTACGGCGGCTCGCCCTGGTCGTTGCACACCTCATAGTCGAAGCCGGCGCTCACATCCTGCAGCGCGGCCACAGCCACGATCGTCGCGGCGGGCTCGACCACCTGCTTCATCGTGTCGGCGTCCGACAGTGTCTGCACCGGAGCGAGTGGCGGTCGCGCCGACGACGTCTCCTTTTCGTGAGGCAACATCGAGCATCCTCCTAGCGCGACGGCGACCCCCAGGATCGCCATGCTCAACTGAATCCGGTTAGAACGCATGGTCTTTGGTCACTGACTCCGAGGGCCGATCGGCTTCGGGATCGATGTAGGCAGGCGAACCCGGTATGTCGAAGCCTACGTCGGGCAAGGCGACCTTTCCGCCGAAGGGCCCGTCCAGTCGGGAAATCGCGGAAGGCCGTTGGCGGTGTCGGTGGAGAGCTGCGCCCGAGTGCGGGCGGCCTCGTCAACGACACGGGGCGCTACAGGGTTGTCGGGTCCAGCGACTCCACCTGGACGCGGTTGTTCTCCTCAGTCCTCGCGTAGGCCGCCGCTGCGCTCGACAGTGCGTCGGCCTGAGAGGTCAGCACCCGGTGCAGCTCGGCCGTCGCGGTCCGCAACCGCTGGGTCCTGCCGTCGATCGACCGCGCCGAGCGGCCCGCGAGGCCGGATTGCGCATCATCGGCCGTCGCCGCCGTGGATCGATGACCGTCCCGCAACGCATCGGCGGAGTCGCGGATACGCCCGGCCAGATGCGCCAACTCCTGCGGATCGACCTTGATCGGTTGAGGCACGGGGAGCCTTTCTGCCAGCTGGCGATTGACGCTACCAGCGGTCAGAAGGGGTCTTCCGCACCGATTTGCGCGCCCTGGCTAACCTCGCGGACAGCTGCGGCGCAGTTTCTCAACTGCCAGTGAAACGGCATGCGTCGGCAATACGCTGATGCCATGGCACCTGCTCAACGCGAACCCAGAGTCGTCGTACTCGGTGGAGGCTCCTGGGGCACCACCGTGGCTTCCATCTGCGCCAGGCGCGGACCGACGCTGCAGTGGGTGCGCTCGGAGGAAACCGCCAACGACATCAACGATAAACACCGGAACACCAAGTACCTCGGCGACGAGGTGGCGCTGTCCCCCACCCTGCAGGCCACCACCGACTTCTCCGAGGCCGCTGAGTCCGCTGACGTCATCGTGATGGGTGTGCCGTCGCACGGCTTCCGCGCTGTGCTGGAGCAGCTTGCCAAGGAACTGCGGCCGTGGGTGCCGGTGGTGTCGCTGGTGAAGGGTCTCGAGCAGGGCACGAACTACCGGATGAGCGAGATCGTCGACGAGGTGCTGCCGGGGCATCCGGCGGGCATTCTGGCCGGGCCGAACATCGCCCGCGAGGTCGCCGAGGGATACGCCGCGGCTGCGGTGCTCGCGATGCCGGACCAGCACCTGGCCGCCAACCTCGCAAACCTGTTCCGCACTCAGCGATTCCGGACCTACACCACCGACGACGTCGTCGGTGTCGAGATGGCGGGGGCGTTGAAGAACGTCTACGCGATCGCCGTCGGCATGGGCTACTCCCTCAATATCGGTGAGAACACCCGCGCGATGGTGATCGCCCGCGCGTTGCGGGAGATGTCGAAGCTCGGTGAGGCGATGGGCGGGCACCGCGACACGTTCGCAGGCCTTGCGGGCATGGGGGATCTGATCGTGACATGTACGTCGCAGCGCAGCCGCAACCGGCACGTCGGCGAGCAGCTCGGTGCGGGTAAGTCGATCGACGAGATCATTTCGGCGATGAACCAGGTCGCCGAGGGCGTCAAAGCGGCCAGCGTCATCATGGAATTCGCCGACAAGTACGGCATCTCGATGCCGATCGCGCGCGAGGTCGACGGTGTGGTCAACCACGGCTCAACCGTCGAGCAGGCCTATCGCGGCCTCGCCGCCGAAAAGCCCGGCCACGAGGTGCACGGGTCGGGCTTCTGAGCTAGTTGAAGTAGGGGTTGGTTCCCTCGGGCCGGTCGACGAGTGGGTTGACCTCGCCCACAATCCATGTCGCGCCGGGGCTGATCACGAAGCCTGCCTGGTTCTTGCTGTCTACGCACGATGTGACGGCGCCGTCTGTGCCACAGCTCAAGGTCTTGTAGCTCACCCGCGAGCCAGTCGGCAGCGGCTTGATCTCGCCTGCGACGGCGAACGGGTTTCCGCCCGCGTTCGCGAAGCCGGGCGCCTGCGCGATCCGCCCGCTGACCAGGTTCGCCCCTTCGGGAGCGCCGGGCAACGCGCCGAAGCACCCATATCCGCCGTTGCGCTGGATCATGCACGACAACCCGTCGGGTGTGGTGAATGCGTACGCCGTGTCACCGAGCACCGAGTAGTCCGACGGCTTGACCGGTGCCCATCCATTCACGTTGGGCGGCGGCGGAGGTGGCGGCGGCTCATTCGGGTCTGCGGCGGCGACAGCAGGCGCGCCGACGACGGCCATGGCCATAGCGCCCAACACGATGGTTCTGCTCAGCATCGGAACAGCCTAAGTGAGGATGCGATTTCGGCGCGCGCAGTCACCCTGACCGTGACCAAACGCGCCGAATCCGCAAGTTGTCAGTACTGGCCCGGCCCGCGGCCCGCCATCTCCTCGAGCCTGCGGATCCGGTCCTCGATCGGCGGGTGGGTAGAGAACAGCTTGCCGATCTTCTCGCCTGCGCGGAACGGGCTGGCGATCATCAGGTGCGCCTGGTCGGCCAGCAGCGGCTCGGGCGGCAGCGGCGCTTGCTGCACACCGCCGCTGATCTTGCGCAGCGCCGACGCCAGTGCAAGTGGGTCGCCCGTCAACTCGGCGCCGGACTGATCGGCCTGATACTCCCGCGAGCGCGACACCGCCATCCTGATGACCGCCGCGGCGATCGGACCGAGCATTGAAACAAGAAGGATGGCAAAAGGATTCGTGCCGCCGTCGCGGTTGCCACCGAACATGCTCGCGAAGAACGCAAGGTTGGCCAACGCGGTGATCACCGACGCCATCGCGCCCGCCACACACGAGATGAGGATGTCGCGGTTGTAGACGTGCGACAGTTCGTGGCCCAGCACCGCGCGCAGTTCGCGCTCGTTGAGAATCTGCAGAATGCCGGTGGTGCAGCATACGGCGGCGTTACGCGGGTTGCGGCCCGTCGCGAATGCGTTCGGGTTGGCGGTGTCGCTGATGTAGAGCCGCGGCATCGGCTGATGCGCGGTGGTGGCCAGCTCGCGCACCACTCTGTACATGAACGGCACCTGCACTTCGGTGACCGGCTGCGCGTGCATGGCCCGCAGCGCCAGCTTGTCGCTGTTGAAGTAGACGTAGACGTTCATGCCGATCGCGAACAGCACGGCCAGGAACATGATGTTCCTGCCGAACATTGCACCGACGGCAACGATCAGCCCCGAGAACAGTGCCAGCAGGAAGAAAGTCTTGGCCGTGTTGGCACCTGAATGCCAGCTCATCAACGTCCTCCTGAAAGTTTCCCTCCACGCGTGCGCGGGAAGGTCTTCGCCTCCACAACGCTCGACGAGCCATCGGAGGTTCCTCAGCCGTGGCGGTTGACCGTGTAGTCCACCAGCGAGGCCAACGCCTGCCTGCCGGGACTGTCCGGCAGACTGGCCAGCTCGTCGCGGGCTTCCCTGGCGTAGCGCGCGACCGTTTCCTTGGCCGCAACCATGCCCGGCGACCTACGCAGGAGGCTCAGCGCCTCGGCCAGCTCATCGTCGTCTTCCACGGGACCTGCCAGCAGTTCACGCAGCCGATCGGCGTCCGGACCGGTTTCGCGCAGCGCGTACAGCACCGGAAGCGTGTGCACGCCCTCGCGGAGGTCCGTGCCGGGCACCTTGCCCGACTCGTCGGGATCGCTGTCGATGTCGATGATGTCGTCGGAGATCTGGAACACGGTGCCGACGATCCCGCCGAGCCGGCTCAGCCGTTCGATCTGCTCCTCGTCGGCGCCGGAGAAGGTGCCGCCGAACCGGCCGGACGCCGCGATCAGGCACGCCGTCTTCTCGTAGACGACCTTCAGGTAGTGCTCGACGGAGTCGACATGGTCGGCGGCGCCGCGCGTCTCGCGCATCTGGCCGGTGACCAGCTGGGCGAACGTCTCGGCGATGACCCGCACCGCGTCGGGGCCGAGACGGGACACCAGCCGCGAAGCCGTCGCGAACAGGTAATCGCCCGCCAGGATCGCGATGTTGTTGCTCCACCTGGCGTTGGCGCTGGGTGCACCGCGGCGCACCTGCGCCTCGTCCATCACGTCGTCGTGGTACAGCGTGGCCAGGTGCACCAGCTCGATGACCGCACCCGCGACGGTGACCTGCCAGTTGTCGGGCTCGGGACCGAGCTGCGCGGACAGCACGGTGAACAGTGGGCGGAACCTCTTGCCGCCGGCCTGGAACAGGTGCTGCACCGCCTCGGCCATCAGCTCATCGGCTTTGCCCAGCTCAGTGGACATCAGGTCTTCGATGCGGGCCACGCCTTCGCGGACATCCTGCGCGAACGCGGGATCGCCGAAGTCCACTCCCGCCACCACGCTCGCCGGTGTCCTCACCCTGCCAACATACTGGGAAGCATGGGCACACCGGCGGGCAGGAGCGGAGCGACTCGGGGATCTGCGCAGGCTGACGTGGTCGTGGTCGGCGCCGGGCCTGCGGGGTCGGCCGCAGCCGCATGGGCCGCCCGCAGCGGCCGCGACGTGCTGGTGATCGACTCCGCCCAGTTCCCGCGCGACAAGGCGTGCGGCGACGGGCTCACTCCCCGGGCCATCGCCGAGATGCAACTGCTCGGCCTCGGGCCGTGGCTCGACGGGCGCATCGCGCACCACGGTCTGCGGATGTCGGGGTTCGGCGCCGACGTCGAGATCCCGTGGCCGGGTCCGTCGTTCCCGGTCACCAGCAGCGCGGTACCGCGCACCGAGCTCGACGACCGCATCCGGATGGTCGCAGTCGATGACGGCGCAAAGATGATGCTGGGCGCCAAAGCCGCTGAGGTGCGCCATGATTCGTCGGGTCGTGTCGCTTCGGTACTGCTGGATACCGGCGCCGAGGTCGGGTGCGAGCACCTGATCGTCGCCGACGGCGCACGCTCGACGCTCGGTCGCGTGCTGGGCCGCGAGTGGCACAAGGAGACGGTGTACGGCGTGGCGATCCGCGGATACATCGCGACGCCGCGCGCCGGCGAACCGTGGATCACGTCGCATCTGGAACTGCGCTCGCCCGACGGCGAGGTACTGCCGGGCTATGGCTGGATCTTCCCGCTGGGCACTGGCGAGGTGAACATCGGCGTCGGCGCACTGGCGACGTCGAAGCGGCCCGCCGACGCCGCGCTGCGGCCGCTGATGTCGTACTACACGTCACTGAGGCGTAAGGAATGGGGCTTCGAAGGCGAGCCCCGGCTGGGGCTCTCGGCGCTGCTGCCGATGGGCGGCGCGGTGTCGGGCGTGGCCGGCCCGAATTGGATGCTGATCGGCGACGCCGCGGCCTGCGTGAACCCGCTCAACGGCGAGGGCATCGACTACGGGCTGGAGACCGGCAGGCTGGCCGCGGAGATGCTGGGCTCGGGTGACCTGACGTCGGCGTGGCCGTCTGTTCTACAGCAGCACTATGCGCGCGGGTTCTCGGTCGCGCGCAGGCTCGGGCTGCTGCTGACGATTCCGCGTTTCCTGCCGGCCACGGGTCCGATCGCGATGCGGTCGAAGTTCGTCATGAACATCGCCGTGCGGGTGATGGCCAACCTCGTCACCGACGAGGACGCGGACTGGATCGCACGCATTTGGCGGCGTGCGGGTGCGGGCTCACGGCGCCTGGACCATCGCCCCCCGTTCAGCTGATGTCTCCTGTGCAGGCGAGCGGGTCTGGGGCGGTCTACCGAGCGCCGATGCGGTCGCGTCGCGATGACGTCGACTTCGGGGCGACGATCGAGCGGGCGTTATCGCGCGGTCTGTGCGGCTTCGGCGGTCGCCGCGAGCCGTCGGACGAACGCCTGATGCGCCGCATCGAACGTTTCCGCGATGTCGATGACGGTTCGTTCGTCTGGACCCGCGACCCGGACGGGCTGTACTGGCTCGGCCGCATCAACGGCCGCTACTTCTATGACGATGATGACGACGCATCCGCCGTCGACCTCGTTCATGTGCGTCGATGCGATTGGTTGTCAACGCCTTTGCCCGAGCACGCGGTACCCGCCGCGGTCATCGCCACCTTCCGACGGGGTGGTCGCAACTTCCAGCAGACGCACCACCCCTCCGTCGGCGCCGAGAGCTTGCTTGTGTGGCGCAACCTCGCCTAGTCGCGAGGGTTCAGGCGAGCGAGTTGGCAAAGCCGTTGACGTCGCGGATGGTGGCCGCGAACACCTCCGGCAGGTAACCGCCAAGCAGCAGATCGCAGCCGTGGCCCGTACCCGCGACGATCCTGCCGACCGCGGGCACACCGGCGCGCACCAGCCTGCGGTAGTAGACCAGCCCCTCGTCGCGCAGGGGATCTATCTCGTTGACGGAAATGACATGCGGCGGAAGCCCACTGAGCTCCTCGTCGGTCGCCTGTCCCGCATAGCAGGCGCCGTCGTGCGAGTGCTCGCCCGTCGGGTCGTACACCGAACCCGCGAGCCCCATGATTTCGCGCGTGAGGAAGTAGCCGTCATTCTCCTTCAGCGATTGCAAGTCGTCAGGCTGCTCGTACCACCGGCCGGACAGCAGCGGGCATTGCGCGTAGGCGCCCGCGATCTCGTTCAGCCAGCCCTCCCGCTTCGCCTTGTGCAGCGTGGTCAGCGCCAGGTTCCCGCCACCGGACTCGCCGCACGTGATCAGGTGGCTGATGCCGAGGTCGCTACGGTTGGCATACGTCCACCGCAGAGCGGACGCGCAGTCGTCGATCCCCGCCGGATACGGGTGCGGTCCCAGCCGTCCACCGGCATTGCGGAACTCCACTCCGACCACCACAAGCCCTGTCGCAGCGAGGTTTTCGCGCACCCGCGTATAGCTGGTGTCGGTGACACTGTTGATGGCCATCCCGCCGCCGTGGAAGTGCACGACACCGGGCAGGTCGCCCCCGGCCGGAATCGGGTGGGTGATGTACAGCGCGATGTCGTTGCCGTCGACCCCGGTGATCGTCGTCGCCATGGTGGCGACGCCGGTGGGGCTGGGCAGGTTCTGCGCCAACGCCTCGAGCACCGCACCCATTCGCGTCTCCGTCGCGGCGACGGCGGCGAGTCTGTCCTCGAGCGGTGAATCGGGCGTCGCAGACGGCACCGGCATGTGGCCGTCGAGCCCGAACGGGGCAAGCGCGCGGACCATGCGGGGATCGGCCCGCGGATCCGTACCGAGTGTGGTGCGGGGATCCGCTAGGCGACCGTGCATTTTGCGACCCTAGCGCGACGGCTTCACAGCAGCGTGGAGGGCGACGATCCCGCCGGTGAGATTGCGCCAGCGCACGGTAGACCAGCCGGCTTCGGCGATCCGGTGCGCGAGTTGCGCCTGGTCGGGCCAGGCCCTGATCGACTCGGCCAGATAGACGTACGCGTCGGGGTTCGACGACACCTTCCGCGCGATCCGCGGCAGCGCCTGCATCAGGTACTCCTTGTACACAGTCGCGAACGGCTTGTTCGTCGGCGTCGAGAACTCGCAGACCACCAGCCGTCCGCCCGGCCGCGTCACCCGCGCCATCTCGCGCAGCCCCGCCCCATGGTCGACCACGTTGCGCAGCCCGAAGCTGATGGTCACCGCGTCGAACACGCCGTCGGCGAACGGCAGCCGCGTCGCATCGCCTGCGACCTTCGGCACGTCGCGCCTCCGGCCCGCGGAAAGCATGCCGACCGAGAAGTCCGCGGCCACGCACCACGCCCCGGAGCGCGCCAGTTCCACCGTCGACACCGCCGTGCCCGCCGCCAGGTCAAGCACCTTGTCGCCGGAACCGATGCGGAGCGCGGACCGGGTCGCACGGCGCCAGAACCGGTCCTGGCCCAACGACAACACCGTGTTGGTGAGGTCGTAGCGCCGGGCGACCGCGTCGAACATCGACGCCACCTCGCGCGGGTCCTTGTCCAGCGACGCCCTGTTCACGTCCGTGACGCTACCTTTGAGGTTCCGTAGACCGGGAATGCGCGGTGCTCTGGCCTGGGAACAATGGCAGCCGGTTTCCGAGCTCGCCCAGGGTTGAGAGTGTGGCGTTGATAACAAATTCGTAATGATTCGCCCGTTTGCTAACGGGAACAGACACCCGTGCGAATTAACAGTGGACGCGAAGAAGCCGCGTGCCTCACGGGCACCGAGCCTCATCGCAGGCGACACCACTCAATAGACTAATCAGCGGAACCAATCCGCCTTGAGAAGGATGTGCAAGAAAATGACTACCCACAACTGGCTCCGTCGGCTGATGGCCGGCGTGGTGGCGGCGCTCATGCTGCCGGGCCTGATCGCTGTCGCCGGTGGATCGGCGACCGCGGCGGCATACTCCCGACCCGGCCTTCCGGTCGAGACGCTGATGGTGCCGTCGGCCTCGATGGGCCGCGACATTCCGGTCAAGTTCCAGGGCGGCGGGTCCAAGGCCCTTTATCTGCTCGACGGGTTGCGGGCCCGCGACGACAACAGCGGCTGGGACATCGAGACGCCGGCGTTCGAGACCTACTTCCAGTCCGGGGTGTCCGTGGTGATGCCCGTCGGCGGAATGTCGAGCTTCTACACCAACTGGCAGTCACCGGCCGTCGGCAACGGCACTACATACAACTACCAGTGGGAGACATTCCTGACGTCCGAGCTGCCCGCTTACCTGGCAGCCAATAAGGGCATTTCGCAGAGCGGCAACGCCGTCGTCGGCCTGTCGATGTCGGGTAACTCGGCGTTGATCCTCGCGGCCTACCACCCGAACCAGTTCCGCTACGCGGGATCGCTGTCGGGCTTCTTGAACCCGTCGCAGGGGGTCTGGCCGACATTGATCGGCTTCGCGATGCGCGACTCGGGCGGTTTCGACGCCACCGCGATGTGGGGTCCCGGCGGCGGCCCGGCGTGGCAGCGCAACGACCCGACGCTGCAGGCGGGCACACTGGCCGCCAACGGCACCCGCCTGTGGGTCTACACCGGCAACGGCACCCCGACCGAGCTGGGCGGAGCGGATCTGCCGGCGACGTTCCTCGAGGGGCTGACCAAGAACAGCAACGTCGCCTTCCAGGACGCCTACACTGCGGCCGGCGGGGGCAATGCCACGTTCAACTTCCCGCCCAACGGCACGCACAGCTGGGGCTATTGGAACGCACAGCTCACCGCGATGAAGCCGGATATCCAGCGCACGCTGGGCGCCTGATACTCAGGCGGCCTTGACGCCGCGAGTGCCCAGCACCGCCTCATAGTGGCCGATCAGCTCGTCGCAGATCGCCGGCCAGGTACGGCCGAGCACGCTGCGGCGAGCTGCCACCGAGTAGCGCTGACGCTCGTCGAGCAGGTGGTCCACCGAGGTCGACAGCCGATCTTCGAACTCGGCGACCGGCAGCAGAAGCCCGGTGTGCATGGGCGCCACCAGATCTCGTGGCCCCCCTGCATCGGGGGCGACGACCGGTAGACCCGAGGCCATCGCCTCCTGCACGGCCTGACAGAACGTCTCGTGCTCGCCGGGGTGGACGAAGACGTCCATGCTGGCGTAGGCGGTGGCCAACTGCGGGCCGTACAACGCGCCGGTGAAAACCGCTCCAGGCAAGGCGGCCTCGAGCTTGGCTCGGTCGACACCGTCGCCGACGATGACGAGCCGGAGATCGTCGCGGCCCGCAAGCACCGCAAGCCGCTCGACATGCTTCTCGGGAGCGAGGCGGCCGACGAAGCCGACGATCGGCTTGCCATCGGGTGACCACTTACTGCGCAGCCGCTCGTCACGCGCGGAGGGCGCGTACCCGGCGATGTCGACGCCGCGAGCCCACTTCTGCACGCGAGGAATGCGATGAGCGACAAGGTTATCCACGGCGGCCGTCGACGGTGCCAGAGTGCGGTCGACCCGGCTGTGCACCATCCGGGTCCACGCCCATGCGGCCCGCGCGGTGAAGCCGATGCCATAGCTCTGCGCGAAACCGGCCACGTCTGTCTGAAAGATCGCCACCGTCGGCACGCCCAGGCGGCGCGCGGCGTGCATGCCGCCCCAACCGAGCAGTGCAGGCGAGGCCAGATGCACGATGTCGGGGTCGAAACCCTTGAGGACACTCACCATTCGCGGCCGGGGGACGCCCAGCGGCAGGGAGGTGATCTTCGGAAACATCCGCGACGGCACCCGGTGAATACGGACGCCTTCGTGAACGCGGTCGGCGGCGGGTTCGCCGCGAGGTGTGTCCGGTGCGATGACAAGGACCTCGTGGCCGTGATGGCGGAGATGGTCGATCACCCGAAGCACCGAGTTGGTGACGCCGTTGACATTCGGAAGGAAGGACTCTGCGACGATCCCAACGCGCACACCGAGATGGTGGCATCAGCGGCTGTCGGCAGGGTTGCCTGCGGGGATACGACACGCGAAGTTCTCGTGCCGATCGCCCAGAACAAGGGGGCCCGTGTGCGGGTATCCTGCGCGAAAGGAAGGGCGGTTGACATGCGAGTTTCCCGCGCGGTCGCGGCGGTGACGGCGGCGATGCTCTTCGGCGCGGCCGGCTGCACCAGCCAGGTCACCGGGACTGCGACCGTCGATCCCACGAAACCTCCGCTCGGCCTGAGCGAAGACGGCTACGGCATCGTGGCGGGCTATCCCGACGCCCCGGTGCAGATCGAGTTGTACACCGAACCGCAGTGCACCCACTGCGCCGACCTGCAGGCCGCTTTCGGCGACGACATCAAGCGACACATCAATATCGGCGACCTCGCGGTGACCTACCGTCCGCTGACCTTCCTGGACGACCCGAGCACCGACCAGCATTCGGTGCGGGTCGCCAACGCGCTGTTCCTCGCCGTCGGAGCGCCCGAGGCTTCCGACGAGAACGACATGGCCTCGGGCCCGGAGTTCCAGAGCTTCGTCGAAGACCTCTGGGCCCACCAGGAACCCGGCGGGCCTGGACCGAGCGACAACCAGATGGCGAAGATGGCACAGGAATCGGGCCTACCCGACGACGTCGCGGGCCGCATCGGCGCAGGCGACACCGCCGACCAGATCGACATCGAGGAGATGGGCGCCTACAACTACGGCGCGCTCATCGGCATCGACCCGATAAGCACAGGCACGCCAACAGTTTACGACCTCGATACCCAGGAGAAGGTCGACATTCACGACGACGACTGGCTGAACAACCTGCTGGCCTCGGCCTGACGCGCCAGCCTGCGTTCGAAGAACGTCAACCCCATCAACGCCGCACCGGCGACCAACCAGCCCACGACGGCGATCGACCCGGCCGGAATGATGGCCAGCGCCGCATTGCGGTCCTGCACCCGAACGAGATCGGGGTTGGCTCTGTCGTACTCGACGTAAATCCGCATGCCCGTGTCCAATTCGGAGGGATACAGCACCCCGAGCTCGGGCCGATAGGTGACACGGTCGGGGGTGACGAACTCGATCGTGGAACGGCGCGGCCCCGCACTGAGCACCTCGGCGGCGGCTACCCCCATGTTGCCCTCGATCTGCCGGTCGTTGCGCCACGCACCGAACACCAGAAGCAGCGACTGCAACGTCACCAGACAGGCCACGATGACGACGCCGATTCGCATGCGGCGGAAGGTGCGTTCGGTGCGGGTCTCGTCGGGCTGGCCGTACAGGTGCGGGATCACTTGTGGGACTACGCTGCGCACCAGTCGCTTGACCCGATCGATCACAACGCCGCCTTGATCGACGCGTGCAGCGCCCGCAGCGACGACCGGTCGGCCTTCACCTCCAGCACCCGCATGCCGTCGAACGGTTCGTCGAGCGCAGCGGCGAGATCGTCGACCTCGATCTGTCTGCTGTCCACGTGATAAGCCCGGCACAGCGCGCCGACGTCGACGTCGTGCGGGGTGCCGAAGATCCGAGACGACACGTCGGAGAACCGAGGGTCGCCCTGCTCGAGCAGCTCGAAGATCCCGCCGCCGTTGTCGTTGGACACCACGATCGTCAGCTGCCGCGGCGTCGGCTCGGTCGGCCCGATCAACAGCCCCGAACTGTCGTGCACGAAGGTCAGATCGCCGATCAGCGCAACCGTGCGGCCACCTGTGCGGTCGTGCGCCAGCGCGGCGCCGATCGCCGTGGACACCGTGCCGTCGATCCCCGCCACGCCGCGGTTGGACCGGACCTTGATGCCCCGCGGGTTCAACCCGACCAGTGCGGCGTCGCGGACCGGGTTCGATGCACCGAGCACAAGCTGATCGCCGTCGCGCAGGGCGTCAGCCACCGCGGCCGCAACGTGCAGGCCGGTGGTCAGTGGGTGCGCCTGAAGCTGGTCGCGCACCGCAGCGACGGCGTGGGAGTTGACCGCCGCGCAGCGCCGCAGCCAGGCTGGATTCGGTTCGCCCGAGATGACTGCGCGGGTGCCGGTGGCCTGCGAGTTCCCCGAGACGTCGGGCCAGCGCGGGCCGGTGGTCAGCGCGAAGACCGGCACCGACGGGTCGG
This sequence comes from Mycobacterium sp. ITM-2016-00318, assembly GCF_002968285.2. Lineage (NCBI taxonomy): Bacteria > Bacillati > Actinomycetota > Actinomycetes > Mycobacteriales > Mycobacteriaceae > Mycobacterium > Mycobacterium sp. ITM-2016-00318. The sequence goes on along the minus strand of NZ_CP134400.1, from coordinate 681,555 downwards.
CGAGCAGGGCGGAAACGGGCCGGTGCAGCGTCGGGCGGCCGAGCATGATCACCTGCTGCGGACGCAGCAGCGGCAACGCCAGCGGGTGCAGCGGGTTTTCGGTGGGCGGGGCCGTCGGCTCGGCGACGGTCGGAAGCGCGGCCAGGTTCGGCTGCGCGCCCGCGCCGTGCCCGGCGATGACGACCGTGTCCGGGGTGAGGTCTATGTCGAGCGGCTGGTCGAACATGACCGGTGGGGTGTGGGTCCACGGCTTGCCGCCGGGGCGGCCCTGTGGCGCGTACGACGTCGACGGGTCGAGGTCGCGGTCGGGCACCAGCGGCTCGCGCAGCGGGATGTCGAACTGCACCGGGCCCGCGTTGGCGGTGCGAGAACCGGTGGCCGCCACCAGCACTCGGCAGGTGGCCGATCGCCACTGTGCGTTGAACTTATCGAGTTCGCCGGGCGCGGCTCCCCTCAATTCCGGGGCGAGGCCGAGGCTGATGTTCTCCCGCATCTGCGTGCCGAAGTAGCCGAGCTGCTCCATCGTCTGGTTCGCGCCGGTGCCGAGCAGCTCGTAGGGCCGGTTGGCCGAAAGCACGATCAGCGGGACGCGCGCGTAGTTGGCCTCCACCACCGCGGGTCCCAGGTTGGCGACCGCCGTGCCCGACGTCATCGCCACACACACCGGCGCGCCCTCGGCCACCGCGAGGCCGATGGCCAGGAATCCGGCGGTCCGCTCGTCGATGCGCACGTGCAGCCTGATCCGGCCTTCCCGGTCGGCATCGTGCAGCGCGAATGCCAGCGGCGCGTTGCGCGATCCAGGGCACAGCACGATGTCGCGCACGCCGCCGCGAATGAGTTCGTCGACGACGACACGGGCCTGTGCCGTGGATGGGTTCACCACTACAGCCTATTCGGCAAGGAAGTCGAGCGCCGCTACGTTCACCACCTGCGGTTTCTCGATGAAGCCGAGGTGTCCGGCGTCGCGAATCTCCAGGTAACGGCCGTTGGGGATGGCCTCGGCGACCTCGCGGGCGAGGTGCGGCGGCAGCACAATGTCGTCGCTGAACCCGATGACCAGCACCGGTGCCGTAATACTTCGGTAAGCGGGCAGCCGGTTCTCGTGCGGGCTGACCTCGAGCTGGGCCCGCATGCCGGGTGTCGCCTTGTTGGGCCACATCGTGAACATGTCGATCCAGTCGCGCACCGCGGCGTCGTCGTTGAGCGTCGCCGGTCCGAAGCTCTCCAGCAGCCGCAGCTTCGCGTCGTAGATCGCAGGCAGCTCGATGCCGGAGTCGGCGAGCTCGCGTTCGGCGGTGCGGAAGAAGTCGCGGGTGCGGTCGTGGCGGCCCCGTGTGGCCATCAGCACAGCGGAGCGGACGAGTTCCGGGCGGGCCACCATCAGCTCTTGCGCGATGAACGAGCCCATCGACACCGCGACGAGGCGGACGGGGTCGAGGTCCAGCTTCTCGATCAGCGCGGCGGTGTCGGCGACCATCTGCTCGGTGCCGAACCCGCTCGCCTGCTCGGTGGCGCCGATCCCCCGGTTGTCGAAGGTGATCGCCCGGTAGCCGGCCCGCACGAATTCGGGAACCTGGTGCAGATGCCAGGTGCGGCCCGCGCCGCCTCTACCGGCGATGAACAGCACCGGATCGCCGGTGCCTCTTTCGTCGTAGGCCAGATTCACCCAGCAGAGGCTACGCGAGTGCGGCTCTTGCGACGCTTGCCCCTGGCACGCTCGATCGCGTGATCCCACAGCAGGCCCGTCGCGGCTCTCAACTGCTTGGGCTTGATGAGGTCCTTGCTCATCAGCGCGGTGGCGCCCGCCTTCGTGGTGGCCGACGCCTTGGACATGTGGCCGGAGTCGAACGGTGGCTGCGGGTCGTATTCCATCGACAGCTGGATGACCTTGGCACGGCCCTCGCCTGCGATCTGACCGGCGAGCCAGAGGCCGAGGTCGATACCCGCCGAGACGCCCGCGCAGGTAACGATGTCACCTTCGTGGACGATGCGTTGGTCGCCGACGGGCTTGACGCCCAACGCTTTCAACGCCGACAGCGCAGCCCAGTGGGAGGTGGCACGCTTGCCCGCCAGCAGCCCCGCGGCGGCAAGCATGATCGATCCGGAGCACACCGACGCGGTCCACGTCGCGGTCTCGTGCGCGCTTCGCAGCCAGTCGAGCACCTTCTCGTCGCGAGCATGTTCCATCGTCGTGAAGCCGCCCGGTACGAGAATGACGTCGGGAGAGGGTGTTTCGGCGAACGAGTGGGTCGCGCCGACGACCAGCACGCCGGAGTCCGCCGTGATCGGGCCCGGCTCGTGCCAGACGAAACGCACATCGGCGTCGGGTAGCATACGCAGGCTCTCGTAGGGTCCGATGAAGTCGAGCGCGGTGAAGCCAGGGTACAACACGATGGCGATCTGCATGATTTCCTCCTCTAGGCGAACGTCTTGCGGTACTGGTCGGGCGATATGCCCATTCGTCGAACGAAATTGCGGCGCAGGGTTTCTGCGGTGCCGAAGCCGCAGCGGGCGGCGATGAGGGTGACGGTGTCGTCGGTCTCCTCCAGTTGTCGGCGGGCCGCATCGGTGCGGATCCGCTCGACGTAGGCGCCCGGCGCCTCGCCGATCTCGTCGGTGAAGAGGCGGGTGAAATGACGCGGGCTCATCGCAGCGCGGCGGGCCAACTCGGAGATGCTGTGCGCGGCGCCGGGTTCGGCTTCGATCGCTTCCTGCACGTCGCGGATCGGCGCGCGCTTGGCGCGAGGCATCCACACCGGTGCAGCGAACTGGCTCTGGCCGCCTGGCCGCCGCAGATACAGCACCAGATAGCGGGCCACCGTCTGCGCCACCTCGGTGCCGTGGTCCGCTTCGACCAGCGACAGCGCAAGGTCGATGCCTGCAGTGACGCCGGCGGCGGTCCACACCGACGGTGAGCTCTGCACGAAGATGGGGTCTGGGTCGACTGTGATGGACGGGAATTGGCGGGCCAGCTCGTCGGCGAATGCCCAGTGCGTGGTTGCCCGACAGCCGTCGAGCAGTCCGGCCTCGGCGGCAAGGAATGCGCCCGTGCAGACGCTGACGACGCGGCGGGCCGTACCGGACACCGCTGTGACCCAGTCGACGAGCCGTGGATTCCGGCGGGCCGCGTCGAGTCCCCAGCCGCCGGGAAGGACCACGGTGTCGATCGGTTCGCGCGGGTCGGGCAGTGGTTGAGCGACAAGAGTGAGGCCGGTACCGGTGGTGACCTGCTCTCCGTTCGCGGACGCGATCGTGACGTCGTAGCCGTCGTCGGCGCGGTTGCGGGCGGCCAGGTTCATGGTCGCGCCGGTGAACACGTCGAACGGTCCGACCATATCCAGTGCCTGCACACCGGGATAGCCGAGGATCACCACCGACCGCGTCACGGTCTCAGTGTTGGCCACCGGGGTGCTTGTCGTCTACGCCATGTACCCCACAAATCAGGACAGCACTCCCTGAAACCGCGGAAGAGCCTGCCCAGAGCGGAATGATCATTAACATAGTGCCGGTGCTCGACACGCTACGGAAGTTCTTCGCCTTCGAGATGACGATCGCCGAGTGGATCGGAACGGCCATCCTCGCGCTCGTCCCGTACATCGTGATCGGCGTGATCTGGTCGCTGACGCACACCGGCCATCTCGGCACGCTCTCCGGCATCGACCGCACGGTGTCGTTCCTCGGCTCGATCGTGAGCTGGCCGGTGCTGCTGTTCTCGGATGTGTGCATGGCATGAGCGAACTTGCGAGCGAATCATCGGGCCGGAATGTGGCGGCCGAGCCTGTGAGGTCGGCACATGAGTGACATCACCCGCATATCCGTCAGGCGACGGACCGCCCGCTGGGATCCCGACGCCGAGGTGTCGGTGAAGGACGCGATGGACTTCTGGTCGTTCGCCGCCGCCGCGGCCAACGTGGTGATGCAGCTGGCCCTTCCGGGCGTCGGCTACGGCGTCGCGGAGAGCAAGGTCGACTCCGGCAGCATCCTCAAGCACCCGTGGAAGAGGCTCAGGACGACGTCTGCGTACCTTGCTGTCGCGGTGTTCGGCTCCGAAGAGGACCGTGCGGCGTTCCGCGAGGCGGTCGACGGTGCGCACCGACAGGTGGTCTCCACCGCCGAAAGCCCCGTGAAGTACAACGCGTTCGATCGCGATCTCCAGATGTGGGTTGCGGCATGCCTTTTCGTCGGCCTGGAGGACACCTACAAGCTGCTGCGCGGCGAGATGACCGCGGGACAAGCGGAACAGTTTTACCGCTCGGCATGGACCTTGGGCACCACATTGCAGGTCACCGAGGACCAGTGGCCGGCCACCCGCGTCGACTTCGACAAGTACTGGGACGACGCCTGCAAGAAGGTGGCCATCGACCCGCCGGTGCGCGACTACCTGATGGAACTGGTCAACCTGCGAATGATCAATCCCCTTCTCGGGCTGCCCTTCCGGCCGCTGCTGAAGTTCCTCACCGTAGGCTTTCTGGCTCCGGTGTTCCGGGATGCGCTCGGCGTGACCTGGAGTCGAGGTAGGCAGCGCCGCTTCGAATGGCTGTTTCTGCTCGTGGCGTTCGTTAACCGGTTCCTCCCGGTGTTCCTGCGCCAAGGCGGCAGCTTCATCGTCCTGGCCGACGTCCGCAGGCGCGCTCGTGCCCACAGTGCGCTGGTGTGACGGTGACCGGTCTGCGTCGGCTGCTGAGCCGGAAGGTGAGCATCGAAGCGATGCTCGAATTCGCGATGTGGATCGCGATCCCCTACCTGGTTGTCGGGATCATCTGGACGTTCCTCAATGCCGACGACGTGGCGCGGGTCGAAAGCAGTCTCGAGACACGCATTCCCGCGGGGTCGGACCTAGGCGCGTTCGGAGCGACGACGGCGCTATGGCCGTTCCTGCTGATGGGTCACGAGATCTGCGCGCCCTGATTCGAGGCAGGCCTTGATTCGGTCGATCCACCACTGGCGGCGCTGGGCAGGCGCAGCCAACGCGGCCAGCCGGGCCGGATCGGGAGTGACCGCGGCGACGGGCAGATATCCGTCGACGGGCACCAGCGGTTCGGCGACATCGTCGACGAAGAGGCCGCCGGTACCCAGCCCGCATGCGTGCCGCAGTTCCGGCAGTGCCGCGGCGGCCAGCAGACCGCGGCCGATGCCGACCGCCGAGTCCAGCGCGCTGGACACCACGATCGGGATGTCGATCTTCCCAGCGATCTCGAGGACCACGCCGACGCCGCCCAACGGCGCGACCTTGAGCACGGCGACGTCGGCGGCGCCCGACCGCACGACATGCAGCGGGTCGTCGGCCTTGCGAATGCTCTCGTCGGCGGCGATCGGCACGTCGACGGCGCGGCGCAGTTCGGCCAACTCGGACACGGTGGCGCAGGGCTGTTCGAGGTACTCGAGCGGTCCGCCTGCGGTCAGCGCCTTGGCCGCTTCAACGGCCTCGGCGACGCTCCACCCGCCGTTGGCGTCGACGCGCACGGTCGGCACCTGCCGGCGCACGGCGTCGACGCGGGCCACGTCGTCGGCGAGGGTCTGACCCGGCTCGGCGACCTTCACCTTGGCGGTGCGCGCGCCGGGGAACCGCGCCAGCACGTCGGGTACCTCCGCGGCGGTGACCGCGGGCACGGTCGCATTGATCGGTATGCGGTCGCGGTGGGTAGCCGGCGATGGGCTGTAAGCGGCCTCGATGGCTGCGGCGAGCCAGGCAGCAGCCTCGAGTGGTCCGTATTCGAGGAACGCGCCGAATTCGCCCCAGCCGGCGGGGCCGTCGATGAGCGCGAGCTCGCGAACCGTGATGCCGCGGAACCTCACCCGCAGCGGAAGGGCGACGACGTGCAGCCGATCGACGATATCCGCTAGCGACGGCATGGCTCGATCATTCCGCACGTCATACTTCGGTCAATCTTCGGTAAGAAAATCCGCGCGTTGAAAACGGCGTCAGGGGGAAAAGCTCATTTGCTCAACTGCCGCTGAATCGTGAGGTGTGCCATGCAAGTTGCCCTTCGTTCCATCCTGGCCGCGGGCGTCGCCGCCGTTGGCGCCGGTGTCATCGCCATCACCCCGACCGCGGCAACCCGGCGCCTGTCGCCACGCCGCAAACCGCATCACCGGACGTCGCGTTGGGCGCGCTCGCCGATCTTCTGCCGCCGCCGAGCATCGGGTCGGGAGCGCTCCTGGGTGTCGGCAACGCGATTGCCGGTGCCGCCGGCCTCGCGGTAGCGCCGGCCGTCGCGGTGCGCTCGGCACTGCCACCCGCACCAGTCGTCCCGCCCGGTGTGCAGCTCAGCCTGCTGACCGGTGCACCGAACCTGGGCGCGGGAAACGCCGGCAATTTCAACACCGGCGTCGGCAACAACGGCGACTTCAACGTCGGCGCCAATAACGTCGGATCCCGCAACTTCGGCACGAACAACGTCGGATCACGCAACTTCGGCTCCGGCAACCAGGGCGCGTTCAACGGCGGCATCAACAACCGGGGCGCAGGCAATGTCGGCATCGGTAACACCGGCTATGCCATCGCCGGCTTCTTCAACAGCGGCAGCGGAAATGTCGGCGCCTTCAACACGGGCGACAACAACATCGGCGTCGCCAACATCGGCATCCCGAATCCGCTGGGGTCGACGGCGGCATCGGCAGTCGGCAAACCGTCGTCCGGCGCCACCGCGAAGCAGACCAACCAAACAGCCGCCGCCGACGACTAGGCAGGCCCGGCGGCTCGCAGCGAGCCATGGGCGTCGCCTGACGGTTCCGCCATCACCCCTCTGTCAGGCGGCGCCCCACTCAGGCAGGAGCACAGGACATCATGCGAATAGCGCAAATTCCGGTCCAGGTCGCCGAGTCGGCGATGTCGATCTTCGGGATTCGAGTTGGTACCGAGGAGCCTCACTACCTCGCCACGCCGGTCGGCGACGGTGTCGAGCTGCGGCAGTACGGTCCCCGGATCGCGGCGGAGACGACCGTCGCCGCGGACGAGGACCGTGCCCGCAGCATCTGCTTCCGCCGGCTGGCGTCCTACATCTTCGGCGCGAACCACCGCGACGAGAAGATCGCGATGACCGCACCGGTCGCGCAGCAAGGTGGTCGAAACGGCGACGAAATCGCGATGACGGCGCCGGTCGCACAGAGCAGGCAGTCCGACGACAGGTTGACGATCCGGTTCTTCATGCCGTCGAAGTGGTCACTGGACACCCTGCCGAAGCCGGACAGTGACGACGTCACGCTCGTCACCGTTCCGGGAGAGACGGTGGCGGTGCTGCGCTTCAGCGGCGACCGCAGCGCCGCTGCCGTCTCTGCGAAGACCAACGAACTGCTGGAGATATTGCGGGACAAGCGCATCGATGTCGTCGGCGAGCCCGTCGCCTGGTTCTACGACCCGCCGTGGACGGTGCCGTTTTTGCGCCGCAACGAAATCGCGGTTCCCGTCGCGGGCTGATACGAGTCAGGCCGTCACGAAGCAGGATTGCAGCTTCATCGCCTTCCAGGGTCGTCTACCGCCGGCGATACGCAGGTCGAGCCGTGTTGCGGCGACCGGGCCGATGCGGCCCATCAGCATCCTGGTCATGGTGGATGCGGGCGCCTTGAGGACGGCGTCTGGGCGGTCTCCAGGCCGACGGTCGCGCATCTCGGCAGTTCCGTCGTGAACATGAATCACATAGGGGCGTGCGCCGGGGATCCGCAGCTCGACGCAGATGTCGTTGCGGCGGGCGGCTTCTGGGCGAACGTACGCCGGAAGAACTTCTGCCGCCTCGCGCAGCGCCAACAACATGTCGCGCTCACGAACTGCCCACGGCCGACCAACGGCTCGCGCGATGTCCTCGCCGTGGAACATGAGCTCGAAGAGCCAGTTGATCTGCGCGACGATTCCCGACACCGGCACGCCGAAGTGGAATTCGGCAGTGAAGTCATCCGGCAGGTTGTCGCATAACTCGTCCATCTCCGGTTCGATGGCCTTCAGCCGGTCGACGAGGTCGGGAACTGGCGCCAGCAGCGCCTCCATCTCCTCCCGATTGATCCGGTCCAGGTCGGCGGGGTCCTTGGCGCGCCGGAATTCGCCCGTCTCGGCGAAGGATTCGTATCGGTTCGCGATCGAAACCACGTGGGCCACGATCTGCTGGACGGTCCACTCAGACGTCGAGTGCCTGGCGTCAGGGTCAGCGGACAAGGCCAGCCGGTAGAACCGCTGGCGCATCTCGTCGATGCGGCATCTCAACTCGTCGCGATCGGTGTCAACGATCGCAAGGACGTGTGTGTCGTTCATCCAGCAACCTCCCTACTCCAGTGTGGAGCTTAAGATACTCCACATTGGAGTAATGTCAACCACATGCCATCGAAGCCGACCACCACATCGTTCGCGCTCCTCGGGCTGCTCGGGATCAAAACATGGAGTGCGTACGAGATCGTCGCCCAGATCCGCCGCGGCCTGCGCTTTTACTGGCCACGCTCCGATGCGCACCTCTATGCCGAGCTCAAGCGGATCGTCGACCGCGGCCACGCCACCGCCGAGACCGTCGAGGGTCCGCGCAAGCAGCGAACGCTCTACACGATCACTCCCGAAGGCCGCACGGCGCTCGCGCAGTGGTTCGACACCGAGCCCGCCCCGCCGGTCGTCGAGATCGAGGCGTTCCTCCGAATGTTCCTCGGCGACCAGACCTCAGCCGAACGTCTGCGCGAGACGCTGGAAGCCACCACCCGACAGGCGCGCCAATTCCACGTCGAGGGCTACGAGGTCATCAAAGACGTGCTCGACACCGGCGGGCCGTTCCCACATCGGCTTCACCTGGTCGTACCGATGGCGGTCTTTCTCGACAAGTTCTACCGGCTGCTCATCGACTGGTGCGAGGAAACGATGATAAACATCGATGAATGGCCCAACACCCGCGATGTCGGCCTCAGCCCCCGAGACCGCGAACGGCTCGAGCGAATCTTCGCCCAGCCGGACCCGTAGACCTTCTGCCTGCGAGATAGGTCGCGCGCACGTCGAGATCGGCGATCTGTTCCGGCGGGAACTTTCAAAGTCTTTTCGGGCCTTGTCGATTTCCGGGGTTGCCGTTCGACGTGTCATCGAGGGCACGATGGACGCGCCCCTTCAACACGGATAGAAGGAGACAGAAGATGTCGCGCTACATGCTGATCATGCGGTCCACCCCCGAGGCCGAGGCCGCGATGCAGGAGATGAACATCGACTTCAACGAGGTCATCGAGTCGATGGGCCGCTTCAACGAGGAACTCATCAAGGCCGGCGTGCTGCTGGCCGGTGAGGGTCTGACCGGACCGGAGGAAGGATTCGTCGTCGACTTCGACTCCGACCCGCCTGTGGTCACAGACGGGCCGTACACCGAGGCCAAGGAGCTGTTCAACGGCTTCTGGATCCTCGACGTTTCCTCCAAGGAAGAGGCCAAGCAATGGGCGAAGAAGGTGCCGCTCGGCAAGGGCGTCAAGCTCGAGGTGCGGCGGGTGCACGACACCGACGAGTTTCCCGTCGACAACCCGTGGATCGCGAAGGAAATCCAGTGGAAGGCCGAGCTGGCCGAGAAAATCGCGGCACAGGCGCGGGCGGAGGCTGACAAGTTCGGTGGCTGACTGGTGTTTTCGGCGCGTAAACCGACGCTGAGCGAGCGTCAGCGCGCCGAAATCGCTACGTGGCGTCCGGGTCGAGGACGTCGTCGCCCTGGGTGACGACGACCGCGCCCTCGCGAGCCAGCTCGCGCGCGGAGTCGCGGGCGTCGTCCATCAGGTCACGCCATTTCTCGCCGCCGACCGCACGCGCCGCGTCCGACGGGCAGATGCTCTTCGACGGTCCGCGTTCCTCGGCCATGCGCAGGATCGTCTCCCGTAGTAGCTGCTCACTCATCGTCTTTACGAGAGCCCGATTACCCGGCCCTTGAAACCATTTCTGTAACACGTTCTAATCTCTAGGCATGACCGACTCGCTGCTGCGTCACCCCCTCCACTCCGGCCATCTGACGGTGGGCGCCCTTAAGCGGCACAAGGACAAGCCGGTCCTGTTCCTCGGCGACACCACCCTGACCGGCGGCGAGCTTGCCGAGCGCATCAGCCAGTACATTCAGGCGTTCGAGGCGCTCGGCGCCGGATCGGGCGTCGCGACCGGGCTGCTGTCGCTGAACCGGCCCGAGGTGCTGATGATTCTCGGTGCGGGCCAGACGCAGGGCTACCGCCGCACGGCACTACACCCTCTCGGTTCGCTCGACGACCACGCGTATGTGTTGAACGACGCTGGAGTCAGCTCGCTGATCATCGATCCGAACCCGATGTTCATCGAGCGGGCCAAGGGACTGCTTGAGAAGGTGCCGGGCCTGAAGCAGGTGCTGACGATCGGGCCCGTCCCCGACGAACTGGCCGACGTCGCCGTCGACCTGACCGCGGAGGCGGCGAAGTTCTCGCCGAAGCCGTTGGTCGCCGCCGACCTGCCGCCGGATCACATCGGCGGCATGGCCTACACCGGTGGCACGACCGGCAAGCCGAAGGGCGTCATCGGCACGGTGCAGTCGATCTCCACGATGACCAATATCCAACTGTGCGAGTGGGAGTGGCCGGAGCGGCCGAAGTTCCTGATGTGCACGCCGCTGTCGCATGCGGGCGCGGCGTTCTTCGCGCCGACCATCATCAAGGGCGGCGAGCTCGTGGTGCTCACGAAATTCGATCCGGCCGAGGTGCTCAAGACCATCGAGGAGCAGAAGATATCGGCGACGATGCTGGTGCCGTCGATGATCTACGCCCTGATGGATCATCCCGATTCGCACACCCGCGACCTGTCGTCGCTGGAGACGGTGTACTACGGCGCATCGGCGATGAACCCGGTGCGGCTGCGGGAGGCGATCGACCGGTTCGGCCCGATCTTCGCGCAGTACTACGGCCAGTCCGAGGCGCCGATGGTCATCACCTATCTGCCGAAGGGCGATCACGACGAGAAGCGGCTGACGTCGTGCGGGCGGCCGACGGTGTTCTGCCGCACCGCGCTGCTCGACGCCGACGGCAATCAGGTCGCCCAAGGTGAGGTCGGCGAGATTTGCGTCAGCGGCCCGCTGGTGTCCGGCGGCTACTGGAACCGACCTGACGAGACGTCGCAGACTTTCAGGGACGGCTGGATGCACACCGGCGACCTGGCCCGCGAGGACGAGGACGGCTTCTGGTACATCGTCGACCGCACCAAGGACATGATCGTCACCGGCGGCTTCAACGTGTTTCCGCGTGAGGTGGAAGATGTTGTCGCCGAACACCCTTCGGTGGCGCAGGTCTGCGTCATCGGCACTCCGGACGAGAAATGGGGCGAGGCTGTGACCGCGGTCATCGTGCTGCGGCCCGACGCGCCGAGCGACGACGAGGCGGTCGCGAAGGTCACCGAGGAGATCCAGGCCGCGGTCAAGGAGCGCAAGGGTTCCGTGCAGTCGCCCAAGCAGGTGATCGTCGTCGACTCGGTACCGGTGACCGCACTGGGCAAGCCGGACAAGAAGGCCGTCCGCGCGCAGTTCTGGGAGGGGGCCGGCCGCGCCGTCGGCTGATTCCTTCGCGCGAGAAGACGCAAAAGTACCCCGAAATCCCTAAATGAGGGCACTTTTGCGTCTGTCCCCAGCTTCGCGGGGGCCCACGCGGTTACAGGGTGACCACCAGATCGGCGCTGGGGCGGCGCTTTTCGACGCGCGCGGCGTTGGGCTCGTCGACGGTGCGCACCCACGCCTCGGCCTGCTCGCGCGACTTGCCGAACTGGATGTGCCGCGCCACCAGGCGGCGATGACGCTCCTCGGGCGCGACGTCGACGAACCACACCTCGTCCAGTCTCGCCGCGATCGCGGGCCATGGGTCATCGTCGTCGAGCAGGTAATTGCCCTCGGTCACAACGAGTCTCACGTCAGGCGGTACGGCGATGCTGCCCGCGACCGGCTGCTCGATGTCGCGGTTGAACGCAGGCGCGTACACCGTCTGCTTCGGCTGACGACGGATACGGTCGAGCAGCGCAAGGTATCCGTAGGCGTCGAAGGTGTCGATCGCACCCTTGCGGTCGAGGCGACCGAGTCGGCGCAGTTCGACATCGGCGAGATGGAAGCCATCCATCGGCAGGTGAACGGCGTCATCGAATGTCGAGGCGATCTCTTCGGCGACCCGTGTCTTGCCCGCACCGGGCGGGCCCGTGATGCCCAGGATCACGCGGCGGTGACGGGCGAGCAGTGCCTCGACGCGCGCGGTGTCCATCTCGGCACAATAGGCACGTGTCCCCCACCGATCTACGCGAAACCGTCGACGCGGTGTGGCGGATGGAGGCCGCCAAGATCGTCGCGACGCTGACCCGCGCCGTGGGCGACGTCGGCCTGGCCGAGGATCTGGCACAGGAAGCCCTCGTCGACGCGCTGACGCAGTGGCCGGACACCGGCGTGCCACGCAACGCGGCAGCGTGGCTGACGACCGTCGCCAAACGCAAGGCGATCGACTTCTGGCGGCGCAAGGAGAACCTCGACGCCAAGTACGCGACGCTGGCCCGTGAGCTGGAAACCCAGATCGACGAGCCCGCTTGGGATCCCGACCGCATCGACGACGACGTGCTTCGGCTGGTCTTCATCTCGTCGCATCCGGTGCTGCCCCGCGAAGGACAGATCGCGCTGACGCTTCGCGTGGTGGGCGGCCTTACGACAGACGAGATCGCCAGGGCGTTTCTCACCTCGACGCCGACGGTCGCGGCTCGAATCACCAGGGCGAAGAAGACGCTGGCCGCCGCGAAGGTGCCCTTCGAGGTGCCGGACCGCTCGGAGTATCCGCAACGTCTCTCAGCAGTGCTTTCGGTGATTTATCTGATCTACAACGAGGGCTACTCGGCGTCGTTCGGCAGGCGGTGGGTCCGTGACGAACTCTGCACGGAGGCGCTGCGGCTGGGCCGAGTGCTCGCCGCGCTGGTGCCCGAGGAGCCCGAAGTGCACGGGCTGGTGTCGCTGATGGAGCTCCAGTCTTCGCGATTCGCGGCGCGCACCGACGCCGACGGCTCCCCGATCCTGCTCGAGGACCAGAACCGAACCAAGTGGGACCGCGCGCAGATCGGCCGCGGGGTCGCCGCCCTGCAGCGCGCCGCGGACGCCGTCGACAAGCGCGGCTCGGGCTGGGGGCCGTATGCGCTGCAGGCTGCGCTGGCCGAGTGCCATGCCACCGCACCGACGGCCACCGACACCGACTGGAAGCGGATCGTCACGTTGTACGACGGGCTCCTCCAGATCTCGCCGTCGCCGGTGGTCGCGCTGAACCGGGCCGTCGCGGTCGCCATGACGTCAGGGCCACAAGCGGCACTCGACATCGTCGACGGGCTGACCGGGCTCGACGGGTCCTATCTGCTGCCGAGTGTTCGCGGCGAGTTACTGGCCCGCCTCGGCCGAGGCGACGAGGCCGCCGCAGAGTTCGCAAGGGCCGCCGACCTCACCGACAACGAGCGGGAACGAGATGTGCTGACCAGCAAGGCGATTCGTTCGACCTCCGGCTAGGCGCCGGGGATCGGTGCGTGCGGCCACCGACGTCGGCGTCGCCGCAGCCCGAAAACGAAATTCTCATACCTGGCGCTAGACGAAGACGACTTCGCCGACCGCCATCTGCCGGGCGATGGCCTCGGGCGCGAGCGGCTTTGGCCCTTCGACCCGCTGCAGCTGGCTGGAAAAGCGTCGCAACGCCCCCTCCTTCGCCGCCGAGTCGCGTGACGTCAGCGGCATCCGCCTGACCCTGTCCCACGGCACGGCGAGATCGGCAGGCAGCGCCCAGTGCCACATCCAGATCGGATACTCGATGAAGGCCGACGGGACGTCTCTCGACGCCGCGGCGGCAGCCCGACCGGTCGCCTCGTGGTCGGGGTGACCGTCACCCCGCCACGGCGCCGCACACCAGGTGCCCGGCGACGAATCGGCCAACAACGCCTCCAGCTCAACCTCGACGCGGTCTTCGTCGGCCGTCACCTCGCCGTCGGGTATCCCGAGGAAGATCGGCCTCGGCAGGCCGAGTCGGGCGGCCGCGGCGACCATTTCGTCGCGGCGCAGCCCAGCCAGTGCCGAGCCACCGCCGTCCTGCTGGTACGCCGCTTCACCGTCTGTCACCGCCACCACCTGAACCGCGACGCCCCGCTGCGCGAGCGCCGCGGCGGTAGCCCCGAGCCCGAGCGTCTCGTCGTCTGGATGAGCCGCGACCAACAGCAGCGCCGGGCAGTGCCCGATGTTCAGCGGCGCGAAGCGTCGTCCCCAGCCGGTCCACTCACGCGCAGGAGTGCCGCCCTCGGGGAGCGGTCGCGCCGCAAGGCGTGCGCAATTGCAGAGTGGCTCGCTCACCGCCGTTGGGTAACCGGTGGACGCGATCTGACACCTCTCGCCGTGAAAGAATTCCGGTGTGGTTGTGCGCGCTGTGCTGTTCGACTACTCGGGCACGCTGTTTCGCCTCGAGGAGGACGACAGCTGGTTCACCGGAATGCAGGTCGACGAACGTGAGGTCGACGGGCATGTGCAGGCCGAGCTGATGCGCCGGCTGACCGCGCCGACGGGAGTTTTCGCGGAGACGACGACTGGCTCCGACGTCGCCGCCGAAGCGGCTAGCCAGGCATACGAGGCGTGGGTCAATCGAGACCTGGAACCCCATCTGCATCGCGAGGCATACCTCCACGTGCTGCGTGAGTCTGGGCTGCCCGGCCATCAGGCCGAGACGCTGTACGAGCGGGTGATCGATCCCGCGTCGTGGACACCGTATCCGGACACCGCCGATGTGCTGAAAAGCCTGCAGCGACAAGGCATCAAGACCGCGGTGGTCTCCAACATCGCGTTCGACGTGCGGCCCGCGTTCGAGGCAATCGGCGCGGCAGGCGATGTCGACGAGTTCGTGCTGTCGTTCGAAGTTGGCGCGGTCAAACCGAGCCCGGCGATCTTCCAGACCGCGCTGACGCGGCTGAACGTCGCTGCCGAATACGCGGTGATGGTCGGCGACAGTGAAGAGGCCGACGGCGGTGCACGGGCGCTCGGATGTGGCTTTCTGCTCGTCGACCCGCTGCCCACATCGGAGCGACCCGACGCCCTTCGCCGCGCGCTCACCCGCTACGGCGTCGGCCTCGACGCGAAGTAGCGTCAGAGCATGCCGGGCGTTGAACGAGTCCACCCGCCGCGGTGGCTGAAACCGCTGAACAAGGTGTTCATGGTGATGCTGCGGCTCGGTGTGCCGATCTCGCGCGTCGAGAAGCCGGTGGTTCTGACGGTGCCTGGCCGCAGGACGGGCAAGCCGCGGTCGACGCCGGTCACGCCGATGCACGTCGACGGCATCAGCTACGTGGTGAACAGTTATCCCGGTTCGGACTGGGTCGACAACGTCCGTGCCGCCGGCGAGGCGACGCTGGCACACGGCAGACACGCAGAGCGGGTACGCATGGTGGAGCTATCGCCGGAGGACGCGCGACCGGTCCTGCGCGCGTTTCCGACTCTGGTGCCCACCGGCGTCGACCTGATGAAGCGGGTAGGCCTCTTGACCGACGGCACACCCGATGAGGTGGAGCGCCTGGCGGGCCGCTGCCCGGTGTTCCGCATCGAGCCGATCACGTAGCGTCGCTGTCATGTCGAACTCTCGGTTGCCGTGGTGGCTGAAGTACGTCAACAAGGTGATGATCGGGTTGCAGAAGGCGGGCGTGAACTTCGGCGGCAAGGGCCCCGTCGTGCTGACCGTGCCGGGTCGCAAGACCGGCAAGCCGCGATCGACGCCGGTGACGCCGATGCACGTCGACGACAGGCGGTATGTGGTCGGCGGTTTGCCCGGCTCCGATTGGGCGGCCAACGTGCGGGCCGCGGGGCAGGCCACCCTGCACCAGGGCCGCCGCAGTGAACAGGTGCGCATGGTGGAGTTGTCGGTCGACGAAGCCCGCCCGCTGCTGCGGGAATTCCCGATCAGGGTGCCAACCGGTGTCGGGTTCATCAAGAACGCCGGCCTGGTCACCGGGCCCAACCCCGACGAATTCGAGGCGCTCGCCGGACGCTGCCCCGTCTTCCGCATGGACCCGGTAAAGGCATGAGCGACAACCCCTTTGACTCCGCGCTGTGGCAGCCCGTCGACGGCTTCGAGCTCACCGACATCACGTATCACCGCCACGTCGTCGACGGCGTTCCGCAGCCGACGGTGCGCGTGGCGTTCGACCGGCCCGACGTGCGCAACGCCTTCCGCCCGCACACCGTCGACGAGTTGTACCGCGTCCTCGACCACGCCAGGATGTCGCCCGACGTGGGCGTCGTGCTGCTCACCGGCAACGGTCCGTCGCCCAAGGACGGCGGCTGGGCGTTCTGCTCCGGCGGCGATCAACGCATCCGCGGCCGCAGCGGGTATCAGTACGCCTCGGGTGAAACGGCTGAAACCGTCGATGTCGCACGCGCCGGGCGGCTGCACATTCTCGAGGTTCAGCGGCTGATCCGGTTCATGCCGAAGGTGGTGGTCTGTCTGGTCAACGGCTGGGCCGCAGGCGGAGGACACAGCCTTCATGTGGTGTGCGACCTGACGCTGGCCAGCCGCGAGCACGCCCGGTTCAAGCAGACCGACGCCGACGTGGGCAGCTTCGACGGCGGTTACGGCAGTGCGTATTTGGCCAAGCAGGTCGGGCAGAAGTTCGCGCGTGAGATCTTCTTTCTCGGCAGGCCGTATGACGCCGAGCAGATGCATGCGATGGGCGCGGTCAACGAGGTCGTCGACCACGCGGACCTGGAGACCGTCGGCCTCGAGTGGGCCGCGGCGATCAACGGCAAGTCGCCGCAGGCCGTGCGTATGCTCAAGTACGCGTTCAACCTGACCGATGACGGGTTGATGGGTCAGCAGCTGTTCGCCGGTGAGGCAACGCGATTGGCCTACATGACCGACGAGGCCGTCGAGGGCCGCGACGCGTTTCTGGAGAAACGCGACCCCGACTGGAGCCCCTTCCCGCGCTACTACTAGTGATTTCGGCGCGCTAACCGACGCTCAGCGCACGTCAGCGCGCCGAAATCACTCAGACTCGGCGATGGATTCCCGACGGGCGTCGCGGTCCATAGACTCGGCGGGTGAACAAGAGCCCCCTGCGCCGGCTGGTCGACGAGCTGGTGCTGGCCAGCATGCGACCACCGATCGCGCCGCAGCTGATGTCGATCACCGGCCGACGCGACGTCGACCTCGACGGCAAGCGTGTCCTCATCACCGGCGCGTCCTCGGGCATCGGCGAGGCCTCCGCCTACAAGCTGGCGCGTCGGGGCGCGACCGTCGTCGTGGTCGCCCGCCGCAGAGACCTGCTCGACGAGGTCGCCGAACGAATAGTCGCCGACGGCGGTGACGCGCTGGCCATAGACTGCGATCTCGCCGACCTCGACGCCGTCGATGCGCTCGCCGCCCGCGTCGAGAAGGAAATCGGCGGCGTGGACATCCTCGTCAACAACGCGGGCCGATCCATCCGCCGCCCCCTGGCCGACTCGCTCGAGCGCTGGCACGACGTGGAACGCACGATGGGCCTCAACTACTACTCGCCGTTGCGACTGATGCGCGCGCTGGCGCCCGGCATGCTCGAGCGCGGCGACGGCCACATCATCAACGTCGCCAGCTGGGGCGTGCTCAGCGAATCCACGCCCCTGTTCGCGATGTACACCGCGTCGAAGGCCGCCCTTTCGGCGGTCAGCCGGGTCATCGAGACCGAATGGGCGCACAAGGGTGTGCATTCGACGACGATCTACTACCCGCTGGTGGCCACGCCGATGATCGCGCCCACGAAGGCCTACACCGGACTGCCCGCGCTCACCCCCGACGAGGCCGCCGACTGGATGGTGACCGCTGCCCGCACCCGGCCGGTGCGCATCGCGCCGCGGATGGCCGTCACGGCCAAGGCCCTCGACACCGTGGCACCCGGTCTGCTCAACGCGCTGATGAAGAGGCAGCGGCTGCAGCCGAGTTCCTGACCGTGTCGCGGCGGCATCCGGCATTGCGCGTGATAGACAAAGATCCATGGAGATCCTGGCCAGCCGGATGCTCCTTCGGCCTGCCGACTACGACCGCTCGCTGCGGTTCTACCGCGACGAGCTCGGCCTCGCGATCGCCCGCGACTACGGTGCGGGCACCGTCTTCTACGCCGGCCAGTCGCTGATCGAGTTGGCCGGCCATGGCGGACCGAACGCCGCGGGCACGATGTGGCTGCAGGTGCGCGACGTCTACGCCACCGAGAAGGAGCTCACCGACCGCGGAGTGCCGATCGCGCGGGCGGCGCGCGAAGAACCGTGGGGTCTGCACGAGATGCATGTGACCGATCCCGACGGCGTCACGCTGATCTTCGTGCAGGTGCCCGACACCCATCCGCTGCGCCGCGACACCAGAAACTGAAAACGACGCCCGGTGGAGGCCGCGGGCCGTTTCGACGAGGTGGTTCAGTGCGCGGCCAGCGGCCAGCCGACGGATGCCAGCCGGGCCGCAACCTGGTGCAGCTCTTCGGGATTCGGCTCTTTCGCGATGACCTGATGGATCGCGTCACGAAGCTGACTCTCGGTAACGGTGTCGGAATCGGTGCCGCGCAACACGGTTTGGGCCGCCTTGACGACCTGCTCTTCGGTGAGGCTGCGCTTCAGCAAGGCGAGCAGCGGGATGTAGTCCTTCGGCGGCACGCCCTCCGGGTAGCCCCGATGCAGCCACCCGATGACGTTCTCGAAGACGCCCTGGCTTGTTGTTTCGGTCATGTGACTGGCCTCACTTCCTGGGCATCATCGGGAACGGGTCGATCCCGAAGTGGTGGACGATCGTCGCCCTGGTGATCCACAGCACCGCGGTGAGGATCACCCAGCCGACGAACACGAACAGCAGAATCCCGAGGTACTTCAGCGCGGGTTTGGGCGCGTGCACCGTGCCGTCGGTGGTTTGGCCGCCTGCGCCGCGCGAGTAGGCCACCAGCCCGCCCGCGAAGACCGCTGGCAGCCCGGCACCGAGAACGAGTCCCACGATCAGGACTTTGAGGATGGACTCGAGATAGGTCATCGACGCTTTCCTTCGCTTACGGCGCCGCGGTCAGACCGCGGCCTCATCCTTGGTCTGCTTGACGCCCTTCGCCGCAGCGTCGGGTTCGCGGACATCGGCGGGCACGACGGAGTTGGTCGTCTCGTCCCAGTCCGCGTTGACGTTGCTGCTGTCGACCTTCTGCTGTTGGGCGCGCCACCACATGTAGAAGGACAGGGCCACCAGGACGAGGAAGATCAGACCGTCGCCGACGAGAGCGGAGTCGGTGAGGGATTCGACGCCGTGAGAAAGCCAGTACGCCAGCGCGCCGACGAGAGCGGCGGCGGGCAGGGTGATCAGCCACGCGACGGCCATCCGGCCTGCGACCGCCCAGCGCACCTCGGCGCCCGGCTTGCCCACGCCGCTGCCGAGAATCGAGCCCGTCGCGACGTGAGTGGTCGACAGCGCCATCCCGGCGGCGCTCGAGCTGAGGATGATCGCGGCCGATGACGCCTCGGCGGCAAGGCCCTGCGGCGACTGGATCTCGACAAGACCCTTGCCGAGGGTGCGGATGACCCGCCACCCGCCGAGGTAGGTGCCGAGACCGATCGCGACGGCGCAGCTGAAGATGATCCAGAACGGCAGGCCCTGCTCCTTGACGTCGCCGCCGAGATGGCCGGTCGTGATCAGCGCGAGCGCGATGACGCCCATGGTCTTCTGCGCGTCATTGGTGCCGTGCGACAGGGCTACCAGCGACGCGGTCGCGATCTGACCCCAACGGAAACCCCCTTCGCGGCGCTTCGCCGCGACGTTTCGGGTGATCCGGTAGACCAGCCATGTGCCGCACCCGGCAACCAGGCAGGCGATCAACGGCGCGGCCACCGCGGGGATCAGCACCTTGGAGCTGATGCCGCCCCAGTTCACTCCGGCGGTGCCCAGTGCCGCGAGGCCCGCGCCGATGAGTCCGCCGAACAACGCGTGCGACGAGCTCGACGGAATACCGAACAGCCACGTGAGCAGGTTCCACAGGATGCCGCCGATCAGGCCGGCGAAGATGATCGTCAGCCCAGTCGACGGAGTGATCGTCGGTAACAGTGCACCGGTCTTGCTGTCTTGCACCTTCAGCACCGACGTGGTGACGGTGACCGCGACTTCCACCGACAGGAAGGCGCCGACGAGGTTGAGCACGCCTGCCAGCAGCACGGCGGTCTTGGGCTTGAGAGCGCCGGTCGCGATCGACGTCGCCATCGCGTTCCCGGTGTCGTGGAACCCGTTTGTGAAATCGAATGCCAGCGCCGTGGCAATCAGCAGCACCAAGATGATCATCTCTGCGCTCATGATTGCCAATTCTGCGGGGAGGTCAGCGATTTTAGCCAGCCGCTAGTCACCCTAATGGCCCCCTTCAACCAGGCAGTTTGCCGAATGGCGAAAGGTGTTCACCGACTGTTCACCTACCGTCTCGGGCACGTTTGCCCGCGGCGCCCACCCGGGCCGTCCAGGCGGCACTTCCACTATCGTGCTTTCGTGGAATTGTGGTCGGTTAGCCACGCCGTTGGGAGTTAAACGGTGAACAAGTTCCTCGCCAAAATCGTGGCGTGGATCACTGCCGGATACCCGGAGGGTGTGCCGGGGCCCGATCGTGTTCCGCTGTTCTCCCTGCTGAAGCCTCGCCTCACCGATGACGAAGTCAAGACCGTGGTCCGCGAGCTGCTCGACCGCGGCGAGTTCGACCACGTCGACATCGGCGTGCTCATCACTGGACTCACCGACGAATTGCCCGCCCCCGACGACGTCGAACGCGTGCGCGCACGTCTGGCCGCCAAGGGGTGGCCGCTCGATGACCCGCGTGACCCCGAGGACATCGAATAGCCGTCCTACGCCCCGTGCCTGTGCCGGCTGGACCGTCGGCATTGTCGGTAATGCCCGCGGTGGAAGCCGCGCTAGAGGGTGGTCACCCGATGCTGCCGGTACCAGCCGATGATGTAGTCCAGACCCGTTTGCTGACAACGTCTTTGCGCATTGAGGAAGCCATCGACGACGACGTCGCGGCGGTCGTGTCGACCTCAGGAACGACGGGCGCGCCGAAGGGGGCGATGCTGACCGCGACGGCCATGATCGCGAGTGCGGACGCGACGCACCGCCGCCTCGGCGGACCGGGGCAGTGGCTGCTCGCGCTACCCGCCCACCACATCGCGGGCCTGCAGGTACTGGTGCGCAGTGTCATCGCGGGCCGGACCCCGGTCGCGCTTTCGGCGAGGTTCGAGGCATCGGAGCTGCCCGCTGCGGTGGCGGCAATGCGCCCGGGCAGGCGGTACGCCTCGCTGGTGGCCGCGCAACTCGACAAGGCCTTGGCCGATCCGGCGGCGTGCGCGGCGCTGGCCGAGCTGGACGCGATACTGATCGGGGGCGGTCCTACGCCGGCCCGGGGCGCGGAAAGAGCTGCGGCGGAGAATATTTCGTTGGTTCGGACCTACGGCATGAGCGAGACGGCAGGCGGGTGTGTCTACGACGGCGCTCCGCTCGACGGCGTCCGTGTCCGCGTGGACGTCAACGGCAGAGTCGCCCTCGGCGGCGTCACCCTCGCGAAGGGCTATCGCAATCCGCCCGAGCACGACCCGTTCGCCGAACCGGGATGGTTCCTCACCGATGACGTTGGTGTGCTCGACAGTTCGGGAACCCTGCGGGTACTGGGTCGGACAGACGACGCAATCAGCACAGGTGGGTTGACCGTCTTTCCTCAGCTGGTGGAGAACGCGCTGTCCTCGCACCCCCGCGTTGTCGACTGCGCGGTCTTCGGCGTGCCCGACGACCGGCTGGGCCAACGCGTCGTCGCCGCCGTCGTGGCCGCCGACGGCTACACCGTCCCGACACTCGAGGAACTGCGCACCCACGTCAAGACGCTGCTGGATCCGACGGCCGCACCACGCGAGCTGCACATCGTCGAAGAGCTGCCACGGCGTGGCATCGGCAAGCTCGACAGAAGGAAGCTGGTCGCGCGTTTCGGTGACTGAGCCAGCCGCGCAGTGTTCGGAGCTACTGGCGTGGCTCTAGGACGCTATGGCGCCACCGGCTTCAACGGGTCGTGGCCGATCGTCATCATTCGGTGACGCCAGGCGTCGTCGCCTGCTGTGGGTTCCATATCGGCGCTGCGTTCGGCATGGATCCGGTCGACCACCTTGCGCATGATCCGCTCGTCGTCGGCAGTCAGGTCGACGCGCCTCTTCCTCAAAATTTCGAGGACGTGGCGTCCGGTCTGCGAACCGGACTGATCGGCGAACTCTTCGGTTGTCTCGCCCGCGGACCGCGTTCGCAACCAGTCAACGAGCTCACGCGACGTCATGTTGACGACGCGATGAAACTCCTCCCACAGCGCCGGATCGATCTCGACGTGTTCAGACATCGCACCTACCTCCAGACGACGGTCGGCTACCCGCGTGTCAGGCGGGTTAATCACGTGCCTTCGTCGAACTAGCGCTCGACCGTGACGGTCACCGGGTGAACGTTCCAGATGTCGTCGCAGTACTCGGCGATGGCACGGTCCGACGAGAACTTGCCGCTGCGCGCGGTGTTCAGGATCGACATCCGCATCCATGCGTCGGTGTCCTGCCACGCCGCGCTGACGTGCTCCTGGCATGCGATGTAGGACGCGTAGTCGGCGAGCACGAGGAAGGGGTCGTCGTTGCGCAGGTTGTCCACCAGCGGACGGAACACATCGGTGTCACCGTTCGAGAAGCCGCCGCCCGCAATGAGTTGCAGGACCGCCTTGAGCTCCTCGTTGTGATCGACGTGGTCCATCGGCCGGTAGCCGTCGCGCTTGACCTGCGCCACCTGGTCTTCGGTGAGCCCGAACAGGAAGAAGTTCTCAGCGCCGACCTCGTCACGAATCTCGACGTTGGCGCCGTCGAGGGTGCCGATCGTCAACGCGCCGTTGATCATGAACTTCATGTTGCCGGTTCCCGACGCTTCCTTGCCCGCGGTCGAGATCTGCTCGGACAGGTCGGCGGCCGGGTAGATCAGGTGGGCGTTCTGCACGTTGAAGTTCGGCACGAACGCCACCTTGAGGAACCGGTTGACGTCGGGATCGTTGTTGACGGTTTCACCGACGGCGTTTATCAGCTTGATGATGCGCTTGGCGAGGAAGTAGCCGGGTGCCGCCTTGCCGCCGAAAATGAAGGCCCGCGGCGGGATTTCGAAGCCCGGGTTGTTCTTCAACCGGTGATAGAGGGTGACGATGTGCAGCACGTTGAGGTGCTGGCGCTTGTATTCGTGGATGCGCTTCACCTGAATGTCGAACAGCCAGTCGGGGTTGAGTTCGATACCTGTTGTCGCCTCGACGTAGTCGGCGAGCCGCGCCTTGTTCGCGCGTTTGACATCGCGCCACCGCGGGTGGAACGCGCCGTCATCGGCCAGGGGTTCGAGACGCCGCAGCAGGGTCATGTCCACGAGCCAGCCCTCGCCGACGGTGTCGTCGAGCAGCCCTCGCAGGCCCGGATTGGCCACCGCGAGGAAGCGGCGGGGTGTCACGCCGTTCGTCTTGTTGCTGAACCGCTCCGGCCACATCTCGTAGAAGTCCTTGAGGACGCTCTGCTTGAGCAGAGCGGAGTGCAACGCCGCGACACCGTTGATGGCATGACTGCCCACGGTCGCGAGATGTGCCATCCTGACGCACTTTCCGCCGTCCTCGCCGATGAGCGACATGCGTCGCACCCTGTCGTCGTCGCCGGGAAACTTCGCGCGGACCTCGTCGAGGAACCGGCGGTTGATCTCGAAGATGATCTCCAGGTGGCGGGGCAGCGATTCGCCGAACATGCCCAGCGGCCACGTCTCCAGCGCTTCCGGCAGCAGCGTGTGGTTCGTGTAGCCGAAGGTGGCCACCGTGATGTCCCACGCCTCGTCCCAGTCGAGCCGACGCACGTCGACCAGCAGGCGCATCAGCTCAGCGACACCGATGGACGGATGGGTGTCGTTGAGCTGCAGCGCGAATCGATCGGGAAGTTCGCTGATCCCAACATCGATCAGGTCGTCGATGATGTGTATCACGTGCTGCAGCGAACAGGACACGAAGAAGTACTGCTGCAGCAGACGCAGCCGCTTGCCGACGTCGGGCTCGTCGTTGGGATACAGCACCTTGGTCACGGTCTCTGAGTTCACCTCGTCCTCGACCGCCCTGTAATAGTCGCCGGTGTTGAAGGCGTCCAGCGCGAACGATTCGACGGCCCGCGCACTCCACAGCGTCAACATGTTGCACGAGTTGACTCCGTATCCCTGAATGGGCGTGTCGTAAGCGACACCCTTGATGACCCGGCCCGGCACCCACCGCACGCGCTCGCTTCCCGTGTCGTCGACGTAGCGCTCGGCGTGGCCGCCCCAGTTGACCAGATAGTTCACGTCGGGCTTGGGGATCTCCCACGGGTTTCCATTCACCAGCCAGTTGTCTGTCTTCTCGACCTGCCAGCCGTCGTGGATCTCCTGGTCGAAGATGCCGAATTCGTAGCGGATACCGAAACCGATCGCGGGCCGCTCGAGCGTGGCCAGCGAGTCGAGATAGCACGCGGCGAGTCGACCGAGGCCGCCGTTCCCCAGCCCCGGCTCCTCCTCACACGCCAGCACGCTGTCGAGGTCAAGGCCGATGACTTCCAGTGCGGTGCGCGTCGCCTGCTCGATTCCGAGGTTCAGCAGGTTGCTGCCCAGCTGTGGGCCCATCAGGAATTCCGCCGACAGATAGCAGGTCGCCTTGCGGCCGAGGTCCAGCGTTGTGTCTGCCGTTGCCGACCAGTTGTCCTGCATGCGGTCGCGTACGGCCAGCGCGGTCGCCCGGTAGAAGTGCTCGGGAGTCAGCACGGTGGCCGGGCGGCCGATCGAGTAGCGCAGGTGGTCGACGATGCCGCGGCGGATGGCTTCGGGGGACAGCCCGCTGCGGTTGGGGTCGGGCGCATCGGCGGGGGCGCTGGTGGAAGGCCGGATGACGTCGGTCATCGGCGCAGTGTCGCACTTATCGTCGTCGCGCAAATGAACTTCAGGCGAGCATGATGTAGCCATCGCACGGACTCATCCGCTGATCCGCTGATTGTTTCGGGGCGGGATGCGCGGGTAGGCGGCCAACGGAGGTGTGACCGATGGACTGGCTGGCAGCGCCCGAATGGTGGTGGGGCAGGCTGGTCCTCGAGCGCGGAATAGCCGTCGTCTACGTCATCGCCTTCGTCGGTGCGGCGCGACAGTTCCGCGGTCTGATCGGCACGCACGGAATGCTGCCGGTGCCGAACTATCTCGCGCGCCGTACATTCCGGTCGACACCAAGCCTCTTCCACCTTCACTACTCCGATCGCTTCTTCGCCGCCGTGTGCTGGGTCGGCGCCGCGGTCTCCGCTGCGATGGCGATCGGGCTCGCCGACGCCGTGCCGCTGTGGCTGGCCATGCTTGTCTGGCTTGCGCTGTGGGCGCTGTACCTGTCGATCGTCAACGTCGGGCAGATCTGGTACTCGTTCGGCTGGGAGTCCCTTCTCCTGGAGGCCGGACTGCTGGTGGTCTTCGTCGGCAACGACGACGTCGCCCCGCCTGTGCTCGTGATGTGGTTGACACGGTGGCTGCTGTTCCGCGTCGAGTTCGGCGCCGGTCTGATCAAGCTGCGTGGCGATCGGTGCTGGCGCGACCTCTCCTGTCTGGACTATCACCACGAGACACAACCGATGCCCGGCCCGCTCAGCTGGTTCTTCCACCACCTGCCGCGTCCGCTTCATCGCGTGGAGGTGGCGGGTAACCACTTCGCGCAGCTGATCGTGCCGTTCGGATTGTTCGCTCCCCAGCCGATCGCCGGCGTCGCGGCGGCGATCATCGCCGCGACCCAGTTCTGGCTGGTGCTGTCGGGGAACTTCTCGTGGCTGAACATGCTGACGATCGTGCTGGCCCTCAGCGTGATCGACACTTCCACCGTGACGACGGTTCTCGCTCTAGGCCCACCCGTTGATCTCCCTGCATCACAACCGTATTGGTACGTCGCCGTGGTGATCGCGTTTGCTGCACTGGTTCTCGTTCGCAGCTGGTATCCGGCACGAAACCTGCTGTCGCGGCGGCAACGCATGAACAGCTCGTTCGACCCGCTGCACACGGTGAACACCTACGGCGCGTTCGGCAGCATCAGCCGGACCCGCGACGAAGTGGTTGTCGAGGGTACTACCGAACCTCATCCGACCGAGGAAACTCTCTGGCAGGAATACGAATTCAAGGGGAAGCCCGGTGATGTGAGGCGAATGCCGCGCCAGTGGAGTCCGTACCACCTCCGACTCGACTGGCTGATGTGGTTCCTTCCACTGTCGTCGGCTTACGCTGCACCCTGGCTGATCCCGTTCTGCAAGGGGTTGTTGGCCAACGATCCCTCGATCGTCCGGCTACTGCGCACCAACCCGTTCCCGGACGCGCCACCCACCCATGTCAGGGCGACGCTGTACCGGTACCGCTTCAGCACCGCGCACGAACTGCGGTCCGAGCGCGTCTGGTGGCGGCGCGAGCGCATCGGCGAGTACCTTGCGCCGCTTTCCCTCGACGAGGCGAGCTACCTTAGCCGTCGCTTCAGGAGTTGACGCCACTGCGGCCTACGCGGTGGGGATCAGCGACACCATCGCGTCGGCGGCGGACCGCAACTGCGCCGGCGTTGCGCCGCCCTTGTGCAGAGCCTCCTGACCTCGCATGAACGCCAGAAGCGCGCCCGCCAAAGCCTGCGGGTCCTGCTCGACGTCGACGTCGCCGTCGCGCTGGGCTTCCTTGATGCAAGCGGCGAGTTCAGTGCGCCAGACTCTGTACGCATCCGCCACTTTCGCCTCGACTGCGGCGTCGGTTGCGCCGAGTTCTGCGGCGCTCTTCGCCATCAGACAGCCGCGTCGCTGTTTGTCGGCGATGAGCATTCCGGCCTGACCACGAATGTGCCGCCCGAGCCGCCGGTAGGCGCTGAAAGCCGGGTCGCGAAGGCTCGCGCGAACGTCATCCAGAGACGAACCGATGTAGCCGTCGAGCGCGCGGAGGTAGAGGCTGCGCTTGTCGCCGAACGCACCGTAGAGACTGCCCTTACCCAAACCGGTTGCGGCCGTCAGGTCGTCGACCGATGTGGCGGCGTAGCCGCGCTTCCAGAACTCGTCTCGCACGGCGACGATGACGTCGCCTTCGTCAAATGTGCGGGGACGTGCCATAACCGGATACTACGCTGGTTATGGACTGTTTATTCCGTAACCTTCACGAGGACGGCGCGGGTGTAGAGCAGGTGAAAGCCCTGTCGTTGCACGTTCTGCTGCGACTTCGACCCGGGTGCCGTCGTCACGACGGCGATGTCGCAGCCGGCGCGTGCCGCGTCGACCAACCGCGTCGCCAGCAGGGCGGATTGCACGCCCCGCCTGCGGTGTTCCGGCGCGGTGGCCGCACCCACCAACTGCGCGACGCCGTCGGTGACCCGCAAGCCACCCCCGCCTGCCACCACACCCTCCCTACGCGCCAAATAGGTCAGCGCACCTGCCGCGACGAGATCACGTTCGGCGCGCTCGACGATCTCCCTGGGAAAGTCCTCGTGCGTGGCCACGCCTTGGTCGTCCGGATTCGCGAAGCCACTCACCACCACGTCCAGCCACGCGTCGAGTTCGTCCTCGTCGCACTGCCGCACCTGTACCTCTGCATGGCCCTGCGATGCCTCACCGCCGCGTAGCGGACGCCCGAGCACGTTTTCGAACGCGACAAGCCGATAGCCGCGGCCGGTCAGCACGATGCCGACCTCGGGATCGGCCAGGTGGGCCAGCTCCACTTGGACGGCGGCGCCCCTCGCCGCGTACGCCGATTCGATGTCGTCGAGCGAAGCCTCGGAGGGCACCCCACCGAATCCCAGCCCGACAACCTTGTTGAACGGTGCGCCGTCGTCACCGAAACACGCGAACCCACCGGCGATCGGCGTCACGAACGGGCGTCCGGGATTACGGCGGATCGCTGCTTCGGTGCCTGCGGCGATCAGTTGCGCCTCGGCGCGCTCGATGCGCTGGCCGAGTTCGATGCTGCAGAAGAGGGGTTCGGTCACGGTCCTATCAGACAGCAGCGACGGCGGCCGTCGCCTGTCTTTTTTTCGCGCGCACTCAAATCGCCTCACACGTGAGCGTGCGGTGCTGGGCGACTGCCGCCAAGGAACTGCCCTTACGCTGGCGAGAATGCGTGTCGCTCGGAGAGACGTCGTGGCCGTCGTTGTCGCCGTCGTTCTGCTCGTCGCAGCCTTCGTGGTACCGCACCTGCGGCTGGGCATCGTCACACCGCTGATCAATGCCACACCCGAGCGTTTTCGCGACTTCGCCGGGGTGGCGCCGATCTTCGGGTGGTGGAAGGTCCACGTCGGGTGGGGCACGCCGGCCGCCATTCTGATCGGTACCGCTGCGGTGCTGTGGGGCCCGACCCTCGCACAGCGGCTGCCGTGGCGGGCGCTGACGCTGGCGACGTGGGCGACGTCGTGCGCCTGGGCGTTCTCGCTGGCCATGATCGACGGCTGGCAGCGCGGTTTCGCCAGCCGCCTCACCGCCCGTCACGAGTACGTGCGCCAGGTGCCGACCGTGGACGACATCCCCGAGGCGCTCAGCAGCTTTTCCCGCAGAATCCTCGACTATCAGCCGGATTCCTGGATTACCCACGTGTCCGGCCATCCCCCCGGCGCGCTGGTGACGTTCGTCTGGCTGGACCGCCTCGGCCTCAGCGGCGGCGCCTGGGCCGGGCTGCTGTGTCTGCTGGTCGGATCCAGCGCCGCTGCCGCGATCATCGTCACGGTGCGCGCCGTCGCCGACGAGGAAACCGCCCGGCTGGCCGCGCCGTTCGTGGCCGTCGCGCCGACGGCCATCTGGGTCGCCGTTTCGGCCGACGGGTATTTCGCCGGCGTCGCGGCATGGGGCATCGCCCTGCTTGCGCTGGCGGCACGGCAGAAGGTGCGGGTGCCGCTATTGGTCGCAGGCGGGTCCGGCGTGCTTCTGGGCTGGGCGATCTTCCTCAACTACGGGCTAGCGCTGATCGCGTTCCTGGCGATGGCCGTGCTGATCACCAGCATCGACTGGCATACCGCGTTGCGCACACTGATCCCCGCCGCACTGATGGCCGGTTTCGTGGTCGGCGTGTTCTTCGCCTTCGGCTTCTGGTGGTTTGACGGCTATCAGCTTGTGCAGGAACGTTATTGGCAGGGTATAGCGCTCGATAGACCGTTCCAGTACTGGTCGTGGGCGAACTTCGCGTCGGTGGTGTGTGCGATCGGGCTCGGCAGCGTCGCGGGTATCGGCCGGGCGTTCGACAAAGCGGCGATACGGAGAACCCCTGGGCTCCGCGTTCTGGTGATCGGCGCTCTGCTGGCCATTCTTTTCGCCGACCTGAGCATGCTGAGCAAGGCCGAAACCGAACGCATCTGGCTGCCGTTCACCATGTGGCTCACCGCGGCGGCTGCGCTGTTGCCGCCCCAGTCATATCGCTTCTGGCTGAGCCTCAACGTCATCGGTGCCATTGTGCTGAACAGTGTGATCCTGACCAACTGGTGAAGCCAGCGCCTCGACGAATTCTCCGCGAGCCGAGATCGAGACCCAGGCTTGAGGGGATACTGCTGCCATGACGACGCCTCCTCCGGCGAGTCCCACTCCGCCGTCGGAAGAGAACCGACGGACGGAGCCGTCAGACGAGGCCGGATACGGGTCACCGCGCGCGCTGTGGCAGGGTCTTGCCGCCCATCCCCCGCCGGGAACCAGACTGCTTGCGCGCTGGCGAAGCCCATTGCGCGGACTGTGGCTGACCTCGGTGCTGGGCTCGGTCCTGCTGGTGACGATGCCGATCGTGATCATCACCGGGCTGCTCTCCTATATCGCCTACGGCCCGCAGTTCGCACAGGCGATCCCCGGCGACGTCGGGTGGTTGAAGCTTCCGACCTTCGATTGGCCCACCGAGCCTGCCTGGATCTACCGGCTCAATCAGGGCCTGCATGTGGGGTTGGGGCTGATCCTGATTCCAGTGGTGCTGGCCAAGCTGTGGTCGGTGATACCGCGCCTGTTCGTGTGGCCACCCGCCAGGTCGATAGCCCAATTGCTCGAACGGATTTCGCTGCTGATGCTGGTCGGCGGAATCCTGTTCGAAATCATCACCGGCGTGCTGAACATCCAGTACGACTACATCTTCGGCTTCAGCTTCTACACCGCCCATTACTACGGCGCCTGGGTGTTCATCGCCGGTTTCGTCATTCACATCGCTATCAAAATCCCACGGATGTGGGCGGGGCTGCGATCCATGTCGATGCGGAATGTCCTGCGTACCAAGCGTGCCGACACGATCGCCGAGCCGTTCGTGCCGGACGGACTGGCGCCGGAGAACCCGGCCGCGCCAACGATCAGCCGTCGCGGGGCACTGGCTCTGGTCGGCGGTGGCGCGCTGTTCATGGCGGTCATCACGGCCGGCCAGACGATCGGGGGCGTCACCCGCAAGGCGGCGCTTCTGCTGCCGCGGGGACGCAGCCGCGGCGACGGTCCCAACGATTTCCAGGTCAACCGCACGGCATGGGCTGCGGGCATCACACCGGAAGCCACCGGCGAACGATGGCGGCTCACCCTCACCGGCGGCCCGTCACCGACGACGATCGACCTCATGGCGTTGCGCGCGATGCCACAGCACACCGCGGTGCTGCCGATCGCGTGCGTCGAAGGCTGGTCGACGACCGAGACGTGGACCGGTGTGCCGCTGCGTGATCTCGCTGCCCTGGCAGGCGTTCCCGAGCCGGTCTCGGCGTTCGTGCGGTCGGTCGAGCGCCGCGGCGGATTCAACCGGGCGACGCTGCAGTCGAATCAGGTGACGCACCCCGATTCCCTTCTGGCGCTGCGGGTCAACGACGCCGACCTGTCGCCGGACCATGGCTACCCGGCGCGGATCATCGTGCCGGGCCTGCCAGGTGTGCACAACACCAAGTGGGTGGCGTCGATCGACTTCAGGGCGGGCTGACATGCGCACGGCGTTGGAACGGTTCCGGTCGGTATACGGCTCGAGCCCGCTTCACCTGTTGACGTTGATCGCCGGCTTCGCGCTGTTCGGTTACGTGCTGGCCACCGTCAAGCCGGTCACGTTGTGGAACCCGAACGCGTGGTGGCAGTCGATCCTGGTGTGGTTCGCCGCGGCCATCGTCGCCCACGATCTCGTGCTGTTTCCGCTCTATGCGTTCGTCGACCGAATCCTGTTCGCAGGCAGTCGTATTCGGCCTCGTACCGATAAGTCGATCTCGGCGCTGAACCACGTGCGGATACCTGCGCTCGGCGCCGCGTTGACGCTGCTGGTCTTCCTGCCCGGGATCATCGAGCAGGGCGGCTTGGCGTACAGGGCGGCGACCGGGCAGACACAGGACGGGTTCCTGAGCCGCTGGCTGCTGTTGACCGCGGCGATGTTCGCTGTCAGCGCCGTCGTGTACGCCCTCCGCTCGGTGCTGTCGCGCCGGGCTAAGCCGCCGCCAGACTAGCGACCACCCTGCTTCCGATCGGGTGGATGTCCGACAGCACAAGGCCGACGTCGTCGGCCAGTTTGGCCGCGCAGTCGACACCGACCGATGCCCACCGGAACCACGGCCCGATCTGCCTGCGGGACTCCAACCGCACCCACCCGGAGTTGACACCTGAACTCTCCGAATCGAACTCGGCGATGCAACGACCGCCGCGCTTCATCAGCTCGCCTGCGCGCCGCAGCACCCGCCACGGGTCGCCGCCGAGCCCGACGTTGCCGTCGGCCAGCAGGACCGTCTGCCACCGCCCCATGCCGGGAAGCGGATCGAACACGTCGCGCAGCAGCGCGGGTGCGCCGCTGCGCCGCGCCAGCCCGATCGCGGTGGCGGATTGGTCGACCCCGAGCGCGGGCACGCCTCGCTCGACGAGCCGCGCCACCAAACGGCCCGGGCCACAACCCAGATCGATCGTCGGCCCGGTGCACAGCCCGAGAATCGCGTTGTCGAAACCACGGTCGGCGTGCTGACCGCCAAGCCAGCTGCGCACCGGCAGCGCGAGAAGCCGGCCGTCGTCGTGGCGCACCCAGCACCGCTCGCCGTCCAAGGCCCGGTCGTAGAGGTTGCCAAGCACGTCAGAGCCCCGCAGCCTGGATCGCCCGCACAAATCGACTGTCGGGTTTGCACCCGGCACGGACGATGCTCACGTCGTCGACGGTGTCGACATCAGACAGCTCGGCAACCAGCTTCACGCGTAAACCGTTGCCGCGCATCGTCTCCAACGTCGCCGGCCCGGTGTCCGATCGCGACGTCGGGATCGCGTGCAGGCAGTCGGCCATTGCCGGCTCCGTCACACCGAGCACCCACCAGCCACCGTCGCGGGCCAGACCGAGCACGACGTCGGTTTCCAGCAGCGCCTGCGCGCAGTCGGCGAGCAGATCGGGGGTCACCTGCGGGGTGTCCGATGCGATCAACAGAACGGGATGCGGGCCCGCAACCACCGCGGCGTCGGCGATCGCGTTGGCCAGTCGCGCCGAGAAGTCGTCGCCGCGTTGCTCGACCACCTGCACGTCGCCCAACCGCGAGCGGATCTGGCGACTGCCACTGGCCCTGCTGAGGTCTCCCGTCAGAGCCACCACCGTGTCCTGTACCGGTGTTGCATCGACGGCGTCGAGCGTGTCCAACAGCGTCGCCGCTGCAATGTCGGCGGCCGCCTCGTCGCCGACCGCCGCTGCCAGCCGCGTCTTGGCGAACCCGGGCACCGGCGCCTTCGCGATGACCACCAACGTCACCGGGATCATGCGATCGCCCGCCAGAAGTCCAATCCCGCATGGACGCTACCGCGAAGCGACCCGCTGACCTTCGACTTGCCGCCGGTGCGCGGTCCGTAGGGCACATCGCGTTCGACCACCGTCCAGCCTGCCTCGGCGGCTCGCACCATCAGCTCGACCGGGTATCCGGTGCGGCGGTCGGTGACGCCGAGCGCCAGCAGAGGTTCGCGCCGGGCGACGCGCATCGGCGCGATGTCGTGAACCGGCAGCCCGTAGTGGCTGCGCAGTCGCCAGCACACCGCCGCGGTGCCCAACCGGGCGTGCCAAGGCCAGTGCAGGCCCGGCACCGGCCGTCGTCGACCGATCGCCATGTCGGCGCCACGGTCGAGTTCGTCGACCAACGCGGGTAGATCAGCGGGATCCAGCGAACCGTCGGCGTCCACAACTGCGACGATCGGTGTGGTAGCCGCCTCCACCCCCGCATGCACGGCCGAGCCGTATCCGCGTCGACGTTCGGCCACTACATGGGCCCCGAGCCGGCGCGCGACCTCGGCCGTGCCGTCTGTGCTGTTGTTGTCCACCACCAGTGGCCTGTACCCATCCGGCAAAGCGGCAAGCACGCCGGGAAGGGAGGCAGCTTCGTTGAGACAGGGCAGCACCACCGTGACGGAACCGTCGGCCATACCAATCGACGCTAGGCCAGCAGGCTGGCAGCTACCAAGGCCAACGGTGACAAAAGGGTGACATCGGCCCAGGTAGTGGCTCCCACGCAGCTAACCTCGAAATTGTGACGCGCGTAATGATTGCCGACGACGACACCGTCGTGCGCGATGTCGTGCGCCGCTATCTGGAACGCGACGGCCTCGAGGTGGCTGTCGCCCGGGACGGCAACGAAGCGCTTCGCCTGCTCGGCACGCAGCGTATCGACGTAGCGGTGCTCGACGTCATGATGCCCGGCCCCGACGGCCTGGCGCTGTGCCGAAGCCTCCGCCAGCGCGGTGACCACACGATTCCGGTCATTCTGCTGACCGCGCTCGGCGAGGAAGACGATCGGATCGCGGGGCTCGAGGCGGGTGCCGACGATTATCTGACCAAGCCGTTCAGCCCGCGCGAACTGGCGCTGCGGGTGCGTTCCGTGCTGCGCCGGGCGCCCACACCGGTCGGGGTGTCGCCGGTGGAGCTCTCCGTGGGTGAGCTGAAGGTGTCGGCTGCGTCGCGGTCGGTGACAGTGCGGGGCAGGCCGGTCAGCCTCACCAATCGCGAGTTCGAGCTGTTGCTGTTCTTCATGACGCACTCCGACACGGTCTTCTCGCGCGAGGAATTGCTGAAGCAGGTATGGCGGTGGGATTTCGGTGACCTGTCGACGGTGACCGTGCACGTGAAGCGCCTGCGTTCCAAGCTCGGTGACCAGCATCGGGTGCAGACGGTGTGGGGCCGCGGATATTTGTGGGGCGGCGATGAGCGGTCGCGGGTAGAGCAGACCGGGTAATGCCGCCGCACGAACTCTGGGAGATCGCCGGGTGGGCCCTGGCGTGTTCGGTCCCGGTGGTGCTCGCGGGCGCGCTGATCATCAAGTTGGCTCGGTCGTGGTCGCTGGCGGTCAGCATGGTCGCGCTTGTGTTGATCCCGACGATCGCCACGTTCACCGGAGTTTTGGGCGCAAGCGGGTTCATGGTGACCGGGATGTTCGAGCGGATCGCCGTCGTGCTGGTCATCGTGTCGATCGTGACGATCCCCGCCGCCATCATGATGGCGCGCTATCAGGCCCGCCGGACGGTGTGGGAACAGGAGATCCGCGACTCGGAGCAGGCCGCCGAGGTGTCGAGACGACAGTTGGTCGCCTTCGTCAGCCATGACCTGCGTACGCCGCTGGCGGGTATCCGCGCCGTGTCGGAGGCCATCGCCGACGGCGTGGTCGCCGACGACGAGGTTCGCGATCACGCCAAACACATCGAACAGGAGTCGATTCGGCTTTCCGAGATGGTCGACGATCTGTTCGAGATGTCGAAGATCAACGCGGGTGCGGTCCAGCCCGCCTTCGACAAGGTAGCGCTCGACGAGGTCGTAGACGATGTGATGTCGGCGCATCGCATCGCGGCCGAGCGCGCCGGCGTGGTGCTGACGGCGGATCTGCCCACCGACCCGGTGCGAGTGGTCGGCAGTGACCGCGCGCTGGTGCGGGTGCTGTCGAACTTGGTCGCCAACGCAATCGCGCACACCCCGGAGGGCGGCAAGGTGGAGCTGGCACTGGGCTGCGACGAGAACGGTGCGTGGGCCCGCGTAGATGACACCGGTGTCGGCATTGACGAAGTAGACCTGCCACGGGTGTTCGACGTGGCGTACCGCGGGTCGAACGGCCGGGTGCCGCGCTCGGACGCGTCGCTGCCGAGCGGATCCGGCCTTGGCCTTGCGATCGCCGCCGGTTTGGTGCAGGCGCATCGGGGCACGCTGTCCGCGCGCAACCTGGACACAGGAGCGCGGTTCGAGGTCCGGCTGCCGCTGGCAGTCGACTGACTCACGCGTCTTCGACGTCGTCGCGGCGAGCGTGCACTTGTTTGCGGGCTTACCTGCGCGTCATGTACAACAACTGCACGATCGGCGAATGAATGCTGGCGGCTGCTCGCTAACGTCGGTCTATGCCCCTGGGAAACGGCGACCACGGCTACGGCGCCGTCACCGAGACCCTGCACTGGCTGACGGTGTTCGCGATCCTCGGCCAGTTTCTGGTCGGCTGGACCATGGAGGGCGACGATGAGGCCTTCTATCGCGAGAAGGATCGCATCGACGCTCTCGAGGACGCCGGCAAGGACCGAGCCAAGGAGCAGGGCGACGCGGCAGAGGACGCGTTCAAGGACGAGATCGACAGACTGGAGGACAACTTGGACGCGCGCGAGGACGACTATGTGTCGGCGGCGTTCTCCGACGTGTTCTCCGGTGGCCTCCTGGCAGACGGCGTTTCGCTACCGGAAATCCATGTCCTCCTTGGCCTTTCGGTCGTGACGCTCGGGCTTCTGCGGGTGTCGTGGCGGGCCGCGGCTCCCCTACCTCCATGGGCTCCATACCTCCGCCCCGGTGAGCGACGGCTCGAAGCGGCGCTGGAGAAGCTGTTGCTCACGTTGTTGTTCGTGGTTCCGGGAACGGGTCTGCTGCTGATCGCGACCGGAGACGATTGGCTTGCGGCGCACATCGCCGCTCAATTTATCCTCTTGGCTGTCATCGCGGTACACGTCGGGTTGGTGTTGAGCCACACAGTCGTCCGGCGCGACGGCCAACTGCGGCGAATGCTGTGACGTCAACCGCGCACGGCGAAGACGGGCCAGGAGCCGGGAACACCCTTGAGTTCGTGAGTGCCGCGGTCGTCGAACTCGATGCGTGAACCGAGAACGAGCGGCGGCATCACGCTCGATACCAGAACCTCGCCAGCGCCTGCGAGCCCCATGATGCGAGCGGCGACGTGGACAGCGATTCCGTGAATATCGGCGGCGGCCATCTCGATTTCGCCGGTGTGCAAGCCGGCACGAACTTGTAAGCCGAGGTCTTGCAACGCATCGCGCATCGCGCAGGCGCATTCGATAGCTCGGGCCGGACCGTCGAAGGTTGCGAGCGCGCCGTCGCCGGTGAACTTCACGACCTTTCCCCGCGCGGACGCCACGTGCTGTTCGACGATGCGGTTGTGGGATGCGAGGGTGATCGTCCACGCGGCGTCGCCGGCTTGCGCCGCCCGCTGCGTCGACCCGACGATGTCGGTGAAGAGCACCGTCGACAACACGCGGTTCGACGGCTTCGCGCGACGCTCGCCGGTGATGAACGACTCGATCTCATCCACTACGGCGTCCCCGTCGCCTGCGAACCACATGTGATCTTCGCCGTCCAACTCCACCAGCCGCGCATTCGGTATCCGCTCGAGGAGAGTGAGGGCGTGGCCGCGACGGACCTCACGCTCGTTGCGCCGGCGCAGAATCAAGGTCGGAGCTTGGATGCTTTCGAGTACGGGCCGGAGATCGGTGCGCATGAAATAGTTCAGCGCCCTTCTGAAATAGTTTTGGCCCCCGGCGAGCCGTTCGCTTCGCGCCCACCACCGCCGCTTTGCCGCATCGCCCGCCCAACTCGGTGCCGAGATATCAACCATCGCACCGGTTCCCAGCGCGTTCACATAGTTGTCGATGTAACCCGGCAGCGCATGCTCGGGAACGCCGACGGGGTAATCGGATGCGCGATTAAACCGTGCGTAGGCGTTCCACAGCACCAGTGAACGCACTCGATCGGGATGGCTCGCCGCCAGCAGCATGATCGGCAGCGCGGCTCCCGCATGCGAGAAGACCGAGGCGGATTGGCTATCGGCGGCGTCAAGCACGGCGACCAGCCCATCGACCCACGACTGCATCACGGGGTTATCCGCGATCTCCACATGGTCCGAGCTGCCACTGCCGCGGAGGTCGGTCAAAATCAACCGAGTGAACGACGCGAGCCGGCGAAGATGGCCCGAAACCTCCGGCTCGTCCCAGATCAGGTCGATCGGATGCTGCGGTCCCGGAACGAACAGCAGATCCGGTCCTTTGCCGACAACCTGATAAGCGATGTCGGCGTGACCGTCGCGCACGAATCTCGTTTCGGGGACGCCGCTCATGCGATGAGCATGTCATCTGACCGGTGGTTTCAGGCCGACTGTTGTACTTGAATGATTGTTCTACTATTGTCGGTGATCATGGCAACCACTGATTCCCGCAAGGCGCTTCGCAAGTTCAAGTTCGAGCGGCAGGTCGGTCGGATGATCGTCAATCCGTTGATCACTGCGCTGGACAGGATCGGCATTCGGGCTTCGTCGACCGTGGAACTGGAGACCACCGGCGCGAAGACCGGCCAGCCGCGTCGCGTCCCGCTCACCGGGCGCGCCGACGCAACCGGCGTCTGGGTCGTCTCCCAGCACGGTAAGCGCGCCGGCTGGGCGCACAACATCACGGCCAACCCGGAGGTTCGAGTGCGCATCAACAACGAATGGCGCACCGGCACTGCGGCGTTCGCGCCCGACGATGACGTCGTCGCCAGGGCCCGCAGCTTCGGCGGCAACAGCAAGCTCGGCCAGTCGGCTACCGCGCTGGGTATGCGCGCGCTGCAGAGCGACCCCATCTCGGTGCGCATCACCTTCACCGACTGATTGCGATTTCGGCGCGCCAATCGACGCTGAGCGCACGTGAACGCGCCGAAATCGCTGGTCGACGACAATGGGTGGGTGC
Source organism: Mycobacterium sp. ITM-2016-00318 (assembly GCF_002968285.2). Taxonomy (NCBI): domain Bacteria; kingdom Bacillati; phylum Actinomycetota; class Actinomycetes; order Mycobacteriales; family Mycobacteriaceae; genus Mycobacterium; species Mycobacterium sp. ITM-2016-00318. The sequence goes on along the minus strand of NZ_CP134400.1, from coordinate 643,672 downwards.
AGATACGCATCGTCGGCACCGACCTGCCCGGTCGCGACTGCCCGTCCGGCCACAACTTCCCCGGCTACGCCAACGTCCACGTCGGCATGCAGACCAGGCGCCGACCGCCCGAGCTGCTGAACCTGCAACCCGCCGACGTAGCCGAGGTGACGTGGACCATCGACTGCGAGGTGAACGGATCAGACGTCCGCGGCCCGTACATCCAGGGCAGACCGGGCGATAGGTTCATCTACCTGGACTGGGGCAGCGCCGGCGGCAACGGTCGCTTGGAGATGTTCCGTCGAGCCAAGCTGATGCTCGACGGAGTGCCCGCCGAGGTCCTCGCGGAAGCCGCTCAGTCCGGGCTGCTCGTCGGCCGGCTCAAGCTCACCGACGCCAAGGGGCAGCCGCTGTGCGCGGCGGTGCGACCGCCCGTGATCGAGTGGTCAGTCGGGTAGCGAGTTGTTCAGCCGTTCGGTCGCAGCGAGATAGTCCTCGATGAACTCGCGCACGACCTCGCGCGCCGGCTTGACCTTGTTCATCAGGCCCACGCCCTGCCCGACGAAGTAGGTCGACAGCGCCTGAGCGCCCGGATGCCCCTGCGAGGCAAGAACATCGACGCGGCGGATGACCGGCTCGCACAGCATGGACTGCAGCGGCAGCGGCAGCGTCTCATGGCCACCCGGCGTCGGCGCCCAGGCGTTCGTCCAGTCCGAAACCAACTGTCGCGCGGGCTTTCCCGTGCGGCCGGTCGAGCGGATGGTGTCGCGCGACGTCGCCGCGAGGAACTTCTGTTTGGTATGCGGTGCCGTCTCGGCTTCCTCGGTGGTGAGCCACACGGATCCGGTCCACGCTCCGTCTGCGCCCATCGCGACGGCCCCCGCCATCTGCCTGCCGGTGACGATGCCACCTGCGGCCAGCACGGGGATTTGACTGCCGATGGCCGCCAGAGCTTCTAGGACCTCGGGCACCAAGACCATCGTGCTCACCTCGCCACAGTGCCCGCCGGCCTCGGTGCCTTGCGCCACAATCAGATCCACGCCCGCGGCGACCTGCTTGGCGGCGTGCTCCTTGGCGCCGACGAGTGCCGCGACCGGGATGCCGCGCTCCTTGCCCGCGTCGATCATGTAGTCCGGCGGCACACCGAGCGCGTTGGCGATGAGCTTGATCGGATGACTCATGGCCGCCTCGAGCAATTCACGGCCGGTGGTGCCGGCCAGCGACGAGCCGCCGATGAACGGCTTGGGATCGGACTCGATGTCGTGCGCGGCGAGGATGTCGGCGACGTATCCGCGCACCTCGTCGGGAATGCGCGCGGCGAGGTCCGAGGAGCTGATCTTCTCGCCCTTGCCCTCGAACTTGGCGGGCACGATCAGATCGAGGCCGTAGGGTTTGTCTCCCACCTGGTCGTCGATCCACGACAGTTCCTGGTCGAGCTGTTCGGGTGTGAAGGCCGTTCCGCCGAGCACCCCGAAGCCGCCGGCGTTGGTCACCGCGGCGACGACGTCGCGGCAGTGGCTGAAGGCGAAGAGCGGGAAGTCGATGCCGAACTGTTCACAGATCGCGGGTTTCACCCGTTCAGTATCGCTAGAGCACCTTCGCCTCTGACAGGAACCTCCCGACCTCGTCCATCACGCGGTCGCCGCCGGCGAGCACCAGGTCGTTGTGTCCGGTGCCGGGCACCAGCAGGTAGCGCTTGGGGTCGGGGGCCGCGTCGTACAGCTTCTTGCTGAGGGGCTCCGGCACGACGTCGTCGCGGTCACCGGCGACGACCATCACCGGTGCGGTGACCGAGCCGATCCGGTCGATCGACGGGAAGCGATCGAGCAGGAACCAACCGACCGGCAGCCATGGGTAATGGACCTTGCCGACTTCGGCCAGCGACGTGAACGGAGAGCGGAGCACCAATGCGGCAGGCGGCCGCTCCAGCGATAGACCGATGGCGACTGCCGCGCCGAGGGATTCGCCGAAGTAGACGATGCGGTCGGGGTCGACTTCGGGCTGTGCGGCCAGCCAGGCCTGCGCAGCGCGCGCGTCGGCGGCGAGGCCCTTCTCCGACGGGGTGCCGTCGTTGCCGCCGTATCCGCGGTAGTCGAAGAGCAGCACCGACATGCCGAGCCGCTGCAGGCCGACAGCGAGCATCGCCCGACCCGACCGGTCCCCCCCGTTGCCGTTGAACACCACGACAGCCGGGCCCGGTTTTCCGATCGGCGCCGTTAGATACCAAGCGCCCAGGTGCTTGCCGTCCTCGGTGTCGAGCACGACGTCGCGACCGCCCGGGAAATATGCCGCGGCCGAGGGCACCGGGTCACGCGTCGGGAAGTAGATGAGCCGACGCTGCTGCGTCCGGATAGCGACAATGAGTGCGGAGGCCACAAGCGTGACGATAAGCGCCGCGGCGAGGATCCGCCGCGGTCTAGCCTTCGTTGTCGTTCTCGGACGATGCGGGCGCCTTCTTGTGCAGGCTCTCCGCGAACTTCTTCAGTGACGAGTTGAAGTCGTCAGCGGCCTTCTTCAGCGGCCGAGGCCGTTCGCTGTTCGACCCTGTAGCAGCTGTTTGTGGCGCGGACGCAGCCTTGTTGGTGGTCAGGCCGGTCTGCGTTACCGACGAGTTGGTCAGCGTCGACAGGAACGGCAGCTGGCCGATCTCACCGATGGGCTTGGTGATGAAGTTCGACGGGTTGCCGATGTTCTCGAACGCCGTGGTGGCGCCGGCGGTAGCGCCGTCTTCAACGTCATCCTGCAGATCGCCCGCATCCAACGCCGACAGCGACGAGAACGGCTGCCACGGCCGGGTGACGGTCGGATTCTCCGGAATCGCCGGGTTGTCTTCTTGCCCCAGGCCGTCATTGTAGCCGGCGTTGACGAGGTCGGTCATGAGCGGATCGATCGCGTTGGCCAGGATGTCGCCGCCAGGAATGAGCCGCAGCGGGCGCGTCAGCGGCAGGTTGCCGCTGTCGACGGTGATGTAGGTAGTGGTGACAGAAGATCCGTCCGGGTTAACCGGCAGTTTGTCCTCAGATGCGATGAAGCCATCACTATCGACGACATAGTGATATCCCGGCTGCAAAGGAACCTCTGTGCCGTCCGGTTCGGTGTACACCGGAGTGGCGCCGGCTTCATCCTGCGTGATGTTCAGCGTTCTGGACTCGGCCCCGTATCCGAACGCGTAGGCAGCCAAGCTATTACCCAAGGCGAATGGATTGAGCGGGTCGACGGGTGCATCCGAGTTGATGTTGTACTCGTAGGCGATGTCCAACACCGTGACGTCAAGATTGTTCGGCGTGGGGTCGGCCGTCGTCAACAGCAGCGGCGCGAACTGAGGGTAGGTAGTCCAGAAGCCGCCGCCGGCACGGTTGGTGTTGTTGTCAAGGATGACGAGCCCGATGGTGGGAAGTACGTCGTCCTCGCCGGGAGGGTTCGCTGCGTCGTTTGCGGCGATGATGCCCAAGGCGGTGCCAGCCTGTCCTGCGCCCCAACCAGAACCCGTCACCCCCGTGCTGTCGTCCTCGAATGCGACGTTCGTGATCGCATCTGCGATGCCTTGCGGACCCTGGAAGAACGGCACGACTTGTTGACCGCCGTAGATCTCGGTCCAATCTTGGCCGTAGTAAGACGAGCCGGCGAAGAACTGCGACGTGGAGTTGGCGGCGGAGACCAGCGCCATCAATTGCACGTTCGGCGCAACCGCTGCGGTCGTACCGGTCACGACGGCGGTGGACAAGCCGGTGACGGTGAGGGCTGCTGCAGCGAGGCCCGTGCCTCCGCGCTTGGCAACCTCAGTCTGAATCGGCGAACGCTTGCAGTGCTTACCGGCCAACGGGGCCTCCCAGATCATGCGGTGGACACAAGTTCGTCCCCCGACTTGGCAAACGCTAACACGGCGCAAGCCCGGGAGCTATCCCGCTTACGCAAGATTCCCAAGCGCACTGCCTACCCGCGCAAAGGGGCGTACGCGAACTCCCGCAGACCGTCCCGCGGATCGACGGCGGCGTTAAATTGCAGCAACTCTTTGGCCCCCGCCGGACTCGCCACGATGTGGCGGACGTCGCCGCTGCGGTACTGGCCCGTCACGACCGGCGCCGACTCTCCGCGCGCTTCGCACAACTCGGTCGCGACCTCGAGAATCGAGATCGGCTTACCCGAGCACACATTGGCCGGATTGAAGCCGCCCAGGTCCGACTCGACGGACAACACGTTGGCCGCGGCGATGTCGTCGACGTGAACGAAGTCGCGCATCTGGCCGCCATCCTCGAAAACTCTCGGCACATCGCCCGCTTCGAGCTGCGAGCGGAAGATCGCCGCGACCCCCGAGTACGGGGTATCGCGCGGCATGTGCGGCCCGTAAACGTTGTGATAGCGCAGCGCCACCACCGATCCCCCGGTCGACTCCGCCCATGCCAGCGCGTAATGCTCCTGTGCGAGCTTGCTCGCCGCGTACAGACTGCGCGGCCGCAGCGGCGCATCCTCGTCGACCAGCTGCCACTGCAGTTCCTCACCGCCGACGGGGCAGCGGTGTTCGAAGATCCCCGCGTCGAGGTCGGCGCGTGCGCGAGGCAGCGGATCGACGACACCGTGCTCGGCGCACCTGAACCGGCCCTGCCCGTACACCACCATCGACGACGCCAGCACCAAGCGTCGACAGCCCGCGGCGAACATCTCAGCCAGCAGCACCGACGTGGCGTAGTCGTTGTGGCTGCCGTACGACGGCGCATCCGCCGCGTCGACCCCTGCACCGACCACCGCCGCCTGATGACACACCACATCGACGCCGCCGAGTAGCGACGCCACCGCCGTCGCGTCCCGCACGTCGACGCGCTGTACCCCTTCAGGCGGTTCGGTATTCTCGCCGTGCGCGGCGGGCAGCATGGCGTCGACGGCAACAACCTCATGACCGGCTTCGTCGAGCGCGGTTGCCACCCGCGATCCGATGAAGCCGGCCGCGCCGGTCAGCAGCACCCTCATGGCAGTTCGAACGGCAGGGTGACGCCTTCGTGCGCCAGGCAGTCGGTGCACAGGCGCTCGGCGGTGACCTGGGAGATCGCCTCGTGCACCAGCTTCTTGAACGGCACAAGGTTGCGCTCGAATTCGGCGAACACATCCACGGCGCGCACGCCACTTCCCACTGGTACACCTGCGTCAACGTCGGTCACCAAAGTTATTGCTGCGTAACACATCTCGAGCTCGCGGGCCAGTACCGCCTCGGGGTAGCCGGTCATGTTCACCAGCGTGAAGCCCTCCCGCGCGAACCACTGGCTCTCGGCACGCGTCGAGAACCGCGGACCCTGAACCACGACCATGGTGCCGCCGTCGACCACCCCGGGCAGGTCGGTCACCGCGGCGCGAAGCGCGGGACAGTAGGGGTCGGCGAACCCGACGTGGACGCCGCCGGAATCGAAGTAGGTGTCAAGGCGTCCGCGGGTCCGGTCGACCAGTTGATCGGGCACCACCATCGCGCCGGGCCCGAGTTCAGGCGTGAGGCTGCCCACCGCGCAGGGACCGAAGATCCGCCGCACACCCAGCGCGCGCAGCGCCCACATGTTGGCCCGATACGGGACCGTGTGCGGCGAGAACTCGTGGTTGACGCCGTGACGAGGCAGGAACGCCACCTCGTGATCGCCGACGGTGCCCACTGTGATCGGTGCGCTCGGCTCGCCGTAGGGCGTGTCGAGGTTGATGCTGCGCGCATCAGGGCCGAAGAACGAGTAGAAGCCGCTGCCGCCGATGACTCCGAGCATCACTCCATTGTGTCGTCGCTGCGCTCCTGCGCGCGGCGGACCCCTTCCCGGATCTCGAACACGTCGGTGGCCAGGCCGCCGATCGCGCCGAAGACGTCTTTGACGGCGGTGGTGATGATTGCGGTCACCTCGCCCACCGTCGATGCCACGGATTGCGCAATCTCCTGAAGTGCGTCCTTACGAATCTCGCCGCTGCTGAGTCGGTCATCCATGGTCTCAGTCTTCGGCGGCGGCCGCAGCCCGACAATGTGTCGGTCGTCACTCCGCCCGCAAGATTGGCAGCCCATGACACGATGGCGTCCGTGGCGAGTGTCGCGCAGTGGGTCGAGGGGGCGCGACCGCGCACTCTGCCGAACGCCATCGCTCCGGTGATCGGGGGCACGGGTGCCGCTGCCTGGCTGGACGGCTTCGTCTGGTGGAAGGCCCTGCTGGCGCTCGCCGTCGCGGTCGCGATGATCGTCGGGGTCAACTACGCCAACGACTATTCCGACGGCATCCGCGGCACCGACGATGTGCGCGCCGGTCCGCTGCGGCTGGTGGGGTCCCGCTTGGCCGCACCACGCAAGGTGCTCACCGCTGCATTGGTGTGCTTCGGCCTCGCTGCCGTGGCCGGGGCCGCACTGGCCCTCGTGAGTGCGCCGTGGCTGCTCGCCGTCGGAGCGGTGTGCATCGCAGGCGCGTGGCTCTATACCGGAGGCTCGAAGCCGTACGGATATCTGGGACTCGGCGAGGTCGCCGTGTTCGTGTTCTTCGGCCTTGTCGCCGTGCTCGGTACGCAGTACACGCAGGCCGGTCGCGTCGACTGGATTGGCCTCGCCCTCGCGGCCGGTATCGGATCGCTGTCGTCGGCGGTCCTGGTCGCCAACAATCTTCGCGACATACCCACCGACAAGGAAGCCGACAAGATCACGCTGGCGGTGCGCCTCGGCGACGCCCGCACTCGCCTGCTGTATCAGGGCCTGTTGGCCGTCGCCCTGCTCATGACGTTGTTGCTGATGCTCGCGACGCCGTGGTGCGCGGTCGGGTTGGTCGCGGCGCCGCTGGCGCTGCGTGCCGCGCGGCCCGTGCGCACCGGCGGCATCGGCAGAGACCTCATCCCGGTCCTGCGTGACACGGGCCTGACCATGCTGGTGTGGTCGATCGCGTTGGCGCTGGCGTTGTGGCTCGGCGCCTAGCGCCCTTCATCAGCTGACGGCCGTCGGCGCATCGGCAACTTTGACCAACTGCACCTCCGGGCGGGCGGGCACGTCTTCGGCGAGGAACCAGCGGAACGCGAGGTTGCCGAGCGGATAGCCCAGCGTCGTCAGCGCATTCGGATGCGTAGTCATCCCGCGCGACAACACGACCGTCACCGAGCCGTCGGCGTTGGGCACCGCGCTGTGGCCGTTGACCGAACTGCGAGCGTCGTCGACGCCCGGAGTGGCCATGAACTGATTCCACAGCACCAAGTTCCAGAATCGGCACTTCGGCGGTCGATGAGTGATGACCAGCGCCTCGTCGTCAGAGAGCACGAAGCTTCCGTACCCATAGCAGGCGTCGCGCGCCGACCAGCCGAAGTTCGCGTCGGGAACCTGGTAGGGATCGGCGAATTGGTTTGCGGCCTGCGAGATCTCGTGGCCCAAGGCGTGAGAGTCCTCGACCCGTGCGCCGACGGCGAGCGGCAGAATGGCGAACATGGTCCGCATCCACGCGGCACTCGCCCGCAGAGCGGCGGCGGTCTCTTCGTCACCGTGGCGGAACGGATCCGGCTCGTCGAGTGCCTCGATATGCCAGCTGACGGGCCGTCCGGTGCGCGGGTCGGCCTGGTAGTCGCGGGTCATCAGCACGGCCGCATCGGGCGTCGGCCCCAATTCGAACGAGAAGTTGCCGTCGGCGTCGATGTCGAGGTCGTCGTCGCGCAGGATCGCGACGATCCGGTCCGACCACGCACCCGGCGACGGCTCGTTGTATGCGGTCACCGAGAAGTAGACGCTGTCACCTTTGTTCCCGCTGATTCGGTAGCGCCGCTTCGGGTCCACCGGGCACATGAAGTAGTAGGCGTCGGTGTTGTCCCCGCCCCAGCGGCGATCCTGCCGCGCAGGCGAATTGACCTCGATCCACCGCGGTCGGCTCGGGTCGGGGAACATATAGGTATCGAATGCGACGCCGAGTGTGGTCGCGAGCATGCGATAGCCGTCGGCGACGTGCCGGTCATCGGTGACGGCGCGATCGCCTTCGAGGAACGAGGCATCCAGTTCCCCAAGGGTTTCCAGCAGTTCGCGCCATGCAAGCGTCGACTCGTGTGTCATGCGCTGATTCCTTTCGTGATGAAGGTGGCCGTGCGCTCCACCCAGGCGTCGTCGAGATCGTGATTGCGGGTGATGATCGCCATCAACGCCATGCCGGCGATGGCTTCGACGAGATCGACGGCCGTCACGTCCGGCCGGACTTCGCCGCGCCTCACGGCGTCGTCGAGACGCTCGGTCATACCTCGGGTGGTGATGTCGCCGAACCGGCCGAGCAGCTTCTCATGCAGCGTCGGATCGGTGGCCATCTCCGCCAGCAGCCCCGGCATCGCGGCTCTCGCTGCCGGAGTGGTCAGCACGCCCGTCGCGCGCCGCACCATCTCGCGTAAATCGCCGGCGAGCGAGCCGGTGTCTGGCAGCTCGGTCGCCTCGGAGATCGGAAAGACCGCCTCGTGCACCACATGCGCCTTGCTCGGCCAGCGCCGGTAGATCGCCGGCTTACTGGTGCCGGCGCGCTTGGCGATCGCATCGACCGACAAATCGGCGTAACCCGACGTCCCCAGCAGTTCGACCGTCGCGCGCAGCACCGAATCGTCGATGCGCGGGTCGCGGGGGCGGCCGAGGTCTGTTGTCATTACGAAACTCAGAGTAACATAAGTCCACATGACCGATGTCGAAGCAGCCGTCGCCCACCTCGATGACCTGACCGAGCCGCGCTTCAGCGAAGGGGCGCAGCAGATTCGCGACGTGATGGCGTCCATGGCGCCCGACTGCCCACTCGACGCCGACGTACTGCACGCCAAGGCCGCCGCAGAGACCGGCTTCGACGACTTCGGCCCCGACGACTACCGAGAACGCCTCGATGTGTATCTGACTGCGCTGCGGGAGATTCCGACGCTGATCCCAGCCGGGATCGTCAACCATCACGCCCAGCTACTGCAGTGGCTGAAGAACCGGTTGCTGCTCACCGAACTACTGGCTCGTCACCCGCAGATCAACGACATCGAACTGCTGCCGCCGGTCGTCATCGCCGGGCTGCCGCGCACCGGGACCACCCACCTGCACAACCTGCTTGCCGCGCCGGCGACCTTCCGCACGATGCCGTACTGGGAAAGCAATGAGCCGTTCCCGTTGCCTGCCGAAGCCGGCCTCGAGCCCGATCCGCGCCGAACCCGGATGGACGTCGCCGTCGAAGTGATGAACGTCGTGATGCCGCACTTCCCCTTGATGCACGAAATGACGACCGACCATGTGCACGAGGAGATTCAGCTACTGGCCAACGACTTCTCCACGATGTTGTTCGAGACGCTGGCGCACGTACCGCGGTGGCGCGACTACTACATGGCCCACGATCAGACGTCGCATTACGAGTACCTCGCGACACAACTGAAAGCCATGCAGTTCCTTCGCGGGGGCCGGCGCTGGCTGCTCAAGTCGCCGCAGCACCTGGAGCAACTGCCGGTGCTGAACGCCGTCTTCCCCGACGTGTTCGTGATCTTCACCCATCGCGACCCGGCCCCGGTGACGCTGTCGATGCTTGCGATGATCACCTACAGCGCGCGGATGTACTGCGCGCCGGTGCCGGTACACGACATCTCGTCGACATGGGTCGAGCGGCTGGGCCGGATGCTCAACGCGCTGGTCCGCGATCGTGAAACCATTCCGGAGGAACGCTCGATCGACGTCCGGTTCGACGAGTTCATGGTCGACGAGATGGCCGTCGCGACGCAGGTGTACGACAAAGCAGGCGAGGCGCTCGACGACGAAGCACTGACAGCGATCAGCGGCTACCTGGCAGGCCACCAGCGCGGCCGACTCGGCAAGGTGGCGACATCGCCGGAGATGTTCGGCCTGACCGAGAGTGAGCTGCGCGACCCGTTCGCCGGCTACGTCGCCCGATTCCTGGCCTGACTTCACCGCGAGCAGGCGCAAAAGTACCCTCGAACGGGCGCCTTTGGGCACTTTTGCATCTGCTCGCGACGGAGGGCAACCAACCCCTTCGAGGTCTCTGTGTGCGGACCGGCGACCACGGGTACTAGCACCCTGGCCCGTTCACGGCTAGAAAGGCACAGATGACCGCAGCACCCGCACCGCTCGACCAGCGTGCCATCACCGATGCCCAGCGCATCGTCGGCGCCGTCGGCAACGCCTTTTCCGCGAAGGTGGTGGGCCAGCAGAACCTGCGGGAGTCGCTGCTCATCGGCCTGCTCGCGGGCGGACACATCCTTATCGAGAGCGTTCCTGGCCTGGCGAAGACGACGGCCGCCCGCGTCGTCGCAGAATCCATCCACGGCGGCTTCCAGCGCATCCAGTGCACCCCTGACCTGCTGCCAAGCGACATTATCGGCACCCAGGTCTACGAGTCGGCGACGAACTCGTTCAACACCCAGCTCGGCCCGGTGCACACGAACATCGTGCTGCTCGACGAGATCAACCGCAGTAGTGCCAAAACCCAGAGCGCCATGCTGGAGGCGATGGAGGAACGTCAGACCACCATCGCGGGAACGGTCTACCCGATCCCCGAACCGTTTCTGGTGATAGCCACCCAGAACCCGGTCGACCAGGAAGGCACCTATCCGCTGTCGGAGGCGCAGACCGACCGGTTCATGCTCAAAGACGTTCTCTCCTATCCCTCCGCCGACGAAGAGGTCGAGGTGATGGACCGCATGGACGCGGGGCTATACGACAAGAGCAACCGAAGCAGGCCGGTCGTCGGGCTCAATGACATTCGTCGGCTGCAGGACGTGGTCCGCCACATCTACATGGACAAGGCTTTGATCCGCTACGCCAGCGAGCTCGTCTCGGTGACCCGCGCGCCCGAGGATTACCTACCCGCGCAACTGGCGCGCCTCATCGAGTACGGCGCCAGCCCGCGCGCGACCATCGCCTTCGTCAAGTCCGCGCGTGCGCTCGCGCTGCTGTCGGGCCGGGCACACGTGATCCCCGACGACATCGCCACGCTGGCCCACCGCGTGCTGCGGCACCGCCTCATCCTCGGCTTCGAGGCGGCGAGCAACGGCGTCACCCCCGAAGTAGTCATCGACGCTGTGCTGCAAGCTGTCCGAGTGCCCTAAGGCTTCGGCGTGAGCAAGCATCTCAACAGGGCGAGGTCGCATTTCGGCACCGACACCCGCGGCCTCCTCGAAGGCGGGCGCTACGCGCTGTTGCACAGCCGCAGCCTGGAATTCGACGACCTGCGCCCCTACGTGCGCGGCGACGATGTGCGCGACATCGACTGGAAGGCCTCCGCACGCTCGGGCAGCGTGTTGATCAAGCGCTTCGTCGACGAGAAGCACCACAAGATCCTGCTCGTCGCCGACGCAGGCCGGAACATGACGGCGCAGGCGCCGAGCGGCGAGGCGAAAATCGATGTGGCCACCAACATTCTCGGCGCCATCGGGTTGATCACTCTCGGTCGCGCCGATCAGATCGGCATGGTCTACGGTGACAGCCGCGGTTGCGTCAACATCCGCCAGGGCCGCGGCGAAACCCATATCGAGAACATGCTGCACCGGTACTACGGTCACGCACTGGCCAAGCCCGGCGCCAGTGAAATCGCCTGTCAATTGGATTATGTGGCGAAGCATTACCGTCACTCGATGCTCATCGTGGTGGTTTCCGACGAGCCCGAGACCGGCGGGCATCTCGAGGAGGCGGTGCGCCGACTCGCAGGTCGGCATGATGTCTTGTGGGCCATGGTCGCCGACGCACCCGCCATCGGAACGCACGTAGCGCAGCACGACGGGTACGACGTCGCGAACGGGAACTTCGTGATCGGCGAAGCCGACCTCGGTCCCCGGATCGTGGCCGCCTACCGGCGCGCCGAGACGAACCGTCGGCGCACGCTCGAAGAGTTCATGACCACACGTGCGATCCCCCATACGATCGTCGGCGCCAGCCGGCAGATCCGCTCTCGGCTGGTCGAGATGGCGCAGGTGTTCTCGTCCTCCTCGCGTGCGGGGGTGTTCTCGTCCTCCTCGCGTGCGGGCGTCTCCTCGTCCTCCTCGCGTGCGGGTGTCTCCTCGTCCTCCTCTCGTACGGGGGTGCGGCCGCGTGCCGGATGACGTTCTGAATTTCGTGTTCGGCCCGTCGCCGTACTCGGCGTCGTGGTTATGGCTCGGGTTGGCGCTGTTGCTCCTCGTCATCGGCTGGTACACAGCCGTTTTCGCCTGGACGCTGCCAGCGCACCGGCTGCGGTCCATTCCCGTGCTGCGATCGGTGCATGCCAAGCTGCTGAGACGGACATTCGTCCGCGCGATCCGGTCGATCGACGGGCAATACCGCGCAGGTGAACTGACGGCGGCCGAGGCCAGTCACCGGATGAGCCGGACGTTGCGCAGCTTCCTGCACCAGGCAACCGGCACTCCCGCGCAGTACCTGCATGTGGAAGCGATCCGATCCGGCACGCTGGCCGATGCGGCCCCCGTGCTCGCCGCACTCAACGATGCGCAGTTCAACACGGCGTCGCCGGTCGACGTCCGAGAAATCGGTGTGACGGCCGAGGAATTGATCCAGTCGTGGTCCTGACCTGGTGGCCGGTCGCGATCGCCGGATTGATCTGCGCCGCGGTCGCTATCGTGCTTGCGCTGCTTCTACCGATGGAGCAGGTTCGGCGGCAACTGCGCCGGATGGCGAACACCTCGCGGCTGACGCGTCTACCCGAATACGCCCGACTGGCACGGGCGAGGCTCTTCTCGATGCTCATGGCGGTGGCCTTGATCGGGCTGCTTCTCGGCGCGTCGGTACTTGCCAGCGCTCGACCGAGCGGGTGGTGGTGGTCGAGCGCGCCGCCCGACCCGCCGGACGACATCATGCTCTGTGTCGGCGAGCCCGTCACCGAACCAGTCACCGGAGACTTCCTGACGTACTTCGCGGGCCAGGCCAGAACGTATGGCACCCAGCGCATCGGCCTCACCTCGCCAAACCGTCGCGTCATCCCGATGACCCGCGACTACCAATACGTGGCCGCCAGGCTCGGCGACCTCGCCAAGCTTTCCCGGGACCGCGCAGACGACGCCGTCGCCACCGCCGCCTCATTCACGCCGGCGGTGAACTACGTCGACTACGCGTCCAGCGTCGAGGATGTCCTCGCGCTGTGTATGACCGGCTTCCCGTCCTTCGAATCGACAAGCTCACACCGTCGTTCGCTGATCTATCTCGGCTCTGGCCAGCTGCGCGGAGCCGACGAGACCAGGCCGTCGTTGCTTACGGCGGACCAGATCAGCGCCATGGCGAGCAAGGCTGGTATCCAGATCAACGCGCTCAGTACATCGAGCCGCAACGCGGGCGTCCTACCGTCGGTCGCGAAATCGTCAGGCGGACAGTACTTCTCGCTCGACGGGCGACAGGACCAGCTCACCGGCGATCTGGACGCCATTCGAGGTAAATCGCCTGCGGCGACCGCTCCCGTCGAAGAGTCCACCACCTCCTGGTTCGGCGACGCGCCTGCCGTTCCGCTCGGCGTTGCCGTGGTGGCCTCCATGCTGCTGTGCCTGTCGCTGATGGTGTTGAGACGATGACGTTTCAGCCGGTGCTGCCAACCGTCGTCCTGATCGTGGTCGCCGTCGTGGTCATCGCAATGCGACTACTGACCATGCGGCGGCTGTACGCCACAGCCGGGGGTCGGTGGTCGACCGTCTGGCGCTGGACCGGTCTGACACTCGCCGTCCTGCTGCTCCTCATCGCCGCGGCCAGGCCGGGCATCGACCGCGGCGAGCGGGGTGCCGCGGCGGCGCGGGCCGCCGACAACACCAACGTCTTCTTCATCGTCGACCGGTCGCCGGATTCGGGCGTTGAAGACCACCGCGACAACCAGTCACGGATGTCTGCCATTCGCGACGATATCCAGGCGTTGATCGACCAGTACCCGGGTGCGCGCTTCGCGATGATCGCCTTCGCCTCCCGCCCGTCACTGGACTGGCCGCTGTCGGAGGACGCCTGGAGCCTGCGTCCCGAGGTGGCTCGGCTGACGCCGTATCCCGCGAACGACGACAACGAGGACGTGAACGCTGCGGCCGCCGCCAACGTGCTGCGCTATCAGCTCATCGGAGCCGGGCAGCAATATCCGAACTCCGAGAGCCTGGTGTTCTACTTCGGTTCCGGCCCAGCCGGTTCCCGCGCGCCTCAGGGCGAATTCGAACCGACCGCCGGGGCGGTGGACGGCGGGGCGGTCTTCGGTTACGGCGCCGCCCGAGACGAGCCGGGCCTGCGTGCCGTTGCCGGGCAACTCGGCGTGCCCTACGCCGATCGCGATGACGGCAAGCCGATCGCCGAATTCGCTCCCGGTGGCGGAACACCTCAGGCCACCACCGGCGCCACGACGCCGTCCGAGGTGCCCGGCCGCACGGAGCTGTACTGGGTGTTCACCCTGCTTGCCGCGGTACTGCTGCTGTTCGAGCTGTTCGCCGGCATCCGCGACATTCGGCGCACCCGGTTGGCCAGACGGGACGTGACGGTGTGACAGCTACCCGTAGACCGTCGCGGCTGGCATTGCGCAAGCGGCTCGTTCTCTTCTCGGCTCCCATTGCGCTGATCGCCCTGATCGCCGCCATCAAACTGATTTCCGTCGTGGTCGCAGGCAATTCGGCGGTCGCCAATTTCCGTGACGGCGATGCCGACGGGCTTGACGGCAACAGTTCGACGCTCAACACGCTGAATGTGATCGAGCGGGCGAAAGCTCCCTTCACGGCGGGGACGGCCGCGGTACTGCAAGGCCGCCTCGACGAGGCCGACGCGCGGTTCTCGGAGGCGCTGTCCCTGACTGCGCGCGAGGAGTCCTGCCCGGTGCTGGTGAACCTCGAGCTGGTGCGCGAACGACAAGGCGACATCGACGGCTGGGAAGGCCGCACCGATCAGGCCCGTCAGCGATATCAAAGTGCGCTGGCCATCGTCGCGGACGCACCGGCAGGCTGCTTCGGCGGCAACACCGATCCCGACACTGAACGCCGCGCGGTACGCAACGACACCGTTCCGCGGCTGGAAGCGAAGATCGCCGGGCTCGACAACGCGCCACCCCCACCGCCGCCTCCTCCGCCGCCCGGCGCACCGCCACCACCTGCGGCGCCACCTCCTGCCGTCGGCGCGACGGATCCCGAGGGACGACCGGGTGAGCTGCGCCTGGATCCGGGCAACGGCGATCCGAACGAGAAGCTCCGGCAGATACTGCAAGACGCCGCCGGCTGACGGATTTCGGCGCGTAGCCTCAGCGCATGACTGGCGACGACCTCGAACAAGCAAGCAAACTCGCGAGTGGCAACGTCGCGGCGCTGCTGCCCGACGAAAGCCGTTCGGTCGAAGATGAGCGGCTGCACCGCAAGCAGAACCTTGCCGCGGCCTTCCGCCTTTTCAGCCGCTTCGGCTTCGACGAGGGCGTGGCGGGTCACATCACCGCGCGCGACCCGGAACTGACCGACCACTTCTGGGTGAACCCGTTCGGCATGCACTTCGGCCACATCCGCGTCAGCGACCTGTTGTTGGTGCGCCACGACGGCACCGTCGTCGACGGCGACAAGCCGCTGAACCAGGCGGCGTTCGCTATCCATTCACAGATTCACTCCGCGCGACCAGACGTGATCAGCGCCGCCCATTCGCATTCGGTGTACGGAAAGACGTGGTCGACGCTCGCGCGTCTGCTCGATCCGATCACCCAGGACGCATGCGCGTTCTACGACGACCATGCGCTTTTCGACCAGTACTCCGGCGTCGTGCTCGACATCGAGGAAGGCAAGCGGATCGCGCACAGCCTCGGCGACTGCAAGGCCGCCATCCTGCGCAACCACGGCCTGCTCACCGTCGGCCATTCGGTCGAGGAGGCAGCGTGGTGGTTCATCACGATGGAGCGGTCGTGCCAGGCACAGTTGACGGCGGAAGCCGTCGGTAAGCCGGTACTCATCGAGCCTGCCATGGCCAAACACACTGCGGGACAGGTCGGCACGCACTTCGCCGGGTGGTTCAGCTTCCAGCCGCTGTTCGCCCGCATCACCCGCGAACAACCCGACCTCTTCGACTGAGCCGTCCCGCCGGTTGGCAGCAGGCGGGACAGTCCTTGCCGTTGCGCTGCGGCTGCGGTTCACCAACCCGGAGGAATCAGGATCGTCTTCCCGGGTAGGCGATTGGCATCGGAATCGTCGTGCACCGCAGCACTGTCGGTCAGCGGACGGCGGTCGGCGACGGCGATCGCCAGCTCTCCGGTGTCGACGCGGCTGACGAGGTGGGCCAACTGCGCGGCGTCGCTGCGGACGAAGACCCGTTGCGCACGCACACGACGCTCGGGCTCCTCCTGCCCCGACACCATCGTGCCGACGTGGAAACCACCGTCGGCGACGAGGCCGACGAGGGCAGCGGTCTCCTCCGGTGAGGTGCTCACCAGGTTGAGCACGACGTCGAACGTCGCTCCCGCGAGAAGTGGCGTTGCGCTGTAATCGATGTAGTCGATGACCTGGTCGGCGCCGTAGTCGCGCAGACCGCCCGTACTGCGCGACGAAGCCGTTGCGGTGACCACAGCGCCCGCCTGCTTGGCGAGCTGGACGGCGTAGCCACCGACCGCCCCGCCCGCACCGTTGATCAGAATCGTCTGCCCGGCCGTCAAGCCGGCGATCTCGAAGAGTGCCTGCCACGCGGTGAGCCCGACGGTCGGCAGCGCGGCGGAATCGGCCAGCGTCACCGTGGTCGGCGCGGCTGCCAGCGCCTCGACCGGCGCGACGGCATACTCGGCGGCCGCGCCGTCGGCGTCGAGCGGAAGCATTCCGATGACCGCGTCGCCGGCCCTCCAGCCGGTGACGTCGTCACCGATTTCACTGATCGTTCCAGCGACGTCGACGCCGGGCACGTGCGGGAAAGTGATCTTGTACACGTCAGACAGATAGCCGCCGCGGATGCCCGCGTCGACCGGGTTGAACGATGTCGCCGCCACCTTCACCAGGACCTGCCCGGGGCCGGGCGTCGGACGCTCGACGTCGTCGTACCGCAGAACGTCGCTACCGCCGTAGCGGTCATAGAGGACAGCTTTCATCGTGGGCTCCTTGTTGTTTCGATGTTGAAGCAGTTACAGACCGTGTAACTTGCTTCGAAGTAGAAGCAATCCCCCGCCCGGAGTGATGTCGATCACAATGCTTCGATATCGAAGCTTATGATGGGGTGTGGCCAAGGCGCTCGACCCACAGCAGATGCGCACCTACTTCGCCCTCACCGAGGGCGTCAGCCTGCTGCAATATGCCGTGCAGCAGCAACTGCGGGCCGAGGGAGATCTCAGCTATGTGCAGTTCCAGATCCTGGCCCTCCTCGGCGATGCGCAGCGGCCGCTGACCATGACCGATCTGGCCGACGGCGTGGTGTACAGCCGCAGCGGCCTGACCCACCAAGCCGGGCTACTCGAAAAGGCCGGCCTCATTACCCGCGAACCGAGTTCGACCGACCAGCGCGAGACGGTCGTCGACATCACCGATGCGGGCGCGGCGCGCCTCGCCACGGTGCTTCCGGGCCATATCCGAGTTGTCCGCGACCTGTTGTTCGACACACTGTCCGATCAGGACGTCCGCTCGCTAGGCGACATCATGAGCCGTGCGCGCGACCACATGCGTTCGCTCCCGCCGAGGTCGGCCGCCTCTCGCAAACGACGCGACTGAACTGTGTGCTGCTAGCGCAGTACGTCGAGCAGGTGGTCGAGGTCATCTTCGGTGTTGTACAGATGGAAGCCGACGCGGACAGCGCCCGCCCGGATCGACGCTCGGATGCCGGCGTCCCTGAGCTTCTCGGCGGAGGTGGTCGGAATCGACACGATCGCCGACGGTTGTTGCGGCAGTTGCAGTTCCGTGCGCAGCAGGGTGGCCAAACCCACCGAGTGCGCTTCGACCGCGGCCCGGTCCAGCGACGCCACCCAGGACAGAGTCAAGCCGGATCCAAGCGCGCTGAACCACGTCGGCGACACATCGAAGCGACGCGCATCGTCGGCCGACTTCAGCGGCAGCCCGTAGATCGTCGACCACGGCTTGTCGGCCGCGTACCAGTTGGCGGCGTGCGGGATCATCGAGCGCGAGACCCGTTCGCTCAGCGACATCCACGCGGTGCCACGCGGCGCCAGCAGCCACTTGTAGACCGCCGCGACGGTGACGTCGGCCCAGGACAGGGCGATGTCCTTCCAGCCGAGCGCCTGGGTGACGTCGATGACGGTCAGGGTGTCGGTGCCCGCCACGTTCGCCCGGAGCGCGTCGACGTCCACCAGTGCGCCGTTGGACGACTGCACGAGGCTCACCGTCACCACGTCGTAGTCACGGGCCGTCGTCACCAATTTGTCAGAATCCAGCTCGGTGACCGTGACGCCGCGCGACGCCTGGGCGGCGAACGGAAAACTGGTGGAAGTGAATTCATTCGGCAGCGTCGCCACCCGGCTGCCGTCGGGAATGGCGGCGGCGACCAGGCCCAGCGCAGAGGAGACGGTGCCCGCCATCGTCACCGAGTCCACGGACACGCCGGCCAGCGCCGCATAACCGGCCCGCGCCGCGCGCACGGATTCGTCGAACGACGGTACGTCCATCGTGCCCGCCTGCCATTCGTGGAGGCAGTCCTGCAGAGCATCGAACATGAACCGCGGCGGTAACCCATACGTCGGCGAGTTCAAAAACCCTTCGGCGCCGACGAATTCAGCGCCAAACGCTTCACGGCTCACTTCTTCGACGGCGGCTCGTCGCCGCGCAGTCTGGCCTGAAGCTGCTCGCGATCCTGACGCCGCCGCTCGTCGATCGCGGCGATGCTCGCGTTGGCGCGCCTGCGCAGCGGGGCGAAGATCCACATGCCGAGCGGCAGCGCGATCACGATCGCGAACAGCAACGCGATGATGAGCGGGAAGTCGCGCACGCCGAGCAGATGAGCGCCCCCGAAGATCATCGCGGCCAGTACTGCGACGAGCAGAAGCCGGGCCAGCATGTAGGCCAGCACATCGACGAGGAGCCGGGATCCTGCACGTGACTCAGACACGGCCCGAGCCTACCGACGGCGCGTATATTCAGAAGGCAAGGAGGTTTTCTGCGTGGCTTTTCTGCTCCTCGTCGTCGTATTGGTCGGCCTCATCTACATCGGCTGGCGGCTGACGCGCGCCACGGCCGGGAGGCCGCGGACGCGAACAATCGGCCCTGACGACGACCCGGATTTTCTGCGTCGGCTCGGCGGCGACAAACCCCGCCCGAACTGACTTCGACTGACCTTAGAACAGGTCGTTGGGTCGCTGCGCGCCCGGGAAACCGTCTGCGACCACCGCTGCCAGCTCGATCAGCGCCTCACGCGTCTCGCGCCGCAGGAGTTCCAGGCTGATCTCGGCACCCTCTTCGAGATGCGGGTCGAACGGCACCAACCGCACCGCCCGGCAGCGGCGGTTGAAGTGGTCGACAACCTTCTGCATGTCGACTTTGCCTGAGCGCGGCCGCACGGCGTTGATCACCGCGATCGAATTGCGCACCATGTCCTCGTGGCCGTGCGCGTCGAGCCAGTCCAGCGTCGCCGAAGCACTGCGGGCGCCGTCGACCGAGCCCGAACTGATCACGACGAGCACGTCGGCCTTCGACAGCACCGCCGACATCGCCGAGTGCATGAGCCCGGTGCCGCAGTCGGTCAGCACCAGGCTGTAGAAGCGTTCAAGCACATCAAGCGTGCTGTTGTAATCGGCGGCGCTGAACGCCTCCGAAACCGCAGGGTCGCTCTCCGACGCCAGCACCTCCAGCCGGCTCGGGCCCTGCGACGTGTAGCTGCGGACGTCGCTGTAGCGGTCGATGCCCTCGGCGTCGCGCAGCAGATGGCGCACGGTCGCAGGCGTCTCCAGCGGAACCTTCTGGCTCAGCGTGCCGCGGTCGGGGTTGGCGTCGACGGCGACCACCCGGTCGCCACGAATCGACGCGAACGTTGCGCCGAGCGTCGCGGTGATGGTCGTCTTGCCGACCCCGCCCTTGAGCGACAGCAGCGCGATCCGGTAGCAGCCCTGCAATGGGCGGTTCACCTGGGCCAGCAGGCTGTTGTGGTGGATCGCCTTCGGGCCCTCGCCGAGGTTGATCAGCTTGCCCGACGCAAGAAACAGCAACCGGCGCCAACCCGCCGACGGCGGACGCTTGTTCTGTCGCAGCAGCGAGGCGGTGGAGAGCTCCGGGTACGGCTGCGGCACAGGGTCCGGTTGGCTGATCCGGATTCCGGTCGGCGGTGTGGGATCGGTCCACTCCGGCGGCGGCGATTCGTCGGTCGCCGGATCGGTGAACCGCTGCTGTGACCGAAACCCGTGCGACGAATCGTCAGACAACGGCTAGCCCCTTCTCGTTGAACGGATGTCTCAGCCGACGCCTGCGTACGAGTGCAGACCGACGGTGACTAGGTTGATGAAGAAAAGATTGAACACCATGGCGACGAAACCCGCGACGTTGATCCAAGCCGCCTTCTTGTCGCGCCAGCCCGCGGTCGAGCGGGCGTGCAGGTAGGCCGCATAGATCACCCAGGCGATGAACGACACCGTCTCCTTGGGATCCCAGCCCCAGTACCGGCCCCACGCCTCCTCGGCCCATATCGCGCCGAAGATCACCCCGAACCCGAATACCGGGAAGGCGAAAATTGTTGTGCGATAGGCGATCCGGTCCAGGGTCTGCGCGTCGGGCAGCCGCGCGACGATCCCCGCGACGGCGCCCTCGGTGTCCGGCGCGCCCAGCTTCGACATCTTGACCAGGAACAGGATGCTGGCCACCCCCGCGACCAAAAAGACGCCGGAGCCGAGGCTCACGACGGAGACGTGAATGGGCAGCCAGTAGGACTGCAGCGCGGGCATCACCGGTGCGGCGTTGGTGTAGAGCCAGCGACCCGACACCGTCAGCAGGACGAGCACGGGCACGAGCACGAACACCCACAGCGCGCGGTACTGCGGACGGCGCAGCACGATCGCTGCGGCGACCAGACCGGAGAAGCAGGTGAGGTTGATGAACTCGTACATGTTGCCCCACGGCACCCGGGAGGTCGCCATGCCACGAAGCACGATGCACACCAGCAGCAGGCCGATGCCTGCGTAGACCAGAGCCAGCCCGGACCGCCCGATGCGTTCGTCGAACGGGCGCCGCGGCCTGTCCGCGACCAGGCCCGGGGTGGCGCTGTCGGCGCTCACTCTGGATGCATCTGCTCCTCGCGTGCGCGCCCCCGCGGCTGTGCCGGATGTCGCCACCGACCGAGCGGCTCCGACGAGTTCGCGGTCCTCCACTCTTCTGCTTCGGGAGTAGGCCAGCTCGACGGCCAGGAACATCAGCGCCACTACCAGCACGACGACCGAGGAGGTGAACGCCCAGTCAGAGGAGCGGGCCAGCCCGATATCGATGTGCTCGGTGTTCATTCCTCGACTCCCGCTCCCACCGGTCCTCGCTCGTCCCTCGTCCCCTGCCCTGCGGGCGTGGGCCCAGAGATCCTCACTCGCGCTCGTCTTCGGGTGTTCATTCCTTCTAGACCTTCTCCTTGGACGGCTCCGCGGCATCGAGTCCATCGAACAGGCGGGCCGTCAACCGCTCGAACTCGTCGCCCCAGCCGGAGTTGTCGGTGCGCGCCAGTCCGCCCAGCTCGACGCTTACCGTACCCGCACCACCTGGACCGTCCATGCTCCTCGCGTGCGCGGGCGTGATTCGAACCCAGACCCGGCGCCTGCGCACGATCAGCGACACCAGCAGGCCTGCCATCATCGTCAGCGCCGACACCAGCACCCACACCTGTGCCGGGTCGTGGGACACCTGGAGGTTGATGAAGGGCACCGCCCCGTCGAAGCGGACAAGCGTGCCGTCATCCAGGCGGGCCTGCTCGCCTGCGGGCAGGTTCACCCGCGCCACCTTGGTCAGCCGCTTCTGGTCGATGAGCCGCGGGTCGAGGGTGAACAGCGACTGCGGCCGACCGGTGTCCAGCCCCGCGTCGCCGCGGTAGATGTCGACGGCCACCGCGGGGTCGTTCAGTGCGGGGAAGCTCGACGACAGCAGGGTGCCATGCAGCTGCTCGGTCGGCGCGAACAGTCCCTGGATCGCGATCTGGTGCTTGCGGCGCTCGTCGGCGTCGGGGTACGTGCCGCCCGGCGGGTCGAAACGCATGACTCCCGACGACAACAGTGTGACCGCGTCGTCGGGCCGCCACTGCACGGTCTGGGTGCGGGTCTGGCCGTCGGGAAAAGTGACGGTGAACGTGGGCGCGTAGCCGTGGCCCTGCAGGTAGACGCGGTCGCCTCCGATGCGCAGCGGTTCGTTGACCTTCAGGTGGTAGGGCCGCCACGTGTCGGTGTCGAGATCCGCGCCTTCCTGGTAGTCGATGTTGGCGGCGAATGCCAGCGCCTGCCCCGACGGCAGGTATTGCGCGTCGAAGTCGTTGACACGCAGGCAGATCGGGTTCAGCGAGGTGCCGTCGACGGTGTTGCCCGCCCGGAACGAGTCGAAAGCGGCCGGTGAGGCCGAGCAGAAGCCCGGTCCGCCGTCGGCGATCACGATGACGTTGCCCTCGTAGCCGAACAGCTTGCCGACAGCCACCGAGACGAGCAGTCCCAGCAGCGCGAAGTGGAAAACGATGTTGCCGAACTCGCGCAGATAGCCTTTCTCCGCGGAGATTTCGATGGCCTCGCCCTCGGTGCGCGTGACGCGTCGCCAGCCGCGCAGCCGCTCCGTCACGGCGGCGGAGACAGCGTCGGGTTCGCCCGCCACCTCGGCGGTGTGGTGCTTGGGCAGCCGGGCGAGATTGCGCGGTGCGGCGACGGGCGTGGCGCGCAGGCTGCGGATGTGTTCGAGTAGCCGCGGCGTCAGGCAGCCGACAAGGGAGATGAAGAGCAACGCGTAGATGGCGGTGAACCAGAAGCTGGAGAACACCGCGAACGCCTGCAGCCGGTCCAACCACGGCCCGATCGTCGGATGTTCGGCGATGTACTGCTCGACCTTGGATTCGTTCAGGCTGCGCTGCGGCAAGAGGGCGCCCGGTATCGCGGCGAGCGCGAGCAGGAACAGCAGCACCAGCGCCGTGCCCATCGAGGTCAGCGTGCGCCAGGTGTTGCGTGTGAGCGCCCCTAGCCGCCTCATATGGGCAGCCTGACGTCGCTGACGAACGCGTCGCGCACCCACGACACGAAGTCGTTCCACACACCGGTGACCAGTGCGGTGCCCACCAGGATGAGCAGCACGCCGCCGAAGATCTGGATCTGCCGGCTGTGGCGCCTCAGCCAGCCCATGCCCTGTACGGCTCGCGCGGAGCCGAAGGCCAACAGCACGAAGGGAATTCCCAATCCGAGGCAGTAGGCGATCACCAGAAGGACGCCTCGCACGACGTTCGCGCCTTCGGTGGCCGAGGCGACCGCGATCACGCCGGTGAGCGTCGGCCCGAGGCACGGCGTCCAGCCAAGGGCGAACACCGCGCCCAACAGCGGGGCGCCGCCGATGGTCGACAGCTGACGGGGCGCGAACCGGGTGTCGCGCTGCAGCAGCGGGATGAAACCGACGAACACCAGCCCCATCAGGATCGTCACGACCCCGCCGATGCGTTGCAGCAGCATTTGGTTAGTGATCAGCGCGCCCGTCATTCCGAGCACGGCGACGGTGCCGAGCACGAACACCGCTGTGAAGCCCGCGACGAACAGGGCTGCCGCTCCCGCGACGCGAAGCCGCGCGGACTTCGTCGAGATGGACGTTTCGGTGGATTTCTCTCGCACTTCTTCGCCGGAACGTGAGTCTGGGCGTGGGAGGTGGGGCTCGTCCTCCACCCCGACGATCGCGGCCAGGTAGGACAGGTAGCCGGGGACCAGGGGCACGACGCACGGCGACGCGAACGACACCAGCCCGGCAAGGACAGAGACACCCAGCGCCGCCAGAACGGGTCCGGCAGCGGCGATCTCGCCGAAACCGGTCATGTCTGCGGCGCCGGTTCGGCGGCGAGCCGCGCCACGACGGGCTGCAGATCGGAAGCCAGCAGCTCCCGCAGGAAG
The DNA here is from genome assembly GCF_002968285.2 of Mycobacterium sp. ITM-2016-00318. Lineage (NCBI taxonomy): Bacteria > Bacillati > Actinomycetota > Actinomycetes > Mycobacteriales > Mycobacteriaceae > Mycobacterium > Mycobacterium sp. ITM-2016-00318. Next base: position 619,781 of record NZ_CP134400.1, on the reverse strand, counting down.
ATTGCCGCGACCCGGTGCTCGCGGTCCAGCACGATGGTGGAGGGGATGACGGTCGTGGGGTACTTGCCGCCGAACGCGATCATCGTGCGCATCGACGGGTCGTAGATGGACGGAAACGTCACCTTGCGGTCGGTGACGAAGTCGCGGGCGGCATCGCGGTTGTTGTCGCGAACATCGATGCCGAGGAATGCGACGCCGTCGGCCTTGGTGGCGTCGTACACCTGCTGCAGCTGACCGATCTCCGAGCGGCACGGTCCGCACCACTGTCCCCACACATTGACGACGACGACCTTGCCGGCGAAGTCGTCGAGCGAAAGGCTCTTCGCGGGGTCGGTCAGGCTGGGTCCGGCCAACCGGCCTGGGCGACCGCGGTTTTCGGGTGGATCGTAGAAGATGTCGGTCTTGCCACCCGGGGCGACGAATTCGAACGTGCCGCCCTGGGCTACGGCGTCGTCACCCGTTGAGCATCCGGCGAGTGCGACCAGCGCCGCACCCGCGATGACGACCCACCACTTCACTGCCCCGCCAGCTCCGAATAGCCCCAGCCGACGTAGGTGTCACCGTGGAAGTAGAAGGACGTCAGGGACGCGAGGTTGCACAGCCGCCGGGTCGGGAAGTGGTGCAACGTCTTTGCCGTCATCGCGCGTCGCAAGGTCTCCACCGGGAGCTGATGGCTGACACAGACCGCTTCGTGGCCCGTAGCCTTGCTCCTGGCCCGGTGCAGCGCCGCCGTCATCCGTTCCGCGATCTCGGCGTAGGGCTCACCCCACGACGGGGTGCGCGGATTGCGCAGATGCCACCAGTTGCGCGGGTCGCGAAGGGCGCCGTCGCCGGGGGAAACCCTCTGACCCTGAAAGATGTTCATGGATTCGATGAGGTCGTCGTCGGTGTCGATCGACAGGCCGCGCCGCTCGGCGATCGGGGTCGCGGTCTCCTTAGCGCGCTCCAGCGGGGAGGCGACGACGTAGACGACGTCACGCTCGGCGAGCCAGTCGGCGACCCGCTGCGCCTGCGCCCGACCCCTCTCCGACAGGTGATAGTCGGGCAGTCGGCCGTAGAGGATCTTGTCCGGGTTGTGCACCTCGCCGTGCCGCATCACATGCACGATTGTTTTGTCTGTCATCCCGGTTGCGCCTCGGCAGCGGCTTGCGCGGCGCCCGGCAGCGCGGCGGCGATGTGGTCGAACGCCGCGTCGTCGAGGGCCGCCGACACGAACCAGGTCTCGTACGCGCTGCACGGCGGGTATACACCCGCGTCGAGCAGTGCATGGAAGAACGCGGGGTAGCGCCACGTCTCGGTCGCCTTGGCCGCCGCGAAGTCGGTGACGGGCGCGTCGGTGAAGAACACGCTGAACATGTTGCCCGCCCGCGAGATTCCGTGCGCGACACCGGCATCGGTCAGGGCACGCGACAGCATGTCGGTCAACCGGTCGGCGTTGGCGTCGAGCTTGGCGTAGACGTCGTCGTCCGCGGCGCGCAGCGTCGCGAGCCCGGCAGCCATCGCCACGGGGTTACCCGACAGGGTGCCCGCCTGATACACGGGACCGAGAGGCGCCAGCCGCTCCATGACCTCGGCCCTTCCGCCGAACGCCGCCGCGGGCAGTCCGCCGCTCATCACCTTGCCGTACGTGAACAGGTCGGCGTCGACGGAATCGATGCCGTACCAACCCGATCGGCTGACCCGGAACCCGGTCATCACCTCGTCGAGAATCAGCAGAGCGCTGTGCTCGGCGGTGATGCGGCGCAGCGCGGCGTTGTAGCCGGGCAGCGGCGGGACGGTGCCCATGTTGCCGGGGCTGGCCTCGCTGATCACGCACGCGATCTCGTCGCCGAAGCGGCCGAACACCTCTTCGAGCGCGGGAACGTTGTTATAGGGCAACACGATGGTGTCGGCTGCGGCGGCGCCGGTGACGCCCGGCGAGGACGGCAGCCCGAGCGTCGCGACGCCGGAGCCCGCGTCGGCGAGCAGCGCGTCGCTGTGGCCGTGGTAGCAGCCGGAGAACTTGACGATCTTGGCGCGGCGGGTGAATCCGCGGGCCAGCCGGATCGCACTCATGGTCGCTTCGGTGCCCGAGTTGACCAGCCGCAGCCGGTCGACGGCGTCGACCCGGCCGATGATCTCGGCGGCCAGCTCGCTCTCGCTTGGCGTGGGGGCGCCGAAGGACAGGCCGCCCGCCGCGGCGCGCTGGACGGCTTCGACGACAGCCGGGTGCGCGTGTCCCAGGATCATCGGGCCCCAGGAGCACACCAGGTCGACGTACAGGTTGTCGTCGGCGTCGGTCAGCCAGTAGCCCTTGGCCGAGGTGATGAAGCGCGGGGTCCCGCCGACCGCGGAGAAGGCGCGCACCGGCGAGTTGACGCCGCCGGGGATGAGGGCGCACGCGTCGGCGAAGAGCTTCGCGGAGACGTCGGTGCCGGACATGGCACCAGTGTCCCAGCTGGCCAGGAAGCGTCAACTACAGGGTGTAGGAGTTCACCCTTTGGCCTCGAATTCTGCGCGAGGGTCGTGATCAGCCGGCGATAGCAGCCGTCGCGCAGAATTCGGCGCAGATCAGCCGGGCGTCAGCGCGAAGGTGGGGTGGTCGGCGTCATTGGGCAGTTGCTTCCAGTAGCCCTCGACGACCTTGCCCGCCAGCGGCCGGTAGGCGGCGATGACCGGCGCACGCTCCTCGACGGGCACCTCGGTGGCCACGTACTTCGTGTCGCCCAGCTTGACGTGCGGGTCGGCGCGGACGTTGCGCACCCATTCGGCCTCGCCGCGGGTCGACACCAGGTACTTCACCCCGCCGACCTCGGGAACGACGACGGGGATGTGCTGCGGCTCCTTGCTGACGCGCCTGGTCACGGTCAGCGTCTGGCTGTTGCCGACTCCGGTCGCCATCGCGACCTTGTTGAAGATCTTGCGGACGAACCACGGGGGCTTGATGTAGGCCATGTCCTACGAGTCTGCTGTCGGAGTGCGGCTACCGCAATGGCCGGCGCGGCGCAACTGCTCGGCGGTCAGCGTCGAGGACCACCGCGGCGGCGACCCGGATCACCGATGACGCGTTCACGTCCGCGCCGCCACCTGCGCGCGGATCGGACCCTTCGCGACCGTGGTGAACGGCACCTCGCACTGGAAATCGGGATCCAGCGATCGGATCACCACCGCGCGGACGATGGTGGCCAGCGCGAGCGTCGTCTCCAACCGCGCGAAGTGCTCACCGATACATGGGCGTCCGCCGCCGAGAAACGGCAGGAACTGCCAGCGGTCCCTGGCGTTGTTGTTCTCGGGGCTGAATCGGTCCGGATCGAAGTCCGACGGCCGGTCCCACAGCGCCGGATCATGGTGCAGCCCATAGAGACCCACGGCAATCAGGCTGCCCGCTTCCACGCGGTAGCCGTCGACGGCGATGTCGCGAGTGGCCAGGCGCGCCACACCCGCCGCGGGTGGACACAGCCGCAATGCCTCGTGCAGCACCTGCGTGGTGTAACCGAGGTGTGACACATCCTCGGGGGTCAGCTCGCGGTCGCCGATGGCGGCGGCCTCGGCGGCGACCCGCGCTTGGATGTCGGGGTGGTGGCCGAGGATCCACAGCGAGTACGTCAGCGCTGTCGCCGTGGTGTCGTGGCCGGCGAGCATGAACAACAACAGATCGTTGGAGATGTCGGCGTCGGAAAGAGGCTGCCCGGTTTGAGGATCGCTGGCGGCGATCAACGCCTGCACCAAGGGCGCGTCGCGGTTCGGGTCGGCGCGGCAGGCGGCGACCATCTGGTCGGTGATCGCACGCATCGCCGCGACCGCCGCGCGGGCCCGGCGCCGGGCCGGGGTCGGGAGCCATCTCGGCGCCCGCACCGGGCGCAATGAGCGGTCGGCGGTATAGGACGATGCGACGTGCATACACCGGGCGATCGTGTCTGCCCGTTCGTTGAGATCGACGCCGAGGATCGAGCGGCCCAGCGAAGCCATGGCGACCTTGCGACACTCCACATCCAGGTCGATTTCTGCGCCATCCAGCCAGCGATCGACGAATTTCTGTGCCGCACCGGACATGTGGCCGCCGAAGGCGCGCACATTGTGCTTGGTGAAGACAGGCTGCAGCGCTCGCTTGCGGGGCCGCCATTGCTCGTTGGGCAACACGAAAAGGCTGTCGCCCGCGATGTCGCGCACCTCGTTGTGGATGATGCACCGCTCGGAGAAGGCGTCGGAGCGCCCTAACACGTCGCGCATCGCATTGGGTGAGAACACCGCCACGATCGGCGGGAACAACCTCTTCGGCCCGAACTGGATGCGGGTGATCGGTCCGCCCGCGTCGCGGATCGTTTCCTGGCCTGTGTCGAGCCGCCGTAGCAGCTTCAACAGATCTCTCAGGGGCAGAGGGTTCTTCGGGGCCAACGGCAGCGTGCTGACGTCGCTCACGAGTGCCAGAGCAGAACCTCCCCCTCACCCTGTGTCATCACCGTGCCCGGCATGACCCTCAGCCGGTACGGGCTCAGCCGCAGCACGGCGAACTCCTTCGACGTCGGGCCATCCTTCCACATCGGAATTATCCTCGGGTCGTAGCCCACTGGCTGCGGGCCGTTGGCGAACCTGTCCCACACCGCTTTTCGGGTCTCGTCATCGGTGTACCACTCCACCAGGCATTCGGAGCTGCAGGTGTCGTGGCTTGGCGACCAGTAGCTGACCGACATCTCGGGATGCGCGGCGAGGTGGGCCCGCTTGACCCGGCTGGGCACGGTGGCTATCCAACCGAACAGGTCGATGCCGTCCCACTCCCAATACGGGTGCAGAATCCGGGTGCGCGGCTTGCCGTCGGCGTCGACGGTCGCCACCGACGCCCACACGATCGAATGCGCCATCTCGACGAAGGCGGGCGCGATCTGGTCCAGCGGGGTCATCGCCGACTAGCTTAGGCATCATGCCGCTACAAGCCGAGGACGTAGCCGCAGTGGATCGATGGGTCGAAGCGCTCAACGCGGATATGCCCCCACATGTAGCCGCCCAGCTGAAATATCGCGCCGAGGTGCATCGAAACGCGATCACCTTCTTCGAGTGTCGAACCATGGATCCCTCGAGCTCTGACACGAGTTGGTTCGAGGTACCGTTCGCCCGCCTGCGTTTCACGCGATCGCAGGGCTGGCAGCTCTACTGGTCAGACAGGGACTCCAAATTCCACGTGTACGACTTGGTTGAGCCGACGCGTCAAGTGCGACGTCTTCTCGACGAGATCGATCGCGATCCCACCTGCATCTTCTTCGGCTAGTCGGCGCAGGCTGATCTGGCGAGCGGACGATTCTGTGTCTGCTCGCTGACGCGTGTACGAAGCGCGGTCACGCGGGCACCGCCCGCAGGGCGGTGGGGAGGCTGGGCAGGAAATGTCGGTCGCGAACGCCCGGATGTCGTCGGCGGTGTCCAGAGGCTGCGCACCGGGCAGCAGCAGCGCCATCGCCGCGTAGCGCAGGATCGTGTCGGCCAATTCGTTGACCGCCTGCTCGCCGATGCGGTCGGCGAACCCGGCGGGGAAGATCTCGCGCAATGCGTCGGCCATCCGCTCGGTAGCGGCGCCGTAGTGCGTGCGCGCCAGCTCGAGGACCAGGGCGGGTTCGTCGCTCATCATCCGGTTCAGCACCCGGTGCCTGCGGAACCGCAGGATCGACAGGGTGAACGCCTCGACGTAGTAATTCGACCGCGGCGCAGCCTTTTTCAGGTCGGTCGCGATGTCGGCGAACAGCGCCACGTTCTCGCGTTCGATGACGGCCGCGACGAGCTCGTCCTTGTTGGAGAACCGCCGGTAGATGGTCGTTCGGCTGACACCCGCGCGGCGAGCCACGTCTTCGAGCGCAACCCTGCGCAGGCCATGCCGCTCGAACTCGACGACGGCGGCGTCGAGGATGGCTTCGGTGCTGGGGTCAGCAGGCTGGTTTGCAGTGGCCATACCCGGCTTGGGCGAATTTGTTGAAGCGCAGCCGCATCGGCAGATGATCCCACAGCCAGTTGACCGGACGCGACCGCCAGATCGCCGCGAAGCGCTGGTAGCGCTTCTCCTGGCGTTCACTCCATGGCAGGCCGAGCAGGACACGGGTGGGCGGCGGCATACCGCCAGTGGTCAGGAACGCGGCGACCGGGTTGAACACCGCGGAGATCACCCGCCACAGCGGTGCGGGTACACCCTTCGGGCACGGAAAGCCCTTCGTCACGTAGCCGACGCCGTACTCCGCGGTCGGGTGCGCGACGACGATCTCGTCGATCATCCGGTTCCAGTACCGCTCGAACTCGTCGTAGTCAGCGGGCATCACGCGATCGCTCACCCCGTAGCGGCGGTACCAGGTCTTGGATTCCAGGTAGATCTGCTCCTTCTCCTCGCGGCGCAGGCGCTTGACGAACGTGTCGGCGAAGTAGAGCACCTGCTCGACGAACGTGGCGTGCGCCCAGAAGTACGTCTCCGGGTCGAGCGCGTGATAGCGCGCGCCGCCCGGCATCGCGCCCTTGATATCGGTGTGGAAGTCGCGGACCTGCTGGCCGGGATTCTCGTCGTCGCTGCCGTACACGGTCATGAAGATCGGCGGCAGGGAGCGCTTCACCCTCGCGGCGGTGTCGTCGAAAAACACCGAATGGTCGAGCACGCCCTGGCCCAGTTCGGCGAGCATGTTCTGCAGGACGGCCGGCCGCGGCCCGATCAGGTACATCCGGTTGTCGCCGAAGTAGCGCCAGATCAGCGACTGCGGTCCAAGCGGCAGTGCGTCCAGCTGTCGCGCGTTCTGCGCCAACTCGGTCATGCGGAACAGTGTTACAAATTCTGAACTTTGTAACAACGATCTGTGAGGCGGCTCATAGCCGGCACCGGCCGCGAGAGAGAAGCTGCGGCTGCGGAATCGCCGAGATCACGACCAGGAATGTCCCCCGCAAGCGGGAGGTGCCCCCAATTTCGCGATGTCGGAGGCAGCGCGCAGGCGACGCAAGCGGGCGACGCCATCGACGGCGAGCACACCGGCAACGGTCGCAAGCAGCAGCATCAACACCAGCATCGGCGGGCTGAGCGCGACCGACGTCGTCTGCGGCTCACCCGGCAGGATCGGAGCGACCGTGACCATCGAGCGCGCACCGAACCAACTCCACACCGCGGCTGCCGCCGCGACGACGGCCAGCACCAGCTCGACCGTGACCCGGCGCTTCTGTCGCGTCGCTAGGGCCGGCCTCATGACTTCGGCTCCGGCGGAATCCGCTCGTCGACCAGATGCACCAGCTGTGCCCGCAGCTGCTGATGCTTTCGGGCCCACGCCTGCGCGGTGCGGTCGTTGCTCAGCCGCACGCCGATACCCGTCCGGCCCTTCGGCACCCCGGTGAGCTCGCCGAGCGCCCGCGCCGACATCCACTTGTGTTCCTCGTTGCCCTCAGGAGCGGGATAGACCCGCACGATGTCGTCGATGTGGATGCGCTCGGCGCCCTGGCGCAGCGTGGTGGGCGTCAGCTCCACCGACGTGTGGATCCTGGCCGCCTTGACCTGGATGGCGACGAAGCCCGACACCAGCACGAAGAACACCGTCGGCACCAGCCATTGGAACCCCAACCCGACCGACATCTGGATCAGCAGCATCGCAATGGCAGCCGCGGGACCCGCCGCTACCCACCACCAGCTGGCGCCCTGTTCATAGAACAGGACGTTGGCCGGCTCCCTCCCCTGCGTCACCGCGCCTCCTCGGGATGGAAGAACTGCTGCGCCGATGGCCGCACGATCAGCACCGCGCCCACCATCGTCAGGATCATCGGTATCAACCACAGCGCCCCGCCCGTCATGAGCGTGAAGAGCGCCAGTAGCACCACCAAGGCCAGCGCCAGCCCGACCCCGGCCCGTCGCAGCCCCGCATGGCCCGTCCTAGTCCGGCCCGCGAGAAAGCCCAGCGCCAAGCCCGCGAGCGCGAACAGAACACCAGCGCCACGGAAGACGGGCGGCAGGTTGCCTCGCGTGAGCGCCATCAGCATGCCGAGGACCACCAGAGATATCGCCGCCAACAGCCACAGCCAGAACACCGCTTCGACGATGCGCGGCCGCGCGGGCACGGGTGCTGACATGGTCGGCAAGCCTAACGAACGAAGAAGGCGTGGGCGTCCTTGCGGTGCAGCAGGAACACTCCCCCGGCGATCAGCACCGAGCCGACGATGGCGCTGACGGCGTACACCAACGCGGGTGTGGTCGGACGATCGACGGAGAACAGGCTGGACCCGGCGTACACCACCGACGCCACCCCACCGCCGGTGAGCAGGGTGCGGGCCCACCGGTAGCCCTGCCGCATCAGGAAGAGAAACGTGACCACGACCGCCGCCAGAACCAACACGAACAGACACGAAAAGACGATGACGATAGCGGGCGGATGTGGATCCTTCGTGCTCACGACGTCGACCAGATACCCGGTGACCATGAACGGCACCGCCACCAGCCAGAGCCAGAAGCCGGTGTCGACGTCGGTCGGGCGCCCCGCCTCGTCGCTCACGCCGTTTCGCTCACGCCAGCCAATCGGCCGCGTCGGCCGCCCAGTAGGTCAACACGATGTCGGCGCCCGCGCGGCGGATGCCGATCAACGACTCCAGCGCGGCAGCCCGGCCGTCGATCCAGCCGTTGGCGGCAGCAGCGCTGATCATCGAGTACTCACCGGAGATCTGATAGGCGGCCACCGGCACCGGCGAGACCTCGGCCGCCGCAGCCACCACATCGAGATAGGACATCGCGGGCTTGACCATGATGATGTCGGCGCCCTCGGCGATGTCGAGCTCGATCTCGCGCACCGCCTCGCGGGCATTGGCCGGATCCTGCTGATACGTGCGGCGATCCCCGCTCAGGCTCGACGACACCGCCTCACGAAACGGGCCGTAGAACGCCGAGGCGAACTTCGCGGCGTAGGCGAGGATCACCACATCGGTGTGGCCCGCGGCGTCCAGCCCGTCGCGGATCGCCGCGACCTGCCCGTCCATCATTCCGCTCGGGCCGACGACATGTGCACCGGAATCGGCCTGTGCGACAGCCAGTTCCACATAGCGGGTGTTGGTGAGGTCGTTGTCGACGCGTCCAGAGGCGTCCACCACCCCACAGTGCCCGTGGTCGGTGAACTCGTCGAGACAGGTGTCGGCCATCAGCACGGTCGCGTCGCCGAGGTCTTTGGCGAGATCGCGCAGCGCGACGTTGAGAATGCCGTCCTCGGCCACCCCCGCCGACCCGGTGGGGTCCTTGTCCTGCGCGCGAGGAACGCCGAACAGCATCAGCCCGCCCACTCCGGCGTTCACCGCCTCGGCAGCGGCCTTGCGCAGCGAATCGCGGGTGTGCTGCACCACCCCAGGCATCGATCCGATCGGCTTCGGCTCGTCGATACCGTCGGCGACGAACATCGGCAGCACCAAATGCCTTGGCTCAAGCGACGTCTGCGCTACCAGCCGACGAAGTGCCGGTGTCGACCGGAGCCGACGCGGACGGTGACGTGGAAAAGTCACGCTAGGACACCTCCTCCCACCGAGGCGCTAGCGGCGGCGACTCTTCTTACGCGGCGGCGGCAGCGCACCCTCGGCCCGCAGCCTTGCGGCATGCTCGGCCAGCGCCTCGACCAACGGTCCGACTGCTGAGACCTCCGGCTGCACATCGACCCGCAGCCCGAATTCGGCTGCCGTTTCCGCTGTTTTGGGGCCGATGCACGCCACGATGGTGCGGGCATGCGGCTTGCCTGCGATGCCGACCAGGTTGCGCACCGTCGAACTCGACGTGAAGCACACCGCGTCGAATCCACCCGTCTTGATCATCTCGCGGGTATGCGCCGGTGGCGGTGCCGCACGAACCGTGCGGTAGGCGGTGACGTCCTCGATCTCCCAGCCGCGGTCACGCAGACCCTCTGCCAGCGTCTCGGTGGCGATGTCGGCGCGCGGCAGAAGCACCCTGTTCACCGGATCGAAAACGTCGTCGTAGGGCGGGAATTCGTCGAGCAGCCCCAGCGAGGACTGCTCACCCGACGGCACCAGTTCCGGCTCGATACCGAAGGCGCGCACCCGTTCGGCGGTGGACTGTCCGACGCAGGCGATCTTCACCCCGGAGAATGCTCGGGCATCGAGACCGAACTCGTTGAACTTGTCCCACACCGCGCGCACCGCGTTGGTGGAGGTGAACACCACCCACTGGTAGCGACCGTCGACGAGGCCCTTGACGGCGCGTTCCATCTGCGCGGGGCTGCGCGGCGGCTCCACCGCGATGGTCGGCACCTCGATCGGCGATGCGCCGTGCGACACCAGCTTTTCGCTCATCTCGCCTGCCTGGTCCTTGGTGCGCGGCACCAGCACGGTCCAGCCGTACAGCGCGCGGCTCTCCCACCAGTTCAGCCTGGCGCGGTTGGCGACCGTCCTGCCGATCGTGACGACCAGCGGCCCGGTCAGCGGGCCCGCGGCCTCGTTCGCGCCGATCGCCGTCTTGTCGTTGAGTCCGCCGAGCGTGGTCTCCACCGAGCGCTGCTGGCACGTGGTGCCCTGCGCGGTCACGACACACGGTGTGGTGTCGGCCAAGCCGTACTCGATCAGCGTGGCAGCCGCGTCCGCCAGATGCGACGCGGTCGCCTGCAGGATCAGCGGGCCTGGCGCGGCGGCCAGCGCCGCCCAGTCCACGTCGCCGCGAACGTCGGCCTCGGTGTGCGACGAACCCAGCGGAAGGCCCGCGTAGGTGGGTACCGCCGTGGTGGCGGGCAGGCCCGGCACGATCTCGAACGGCAGGTGCGACCGCGTCAACGCGTTCACCTCCGTGATCACCGAATCCACCGACATCGGGTCACCCGCGACCAGCCGAACCACGTCGACCCCGGTGCGGGACTCGGTGGCCAGCGTCTTGGCCACCTCGCTCGGATCGCCGAGCGCTGGCCGGATGTCGGGGCCGCCCGCAATCGTGGTCATCGTCTGCGCGTCGCCGTCTGCGTCCGTCGCGGCCTCTGCCGGCTCGGGGCCCGACGGCGGGGGCAGCTCGGACCCACACACGGCCAGCACCGCTTCTCCCACGTCGGGGTCGGTGAAGATCAGCGCGGCGTTGGCGAGCACGGTCCGCGCCCGCATGGTCAGCAGGCCGGGGTCGCCGGGTCCAGAGCCGACAAATGTGATGCGGCCGGGCTTCTGCTTACGCCCTCGGGTCGTCATGTTCCTTCTCCCATGCCTCTCCCGGAATCCGCCAGGAGATCGCGTGCACCCAGTTCGAACAACTCCGCGGCGACCGAGAGGCCAAGCTCTCGTGCCCGCTCCGGAGTCCCGATCCCGGACGCACGGATCACGTCGGATCCGTCCAGCGTCGCCACGCAACCGCGCAACGACAGCTCTTCGAAGACGCGGCCGTCCTCATCGATGGACTCGACCACTTCCGCGATCGCCCCCACCGGTGCGGAACAACCCGCCTCCAGTTCGGCGAGCAGGACCCGTTCAGCGGTGACTGCGGCGCGCGTGTCGGCGTCGTCCAACTCCGCCAGCAGCGCGGCGAGCTCGGTATCGCTGGCGCGGCACTCCACCGCAAGCGCACCTTGGGCCGGCGCTGGCAACATCTGCACCGGCTCCAGAGCCTCGGTGACATCGTCCAAACGCCCGATGCGGGCCAGTCCCGCCCGGGCGACGACGACGCCGTCGAGATCACCGTTTCCTACCCTGTTCAACCTGGTGTCAAGGTTGCCTCGTAGGGGGCGGATTTCCAAACCGAGACCCAATGCTCTAAGCTGCGCGGTCCGTCGCGGGCTCGAGGTGCCGATCACCGAGCCGACCGGCAATTCCCCCAGCACCATGCCGTCGCGGGCCACCAGGGCGTCGCGGGCGTCCTCCCGCGGAGGTATCGCGGCGATCGTGAACCGAGGGTCCTCGGCGGTCGGCAGGTCCTTGTAGGAGTGGACGGCCATATCGACCCGACCGTCGTGAACGGCTTCGCGCAGCGCCGCGGTGAAGACGCCGACGCCGATCGAGGGGATCGGTTCGCTGGATTTGTCGCCTTCGGTGGCGATGATGACCAATTCGGCGGCATGGCCTCTGGCAACAAGGGCGTCTTTGATGAGATTCGCCTGGGTCGTCGCCAAGAGGCTGCCCCGAGTGCCTATCCGGATGAGATCTGCCAAGTGTTACTCAGGTTTTTCGAGATCGGTTGTGACAAAGGGAAATTCGTCGCCTGCCACGATGGGCAACTCGGACGCCGCGACCGCTTCGACGGCCTGTGGGTCGAGTTCGAACAGTTCTCGCAGCGCCTCGGCGTAACTGTCGCCGCCCGGTGAGCTGGCCAGCTGTTTGACGCGCACCGTGGGCGCATGCAGCAGCTTGTCGACCACGCGGCGCACAGTGCGGGCCACCTCGTCGCGCTGGGTCGCCTCCAGGCTCGGCAGCCGGTTGTCCAGTCGCAACAACTCCGCCTCGACCACATCGGCGGCCCGCTGGCGCAGCGCGGTCACGGTGGGTGTCACCTCGGCCATCCGCTGTCCGGCGAGATAGGTGGCCACTTCCGCGGCGACGATCGTGCGGGCCGCCTCGGTGTCCGAGGACGCCGCGCGGGCCGCCGGGTCGCGCTGGATGCGGTCCATGTCGACGACGAAAACGCCGGGCAGGCCCGCCACGGCCGGATCGACGTTGCGCGGCATGCCGAGATCGCACACGACGAGCTGTTTCGGCTCCTGGCCGTGGGCCAGACCGCGGTGCACGTCGGCCAGGGAAACCACCGGCCGTACGGCACCGGTGCAGCTGACGACCACGTCGGCGTCGGTGAGCACGGGCGTGAGGTGGTCGAAGGGGAACGCGTCGGCGGCCACGCCGAGTTCGCGGACCTTCTCGGCGAGCTTCTTGGCGCGCGGCAGCGTGCGGTTCACGATGTGCACCCGTTCGACACCGGCCCGCACGAGGTGCTTGGTGGCCATGGCGCCCATCGCGCCTGCGCCGACGACGACGGCGCTGCGTCCGGCCAGCCCGCCCAGCTTGGTGTCGGCCATGTCGAGCGCCACGGACACCACCGAGGCGCCCGCCGAGTCGATGCCGGTCTCGGTGTGCACCCGCTTGCCGACCGACAACGCCCGCTGAGCCAGCTCGTGCAGCGTGCGTCCAACGGTGTGGTTGGCCTCGGCGGAGGCGTAGGCGCGGCGCACCTGGCCGAGCACCTGCTGTTCGCCGACAACTGCCGAATCCAGCCCGCTGGCAACGGAGAACAGATGCTCGACGGCCGCCTCGGCGTAGCGGACGTAGGCGTACTTGGTGAGGTCGCCGAGGCCCATGCCGGAATGCTCGGAGAGCACTTGACCGATAACCGAGAGACCGCCGTGGAAGGCGTCGACAACCGCGTAGATCTCCACCCGGTTGCAGGTGGATAGGACCATGGCCTCGGTGACCAGTGAGGACTGCAGCACCTGGTCGACGATCTTGGCCTGATCGGACTCGTCGGTGCTCAACTGCTCCAGGACGGACACCGGCGCGCTGCGGTGCGACACCCCGAATAGCAGCACGCTCATGGCCTCGTCACCACGTTGACCAGGTTAATCGCTAGTCGGTTGGGTCTCCAAATTCGTGACGCGTCTAACCCTCGTTCCGCCGCCCGATATCTGCCCTCAACCTGGGCTCGTCGAGCTCCCAATAGCTGTGCTCCCTGTCGTCGAGGAGCACCACCGGCAGCCGGTCGCCGTACTCTGCGCGCAGCGACGAGTCGCCCGCGGCCGCGGCGGCGTCCACGTCGGTGCTGCTGAAGTCGAAATCGAGTTCGCCCGCCAGCTCGGACAGCCGCGCGGCGGTCCGCTCGCACAGCGAGCAGCCCGCTCTGGTCAGCAACACCACCTGTGCTCGGTTCACGGGTACCAGTATCGGTAAAACCGGTGTCCTAGGGTTGAGAGGTGCCCGTTCGCGATGGTGAGGAAGCCGCCGTTCAGGCGTTGGCAGGCGACGCGAGTGCGCAGACCGCTGTCGCGCACCTCGTCGAGGGGGACGACGCCGCCCCCGCGGCGCCGCCGCCGGACCTGACCGCTGCTGCGTTCTTCGACGTCGACAACACGCTCGTGCAGGGGTCGTCGCTGGTTCACTTCGCGCGCGGACTGGCGGCGCGCAAGTACTTCACCTACGGCGATTTGGCCCGATTCGCCTACGCACAGGCCAAGTTCCAGCTCACCGGCCGGGAGAACAGCGACGACGTCGCCGCAGGCAGGCGCAAGGCGATGGCGTTCATCGAGGGACGGTCGACTGCGGAACTCGTCGCCGTCGGTGAGGAGATCTTCGACGAGATCATCGCGGACAAGATCTGGCCCGGCACGCGCGCGCTGGCGCAGATGCACCTTGACGCGGGCCAGCAGGTCTGGCTGGTCACCGCGACCCCGTATGAATTGGCGGACACGATCGCCCGCCGGCTGGGGCTGACCGGCGCGCTCGGGACCGTCGCCGAGTCGGTCGACGGCATCTTCACCGGCCGCCTGGTCGGCGACATCCTGCACGGCAGCGGAAAGGCGCATGCGGTGCGATCACTGGCCATCCGCGAGGGCCTCAACCTGCGCCGTTGTACCGCCTACTCGGACAGCTTCAACGACGTGCCGATGTTGTCTCTGGTCGGCACGGCGGTGGCCATCAACCCTGATGCCGACCTGCGTGACCTGGCTCGCGAACGCGGCTGGGAGATCCGCGACTACCGGACCGCGCGCAAGGCCGCACGAATCGGGGTGCCCTCTGCGCTGGCGCTCGGCGCGGCGGGCGGCGCACTTGCCGCCATCGCCTCGCGACGTCACGACAGGTGAACGGTTCCTGCGAGCGCTGATAGGCTCTCGCCCGCTATGGCCATTGCGCAAGACATCGTCGGAACGCACTACCGGTATCCGGACCACTTCGAGGTCAGCCGGGAGAAGATCCGCGAGTTCGCGCGCGCGGTCAAAGACGACCATCCCGCGCATTACCGCGAGGACGCTGCCCGCGAGTTCGGCTATGACGCGATCGTGGCGCCCCTGACATTCCTGGCAGTGGCAGGGCGCAAGGTGCAGCTGGAGATCTTCAACCAGTTCGCGATCCCGGTCAACATGGAGCGGATCCTGCATCGCGACCAGAAGATCCACTTCCACCGGCCGATCCTCGCCGGCGACAAGCTGTTCTTCGACTCCTACCTCGATTCGGTGATCGAGGCACACGGCACCGTCGTCGCCGAGATCCGGGGCGAGGCCAGCGACGCCAACGGCGAGCCGGTGATCACCAGCATCGTCACGGTCATCGGCGAGGCGGAATACGACGAGGAAGCCGACGAGATCAGTGCGACGATCAAGGAACGCCGCGACGCCGCCATCGCGAAAATGATTGCCGGGCAAAGCTCTAAGGGCTAGCCGGGTAAATTTCGGAGCGGTCGCGCCGATATCAGCCTAGGAACATATTCCTGCGGTTGGCCAGCAACTGATAAAGCGTCTGCTGGATGGTTTCGCGGACGTGGTCTGTCAATTCGAATGTGACCATCGGATCGTCGGCGGCCGCGTCGTCGTAGTCGGCCGTTTCAATGGGCTCACCGAACTGGATGTGCCATTTCGACGGCAGCGGCACCAGGCCCGCAGGGCCTGCGAGCGGGAACAACGGAGTGATCGGGAAGTACGGCAGCCCGAACAGCCGAGCCAGCAGCTTCACGTCGGCGATCATCGGATAGATCTCCTCGGACCCGACGATCGAGCACGGCACGATGGGCGCCTTGGCCCGCAGTGCAGCCGCGACGAATCCGCCACGACCGAATCGCTGCAGCTTGTAACGGTCCTTGAAGTGCTTGCCGAGGCCCTTGTAGCCCTCGGGGAACACCGCGGTCAGCTCGCCGGCCGCCAACAGCCGGTGTGCGTCGGAGGTGCATGCCATGGTGTGGCCCGCCTTGCGCGCCGCCTGGCCCATCACCGGCATGTTGAAGACCATGTCGGCGGCCAGCAGCCGCAGATCCCGGTGGGCCGGATGCTTGTCGTGCACTGCCACCGACGCCATCAGCCCGTCGAACGGCAATACGCCCGCGTGGTTGGCGACGACGAGTGCCGCGCCGGTTTCCGGTAGGTTCTCGATACCGCTCACCTCGACGCGGAACCACGAGTTGAAAATCACCCTCAGCAAAGGCAAGAACACCGAATTGTTGAGGTGTCGATCGAACCCGAATTCGTCGACGGTGTAATCGCCCATCATCCGTTTGCGGACGAATTCAGCAACGGCGGCGACCCGCTTCGCGAGTTCGTTCGGCGACTCAGCCGCGGCCTGCGCGCCCGCCGCGCCCGCGCGACGCTCGTCGATCTCACGCACCACGGCGGCGATCTGCTCGGCCGAGGCGCGGCCGCTGGGGTCACTGAGCAAGGAGGGATGTCGGCGCGCGGCTTCGCCACGGGCAGCCGCCCTCCGCTGCGCGGCCTGCCGACCCGTATTCGAATGCAGCGGAATCACGTTGGCTTTAGATTCGCCCGCCACGTCTAACCTTCTCCCCAACCGATTTCGAGTCTGTAATCAACGTCCCCACCGTTGCGCCGCCGAGACGGCGCGACTCTCCATTGAGCGTACCCATCGCGGGTCAACGATCGGAGTCAATCCCCGACCACGCACGTAATCGTCGAAAGCGTCCGTTGTGGTCCACTTGGGGCTATAGCCTAAATCATTGCGCATTCGCGCGGTGTCCATCACCCGGCCATAGCTCAAGTAGTCCAGCTGCTCGCGATCCACCTCAGTGTAGCGAGTTGCGCGCCATAGCGAATCCGCGGCAGACAATGCGAAGCGCGGCACCGGCAGCGGAACCCGGCCCGCGCGCCGGATGGCCTGACTCATCATGATGATCCCTGGTGCGCCGATGTTGAAGGTGCCTGCTTTGCCCGCCATGGTCGCGCGCTCCAGTGCGCCAAGCGCATCCTGTTCGTGGAGCAGTTGCATCCTGGGGTCACGGCCGATGACCGTGGGAACAACCGGGGCCGAAAGATACCGCGACAACGCGGTGTCCATGGCCGGGCCGATCATGTTGGCCAGCCGCAGGATCGTCAGCGTGATATCCGGGCGCCTGCGGGCGAGGCCGCGCGCGTAGCCCTCGATGTCGATGCTGTCGCGGGCGAAGCCCTCACCCGGCGGCCGCCTGCTGCTGGAGTCCTCGGTGAACATCACCGGATCCCACGGGCTGGAGCCGTACACCTCAGACGTCGACTTGACGATGACCCGCCGCACCGACGGCGCCTTCTGACAGGCGGCGAACAGCTGGATGGCGCCCATCACGTTGAGCTCCTTCAACGCCGCCTTGCCGCCGGAGCGGGGCGCGTAGGACGCCGCAGCGGCGTGCACGACGGTGTCGACGTCGCCGTTGCGGATGACCTTGGCGATGAAGGGATTGCGGATGTCGGCACGAACGAACTCCGCGCGGCCCATGCGCCGCAGCAGATCCTTGCTCGGAGCGACGGCGTCGACGGCTATGACGTGCTCGATCTGCGGGTTCTGCGCGAGCCGGGCGGTGAGATAACCGCCAAGAAACCTGCAGGCGCCGGTGACCAGCACGACCTTGGGGTGGCGCAGGGTGTCCGATGCGTCGTCGTCTTGCCGCGGGTTGCGGCCCCCGGAGCGGTCTTGCGAATCCATCCGGTTCAGCCTATCGACGGAGCGCCGCGGCTACTTGCCGAGTTTTCTGCGCTGCACCCGGGTGCGACGAAGCAGCTTGCGGTGCTTCTTCTTCGACATGCGCTTACGCCGCTTCTTGATGACTGAACCCATGAACTCCGCTACCTAGATGTGTGTGACAACCCCACTTGGCGTCGACCCGCACACTTTACCGGGCCGGTGTGGCGGAGCGAAAACCGCCGAACGCTGCGGGTGCCGCCGAGCGCTCATCCCTGTACGGATTTGCCGCCGCAAAGCGTACAACGGTGCGCGCTCGCGCTGGTCTAACCAGCGTCGAAGTACGACGTCTCCAAGAGATCGTGCACTGCCTTCGCGTGCACCCGGAACGACCGGCCGACCCGCACCGCGGGCAGTTCGCCGTTGTGCACCAGGCGGTACACCGTCATCTTGCTGACCCGCATGAGGGAGGCCACCTCGGCGACGGTGAGAAATTGAGCCCGCGGCGGCTGGTCGGGAGCCGCGTCGTTACGTGCCTGCTTCCCGCTCGCCGAATCCCGCCCCGATGGCCCGTTCATAGACGTCATCGCAACCCAATCCTTCAGGCACGGGCTGTTCCAGCGGCTTCCCCACCGCTGGGTACGACCCCGCGCTTACTCGAGGAGAATAGCGTGGTTATTGGGGTTATTGCGACGGGAGTGGGCTAATCGATTGAAATTCGTTGAATTACCCCGATGTCATTCCCAGCTGCGAAGATCGGCGTCTCGCGGCATCCACGGCCTCGGCCAGAGCGTGCCGCAGGCCGCCCCTTTCGAGTTCCCGCAGACCAGCGGCGGTTGTGCCGCCGGGAGAGGTCACCGTGGCCCGCAGCTGGGCCGCCGTGGTGTCCATCCCGGTACCCAGCGCCGAGTCGCTCACCGATTGGGCCACATCGAGGCGTTCGAGCAACATGGCGGCCGATCCGGCCATGGTCTGCACCACCAGATCGGTGGCCACCGGCCGGGTGAGGCCCGCGGCGACGCCGGCATCCACCAAGGCCTCGACGACGAGGAAGAAGTATGCGGGGCCCGATCCCGACACTGCCGTGACCGCGTCCATCTGTGATTCCGACACGGTCAGCACGCCGCCGACGGCGTCGAAGATCGCCGACGCCTCCTTGAGTTGTTCGGTGGTCGCGAACCGGCCGGGCGCCAGCGCGCTCACACCGCCGCCGACGACGACCGGCGCATTGGGCATCACCCGGATAACGGGCGCACCCGCGGGCAGCTTCGATTCGTAGTACTCGGTGGTGACACCCGCGGCTACCGTCACAAAAACCTGCTCGACGCTCTCGCTTTCGGCGTGCGCGGCGGCATCGGCGATCTCCTCCACGATCGTCGACACATCGGCGGGCTTGACGGCGACGATGACGAACGACGCGTTCTCCGCGGCGTCGGCCACCGAAGTGACCAGCACCGAATACTTCTCCGATAGGTACTTCGCACGCTCGGGTGACTTCTCGGCCACCACGAGGTCCTTGGCCTGCCTGCCCGCCCGGATGAGCCCGCCAAGCAGCGCTTCGCCGATACTTCCGCCCCCGATGATCGCGATCCTTGCCACCGTCAAAGCATCGCAGACGCCGCCTGCGATTACTGCGCGGGCGGCACCATGGCGAGCTGACGGCTCTGAACGACGATGTGGCCTTCGCAGTCGACGACGATGTGATCTTCGTCGAACCAGTCCTGGCCGATCTGCACCGTCGTGCACATGATGCGCAGCCAGCCGTCGGCGGGCAGCGTGCGCAGAAAGGCCGTCAGTTGCACCGTGGGCGCCCAGCCGAATCGGTCGACGCCGAAGGTGACCGGCGCCGACACATCGCCGCACAGCAGCGCGAACAGCGGGTCGGGAGCGACACCCTTCGGCTTGACCCAGTACTCGATCACCGGCGGCCCGCCGTCGGCGCGGGGCTCCATCGTGGTCAGCGACGGCCGGATGTCGCAGCCGTGCGCAAGGTTGACGACGTCGGCCATGGGATGACCGGGAGCGATCGACTCCAATCCCGGCGGTGGCTCGGGGGTCATCAGCGGCACCACCGGGTTGACCGAGAGCAGCGGCGGGACGTGGTGTTCCGGGTCCCCCATCGTGACGGCGGCCCGCACGGCCGTGCGCTGCCCCTGGGTCAGCTCGACATCGATCAGGCTGACGCGGCGCCCACGTTTGCGCACCGTCGTCGTCACCCGCATCGGGCCGGGATCCGGTGCCCACAAGAAGTTTCCGGATATCGCGATCGGCCAGACCTTCTCGTCCGCGTGCTCCATTCGTGCAGCGTTTGCACACAACGCCAGCATCGCCCCGCCGTGCACCTTCGGTCCGGAACCCTTCGGGCCGATCGTCCAGTGCTCGTTCAGTTCTCCGTCGTAGCGGCCGTCGCCTGCGGGTGTGAGCGCCATCGCGTCGGTGAACAGAGTCGATCCAGCCAACAGGTGTCCTTCGTTTGTCAGCGCGCTGGTCAGCGCAGCAGGTGCTTGCGGGCGAACTGAAGCGATTCGGTGAGCAGGCCCTCGCGTTCGGCGGCGGTCCGCGCGCCCGAGGTGGTGATCTCCAGGATCACATGGCCGGAGAAATCGCTTCCCGCAAGCATTTCGCAGACTTCGACCGTCGGCTGGGTGCCGCGGCCCGGCACCAGATGTTCGTCGGCCGACGCGCCGCTGCCGTCGCACAGATGCAGATGCACCAGCCCGTCGGGACCATCGATGCCCATCTGGCGGGCCATGTCGACAGCGTCGGTGCCCGCCGTCGCGGTGTGCGACAGGTCCAGCGTGTAGTGGGCGTGATCACCGTCCAGCGGGTCGTAGGACGGCGCGAACGCCGAGATGCCCGGTCCCGGCTTACCCCCGCGCTTGCGCATCCGCTCGATGGACGTCTGGCCCGCGCCGAAGAACCGGTCGGCGCGGAACGGAAACATGTTCTCCACCGCCACCATCACGTCGCTGCCCGCCTCGAGCTCGGCGACCTGCTCGGAGAATCCCTCGGCGTAGCGGCGCTGCCAGCGGAACGGCGGGTGCACCACGACCGTCTGCGCGCCCAACTGCTCAGCGGCGCGCACACTGCGCTCCAGCTTGGTGATCGGGTTGGCTCCCCACACCCGCTGCGAGATCAGCAGGCACGGCGCATGCACCGACAGGACCGGCATCGAATACTTCGCCGACATCGCCTCGATGGCGTCAATGTCCTGGCTGACCGTTTCGGCCCACACCATCAGCTCGACACCGTCGTAGCCGAGCTTGGCCGCGTACTCGAAAGCGGCCTCGGTCCTCAACGGATAGACCGAGGCCGTCGAGAGACCGACCTGGATGGCGGGGCGCACTTGTCGGCTTGCGGCTATCCCGATTGCAGCAGCGCAAGCGGCCCGAGCGTGACCAGCGCGCCGACCGCGACCGCTATCAGCGTGCTGCCGATGTCCTCGGTCTTGCGCACCACCCGCACGCCGACCACGAGGCCGAGAATGACCAGCACCGACAGCACCAACGCGACGATGTTGTTCCACTTCCACAGCTGATCGAAGCCGATGAACAGGCCCGCACCGAAGAGCACCGCGAGGATGCACTGGCCGACGACAAGGGCGCCGTGGGCGATCGACGACATCGCCGACACGTCCGCGACGTCGTCGGCGTCCACATCGTCGTCGTGTTCCACCTCGCCGAACTCGAGGTCATCGAGGTTCGAGCGGTTGCGCCGCGCCAGGTCGTCGGCGACCGAGTCGCCGCCGAACAGCGTGCCGCCAGAGGACCGTAGATACGACGGCAGCTCGTCGGCGTCGGTGTCCGGTGCGGTGGCGGCGGCCATCGATGGCCTGGTCATATCGGCGGAATCGGAGTCGCTGACATCGTCGTCGTCGACGTCCAGCGGATCCGGGCTCATCTCCTCGGCGCCGACGCCACCGGGATAGCGCTTGGGCCCGAGGCCGTACTGCGGCCTGCGGGCAGGCGGCTCGAAGAACAAGGGCGCCGCTTCGCGCTCCTCGAGGTGCGCAGCGTAGTCGGCTTCCTCGTCGGTCAGCGGAACGGCGGCGACCGGCGCGTCATGCACGTCGTAGTCGTCGTGAATGTCATACGCGTCGTGGCTGCCCTGGAGGTCTTCGATCTGCTCGACTTCTTCGACCTCGTCGGTGTACCTGTCTGCGCCGTTGGCCGGCAGCGGCCCGGTGTAGTCGTCGCGGACCTCTTCGAGCTGGTCGGTGGCGGGATCGGCGGCGCCGCGGGGGGTATCTGCAGTGACGATCGGGATCTCACCGGTCAGCTCGGCGACGCTGACCGAGTCGGAGTTGCCGCGGCGGCGACGGCGTCTGCCGCCGACGGGCGGTGCGCCGATGGTCCCGTTCTTTGCCAGCAACTCGGCGACCGAAATCGGTCGGGTGTTGCTGTGGCTCTCTTCTGGTCCTGTCATCGTCTGTTGCCTCTGGGTTTGGCGGCGGGTCGGTCGGCATCGCGTACGGATGTCTCCACCAGTGCGGTTCCGTCGGCTTCACTGTCGAGTTTCCGCAGAATGAGGCCCTCCCGCAACGCCCACGGGCAGATGTCCACGGAATCTATCGCCAGGGCTCGCATGCTCGCCTCCGCAATCAAAGCTCCTGCCACGATCTGTGGCGCCCGTTCGGCACTCACCCCTTCCAACTCTGCTCGGTCAGCCGCGGTCATCCTAGAGATGAAAGCTATGAGCTGCCTAAGGCCGGTAGCTGTCAGTGTCCTCTTCACGCGCGGTCCCTCACCGGAAGGCGCCGCCCCGGTGAGCCGCGCAAGCGACCGGAAGGTCTTCGATGTGGCGACCGCGAGGTCGGGGGCGCCCGCCTTGAGCATCTCGGCGCCCGCGTCGGCCAGCTCGGTGGCCAGCCAGTCGCGCAGCATCCCCACCCGCCTACGGCCGGGCGGATCGTCGGGCAGCCACTCCCTGGTCAGCCGACCCGCGCCGAAAGGCAGCGACAACGCCACCTCCGGCTCCTCGTCGACCCCGTTCGACAATTCCAGCGAACCGCCGCCGATGTCGATGTTGATGATCCGGCCGGCGCTCCAGCCGTACCAACGGCGCACCGCGAGAAACGTGAGACGGGATTCGTCGACCCCGCTGAGCACCTGCAGCGCTACCCCGGTCTCCGCCAGCACGCGGGCCAGCACGTCCTCGGAGTTCTTCGCATCGCGTACCGCGGAGGTGGCGAAGGCCATCAACTCCACACAGCCCGAACTCGCGGCGATCTTCGCGAACTCGTCGATGGTGTCGATCAGTTTGTCGGCACCCTTGCGGGTCAGTTTCCCCGACGAATCCATGGCCTCGGCCAGCCGCAGCGATGCCTTGGTGGAACTCATCGGCGTCGGATGGCCGCCGCGGCGCGCGTCCACCACCAACAGGTGGACGGTGTTACTGCCCACGTCGAGCACACCCAGCCGCACGCACTCAACCTAACCGTTCGGCGAGTGAACTTCGTGATCGCATCGCGGTGTGGCGTGAGGGCACGAGATTTCACAGGTCGCCGCCGCAATCATGATCATCGAGATGTTCACGTCCCGACCGCCGTGGCTACTTAGCGTTCTGCGGGTTCGAGCGCTAGCGTTGATTCCCGTGACGTCAGAACATCCCGGCGAGGTTGAGCTGGATTTCGCCCGCGAGTGGGTGGAGTTCTACGACCCCGATAATCCCGAGCACATGATCGCCGCCGACATGACGTGGCTGCTGTCGCACTGGACGTGCGTTTTCGGCACCCCCGCGTGCAAGGGCACCGTCGAGGGCAGGCCCGACGACGGCTGCTGCAGCCACGGCGCGTTCATCTCCGACAAGGACGACCGCAAGCGCCTCGACCGCGCGGTGAAGACGCTGACCGACGAGGACTGGCAGTTCCGGGACAAGGGCCTCGGCCGCAAGGGCTACCTCGAAATGGACGAGTTCGAGGACAAGCCCAACCTGCGCACCCGAAAGTACAAGGGCGCTTGTATTTTCCTCAACCGGCCCGGCTTTGAGGGCGGCATCGGCTGCGCGTTGCACAGCAAGGCACTCAAGATCGGTGTCGAACCCCTGACGATGAAGCCCGACGTGTGCTGGCAGTTGCCGATCCGGCGCACCCAGGAGTGGGTGACCCTGGCGGACGGCACCGAGATCCTCAAGACGTGGATCACCGAATACGACCGGCGGGGTTGGGGCGAGGGCGGCGCAGACCTGCACTGGTACTGCACCGGCGACCCGAACGTGCACGTCGGCCAGAAGCAGGTATGGCAGTCTTACGAGCCAGAACTCAAAGAACTGCTCGGCGAGAAGGCTTACGCCGAGTTGGCGGCGATGTGTAAGCGCCGCAGTGGTTTAGGGCTGATAGCCGTGCACCCCGCCACCCGGCTGGCCGAGTCGAGCGATTAGCCTTCCAGCTTGTAACCCAGCCCGCGCACCGTCACCAGGTGCACCGGGTTGGCCGGGTCGGCCTCGATCTTGCTGCGCAACCGCTTGACATGGACATCCAGCGTCTTGGTGTCGCCGACGTAGTCGGCACCCCACACCCGGTCGATGAGCTGTCCGCGGGTGAGCACGCGCCCACTGTTGCGCATCAGGTACTCGAGCAGGTCGAACTCCTTGAGCGGCAACGTGATCGCCTCGCCGTTGACCGACACGACATGGCGTTCGACGTCCATCCGCACCGGTCCCGCCTCCAGTACGCCGTCGGCTATGGCGGAGTCGTCGGGGTCGGCGCCGCGGCGCAAAACCGCCCTGATGCGTGCGATCAGCTCGCGCGCCGAATACGGCTTGGTGACGTAGTCGTCGGCGCCGAGTTCCAGCCCGACGACCTTGTCGATCTCACTGTCCCGTGCGGTCACCATGATCACCGGGACGCTGGAGCGCGACCGCAGCTGCTTGCACACGTCGGTCCCGCTCATCCCCGGCAGCATCAGGTCGAGCAGCACGATGTCCGCGCCGGCGCGCTCGAATTCGGCAAGCGCAGAAGGCCCGTCGGTCACCACGGTGGCCTCGAAGCCCTCCTTGCGCAGCAGGAAAGCCAGAGGATCGGCCAGGGACTCCTCGTCCTCGACGATCAATACATTGGTCATGGCCGTTCTGGTTCCTCTCGTTCGTCGGACTCGCTGACGCGGTCCGGATAGGCCGGAATCGACAAGGTGAATGTCGATCCCGTACCGGGCTGACTCCACAGCCGGATGGAGCCGTTGTGATTGGCTGCAACATGTTTGACGATCGCAAGCCCGAGGCCGGTGCCTCCGGTTGCCCGTGATCTGGCTTTGTCGACACGGAAGAACCGCTCGAACACCCGCTCCTGATCGGCGGGGGCGATGCCGATTCCCCGATCGGTGACAGCGATCTCGACGTTGTCGCCTCGGCGCCTACGGCTGATCGAAACCGGAGTTCCCTTGGGCGAGTAGGCGATTGCGTTTGAGACCAGGTTGGCCAACGCAGTGGCCAGC
The DNA here is from genome assembly GCF_002968285.2 of Mycobacterium sp. ITM-2016-00318. Lineage (NCBI taxonomy): Bacteria > Bacillati > Actinomycetota > Actinomycetes > Mycobacteriales > Mycobacteriaceae > Mycobacterium > Mycobacterium sp. ITM-2016-00318. The sequence goes on along the minus strand of NZ_CP134400.1, from coordinate 594,843 downwards.
AAGGGTTGGTCGCCGAGCACTTTGTAGCCGGTCGGCGCGTCGGTGGTGATGGCGATCTCGGCGTTGTCGGCGGCCACCTTGTATCGCGAAAGCGCCTCGGCGACAACTGTGTCGACGTCGACGGCTTCGAGGTCGGGCAGTGGTTCTGCGCCCTGCAGCCTGGACAACTCGATGAGTTCGCCGACCATGTCGGCCAGCCGCTTGGACTCGATGACCATCTTGTCGGCGAATCTTCGGACGGTATCCGGTTCGTCGGCGGAGGCGAGCAGCGCTTCGGCGAGCACACCCATCGCCCCGACGGGCGTCTTCAGCTCGTGGCTGACGTTGGCGACGAAGTCACGTCGGGTGGCTTCCATGCGCGCGTGCTCGGACTGGTCGTCGACGTAGACGACGGCGAACCGTCGGTCGTCCTCGGTCAGCAACCGGACGTGGCCTCGAATAGACAGGCCGGACCGACCGGGCTGCGCCCGCCTGCGCGGGGAGAGATCGACCTCGACGTCGTCGCCGGTGGTCAGGGTGCGCTGCGCCGCTAGCCAGGCGCGGTCGTCGAGCAGGCGGTCACGCACCAGGCCCAGCTCGCGGGCTCGGTCGTTGGTGTAGACGACGTCACGGTAGGTGTCGACCACCACGATGCCAACCGGCGATTGCGACACGATGTGGGCGAGCATCTGGGAGACGGTGATGCCCGACTCCTCCACTGCCCGCCGCTGTCTGTGCTCCGTCAGCTTCGGAACCAGACGCATTCCGACAACCGCACCGATCGCCAGCGCGAGCAGTGCCACGCCTGCCATCAGCAGCAGTGCGGATAGCACACTCACGAGCAAATGGTACGAAACTGGTGAACGTCATCCCAGCAGCGTGCGGCCAAAACGGGACATGTCACACACGCTGGTGCAGGTGTTCGGTTCCCGTTCACCCAGCGTTTGCCCGGGAAAGCCCTTTGCCGGGTTATTTCGCACCCTGGCTCGCGACGGCGGCGGCGCCGGCAGCGGCCGCCTCCGGATCCAGGTACGTGCCGCCGACGACCGTCGGCTGAAGGTCGCCGTCGAGGTCGTAGCGCAGCGGGATGCCGGTTGGGATGTTCAGGCCGACGACGTCCTCGTCGGACATCTTGTCGAGGTGCTTCACCAGCGCCCGCAGCGAGTTACCGTGCGCGGCGATCAACACCGTCCTGCCGGCCCTGAGGTCGGGCACGATCGTCTCGGTGAAGTAGGGCACGAACCGCTCCACGACGTCTTTGAGGCATTCGGTGCGCGGCGGGCCGCCCGCGATGTCGGCGTAGCGCGGATCGCCGTCCTGGCTGTACTCGTTGCCCGGTTCGATCGGCGGGGGCGGCGTGTCATAGCTGCGCCGCCAGGCCATGAACCGCTCTTCGCCGTACTTCTCCTTGGTTTCGGCCTTGTTCAGGCCCTGCAATGCCCCGTAATGGCGCTCGTTGAGCCGCCAGTCGCGGTGCACCGGGATCCAGTGCCGGTCGGCTTTGTCCAGCGCCAGATTCGCAGTGGTGATCGCACGCCGCAGCAGCGAGGTGTACAGGACGTCGGGCTGACGCTCCAGTTCCTTCATGAGCTCGCCCGCCCTTACGGCCTCCGCCCTGCCCTTTTCGGTGAGGTCGACGTCGACCCAGCCGGTGAACAGGTTCAGCGCGTTCCACTCGCTTTCGCCGTGGCGCAGCAGGATCAGCGTGGAATCTCCCATGGCGAAGAGACTATCCCTAGTGGGGAAATCAGTCGTCGTCGTCGATCAGGTGCTGGAACGCCTGGAGGTTCTTCAGCGACTCGCCGCGCGACACCCGCCACTCCCATTCTTTCTGGATGGATGTGCGAAAACCCAACTCAAGCAAGGTGTTAAAGTCGCTGTCGACGGCCTCGAGCACCTGGCCGAGCACGCGGTCGATCTCCTCGGGGGTGACGGAGTGCCGCGCCATCCGGCCCACCAGGTAGATGTCCCCGACGTTGTCGATGGTGTAGGCCACCCCGTACAACCGGCGGTTGCGCTTGAGCAGGAACCGGTAGACACCCTCGTGGTTCTCGTCGGGCTTACGGCAGACGAAGGCCTCGACGCGCACCGAATGCTCACCGATGGACAGGATCGTGTTCGTCTTCAGCCGCCGCTCACCTGGCAGTTCGACGATGATCCCCGGCAGCCCGCCGTGCGCGCCCTCGTGACGCGTGCAGACGAGGTCGTTCTCCCTGCAGGCGTCCTCGATCACCTGTTGGACGCTGCTCATTTGCTCGACTTCCCGCTCGTCCCCTGCCCTGCGGGCGTGGGCCCACCGGTCCTCGCTCGTGCCTCGTCCCCTGCCCTGCGGGCGTGGGCCCAGCGGTCCTCACTCGCGCGCGTCTCGCTCATGCGCGAACTCCGCGCCGCATCGAGAACCGGCGCCCGGTGCGGCGGCCGACGCTGCGCTGGTGACGCGCGCGGTAGTCGCTGATCGCGTGCCCGTAACTGGCCAGCAGCCCGTCTACGGTGTGCGCCCACGAGAACGTGGCGGCGTGCTCGACGGCCGCGCGCCGCATCGTTTCCGGGCCGCGGTCGAACACGCCTGCAATCGCCTGCGCCCAGTCGTCGGAATCGTGGCCGTCGACCAGTGCGCCGCTGACACCGTCGCGGACCGCGACGGGCAACCCGCCGACCGCGGCGGCCACCACCGGGGTGCCACAGGCCTGGGCCTCGACGGCGACGAGGCCGAACGATTCGGAGTAGCTGGGCACCGCGACGACGTCGGCGGCGCGGTAGACGCTGACGAGTTCATCGCGCGACTGCGGAGGAAGGAACGTCACCCGATCGGCGATACCCAATTCGTCGGCGAGCCGAACAAGTCCATCGGGTGCGGCCAACCCGCTCCCCGAAGGGCCGCCGGCCACCAACACCCGGACGTCGGGCAGCTTGGCGGCCGCGCGCAGCAGCACGTCGGGCGCCTTGAGCGGCTGTATGCGGCCGACGAACGCCACAACGCGCTCGGTCTCGGAGACGCCGAGCACGTGACGCGCCCCACGCTTTTCCCCGGGAGTGAACGTCTCCAGGTCGACGCCCGGATGCACGACGTCGATGCGCTCGGGATCGGCGTGATTCAGTGAAACTAGTTGCTGCGCTTCGTGTTCGGTGTTGACGATCAAGCGGTCCGCCTCGTCGACCACCTGTTGCTCACCGACCGCGCGCAACGGAGGCTCGGGTGCGTCGCCGTCGGGGAGGGCGGCGTTCTTGACCGCGGCGAGGGTGTGCGCGGTGTGCACCAGCGGCACCGCCCACCGATCGCGCGCCAGCCAGCCGACCTGACCCGACAGCCAGTAATGCGAATGCACGATGTCGTAGTAGCCGGGCTCGTGGGTGGCCTCGGCACGCAGCACGCCTGCGGTGAACGCACACAGCTGGGTGGGCAGGTCGTATTTGTCCAGCCCCTCGAACGGTCCGGCGACGACGTTGCGCACCAGCACGCCGGGCGCCACCCGCACCGTCGGCGGGTCGGCGGATGACGTCGCCCTCGTGAAGATCTCCACCTCGACGCCGCGACGGGCCATCTGCAGCGCGCTCTGCAGCACGTAGACGTTCATGCCGCCGGCATCGCCGGTGCCCGGCTGGGCCAGCGGGGAGGTGTGCACCGACAACACGGCCACCCTGCGGGGCGAAACAACTTCCGTCGCTAGGCGCACACAGACATGTCTACACCGCCACCGCAGGGCCAGGCCGCCGAGCATCTGCCGCGAGACTGCATCCAGGCAGGCAAATGTCGAGTCGGCGCCTGCTGGAATGCAATTTCGCGGAGATTCAAGCGGTCGCTTCCGGCCGACGCGCAAGTGCGCGCCGCATTGCACCGATCGGGTCGGCGTAGATGCCGCCGAGCGACACCACACCCGCGCCCGCCTCCTGGACCCGGTTGCCGAACGACGTCACCCGGATGTCACGCGCGGGCAGCACCGAGCGCGCACGGTAGGCCTCCTCGACGGGGGTCATGCCCTCCGGGTACTCGGTGAACGCCTGACCGCCGACGACCAGATCGTCCGGATTGAGCATGTCGCGCAACAGCGCAACGGCCTCACCAAGCACTCGCGCGCGCTCGCTGAGCAGGCCGCGCGCCTGTTCGTTGCCCTGCCTCGCCGCCCGCAACACGGCCGTCATGGTGGAGGCCGGCCCTTGCGCGGGGATCACCCGCTGCCTGCGTGCGGCGATCAGCACCGCCTCGTCGCTGACCGTCGACTCCAACTGGCCGGTGCCGCCCAGCAGATCCGATTGGGTGGGCAGCGCCGCGATGGTTCCCGGGCCGCTGGCGGGCGAATGGACCTTGCCGCCGATCGACAGCGCGTAACCCACCGTCTCGCGGGCGTACACATAGAGGCTCGTCGCCGGATGCGACGACCGGCGCGTGCCCAACAGCAGTTCGGCGCCTGCCATCGCGTCGACGTGGGAGGCGACCGAGACCGGAAGGCTGAGCGTCTCGGCGATGACGGAACCGACGGGCGCATCGGCCCAGCCAAGTCGCGGGTGGTCGAGGTAGCCGGTCGCGCTGTCCACGACACCGCCCGCAGTGACACCGACCCACAGCGGGCGACGGCGGTGCCAGCGGCTGAGGTAGCGACGCGCGCTGGCAGCCAGCGACGCCAGTGCAGCGTCCTGGGAGCCGCGCGGCGTCGGTGTCTCGACGACGTCGAGCGTGCGGCCGAACAGGTCGGTGGCCACGATGCAGGTGGTGCGCGCACCGATGTGGATACCGAGCGTCAGGTACGGCTCATGGTCGACCTCGACGGGCACCCGCGGCCTGCCGATCGCACCCGAGACCGCGAGGTCGGCGCGTTCACGCAGCACACCCGCGTCGAGCAGCGCCGTGACCTGACGGTTCACCGTCGCGATCGACAGCTGGGTGACCTTGGCGATGACGTCCCGCGCGATCGGCCCCCGCGAGCGGGCCGCGTTGAACACCGACGCCGCAGCCGCATCGGCGACGCACAGCGACGGCGCCACTATGTGGTGGCGCGACAACAGCGCGCGCTTGGTGTGAGCCGGGGTGGAAGCGGGGCGGAGAGTGGTGGTGCGCACGGCGTGTCCTCGTCGTAGTCGGCTGGTGGGTCTGTGCCACACCTGCGACTCAATTAGGACAGCGGAAGTCCGGACTCGGTCAGGCGCGGCGGGTTGCGCGGCGACAACAACAACATGCGCGCCGTGCGCCGAGAGCCTGACTACTGCGGGTCACGCCGTGAACTTAGCACAGCCAACTAGCTCGCTGCCCAGTGACGTCGGCCACTAACGCGGGAAATGCACCGTCTGCGTGGAGAACAGCTTGTGCGGCCTGCTGAGGTTGTTCGCCGCTGCGACGACACCCATCCACGTGGGAATCAGGTCCGAGTCGCCGTAGACGAAGCGGCATGCCGACTCCAGCGTGTCACCGGCGATTCTCATCGAGAAGTTCATCCCCGGCCTGATCAACACCGTGCCAGGGGCGGGTTCGGTGGCCGGGTCCATCTCGTTCGCGAAGGCGATCACGACGGCCAGGTGGTCGTCGCCGTACCAGCGGGCCGCAAGGCCCGCGAAGCTCTCGCCGTCGACGACGGTGTGGTGGCCGACGTCGCTCAGATCCGGGATGAGCAGCCATGCGCCCGGTTCGATCGGCCGCTGAGCGACCCCGCTGGCGACCTCCCAGATCAGCTGCATCTTGGTGTCCTGGGTGCCGTAGTAATGCTGGGTGATCTGCGCCCGTGCGGCAGTGCTGTCGGTGGTGGTGAACAGGTGACGGCGCGTGACGAACGGGACAAGCAACTCCTGCCCGACCAGGATCAGGTCGGGATTGGCCAGGTTGTTCATGCGGGCGATCACCGGATACAGGTCGCCGTCGCCGTACTCGTGCGTGGCGATGCCGAACAGGGTTTCGCCCGGCTGGACGGTGTGGTTCTTCATCGGTGTGTTCCTTCGTTTGGTGGAGCGGACGGCTCAACGCTTCGCCGTTGCGGGCGTCCGCACACGAGTAGCCGACTACTCGACTCACGCGAACTACAGTTGGTCGCATGACGAAACCCGATGCGGACCGAGTAGCGGTGGTCACCGGCGCCAGCGCAGGCATAGGCGAAGCAACCGCCAAAACCCTTGCCGCTCAGGGTTTTCACGTCGTGTGCGTGGCGCGTCGCGAGGCCCCGATCAAGCAGCTCGCCGCGGAGTTGGGCGGCAGCGCGGTCGTCGCCGACGTGTCCGACGAGGCGGCCGTGGCCGCACTTGCCGCCGGGTTGGACCGCGTCGACGTCCTGGTGAACAACGCGGGCGGCGCCCGTGGCCTGGAGACGGTGGCCGGGGCCGACGTCGACCACTGGCGGTGGATGTGGGAATCCAATGTGCTGGGCACGCTGCACGTGACGCGGGCGCTGCTGCCGAAGCTCGTCGAGTCGGGCGACGGGCTGGTCGTCACTGTGACATCCATTGCGGCCCTCGAGATCTATGACGGCGGATCGGGTTACGCCGCAGCCAAACATGCGCAGGGCGTGCTGCACCGCACGCTGCGCAGTGAGCTGATCGGGAAACCGGTGCGGCTCACCGAGGTGGCGCCGGGCATGGTCAAGACGGACTTCTCGCTGCGCCGTTTCGACGGCGACCAGGACCGCGCTGACGCCGTATACAAGGGTGTCAACCCGTTGGTGGCCGAGGACATCGCCGAGGTGATCGGGTTCGTCGCCAGCAGGCCGTCGCACGTCGACCTCGACCTGATCGTCGTGCGGCCCCGCGACCAGGTCACCGGGGCGAGCGGGTCACGCTTCAACCGCCGCGAGTGAAGTAGGCGATCACGCACGCGTGAACCGCGCGGCCGGGTCAAGATCAGCAAATGAAAGCCTGACTCGACCCGCGAAAGAGAAGTCAGGGCTGGACCCGCCCGAAAACTACGACCATCGATGCTGTTCGCGGAAGCGCGGGCCGGCTCGGCTAGCCGCCTGGCGGCCGGTCGTCGACCGGTTGCGGTGCACCCGTCGGCGTGGCGGGCGCGGAGCTCGGGATGCCGGACGGCGGATCCTGCGACGACAATGCCGACATCGCAGTCCAGTCCTCCCATGAGACGGCCCAGTCCCAGATATCGCCGTCGGCGTAGGACAGCTCGATCGAGGTGCCCGTCACCTCGACGGGGTCACCGTAGACCGCCGTGCTGAAGTACTGCTGGGCGTTCTCGAGGTTGAGGTTGATACAGCCGTTGGTGACATTCGTGTTACCTTGCGCGCCAAGGCTGTTGGGGTTGCAGTGGATGAATTCGCCGTTGTTGGAGATGCGCACCGCGAACCGCTCGTGGACATTGCTGTAGCCGGCGGCCGGGTTCGTCATGTAGAAGTCTTCGTACTTCTCGGTGACGACGTGCACTCCGCTACGGGTGATGTTGCGCGGCTGGTCGCCCTCCCCGTAGCTGCACGGGAAGTCCATGATGATGCCCTCGTCGGTCTCCACCTGGATGCGGTGTGACGGGGCCGCAGCCTTCACGACCTGGCGCCGACCGATGGCGAAGTTCAGGGAGATGTCCTCCGCGCCGTAGGCGCCGTCGCCGAACTCCAGCCCGTAGAGCTTCGCGTCGACATTCACCGTCGCGCCGGCCGGGTAGTACTCCTTGGTGCGGTAGTGCGCCCGCGAGCCGCCGACCTCGTCGGGCAGCCAGGCCCAGCTGCCCTCGACAGGCGGCTGGGTGGTGACCTTGAGCGCCTTCTCCACCGTGGCCCGGTTTTCGTCGGCGATCGCCGCGTCGAACTGGATGATCACCGGGGCGGCGACGCCGACGACCTGCCCATCGGCCAGCTGGAACTGGCCGTTCACCTGAGTCGACGGGTTCACGGTGGTGAACTTGCCCTCCACCGGGACGGCCTTGCCGTCGCGGCCGACCACCGAGCCCGCCCAGGTGTACTCCATGCCGTAGCCCAGCGGCTCGGTCACGGTGAAGACGGTGCGTTCGCGGTTGACGGCGCCGGCGACGGCCTTGCCGTCGGTGTTGGTCAGCGTGACCCGCTGAAACCAGCCGTCGCGCACCTCGACGCGAACGGGCGTGGTCGGGTTGACGTCGGAGGCGGCGTTCTCCGGGCTGTAGGTCAGCGACGGCGCGGCCGGCGCCTCGGCAGCCTGCGACGACGCCTTCTCCTTGCCTGAGCAGGCGGCCAGCACACCGGGAGCGACCACCCCGACCGCGAGCGCGGTCAAGGCCCGCCGCCTGTTCACCAGCGGCAGCGGGGGTTGCTTGTCGGGAGCTGCACTCACGTGTTCCAAAGATACCTAGAGTGCAGCGCCGATCAGGCTCGGCTCAGGTGTGAGTTCGATCCCGAATTCCGACTTCACCCCGTCGCGCACCCTTCTGGCCAGGTCGGTCACGTCAGCGGAGGTGGCTGCGCCACGGTTGGTCAGGGCCAGTGCGTGCTTGGTGGAAAGCCGGGCCTGCGCATCGGGGCCGGGATAACCCTTCGCGAAGCCGGCGTTCTCGACCAGCCAGCCCGCGGCCAGCTTCACGCCGCCCGGCGCGGGATAGTTGGGCACCGGTGCCGTCGACCGCGCCGTGATCCGGTCCAGGTCCGCCACGGTGACGACCGGGTTGGTGAAGAACGACCCGACGCTCCAGGTGTCGTGGTCGGCCTCGTCGAGCACCATGCCCTTGCGCCTACGCAGCGTCAGCACCGCTTCTCGCACCGCGGCGGGATCGGCGCGGGTGCCCGGATCGGCGCCCAGCGTCGCCGCCAGTTCGCCGTAGCGCAACGGCGCGCTGCGGCCCGACGCGTCGAGGGCGAACTCGACCTCGAGCGCGATGGTCGCCTCGGAGTGCTTCAAAATGCTTGTCCGATAACCGAATCCGAGTTCTGCGTTGCCGACCCAGCGGTCTTCGCCGGTAGCGCGGTCGAGCAGCCGGACCCGCCGGATGGTGTCGGACACCTCGGCGCCGTACGCGCCGACGTTCTGCACGGGTGTCGCGCCCGCCGAGCCCGGGATGCCCGATAGACACTCCAGGCCACCGAGGCCCTTTTCGAGTGCGGCGACGACGACGTCGTCCCACACCGCGCCCGCCTCGGCGCGCACGATGTCACCGTCGACGTGGATGCCGGTGTTGGCGATCCGCACCACGGTGAGGTCGGGTATGTCGTCGCCCAGCACGACGTTGGAGCCGCCCGCCAACACCAGCGGACGGCTTCGCGCATCGGATTCGCCGTTCAGCGCCTGGATGACGGCGATGATTTGATCGGTGGTCTCGCAGGTGAACATCCGGCGTGCGACGGGGCCGATGCGCAGCGTGGTGAGCGGTGCCAGCGGCACCTCAACGGCGACGGGTACACCCCGTACGCGCGAACTGACCACGGCCCGTAACGGTAGCCTGGCCAGCTATGCCGCGCTCATTCGACATGGCCGCCGAGTACGAGCGCACCGTCGAACAGGTACACCGGGCATTCGGCGATCGGACCTATTGGCTCGAGCGGCTGGCCGATTCCGGCGCCGATCGGGCCACGCTGGATTCGATGACGGTGGACGCAGGCGGCGGCATCGACGTCGTCACCACGCAGGTGTTGCGCCGCGGCCGGCTACCCGGCGTGGTCGCGCAGTTCCATCCCGGTGATCTGTCGATCGTGCGGCAGGAGGCGTGGAGTCCGGTGGACGCCGGCACGGCGAGGGCCACGGTGACCGGTGCGACTCCCGGCGCGCCCGTCTCGCTGACCGGCACCGCAGTGCTGGCGCCCGCGGGAAGCGGTTCGCGGTTGCAGTTCACCGCGACCGTCGAGGTGCGCATCCCGCTCGTGGGCGGCAAGATCGAGAACTTCATCGGCAGCCAACTGGTCGAACTGCTCATCGCCGAGCAGCGGTTCACCACGGCGTGGCTCGACTACCACACCTGATCCGTCGGGAAACCCGTTGCCCCACGGCGTGGATCAGTGTGAATGACGCCCGAGCACCTAAAATCGAACCATGGGCGCTCCGGTCGGACAGCTGACGCGGGGCACCACCGGGCACAACCGGCTTCGCCGCTGCGACCGCTGGCTCGTGCACTCGCCGAGGGTGCGCACCGCACTGCAATCGGCCGCTGACCCGCTGGTCGTCGATCTCGGCTACGGCGCATTGCCCGTCACCACGCTCGAACTGGCGAGTCGGCTGCGGACGGTTCGTCTCGATGTTCGCGTGATCGGGCTGGAGATCGATCAGGAGCGCGTCAGCGCCGCGCGCGCCGCGGGAAGCGACGCCGTCGAATTCGGGCTCGGCGGCTTCGAATTGGCCGGCCATCGGCCCGTGCTGGTGCGGGCGTTCAACGTGCTGCGGCAGTATCCGGAGGACGCGGTCGACGAGGCGTGGACGTTGATGCGGACACGGCTGGCGCCAGGGGGCCTGATCATCGACGGCACCTGCGACGAGATCGGCAGGCGGTGCGGTTGGGTACTGCTCGACAGCCAGGGTCCCGTGAGCCTCACGATGGCGTGCGATCCGTTCGCCATCGAGCGTCCGTCAGACCTCGCCGAGCGGCTACCCAAAATCCTTATCCACCACAATGTCTCGGGTCAGCCGATCAACACGCTCCTGGCTGCCGCCGATCACGGGTGGGCCAGCGTCGCCGGTCACGGCGTGTTCGGCCCGAGGGAGCGGTGGCGGGCGATGCTGAACATGTTGCGCGAGAGCGGGTTACCCGTCGAGCCGCCCCGCCGCCGCATGCGCGACGGGGTGCTCACCGTGCCGTGGGCTACTGTTGCCCCGCCTCGATCCTGACCAGGTCCGGTTGGGCGTCGTCCACCTCGTCGAGTGCGTCGTCGACATCCTCGGCGACCCGGATGTCGAGGCCGCGAATCGGCGCAGGCGGGGTGAGCCGTGCGATGGCCGCGTACGTGACCAATGACGCGCCGAACGCGATGAACGTCGGCCAGCCGTCGAACGTCGCGTCGAAGACGCCGTTGGGGATGTAGAGGATGGTGTTGTCCAGGCCGTACATCGTCGGCGTCATGACGAACAGCACCAGCCGCACGGCCAGACCGACGACGATCGACACGAGGGCCGCGGTGGCGGTGCCCCTGCGCCAGACCAGCCCGAGGATGAACGGCACGACAAGGCAGGCCAACAGAAGGTCGAAGGCCAGCGTCAGGAGGATTCCAGTCTGCTTGACGTAGATGGCGATCAGGATCGACACCAGCGTCATCGGAACCATCGCGATGCGGGTGGCCCGCAACAGCGGGTCCGGTTGGCCCGGCACGTGCACACGCCGAACACCGCCCAGGTTGCGGACCGAGACATTCGAGATGGCCAAGATGGCGCCGTTGGCGGTACTCATGGACGCCCCGACCAGACCACACAACACGATGATCGTCAGGAAGAGCGGCGCGTACCGGTCCAGCAGGACGAAAAGGATCGGCCCGTCCAGTTCTGCGGGCAGGAATGCTTTTGCCGAGAGCACGACGAGACCGAACGGTACGCAGATCGCCACAACGCCGGTCGCCGCGCCGAAGCAGGCCCGGCGGGCCGTCTCGGGCGACTTCGCCGCGAAAACCCTTTGCATGAAGTCGATTGCGACGATATCGCCGATACCGAGCGCGATCAGCGTCGCCCAGTTGATGGTGGCGCCCTGAGCCGGATCGGTCATCTGACCGAGGTCCAGCGGACCCATTCCGTCGGCGAAGGCGAGCCCGTGAGTGACGGCCATCCAGATCAGCAGACCGACCGCGCCGATGAGCACAAGGGCCATCTGGATGATCGCGGTGTATGCATCGGCCAGCAGGCCGCCGGTGCCGGTGTAGGCGACCGCGAGGACGGCGATGAGCACCGTGCCCACCCAATACGGAAAGCCAAGAAAGTAGTTGAACAGGAAGCCGCCCGCCACCAGGTTTCCTGCGACCAGGATGCAGAACCCGATGATCAGCATCACCGAGGCCGCCTTCTCCACGGCCCGACCGAACCTGAGGCGGTAGTAATCCGGGAACGACGTCAGCCCCATCCGGTTCATCGGCTTGGCGAAGAACAGGCCCGTGAAGAACAGGCAGAGTGCCAGGCCGAGCGGTAGGCAGGCACCCGCCCAGAACCCGAATTGGGCTGCCAGGTCGGTGTTTCCGAGGGTGGCGTTGGTATCGACCGCCGAGCCCATCAGCGCGCCGCCGACCAACATCAACGGCAACATCCTGCCGCCGACAAGGAAGTTGGCGCTGTCGCCCGCTATTCGTTTCGACACCATGAAGCCGACGAAGACGACGACGGCGATGCTGAGTCCGACACCGAGAAGAATCATTGGGGAGCCTCCTTGTTGCACGTGGAGCCTCCCGGGCTTTTATCCCGCCGTGGAACAGCCGGCCTCGTCGCCGTCCGCCTGCGTCTCTCGGACCAGACCCGTGAATCGGCGGAACCCTAGACGCGCCTCACAACCGCTTGTGAGTCGTCAGCCAGACAAACCCCGCCCCGTTACGGCGAATTGCGAACCGTGTTAACGGCTCGTTGCGATTTCTTCCGGTGGCGGGTTCGCCGATCGCTGCCAAGATAGGACAGCAGGAGCCCCACGGACTCCCCGGACGAGGTGCGTCGTACCCGGTAAGCGACAAGACGACGCGTGAGGAGCACCCCGTGACCACCGATGAGCCGCTCGGGCGAAGAGCAGACGGCAGCGACAATCCACCCCTCAACGCCGAAGGTGCCTGGGCGCAGCAGGCCGAGGCGAACCTCGGCGATCGCCGGCTGCGCGAGGAGATCGAGCGTGGTCTGAGCTTCGGCCTCGAGGCCGCGCCGACCATCAACGACCGGACCATCTCCACATTCGTCCGCGGCGAGAAGCCGCACTTCGCCGGCGAACGCGGCACGTTCCTGAAGTGTCCGTTCATCGAGGACGTCAACGAGGTCGACGACGCCGAGGTCGCCGTCTTCGGCGTGCCGCTGGACGCCGGCGCCACCTACCGGCCCGGCACCCGGTTCGGCCCGCAGGGCATCCGGCGCTCGACCAACCTGTTCGGCACCTACAACTACGAGTCCGGCGTCGACCTGCGCGAGCAGCTCAACATCGTCGACATCGGTGACGTGTTCACCATTCCGGGCAATCTGGAGAAGTCGTTCGACCAGATCAGCCAGGCGATGGCGCACGTCGCACAGAAGGGCGTGATGCCGATCGTGCTCGGCGGCGACCACTCCATCGGCTTTCCCACCGTCCGCGGGCTCGCCCCGTACATGGACGGCAACATCGGCATCATCCACTTCGACCGTCACGTCGATACCCAGGAGACCGACCTCGACGAGCGGATGCACACCACCCCGTGGTTCCACGCGACCAACATCAAGAACGCCCCTGCGACCAACCTGGTCCAGATAGGGATCGGCGGCTGGCAGAGCCCGCGGGAAGGCGTGAAGGTGGGCCGGGACCGCAAGTCGACGGTCATCACCGTCGGCGACGTGGAACGCGTGGGCGTCGAGAACATCGCCGAGATGGCGCTCGAGATCGCCTGGAAAGGCGCCAAGGCGGTGTACCTGTCGTTCGACATCGATGTCATCGACGCCGGCTTCGTCCCCGGCACCGGTTGGCCGGAGCCGGGCGGGCTGCTGCCCCGCGAGGCGCTCAACCTGGTCAAGATGGTCTCCGAGCCCGGTTTGGCGGGCATCGAGGTCGTCGAGTGCTCGCCGCCCTATGACTGGGCCGAACAGACCGCTTTGATGAGCTCGCGGGTGATCCTGGACAGCCTCGCCGCGCAGGTGCGGTCCGGCAAACTCGGCAAGAAGTCCGCATCCCTGGATCGGCCAGCCTGGGGGCCGTGATCCCGGCATTACCCTGGTCACATGCGAATCGCGCTGGCGCAGATCCAGGCGGGCACCGAGCCCGCGGCCAACCTCGGCCTGGTCGAGGAGTACACCCGTCGCGCCGCCGACGCGGGCGCGGGCCTCGTGCTGTTCCCCGAGGCCACCATGTGTCGCTTCGGGGTGCCGCTGGCTGATGTCGCCGAGCCGCTTGACGGGCCGTGGGCCGACCGCGTTCGGGCCATCGCGGCCGGTGCGGGAATCACTGTGGTCGCCGGGATGTTCGTGCCCGCCGACTCACACGACGGGCAGGTGCGCGTCACCAACACGCTGATCGCAGCGGGGCCGGGGGTGGACGCGCACTACGACAAGATTCACCTGTACGACGCGTTCGGCTTCACCGAGTCGCGCACCGTCGCGCCCGGTCACGAACCCGTGGTGATCACCGTCGACGGGGTCGGGGTGGGGCTGACGCTCTGCTACGACGTCCGCTTCCCCGAGCTGTATGTCGAGTTGGCGCGGCGCGGCGCGCAGGTCATAACCGTGCATGCGTCGTGGGGCACCGGGCCGGGCAAGCTCGAGCAGTGGACGCTGCTGGCCCGCGCACGGGCGCTGGACACCGGCAGCTTCGTCGCCGCCGTCGGTCAGGCGTATCCCGGCGACGAGATCGCCGCGATCGGGCCGACCGGGGTTGGCGGCAGCGTGGTGGCCTCCCCGCTCGGCGAGGTTCTCGACGTTGAGGGCGCCGAACCGTCGCTGCTCGTCACCGATATCGACACCGACACGGTGGCCTCGGTCAGGGACACGATCGCGGTGCTCCGCAACCGCTCAGACTTCGCTGATGTTCATAGGGCAGAATCGCGGGCGTGACTGATCCCTGGGCTCGCCCGGCCAACCAGCCCCAGCCTGGCCAAGCGCCGCAAGAGCCTCGCCCGCCGCAGTACCCGCCGAACCTACCGGGTCAGCCGGCTGGCCCGCCCGGCGGCCCCGGGCAGAAGGACTCCTCGCTGGCCGGGAAGGTCAAAAACCTCTTCCGCGACCCGCTCACCATCGTCTTGGTGGTGGTCATCGTCGTGGCACTCGTCGCCGCGGGCGTGCTCGCCGCGGAGCTCTACGCGCGCAGCCGGGCCGACGACGTGGTCGCCTCGGCCACGGAATGCGTGGTGCAGGATGACGTCACCGTCTCGTTCGGCGCGTCCCCGTTTCTGATCCAGCACATGACCGGGCACTACGGCAACATCTCGATCGAGACCGCGGGCAACCAGCTCCGCGAGGCCAAAGGGATGAAGGCGCAGATCAATATCGACGATGTCCGGCTGCAGGACAGCGGCGACTCCAAGGGCACCATCGGCGCCCTTGACGCGACGATCACCTGGACCGCCGAGGGCATCAAGCAGACGGTGCAGAACGCCATCCCCGTGATCGGCAGCTTCATCACCGACGTGAAGACCAATCCGTCGGACGGCACCATCGAGCTGGAGGCCGCGCTCGGCAGCAGCGTCACCACCAAGCCGACGGTGCAGGATGGCGGTATCGCGTTGCAGATGGTCCGCCTGAACGGCCTCGGCTTCACCCTGCCTCGCGAGATGGTGCAGCCCGCGCTCGACGCCTTCTCGGCGACGCTGACCAAGGACTATCCGCTCGGCGTCAAGGCCGACGACGTCACGGTCAGCGACAACGGGGTGTCCGCGCATTTCTCCACCCGTAACGCCTCGATCCCCAAGGGCAACACCGACCCCTGCTTCGCAAACCTCTAGCCGCGCGACGATCAAGCGGCGAGAAACGAGCCGCGTTGTGAAGCGCGGTCATTCACCCTAGGCCAGCCCGTCGAGCACCGCGCGGGTGCCGGAGAGCCCCAGCCGGGTCGCGCCCGCGCTCAGCATCGCGACGGCGTCATCGGCGGTGCGGATACCGCCGCTGGCCTTGACCCCGACGCCGGGTCCGACGGTCGCCGCCATCAGCTCGACGGCTCGGACCGATGCACCCCCGCTGGGATGAAATCCGGTGGAGCTCTTGACGAAATCGGCGCCTGCGTCGACCACAGACCGGCACGCTGCGGCGAGGGTGTCCTCGCCTGCAAGGTCCAATAGCGCCGCCGACTCGACGATCACCTTGAGCACGGCGCCGGGAACGGCGGCGCGTACTGCGGCGACATCGGCACGGACAGCGTCGAATTCGCCGGCCACCGCGGATCCGACGTCGATTACCATGTCGATCTCGTCGGCGCCCGCCGCGACGGCGTGGGCTGCCTCGGCCGCCTTGATCGCCGAAAGATGCTTGCCCGATGGGAAACCGACCACCGAGGCGATGTGCAGACCTGCCGGCGCCGACATCATTGCGACCGCCACCGACGACGGAGATACGCACACGCAGTAGACGCCGAGCTCGGCGGCCTCGGACACCAGCGCCGTCACATCGCGTTGCGTCGCTTCGGGTTTGAGCAGCGTGTGGTCGACCACCGCGGCGACATCGTCGCGGTGCAACGTCTGCGCCACTAGAACGGTTCTTCTGTGCCGCCGGGATTGCAGTGTGCGGCCACCATCTCGTCGCCGGAGACCTCGGGCCGCCACGGTTCGAGATTCCAGCTGGACTTACCGGGGTAAGCCAGTTCGGCGTAGGACCAGTGGCACATGAACTGCTCGCGCATCCCGGGGATGTCGGCGTCGGGCGACAGTGTCAGCACTTCGGTCCAGGCCTCGTCGGCCGCAGCGGTGGTGCCGGTCTGGGCCGACGCGACGCGTGCGGCGTCGGTGGGATACACACGGAGACTGGACAAGTCGGCCCACTTGGCCCATTCGGCCTGTGCGACGTAGGGCGGGCCGGGCACGGTGTCGGCCGTGGCGGTTCCGGCGAGGATGAGGGCAGCGGTCATGGCCGCCGCCGAGGCGGCAACGATACGGCGCATCGAACTACCGCGACTTTCCCTGGATATCGAGGATCTTGGGGCGGACGTCGACGAGATAGATGCCCGAGGCGACGGCGGCGATCGCGGCGCCGAAGGGATCGCGGAACACCAGCAGCAGAAGCACGCTGCCCCCGATGATCATCAACCAGACCGGCTTGGTGAGCTTGCCTGCCGCGGTGTACGCGTCGGGCCTCTGCATGGCTGCATGGACGAAGGCGTAGGCGGCCACGGCGAATGCAGCAACGACGAGGACCAAAACAATGACGCCCGCTAGGTCGGCAAGGATCACCTCACCAGCCTAAGCGGGCGCCACCGTTGGCGTCGAATTTACTTCTGGGTGACCTTCTTGGCCGGCGCCTTCTTGGCGGGAGCCTTCTTGGCCGGGGTCTTCTTGGCCGGCGCCTTCTTGGCGGCGTTCTTCACCGGCGCCGCGCCCTTCTGCGCCTTCTTGGGCAGCTCAACGCCGACCAGCTTGGCGGCGCGCTCGCCGACCGCGCGGGTCTGCGAAGCAACGTTGCCCAGCGCTTCTTGGGTCAGCTCGACGGCCTGGTCGGTGCGGGTCTGCACGCGTCCGGCGGCCTCTTCGAGGGCGGGCTGGTTCCGAAGCCGCTCGAGGGCGACCTCACCGCGCTCGATGAGTTTGTTGTAGGTGGTCTGCGCGGTCTCGGCATAGGTTTCGGCGAACTTACGCAGTTCCTCGCTGCTCAGCCGGTCGCGCAGGTCACCGAACTGGTTCGGCAGGTCCTCCTGCAGCTTGGTGATTCGGGCACGGCTCTCCCCGACGCGCGCCTCGGCGTCGGTGCGAGCCTCGCCTGCACGGTCGCGAAGCGTCGCGACGATCTCGTTGACCCGCTCGAGCGCGAGATCCGCGGCACCGACCGCGGCGAGCAGCGGGGCCTTCAGGTCGTCAACGGTCGGCTGAGTATTGGTGGGTTTGGCAGTCTTCTTCGCCATGTCGGTAATTCCTTTCACTGATTTCACTCGGTCGTCTGAACAGCGGTTCGTCTTGTCTCAGTCAGTCGTCGGCTCCTCACGTGATGGCCCGTCTTCTATGACAAGGGAAGCCTCATTCTGCTCACAAAACGATGTGTAGATGTCGAGCAGCACCTGCTTCTGCCGCTCGGTGATCGCCGTGTCGGTGATGATCGCGTCGCGCACCTCGTTGGCCTCACTGGGCTCCAGGATTCCGGCCCTGATGTAGAGCACCTCCGCAGAGACCCGCAACGCCTTGGCGATCTGGCTCAGCACATCGGCCGAGGGCTTGCGCAATCCCCGCTCGATCTGGCTGAGATAGGGATTGCTCACGCCGGCCTTCTCGGCCAGCTGCCGCACCGATACCTGAGCCGCCTCACGCTGGGACCGGATGAAGCTCCCGATGTCCTGCGCAGCGCTGGAGACCACATCGACGAGCTTCTCGTCCTGCGACATGGGTTACCCCCTCGGTGCCTCGGTTATTCGTTGCGACGACACCACCGTACGATGGGGGTGCTAACTTTTGCAAGCACTAGTTAGCGCAGGTCAGAAGAGTAGCTGGGCTATCGAATAGATGGCCAGGCCCGCCAGGGCGCCCACCACGGTGCCGTTGATCCTGATGAATTGCAGGTCACGGCCGACATGGAGTTCGATGCGTCGGCTGGCTTCGTCGGCGTCCCACCGCTCGATCGTGTCGGTGATGATCGTTGTGATCTCCGCCCCATATTGGCCGACCAGGTGCTGAGCCGCCCTGATGATCCAGTTGTCCACCTTGTCGCGTAGGTCGGCGTCGTCGCGCAGCGACTCCCCGATGTGCACCGCGGAGTCCGCGATGCGGGCGCGCAGGGCCGACGACGGGTCGTCGACCGATTCGAGGAAGATCCGCTTGGCGGCATTCCATGCCGTCTCGGCTGCGCGGGCGACCTCGTCGCGGGCCATGATCTGGTTCTTGACGTTTTCGGCCTTGCCGATCGTCGTCTCGTCGTGCTGCAGGTCGTCGGCGAACTCGAACAGAAAGCGGGTGGCCGAGCGGCGCAGTTCGTGATCGGGATTGCGCCGCACCTTGTCGGTGAAGTCCATCAGCTCACGGTGAATGCGGTCGCCGACGAGGTGGTCGACCCAGCGCGGCGACCAGGTCGGCGAGTCACGCTCCACCACCCGCTCGATGATTTCACCGGCGTTGAGCGACCACTGGAAGGCGCGGTCGGCGAGCAGTTGCAGCAGCGCCTCCTGCCTGCGCTCCTGAAGCAGGGTAGATAGGACACGACCGATCGGCGGCCCCCACTGCGGCTCGGCGATCCGCTTGACGATCATCCTGTCCAGCACCGCCTGGACGTCCTCGTCGCGCAACATCTCCACCAGCACCCGCAACGCCGTGGATGCCTCGGCGGCCACCCGCTCGGCGTGCGCAGGCTCCGACAGCCACTTACCCAACCGGCCGGCCACCTCCGCGTCGCGCAGCTTGGTCTCCACGACCTCCGGCGACATGAAGTTCTCCCGGACGAAGGCGCCGAGCCCCTCGCCCAGCTGGTCCTTCTTGCGTTTGATGATCGCGGTGTGCGGGATCGGGATGCCCAGCGGGTGCTTGAACAGCGCGGTCACCGCGAACCAGTCGGCCAGCGCGCCCACCATGCCGGCCTCCGAGGCGGCGGCGACGTAACCGGCCCACGCGCCGGCGCCGTTGGCTTCGGCCCACCGGCAGAACAGGAAGAGCACGGTCGCACCGACGAGGAAGCTCAGCGCGACGAGCTTCATCCGTCGCAGTCCGCTGCGGCGTTCCTCGTCGGCGGCGCTGTCGGCGCCGGCCAGCGAGTCCGCGAAGCTCAGCCGGTCCGCCTGCGGCGCAGGAAGTGCCTGCAAACCGCTGGATCCTGCGTCGGGTCTGTGTGCCACTTCTCCATCATCCGCTACATCGTGGAGTGTCGGCCGTGCCCATCGGCGATGCAGTGATCATTCGCCGTAGTATCGAGTTGATCTAGACGAACGGACTAGCGCGATAGTGGCACAGCAGACTCCGCAGGCGGCGGTCAAGACCGATGGCCGAAAGCGGCGCTGGCACCAACACAAGGTGGAGCGCCGCAATGAGCTGGTGGACGGCACGCTGGTGGCCATTCGGCGACGCGGCAGCAACGTCAGCATGGATGAGATCGCCGCCGAAATCGGCGTCTCGAAGACGGTCCTCTACCGCTATTTCGTCGACAAGAACGACCTGACGACCGCGGTGATGATGCGGTTCGCCCAGACCACGCTGATCCCCAACATGGCCGCCGCGCTCTCATCCAACCTGCAGGGTTACGACCTGACCCGCGAGGTCATCAAGGTCTACGTCGAGACGGTCGCGGCCGAACCCGAGCCCTACCGCTTCGTGATGGCGAACAACTCGGCGAGCAAGAACAAGGTCATCGCCAACAGCGAGGAGATCATCGCCCGCATGCTGGCGGTCATGCTGCGCAGGCAGATGAACGCTGTCGGCATGGATACCGGCGGTGTCGAGCCGTGGGCCTACCACACCGTCGGCGGCGTGCAGCTGGCCACGCACTCGTGGATGTCGCATCCGCGGATGAGCAGCGACGAGCTGATCGACTATCTGACGATGCTGTCGTGGAATGCCCTGTGCGGCATCGTCGAGGTGGGCGGCTCCCTGGAGGAATTCCGGGGAATGCCACACCCGTCGCCGCTTCTTCCGCCACAGTTGCTCAAGAGATGAGTACCTCGACCGAACTACCCGAACTGTGGACCCACGAACCGCACGACCATCTGGTGTATCGGCAGGGCGCGCTGGTGTCCGACGTCGACACCAGCGCCACCCCGGGATTCAAGGGCAAGAAGGCCGATGCCGAGGCGGTGCAACCGAAGCGCAACAAGCGATTCGCCGAATTGCAGGAAATGCTCTACGCCAACAGCAAGGGCGCAGGCGACAACAGGTCACTGCTGCTAGTACTGCAGGGCATGGACACTGCCGGCAAGGGCGGGATCGTCAAATATGTTGTTGGCGCGGCCAATCCGCAGGGCATCAGGTACACCGCGTTCGGGGTGCCTACCAAAGAGGAACGCAAACACAAATACCTGTGGCGGATCAGGCGTGCGCTGCCACCGGCCGGCAACATCGGCGTGTTCGACCGGTCCCACTACGAGGACGTGCTGGTGGTGCGCGTGCATAACATGGTGCCGCCCGAGGTGTGGGGTAAGCGCTACGAGGAGATCAACCGGTTCGAGAAGACTCTCGTCGACGAAGGTACGAACATCATCAAGGTCGCGATGTTCGTCTCGCTGGAGGAGCAGAAGAAGCGGCTGACCAAGCGACTCGGGCGGCCCGACAAGTACTGGAAGTACAACCCCGGCGACGTCGACGAGCGCTTGTTGTGGCCGCAGTACGTGGATGCCTACCAGGAGATGCTCGAAAAGACGTCGACCGACTACGCACCGTGGCACGTCGTGCCGTGTGACCACAAGTGGTACAGCAGGCTGGCGATTCTGGAGTTGCTGATAGAGGCGCTCGAAGGGCTCGATTTGTCATGGCCGCCTGCAGATTTCGATGTCGAGGCGGAGAAGAAGCGTCTGGCCAAGGCTTAGCGCGCGAGACGGTCCGCTGCTCAGTAGGAGTAGAAGCCTTTGCCGGACTTCTTGCCGAGTTGACCCGCCTCGACCATCCGCAGCAGCAGAGGCGGCGGAGCGTAGCCGGGCTCCTTGTACTCGTCGTACATCGAGTCCGCGATGAGCTTCATCGTGTCGAGGCCGATGAGGTCCGACAACCGCAGCGGGCCCATCGGATGGGACAGCCCGGCCACCACCGCCGTGTCGATGTCCTCCACCGTCGCCACGCCTGCTTCGGCCATCCGGATGGCGGAGAGCAGATAGGGCACCAACAAGGCGTTGACGATGAAGCCGGAGCGGTCGCCGCAGCGCACCACCTTCTTGCCGAGCAGGCCGCTCGCGAACTCTTCTGTGCGCGCCAACGCCTCTTCGGAGGTGACCAGTGTGCTGACCAGCTCGACCAGCGGCAGCACCGGCACCGGATTGAAGAAGTGCAGACCGAGCACGCGGCCCGGATTCTTCGTCGCCGCAGCAATTTTCATGATCGGGATGCTGGAGGTGTTCGACGCGAGCACCGCATCGGGATCGGTGATCAGCTCGTCGAGCTGGGCGAAGATCTTGCCCTTGACGGCCTCGTCCTCGACGACGGCTTCGATCACGAGCTGACGATCGGACATGTCGGCGAGGCTGGTGGTGAACGACAGCCGGCCCAGCGCGGCGTCGCGATCGCTCTCCGAGAGTTTGCCCTTGCTCGTCGCGCGCTCCAATGATCCGGTGACGCGCTTGCTTCCGGCCTCGGCGAGCTCCTCGGTCGGCTCGAAGACGATCACGTGAGCGCCGGCCTTCGCCGACACCTCCGCGATGCCCGAGCCCATTTGGCCACCGCCGACGACGCCTACCCGTTCAATGCTCACAAGTCACACTTTCTACCCCACTGGCGAGCAGTCGCAAAAGTCCCCGACACGCCGAGACGTGGGGGACTTTTACGTCTGCTCGCGCAGCTATCGGCTCAGTGGAACTGGCCTTCTTCGGTCGAACCCGTCAGCGCGGTCGTCGACGACGTCGGGTCGACCGTGGTGGCGATCCGGTCGAAGTAACCGGCACCGACCTCGCGCTGGTGCTTGGTTGCGGTGTAACCGCGCTCCTCGGCCGCGAATTCGCGCTCCTGCAGCTCGACGTAGGCGCTCATCTGGTTGCGGGCGTACCCGTAGGCCAGATCGAACATCGAGTAGTTGAGTGCGTGGAAGCCGGCCAGCGTGATGAACTGGAACTTGAAGCCCATCGACCCGAGCTCCTTCTGGAACTTCGCGATCGTCGAGTCGTCCAAGTGCTTCTTCCAGTTGAACGACGGCGAGCAGTTGTAGGCCAGCAGCTGGTCTGGGAACTCAGACTTGACGCCCTCGGCGAACTTCGCCGCCAGCTCCAGGTCCGGCGTGCCGGTCTCCATCCAGATCAGGTCGGAGTACGGCGCGTAGGCCTTGGCTCGCGCGATGCAGGGCTCCAGGCCGTTCTTGACCCGGTAGAACCCTTCCTTGGTGCGCTCCCCGGTGATGAACGGCTGATCGCGCTCGTCCACGTCGCTCGTTATCAGCGTGGCCGCTTCGGCGTCGGTGCGGGCGATGACGACCGTCGGCACGTCGGCGACGTCGGCGGCCAACCGGGCCGAGGTCAGCGTGCGGATGTGCTGCTGGGTCGGGATGAGCACCTTGCCGCCGAGGTGGCCGCACTTCTTCTCCGAGGCCAGCTGGTCCTCCCAGTGCGAGCCCGCGACGCCTGCGGCGATCATCGCCTTCTGCAGCTCGTAGACGTTGAGGGCACCGCCGAAGCCGGCCTCGCCGTCGGCGACGATCGGCGCCAGCCAGTTCTCCACCGAGGTGTCGGCCTCGACCTTGGCGATCTCGTCGGCGCGCAGCAGCGCGTTGTTGATGCGGCGCACGACCTGCGGCACCGAGTTGGCCGGGTACAGGCTCTGGTCGGGATAGGTGTGGCCGGACAGGTTCGCGTCACCGGCGACCTGCCAACCCGACAGGTAGATGGCTTTCAGGCCGGCGCGGACCTGCTGGACGGCCATGTTTCCGGTCAGCGCGCCGAGCGCGTTGACGAACTCCAGGTCGTGCAGCTGCTCCCAGAGCACTTCGGCGCCGCGGCGGGCCAGGGTGGCCTCCTCGACGACGGAACCCTGCAGCGCCACCACGTCGGCGGGGGTATAGGTGCGTTCGATGCCCTTCCAGCGCGGGTTGGTGTCCCAGTCGTGCTGTATCTGCTCAGCTGATTTCGGTGTGCCAACGGCGGACATCGGGTGCTCCTTCACTTCTTTCGTAATCATCGCTGCGGCGTCGCTGGAGTTCCCAGCTTGTTAACGCTCAAGCAACTTTGCTGTTGTGTTAATCCGATAATGCACCGCGCTATATGTGCAGGTCCAGCCGCGCTCCTTGCCAATTTTCGTTAACGGCCGTCTATAACTTGCAAAGGTTGCGAAGAAAAGAAACGGCTTAACCGGTTCAGTAGTTACCGACCGGTAGCCGATTTCCGCAGGTCAGTACGGTCGTACTGTTAAACGGCGGGAGCTACAGCGAGAAGATGGCGGCGACGGCTTTCGTCTCGTCACCGACCAGGTATGTGAGCGTTGTAACAGTGCGATCGGTCAGTTCTGGGCCGAACTGCTGGGTCGATCCCGCGGGATGGACATGCTTGACGATCTCGAGCTTGTCGCCGAGCGCAACCGCTGCGTCGTGTTCGATGGTCACCCGCAGCGGAGACTTCACCAGTTCCAGATGGCTGTAGAGGTAATCCTCGATGACCGTCCAGTAGACCGAGTTGTTCATGTGATCGAAAATGTCGATGTCGCTGACGCGCACCGGGTAATCACGAATCTCCGCCGCATCTTCGCGGCTACCGGCCGTCAGATACGCTTTCCACCTCAGCCGGCCCTCGCCCGTCGTGCGCCGCAGGCCCTCGATGAAGTCGTCGGCGATGCGCGCGGGGCCCTGGGTCTCCCGGTTGATGTTGATCCAGAACGCCTCGGACTCGACGAGACCGCCCTTGCGGCCGTCGATGCGCACCCGCATCTCACACCAGCGATTCGACGTTCCGGAACACCATCGACGCAGGCGCAGCATGTCCTGGAATTCGATCGGCTCGATCATGTCGATCATCGTGCGCCGGACGATCCACAGCGGGTGTGTCTCCTCGAAACCGAGTTCCCGCAGGTGGTCTGAGCCGATGTCCTGGATGTGGCGGGTCGCTGCGTCGAACCGCAGACGTCCGTACCGGTCGATGTCGCCGACCCGCAGTGGCCATTGCACATCGAAAACGTCGGGATGCGGGTCCGGCACGGGCATCAGAGCCTTCGCCAAACCGCTGGCGGCCGCTTCCTTGGCACTCACGGTTGCAGATACTGCCACAACCCGCCTGACTGCCAAGACTGCGAAGGCGTTCTTCACATTCTGGTTATGCTTTCTGACGTGGCCAAAACCTTCGTCGGTTCACGGGTCAGGCAGCTGCGCAACGAGCGGGGCTTCAGCCAGGCCGCGCTGGCCCAGACGCTGGACATCTCGCCGAGCTACCTCAACCAGATCGAGCACGAGGTGCGGCCGCTGACGGTCGCGGTGCTGTTGCGGATCACCGAGGTGTTCGGCGTGGACGCCACCTTCTTCGCCTCACAGGACGACACCCGTCTGGTCGCCGAGCTGCGCGAGGTGACGATGGACCGCGACATCGACGTCGACCCCGCCGAGATCGCCGACATCGTCAACGCTCACCCCACGCTGGCGCGGGCGATGGTGAACCTGCATCGGCGCTATCAGCTCACCACCACGCAGCTGGCCGCCGCGACCGAGGACCGGTTCTCCGACGGCAGCGGCTCGGGCTCGATCACGATGCCGCACGAGGAGGTGCGCGACTACTTCTATCAGCGGCAGAACTATCTGCACGAGCTCGATACCGCCGCCGAGGATCTGACGATCGACCTGCGCATGCACCGCGGCGACCTCGCCCGAGATCTATCGGATCGACTCAAGGCCGTGCACGGTGTGCGCATCGTGGCCCGAAGCGACCTCGGCGACACCGTGCTGCACCGCTACGACCCTGCGACGCGCAGGCTCGAGATGGGCAGCCACCTCTCGTCGGGCCAGCAGGTCTTCAAAATGGCCGCCGAGCTGGCCTACCTCGAGTTCGGCGGGCTGATCGACAAGCTGGTCACCGAAGGCAAGTTCACCAGCGAGGAGTCGACGAGGCTGGCCAGGCTCGGCCTCGCCAACTACTTCGCCGCGGCGACCGTGCTGCCGTACGCGCAGTTTCACGAGGTCGCCGAGAAGTTCCGCTACGACGCCGAGCGGCTCTCGGCGTTCTATGCGGTCAGCTATGAGACGATCGCGCACCGGCTGTCGACGCTGCAGCGGCCCTCGATGCGCGGGGTGCCGTTCTCGTTCGTCCGCGTGGACAAGGCGGGCAACATGTCGAAGCGCCAGTCCGCCACGGGTTTTCACTTCTCGTCCAGCGGCGGCACCTGTCCGCTGTGGAACGTCTACGAGACCTTTGCCAACCCGGGCAAGATCCTGGTGCAGATCGCGCAGATGCCCGACGGCCGCAGCTACCTGTGGGTGGCGCGCACAGTCGAACGCCGCGCATCGCGATATGGTCAGCCAGGCAAGACATTTGCCATCGGGCTCGGCTGCGAACTTCGGCACGCACACCGGCTCGTCTACTCGGAGGGACTCGACTTGTCGGGCGACATCGCCACACCGATCGGGGCGGGCTGCCGGGTATGCGAACGGGACAACTGTCCGCAGCGCGCGTTCCCGGCACTCGGCCGTGCACTGGATATCGATGAGCACCGCAGCACGGTCTCGCCGTACTTGGCGAGGCAGTCATGAACGTGCCTGCACGCATCGAACCGGGCGGCTTCCGCGAACTCGGGCCGGTCAACTGGGCGATCGCGAAGCTCGGCGCGCGTGCTATCCGGGCGCCGCGGTTCAGCCTCGTCACCGTGCTGGGTCAGCACAAGCTGCTGTTCCTCGCGTGGGCACCCTACAGCGCGATGTTGCTCGGCATGCTGAGCAAGCTTCCGGTGCGCGACGCCGAGGTGGTCATCCTGCGCGTCGGCCACCTGCGCGACTGCGAGTACGAGCTGCAACAGCACCGCAGGTTGGCGAGGACGCGCGGGCTCGGGCCCGAACTTCAGGCGAAGATCTTCGAGGGACCCGACGCCGACGGGCTGACCGACCGGCAGCGGGCGCTGATCACCGCCACCGACGAGTTCGTCGTCACCCGGGGTGTGTCACCGGAGACCTGGGCGACGTTGGCCAGCCACCTGAACAAGTCCCAGCTGATCGAATTCTGCATGCTGGCAGCGCAATATGACGGGCTGGCGGCCACCATCACGACGCTGAACGTGCCGCTGGACTTCCCGGACTAGAGGTATGTCACGCCGAGGACGACCAGCGACAGCAGCACCGGCGATATCGGCAGCGCGCACAGGAATGCCGCCAGCACTTCGCTTTTCCGCTGATAGGCGCGCCAGCCCAGCAGGCCCGCGACGATACCGACGAGGAACGACACCGCCGCCACCACCAAAACCCAGATGCTGACCGTGCGCGTCGCGATGGCAATGGAGATACCCGCAAGCCACAGCATGTGGCCGACGATCAACCCGCCAATACCGGCGACCCAGATCGCTCTCGCTGTGCTGACTGTCTGAACCACGTTCAGAAATTGATCATGTGGCCGGCAAGCCCGTGGAAGCACTCCTGCAGCGCCTCGGACATCGTCGGGTGGGTGTGCACGTTGCGTGCCAGCTCGGTGGCGGTCAGGTCCCACTTCTGGGCCAGCGTCAGCTCGGGCAGCAGCTCGGAGACGTCATGGCCGATGAGGTGCCCGCCGATCAGCTCGCCGTATTTCCCGTCGGCGATCAGCTTCACGAAACCGCTCGGGTCGCCCATACCGTGCGCCTTGGCGTTCGCGGCGAAGGGGAACTTGGCGACCTTGACGTCGTAGCCCTCTTCGCGGGCCTGCTCCTCGGTGAGTCCGAAGCTGGCCACTTGGGGCTGGCAGAACGTGGCGCGCGGCAGCATCCGGTAGTCGCCCAGCGGCAATGTGTCTGCGCCGCCGATGGTTTCGGCCGCGACGACGCCCTGCGCCTCGGCGACGTGAGCGAGCTGAAGCATGCCCGTGACGTCGCCGATCGCATAGATGTGCGGGACGTTGGTGCGCATGTAGTCGTCGATGCCGATGGCCTTGCGCTCGGTGGTCTGCACACCGGCCTTATCCAGTCCGTAGCCCTCGATGTTGGGCGCGAACCCGATCGCCTGCAGCACCTTCTCGGTCTTGATCTCCTCGGACTTGCCGTCCTTGCTCACCGTGACAAGGACCTCGCCGCCGTCGTCGTCTTTGATTCCCTCGACCTTGGTGCCCGTAAGGATCTTCACGCCGAGTTTCTTGAACTGCTTCTCGATCTCCTTGGACACCTCGGCGTCCTCGTTGGGCAGTGCGCGCGGGAGGAACTCCACGATGGTGACGTCGACTCCGTAGTTCTTCATCACGTAGCCGAACTCCATACCGATCGCGCCCGCCCCGGCGATGACGATCGACTTCGGCAGTTCCCGCGTCATGATCAGCTTCTCGTAGGTGACCACGTTCTCCGACAGCGACGTGCCGGGTACCAGTCGGGTGCTGCTGCCTGTGGCGATGATGACGTTGTCGAAGGTCACCGTCTCGGTGCCGCCTTCATTGAGGTCGACTTCGAGCGTGTGGTCGTCTGTGAACTTGCCGTAGCCACCGATCTCGGTGATCTTGTTCTTCTTCATCAGGAAGTGCACACCGGCGACCCGGCCGTCGGCGACCTTGCGGCTGCGGTCGAAGGCGACCCCGAAGTCGAACGTGGCCTCCCCGCTGATGCCGAACTGCTTGGCTTCCTTGGTGAAGATGTGCGCGAGTTCGGCGTTGCGCAGCAATGCCTTCGACGGGATACAGCCCACGTTAAGGCACACCCCGCCCCAGTATTTGGGTTCGACGACTGCGGTCTTAAGCCCTAGCTGGGCGGCGCGGATCGCTGCGACGTACCCGCCTGGGCCTGCTCCGAGAACAACGACGTCATAGTGGCTCACCCGGCCAACCCTAGTAGGGGATGACGCCCATCAGACAGCGGCTTGCGTGATCGCAGAAGTAGACGCCGTACAGCACCCCCGCCGCAGCAGTCGACGCGAACGGCGCCGACATCAATGCGACGCTCAGCGCGGACATCACCGGCTTGTCCGGCACCATCGCCGCAATCAGCGCCGCAACGATGCACATGACCACGTAGACCAGCACCATGAACACGGCGGGCGTCTTGTTGATCGAGTTGAACCACCAGTAGAAGAGTCCGAGCCCGACCGCCGCGGCCGGCACCCACGACACGGCGACGACGAGAACGAGCCTCCAGCGTTTGAGGTACTGGTCCTGGCTCGGCGCGACCGGCTCCTCGACGAGCGCCGGCCGCGGCTCGGACTGCGCTTCCTCGGTGAGCGCGGGCAGCGCACCGGTGAACGTCGGCGTGAACGGCGCAGTCGGCTCCGTCTTCGGTTCGGATTCGGCACCGTCAGGGCCGTTCGAGCCGTTGGTCGACTCCGGCTGCATCCGGGGCGGATGCCAGCCCAGCGGTGCGCGGTGTCGGTGGGTTCCCCGGTAGGTCTGCTCAGGCACCGTGCACCACCTGGATCACGGCGAGCGCGCCGAACCATGCGGGCGCGATCGCGAGGACGAATGCGCCAAGAGCCGTCATCCAGGCGCGGTGCGAGAACAGGATCAGCACCATGCCGAAGATGCTCGGCACCCCGACGACGAGAGCGATGACGAAATCGGGGCGGACGGTCGCGTCGACCAGCTTCATCGCCGCGATTCCGCCGAGCAGCCCCGCCGCGGTGCCGACAAGCATCGCGCTTGCGAGAATCCAAGCCCGTGGTACGGGTATCACGTTTTCGACGATAACGCCGGATGGAGGCGTAGCGGCTTTACCGACTCGGCGTGGCAGGTAACGGGCAGGCATCGATCGCTTGCGCGACGATGTGTGTTCCATTCTCGACCGGCCGCATGCCTTTTTCGTATTCGGCACCGGTCACCGGCGGGGTGGCGGTCAGGGCACGATTCTCGGCCTCGGTGAACGCCCGGCCCCGCGACAGGAACCGCATGCCCTCGGGCGCCTCGACGCTGAACCCGCCGCCGCGGCCGGGCACCACGTCGATCACCAGCTGCGTGTGCTTCCATGCCTCGAACTGCGGGCCGGAGATCCAGACCGGCACCCCGGGATCGCCAACGTCGAGCACGGCCAGCAGCACGTCGCGGTCGCCGACGATGAAGTCGCCGTCTGGATAGCACATCGGCGACGACCCGTCGCAGCAGCCGCCGGACTGGTGGAACATCAGCGCGCCGTGCCTGCCCTGCAGCTTGGTCAGCAGGTCGGCCGCCGCGCGGGTGATGAGCGCTCTGGGTGGCGGACCGTCTGGCGATTTCGGCGCGCTCACCGACGCTGAGCGCACGTTAGCGCGCCGAATTCGCTGTGTCATCAGAAGAAACCCTGAGCCTTGTTGCTGTAGCTCACCAGCAGGTTCTTGGTCTGCTGGTAGTGGTCGAGCATCATCTTGTGGTTCTCGCGGCCGATGCCGGACTGCTTGTAGCCGCCGAACGCCGCATGGGCGGGGTACGCGTGATAGCAGTTGGTCCAGACGCGGCCCGCCTTGATGTCGCGGCCTGCGCGGTAGGCGGTGTTGCCGTCGCGGCTCCACACTCCGGCGCCGAGGCCGTAGAGCGTGTTGTTCGCGATCGAGATCGCGTCGTCGTAGTCGGTGAATGACGTCACCGCCACCACCGGACCGAAGATCTCCTCCTGGAAGATCCGCATCTTGTTGTTGCCCTCGAAGATGGTGGGCTGCACGTAGTAGCCGCCGTTGAGGTCGCCGCCGAGTTCGGCGCGCTCGCCGCCGGTGACCACGCGTGCGCCTTCGTCCTTGCCGATCTCGATGTAGGACAACACCTTCTCCAGCTGGTCGTTGGAGGCCTGCGAGCCGATCATCGTCTCGGTGTCCAGCGGGTCGCCCTGCCGGACGGCCTTGGTGCGGATGGCGGCGAGCTCGAGGAACTCGTCGTAGATGTCGGACTGGATCAGGCTGCGCGACGGACAGGTGCACACCTCGCCCTGGTTCAGCGCGAACATCGTGAAGCCTTCCAGCGCCTTGTCCTGGAAGTCGTCCCCCGCGGCCATCACGTCGGAGAAGAAGATGTTGGGGCTCTTGCCGCCGAGTTCCAGCGTGACCGGGATGAGGTTCTGGCTGGCGTACTGCATGATCAGCCGGCCCGTCGTCGTCTCGCCGGTGAAGGCGATCTTGGCGATGCGGTTGCTCGATGCCAGCGGCTTGCCCGCCTCGGCTCCGAAACCGTTGACCACGTTGACGACACCCGGCGGCAGCAGGTCGCCGATTAGCGACATCAGGTACAGGATCGACGCGGGTGTCTGCTCGGCGGGCTTGAGCACCACGGCGTTGCCCGCCGCGAGTGCGGGCGCGAGTTTCCAGGTGGCCATCAGGATCGGGAAGTTCCACGGGATGATCTGGCCGACCACCCCGAGCGGTTCGTGGAAGTGGTAGGCGACGGTGTCGTCGTCGATCTGGCTCAGCGAGCCCTCCTGCGCGCGGATGGCGCCCGCAAAGTAGCGAAAGTGGTCCACCGCCAACGGGATATCGGCGGCCAGCGTCTCACGGATCGGCTTGCCGTTGTCCCACGCCTCGGCCAGCGCGATCGAGTCGAGGTTCTCCTCGATGCGGTCGGCGATCTTGTTGAGGATGACGGCGCGCTCCCCCGCGGAGGTCTTGCCCCATGCGGTCGCCGCGCCGTGCGCCGCGTCGAGAGCCTTGTCGATGTCGGCCTCGGTGGAACGGGCGACCTCGCAGAACGCCTGACCCGTGACCGGCGTCGGGTTCTCGAAGTACTCACCGCCGGCAGGCGGCACCCACTCACCGCCGATGAAGTTGCCGTAGCGAGACTCGTAGGCCATCAGTGCGTCGGCGGAACCTGGGCGTGAGAAAACGGTCATGACTGACTCCTTCGACGGTCGAACGGGCGCGCCCCAACGCCGATTGTGCCCCCGATCACACAGGGATGCCAGAAAGGGCTCCCGAGCTGACTTCACCCAGTCCAGATCGACGAAATGGTGGGCTGCACTCGCACTTCTGCGCCCAAATGTCGGTTTCGGCGTGGGGGAACGCACAATGTGGGGGTGACCGATCCGTACCTCTGGCTCGAAGACATCACCGGCGAGGACGCGCTGGACTGGGTCCGCAGCCGCAACGAGCCGACGCTCGCGGAATTGTGCGGTGAACGCTTCGAGCAGATGCAGACCGAGGCGCTCGAGGTGCTCGACACCGACGCGCGTATCCCGTACGTCCGCCGCCGTGGCGACTGGCTCTACAACTACTGGCGCGACGCCGAGAATCCCCGCGGGCTGTGGCGGCGCACCACGCTGGACAGCTACCGCACCGACGCACCCGACTGGGAGAGGGTGATCGATCTCGACGCGTTGGCTTCCGCCGAGGACGAGAACTGGGTGTGGGCGGGCGCGCGCGTCATCGAGCCCGACCATTCCCTCGCGCTGGTCACGTTGTCGCGAGGTGGCTCTGACGCCGCTGTCGTTCGTGAATTCGACATGCGGACAAAGCAATTCGTTGTCGACGGCTTCCGGGTGCCCGAGGCGAAGACCCAGATCAGCTGGGAAGACGAGAACGCGGTGTTGATCGGCACGGATTGGGGCGATGACTCGCTGACGGAGTCCGGCTATCCGCGGCTGGTCAAGCGCTGGCGCCGAGGAACACCGCTCGACGACGCCGAGACGCTGTTCAGTGGTTCGCGCACCGATGTGCTCGTCGCGGCGACGCGGGACCACACGCCTGGCTTCGAGCGGACCTTCCTCAACCGCGCCGTCGACTTCTTCAACGACGAGGTGTACGAGATCCGCGACGGTGAGCTCATTCGCATCGACGCACCGACCGACGCCACCGTGTCGGCCCATCGCAACTGGCTTCTCATCGAGCTGCGCACCGACTGGTACACCGGCTCGGACACTTACCGCGCCGGCTCGCTGATCGCCGCCGACTACGACGAATTCCTCGCCGGCACAGCGGATCTGCAGGTGGTCTTCGAAGCCGACGACCACACCAGCCTCAACCACTACGCGTGGACAAAGGACAAGCTGGTCATCGTCACGCTCGCCGACGTCGTGAGCCGCGTCGAGACGGTGACGCCCGGTAGCTGGGCGATCGAGCCGGTGCCCGGCATCCCGGACAACTCCAACGCCGTCATCGTCGACACCGATGACCTCGGCGACGAGATCTTTCTGGACTTCAGTGGTTTCACCACGCCGTCACGGCTACTGCACGGTCCCGTCGAGGGACCGCTAGAGCTGATCAAATCCGCGCCGTCGTTCTTCGACGCCGACAGCATCGCGGTCGCGCAGCATTTCGCCACGTCAAAGGACGGCACTGCGATTCCCTATTTCGTTGTGGGACAACAGGACAAAGGGCCTGGACCGACGCTGCTGAGCGGCTATGGCGGGTTCGAGGTCTCGCGGACGCCGGGATACGACGGCGTCACGGGGCGGTTGTGGTTGGCGCGCGGCGGAACCTACGTGCTGGCCAACATCCGCGGTGGAGGCGAGTACGGGCCAGGCTGGCACACCCAGGCGATGCGCGAGGGGCGCCACCTGGTCGCCGAGGACTTCGCGGCGGTCGCAGCGGATCTGGTACATAGCGGGATCACCACCGTCGAACAGTTGGGCGCCCAGGGCGGCAGCAACGGCGGCCTGCTGATGGGCATCATGCTGACGCAGTACCCGGAGTTGTTCGGCGCGCTGGTCTGCAGTGTGCCGCTGCTGGACATGCGGCGCTTCCACCTGCTGTTGGCCGGCGCGTCGTGGGTGGCCGAGTACGGCGACCCCGACGACCCCGACGACTGGGAGTTCATCTCGAAGTACTCGCCTTATCAGAACATTTCGGCGGACCGGAGCTACCCACCGCTGCTGATGACCACGTCGACGCGGGACGACCGGGTGCACCCCGGCCACGCACGCAAGATGACCGCCGCACTCGAGGCGGCCGGACACGAGGTGCGCTACTACGAGAACATCGAGGGCGGACATGCCGGAGCGGCGGACAACAAGCAGACAGCGTTCCGGTCAGCCCTGATCTTCGAGTTCCTGCACCGGACCCTGCACAGTTGACGCACCGAGCACCGCTGCGGCCGGGGTAGGCTTGCAGCAAAGATGTCAGCTAATTGCCGGAGTGCCGAATGAGAGTGGAACCCGACGTCCTCAAGGACGGTGCCGATGTCTCGCGCAACGCCGGACAAATTGTGGGCAGCGGTGCAGATGCGCTGGCTCAAGCCCCGATCCGCGCCGGGATCTTCGGTGATTTCGACGCCGCCCACACCTTCCACAACACGCTGGCCGCCGGGCATCGAACGCACGTGCAGGCGATGCGCGGCAACCATCGGACCCTCACCGGCGTCGGAGATAAGGCGCACAAGGCCGCGGTGTCGTTCTCCGAGACCGAAGCCCGCAACAGGTCTGCGATCGACGCGGTGCCGGGGCAGGGCGCCAACGTCACGGATGCCTGAGTATCCGCAGCTGATCCACCTGAGCGTGCCAGAACTCATCGGCGCAGCCGGAGGGGATCCCTGGCGCACCGACGAGACCGTCCAGGCCGGATCGCCCGGCGAGATCAGCGAGCTGGCCATGTCGTTCCGCAACGCGGGCGTATGCATGACCGAGACCGACGAGGAGTTCGACGCGGCCAAGAAGCGATTCGACGCGGCGTGGGACCGCGACGACCCCGCCCACCCCATCAACGACGCAGAAGAAGTCCGGCGCGCCACGCAGTGGCTGAAACTCGGCAAGGAGCAGATGGCCAAAGTCTCTGCAGACCTGCAGAACATCGCGGCTACCCTCGCCGAAGCCCAACGCAGCGGGCATGTTTCGATCGGAAACCTCAACGCTCGCCTCGTCCAGATCGACAACGTCATCGCCGCCGAGATCGCCAAGGCCAAGGCCGACGGCGTGCAGCTCGACTGGTCGGCACTGAAGGCGGCCGCGATCGACGCCACCAAAGGGTCTCTCGGGGAGGTGACAGCCGTCCGCGAGGCATACGGCACGAAACTGCGCGAAGCCGAGATCGACATGGCCGCCGACGGTTATGACACCGACGCCATCGAGGGCGGCGAAGGCCAGGGCGAGCAGTCCGCGCAGGACGAGGCGGGCAGCGCCGCCAAGCGGTACGACGAGACCCAGCACGCCGCCGACGAGGCGCTCGTGAACAGCGACGGTCCGATGACTCCGGAAAAGCAGGCTGCCGCAGCGCGTTTGCGGGACGTCGGGATCGTCAACGATCCGAACGCCAACCCGTATGCCAAGCAGTACGCGGGCGAGCGGCTCGGCGACTACAACATGTCCCGGTTCGTCGGACCGCTGCCCGTCGACCCGATCCTCGGCACCGACGCGCGCCAGCAGGCGAAGGTGCGATTGGACTATCAACAGAAGCTCGAAGCGGGCATGTTCGGTCCGCCGATGTCACCGGACGCGGCGACCGCGTTCCTGGACAGCTGCGATACGCAGGCTCGCGCGATCGCCATCGACCGGGTCGAGCAGCAGCTCAGAAACGTCGGCGTGTCCGAGGAGGGCATCGGCAAGCTGATCTCGGGCATGGGTTCGCTGTCCGACAGCATCGGCACCGGCGTCGGCCAATACGGGAAGTCGGTGGAGACCGGCGAACACGCGTTAGCGGGTCTGTCGAAGGTCGATGCCGAGCTCCTCTCGAAGTGGGGCGGCCGAGTGGGCTGGGCGGGCAACCTCGCCCAACTCGCCGTCGCGCTCAACGAATGGTCTGCCGGCGGGATGAACCGCAACGAGGAGCTCGGCGAGGCTGTCGGGGGTGTCGGCGGCAGCGTCCTCGGCGGAATGGCGACGGGCGCCGCGGTCGGCTCCTATGGGGGTCCCTACACCGCTGCCGCCGCAGCGGTGATCGGTGGGCTTCTCTGCGGCTTCGCGGGCTCCGATCTCGGCGGCCGTTTCGGCAAGCTGTTCGACCCGAAGCTGTACTCGGCCGGCGGCGGCGGCGGAAGCTGGTAGGGGGACGCGATTGGACCCCTCGAGAATGGTGTTCTACGCCGGGCTGACCGCGATCCTGCTCGGCGCCGTCGGCGGCATGTTCCCGCTGTGGAGATCGAGAACGCTGTCTCCGGCTTCCATCCAGCGGCGCTGCTATTGGGCCGGTGCCATCGGTGGCACGCTGTTGATGTTCGCCTCCCAGTGGCCTGATTGGCGATCCGGACTGTTCGTCGCTTTCGCGTCGCTGTTCGTCCTTGTGCTGAGCGCCTACCGGTTCACGTCCCACATCAAGCTCGGCGGCCGGATCTACGAGTACATGCGCGACCCCAATCGGCCCGATCCGCCCCCGGCGCTGGCGCGCACCGATGACTGACGACAGATCCGCCTACGACGACCGGCACGCCCGCAGGACATTGCCGTACTCCCCGATATCGGCGAGCCTCTACAGATGCGCATAGTGATCGCAGGCGGACACGGACAGATCGCGTTGATCCTCGAGCGGCTGTTGTCGGCACGCGGCGACTCGGTCGCCGGTTTCATCAGGAACCCGGCCCAAGCAGGCGATCTGGCAGACGCCGGCGCCGAAGCGCTGGTCGTGGACCTCGAGAAGGCGTCGGTCGACGAGGTGGCCGGGCATTTGCGTGGCGCAGACGCCGTCGTCTTCGCCGCAGGCGCAGGCCCGGGCAGCGGAGCCGCGCGCAAGGACACCGTCGACCGCGACGCGGCGATCCTGCTGGCCGACGCGGCCGAAGCAGCGGGAGTCGAACGGTACGTGATGGTCTCCGCGATGGCCGCCGATCCCCGGGCCACCGCCGAGGAGCAGGTGTTTCAGGTGTATCTACGCGCGAAAGGTGCTGCGGACGAGGCGATTCGGGGCCGAGCCGGATTGAAATGGACCATCGTGCGACCGGGCGCGCTGACCAACGACGCCGGCACAGGTCGGGTGACGGTCGCCGAGTCGACGGCTCGTGGCAGCGTCCCCCGCGAAGACGTCGCGGCGGTTCTCGTCGCCGTGCTCGACGAGCCGCGCACCGCGGGCCGGAGCTTCGACCTCATCTCGGGCGGGACGGCGGTCACCGAAGCCGTCGCCGCGCTCGCCCGCTGACGCGATAGGAGCAGGCATGCCCAGCTTCGAGACCCTCCTGTACACGACGGAAGCGCCCGTCGCGACCATCACCCTCAATCGGCCGGACGACTTGAACACCATCGTCCCGCCGAGGCCCGATGAGGTGGAGGCGGCGGTCGGCCTCGCCGAACGCGATCCGGCGATCAAGGTCATCGTGCTGCGCGGGGCGGGCCGTGCGTTCTGTGCGGGCTACAACTTCGGCGGCGGCTTCGCGCACTGGGACGAGTCGATGAACACCGGCGGGACATGGGATCCGGGAAAGGATTTCGCGTTCACGACCGCGCGCGCCACCAGCCCGCACCAGAAGTTCCTGGCGATCTGGCGATCGTCCAAGCCTGTCATCGCCCAGGTGCACGGCTGGTGCGTCGGCGGCGGAAGCGACTACGCGCTGGCCGCCGACATCGTGATCGCCAGCGACGACGCCGTCATCGGCACACCGTACTCGCGGATGTGGGGCGCCTACCTGAGCGGGATGTGGCTGTACCGGATGAGCTTCGCGAAGGTGAAGTGGCATTCGCTGACCGGCGAACCCCTCACCGGCCGCGAGGCCGCCGACGTGGAGCTGGTCAACGAGTCGGTGCCGTTCGAACGGCTCGAGGCGCGTGTCGCCGAAGTGGCCGCGATGCTGAGCCGAATCCCGTTGTCGCAGTTGCAGGCACAGAAGCTGATCGTCAACCAAGCCTACGAGAACATGGGCCTGGCGTCGACGCAGACACTCGGCGCCGTTCTCGACGGGCTGATGCGCAACACTCCCGAGGCGAAGAATTTCGTCGACACCGCCACTGAGAGCGTGCGAAGCGCCGTCGAGCAGCGCGACGGTCCGTGGGCCGATTACAGCCAGGCGCCGCAGGAGCGGCGGCCCGACCCGACACACGTCATCGAGCCCTAACGCGCGGCCCGGAGGTCAAGCAGCGCATCGAGATCGGCGAGCGCGCGCAGTGTGTCGTTGAGGTGCGTGCAGGTGCTGGTGCCGACGAAATCTGCACGAACGCGGTCTCGCATCTGCGACAGCCTCATGCCCTGTGTCCGCGCCGCGCTGCCGATGGCGCCCGGGCATTCCTGCCACGGCAGCACCCGGACAGTCGCCACGACGGAGGCGATCGTTCTCGTCTCGGTGTCGACCGAGCCCTCGACCGTGTACTCGTGCACGATCGTCTCGACGCCGTCACCGTCGACGTGCGAGTCGCGGAAGTGGGCGTCGAAATCGTTTTCAGGCCGCAGGTCGAGCCTGCGGAACCGCCGCATACCGT
Source organism: Mycobacterium sp. ITM-2016-00318 (assembly GCF_002968285.2). Taxonomy (NCBI): domain Bacteria; kingdom Bacillati; phylum Actinomycetota; class Actinomycetes; order Mycobacteriales; family Mycobacteriaceae; genus Mycobacterium; species Mycobacterium sp. ITM-2016-00318. Next base: position 557,266 of record NZ_CP134400.1, on the reverse strand, counting down.
GCGGGCGCAGCGGTTCGACGGTGTGGATGCCTGCGAGATCCAACGGCGGGGCGACCGGCCCGTGCACCGACGGGATGGTGCCGTTGCGTTTGGCATAGGGAACGAGCGAGGCATCCTCGGCGAAGCCCGCGCAGATGTCTGCCATGTGGTCGGCGGTGCCTGCGGGCAGCTTCTCCTCGATACCGAGCGTGATCGCTTCGTGCTGCGTCGAATAGCCGGAGACGAGCGCCGCGCCGACCCAGTCGTCGAGCAGGAGGTTGAGCAGCCCGGCCCGCGCAATCTCGTCGGGCAGCAGCTTGGTCACCGCCGAGCGGAATCCCGGCCCGACGCGGCTGCCGAGTAGTCGGGCCAGCCGTGCGTCGTGCGGGTCTGCGGCGATCTCGTCGATGACGCGCTCGCCGAGATGCGCACGCACCCGGACCTCGCCGAGCACGTGGGCCCCGCCTTCCTCCAGGCCGACGACGTCGCAGGCCCGCAGGTCGACGATTGCCCTCTGTCCTCCTCCGGTGCGGTTGGAGCTACCGGTTCCGGCCGGATGGGTGTCGATGGTGCTGGTGCGGCGCAGTACGCCCGCGGTCAGCGACGGCCACGCCTGAACGGGCAGCTGCGGGCCCGCGATGTCCGTGACGAATGGCATGAACGGACTCTATGCCTTGGCGATTTGGGCGCGAAAACCATCGCTGCGCGACGGAAATCGCGCCGAAATCGCTATTCGCTTCTTCGCAGCACGCCGAGCACGGAGACGAGGATGCCGAACACGGCCAGCAGGCCGCCGGCCGCCAGCGTCAGGTTCAGCCAATGGTGCAGGTCGGCCTCGGCGGTGTCGACCATGACGTCGGCCACCGTGCGGATGTCGCCGGTCGTGTTGTTCAGCGCGTCGTCGATGTAGCGCCTGCCGACCTCCAGCCCCGCCCACCCTGCCGCGCCGACGATGAGGGCCGAAACACCCAGAGCGGCAAGCGCTTTGCCACGAGAGCGGGCCAGCGCCAGTGTCAGCAGGGCGAAGATGGCCGTGAGCACGCAGGCGCCGATGCTGACCCACGGGCCCCACCTCGACAGCGTCTTCAGCTGACCGGGGCGCAACGACGACGACTCGGGCACTGTGATCGGCACCGTCAGCGTCTCCGGAACATCGAGGTTGAGGTTGCCCAGCGTCTGCCGCAGCGAGTCGTCGGAGAGCATCGGCGCGATGTCGACGAGCCATCGATCGCCGTTGCTCTGGTCGTGCTGAACCGAGTCGGTGAACATCCACCGGTGGGCGATCCGGTTGGCCTGCGCGAACTGCCCGGGGAATCCGGAATTGGCGGTGTAGGCGGAGGTGACGCCGCGAACCAGTTCGGAGTTGTTGAGCTGATACCCGCTGTCGGCGGCCAGCGCGGTGATCTGCGTCGACAGCTCCGAGGCCATCGCCTCCTGCAGTTCGGGCTCCTCGGCGGCGTCGGCCGCGAGCGCGGCGTACCCGTCCTCACTCACCACGGTGTACGCCGCCCATGACGCGGGAACGGCGACCGCGAGCAGCACCGTTGCCGTGAGCCAGCACAGCAGCGCCGCAAGAAACCGCACGCTGCCCTCCTACGCCGAACGGGACGCGGGCGCGTCAGTCGGCCAGTGCGCGCCCCACGCTCAGGGGATCCGGCCGACCGACCGCCTCGTGATCCCTGTTGTCGTAGACGAACTTACTCAGTACGTGTCGGGTGAACCGGCGGCGGCTACTTCGCGGTGCGCTTGGGCCGGATCAGGGCGAGCTTGGTCATCAGCTTGTTCATCCGCGTCAGGGCCCTGTGCGAGTTGTTGTAGTAGTTGCCGCCCGCCCCGACACTGATGCGAGGCGCGACGACGGCCTCCTGCCTGCAGTACTTGCGCAGCCCCTCTGCGCCGCCGAACCGCGCGCCCATCCCCGACGTCTTCCAGCCGCCCATCGGGGCGGTGGTGCACATCAGGTTGGAGATCACGTCGTTGATGTTGACAGCGCCGCAATCGAGCTGGACGGCAACCTCTTTGGCGCGTTCGATGTCGGAGGAGAAGACCGATGCCGACAGGCCGTAGGGGCTATCGTTGGCGAGCCGGACCGCCTCGCCCACCGTCGAGACCTTCATGATCGGCAGCGTCGGGCCGAAGGTCTCCTCGGTCATGCACGTCATCGTGTGATCGACGTCGACGAGCACCGTTGGCGGGTAGAAGCTGCCCGTTCCCGCGGGGCGCTCGCCGCCGGTCAGCGCCCTCGCGCCTGCGGCCACCGCCTCGCTGACGTGGCGTTCGGTCACGGCCACCTGGCTCTCGTCGATCATCGAGCCGACGTCGTAGCCCGCACCCGCGCCGACCTTCAGCTTCTCGACAGCGCGCACGACGGCGTCAACGAATTGGTCGTACACGGAATCCAGCACGTAGACCCGCTCGACCGAGACGCACGTCTGGCCTGCGTTGAACATCGCGCCCCACACCGCGGCGTGCGCGGCGAGCTCGATGTCGGCGTCCTCGAGCACGATCATCGGATCCTTACCGCCGAGCTCGAGGCTCACCGGGGTGAGCGTTCGCGCGGCGCGTTCCATCACCTTCGCTCCGGTCGCACACGACCCGGTGAACTGGACGAAGTCGGCGTTGTCGATGACGGCCTCGGACACCTCGCGCGCGCCCTGCGCGAGCGCAAGCACCTCGGGGGCACCCGAGTCGTGCCAGCCGCGCAGCAGCACCTCCGCGGTCAGCGGCGTCCGCTCGGACGGTTTGAGCAGCACCGAGCAGCCCGCGGCCAGGGCGCCGATGGCGTCCATCAGGGCGTTGGCCACCGGGTAGTTCCATGGCGCGATGATGCCGACGACCGGGCGCGGCCGGTAATGCACGGTGACCTTCTTGATCGACAGGAACGGCAGCGACGCGGGGCGTGACTCCGGCGCGAGCGCCTTTTCCATCGTCTTGATGTAGTACGACAAGATCATGATCAGCAGCGGCACCTCCTGTGCCGCGTCGACGGCCGACTTGCCGGTTTCCTTGATCAGCAACGCCTCGATCTCGTCGCGATGCTCGCCGAGCCAAACGGTGTAACGGGCAAGCACTTTGGCGCGGCCCTTGGCGCCGCGCGCTTCCCATGCCTTCTGCGCCTCGCGCAATCCCGCCGCGATACGCGGCACATCGGCGGGATCGGTCCAGCGCACCTGCCCCGCCACGTCGCCGGTCGCGGGGTTGCGGATGGTGGTCGCCGACGAGGACGTGTCAACTTCTGGCGTCGCGGTCATGCCCCCAGCTTAACCAGCGGTGTGATCTGCGTCGCAGCCGGGTTGACGCGTGTCAAGTTCGGTCACCACGGCGGCGATGCACACCACCGCGCTGCCAAGCAGCAACGCACCGACGCTGTCGGTGATGTAGTGGTACGTGACGCCCTGGCCGATGGCGCCGAGCACGCTCACGACCGACGCGACCACCACGGCCCACCACGCAGCGCCCGCGAGCAGTACCAGCATGCCCATCACCACGACGGCCGCGGTTGTGTGGCCGCTCGGGTAGGCGAGCGATGACCCCGATAGGCGCCCGAACCACCGCTTGAGCAGTTGGGCGAGCGCGATCCCGACCAGCGGGGCCGCCACCATCAGCATGGCCAGCCTGTGTCGACCGAGATAGAGGGCGATGAAGACACCGAACAGCAGCGCGATCGTCAGCAGCCACGGATCGGTGAAGATCAACAGCCAGGGCAGTGGCGTGTTCCGAAAATCATGGAACCAGGAGTCCAGCGGGGTCGAGCGTTTACCGACCGCCCAGCCCAGCACGCATACCGCAGTGACGGCGATCCCCGACCACAGCAGCAGCGCCCTGCGGCAGGCGACGCATGTCACGTCAGCGGGCGATGCCGCGGATGTAGGCGGCCTGCCCGAGGTGCTGCGCGGCGTCGTCGATGATGCTGACCAGCCTCGCGCTCGCGGTGACCGGCGGTGTCCAGTGGGTGTCGACGACGCGGCTCAACTCCTGCGCGGTCACCGACGCGATGTATTCCAGCGTCACCTTGTGCACGGCGTGGTAGTAGCCGGCCAGCAGGTCCGCGGGCATCCGCACCTTGCCGACGTCGTCGGCGGTGTGCCCGTAGCCGTGGTCATTTCCCCCGAGGTCGAGGCCCAGCCGGTCCGCCCACCCGTCGCGCGTCCACACCTGTTCGACGCCTGCGAGGTGGCAGAGTTGCAGGTCCTGTTGGCGCGCGCTGTGCCAGATCAACCACGCGATGCTGTTGGCTTCCGCGGTCGGCCGAAAGAACGAGACCTCGTCGGTCAGGCCGTCGGTGAGGTCGTGGACGTGCTCGATCTGGCGGGTGAAGGCGTCGCGCAGTAGTTCGCGCACCGGTTGGTCGTCGGAGTCAGCCATGGGACCGACGCTACCCCGCTGCCGCTGTTTGCTCCTCGGCGTCGACCATCACTCCGGACAGCGATGCCTGACAGAACAGGATCTCGCCGGGATTGCGCATGTTGATCGTCATGCGCGCGAGCTGACCGGTGACGACGTACGCCAGCACAGGCTGACTCATGGTCCAGCTGTCGTAGGGAATTGCGGTGCCCGCCAATCCGGTCCGGCTCATGCCGAAGTGGAACCGCACGCCGACGGAGGTGTCGGTCGGGGTGCTGGTGACCAGTTCGGCAACCTCCACCACCGTGGTGTTCACCTTCGGCCGGACCAGCGCACCGACATGGTGAATCACCAACAGCTTGCCTTCGGGGACCGACGGGAAGTTGAGAAAGCAGTGATAGTTGTTCGACGTACCGACCGCATCCCACGAGAACGGCGTGCCCGTGCCGATGTTCATCTGGAGAACGCTAACGCCGAGCGTCACTGCTGCGGCGGCGAACCGTGGAAGACGGCCTCCACGTTGTTGCCATCGGGATCGCGCACGAAGGCCCCGTAGTAGCCCGGGTGATACTCCGGCCAATACCGAGGTTCATGCAGGGATTCGGCGCCCAACCGGATTGCGGCGTCGTGGAATGCGTGCACGGCGTCGTGATCCGTGGCGTGGAAGGCGACGTGCACCTCGCGGTTAGGGCCGCCCGCCTCGCCGGCACTCATGTCGGCGATCCAGAAGTCGGGTTTGCCGTCCCTGCCGTATCCGATGGCCACGTGGTAGTCCAGTTGCCGGGTGTAGCCCAGCACGCCGAGGACCTCGTCGTAGAAGGTCTTCGATTTCTCCCAGTCCGCACAGTTGATGCCCAGGTGGTCGATCACGGCCCCATCCTGGCATGGCGCGGCGACGCGGACGTAGATTCTTGGCCATGGACCTGATCATCCGCAACGGCACGATCGTCGACGGCCTGGGCGGCGAGCCGTTCGTCGGCGATGTCGCGATCTCCAACGGCGTGATCGCCGCGGTGAACCGCGCAGACAGCACCGCGGTGAACCGCGCAGACAGGACCGCCGTCGGATCCGTCGATGGCGAGGGCGCGCGGGAGATCGACGCGACCGGGCTTCTGGTCACCCCGGGTTTCGTCGATCTGCACACCCACTACGACGGGCAAGCCATCTGGAGCGACCGGATGTCGCCGTCGTCGGCCCACGGTGTGACGACCGCCGTGATGGGCAACTGCGGCGTGGGTTTCGCCCCATGCCGCGCAGAGGACCACGAGGTTCTGGTCGACGTGATGGCCGGCGTCGAGGACATCCCCGGCGTCGTGATGGTCGATGGGTTGCCATGGAACTGGGAGACGTTCCCGGAGTTCATGGATGCGCTCGATGCGCGCGAGCGTGACATCGACGTGGCTGCGTTTCTGCCCCACTCCCCGCTGCGGGTCTATGTGATGGGCCGGCGCGGTGTGGAGCGCGAAACCGCTACGGCAGAGGATCTTTCGCTGATGCGCAAGTTGGCAGCCGAGGCGATCGAGGTTGGGGCGCTCGGCTTTGCGTCGTCGCGGCTGACGATCCACAAGACCGAGAGCGGCCAGCCGATACCGAGTTACGACGCCGCGCAGACCGAGATCGAGGCCATCGTCGCAGGAGTCGACGATGCAGGCGGCGGCCTGATCCAGTTCGTTCCCGACCTGCTCGCCACGGACTACGAGCAGGCGCTGCAAACAGTGTTCGAGGCGGCGACCGAGGTGGGACTGCCGGTGACCTTCACCTTGGCGATCGGGAACGCGGGTCCCCCGTTGCATCTGGATGCGCTGCGGTTGGTGGAGAAGTTCAATGCGGACGGCGGCGATATCACCGCGCAGATCTTCCCACGACCGATCGGATTGGTCATCGGGCTCGAACTGTCGGGGAACCCGTTCGTGATGTATCCCAGCTACCGCGAGATCGCGGGGCTTCCGTTGGCCGAGCGGGTGGCCGAGATGCGTAAACCCGAAGTGCGGGAACGCATTCTGAACGACAAGCCGGCGTCTGACGGTCACCCGCTGATGTTCGCGGTGCAGGCGTTCGACTGGATCTTCCCGCTCGGCGACCCGCCGAACTACGAACCGGACCCGTCAGACAGCATCGCCGCCAGGGCGAAGGCCCGCGGCGTCAGCCCGTTGGAGGAGGCCTATGACCAGCTGCTCGACGACGACGGCCACGCGATGCTGCTCGTCACGCTGGCCAACTTCCGCGACGCTTCGCTGGACACCGTGGCCGAGCTGGTCCGTCGCGAGGACGTGGTGCTCGGCCTCGGCGACGGCGGTGCGCATTACGGAATGATCTGCGACGCAAGCTTTCCCACCTACATGCTCACGCACTGGGTGCGCGACCGCGCGACGGGCAGGCTGACCGTGGCCGAGGCGGTTCGCCAGCTGACGTCGGTGCCCGCACGGGTCGGCGGGCTGGCCGACCGCGGCCGCATCGCCGTCGGATACAAGGCCGACGTCAACGTCGTCGATCCCGCCGCGCTTCGCCTGCACAGGCCGACGGTCCGCTACGACCTGCCGGCGGGCGGCCGCAGGCTCGACCAGACCGCGGAGGGCTACGTCGCGACGATCGTGTCGGGCGAGATCATCGCCCGCAACGGCGTGCCGACCGACGCCCGCCCGGGCAAGCTGGTCCGCGGTCGTCAGGCCGCGCCCGCGACGCCGTGACGCGCGTCGCCCCTCTTGCTCCGCCGTGGAGCGAGGCGGATGCGGCCGAGATCAACAGCTGGGGCCATCCGGACCGCACTTATGAACCGCTGCTGCTGGTGCGGTGCGTGCAACGGCATCCGGCGCTGGCTGCGCGGCTGCGCAAGCTGGGCGCGGCGCTGTACACCGAGGCCCGGCTTCCCGCCCGTGTGCGGACGATCGCGATCCTGCGGATCTGCGCGCTGCTGCGATGCGCATACGAGTGGGGTGGACAGGCGGCGTTCTGGGGTCCGATCGCCGGCGTCAGCGACGACGAGTGCGACGCGCTGGTGACCGGTGCGGACGCCGACTGGTCGTCGGCCGAGCGTGTGCTGATCGATGCGGTCGACGAAATCGAACACACCGGGTCGTGGACGGAGGCGACGTGGCGCGCGCTCGGCGGGAACCTTGACGACGAGCAGCGGATGGAACTGCTGATCGCGGTCGGCTGGTATCGCACCATCTGCACGCTGTGTAACGGACTGGCGTTGCCCGTCGAGGGCTGGATGCGGCGCTGGCCCCTCTCAGCCGAATGAGCGGCGGTCGCGGCGCAGCCCTGGGTGCTGCCTGGCCAGCGTCTTGAGCAGGATCGGCCGTGGAAGTGCCTGCATGAAGCGGGTACTCACCACATTACGCAGGCCCGCGATCACCATGCCGCGGTCCTTCTCCAGCGCTTCGACGCCGATGCGGGCGACTTCGCGCGAGGACATCCACAAGAACTTCGGGAACGCCTCGGCGAACTTGTCCTCGTCCATGCCCGCGGCTTGCAGGAACTCGGTGCGAACCGGGCCGGGCGCGAGCATGGCGACGGTCACGCCGGTGCCCGCGAGTTCGCCGCGGACGCCGTCGGTGTAGGTCTTCACGAACGCCTTGGTGGCCGCGTAGCCGGCCTGCCCCGGAAACGGGTGATAGCCCGCCGTCGACCCGACGTTGAGGATCGCGCCGCGACCGCGCGGCACCATCTGCTGAACGGCGCGGGTGGTCAGGTCGATGACGGCCTCGACGTTGACGCGCACCTGGGCGATCTCATCGGCGACCGGGGTCCTGGTGACTGAGCCGATCGTGCCGATGCCCGCGTTGTTCACGAGGATGTCGAGTGTCAGACCGCGGTCGGCGACGGCGTCGAAAAGGCCCGCGCGGGCGTCGGGGTCGGCGACGTCACCGGCGATCGCCTCGACACGCACCGTCTTTCCGAGTTCTTCTGCGAGTTCGCGGAGTTTGTCCTCCCGGCGGGCCACCAGTGTGACGCCGTGGCCGCGGGCGGCGAGTTCGCGCGCGATGTCGGCGCCGATACCCGACGAGGCACCGGTGACGACGGCAGTGGAGGTCGGCGATGGGGTTGGTAGAGGCATGGCTCGAACCTAGCTGTCGCGACTCACGACGACTTTGCCGGTCATCCGGCCGGACTTGGGGCCCGGCGCGAGAAACCCTGACGGCCCGAGCGCTCATCCACGTACAGAATTGAGCGCCGAAACCGTACAAGAGTGAGCGCTCGGCGGGGGTTACGCTCAGTCCATGAGCGTCAAGGTGGACCTCGATCAACTTGCCGGGGCGGTGGCCGATTTCGCGTTCGCCTACCTGATCACGGTCGGCGACGACTATCGCGCCCACACCGTCGCCGTCGACCCTGTCCTCGCTGACGGCGTCTTCGATGTCGGGGCCGTCGGCAACAGCACGCGGCGCAACGCATCCGCGCATCCGGCTGTCACCCTCGTCTGGCCGCCGCGCGGCCCTGGCGGCTACACGCTCATCGTCGACGGTCACGCCGAGCTCACCGACGAGGCGCTGACCGTGTCGCCCGACCGCGCCGTGCTGCATCGCCCCGCGGCACCGGGCGTGCCGACCGCATCCGGCTGCGACGACGACTGCGTGCCGCTGGACAGGAAGGCGTGAACCTGGCAGACACAAAAAGGCCCGACCCCTTGTGGGGGCCGGGCCTTTTCGTAAGCGAAGGACCGACTTAGAAGTCCATTCCGCCCATACCACCGGTCGGGTCGCCGACGGGTGCGGCGGCCTTCTCCGGCTTGTCTGCGACGACCGCTTCGGTCGTCAGGAACAGCGCCGCGATGGACGCAGCGTTCTGCAGCGCCGAACGGGTCACCTTGACCGGGTCGGCGACGCCCGCCTTGAGCAGGTCCTCGTACTCGCCGGTGGCGGCGTTGAGGCCGGTGCCCGCCGGGGAGTTGGTGACCTTCTCCGCGACGACGCCGGGCTCCAGCCCACCGTTGAACGCGATCTGCTTCAGCGGAGCCGACAGCGCCACGCGGACGATGTTGGCGCCAGTGGCCTCGTCGCCCTCGAGCTTCAGCTCGTCCAGCGCGGGCGCGCTCTGCAGCAGGGCCACGCCACCGCCGGCGACGATGCCCTCCTCGACGGCCGCCTTCGCGTTGCGAACGGCGTCCTCGATGCGGTGCTTGCGCTCCTTGAGCTCCACCTCGGTGGCGGCGCCCGCCTTGATCACCGCAACACCGCCTGCCAGCTTGGCCAGGCGCTCCTGCAGCTTCTCGCGGTCGTAATCGGAGTCGCTGTTCTCGATCTCGGCGCGGATCTGCGAAACCCGGCCCGCGATGGCATCGCCGTCGCCGGCGCCCTCGATGATCGTGGTCTCGTCCTTGGTCACGACAACCTTGCGCGCCTTGCCGAGCAGCTCGACGCCTGCGGTCTCCAGGGAGAGGCCGACCTCTTCGCTGATGACCTGGCCACCGGTGAGGATCGCCATGTCCTGCAGCATCGCCTTGCGACGGTCGCCGAAGCCGGGCGCCTTGACGGCGACGGACTTGAAGGTGCCGCGGATCTTGTTCACGACCAGGGTCGACAGGGCCTCGCCCTCGACGTCCTCGGCGATGATCAGCAGCGGCTTACCCGACTGAATGACCTTCTCCAGCAACGGAAGCAGGTCCTTGACGGTCGAGACCTTCGACGACACCAGCAGGATGTACGGATCCTCCAGGACCGCTTCCTGACGCTCGGCGTCGGTGACGAAGTAGCCCGAGATGTAGCCCTTGTCGAAGCGCATGCCCTCGGTGAGCTCCAGCTGGAGGCCGAAGGTGTTCGACTCCTCGACGGTGATGACGCCCTCGTTGCCGACCTTGTCCATGGCCTCGGCGATCAGCTCGCCGATGGACGGGTCGCCCGCCGAGATGCCCGCGGTGGCAGCGATCTGCTCCTTGGTCTCGACCTCCTTGGCCGACTTCAGCAGCGTCTCGGTGATCTTCTCGACGGCCTTCTCGATGCCGCGCTTCAGACCGAGCGGGTTGGCGCCTGCCGCGACGTTGCGCAGACCCTCGCGCACCAGCGCCTGGGCCAGCACGGTGGCGGTGGTGGTGCCGTCGCCTGCAACATCGTCGGTCTTCTTGGCGACTTCCTTGACCAGCTCAGCGCCGATCTTCTCGTAGGGGTCCTCCAGCTCGATCTCCTTGGCGATGGACACACCATCGTTGGTGATCGTGGGGGCGCCCCACTTCTTCTCCAGGACGACGTTGCGGCCCTTGGGGCCCAGCGTCACCTTTACCGCGTCGGCGAGGCTGTTGAGGCCCCGCTCTAGGCCGCGACGGGCCTCTTCGTCATACGCAATTGTCTTGGCCATTGCGAAGTGATTCCTCCGGATTGGGGATGGCACGTCTATGGCCGGGATCAGTGCCCGCGACGGACGGCTGGGGATGTGCTCCGCGAGTGCGGCCCCGGCCTCACCGTCCCGACCTAGCACTCACTGGTCGCGAGTGCCAATTGCATTTCTAGCACTCGACCAGGGAGAGTGCAAGGTCGTTCACCGCGCGCGAAGGCCGTCGAGGAAGACTTCCGTCGCCCGTTCTGCGGTGTCGGGATACGCGGCCTGCATCGCACTGGCGCCGGTCAGCAGTGCCTTGACATCGCGCACGGAGAGATCGGATCGCACGGTGCCCGCCTTCTGGCCGGCCCGCAGCAGGTCATCGAGCATCTGCAGGAAACCCGCCTCCACCTCGGGCATCGCGGTGGCGATGTCGATCCCGACACCGGCCAGTGCCTCGGTCAGACCTTGGTCGGTGGCACCCCACTGCAACACCATCGACCGGAGGAAGGCGAACAGGGCATCGCCGGGATCACCCGAGTCGAGAAGCGCGCGACCGCCGTCGATGATGGTGGTGATGCGATTCTCGACGACCGCACGGTATAGGTCGTCCTTTGTCGGGAAGTGCCGGTAGACGGTGCCTGCGCCGACGCCCGCGCGACGCGCGATCTCGTCGATCGGCACCGAAAGGCCGTCGGCGGCGAAGGTCTCGTAGGCCACCTCCAGCACTCGGGCGCGGTTGCGTGCCGCGTCCGCCCGCAACGGCCGATCCGGCTGAGTCAGAACACACTCCTCAAATCGAGTAACCGGGGCACTTGCTCCGCTTAATATCCCATGGGCGCCGGGTGCTCGAACTTGTACGCTTCACATAACTGGCGTGGTCGCAGGGATATGGCCCAGGATGGAACGTCGACGGCCCGCTGTAGGGTCCCGGCCACATCACCCTGACGGGACCGTGAACGGGAACAAATAAGCGGGGCGTGCGTTCCGTATAGTCATACCAAACGGAGCGTCCGCCCCGTTTAAGCCGATTGCAGGAGACCGCCATGACAAACTGGACCACAACCGACATGCCGGACCAGACGGGCCGTACCGCCGTCGTCACCGGCGCCAACACCGGGCTGGGCTATGAAACGGCCAAGGCGCTCGCAGAAAAGGGCGCGCACGTCGTGCTCGCGGTGCGCAACGCCGACAAGGGCAACGACGCCGCCGCGCGCATCGGCAACGCCGCCGCCGGCGCCAGCGTCGTGGTCCAGGAACTCGACCTCACGTCGCTCGACTCGATCCGCCGGGCCGCCGAGGAACTGCGGGCCACGCACGAGACCATCGACCTGCTGATCAACAACGCAGGCGTGATGATGACGCCGAAGTCGACCACCAAGGACGGCTTCGAATTGCAGTTCGGCACAAACCATCTCGGGCACTTCGCGTTCACCGGCCTGCTCCTCGACCACATTTTGGCAGCGCCGGGATCCCGCGTCGTCACCGTCAGCAGCGTCGGGCATCGGTTCGCCCGCAACGGCATCCGCTTCGACGACCTCCAGTGGGAGAAGGATTACGGCCGCGTCGCGGCGTACGGCCAGTCCAAGCTCGCCAACCTGATGTTCACCTACGAACTGCAGCGCCGGCTGCAAGGCACCCGCACCATCGCCGCGGCCGCACACCCCGGCGGCTCGCGCACGGAGCTGTCACGCAACCTGCCGACCGCCGTGCGTGTCGTCGAAGGCGTGCTGCAACCGCTCTTCCAGGGGCCCGAAATGGGCGCGCTTCCCAGCCTGCGGGCCGCTACCGATCCGGGCGTCATCGGCGGTCATTACTTCGGCCCCGACGGATTCGCCGAACAGCGGGGTTATCCCGTCGTGGTGAGTTCCACCAGGGTGTCGCACGACGTCGACGCGCAGAAGCGGTTGTGGGCGGTGTCGGAGGACCTGACGGGCGTCACATTCCCGGTTCCCGCGCTGGTCTGATCGCCGCGATCGTCTTCTTCAACTGCCCGACGCCGGCCTCGACGCGGTCGCGGATATCTCTGCCGGCGGCCTGGACGGCCTGGCGCAACTCGCTGCGGTGCTCACGGCGCTGCCGACCGAGATCGGTCGCGGTGCCGGTGAGCGCCCGCACCGGTTCTCTGGCCTGCTGCTGACTCTGCACGTTGCGGCGGATTTCCCCGTCGTACAGATACGGGCGGGTGTCCCCCGGTTCGTCGTGTCGCACGTAGCCGGCGTCGACGACGGGACGCAGAACCTTGTCCGCTGTGTCCACCAACGCATTTGGCACGCCGACATCACGGAACACCTGCGTCAGAGGCAGGTGCTCCGTCGGCACGAGATACGTCTTGACGTTCCCGTCCTCCGTGGGTGTCAGGCCGCTGACGTCCGCAGTGAAACTCGGCGGTCCGTGGACGTAGGCGATGCCCAATATCGCGTTGGCGGAGGACACCGCGTTCCACGGACGATCGGGCGGATCAGACCAGCCGTCGTACTCACCGACCACGATCGTTGTGTCGTAGGGAGAATCCGCGACGCGACGGATGCGGTAGTTCAAGATGGGGATGTAGGTGCCCTCCTTGAAGTACTCGGAGATGCCGACGTCCGGTGAGGCGATCAACACGAAGCTGATGTCCTCTGTCCGCGGGCTACCGTTCTTCGCCAGCTCCTCCGCGACTCGCCAGGCAACCATGGACCCCATCGACTCGCCGATGACCACGACTTCGCCGTTGGTGTCGAGAACAGCGGCGGTCGTTTGCGTCACGCCTTCCGCGAGGGCTCTGTTCGCGACGAGCGGATCCTGCGAGTAGCCGACGATCTGCGAAGACAGATCGCCGTGGAAGTGCTCACCGATCCTCGGGTAGGTGGCGGCGACGGTCGGATAGAGCGGGTTGATCGCCTTGAAGGGCATGGCGCCTGGAATCAGGATCGCTTCTTCGGCTTGGCCGATTCCCTCCGCCAGCGCCCCCGACGCCAACAGCAGCGAGGATGTGGCGATGACGGGAACCAACCGTTTGCTCCAGTTGACCATGGCCTGAGGCTCGCACACAGATCGTCGTTCGCCCCTCCGGTTTGCGAAGTTTGAAACGGAGGGCGAATCGGAGCAGACCGGCGTTACACTCCCCTGCTACGACAGGTCGAGCAACTCTTCGTGAAAGCCGCCGAACGCTCGCTCGGGATCGGTGAGATGCACCTCGAGGATCCAGTGGCAGATGTGCCCCGCGCGGTCCGTGCCCCGCATCGGAGTGTTCGACCCAGGCGCGATGTAGGACTCGCTGCGGTCGCCGTCAATCAGCTCATGCGGGAACTCGCCGACCAGATGGCCCGCGATCGTCCCGCCGAACTCCCAACCCGCGTCACGACTCAATTGCACGACGTGATCGAACAGTTCGGCGCCGGTGACGTCGCGATGGGAGTCGAAGTACTCGCGTCCCTTCGCCCAGACCCGCGGCAGGTCGTCGCGCAGGGCGTTCTTTACCGGATCGTCGCCGAGCACGAACGTCCGCCCGAAGTCGGCCTCCCAGTGGTCGAAGATCGGACCGAAATCGCAGAAGAGGATGTCGTCGTCGGCGATCATCCGGTCGGGTGGATTCTCCCGGTACGGCTGCAGCGTGTTCTCTCCCGCACGCACGATCCGCTTGTGCCAATGGCGCTCGACGCCGAACATCTCAGCGGCCAGATCTCGGATCTCGTCGGACAGTTCGCGTTCACCGACACCCGCGCGGATCATCCCCCTGCGCTCGATCTCGTCGAACAACTGCGCGGCCTTACCCTGGGCATCGAGGAGCTTCTGGGCCCGCAGACGCTCGTCCATTTCTGTAGATGCTACGACCGCAATGGAGCGTTGATGTCACTGATTGTTCCGCCCTACCCGCCGCCCCGATACACCCGCGACGATCCGGAAGTCAGCGCCTGGGTCCGACGCGGCAGCGAGCCTGCGGACTACGAATCCTTCGGTCTGGTCAAGTACCACTATCTGGCCAACCAGCAGGCCACCGACGGCGACTACGGCCTGTACCGCGTCGAGATCGCGCCCAACGGCGGCGGCCCGGGGCCGCACTTCCACCGTGCGATGTCGGAGGCCTTCTTCGTGCTCTCGGGAACGGTGAAGCTCTACGATGGCAACGAGTGGACCGACGGCACACAGAACGACTTCCTCTACGTTCCGCCGGGCGGCATCCACGGCTTCCGCAACGAATCCGACCAGCCGACATCGATCCTCATGCTGTTTGCTCCCGGCGCACCTCGCGAGCATTATTTCGAGGGGCTGGCCCGACTCGGCGACCTGACCGACGATGAGCGCCGCGAATGGTTCATCAAGAACGACAACTTCTCCGTCGACTGACCGCGACACGGCGTCCCTGCGGAGATGCACACCCGTAATCCGTTGCGTTAGGCTGCTGTCCGATCAGTTGAGGAGTTCTGGGTGCGGGTTGATGCAGCGCCCGACACCCAGGCTTTGCGGAGCTGGCAGCGTCGGGCATTGGTGCGGTATCTTGCCGCCCAGCCTCGAGATTTCCTTGCCGTCGCGACGCCAGGCTCGGGTAAGACGGCCTTTGCCCTGCGCATCGCCGGCGAGCTGCTGGCCGACGGTGCCGTCGAGCAGATCACCGTGGTCGTACCGACCGAACACCTCAAAATCCAGTGGGCGATGGCCGCCGCCCGGCTGGGCATCGCACTCGATCCGAAGTTCAGCAACTCGGCCGCGCACACGTCGAAGGAGTACCACGGCGTCGTCGTCACCTACGCCCAGGTCGCCAGCCACCCGACCCGGCACCGGGTGCGCACGGAGAACCGCCGCACGCTCGTGGTGTTCGACGAGATCCACCACGGCGGCGACGCCAAGAGTTGGGGGGAGGCCATCCGCGAAGCATTCGGCGACGCGACCCGGCGCCTCGCGCTCACCGGCACCCCGTTCCGCAGCGACGACTCCCCGATCCCGTTCGTCAGATACGAACCCGACACTTCCCCCGATGCTCTTCGCGCAAGCGGCTCATCGCAAGGCCTGATGCGCTCGCAGGCCGACCACACCTACGGCTACGCCGAGGCGCTCGCCGACGGCGTGGTCCGCCCCGTGGTCTTTCTCGCCTACTCCGGCGAGGCGCGGTGGCGGACGAGCGCGGGCGAGGAACACGCAGCCCGGCTGGGCGAACCGCTGAACGCCGAGCAGACGGCGCGGGCCTGGCGCACGGTTCTCGACGCGAAGGGCGAGTGGATCCCCGCAGTGCTGCAGGCCGCCGACACGCGGCTGACGCAGAAACGCAACGGCGGTGTGCCCGACGCGGGCGCGATGGTCATCGCCTCCGACCAGAGGGCCGCGCGCGCCTACGCCACCGTGCTCACCGAGTTGACCGGCGAGAAACCGACGCTCGTGCTGTCCGACGATCCCGGCTCCTCGGCGCGGATCGCGGAGTACGCCGCGGGAACCGGCCGGTGGCTGGTGGCGGTCCGGATGGTGTCCGAAGGCGTCGACGTGCCGCGACTGGCGGTCGGCGTCTACGCCACCAGCGCGTCGACACCGCTGTTCTTCGCGCAGGCGATCGGCCGTTACGTGCGGTCGCGGCGACCCGGCGAGACGGCGAGCATCTTCCTGCCGTCGGTGCCTGCGCTGCTGGATCTGGCCAGCGAGATGGAGGCCCAGCGCGACCACGTCCTCGGCAAGCCGCACCGCGAGGGGCATGGTTTCGACGATGAGGCGCTCGCCGATGCGAAGCGGGAGAAGTCCGAGGCCGACGAGGACGCCGGGTTCGAATCGCTTGGCGCCGACGCCGAACTGGATCAGGTCATCTTCGACGGGTCATCGTTCGGGACGGCGACACCAGCGGGAAGCGACGAGGAGGCCGACTATCTCGGCATACCCGGCCTGCTGGACGCCGACGCGATGCGAGACCTGTTGCGGCGCAGGCAGGAAGACCAGATCTCCAAGCGCACCGCTTCGGGTGAGGTGCCGCGGGTCTCGACACACGGCCAGCTGCGCGAGCTGCGCAGCCAGCTCAACGCGCTCGTCTCGGTCGCCCACCATCGGACCGGTAAGCCGCACGGCTGGATCCACAAGGAACTGCGCCGCATCTGCGGCGGCCCGCCGATCGCGGCCGCGACGAGCGAACAGCTCAAGGCCCGCATCGAGGCCGTGCGGGAGCTGCGGACCTAACGCGCTTCTGCGATATCGGCCAGGTGGCGTAGCGAGTTGTGGAGATGCGACGGCTCGAACGGCGGGAACGAGATGTGCTCGCGCACCTGCGACGGCACCGCCGACCAGTCATAGGTCAGCGTGACATCGGTGCGGCCGTCGCCGACCGGTTTCAGGTCGTAGCGCCAGAACCAGCCGCCGAAATCGAGGTCGGCGTCGTCGGGGCCCTGACCAGGCTGCCATGCGATCACGCGCGGCGGGTCGAACACCTCGACCCGGTTGGCCATCTCGTAGTAGCCCTCCGGGTGGTTGTCGTGATGCATGCCCATCCGGAAGATCTGGCCGGCTTCGGTGACGGGCTTGCCGTCGAGCGATTCGCGCACCCAACCGGTGCCGTCGATCGCTGCATGCGTGGCCGGGTCGGCCAGCACCTCGAACACGGTGCCGGCGGGTGCATTGACGGTGGCGCGGACACTCAGCTTGTCTTCGTTCATGACAGTGCAGACCGTCCGCGGCCGCCAAACTCATCGAGTCTGCGGGGAGATCGTCATCTGAGGCGACATCGCGATCTGTCAGCAGACTCGGTGGATCAGAGACCCAGCACCCCAGGCAGGTCGGCCACCGAGTCGATGACGTGGCTTGGCTGCATCGCGAACTCGTCGGCGGCCCACCGGTCGAGGGTGTCCTGCCGGAACTTGCCGGTGCGTACGAGCACGCCGGTCATGCCGACCACCTGGGCGGCCAGCACGTCGTTGTTGAGGTCGTCGCCGATCATGTACATCTCGTCGGGATCGACACCGAGACGCGTTGCGGCAGCGAGGAAACCGGCGGGTGCGGGTTTACCGACGGCGTTGGCCTTGCGCCCCGATGTCTCCTCCATCCCGATCAGGTACATGCCGGTGTCGATGCGCAGCCCCTCCGTGGTGTTCCACGACGTGCTGCGGTGCATGGCGACGACGGGTATGCCCTGAGCCATCCAGTCGTAGACCCGGCTCAGCGTCAGGTGGTTGTACTCGGGGCCCGCGCCCCCGAGCAGGATCACGTCGGGGGTTTCCGGCGCGGGTTCGCCCTGGCCGTGGTCGCTTGCGTAGACGATGTCGATGCCCGGCATGTCCTCGGCGATCTGACCGCTGTTGACGAGGAAGCACCGGGCGTCGGGATACTGGCCGCGGACATACTCCGCGGTCAGCGCGGCGGCGGTGATCACCTCGTCGGCGGCCACGTCCATCCCCGCGTCGGTCAGCAGTCGGGCGATCTGCTTACGCGTGCGCGTGGTGGTGTTGGTCAGATACGAACGGGCGATCTGGTTGTCCGCCAGCACGCGAAGCGTCTCGGCTGCGCCCTCGATCGGCTGCCATGAGGTCACCAGGACGCCATCGATGTCGAAGAGCACGCCACCGACCGCCATGGTGCGACGATAAACGCCTTGCTAGCGGCGCGCCCACTGACTGTCGGCGACCCACGGTGAGGCGGTGCCCGCAATCGTCCAGCTGAGTTCGGCAGGCACGTCGATGACCTGATAGTGCTTGGTGCCCGCCGCGGTCGCCGCGATGAGGGTCGCCACGTGTGCCCGGCGCTGGAGGAACGTCTGCCGAACGGTCCATCCGATGATGCCTTCTGCGGCGATACAGTCGCGACGGCGTTCCAAGCTACCGGTCCGCGCGACCAGCCACCGTCCGTCGACCCGGTGCCCCAGCGCGCGCACCCGGTCGGCTGCCAGCAGTGCGCAGCACACCGCCAGCGCCGCCACCAAGAGCCACACCCATGCCGGCACCGCAACGAACACCGATGCGATTGCCACGCCGACGGCGAGGGCAGCAGGCAGCGCCAGTCCGCGCGTCCAGCGTCTGCGCGCTGCCGCCCGCCCGTGGCCGCGCACAGGTCCGCCTACCGCGTTCGCGTCGCAGATCAGATCGGTCAGCACGGATTCGGCTGTGCGCGCGGGGCATGGCGGCAGGAGAAGCGACGCTTCGCCCGCTCCGGCGACACCTGTCATCACCGCGTCCAGCCGTGCCCCGCCGAGCAGCCGGACGAGCAGCGGCTGGCGCAGGGTGCCACCACGCAGCCTGCGCATGTCGAAGGTGTGCTCACGCTTGCGCAGCAGACCGTGGGTCAGGTGCAGGACTTCCGCGTCGCGTCGCAGCATCAGGTTCCCGAAGGTCAGCAGCGACCGCAGCACCGACAGCGCCACCGAGGCGAATACCACGACCGCGACGACGGCGGCGACGCTTGCGACCACACCGAACCGCTGTGCAGCGTCGCGCCCTGACTCGGCGAGGCGCGAATGCTCGAGCACCGCACCGAGGCCCGCCTGGTAGACCACGCCCACTGCGGCGAGGATCATCGCCAGCCCGGTGAAGCTCAGCGGGCTGTAGCGCAGCCAGGACGGGTGCCAGCGGGCCAGCAGTTGACCCGGTGATTGCTGCGGACCGGCCGCCTCGTCGGCGGGTGCCAGCGAGTCGGCGAGCAGGATGGACCGAAGCCGAGGCACCTCCTCGGCGCGCACCGCGTCCAGCGCGAACTCTCCAGCCGTCGCCTGCTGCCCGGTGCTGACCCGGAGCACCGTCAACCCCAGTAGCTGGTGCAGGAGCCGGGCGTCGGTCTGCACCGAGCGAATCCTGTTGCGCGGCACCGACACCACCTTGCGCTGCAGGACGCCGGTGCGCAGCTGCACCTCGTCGGGCTCGATGCGGTAGGTGGTGGTGAACCACCGCAGCACGCCGACACCTATCGTCACCGCGAGCGCGGCGAAGGTCCACCACGAGTTGCCCGTCGCCGAGCCGAGCACCACCGCGCCGACGAGCAGCGGAATCTGCCGCAGCACCTCATGTACTGGGTGTACCAACAACATTCGCGGGCTGAGCCGATGCCACAGCAGCTCCGGTGAGGTCACGTCGCGTCCTCGGCGCCGATCGCGGCGATGTCGGTGAGCTGCGACACCACCCGGTCGGCCACCGGCGCGTCAAGAGCCACGATGCGAACCGCGCCGGCCGACGACGCCGTCGTCACCGTGACGTTGGCCAACCCGAACAGCCGGTCCAGCGGACCGCGGTACGTGTCAACGGTCTGCACCCGGGAGACCGGTGCGATCCTGCGCTCCTGCACCAGCCAGCCCGTCCGGGTGTAGACCGCCTGCGGACTGATGTCCCAGCGGTGCACCCGGTAGCGCCAGAGCGGGACCACGCCGACGAACACCACCACACCCAGCAGGGTGACCGCACCCGCGAGAATGTGCGCCCAGGCCGGGCTGCTCTCGATCGCGAACCACACCGCCTGGGCGACAGCGAGCACCAGCCACGGGATCGCCGCACCGATCGCCCACACCAGCGGTGCCTTGCGGCTCGGCGGGTTGGCGGGATCAACCAAGTCCGACATGGGTTTCTCCTATGTCAAGCCGCTGCCGGTTGGCATGGCTGATGTCGGTTGTTGTGGTCGGTGTGGAGGTGGTGAAACACCACGCGGGCGAGTCGGCGTTTAAGGCATCGCAGAGCCTCGGTGCTGGAATCGCCGTGGGCGAGGCGGTGGCGGTAGTAGGTCTGGCCCAAGCCCTCGAGGCGGATCTGAGTCACGGCGATGCGGTGGAGGGCGGCGTTGAGTTGGCGGTTGCCCGAACGGGTCATCCGGACTCGTCCTGCAGTGTTTCCCGACCACACCGGGATGGGTGCCACGCCGCTGTGTCGGGCGAAAGCCGCCTCGCTCTTAAAGCGCATGACGCCGGCGGTTTCACCGATGATTTTGGCTGCAGTCAGCTCCCCGCAACCGGGCATCGCCAGCAGCGCCGCAGCGGCGACACGGATGCGTTCGCCGATCCGCTTGGCTAACGTGTTGATGCTCTGAGTCAGGCGAGTGATGTCGGCGAGCTCATCGCGGGCCAGCTCGGCGACCAGGCCGGGCTGGCTGTCCAGCCAGTTGCCGAGCAGCTGGCGATGTTTGGCGCGGTCGAGCGACGCCCGTTTCGGTGCCCGTGACGGATCGAGTTCGTGAATGCGCCATAACAACCGGTTGATCGTCGCAGTTCGTTGCGCCACCAGGTCTTCCCGACGATCAACAAGCAACTTCAGCTCCCGTGAAACCTCATCATGAGAGGCGACCGGCAAATCCGGTTCCCGCAGGTAGGCACGCGCCACCGCCAACGCATCAATCGGATCGGACTTGCCCCGAGTCCGCGCAGACTTACGTGTCAAGGCCATCAACTTCGGCGGCACCCGAACCACCTTCTGGCCCGAAGCCAACAGATCCCGCTCAAGGCGGGCCGACAGATGCCGACAGTCCTCGACCGCCCAGACCAACTCGGCACCAAACTGAGCGCGAGCCCAGCGCACCGCTTGACGATGCCCCTCGGTCGTGGCATCGACGACCTTCTCGCACAGTTTGCGTCCCACTTCATCGACCGCGACGAACGTATGGGTTCGCTTGTGAACATCGGCTCCAACAACAACCATGGTGGTTGCCTCCTTCATTGAGAGGTGACGGTTGGGCCGGTCGGCGGACACATCTCAGTGGGGGCGACGCCACGCTCCTATCAAGTCACGCCGGCCGGTCCTTCACACCTGATGCCGACAAAACGCATGAACGCCAACCAGAAGGCGGCACCGACGCTACGAGCCAGACACCAGGTGATCAGGATCCAACCACCGCCAGAAGCGGCAACCTCACCCTGACACTGAGAACGACGGTAACCGTCCCGCAGTAGTGTGCTGATCATGAGCCAGAAGTGGACCGCCGCCGATGTACCAGACCAGTCCGGCCGGATCGCCATCGTCACCGGCGCCAACTCCGGCCTCGGCTACGACACCGCAGCCATCCTCGCCGACAAGGGCGCGCACGTCGTGCTCGCCGTGCGCAACCTCGACAAAGGCAAAGAAGCCGTCGACCGGATCAAGGCCGCCAGCCCGAATGCCGTCGTCGCCCTCCAGGAGCTGGATCTGTCGTCGCTCGACAGCGTCCGCAAGGCGGCGGATGAACTGCGCGCCGCACACCCCCGCATCGACCTGCTGATCAACAACGCAGGCGTGATGTACGTGCCGACGCGCGAGACCACCAAAGACGGCTTCGAGATGCAGTTCGGCACCAACCACCTCGGCCACTTCGCGCTGACGGGCCTGCTTCTGGACAACATGCTGTCGGTCGACGGGTCCCGCGTGGTCACGGTCAGCAGCGTCGGACACCGCCTAATGGCCCGCATCCACTTCGAAGACCCGCATCTTCAGCGCAAGTACAACCGTGTCGAGGCGTACGGCCAGAGCAAGCTCGCCAACCTGATGTTCACCTACGACCTGCAGCGGCGGCTGAAGCTCAAGGGCGTGCCGACCGTCGCACTCGCCGCCCATCCCGGCTTCTCCGACACCGAGTTGATGCGCTACCTGCCCGACTTCATCCCGAACTTCGTGTGGAAGATCGGCACCCAGCCCGCCGACAAGGGCGCGCTTCCTACGCTGCGCGCCGCTACGGATCCCGGTGCGCAAGGCGGCCAGTACTACGGCCCCGACGGCCTCGGCGAGGTCAAGGGCAGCCCGAAAGTGGTTGCCTCGAGCGCACAATCGCGCAACGAGGAACTGCAGCGGCGGCTGTGGACGATGTCGGAAGAGTTGACCGGCGTCACCTATCCCGTCTGATGCGATCGGTCGAAGAGCACCAGAGCGTCGTGGCCGCTCTGATCACGTCGCGCTCGCCGGTGTCGGTGCCGCTCGCCGACACGCTCGGACTGGTCCTCGCCGAGGATGTGGTGGCCCCGCTGTCGCTGCCAAACTTCGACAACTCGGCGATGGACGGCTACGCCGTGGTCGCCGAGGACATCGCGGAAGCCAGTGACGACCACCCCGTGCAGCTTCCCGTCGCCGAGGACATCCCTGCCGGCCGAACTGATGCGCTGACGCTGAAAGGCGGTACCGCACACCGGATCATGACCGGCGCGCCGCTACCGGCGGGAGCCACCGCCGTCGTCCCCGTCGAGGCCACCGACGGCGCGACGGACACCGTGTCGATCCGAGCGGCGGCCAGGACCGGACAACACATCCGGCACGCGGGTGAGGACGTCGAAGCGGGCACCACCGTGCTGCGGGCCGGTCAGGTCGTGACACCGGCCGCGCTCGGGCTTGCCGCCGCACTCGGCTTCGGCGAGCTGACCGTCGTTCCGCGGCAACGGGTTCTGGTGCTGTCGACGGGGTCGGAACTCGTCGCACCCGGCACTGCGCTGAAACCGGGACAGATCTACGAGTCGAACGCCGTGATGCTGGCCGCCGCCGCCACGGACGCGGGCGCATCGGTGACCACGGCACCGATGTCCAGCGACGACGTCGAGGAATTCCGCGCGGTACTGGATGGCCATGCCGGCGAGGCGGACCTGATCGTCACCACCGGCGGGGTGAGCGCGGGTGCCTACGAGGTGGTCAAGGACGCACTAGGCGGGGAGGTGGAGTTCGTCAAGGTGGCGATGCAACCCGGCATGCCGCAGGGCGCCGGACGGATCGGGGAGACCCCGATCATCACGCTGCCGGGCAATCCGGTGAGCGCCCTGGTGTCGTTCGAGGTCTTCATCAGGACCCCCCTGCGCGCCGCGATGGGGCTGCCTGCGCCTGCGCGTCGACGGCTGACCGCCGAACTCAAGGAGGACCTGACCTCGCCGCGCGGCAAGCGTCAGTTCCGCCGCGGCGTGCTCGACGTCGCCAAGGGCGAGGTCACCAGCTACGGGCCGCCCGCGTCGCATCACCTGCGCTGGCTGGCCTCGGCGAACTGCCTGCTGGAGATCGGCGAGGAGGTCGCCGAGCTGGCGTCCGGCTCCCCTGTGCAGGTTTGGGACCTAGCCACGGGATAGCCAGCCACCCGTAGAATCGCGACACGATGGCCAGACGCCCCGACCTCCGATCAGGCCCCGCGCGACTGGTGGCCCTCGCGAAGACCACGATTCCCCCGATGCACCCCGCCGGACTGCCGTTCGTCGGCGCAGGTCTGGCGGTTGCCGCGGCGGGTCGCCGCAACCGGTGGCTGCGCCGCGCCGGTCTGGTGGCCGCGGGCGTCAACGCCGCGTTCTTCCGCCACCCGCCGAGGGTGCCGCCCACCCGCCCCGGCGTCATCGTCGCGCCCGCCGACGGGCTGATCTGCCTTGTCGAGGAAGCGGTGCCGCCCGCAGAGCTGAACCTGCCCGAACGTCCGCTGCAGCGGATCAGCATCTTCCTCTCCATCTTCGACGCCCATGTGCAGCGCATCCCGATCAGCGGCGAGGTGGTGTCCGTCGTGCACCGGCCAGGTCTGTACAAGTCCGCCGAGCTCGCGGCGGCCAGCCAGGACAACGAGCGCAACAGCGTGCTGATCCGCACGCCCGAGGGTCGTGAGGTGATAGCCGTGCAGATCGCGGGCCTGGTGGCCCGGCGCATCGTCTGCGACATCAAGCCCGGCGAGAAAGTGACGATCGGAAAAACCTATGGCCTGATTCGATACGGGTCGCGGCTGGACACCTACCTGCCCGAGGGTTCCGAGGTGCTTGTGCTGCCCGGCCAGCGGGCCGTCGGCGGCGAGACGATCCTTGCGGAGTTGCCGCGATGAAGCCACGCGTCAAGCGCCCCGTCCTGAGCGTGCGCATGCTGCCGAGCGCGATGACCGTCGCGGCGATCTGCCTCGGCCTTTCCGCGGTGAAGTTCGCGCTCGACGACCGGCCGACCGAGGCGATGGCGTTCCTCGCGGTGGCCGCCATTCTCGATGCCCTCGACGGCCGCATCGCGCGGCTGCTCAAGGCAACCTCGAAGATGGGCGAGGAGATCGACTCGCTGGCCGACGCGGTGAATTTCGGTGTCGCACCGGCCTTCATCATCTACGGCACGCTGCTGTCGCATTCGCGGATCGGCTGGATCGTCGTCCTGCTCTACGCGGTCTGTATCGTGCTGCGGCTCGCGCGCTACAACACCATGCTCGCCGAGGACAAACCCGCCTACACCAACCAGTTCTTCGTTGGCATGCCCGCGCCGGCGGGCGCTATCGGCGCGATCGGCCCGCTGGCGGCCAAGATGCAGTTCGGCGACGGCTGGTGGACGTCGGAGCCCGCCGTGGTGATCTGGATGATCGGTGTGTCGCTGCTGGCTGTCAGCACGATCCCGATGCGCAAGATCCACACGTTCTCGATCTCGCAGAACATGGTGGTTCCGCTGCTGGCGCTGCTGGCTGTCCTCGTCGCCGCGTCAATTCTTTACGGCTACATCGTGATCCTGCTGATCATCCTCGCCTACCTCATCCATATCCCGTTCGCGGTGCGCACGACCGCATGGTTGTCCAAACACCCCGAGGTATGGGACGACAAGCCCAAGGCGCAGCGCCAGGCCCGACGGGCCATTCGCCGGTCCCAGCCGCGCGGACAGCGTCGATCGATGGCCCGACTCGGCCTCCGCAGACCGCCGGGCCCCTGACGTGACCGGGCTGGACGTCGCCGACCGCCGGGCGCCCCGACACCATCTCACCCTCACCGCGCGACTGAACACCTCTGCGCTCGATGCGCGGCGCGGGGTGGTCCGCTTACACCCGGAAGCCATTGCTGCGCTGGGCATCAGGGAGTGGGATGCCATCGCGCTGACGGGTTCGCGGACCACCGCGGCGGTCGCGGCCGTCGCACCGGATGGCACGCCCGCGGGCACCGCACTGCTCGACGACGTCACGCTGTCCAACGCCGGGCTGCGGGAGAACACCACGGTGCTCGTCGCTCCTGTCACGGTGTACGGCGCGCGCTCGGTGACGGTGCGCGGGTCGAACCTGGCCACCCGGTCGATCTCGTCGGCGACCTTGCGGCAGGCGCTGCTGGGGAAGGTGATGACG
This sequence comes from Mycobacterium sp. ITM-2016-00318, assembly GCF_002968285.2. Taxonomy (NCBI): domain Bacteria; kingdom Bacillati; phylum Actinomycetota; class Actinomycetes; order Mycobacteriales; family Mycobacteriaceae; genus Mycobacterium; species Mycobacterium sp. ITM-2016-00318. The sequence goes on along the minus strand of NZ_CP134400.1, from coordinate 531,778 downwards.
GTCGGCGACACGGTGTCGCTTCTTCCGCGCGAACTCGGCCCCGACATCCCGTCGTCCGCGGCGAGCAGCGCTCTTGCGTCGGCGGTCGGCATCACCTGGACGTCCGAGCTGCTGACGGTGACCGGTGTTGATCCGGTCGGACCTGTTAGCGTGCAGCCGAATTCGGTTGTCAGCTGGGGCGACGGAGTGACTCCGTCACCGCAGCCGACGTCGGGCCAACACGTCATGATCACCCCCGAGCAGGCTCCCGCGCCCGCTATCAGTTTCGACGACCTCAAGGGGGCACACGCGCAGGCGAGCCGCCTCACCGAATGGCTCAAGCTCGCTCTCGACGAACCCGACCTGTTGAAGACCCTCGGCGCCACAGCCAATCTCGGCGTGCTGGTGTCCGGGCCTGCCGGTGTCGGCAAGGCGACCATGGTCCGTACCGTGTGCGCGGGCCGCCGACTCGTCGAGTTGGACGGACCCGAGGTGGGTGCGCTGCGCGCTGAGGACCGGCTCAGCAGTGTGGCGTCGGCGGTGGCGAGCGTGCGCGACGGCGGCGGCGTGCTGCTGATCACCGACATCGACGCGCTGCTGCCCGAGACGGCGGAGCCGGTCGCCACACTCATCCTCACCGAACTGCGCAACGCGGTCGCGACACCCGGCGTCGCGTTCGTCGCGACGTCGGCGGTGCCCGAGGCCGCCGATGTCCGGTTGCGGGCGCCCGACCTGTGCGACCGCGAACTCGGCCTGAGCCTGCCCGACGCCGCGACCCGCAAACAGCTGCTAGAGGTGTTGCTGCGCAACGTGCCCGTCGACGATCTTGCCCTCGACGAAATCGCCGAACGCACACCGGGTTTCGTCATCGCCGACCTTGCCGCCCTGGTGCGGGAGGCGGCCTTGCGGGCGGCAGCGCGAGCCAGTGAGGATGACAAACCGCCGACGCTGACCCAGGTGGACCTGACCGGCGCGCTTGGCGTTATCCGGCCGCTGTCGCGCTCGGCCACCGAAGAGGTGGCCGTCGGTTCGATCACGCTCGACGACGTCGGCGACATGGCCGACACCAAGCAGGCCCTGACCGAGGCCGTGCTGTGGCCGCTGCAGCATCCCGAGACGTTCGAGCGGCTCGGTGTCGAGCCGCCGCGCGGCGTGCTGCTGTACGGGCCACCCGGTTGCGGTAAGACGTTCGTGGTGCGGGCGCTGGCCAGTTCGGGCCGGCTGTCTGTGCACGCGGTCAAGGGCGCCGAGTTGATGGACAAGTGGGTCGGCTCGTCGGAGAAGGCGGTGCGCGACCTGTTCCGCCGGGCCCGCGACTCGGCGCCGTCTCTGGTGTTCCTCGACGAGCTCGATGCGCTCGCGCCTCGGCGCGGGCAGAGCTTCGATTCGGGTGTCACAGACCGGGTGGTGGCGTCGCTGCTGACGGAGCTCGACGGTATCGAGCCGCTGCGCAATGTCGTCGTTGTCGGCGCGACGAACCGGCCGGACCTGATCGACCCGGCGCTGCTGCGGCCAGGCCGGCTGGAGAAGCTGGTGTTCGTGGAGCCGCCCGACGCGGACGCGCGCCGCGACATCCTGCGCACGGCGGGTAAGTCGATTCCGCTGAGCGACGACGTCGACCTCGACGCGCTCGCGGACGAGCTGGACGGCTACAGCGCCGCCGACTGCGTCGCGCTTCTTCGGGAAGCGGCGTTGACGGCGATGCGACGCTCGATCGACGCCGCCGACGTGACGGCAGCCGATGTGGCGAAGGCGCGCGACACCGTGCGCCCGTCACTGGACCCTGTTCAGGTCGAGGCGCTGCGCGCATTCTCTGCCGGCCGCTGACTGCGATTTCGGCGCGCTGGTACACGCTCAGCGTCGATCAGCGCGCCGAAACCGACAACGCGAAATATCTTGACAGTGACAAGTTGAGAGCGCATAGTCGAAAGCGGAACTAGTCAGTGTCTAGATCATCGGGAGCACCGCATGACCGCCCCATTCGCTCCAGCCGTCCGCGCAGGAGACCGCGAACGGGAGAGGACGGCAGACCAACTCGGCTCCGCCCTCGCGCAGGGCTACCTCGAGATGGCCGAATTCGAGAGCCGGCTGCAGGCCGCGTTCGCCGCGCACACCACCGCCGAACTTCGCGCCATCGTCGCCGACCTCCCGCTGGCACAGCTTCGCCGCGACGACCCCCGCCGCCGCGAGGCACGCCGCGCCGCCGCGCGCCGCGGTGTCCACCTCCACCTGGCCGGCTACCTGGCGATGGTCGTCATCGTGCTGACGGTGTGGCTGGCCGTCGGCCTGACCGCTGGGGCGTGGTACTTCTGGCCGGTGTGGCCGATCCTCGGCGCGGGCATCGGCGTCGTCGGCCACGCGCTGCCGATCCGGTTCGCGACTGCCTGCCCGGCGCGTCAGTCACTTCTGAGCCGGTAGCCGCCAGTGCGCGATCGCGGCCGCGGCGTGCGACGCCGTCGGCGGCTGGTCATCGGCCCACGCGACATAGCCGTCGGGCCGCACCAGAACTGCCGCGGGCAGCGCACCGTCGTGAGGGGTGGCATGCACGACGTCGGCGCGGTCGACGTCGACCTCGTCGGTCGTCGCCAGCACGAACCGGCCCTCACGCAGCAGCTCGTAGAGCCGGCTGCCGCCGCAGTCGACGTCGGGCATCCGCCTGCCGACCATCGGGTGGTCGTCGCGGGAAGCCCGCGGATAGTTGATGCCGATCTGGCTCAGCCGGCCCGCCATGAACCTGCGGCCCGCCGGTACCCGGGTGATGGTTCCGATCGCCAGGCCCTGCACCATCCGTTGCACCCTCGACCGGCCCAACACCAGCTGGTTGAACGCGTCGGTCAGCCGTAACACCGCGGCACCGACCGGAAGGCGTTCTGTCTGATAGCTGTCCAGCAGCCAGGGCGGCGCAACGTCGCGGACCTCGGCAGCCAGCTTCCAGCCGAGGTTCATCGCGTCGCCGATGCCGGTGTTCATGCCCTGCCCACCCAGCGGGGAGTGCACGTGCGCGGCGTCGCCCGCGATGAAGACCCGGCCCGCGCGATAGCGCTCAGCCTGCTTGCGCTCGGACAGGAACCGCGAGCTCCATCGCGTGTCCGTCATGCCGTAGTCCTCGCCCGCGATGCGGTGAAACGAGTCGCGGATCTCGTCGACGGTGACCGGCTCGGTCAGCGGCGCCTGCTCGCGCAGCCGGTCCCACGCGATCGCGCGGAACCAGCCGTCGCCGAACGGGATCATCAGCACGGCACCGCGCTCGTTGGTGACACCGGTCAGCGTCCCCTCCGGCGCCCGGGTCAGTTGCACGTCGGCGAGCAGGATGTGGGTCTGGTACTGCTTGCCTTCGAACCCGATTCCGGCCAGCCGCCGGACGGTGCTGTGCGCTCCGTCGCATCCGACGACGTAGCGCGTTCGCACGGATGAGCCGTCGGCGCACGCCACGGTGATCCCGTCATCGTCCTGCGTCAGCCCGATCACCTCGGCGCCGCGCGTCACCAGTACGCCCATGTCGTCGACCCTGGCTCCCAGCACGTGCTCGGTGCCGCTCTGCGGGACGACGAGCAGCATCCCGAACCGTGTCGGCAGTTCGCGCAGGTTCATCGCGACCCCGCCCGGCGGCGCTATTTCGTAGACGGGCACCCCGCGCATCAGCAGATCGTCGGCCATTCCGCGCGCATCGAGCAGCTCCAGCGTGCGGGCGTGCACGGCGAACGCCCTGGTGATGTTCGGCATGTCGGTGCGCTCGTCGAGCAGCCGAACCGTCGCGCCTCCCAATGCGAGTTCGGTGGCGAGCATCAGGCCGGTCGGCCCCGCGCCGACCACTACCACATCGCATGCGTCCACGACGCGGGATGGTAGCGATATCCGCCCACGTAGACTGGGGTTCAACCAAAGCCGTCCCCGGCTGACACCCCGACCAAAATCTCGATCGGAGTGCCTTGCTCGTCGTCTTGTTCGCCCATGCGGTCGCCGCCGCGTCGGCTCCCCTGTTGGTGTACCGATGGGACAGACGGGCGTTCTATCCGCTGGCGCTCGTGCCGCTGGGCTCGCTGGTGTGGATGGCGCTGAACTGGCCGGCTCGCGGGCACGCCCACAGCGTCGACGTGTCGTGGGTGCCTGAACTGTCGATGGACATCACGCTGCGCTTCGACGCGCTCGCGGCGATCATGAGCGTGCTGGTGCTCGGCATCGGCGCGCTGGTGCTTTTCTACTGCGCCGACTACTTCGGTCACCACGACGGGAGAACGGAGAAGCGGCTTCCGAGCTTCGCCGCTGAGTTGGTCGCGTTCTCCGGCGCCATGTTCGGCCTGGTGGTCAGCGACAACATGCTGGTGCTCTACGTGTTCTGGGAGCTCACCACCGTGCTGTCCTTCCTGTTGGTCGGGCACTACGCCGAACGCACGAGCAGCCGCAAGGCGGCGATACAGGCGCTGCTGGTCACCACCACAGGCGGGCTCGCGATGCTCGTCGGAATCGTCATACTCGGCACCGTCTCGGGCACGTACCTGTTGAGTGAACTCATCGCGGCACCGCCGAGCGGGGTTGCAGTGTCGGTTGCCGTCGTGCTGGTTCTGGTCGGTGCGCTGGCCAAGTCGGCGATCGTGCCGATGCACTTCTGGCTGCCGGGCGCGATGGCCGCCCCGACCCCCGTCAGCGCGTACCTGCACGCCGCGGCGATGGTCAAGGCGGGCGTCTACCTCGTCGCGCGGATGGCTCCCGGCTTCGCGGACTCGCCGCCCTGGCGGCCGATGGTGGTGACGCTCGGCGTGGTTACCGTCCTGCTGGCCGGCTGGCGGGCGATACGCGAATACGACCTGAAGCTGATTCTCGCGTTCGGCACCGTGAGCCAGCTGGGCTTCATCACGGTGATGGTCGGCGCGGGCGGAAGCGACCTGATGCTCGCCGGGCTCGCGCTGCTCTGTGCGCACGCCATGTTCAAGGCCGCGCTGTTCATGGTCGTCGGCATCATCGACCACACCACCGGCACCCGTGACATCCGCAGGCTGGCCTGGCTCGGCCACGCCAACAAGCCGCTGGGAATCATCGCCGTCGGCGCGACGGCCAGCATGGCGTCCCTACCCCCGTTCCTCGGCTTCGTCGCAAAGGAAGCCGATTTCGAAACGCTCTTGCACAGTCAATCTCTCGGTCATACCGCGCCGTTCGTGTTGGCGGCGATAGTCGCGGGCTCGGTCTTCACCACGGTCTACAGCCTCAGGTTCCTCTGGGGCGCCTTCGCCAAGAAGGGCAGATCCGAGCCGAGTAGGCGTGTCGCGGAGATGCACGCCGCCCCCGCGACATTCCTTGCGCCACCGGCCATTCTGGCCGCGGTGGGCCTGTTCCTCGGACTGTGGCCCGCGCCGCTGGACAGCGTGCTGGACCCCTACGCCGACACCGTCGGCGGCGACGCGGACTACCAGCTGGCGCTCTGGCACGGCTTCAACCTGCCGTTGCTGCTGTCGGCGCTCGTTCTCGCGATCGGCACCGCGGCGTTCTTCGGCCGGTCCCGGCTTCGGCGAACCCCGCTGGTGTACCTACCTCTCGGCAACGCCGACCGCATCTACGACGCGGTGATTCGGGGCTTAGACGTGCTTTCGGTCCGGCTGACGGGCGCCACGCAGCGCGGTTCGATCCCGGCTACCCAATCGGTGATTCTCGCGACACTCGCTGTGGTGCCTGCGGCGGCGCTGATGCTCGGTGCCCGCGACCGGCCGGAGTTCGCGCTATGGGGTTCGCCGCTGCAAGTCATCGTCGGGGTGCTGACGCTGACCGCCGCAGTGGGTACGACGGTGATGCGCAACCGGCTCGCGGCGGTGCTGCTGGTCGGCGTCACGGGCTACGGCTGCGGCACCATCTTCGCGTTCCACGGCGCACCCGACCTCGCGCTGACGCAATTCCTGGTCGAAACGCTGACGTTGGTCATCTTCGTGCTGGTGCTGCGGACGCTGCCCGCGGAGTCCGATCGCACCAACGTCGAAAAGCACCGGCTGCCCCGGGTTGCGCTCGCGCTGGCCGTCGGCGCCAGCGTCACCACAGTGGCGGTGTTCGCGATGGCCGCCCGCACCGGCGTGCCCATCGCCACACTGCTGCCCGACGCCGCCTACTACCGCGGACAAGGCGCCAACACCGTCAATGTGCTGCTGGTCGACATCCGGGCATGGGACACCCTCGGCGAGATCTCGGTGCTGATGGTCGCGGCGACCGGGGTGGCGTCAATGGTGTTCCGGCACAGACGCTTCGGCACGGCGCCTCGTGTCGCGGACGCCGGCCAGCCCGACATCGGACCGGTGCAGGTGATAGCCACGAGCCCGGTGGCCGGTGACATCACCTGGCTGCGCGGCAGCCAACTGCGTGATCCGCGGCACCGGTCGTTGGTGCTCGAGGTCGCGACGCGGATGATCTTCCCGCTCATCATGGTGTTGTCGGCGTACTTCTTCTTCGCAGGACACAACACACCAGGCGGCGGCTTCGCGGGCGGGTTGACCGCCGGACTCGCCCTCGTCCTGCGCTATCTCGCGGGCGGACGCTATGAACTCGGCGAGACACTGCCCCTCGACGCGGGCAAGATCCTCGGCGTAGGGCTGGGCCTCTCCGCCGGTACCGCGGTGGCCTCGCTGTTGCTCGGTGCGCCCGTGCTGTCGTCGGCGGTGCTGCAGTTCGACATTCCGGCGCTGGGCACCGTCAAGCTGGTGACGGCGCTGTTCTTCGACCTCGGTGTGTACCTGATCGTCGTCGGCCTCGTACTCGACGTGCTGCGTAGCCTCGGCGCCCGGGTCGACGTGAACATAGCCGAACAGCGACCGCTGGCGGTGGCGTCACGATGACCGCCTACCTCGTTCCACTGCTGCTGATCGGCGGGCTGACCAGCGTCGGTGTCTATCTGCTTCTGGAGCGCAACCTGACCCGAATGTTGCTCGGCCTGTTGCTCATCGGCAACGCCGTCAACTTGTTGATCCTCGCCGTCGGCGGACCGACGGGTAATCCACCGGTGCGAGGCCGGGTCAGTGACGGCCAGACCGGAACGGCCGACCCGTTGGCGCAGGGGATGATCCTCACCGCGATTGTGATCAGCATGGGCATCGCGGCGTTCGTGCTGTCGTTGATCTACCGGACATACCGGCTGACCACCCAGGAGGACGTCGGCAACGACGCGGAGGACACCCGCGTCTCGCAGATGTCCGACGAAGAGGCCGTCGCCTTCGACGAACCGCGCCCACAGCCGGTCGCGGCGCGCGACACCGAGGAGCCCGATGAGCTGGATGCGCTGCCCGGGCTTGAGGGGTCGCGGTGACCCCGGCTGCGGTGTTGACGCCGCTGCCCGTCCTGATCCCACTGCTGGGCGCGGCGGCGACCATGTTCGCCGGGCGTCGCCCACGCCTGCAGCGGGCCATCACGCTCGCCGTGCTGGTGGCGGTCGTGGCGGTGTGCGCGGCGCTGCTGTACCTGACCGACCGCGACGGCACCATCGCCGTGCACGTCGGCGGGTGGGCGCAGAGTGTGCCCGGCATGGGCCCGCTGGGCATCACCCTTGTGGTGGACGGACTTTCGGCGATGATGATGGTCGTCTCGTCGATCGTGTTGCTGGCCGTCGTGTGCTACGCCATCGGCCAGGGCATAAGGGACGGCGACGAACGCCAACCCGTGTCGATCTTCCTGCCCACGTATCTCGTCCTGTCCGCGGGCGTCTGTAACGCGTTTCTGGCAGGCGACCTGTTCAACCTGTTCGTCGGTTTCGAAGTGCTGCTGGCGGCGAGCTTCGTACTGCTGACCATCGGCGCCAGCACCGAGCGGGTTCGCGCAGGCATCGGCTACGTGATGGTCTCGATGGTGTCGTCGATGATCTTCTTGATTGGCATCGCGCTGGTGTACGCCGCAACCGGCACGCTCAACATGGCCGAGCTGGCCACCCGGCTGGACGGCGTGCCGGACGGCACTCGCAGCGCCCTGTTCGCGGTGCTGCTCGTCGCCTTCGGCATCAAGGCGGCGGTGTTCCCACTGTCGGCCTGGCTGCCCGACTCGTATCCGACCGCGCCCGCCCCGGTCACCGCGGTGTTCGCCGGGCTGCTGACGAAAGTCGGTGTGTACGCGATCATCCGGGCGCACACGTTGCTGTTCCCCGGCGCCGGGCTGGATCGCATCATGATGGTCGCCGCCCTGCTCACCATGCTCGTCGGCATTCTCGGCGCCATCGCCCAGAGCGATATCAAGAGGCTGTTGTCCTTCACGCTCGTCAGTCACATCGGCTACATGGTGTTCGGCGTCGCGCTGTCCAACGAACTCGGGTTGTCGGGTGCGATCTACTATGTGGCCCACCACATCCTGGTGCAGACGACCCTGTTCCTGGTGGTAGGCCTGATCGAACGACAGGCGGGTGCCGCCACACTGCAGCGCCTGGGTGGTCTGGCCGCCGCAAGCCCGCTTCTCGCGTTCGTCTTCGTGGTCCCCGCCCTCAACCTCGGTGGTATTCCACCGTTTTCGGGGTTCATCGGGAAGGTCGCGCTCTTGGAGGCGGGCGCCACCGACGGCGGAGTGCTGGCGTGGTTGCTGGTGGGCGGCAGCGTGGTGACCAGTCTGCTGACGCTGTACGTGATGGCCCGCGTCTGGACGCTGGCGTTCTGGCGGGCCCGCGCCGACGCCCCGGAAGGCGATCTCGCGGCGTCCGCTCCCTCGGCGTTGCTCGATGAGAACACCGACATCGCCGTGATCGACCGCCACGATGTCGGGCGGATGCCGGTCGGCATGCTGTTGCCGACGGGCGCGCTCATCGCGGTCGGGCTCATGCTGACCGTGCTCGCGGGACCCATCATCGGCTATACCGATCGCACCGCCGCCGAAGTGATCGACCGCGACCGGTACATCTCCGCGGTGCTGTCAGAGGTGAAGCCGTGAGACGTCACGCACTTCGGCTGTGGGTGCTCTGCTGGCTGATGCTGGTGTGGGTGCTGTTGTGGGGCAGCCTTTCTCTTGCCAACATCGTCGGCGGGCTGGCGATCGCCGTGATGATCACGTTGATGTTGCCCCTTCCTGTGGTGCCCGTCGAGGGCCGGCTTCATCCGCTGTCGTTGCTGTGGCTGTTGCTCGTCGTCGCCTCGCAGTTGGTGCTGTCGTCCATTCAGGTGGCGTGGCTGTCCATCAAGCCGGGGCCGCCGCCCCTCACCGCGGTGCTGCGCGCCCATCTGGCGATCAAGTCGGATCTGGTTCTCGTGCTGGCCGTCAACATCTTCAACCTGGTGCCCGGATCGATCGTCCTCGAGATCGACCAGGAGCGACGGCTGATCTACATGCACGTCCTCGATGTCGGCAGCGAGAAGGCCGTGGCCCGCTTCTACCGCCAGGTCATGCTGACCCAGCGACTGCTCGTGGCGGCGTTCGAGCGTGACGAGGACTGGCAGCCGTCAGTGAGCAAGGAGACGACGTGATTACCCGAAGACGAGCGGGAGGCGAGGCGTGAACACCGTTTGGATCATCGCCGCGGTGATGCTGACCGCGGCCGCGGCGATCGTGATGTTCCGGATCCTCGCCGGACCGAGCACACTGGATCGCCTCGTTGCGCTGGACACTCTGGTGGCGGTGGCGATGTGCGCGATAGGAACCTGGGCGGCGTTCAGTTTGGACACCACGGTCACCTACGGCCTCACCGCACTGGCATTGATCGGCTTCGTCGGCTCTGTGAGCGTCGCGCGGTTCCGCGTTCCCGACATAAGCAGGCCCAAGAGCAGGTATCCGCGATGAGCATCTCCGACGTCGCTGCCGCCGTGCTCGTGCTGAGCGGGTCGGCGCTGGCGCTCACCGCTGCGATCGGCGTGGTGCGCTTCCCGGACACCCTGTCGCGCATGCATGCGGCCACCAAACCGCAGGTGCTCGGACTGCTGTTGGTGTTGGTCGGCGCCGCCGTCCGGCTGCGTGGCAATGTGGATGTCGGCATGCTGATCCTCACCGGCATGTTCGCCGTGATCACCGCGCCGGTGGTCGCCAATCGGGTGGGACAGTTGGCATACCGGGAACAGAACCTGAGAGACATGCTGACCAAAGACGAACTGCAGACCTACGCCGAAGGCGAGCGCGAGTGAGGTGCGCTGGGCCCACGCCCGCAGGGCAGGGGACGAGGAACGAGCGAGGACCGGAGCTAGTGCGAGCCGAGCAAAAAGACACCGAAGGCGAGGACCGAATGACCAGAACTGACAACGATTCCTGGGACATCACCGAAGGTGCCGGTGCGACGGCCCTCGGCGTGGCGTGGGCGCGGTCCCAGGAGTCGACGTCGGAGTGCCCGTTGTTCACCGACCCCTTCGCCGAGATGTTCGTCGAGGCGGCCATCGCGCGCGGATGGCAGTTGCCGCAACGTCATATCGCCGAGCGGATCCGTTCGATCGCCGGTTACGCCGCATCGCGCACCAAATGGTTCGACGAATTCTTCATCGCGGCGGGGGCGCGGGGTATCGAGCAGGCCGTCATCCTCGCGGCCGGACTCGACGCCAGGGCGTGGCGGCTGCCGTGGAACGACGGCACCACGGTCTACGAGATCGATCAGCCGAAGGTGCTCGCGTTCAAGACCGAGACGCTGCGGAGCCGCAACGTGAAACCCGCGGCCCGGTATGTGCCGGTGCCCGTCGACCTCCGGCAGGACTGGCCGAAGGCGTTGCTGGAAGCGGGTTTCGACCCGGATGAGCCGACGGCATGGGCCGCAGAGGGTCTGCTGCCCTATCTTTCTGCCGCCGGACAGGACCTGTTGTTCGAGCGCATCACCGGTCTGAGCGCCAAGGGCAGTCGAATCGGCATCGAGGCCTTCGGCGCCGGCTTCTTCGACCCTGAGTATCTGGCCAGCCGCCGCGAACGGATGCGGCAGGTACGGCAGGAAGCCAGCGTTGAAGACGACACACCGGATGTGGCCGATCTGTGGTTCATCGAGGACCGCACCGAGGCGATCGACTGGTTCACCGATCACGGCTGGGATGCGATGAGCATTCCCGCCGCCGATCTGATGGGCCGATACAACCGCACGACCGACGACGACACAACGCCGCGAACGGCTTTCGTAGAGGCAACGCTCAATGTCGCCGCCGGTGCGGCGCCTGGCTGACCCGGCTAGTCGCCGGACAGCTGGAATTCGACGAGCGCCCTGACGGTCTCGACGGCCTCGCGCAGTGCCGCAAGCCGCGCGGCGACGGTCGGCGCGGCCAGCACCGAGTACCGGTCGGCCTGGCCCATCGGTAGCCGGGCGGTCAACGCGTACAACCACATTGCCGCGTCGGGTGCCGCGTCCGCGCCTGCCACGATGTCGCGCCCGTTGACCTCCGCGCCGCGGGCGCCAGCGATCCGCTCGAACAGGGCGATCATGCGGTCCTCGATATCGCGGATGGCGTCGGCGCCGACGTCTTCGCCCGGCTCGTCGGGCCATACCTCGATCGCGGCTCGCGGATACGGGTTGTCGGGTTGCCATTCCAGCACCTGGATGCGTTCGGCCATAACGCAGTTCAGGCGGTAGCGGCCGTCCCCGAAGTCGGCGACCTCGGTGATGTGGGCCAATGTCCCGACATCGCTGCGCGCGTCGCCGCCGCCCACCTCACGGCCCGCTTCGATCAGCACGACCCCGAAGGCCGGGTCGTCCATCGCGAGGCAGTCGGCCACCAGTTCGGCGTACCTGGGTTCGAAGATCCGCAGCGGCAGTTCCTCGCCGGGCAGCATCGCCCGCTCGAGCGGAAACATCGGAATGGTCGCCACGATCAGATGTCCAACTCGCCGATCAACGCGTCGACGACGGCACGCAGATCGCCGTCGTTGTCCTCGGCGACACGCCGCTGCCGCTGATATGACGCACCGTGACCATAGATGTCGGCGACATTGGCCAATTCGTCGCTGCAGCCCAACGATTCGGCGACCGGTTCGAGCCGGTTCAGCAGCTCGTCGAGGTCGTCGGTGACCAGCCGCTCGTTGCTGTCGGCGTCGAGGATGATCACCGCGTCGAGTCCATAGCGCGCAGCGCGCCACTTGTTCTCCTGCACGTGCCACGGCGGCATCGTCGGCAGCTGTTCGCCTGCGTCGAGCTTGCGGTCCAGATCGACAATGAGGCAGTGCGTCAGCGCGGTCAGCGCACCGAGCTCGCGCAGGTTGGACACACCGTCGAAGATGCGCACCTCCACGGTGCCGAGGTGGGGCGAAGGCCTGATGTCCCACCGGATCTCGTTCATGTGGTCGATGATGCCGGTCTTCTTCTGGTCGTGGACGAAGCCCTCCCACTGCGCCCAATTCTGGAAGTGGAACGGCAGCCCTGCGGTCGGCAGCTGCTGGAACATCATCGCGCGGTTGCTCGCGTACCCGGTGTCCTCGCCGTCCCAGTAAGGCGACGACGAGGACAGTGCCAGCAGGTGCGGGTAGTGGTTGAGCAACGAGGTGACGATCGGCATCACCTTGTGTGCCGACGAGATCCCGACATGCACGTGCACGCCCCAGATCAGCATCTGGCGACCCCACCACTGAGTGCGCTTGATCAGTTCGGCGTAGCGCGGTGCGTCGGTGAGCTTCTGGGCAGACCATTTCGCGAACGGGTGGGTGCCCGCGCAGAACAATTCCATGCCGCGGCCGCGCACGACGTCTCTCGCAGGCAGGAGCGTGGTCCGCAGGTCCTCCATCGCCTGCCCTGCGTTGTCGCAGATCCCGGTGACGATCTCGACGGTGTTGCGCAGCAATTCCTTGTGCACGCGCGGGTTTTCGCCGATCTCGGCGATCACCGCGGCCGCCTCGTTGCTCAGGTCGCGGGTGACGGCGTCGACGAGAGCGAACTCCCATTCGACGCCAACGGTCGGCCGGGGTGACCCGGCGAAATCTATTCGACTGCTAACCGGTGCCGATAACACCGCACGCGACCCGCTTTCCGGCATCGCCGGTGGCGAGCGTCGTCTGGTCAGGGGGCGGGGTGCCGTTGGTCTGCTGGTAACGCTCCGCCGGGATGTTGGCGAAGTTGTCGGCCTTCTCGTGAATGATGATCGACGTCTTGGCGCCCGCCTGCAGATCCTCCGCGGTGAAAGCGTCGGTGGTCGTGACCACCTGCGCGGTGCCGTCTTCACGCACCTGCAGCGACGTGAGGTCGCCGCTGGCCGGATGCCCGCTGTGGCCGGGAACCTGGAAATGCCCACCGGCGGAGTTGAAGTCGCCCGGCTCGCCACCGGTCGGCGCGACCGAGCTGGCTTCGCACTTGCCCACCGAGTGGATGTGCATTCCGTGGAAGCCCGGTGCGAGCTGTCCGGAGCCGGTGGTCTTCACGGTCACCGTCACGTAGCCGCTGGAGAATGCGAAGTCGGCGGTGGCCACCGTGGAGCCGCGGGGGTTCTTCAGCTGCGCGGTCAGCTTCTCACCCGACGGAGCGGCTTCGCCCTGACCCTCGCCCTCGCTCTCGGCCTGGGCCGACGGTGCCGGCGACCCGGTCCACACCGACGGTGTGGTGCCGGGCTCAGAGGCAATGGGCTCGTTGGGGGTACAGGCACTCAGTGCGAGTGCCGGAACAGCGAACAGGGTGGCTACGGTCAGCGTCTGCGCACGCGAGGCAAGCATGTCGAGAGCCTATCCCGCCACCGCCACGACGACGCCCGGTGGTTGCTCGGCCAGTTCGGGTGCCCTCGGCTCGACCGGCGCCGACAGCAGTTGGCCGACCTCATCGGCGGACTTCCGCTCGCCGGGCGCGTCGCTGAAGTAGACGGTGGTCGCGGTCAACCCCTCGATGGTGAGGTTCCCGGTCTCGGTGACATTCCAGCCGGCCTCGCGGAGCTGATTGGCCGTGTTCTCGGCGGCCCCCGCGGTCTCGGAGGTGTTGTAGACGCGGACTTCGGCCTTCGCGGCGGGCGCCGGGGCCTCCGACGGGGTCGGCGACGGGGTCGAAGAACTGCTGACGGCCACCGGTGAGTCGTCCGCGCTCGAGTCGTCCCCTCCGCCCATGGCCTGCAATCCGACCAGGAGAAAGACGACGCCGAGGAACAACAGCACCATCACCATGGCGCGCAGGGGCAGCCCGGAGGAATCGGAATGGCGCTCGTTCATTGGGCCCACTGTATCGGCGAAGGGGGTGAGACCTGCGGAAGGCTCAGCAAGGCACAGGAAGGCTCAGGTCACCTCGAAGCCGAGACGGCGTGCCGCCCGCGCCTTCTGCCTGCTCGCGCGAAGCCGCCTCAGCCGCTTGACCAGCATCGGATCGGCCGCCAGCGCCTCGGGCCTGTCGACGAGGGCGTTGAGCACCTGGTAGTAGCGGGTCGCCGACATCGAGAACAGTTCCTTGATGGCGTCTTCCTTGGCGCCTGCGTACTTCCACCACTGCCGTTCGAAGGCCAATATGTCGTGTTCGCGGCGGGTCAGCCCATCGGTGAGCTCAGAGTCGTCCCCGGATTGCTCAGTCCGCGCGATGGCGCCGTCCATGTTGCTCGTGGACCCTTTCCTGCACTTAACCTCGCTAGCGATACCGCGAATATTCAACCACGGCATTGCTACCAGGGCCGTCAGCCAACCGGGCGAGTCGGCTCACTTAAGCTTGCCAACCGTGGCAGTCGTCCCGATCCGAATCGTCGGAGATCCCGTCTTGCACATCGCTACCACCCCGGTGCCGGTTGCCGATGACGGTTCGCTGCCTCCCGATCTCGCCGACTTGATCACAAACCTGTACGACACGATGGACGCGGCGCACGGTGTTGGCCTCGCCGCCAACCAGATCGGTGTGTCGTCGAGAGTCTTCGTCTACGACTGCGCGGAGGACCGCGGGAAGTCGGCCCGCAGACGCGGCGTCATCGTCAATCCGGTGCTGGAAACCTCGGAGGTGCCCGAGACCATGCCCGACCCGGACGATGACGACGAAGGTTGCCTTTCGGTGCCCGGCGAAACGTTTCCCACCGGTCGCGCCGATTGGGCGCGGGTGACCGGACTGGACGCCGACGGCACACCGATCACGCTGGAGGGCACCGGGCTGTTCGCCCGGATGCTGCAGCACGAGACCGGACACCTCGACGGGTTCCTGTATCTGGACCGGTTGGTGGGCAGGCATGCGCGCAGCGCCAAGCGGGCGGTGAAATCGCACGGCTGGGGTGTGCCCGGTCTGACCTGGATGCCCGGCGAGGTCCCCGACCCGTTCGGGCACTGACATGGTGGCTCTGCCCGTTGTCGGAACGCGCGTCAGCCTGCGCTACCGACGACCGCAGGGCTCGGTGCCGCCGCTCACCGATGTGATCGGCCACTTGCTCGATACCGGCCCCGTCATCCGGGTGCGGACGAAAGCCGGTGCGGTGGTTGAACTCAGGGCCGAAGATGTCGTCACCGTGCGAGCGTTGACCGACGTCCCGGTACGGACATCGCAGATAAGGGCGATGGAGCACGCCGCCGCGCTGGCATGGCCGGGAACCGAACACGAATGGATCGACGGCTGGCTGGTGCGCGGCGCGAACGGCCACACCCATCGCGCGAATTCCGCTGTCCCACTTGATCTGTCAGCGAGCGTGGCGGGCGTGCCCGCAGTCGTCGACTGGTATGCGCGACGCGGCCAGACACCGTGGCTCGCCGTACCCGACCGGCTGCTGAGCCTGCACGGAACGTACTCGCCGCACCTGGAGACCATCGTGATGGTGCGCGACCTGCCCGCAGGTGCACCAGACGGCACGACGACGTTGGCGCCGCTGCCCGACGCGACGTGGCTGCGCCTCTACCAACGCGAGGTGCCCGTGGAGGTCTTGTCGGCCGTGCTCGACGGCGTCGTGGTGTTCGCGACCCGTGGGGACGCCGCGGTCGGACGCGCTGCCGTCACCTGCGCGCCCGACGGAACTCGGTGGGCGGGTCTTTCGGCCGTGCGCGTCGCCGAAGGTCACCGGCGCGAGGGGCACGCGCGGGTCCTGTGCGCGGCGCTGCTGGACTGGGCAGGCGGACAGGGCGCTGAGCGCTGCTATGTGCAGGTGCTCGTCGACAACGCGCCCGCGATCGCGCTGTACGAACACATGGGCTTGACCGCGCAGCATCGTTCGCGCTACATCGATGGTGCGCACATGGCGGGCACCGTCGATCCGTAGCCTGTAGCCATGCGGCTGGCCACCTGGAATGTGAACTCGATCCGGGCCCGCGTGGACCGAGTCACCGACTGGCTGGAACGCGCCGACGTCGACGTGCTGGCGATGCAGGAGACCAAGTGCAACGACGACCAGTTCCCCACGATGCCGTTCGCCGCCATCGGCTATGACGTCGTGCACTGCGGCTTCAACCAGTGGAACGGGGTGGCCATCGCCTCGCGGGTCGGCATCGACGACGTCCAGGTCGGTTTCGACGGTCAGCCGACGTGGAGCGACAGGGCTGATGTTCAGGAGGTGGCAGAGGCGCGGGCGCTCGGCGCGACGTGTCACGGCGTGCGGGTGTGGAGCCTCTACATACCGAACGGCCGCATCGTCGATTCGCCGCACTACGGCTACAAACTGGCATGGCTTGCGGCGCTGAGGGTTACGGCGCAGAGGTGGCTGGCCGAGAACCCGGATGCGCCGATCGCGCTGACGGGCGACTGGAACATCGCGCCCACCGACGAGGACGTCTGGAGCGTCGAGGCTTACCGGGGCAGCACCCACGTCACCGGACCGGAGCGGGCCGCGTTCAAGGCGATCGTCGACGCTCGATTCACCGACGTGGTACGGCCTTTCACGCCGGGGCCCGCGGTCTACACGTACTGGGACTACACCCAGCTGCGCTTCCCGAAGAACCGCGGCATGCGCATCGACTTCATCCTCGGATCGCCTGCGCTGGCGCAACGGGTGACTCACGCCGAGATCGTTCGCGAGGAACGCAAGGGCAAATCGCCGAGCGACCACGCGCCGGTGTTGGTTGAGCTCGCCGGCTGAGTACCCGACTACCCCACTGGGCAAAAAGCAATCCCACAGGCCGATGCGAGGACTTACCCTCAGGTTCAGTAGCGCCGATTCGAGGTCCTGGTGCTGTAGAGCGGGGGTGCTCTGGTGAAGAACAACGACGCCGAACTGCGGTTGGCCTTGGTGTGCTACGGCGGCGTGTCACTCGCCGTCTATATGCACGGAGTGACCAAGGAGATTCACAAGTTGCTTTGCGCTGCAAGACAATTTGATAAGCGCTTGGATGCCAATCCATTCTCGGCAGGAACCGAGAAGGTGTACTTCGATGCCCTGACCCGGACCGCCGAGTCCGGGCCGAGGCTGGAGGTGAGCGTCGACATCATAGGAGGTACGTCGGCCGGCGGAATCAACGGCATCGCATTGAGTAAAGCCATCGCCCGCAACGCCAGCCTCGAGCCCCTGAAGAAGGTGTGGATCGAGGAAGGTGATATCCGGAAGCTGCTGAGAGGGACACGACTCTTCGGCCTTCGCGCGCAGGTGCTGACCACCGTTGTCGGCCAGTTGTTCCGGATGTTCGGCGCTTCCTCGCCGCTGCGCGGAGAGCACCTGTCCAAGCTTCTGTATCAAGCGCTTACGGCTATGGAGAGCGATCGGGATAAATCCGCCTACTCGCTCCTACCGGACACCGCTCCCGAGTTGGAGTTGTACGTGCCGGCAACCGATCTCAACGGTTACGACGTGCTGGTCCCGTCAGGCATCGGAGGCGCGAGCAACCGAGACCGCGATTACCGCCAGGTGCTGGTGTTCAGCGGGGTAGGCAAGAACCCGCAGCAATTCGGCGAGCAGTACACCGCCGACCTGGCATTCGCCGGTCGCGCCAGCGCCAGCTTTCCCGGCGCGTTCGCGCCTGTGAGCCAAGCCTCGTTCAAGGAGGAGATCGGGCAGGACGTCGACCTCCACCCACAGACCGTCTTCCTGTGCCAATACGAACCGGATGAGGCCGACGACGCGTACTTCGTCGACGGGGGCGTGCTGGACAACGCACCGTTCGATTTGGTGATCGACGCGATCGCCAGGCGAAGGGCACGGACCCGGGTGTACAGGCAGCTCGTTTACATCGAGCCCGATCCGGGACAGGAGCTCTATTCGATGACCCACGGCAAGCCCGCGGACAAAGGCAGACGGTGGCTCAAGGACATCTTCTTCACGTTGTCCACCGTGCGCGGCAGCCATCCGATCCTGGTCGAGTTGACCAAGTTGCGGGACATGAACTGGCGAATCGCCGAGGTGAAGGCCATCGCCGAACAGCAGGAGAAATACGTCGAGAAGCGAGTCCGGGCGGCGCTGTCCAATCAACTGCAGCAGTCAAACACCGAAGCCATGACCATCACTCAACTCGTCGACGAAGTCACCGCCGCCGACGGCACCGCACTGCAAGCAAAGATCGAGGCCGTCTCGAACGAGGTGTATGCGGATGCCAGGGATTCGCTCGGCCCGGCCTGGTCCACGTATCAACGGCTGAAGTTCGAGGCCGTACTCAACCGGCTCGCCGACGAAATCAGTTGGTGCCTCCGATATCCGAGGCCCTCTGCGAGAGCGGGGTTCGTCGCCGCCACGTGGATCGCCTGGGCACGCAAGCACGACGCTTGGCAGATGGGACATACCCGTGCGCTCGGCAACCTGCTGCGTGAGTCGGATATGCCCTACCGCGAACGGCGTTTCATGTTCATTCTCAGCCGAATCAACAGCTTGTACGACTTCGACGACAACGGATGGACACCGCCCGTAGGTGATCTGGACAAGCTCAAAGAGAAGGCTTGGGAGATGATCGCGACGGTCCGCTCCGTAACGATCGACGCAATCGGGCGAATGGAATTCGAAGGAGTGCTGAATCTGTTGCGCCTGAGCGATGACGACGTGGTCCGGCTCGACCCGGAGAAGTTCGCGGCGGACAACCGCGAGATGTTGCAGGTCATGTTCGAGCGGTATGCCGACGCACTGAAACCGGCCCGCGACGACAGCGTCAAGCTCCTCGAAGAGTTCCGGCTGCGCACAAAGGAGTGGCGATCGGACGAGGCGAGGAACTCTCTGCTCAGCAGCTACCTCGCTTTCGCCCTGTGGGACGGACTGTTGTTCCCGACGATCTCTTTGAGCGAGCTTCCCCAGCTCTCACCCATCCCGGTGGCGCAATTCAGCCCGCTCACCGCAACAGCGCTAAAGCCACCGAGCAAGGAGGGTGACCCGAAGCCGACCAAGCTCAAGGGCATTCCGGTGCATCATTTCGCGGCCTTCTTCGCGGCGGAGGCCCGCGAGAACGACTACTTGTGGGGGCGTCTTGACGGCGCTGAGTTGATTCTGCAGATGCTGACTGACGTCGCGAAGAAACATGCCTTCGAGACGATCGCGGCAACGGGCGACGAGACGCTGCGGCATTTGAAGGATGCGCTGCAAGCTGTTCTCGACGAGGAGAAGGGGCTCCGCCGGGTGAAGACCCTGCGCGCGGATCTGGCCAAGCAGGTCGAGGCGCTCGGTCAAGCCTCGGTGTCGGCGTCGCCGTAGCGGCCCGGGTTGAACATCGACGCAACAGCACCGATGAGCATCATGACCGCCGCCGCGATGAACACCACGGTGAGCCCGGAGTGAAACGGCTCGGTGATGAGCTGCGGGAAGAACGTCTTGCCGGTCAGCACGTCGACGTCGACGCCCTGGTTGTCCAGCGCCCCCGACGGGGCCAGTAGTTCGGCGATCGGGTTGTAGCCGAGGAACGCCGCGAACAAGCTCCCCACGGGAGGCAGATTGGCCACATCGTTGGCCACCGAGGCGGAAACGCCCTGCGCCTGCAGTCCGCTGCTCATCGCCGATGGAAGGGTGTGGGCCAGCCCGACGATCATCAGGGAGAAGAAGACACCGATCGACAGCGACGACCCCGCGTTGAAGAACGTCGCACGCACACCCGAGGCCGCTCCGCGTTGGGCGGCGGGAACGCTGGACATGATCGCCGCCGTATTCGGTGCGGTGAAGATGCCGCCGCCGAGTCCGTTGAGGAAAACCAGCAGGGCGAACAGCCAGTAGTCGAAGTTCACCGGAATCATCACCAACGCAACGAAAGTCACGGCCATCAGCAGCATGCCGCCGACGGTGAACGGGCGCGCGCCGAAACGGTCCGACAGCGAACCGGCCAACGGTCCGGCGACGAGGAAGCCCGCGGTCATCGGCAGCATGTAGATACCGGCCCACAGCGGAGTGGATTCGAAGCTGTAGCCGTGCAACGGGAGCCAGATGCCCTGAAGCCAGATGATCAGCATGAACTGCAGGCCGCCACGGCCCATCGACGACATCAGCCCCGCGAGGTTGCCCATCCCGAACGAGGCGGAGCGGAACAACCTGATGTCGACCATCGGGTCGGCCACCCGTAGTTCGATGAAGCAGAACGCCGCGAGCAACATCAGGCCGGACCCGATCGCGCCAAGCACCCACGGGCTCGTCCAGCCGGTGGTCGAGTCACCGTAGGGCTGAATGCCGTAGGTGATGCCGGTGAGCAGAATCGTCAGGCCGAGGCCGAAGGTCAGGATGCCCGCCCAGTCGAGCCTGCCGGGGGTGCGGACGCCGAGTTCCCTCAGCGACCGAACGCTCCAGATGGTGCCGAGGATGCCGATCGGCACGCCGACCCAGAAGATTGCCTTCCAGTGCCACTCGGAGAGGAAGCCACCGATGAGCAGTCCGAGGAAGGAGCCGGCGACAGCGGCCACCATGTTCACGCCGAGCGCCATGCCGCGCTGGTTGGACGGGAAGGCGTCGGTGAGGATCGCCGACGACGACGCCATCAACATCGCACCACCGACGCCCTGGACCACCCGCCAGGCGATCAGCCACAGCGCGCCGCTGCCGAGGTGAAACGGGTCGAACGAGAGCGCGACGGCCGCCAGCGTGAACACCACGAAGCCGAGGTTGTATATGCGCACCCGGCCGAACATGTCGCCGAGTCGACCGAACGGGACCACCAGGACCGCGGTGACGACCAGGTATCCCATCAGCATCCACAGCAGGTAGCTGACATTGCCCGGGGCGAGGGGGTTGAGCCCAATGCCGCGGAAGATGGCGGGAAGGGAGATCAGCACGATCGACGCGTTGATCGTCGCCAGTAGGGTCCCCAGCGTGGTGTTGGACAGCACCACCCACTTGTAGAAGGGGTGATCGTGGTCCATGCGCCTGCGGCGGCGCGCGGTCTCGAATACTGCGACATCGGCGTTGGCCACGACTGGAGGTTTCGTCATCTCGGTTTCGGTCGTCATCACACTTCGCTCACACAAGAGTTCGTATCGGTTCAAAAAACATATATTAGCTATACAAACCTTTCCCGAGCAATTCTTGTTCCATGCGATAGCGTGACAACGCCTGAACACCCACGCGGGAGCGCGCACCGAGCGCGCTGAGAGGACGGCTCGAGTGCGTCACGGTGCCGTCGACCGTATGAACCTGACCGGGTAATGCCGGCGTAGGGAGATGTCATGAGTTTCCTACCGTTGACGCCCGGCAATCAGACCCCGCCGCGGGTGATGACGATCGCCGGTTCGGACTCTGGCGGCGGCGCAGGCATCCAGGCCGACATGCGCACCTTCGCACTGCTCGGTGTGCACGCGTGTGTTGCGGTGACGGCCGTTACGGTGCAGAACTCGATGGGCGTCCGAGGCTTTCACGAGATCCCGGTCGAGGTGATCGCAGGCCAGATCGAAGCCGTCGCGAGCGACATCGGGATCCAGGCCGCCAAGACCGGAATGCTGGCGTCGTCGGAGATCATCGCAACGATCGCCGACACCTGGCGCTCGCAGGGCCTGGCGGGCACGGTTCCCCTTGTGGTCGACCCCGTCTGCGCGTCGATGCACGGCGACCCGTTGCTGCACCCGAGCGCGCTGGACTCCCTGCGGGATGAGCTGTTTCCGCTGGCGACTCTGATCACGCCCAACCTCGACGAGGTGCGACTGCTCGTCGACATCGATGTGGTCGACGACTCCTCTCAGCGGGAGGCGGCCCGCGCGCTGCACGCCCTCGGGCCGCGGTGGGCGTTGGTGAAGGGCGGTCATCTGCGGTCGTCGCCGGAGAGCCCCGACCTGTTGTACGACGGCACCGACTTCTACGAATTCGGCGCGACCCGCATCGACACCGCCGACGACCACGGCGCGGGTGACACGCTCGCCGCGGCCACGGCCAGCGCGCTGGCGCACGGCTACCCCATGACCGACGCGGTCGCCTTCGCGAAGTCGTGGGTCACCGAATGCCTGCGTGCGGCATACCCGTTGGGGCAGGGCCACGGCCCGGTGTCACCGCTGTTCCGGCTGAGCATGGCACCCTGATGAATCTTGCGGCCATTGCGGGCATCGCACATGAGCCTGCGGGCACGCCGAAGGGCGCGGTGGTGTTGACCCACGGGGCGGGCGGCAGCCGAGAAGCCCCGCTGCTGAAGAGGATCTGCGACGAATGGGCCGCCCGAGGCTGGCTCGCGGTGCGCTACAACCTGCCCTACCGCAGGCGACGGCACAAGGGTCCGCCCTCGGGATCCGCCGCCGCCGACCAGTCAGGCGTCGTCGAGGCGATCGAGCTCGTCGCCGCCACGATCTCGGGCCCGGTCCTGGCCGGCGGCCATTCGTACGGCGGCCGGATGACGTCGATGGCTGTCGCCGATGGCAGTGCGCGCGTCGATGCGCTGACGTTGTTCTCCTACCCGCTGCACCCGCCGGGCAAGCCGGAACGAGCCCGCACCGAACACCTGCCGAGGATCGGCGCGGCGACGGTGTTCACCCATGGCACGTCGGATCCGTTCGGTTCCATCGACGAGGTGCGCGCGGCTGCAGCGTTGATCCCGGCGACGACCGAGGTCGTCGAGATCACCGGCGCCCGCCACGATCTCGGCTCCAAGAGTCTCGATGTGCCGGTACTGGCCGTCGACGCGGGGCTACGGTTGCTCTCGTGACGATGCCACCTGGCCCACCGCCCGACCAGCCACCGCCGCCGGGGTCGTATCCGCCACCGCCGCCCCCCGGCGCATACCCGCCCCCACCGCCGGGGTCCTATCCCCCGCCTCCACCGCCGCCGTCGGGCGGCTATCCCGGCCAGGCGCCGTACTACCAGCAACAGCCGCCGTACCCGCCGACTCCCGGCACCAACTGGTGGGCGGTCATCTCGCTGGTCTTCGGCGTGATCGGCGGCGTCCTCATCAGCGTGGTCTGCGGCATCGTCGGGCTGAACCGGGCCAAACAGGGCCGGGGTGGCCGCGGAATGGCCATCGCGGGCCTGGTGCTCTCGGCGCTGTGGACGGTCGGGGTCGTGGTGCTCGTGTTCGTCCTGCTGGTCTTCGGCAAAGACACGGTCAGCGCGACCGATGTCAAGGCGGGTGACTGCCTCAAGGAGGTGCCTGCTTCGGGTCTGGTCGTCACCGTCGACACCGCGCCGTGCGGCGAACCGCATACCGGCGAGATCTTCTCGGTGATGAAGATGCCCGACGGCGACTTCCCTGGCACCTCCGCGATCGAGGAGTACCAGAACAAGTGCGGGCCGGAATTCGCCGACTACTCGCCGGGAGCGGCGGAAGACCCGGAGGTCGGCTTGTTCGTGCTGTATCCGAGCGAGGACTCGTGGGCCCAGGGCGACCGCACGGTAACGTGCATCGCGACCACCGATGCGCCGCGCACCGGCACTCTCAAGAAATAGTCCGAAAGGAAACGACTTGTCCGACAAGAACTCTGGCGGATCGCGCTTCGCGACACTCGCCGGCCTCGGGGTCGCAGGCGTCGGCGTTGCGCACTTCGTGCGGCCCGAATTGTTCGACGACGTCACGCAGCAGGCCTTTCCCCGCGAAACCCGCAAACACGTCTACATCGACGGTGGCATCGAAACCGCGATCGGGCTCGGGCTCGCGTCGCGCAAGACACGCAAGCTGGCCATCATCGGCCTGCTGGGCTACGGCGCCTATCTGGCGGGCAACGTCGTCCGCAACCGGTAGCGGCCGAGGAGCGTGAGGTCGAGCAGCCTGCCGACCATCATCCGCGAGGCCACGGTGTTGTCGTAGGCCACGAGATTGCCCACATCGATTACCAGCGCCATGGCCGCGTGTACGGCGAACCGCGCCTGCCCCACAGTCCAGTCCGATCGGATCGCGGTCACCAGCCGTACCCACGATTCGACCGTCGCCCTCTGCAGATTGCGCAGGATCTTCTGGTCGGCGGGCGCCATGTGCAACCGTTCGGTGTAGTAGACGTAGGCGAGTTCGGGATGGTCGAAGGACCGCTTGACGTAGGCGTCGATCAGGCCGGTCAGCGCGCGCTCCGGATCGCTGACCTCGACGAGGATCGACGAGGCCTCCGACGAGAGCCGGTCGGCGGCGCGCCGGTAGATCGCGGCGAGGATGTCGTTCTTCCCGGAGAAGTACCGGTAGATCCCCGACGTCGGCATGCCGACCGCCGATGCGATCTCCTCCATCGTGGTGTCCCGGTAACCCTTCCGGTTGAACAGCGCCACCGATTCAGTCAGCAGCGCTTCGTATTTCGACGGGTCGACACCTACCCGCCGCCTACGCCCGGGCGCTGCCGTCGTTTCCGGTACGTCAGCGACGTCGGCTGTGGAGATCGCGGTGGCGACCTCGGCCAACACTGCGCGAATGTGGACGGCGGGCAACTTGGCGTGGTGGTCCACGATGCTGCCGATCACGCTCAGCATCGACGACGACAACGTCCAGCGCTGCCGTGACGTGAGCCCCGGCCGAAGTGCCATGAGAGGCCGCTGAATTCGATGGTTGACGATTCGCATCTGAGCGTTGAGCGTCGCCTGGTCGTCGCCGCGCAGGAAACGCGCCTCCCACCGGTACAGCCCGCCGGACTCGCGGTTGGCGAGCGCGGTGTCGGTGATGGCGCCGATGAGCCGCTGCAGCGTGTCCGCGTCGGCGCGCGTCTCGTCGGAGAACGCCGTGCATGCCACCAGTTGCTCGCCGAGCGCCAGCACCGCATCGCGAAAGAGGTCGTACTTGCTCGGGTAGTGCCGGTACAGCGCGGTCGCCGAGATCCCCACCCTCGCGGCGATCGCCTCCATGCTGACCGCGTGGTATCCCAGCGCGCTGAACGCTTCCGCGGAGGCCCGTGCGATCTGCGCCTTTCGATCCTTCGGCCGTCGCCTGATGCCCGGATGCGGGGTGGGCGCCATGGCGATCACCCTAACGGACCCCGGCGGAACATAGCGGTCGACTTCGGCTGATAAATAATCTTCAAACCTGTCGCCAGCCGGAGAATGATCATTAACATAGCGGCGAATTGCAGGCCGGATGGGGGTCCCGTGCTCGACGCGTTGCGAAGGTTGCTCGGCTACCGAGTCAGTGTCGGTCAGCTGCTTGTCATCGCGCTTCTGCTGGGCACCCCGTACCTCATCGTTGGCGCCATCTGGTCGAGCACTCACACCGACCATCTGAACAGGATGGGCGGCACCGACCTCGCCGCGTCGTTCCTCGGCACGATCGTCTCGTGGCCGGTGCTGCTTGTCGCAGACGTATGCATGATCTGAGCGGGAGGACCGAACAAGTGCATCACTATCACCATCGCGCCTTTTATGTCGGAGTGCTCGGCGTCGCGATGATCGTTGTCGGCTTGTTGGCCCTCAACTTCCCTGTCTTCATCAACGCCTTCGATCAGTTCGGGTTCCAGATCAAGTGCGGCACCGGCTATTTCTCCAACCTGACCCAGGCTGCCGAAGCCGGTGGCGATCATGCCGAGCAATGCGAGAGTGCGCTGTTGGCGCGTCGCCTCTGGGCCATCCCGTTGGTCGCCGTCGGCTCGATAGTGCTGGCTGTCGTCGTCTTCGTCGCCGCCACCGTTTGGGGCCGCGAGTCGGTGTTCGGCGAGGACCCGGCCACCTGACTTAGTATCGATCCCCGGTGAGTACACCGGAGGAGTCCGCACTGCAACGGCGGCTGGGCATCGCGGATGCCGTGATGATCGGGCTCGGCTCGATGATCGGCGCAGGCATCTTCGTGGCGCTCGCCCCCGCCGCGGCGGCGGCAGGTGCGAGCCTGCACATCGCGCTGGCGGTGGCCGCCGTCGTCGCCTACTGCAACGCGACGTCGTCGGCGCGGCTGGCCGCGCTGTACCCGCAGTCCGGTGGCACCTACGTCTACGGCCGCGAGCGGCTGAACGAATTCTGGGGATACCTTGCCGGCTGGAGCTTCGTCGTCGGCAAAACCGCGTCGTGCGCGGCGATGGCCTTGACGGTCGGTGTCTACGCATGGCCCGACCACGCGCACGCGGTCGCGGCGGCCTCGGTCGTTGCGCTGACGGCGATCAACTACCGGGGAGTCCAGAAGTCGGCCGTGCTGACCCGCGTCATCGTGGTGATCGTGCTCGCCGTCCTCGCCGCGGTCGTGGTGGCCGTGCTCGGAGACGGGACCGTCCACAACCCGCCCAGTTCGCGCTTCGAGAACGGCGGCATCGGCGGGCTTTTGCAGGCGGCGGCGCTGCTGTTCTTCGCGTTCGCAGGCTATGCCCGCATCGCCACCCTCGGCGAAGAGGTCCGCGATCCGAAACGCACCATCCCGCTTGCCATCCCGATAGCGCTCGGCATCACGCTCGTCGTCTACGGCGCTGTCGCAGCAGCTGTAGAGCTACAGCTGGGTGCCGCGTTGGCGACCTCGAGCGCTCCACTCGCCGACGCCGTGAGCGCCGCAGGACATTCGGGGCTCGAACCCATGGTCCGTGTCGGTGCGGGGGTGGCGGCGCTCGGCTCGTTGCTGTCGTTGATACTCGGCGTGTCGAGGACCACGCTGGCGATGGCCCGCGACCGTCACCTGCCGCATGCGCTGGCCAGCGTGCACCCGCGGTTCGGCGTGCCGCACCGGGCCGAGGTGGCCGTCGGCGCCGTCGTCGCGGTCGTCGCGGCTTTGGCCGACGTTCGTTCGGCGATCGGGTTCTCGGCGTTCGCCGTGCTCGTCTACTACGCGATCGCCAACGCGTCGGCGATGACGTTGGATCGCAAGCTCGTTCCGGTGATCGGATTGGCGGGTTGCGTGTTGTTGGCAGCGCTGCTGCCCGTGGCGTCGGTGGTGGCCGGCGCCGTCGTGGTCGCCCTCGGCGCAGCGATCTATGCGGTGCGGCGATTGCGCCGATAACCGCGGAACCGCGCGAGCCCAGGCAAGATACTCGTCGTGATACCGCTGACATGGACACGCGTGGATGCGCAGGCCGACCCGGACTTCGTCGTGGCACCCGACGAACGCCTGGACTGGGCCCGCACCATCGGCATCGGCGCCCAGCACGTGGTAGCGATGTTCGGCGCCACCTTCCTGGTGCCGGTGCTGACCGGCTTTCCGCCCGCCACCACGCTGCTGTTCTCCGGTGTCGGCACGATGCTGTTCCTGGTCATTACCGGTAACCGGCTGCCCAGTTACCTCGGCTCGAGCTTCTCGGTGATTGCGCCCGTCACGGCGGCGGTCGCGTTGAACGGCACCGGCAGCGCGCTCGGCGGGCTGGTCGCCGTCGGCGTCGCGCTCATCGTCATCGGCGTTGTCGTGCACGTCGTCGGCACGCACTGGATCGACGTCATGTTGCCGCCGGTGGTCACCGGTGCAATCGTGGCGCTGATCGGCTTCAACCTGGCGCCGGCAGCCAAGGCGAACTTCGAGAAGGGTCCGTTGGTCGGCGTCGTCACGCTGGTGCTGCTGGTTGCCGGCCTGGCGTTCTTCCGCGGCATCATCGGCCGCCTCGCGATCTTCCTCGCCGTCGTCGCCGGATACGTGCTGGCGCTGATACTCGGCGACGTCGACACCGCCGGGATCGCCGCGGCGCCGTGGATCGGGCTGCCGGAGTTCCAGACGCCGACGTTCACCCTGGCCGTGTTGCCCATGTTCCTGCCCGCTGTGATCGCGTTGATCGCCGAGAACATCGGACACGTGAAGTCCGTCGGCCAGATGACCGACACCGACGTCGACCCGCTGATGGGCCGCGCGCTGGCCGCCGACGGGGTGGCGACCACACTGGCCGGCTTCGGCGGCGGTTCGGCCACCACCACCTACGCCGAGAACATCGGCGTGATGGCCGCGACGCGGATCTACTCGACGGCCGCGTACTGGGTGGCCGCCGCGGTGGCCATCGCACTGGCGTTGTGCCCCAAGGTCGGCGCGGCGATCTCGGCGATCCCGCCCGGCGTGCTGGGCGGCGCCACGATCGTGCTCTACGGGCTGGTCGGCATCCTCGGCGTGCGGATCTGGCTGACCAACGACGTCGACTTCTCCAAGCCGCTGAACCAGATGACCGCGGCCATCCCGCTGATCATCGGTATCGCCGACTTCACCTGGCAGCTGGGCGGTTTGACGTTCACCGGGATAGCGCTCGGGTCGATCGCCGCGCTCGTGGTCTACCACGGAATGCGACTACTCGGGCTGCGCCAGGCGACGGCTGCGGAAACAGAGCCGGTGCAACCATGACCGCCCGCCACGCCCTGATACGCCGACCGTCGCCACGGCTCGCAGACGGGTTGATCACCCATATCGAACGCAGCGCCGACGTGGATTTCGAATTGGCGCAACGTCAATGGGACGGTTATGTCGGCGCGTTGAACAGCGCGGGCTGGATCACCCACGAGGTGCCCGCTGCGCCGGACTGTCCTGATTCGGTGTTCGTCGAGGACACCATGGTGGTCTACGGCGACCTGGCGGTGATCTGCCGCCCCGGGGCCGACCAACGGTGGCCGGAGGTCTCCGCCGCCGAAGACGCGGTGCGTGCAGCGGGATACCGCGTAGTGCGCATAGAAGCGCCGGGCACCCTCGACGGCGGCGATGTGCTCAAGCACGGCGGCAACGTCTGGGTCGGCGTGGGCGGTCGGACGAACCGCGAGGGCGTCGCGCAGTTGCAGGCACACCTCGAACCGTTCGGCGCCACCGTGATCCGCGTCCCGCTGACGAAGGCACTGCATCTCAAGTCCGCGGTGACCGCGCTACCCGACGGGACGATCATCGGCTACGAACCCGTCGTCGACGATCCCGGCGTCTGGGGCGAGAACTTCCTCGCCGTGCCCGAGGAGCCGGGCGCGCACGTCGTGCTGCTCGACGACGACGCGCTGCTGATGTCGTCGGCAGCGCCGAGGACAGCCGAGCTATTCCAGCAGCGTGGCTACCGGGTTGTCCCCGTCGACGTCTCGGAGTTCGAGAAGCTGGAAGGCTGTGTGACGTGCTTGTCGGTCCGGCTGCGGGGCCGGCCGGCTCATTGACCTTCGAGCACCGCCGACGGTGGGACTGTTCGGGTTGGCGAGTGCTCACTCAGGTACAGATTTCAGCGGTGAACCCGTACCACAGTGAGCGCTCGCTGATGTCATTCCCGTCTGATCTCTGTTCGGTCACCGTCGCGCAACAGGTTGTGCGCGGCACCGGTTTTCGTCTGATCTTGGTCGACAATCCCAGTTGTGACGCAAACGCGGGAGCGCGACAGTGGCGCGTGAGATTTCCCGCCAGACGTTTCTGAGGGGTGCCGCAGGAGCCTTGGCCGCAGGCACGATACTCGGTCAGGCACGCGCGGCCGCAGAACCGCTTGCGACGGGCTGGGAAGGACTTTCGACCGCAGTCGGCGGACGCCTCGTCCTTCCGGACAACGGGCAGTTCGGCGCCGCGAAGCAGGTCTTCAACACCAACTACAACGGCTCGAAGCCGGCGGCCATCGTGACGCCGACATCGGTCGCAGACGTGCAGAAGGCAATGCAGTTCGCCGCCGCGAACAAACTGCAGGTGGCGCCGCGCAGCGGCGGCCATTCCTACACCGGTGCGTCGACGGCCGACGGCGCCTTGGTGTTTGACCTCCGTGCGCTGCCCGGCGGCGCCGACTACGACGCCGCAAGCGGCCGGGTCACGACACCACCTGCGACCAGCTTGTACGAATTGCACCAGGTGCTGGCAGCTGCGGGCCGGGGTATCCCGACCGGGACGTGCCCGTCGGTCGGAGCAGGCGGACACGCCCTCGGCGGCGGTCTCGGCGCCCAGTCCCGGCATGCGGGACTGCTTTCCGACGCGCTGACGTCAGCGTCGGTCGTGTTACCGGGAGGCCAGGCGGTCACCGCGTCGGCCGCCGAGAATCCGGATCTGTTCTGGGCGCTGCGTGGCGGTGGCGGCGGCAATTTCGGGGTGACGACCTCACTGACGTTCTCGACGTTCCCCATTTCGGATGTCGACGTCGTGAACCTGCACTACCCGCCGCAGTCGTTCGCGCAGATGCTCGTCGGGTGGCAGAACTGGTTGCGGACCGCCGACAAGAACAACTGGGCGTTGGCCGAAGCCTCTGCTGACGCGACGGGTACGCACTGCCGAATCATGGCGACCTGCCCGGTCGGGTCCGGCAGCAGCGTGCAGAGCGCGATCACCTCGGCTGTCGGCGTGCAACCGACCGGCACCGACATCCAGACGTTCAACTATCTCGATCTGGTGCGATATCTGGCCGCCGACAATCTCAACCCGGCGCCGCTCGGGTACGTCGGCGGATCGGACGTCTTCCCGGTCATCGACGCGGGCGCGGCTCAGGGAATCGCCGCGGCGATGAACGCCTTCCCTAGCGGGGCCGGCCGCATGCTGGTGATCATGCACACCCTCGACGGGGCACTGGCTTCCGTGGCGCCTGGGGCGACGGCGTTTCCGTGGCGCAAGCACTCGGCGCTGGTGCAGTGGTACGTCGAAACTTCCGGGAACCCGTCCGCGGCAGCCGGCTGGCTGGGCGCCGCCCACCAAGCGGTGCAACAGTATTCGGCAGGCGGCTATGTGAACTATCTCGAGGCGAACCAACCGGCCTCGCGCTACTTCGGGCCGAACCTGTCGAAGCTCAGCGCCGTTCGCCAGAAGTACGATCCGAACCGGGTGATGTTCTCGGGGATGAACATCTAGCGCCGATTGCGGAAGTGTTGCTGTACGCTTCGGCCGACTCACGCAGCCGAGGTCTCGGTCACTCGTCTAGCACTCAGTCTCGACTCGGCCGATCGGCGGACTCCGGCCGCCCTGCCGAATACGGCGCAAGCAAATTTCATAAGGCGGCAAGGCATGGTGTCAGCCGCATACTCGACCGTCGACATACCCTCGTCCTCGAATAGGATGACGCCTTCCAACGCGAGCAGACGCATAAGTCCCCCGGCACGCCGTGAAACGGGACCTGTTGCGTCTGCTCGCGGAAGAGTCTCAACCCCGGTTGCGGAAGTACTGCTTGTACGCCTCGGCAGATTCGCGCAAGCCGGGATCGGCTTCGAACTTCGGCTCGAACTTCGCCCACGCCGCCTCCCGCTTGGCCGGTAGGTATTCCGTCGGCCAGTACGGATGCGTCTGCGGCGAGTAGTCGCGCAGCACGCGGCGGGCGACGGTGGCCTTGTGCACCTCGTCGGCGCCGTCGGCAAGCCCCATCGTCGGCGCGCTCGCATACATCGCCTGCAGCGGTGTGAGGTCCGTCGTGCCGAGCGAGCCGAGGATGTGCAGCGCGTTGAACGACACCTCACGCAACACCTTGGCCATCGTGAACTTGACCGTCGCGATGTCGGTGCGCGCCTCCTTGGTGCTCGTATTGTCGATCTTCCAAGCGGTTTCAAGCACCAGCAGCCGCAGCATGCGGATCGCTGCGTAGGAGTCGGCGATCTTCTCCTGCACCATCTGGTGCTCGCCGATGACCTTGCCGTGCGACTCGCGCGACAGCGCGCGCTCGCACATCATGTCGAAGGCCAACTTGCACTGCGCGATCGTGCGCATCGCGTGGTGGATCCGGCCGCCGCCGAGCCTGCGCTGCGCCAGCGTCTTCGCGCCGTCCTCCGGACCCAACAGATGATCGAGCGGAACCCGCACATCGCGATAGATGATGTGGTTGTGGTTGCGGGGCTCCGGCTGGATCTCCACACCGGGCGTCTTGCGCGGAACGACGAACATGCCGTTGGTGCACATCACGAACAGGATATCGGCGACGCGGCCCGCCGAGGTGAACCACTTCTCGCCGTTGATCACCCACTCGTCGCCGTCGCGCACGGCGGTGGTCCTGAACAGGTTGGGATCTGACCCGCCCTGCGGTTCGGTCATCGAGTACGCCGAGAAGATGTCCTGGTTCAGCAGCGGCTCCAGCCACCGCTTCTTCTGTTCGTCGGTGCCGAACGCCGCGAGCATCTCCATGTTCCCGGTGTCGGGCGCAGCGGCGCCGAACATCTGCGGCGCGCCCGAATAGCGACCGATGATCTCGTTCAGCAGCGCCAGTTTCAGCTGGCCGAAGCCGGGCCCGCCGAGTTCCTCGTCGAGAAACAGCGCCCACAGCCCCTGGTCCTTGATCTGCTGCTGCAGGCCCCGGACGTAGGCCTTCACCCGCGGGTCGGGCGAGCGGACCGCGTAGGGGAAGACGAACTCGAGCGGTTCGACCTCCTCCTTGCAGAACTCCTCGACCCAGTCGAGCTTCTTCTGAAAATCCGGATCGGTCGAGAAGTCCCATGCCATGGCTACCGATTCTGCACCTGCACCAGCGCGTCGACTGCGCCAGCCATCCAACAGGGACGGATACGCAACACGTCGAGCATCTCGCGGGCGCAGACGCGCAACACCTCGGCGGCCCCTTGACTGACTGTTCAATCTAATCAAGTGTTAGTCTGTAGACAAGGGGCAATGCTGTTACTACAGGGGGAGCACATGGCGGATCCGGCGCCCGCGACAGAGAACAACGAACCCCGTCGCATCGAAATGCTCCGCGCGGCGGCGGAGCTCATCTGCGAACGGGGGTTTGGGGACACCCGTATCGCCGACGTCGCCAAACGCGCCGGCGTCAGCTCGGCACTCGTCATCTATTACTTCGGCACAAGGGACCGGCTGCTGGTCGATGCGCTGCGCTACTCCGAGGAGGCGTTCTACGAAGCCGCCGAGAGGATGCTGGCCGAGACGCCATCTGTTCGCGAGCGGCTGTCAATGCTCGTCAGGTGGACCTGCGTGCCCGAGATGAGTGATGAGATCCCCGGTGCCTGGGGTCTGTGGTTCGACCTGTGGGCGCAGGCTTTTCGCCACGACGAGGTGAAGGCGGGTCGGGTCGAGCTCGATGCCCGCTGGCGCAACATGATCGTCGATACGGTCAAGTCGGCCGAACTCGATGCCGACATCGACGCGCGGATGTTCGCACTCGAGTTCTCCGCGCTTCTCGACGGTCTGTCCATCCAGGTGGCACTCGATGATCCCGAAGTCGACTCGACGGTGGCCTACGACATAGCGATGCGCTTCGCCGAACGCGCGCTCAACCTACCTGCCGATGAGAAGTCTGCTGTCAAGAAACGGTAAGCGGTGCAAGGTCTTCGGCGACAGCGGACTGGGCGGCTTCACCGGAGAGGCTTGATAAATTAGGCTGACCGTATGTTCAAACGGCATTCCCCGGCTCCCCTTCCTGCCGACGGCGTCGCCGCGGCAATGGCCCCGTTCGGCCAGTCAAGGATGCTGCCGCGGGAGGCCTACGTCGACCCAGCGGTATTCGAGTGGGAGCAGCGCCACATCTTCTCCGGCTGGACCTGCGTCGGCCACGCGTCCGACCTGGCCACCGTCGGCGCCCAGAAGGCGGTCGGCTCCGGGCCGAACGCGGTGCTGCTGGTGCGCGGCGAGGACAAGGTCCGCGCCTTCGCCAACACCTGCCGTCATCGGGGACACGAACTGCTGGCCTACAACCAGTCCACGAGGGGCCGCGCCATCGTGTGCCCGTACCACTCGTGGTCCTACCGGCTGGACGGCAGTGTCCGGAACGCGCCGGGTTTCAGGGACGAAGACGGCTTCGACGCCGACCAATTCCGGCTCGCCGAACTGCGGCTGGTGAACTGGCACGGCTATCTGTTCGTCGACGCCGGCGGCGAGGACGCCGACTTCGCCGAGCACGTCTCGGGTTGGGAGGAGGTCATCGCGCCATACCGGCCCGAGGACCTGACCGTAGTGGACCGGCACTCCTATGAACTGGAGACCAACTGGAAGGTCATCGCCGAGAACTACCAGGAGTGCTACCACTGCTCGACGATCCACCCCGAGTTGTCCCGGATCAGCCCGCCGCACAGCGGTGAGAACCTCGACACCGACGGCTCGTGGATGGGCGGCTGGATGTCGATCATCGAAGGAGCCGAGACGATGTCGCTGACCGGCGCCAGCGGCGGTGTCGCGATCAAGGGGCTGTCGGAACACGAACGGCGCACGGTGATGTACGTGGTCGGCTATCCGAACCTTCTCGTCAGCCTGCACCCCGACTACGTGATGACCCACATCATGACGCCGCTGGCGGTGGACCGCACGCACGTCGAATGCGCGTGGGCGTTCCCCAGGGAGGTCGCGGAAAGCCCTGGGTTCGATCCGTCCTATGCCGTCGACTTCTGGGACCTGACCAACCGGCAGGACTGGGCGGCGTGCGAGTCCGTGCAGCGCGGCCTGCAGTCACCGCACGCCAGACCGGGACCGCTCGCCCCCGACGAGGACGGCGTGTACCAGTTCGTCAGCCGCGTCGCTAAGGCGTATGCCGGCGGCGCTGCTCGCGGGTAGAAACGCCGTTCGCACCCTCGATCGACTGGGTGTAGGTGCCGACGGCGAACGCCACCGCGGGGCCCGTCACGGCCAGCGCATCACGGTTGACGTTGTCGACGGTGTCGCCAGGAAGGTGGTTGTTGCGGTCGAACGCGGCACCGGCGACACCGCCCCACAGGCGCGCCTGGACCTCCGACTTCCGTTGCGACGCACCGGTTGTGACTCCGCCGATCGGGACGCCCGCACTCAGGAACGGGCTGTAGTCACCTGCCTTGCCCAGCGGCATGTCGGCGGGCCGGATACCGGCCAGGTTCAGATAGCCAGCCAGCGTGCGTTCGATGCCCGCGGAGCCCGCAGGCACGGTTTTGGCGGGCACGTCGGGGTTGGGCTGACCCGACTGGTCGCCGTCATAGGTGAAGAAGCCTGCATTGGGCGAACCGAGCATGTCGAAGTCGAGGTACAGCGCGATGTTGTCGAGTTGATCGCGTTCCAACCCCTCGACGTACTTCGTCGACCCGGCGAGCACCTTCTCCTCGGAGCCCCAGAAACCGAACCGCACCGCGTTGGTGGTCTGCGGCTGCGAACCCAGCGCGGCGGCGGTCTCGAGCAGCGCAGCCACCCCGCTGCCATCGTCGTTGATGCCCGGACTTCCCGCGGCGCTGTCCAGATGTGCGCCCGCCATCACCACGTTGCGCGTATCGCCGGTCTTCGTCTGCGCCAACACATTACGTGACTTCACCATCGCCGCATCGGCGTCGAGCGTCAGCAGCACCGGCGCATTCGTGCGGCGCAGCGAGGCGTCGGCGGCCCGGTCGACGACCGCGACGGGAACGGTCAGGCCGCGGTAGTACCCGGGGCTGAACAATCGCTTCGGACTGCCCTGCGCGCCAGGATCGCTGACGACGAGAAGTCCGACGGCGCCCTCACCGACGGCCGTCTTCTGTTTGTCGACGATCGAGCAGCCGGTGTCGTCGACGACGGCGATGGCGCCGGTCGCCTTCGTGGCCCCGTAGTCGGCGGCGGTGCAACCGGCGGGCTTCTGCGGCCTGCGCGTCGCGGCCCGTAGCCCACCCGCCTTGGTCGCGGTCAGCAGGGAGGCCTGGTCGACGGAATAGTCACGGCCGGAAACGGTGACCCTCGGCCGTCCCGGTGAGACCACGCCGAGCCGCTCGTATTCGGGCGTCTGGACGTCGAAACCCCTGTCGCGCAGCGTCTGCGCAACGTAGTCGACGCTCGCGTCATACCCGGGTGTGCCCTCGGCGCGCGACGTGTTATTGGCGTCGGCGATCTCCTGCAGCTTGCGCAGGTGGGTGTACATCCCATCGACGCCCACCTTGTCGGCCAGATCGCGGGCGAGATCTGTCGCCGGCTGCGGTGTCGACGAACACCCGCCGAGCAGCACAACCAGGATGACAGCCGCCCCCGTGATCGGTCGCGTCATGAGTGGGAAAGGACGTGCCGGGTGCGGTCGTCGCGGATCGGCACACCGTTTCGGCCGCGTTGATCCTGCGCGTACACACCGACGACGTATCCGACACCGGCGCCGTTGATCTCCAACGCCTTCCGGTCGATGTGGTCCAGCGTGTCGGATTTCTTGTGATAGTTCGGGTCGAACGGCTCGTCGGCACTGCCGTCCCAAAGCTCGGATTGTTCGCGGCTCATCTTCTCCTCCCCGCCGGAGAACAGTCCACCCGCCGGTACACCTGCCATGGTGAACCCGTCGTAGTCGGAGCGGCCGTCGAAGCCGGTGTCCTGCGCGCTCTTACCGGCCTGTTCGAGGTAGGCGACGAAGGTGCGCTCGATGCCCGCCGACCCCTCGGGCACCCGTGGTGTGGGATTCCTCGGGCTCGGCGCCACCGACTGGTCGCCGTCGTAGGTGAAGTACCCGGGGTTCGGCGAGCCGAGCATGTCGAAGTTCAGATAGAGCGCGATATCCTTGAGCGCCTCGACGTCGAGCGACTCGACGTAGTTGTTCGACCCCTTCAGCCCCATTTCCTCGGCGCCCCAGAAGCCGAACCGCACCGCGTTCTGCACATCCGGCGAGGGGCCGAGCTGCAGCGCGGTTTCCAGCACCGCTGCCACCCCGGAGCCGTTGTCGTTGATGCCCGGACCCTCTTTCACACTGTCAAGGTGCGCACCGGCCATCACCACATCGGAGGTCGATCCGGTTTTCGTCTGGGCGATGACGTTGCGGGTCTTCTTCACCTCCACGCCGGCCTTGAGCTTGAGCGTGGTGTCGCCGGGCGCGGCGCGCAGTCGCTCGCCGGAGGCCTTGTCGACGCTGACGACGGGGATCTTCACGTTCGACTCCTCGCCGAGCGTGCCGCCCATCTCGTCGCCGTCCTCGTTGTTGGCGACGACGAGGGCCACCGCACCGCGCTCGGCGGCCGCGGCCTGTTTCTGCGTGAACGGGCAGGTGCCACGGTCCACCAGCACGACCGCGCCCTGGGCGGGAAGGCCGTCATAGTCGGCGGCCGTGCAACCCGGTGTGTCGTCGACACGGGCCGCGACCAGCGGACCGGAGACGCCGCCGTCGGGCGTGCCGATGGTGTACTCGAGCGGCTTGGCCTCGATCGTCGCGCCGCCCACGGTGAGCTGCGGATCCTCTGCGAACGCCAGCCGCACCTCGAACTCGGGGGTCGCCACGTCGAAACCCTTGTCGCGCAGCGTCGTGGCGACGTAGTCGACGCTCACGTCGTAGCCCGCGGTGCCCAGTGACCGGTTGCCGTCGTGCGCGTCGGCGATGTCCTGCAATTTCTGCAGGTGCGCCATCATCGCGTCGGCCTTGATGCGCCCACGCAGCGTCGCGGCGTACTTGGTTGCCGCAGCGGAGGCCGCCGGCGTTGAGGGCGGGCTGGTGGCTTCCTTGGCGGGCTTGCTGCCGCAGCCACCGAAGGCAGCGACCATGCCGACCGCGGCGACCACAGCGCAAACCCCGCGCGACTTACGAACCATTGCTCCCACGTTAGCGGCTGCGCCTGGTCGGCTCATGCGTCGCGCCGGTTGATCGCGACCAGCGCCGCGACGAACACCGCAGCCACAACGAACGCGAAGTAGACGATCGAGGACACCGGTCCCCACGGCATGGCGTAGTACGGGTAGAGCCACTGCACATCGATGAAGGTGAACGCGTTCGCGAACGGCAGGTACGGGCCGATCCGGCCGCTGATGTTGGGCATGTTGCCCAGTAGCGGTTCGGCAACGAGCGGCCACAGCAGCAGCAGCGCCACCGCGCCGGCCGACGCCCGGACCAGTGCACCTACCCCGACGCCGAGCACCGCCGCGAGCATCGCATACAGCGCGATGGCGCCGACCAGCCGCCAATCACGGGGATCCGAGTGCGCCACCACGATCGAAGCCATCACCATCACGGCGGCGTAGATGCCCGAGATCAGCGCGGCGACAAGGGCTTTCGCGAGCAGCACCAGCGTCCGGTTCGGCACCGCGGCGAACGTGCTGCGGATGAGGCCGTTGCGGTACTCGTTGGTGACGGTCAGCGCCGAGAGAATCATCATGACCGGGACGCCGAAAACGGCCACGCCCATCGCCGCCTTCTCTGGCGCGACCGTGCCGGGACCATATGTGGTCGACGCCTGAATGGCCGCCAGCCCGAGGCTCAGCACCGCGATCGCGGCCGCCGACCACAGCAGCGACCTGGTGGTGAACAGCTTGATGCGTTCGGCATTGATCACCGCCAGCGCGCTCATGTCGCCGCCCGGTACTGCACGGCGTCGTCGGTGAGTTTCATGTACGCGTCCTCCAGTGACGCCTGCTGT
This sequence comes from Mycobacterium sp. ITM-2016-00318, assembly GCF_002968285.2. Classification (NCBI taxonomy): domain Bacteria; kingdom Bacillati; phylum Actinomycetota; class Actinomycetes; order Mycobacteriales; family Mycobacteriaceae; genus Mycobacterium; species Mycobacterium sp. ITM-2016-00318. Next base: position 493,721 of record NZ_CP134400.1, on the reverse strand, counting down.
GAGGTCAACTCGTGCAACGTTATTCCGTTGCGCGCGGCCAGATCGCCGACCACCTCGCAGGCGGCGCCGCGTACCAGCAGCGCCGTTGCCGCCTCGTCATCGCCGACCTCGATGCCGGACTCGGTCAGCACCGTGCGCAGCGTGTCCAGTTGCGGGCTTCGCACCCTGACGCCGTCGGCCCTTCCGACGAACTCGGCCACCGTCGTCGAGGCGATCAGCTTGCCGCGGCCGATGACCACGAGCCGGTCGGCGGTGTTGGACATCTCGGCCAGCAGATGGCTGGACACGAAGACGGTTCGACCCTCATCCGCCAGCGTGCGCATGAGCGTTCGCACCCACCGGATGCCCTCGGGGTCGAGGCCGTTGACCGGCTCGTCGAACAGCAGCACCGGCGGATCGCCCAGCAGTGCGGCCGCGATGCCGAGCCGCTGGCTCATACCCAGCGACAGCGTGCCCGCCTTCTTGGCCGCGACCGCCGAGAGCCCGACCTTCTCCAGCACCTCGTCGACGCGCCCTGCGGACAACCGGTTCGTCGCCGCCAGCCACCGCAGGTGTGCGCGCACCGACCGGTTGGGATGGGTCTGTTTCGCGTCGAGAAGGGCGCCCACGTGGCGCAGCGGGTCGACAAGTTCCCGATAACGCTTTCCGTCGATGGTCGCGCTGCCCGACGTGGGGCGGTCCAGCCCGAGGATCATGCGCATCGTGGTGGTCTTGCCCGCACCGTTCGGGCCGAGGAAACCGGTGACCATGCCGGGCTCGATGGTGCAGGTCAGCTCGTCGACCGCGCGGGTCCGCCCAAATACCTTGGTGAGCCCGACCAATTCGATCATCGTGGTTATCCTGTCAGCCGACCGAGGCAGCGACCAACTCGGCGACCGCGCGCATCCCCGCAGCGTTGGGGTGGGCGGGAAACGGCCTACCGGGGATCGGCAGACCGTACCTCGACGGCTTCGTCGTCCACGGGTCCGCCGACCACGCGTGGTGTGCACGGCTGGCATCGGAGGCCCGCACGAGATCGCAGCCGGTGACCTCCGCCGCCTCGGCCGTCAGCCGTTCGAGCGTCGCGGCGACCCGACGGCCGAGTGCGGCGTCGACCCCCGAAAGCGGTGAGGCGTCCTCGCCCGCGGGGGGCAGCAGCGTCAGATAGTCGACGAACAGCACCCGCGCCCGCGGCGCCCGCGATCGGACCTCGCGCCCGACGTTCGCCAGTTTCTCGGCCACGGCGACCAGAGCGCGATCGCGGGCGGTCGGGTCGACGGACTCCCGCACGCGGTCACCGGCCACCGGCATCCAGCGCACCGCGTGCGGCAGCGCGGCCGCCGTCATCAGCGGCACGTAGCCGACGTCGTTCCCGCCGATCGTGATGGTGACGAGCGATTCGGAACCGTCGAGCGCAGTCACCTGTGGCGGCAAGCCGTTCCGCCGGTCGGTCAGCACATCGGCGGTGGTGGCACCGGAGTAGGTGACGTCGACGAGGTCCAGGCCGAGTCGCTGCGCCACCAGGTGTGGGTAGTTGGCCGCCGAGCGGACGGCGCGGAGCGGGGCGTGTTTGTCGCGCGGAGCGATCCCCGGGCCGGCAGCCATCGAACTGCCAAGCGCGACATACCGTTTCCCTGTAAGCCGGTCCGTCATAGAGATGGGCTGGACGGTTGGGCCCAGAACCGCTTCGGAATCCGGCCTGCCTGCCGCGCGAGGCGGCCCGCGGTGACGGCGGCTGCCATCGCTGCGGCCATCACCGGCGGATCGGCTGACCTGGTCACAGCGGTCGCGAGAAGCACTGCGGCACAGCCCAGTTCCATCGCCTGCGCGGCGTCGCTTGCCGTCCCGATGCCCGCGTCCAGGATCACGGGGACACCGGCCCCGTCGACGATCATCTCGATGTTGTGCGGGTTGGCGATGCCGAGTCCGGTCCCGATCGGCGAGCCGAGCGGCATCACCGCCGCGCAGCCGGTGTCCTCCAGCCGCCGCGCCAGCACCGGATCGTCGTTGGTGTACGGCAGCACGACGAAGCCGTCGTCTACCAATTGCTCAGCGGCGCGAACCAACTCGATGGCATCGGGCAACAGTGTGCGTTCGTCGGCGATCACTTCGAGCTTGACCCAGTCGGTCTGCAGTGCTTCGCGGGCCAGCTGCGCGGTCATCACCGCCTCCGCGGCGCCTCGGCATCCCGCGGTGTTGGGCAGCGGTGTGATGTTCAGCCGGTTGAGCAGATCGAGCACACCCGTGCCGCCCTCGGCGTCGACACGGCGCATCGCGACCGTCGTCAGCTCGGTACCAGACGCGATCAGCGCCTCCTCAAGCACCGAAAGATTGGCGGCACCGCCGGTGCCGAGGATCAGCCTCGACCCGAACTCGCGGCCTGCGATCGTGAGCTTGTCGGCCGATGAGCCGTTTGCGCAAAGAGCATCGAGCTCAGCCACCCTGCACCGCCGTCACCACTTCCAGTCGCGCGCCGTCGGACAATGTCGTCTGCCAACGCGACCGGGGCAGCACAGTCCAATTCACCGCAACCGCAATCCCCTTCTCGGGGAAGCCGAGTCGCTCGAGCAGACCCGCGACGGTGATCTGCTCGTCGCATTCGACGTCTTCGTCGTTGACGATGACTTTCATCGCACCTCCAGCAGTTCGGAGTCTGGCAGCGGAGCACCGTTGAGTTCGCCCGCGATCGCCTCCGCGGTCCATGGCGCCAGCAGGAACCCGGACCGGCCATGGCCCGTCGCGACCAGTGTGCGGTCGTCGAGGCGGCCGACGATCGGAAGGTTGTCGGGCGTCATCGGACGCAGGCCGGCCGCGCATTCGGCCAGTTCGTACTCGCCGAGCGCCGGCATCACCGTGCAGGCGTCGTCCAGCAGTTCCCGTACACCGGTCACCGCAGGCGCGGTGTCGCGGCCGTGCTCGTACTGGGTGGCTCCGACGACCACGCCGTCGGACCGCGGCACCAGGTACACCTGCCTACCGTGCACACGTGCCCTGATCACTCTCCGGGGCACCGGCATACACCCTTTCCGCCAGCGCAGCCGCAGCACCTCACCCTTGACGGGCCGCACGGGCAGGCCGGGCCACAGCGTCGGTGCGTCGATCCCGTTGGCGATCACCCGGACGTCGGCGTCGACCGCTGCGAGGTCGTCGACCGGCGGGCGCATGAGCACACCCAGCCGGTCGCAGTGCGCGGCCAACGCCTCGAGCACCGCACGGTTGTCGACGGCGAGTTCGGTCTCGGCGACGAAGCCGTGCCGAATGCCCTGGGCGAGCAGCGGCTCGATATCGCGGGCGGCAGACGTGACCTTGACCGGATGACCCTGCGCGGCCAGCCACTCCCCGGCCGTCCTGAGGTCCGCGGCGTCGGCGCGATCGACGGCGACCACAAGCGATTCGCGCGCGGTGATCACGCCTTCTCCCAGCCCGTCGGTGAAACCGCCGCGTCCCCCCCGATGCCACAACGCCAGCGACGCGAGACCGAGGCGCAACAGGCCCTCCTCGCGTGGCCACCCTTCGCTGTGTGGGGCGAGCATGCCGCCCGCCACCCAGGATGCTCCGCGATCGTCGGATCGGTGCAGGCTCACCGGATAGCCGTCGAGCGCGGCCCGGCGTGCGATGGAAAGCCCGATGACGCCACCGCCGATGACGGCAATGGATTTGTCGGACCTGTGAGACATCTTCTCCCCTCCCTTCGCCGGCATGACCCGGATCAGGTTCGACGGTCAGGGCAGGTGCGTCAGCCGGTGTGCCCACTCTCAGTCCGCTCTCCGGACTCCCGTGTCGACGGTCCACATTACCCTCGCGGTGTGGTTGCCCTTCAGGATCCGACGGCCCGGCTTGCGTCGGCGTCGCTGTACCTGTGCACCGACGCGCGCCGTGAGCGCGGCGATCTCGCCGCGTTCGCCGACGCGGCTCTCGCAGGCGGGGTGGACATCATCCAGTTGCGTGACAAGGGTTCGCCGGGCGAGCAGCAGTTCGGACCCCTCGAAGCATGCGATGAACTGGCCGCGCTGGAAATACTCGCCGACGCCGCGCGCCGCCACAACGCGCTGTTCGCGGTGAACGACCGCGCCGATATCGCCCGCGCAGCAGGAGCCGATGTGCTGCATCTCGGCCAGCACGACCTACCGCTGACGATCGCCCGCGACATCGTGGGGTCTGACCAGCAGATCGGCCGCTCCACGCACGACCCACAGCAAGTCGCTGCCGCCGTCGAAGAATCGGTCGATTACTTCTGCGTCGGCCCGTGCTGGCCCACCCCGACCAAGCCGGGCAGGCCTGCGCCTGGTCTGGACCTCGTGCGGACCGCCGCGTCGATGAACCCAGCCAAACCCTGGTTCGCGATCGGCGGCATCGACGAGCAGCGGTTGCCCGAAGTGCTCGACGCGGGCGCGCGGCGCGTCGTCGTGGTGCGGGCTATCGCCGCAGCCGACGACCCCGCCGCGGCCGCGAGCAGGCTCAAAGCTCGGCTTGCATCAGCGGGATAGTGGCCGCGACGGCGCGCAGCTCGGCCCAGCTCGCGGCGAACCCGGGGTGCAGGGGCAGCGTGGCGACCTCGTCCTCGGCCACCCAGCGCAGCTCGGCGCTCTCCCGGTTGGGCACCGTCTCGAGCTGTTCGGGCGCGTCGGCGATCACGGTCGTGTAGGTCCAATACGGGCCGCCCGGCCCGGAGACCTCAGCGGTGACGACCGTCGTGCGCACGACGAGGCGGTCGGCGGTGAGCCCCGCCTCCTCATGCGCCTCGCGCACCGCGGCCTCTTCCGGGCTTTCGTGGCTGTCGCGGGCGCCGCCGGGAAGTCCCCATGTGCCGCCCTGATGGCTCCATGGCGCGCGGTGTTGTAGCAGCACGGCCGCCGAACCGTCGGCTTGCGGCGCACGCAGAAGCAGACCCGCTGCACCGTGCTTGCCCCAATACATGCCGGTTTCCGACACCACCCAGCCGTCACCGTCGCCACGCACGCATTCAGCTTAGGCAACGCCGGTGCAAACCCGCGGCCCTCGAATGCCCACACGTCACTCGAATAACTCTTAGAATTCTTTTATAGAGTCGGAAGTTGATCGGAAGAGCAGTCGGAAAGTAGCTAAAAGATGAGGTCCGCGCACCGGTGACCGTGGAGCTGGCGCACCCGTCGACCGAGCCGCTCGCATCGCGGTCGCCGGCTACACCCGCGCACCCACGCTGGTGGTTCCTCTGGACGACCCCTGGTCGCATCCTCACCATCGGCATCGTGCTCTCGGCTCTCGTGATCGCCAGCGCGTTTGCCACTTCGACCACCGTCAACGATCGCCAGCGGGCGCTGACCGCCGTGCTCGAGCACACCGAGCCGCTGGCTTTCGCGGCCGGCCAGCTCTACACGACGCTTTCGGTCGCCGATGCCGCAGCCGCGACGGCGTTCATCGCGGGTGCCGAACCCCGCGACGTCCGACAGCGCTACGAACAGGCGATCACCGACGCCGCCAACGCCGTGACGCGGGCGTCGAGCGGGTTGACCGACGAGACGTTGATCCAGCTGCTCGGCCGGATCAACGCCAACCTCGCCGTCTACACCGGGCTGGTCGAGACGGCGCGCACCAACAACCGGGCGGGCAACCCGGTCGGCTCGTCGTATCTGTCCGAGGCGTCGGCGCTGATGCAGCAGACGATGCTGCCCGACGCGCAACGGCTCTACGAGGAAACCTCGGCGCGCGTCGACAGGGAGACGACGGCGTCGACCCGCATCCCCGCACCGGTGATCCTCGTGGTGCTGGCGACGCTGTTGTTCGGCGCCTTCGCCAACCGCTGGCTGGCCCGCCGTACCAGGCGCCGCGTCAACATCGGTTTCGTGGCGGGCGGGATGGCCGTGCTGATCATGCTCATCTGGGTTTTCACGGCCTTGGTGATCTCGACCATCGACAGCCGCAGCGCGAAGGACACCGCCGCGGAGTCGCTGAAAACGGTGACTACGCTGGCTATCACGGCCCAGCAGGCGCGAGCCGACGAGACGCTGTCGCTGATCCGTCGCGGCGACGAGAGCGTCCGCAAGCAGTCCTACTACCAACGCATCGACACCATGCAGCAGCAACTCTCCGAATACCTCGGTCGCGAGGACGCGATCGACAAGGGCGATCTGTCCGACGCCGAACAGCTGTTGCGCCGTTGGCGCGCGGCCGACGACCGGATCAGCTCCTACATCGCGGTCGGCAACTACCAGGCGGCCACGCAGGTCGCGCTCGGCCGCAGCGAGGACGACTCGACGCCCGCGTTCGATCGGCTGGACGAGGCGCTCAACAAGGGCATCGCCGAGAGCCGCGAGCAACTGCGCAGCGACATCCTCAACGCGCGGCGGGTGTTGTCCGGTGCGACCGTCGGCGCCGCGGTGCTGTCCGTCGTCGCGGCCATCGCGGTGGCGCTCGGGCTGTGGCCTCGGCTGAGTGAGTACCGCTGATGAGGCTCAAGATGTTCTGCGTCGCGGTCGCCATAGTGACCGTGCTGGCGGGCTGCGGCCGCGCGGAAGGGGTTACGCCGACGCCGAGCCTCACCCTTCCGCCGCCGACGCCCGCAGGCATGGAGGAACTGCCGCCGGAGCTGGTGCCGGTGCCCGAGGACACCGACGACGAGTGCGATCTCACCGCCAGCCTGCGGCCGTTCGGGAACAGCGCGGACGCCGCCGAGGCCGTCGAGAACATCAAGGCCCGCGGGCGGCTCATCGTCGGGCTCGACATCGGCAGCAACCTGTTCAGCTTCCGCGACCCGGTCACCGGCGAGATCACCGGTTTCGACGTCGACGTCGCGGGCGAGGTCGCGCGCGACATCTTCGGCACGCCGTCACAGGTCGAGTACCGCATTCTGTCGTCGGCCGATCGCGTCACGGCTTTGCAGAACAACCAGGTCGACATCGTTGTCAAGACCATGAGCATCACCTGCGAACGCAAGAAGCTGGTCAACTTCTCCACGGTGTATCTCGTTGCAAATCAACGGATTCTGGCGCCGCGCGATTCGACCATCTCGCAGGCCAGCGACCTGTCCGGGAAGCGCGTCTGCGCGGTGAAGGGCACCACGTCGCTGCAGCGGATCCAGGAGATCAACCCGTCGCCGATCGTCATTCAGGTCGTCACGTGGGCCGACTGCCTGGTGGCCCTGCAGCAGCGTCAGGTCGATGCCGTCAGCACCGACGACTCGATCCTCGCCGGGTTGGTGGCCCAAGACCCGTATCTGCACATCATCGGCCCGAGCATGAACGAGGAGCCCTACGGCATCGGCATCAACCTGGAGAACACCGGGTTGGTCCGGTTCGTCAACGGCACGCTGGACCGCGTCCGCCGCGACGGCACGTGGAACACGCTGTACCGCAAGTGGTTGACGGTGCTGGGCGCGCCGCCCGCGCCGCCCGTTCCGAGGTATTCGGGCTGATGTCGACGGCAGAGGACGAATTCGACGGGCCCAGCACCCAACCGGCGGCGCTGGAAGACCTCGACATGGATTCCATGTCGACGATTCGCCCGATGGCGACGCAGGCAGTTTTCCGGCCGCATTTCGACGACACGGACGGCATGTCGGTCGGCACGGCCGAGACCGAACCCGAGGATTCGACCACGATGACGCGGGCGCTGTCACCGACCCGGCGCCTCGGCGGCGGGCTGGTGGAGATTCCCCGGGTGCGCGAAATCGATCCGCTGTCGGCGTTGATGACCAATCCCGTTGTCGCCGAGTCGAAACGGTTCTGCTGGAACTGCGGTAGGCCCGTCGGCCGGTCCTCTTCCGACGGCAGAGCACTGTCGGAAGGCTGGTGTCCCCACTGCGGCAGCGCGTATTCTTTCCTGCCGCAACTGGTTTCCGGTGACATGGTCGCCGATCAATACGAGATCAAGGGCTGTATCGCGCACGGCGGTCTTGGTTGGGTGTATCTGGCGTTCGACCACAACGTCAACGAACGGCCGGTCGTGCTCAAGGGTCTGGTGCATTCCGGGGACGCAGAGGCCCAGAAGATCGCGATGGCCGAGCGGCAGTTCCTCGCCGAGGTGACGCACCCAGGGATCGTCAAGATCTACAACTTCGTCGAGCACCCCGATCAGCACGGCAACCCCGTCGGTTACATCGTGATGGAGTACGTCGGCGGCAAGTCGCTCAAACAGGCCAGGACCGCCAAGCTGCCGGTCGCCGAGGCCATCGGCTACATGCTGGAGATCCTGCCCGCGCTGGGCTATCTGCACTCCATCGGGCTGGCGTACAACGACTTGAAGCCCGAGAACATCATGATCACCGAGGATCAGCTGAAGCTGATCGACCTCGGTGCGGTGTCGCGGATCAATTCGTTCGGATACCTCTACGGCACACCGGGTTACCAGGCGCCGGAGATCGTGCGGACCGGACCGACGGTCGCCAGCGACATCTACACCGTCGGCCGGACCCTTGCGGCACTGACGCTGAACCTGCGTATGCGCAGGGGCCGCTTCGTCGACGGCTTACCGGAAGACGACCCGGTGCTCGCCGACTACGACTCGTTCGCGAGGCTGCTGCGGCGGGCCATCGATCCCGACCCGCGCCGCAGGTTCAGCAGCGCCGAGGTGATGACGAGCCAGCTGCTCGGGGTGTTGCGCGAAGTGGTCGCGCAGGACACCGGGACGCCCCGGTCCGGTCTTTCGACGGTCTTCAGCCCGACCCGATCGACCTTCGGCATCGACCTGCTCGTCGCGCACACCGACGTCTATCTCGACGGGCAGGTGCATTCGGAGAGGCTGACGGCGCAGGAGATCGTTAAGGCGCTGCCGGTGCCGCTTGTCGACCCGACGGATGTGGGCGCACCTGTGCTGTCGGCGAGCGTGCTGAGCCAGCCGGTGCAGACGCTCGACCAGTTGCGCGCCGCGCGCCACGGTGCGCTGGACTCCGAGGGCATCGACCTGTCGGAATCGGTCGAGCTGCCGTTGATGGAAGTGCGCGCCCTGCTCGATCTCGGGGATGTCGCCAAGGCCACCCGCAAGCTCGACGATCTGGCAGGCCGGGTGGGCTGGAAGGCGTCCAGCCGTGACGTTTCTCAGCAGTGGCGACTGACGTGGTTTCGCGCCGTGTCCGAGATGCTGACCGCCGACTACGAGTCGGCCACAAAGCATTTCACCGAGGTGCTGAACACCCTGCCCGGTGAGCTGGCCCCCAAGCTGGCGTTGGCGGCCACCGCCGAGCTGGCGGGCAATCCCGACGAACGGAAGTTCTACAACACGGTGTGGTGCACCGACAACGGCATCATCTCGGCGGGCTTCGGTCTGGCTCGGGCGCAGTCGGCGGCGGGTGACCGCGACGCCGCCGTCAAGACGCTGGACCAGGTCCCCGCCACCTCACGGCATTTCACGACGGCTCGGCTCACCAGCGCGGTGACGCTGCTGTCCGGCCGGTCGATGACCGAGATCACCGAACGGCACATCCGCGACGCCGCCCGGCGGGTGGAGGCGCTGCCCGACTCCGAGCCGCGGGTCCTGCAGATTCGCGCGCTGGTCCTCGGCACCGCGATGGACTGGCTGGCGGACCACAGCGCCAGCACCAACCACATTCTCGGATTCCCGTTCACCGAGCACGGGCTGCAGCTCGGCGTGGAAGCCTCGCTGCGAAGCCTGGCCAGGGTCGCGCCGTCGCAGGCGCACCGCTACTCCTTGGTCGACCTCGCCAACAGCGTCCGGCCGACCAGCACCTTCTAGTTCATATCGCGCTGGCCATTCGAACTCCGCGAGATAGCAGGGGTGGTCGTGATTACCGCGAAATCACAACCAGGAATGCTATTTCGCGGCACACCAGCACCTTCTACACTCGCCGCGTGGAGACGTTCAAGCGTTATCTGGTTTTTCAGGGAATGATGTTCGTCTTCGGCATCGTCGGGCCGATCTTCCTCATCGGATACTTCGTATCGGACCCAGATCCGTCGCTGAAGTGGATGTATTGGTGGGGTTTGTTCATCACGTTCTTCGACATCTTGCTCGCACTCCGGCTCACCAAGGGCACCGATGCCCAACCCGTGGCCAATAAGCGAAAATCCCCATAGTTCGGCTGCCGCCGAACGACGGATTTCGAACCAGTGTCAGTCCTGGACGACGCTCACGCAGGCCCGCGCGATGGCCAGCTCCTCGTCCGTCGGGATCACCAGCACCGTCACCGTCGACTTGTCGGTGGATATCCGGCGTGCGGAGTTTTCGCCGTTCTCATTGCGGCCCGCGTCGATCTCGATACCGAGCCCGCTCAGGCCCGCAAGCGCATCCCGCCGCACGGCCGCGTCGTTCTCACCAACTCCCGCGGTGAAGGTGATGACGTCGGTGTTGCCGAGCACCGCCAGGTATGCGCCGATGTAGCGGCGTAGCCGGTGAATGTAGACGGCGTAGGCCAGTTGCGCTGCCGTGTCACCGGACTCGATGCTCTTGCGCAGCTTCCTGAAGTCGATCGATCCGCCGAGGCCGAGCACACCGGACCGCTTGTTCAGCATCGTCTCGATGTCCTCGACGCTCATCCCCGCGGTACGTGCCAGATAGGTGAGGATGCCGGGATCGACGTCGCCGGACCTGGTGCCCATCACCAGGCCCTCCATCGGCGTGAGGCCCATCGAGGTGTCGACCGGCTTGCCCGCGGCGATCGCCGACGCCGATGCGCCGTTGCCGAGGTGCAACACGATCTGGTTCAGCGACTCGACGGGTGTGCCGAGGAACTGCGCCGCCTGTTCGCTGACGTACTGATGCGAGGTGCCGTGGAAGCCGTACCGCCGAATCCGCCACTGGCGCGCGACTTCCCGGTCGATCGCATATGTCGCGGCGGCGGCCGGAAGGTCGTGGAAGAACGCCGTGTCGAAGACGGCGATGTGCGGCAGGCCTCCCAGCGCATCCCTGGCGACCCGGATGCCGAGCACGGCGGGCGGGTTGTGCAGAGGGGCCAGCGGCGCGAGCTCCTCCAGCTCGGCGACGATCGCGTCGTCGACCAGCGTCGGCTGGTACAGGTCCGGTCCACCGTGCACAACCCGATGGCCGACAGCGGTGATGCCTGCCATGTGGTCCGACAACTCGTCGAACACCACCTGCATCGCCGCGGCATGATCGGGCACCTCGCCCTCACCGATCCGCTCGACGATGCCGTCGGTGAGCATCTCGCCCGAATCCGGGTCGACCACGGCGTACTTCACCGACGACGAGCCAGAATTGAGCACGAGGACGGTCATTGCGTCTGCGCCTGGATCGCGGTGATGGCCACGGTGTTGACGATGTCCTGGATCAACGCGCCTCGCGACAGGTCGTTGACCGGTTTCTTCAGCCCCTGCAGCACCGGCCCGATGGCGATGGCGCCCGCACTGCGCTGCACGGCTTTGTAGGTGTTGTTGCCGGTGTTGAGGTCGGGAAAGATCAGCACCGTCGCCCTGCCCGCCACCTCCGAATCGGGCATCTTGCTCGCCGCGGTGGTCGGATCGACGGCCGCGTCGTACTGGATGGGCCCGTCGACAAGTAGATCGGGTTCTCTCTCGCGGACCAATTCGGTTGCCGCCCTGACCTTGTCGACGTCTGCGCCGGTTCCCGAGGTTCCCGTCGAGTACGACAGCATCGCCACCCGCGGCTCGATGTTGAACTGGGCCGCCGTGCGCGCCGACGAGATCGCGATGTCGGCGAGCTGCTCCGCAGTGGGGTCGGGCACGATCGCGCAGTCACCGTAGGCGAGCACCCTGTCCGAAAGGCACATCAGGAAGATGCTGGAGACGGTGGTGATGCCCGGCAGCGTCTTGATGATCTCGAAAGCGGGTCGCACGGTGTGTGCCGTCGTGTGCATCGCCCCGGACACCATGCCGTCGACCATGTCGTTGTACACCAGCATGGTGCCGAAGTAGGAGACGTCGTGGATGGTTTCACGCGCCTGCTCGACGGTGACACCCTTGCGCTTGCGCAGCTCGGCGTACTGCTCGGCGAACTGATCGCACAGCTCGCTGGTGCGGGGGTTGAGCACCGTGGCCTCGGACAGGTCGACACCGAGTTCCGCTGAGCGCGCACGGATCTGCTGCTCATCGCCGAGGATCGTCAGCTCTGCGACGTTGCGCTGGATGAGCCGGCCCGCCGCCTTGAGGATCCGGTCGTCCTCCCCCTCCGGGAGCACGATGCGCTGGCGGTCGGCCCGTGCCCGTTCGAGCAGCTGGTAGGTGAACATCTGCGGCGTGACGACCGTCGGGATCGGAATCGCAAGCTGGGTGAGCAGATCTGCGGTGTCGACGTGGGCTTCCATCAGCTCGATCGCGGTGTCGATCTTGCGCTGTGACGACGCCGTCACCCGGCCCCTTGTGCCGGCGACCCTGCTCGCCGTCTCGAACGTGCCGTACGTCGTCGCGATGATCGGCAGCCGCTGGTTCAGTCCGCCGACCAGCTTGTTCACCGACGGGTGCAGTTCGAGACCGCCGTTGAGGATGATGCACGACAGCGACGGGAAGCCCTCGGCCGCATGGGCACTGACGACCGCGAGCACCACGTCGGAGCGGTCGCCAGGGGTGATCACCGCGACGCCCTCGGTGAGCCTCTCCAGCACGTGCTCGGCGGTCATGCCTGCCACCAGCACGTCCAGCACTTCGCGCTTGAGCAGTTCCCGGTCACCGCTGACCAGTAACCCGTCGACGGCGCGTTCGAGATCACCGACCGCGGGGGCGACCAGCAGCGGTTCCTCGGGTAGCACGTATGACTTCGGCTCGAAGTCCTTGAGCGCGTCGCTGACCGCGCCCATCTGCGCCGGGTCGCACCGGTTGGCCACCACGGCGGCGGTGTGGGCGTGCTGGCCCGAGATCTCGATCAGGCACAGCTCGACTACCAGGGCGACCTCCGTTGGTGTGCGGTCCTTGGCCTTGACCGCGAGCACCACCGGCGCGCCGAGGTTCGCCGCGATACGGGCGTTGGTGTCGAGTTCGCTCGGGGTGGTCACGTCGGTGTAGTCACTGCCGACAATCACCACGGCGTCACATTGGTCGGCGACCTCGTGATAGCGGTCGACGATGTCGGCGATGGCTGCGTCCGGATCATCGTGCAGCTGCTGATAACTCACGCCGACGCACTGCTCGTAGGTCAGACCGGCGGTGGTGTGGGCCAACAGCAGATCCAGGATGTAGTCGCGGTCTTCACCCAGCCGGGTGATCGGGCGGAACACCCCGACCTTGGCGACCGTGGCCGCCAGCCGGTGCATTATTCCGAGGGCGATCGTCGACTTGCCGGTGTCGCCCTCGGGCGAAGCCACGTAAATGCCGGTGGTCATCAGCCGAGGCGGCGCAGCCGGGGCTCCAGATCCTTCTGGAAGAGTTCGAGAAACCGACGCTGGTCGTTGCGGGGGTCGTGGAAAACCAGGTGGTTGAGTCCCCATTTCACGTACTTGCCCACCTTCTCGACGGCCTCGTCGGGGTCGGACGCCACGATCCAGCGCTTTGCGACCTGTTCGATGGGCAGCTCGTCGGCCGCCTTCTCCATCTCCATCGGGTCGTTGATGCTGTGCTTCTGTTCGGCGGTCAGCGACAGCGGCGCCCAGAACCGGGTGTTCTCCAGCGCCAGCTTCGGGTCCGGGTCGTAGGAGATCTTGATCTCGATCATCCGGTCGATGTCCTCGGGGTTGCGGTCGGCGGCCTCGGCGCCCTCTTTGACGGCGGGGATGAGCTTGTCCTTGTACAGCTCCTCACCCTTACCAGAGGTGCAGATGAAGCCGTCCCCCGCGCGGCCCGCGTACTTGGCGACCACCGGCCCGCCCGCGGCGATGTAGACGGGGATGCCGCCCTCGGGAACGTCGTAGATCGACGCGCCTTTGGTGTGGTAGTACTCGCCCTCGAAGTCGACGCGATCGCCGAGCCACAGCTCGCGCATCAATTTGACCGACTCGCGCAGCCGAGCGAAGCGCTCCTTGAACTCCGGCCAGTCGCCCTCGTAGCCGGTCGCAATCTCGTTGAGCGCCTCACCGGTCCCGACACCGAGGAAGATCCGGTCCGGGTAGAGACAACCCATGGTCGCAAAGGCCTGCGCGATGACGGCCGGGTTGTAGCGGAACGTCGGCGTCAGCACCGAGGTGCCCAGCACCAGACGCTCGGTGCGTTCACCGACCGCAGTCATCCACGCCAGGGAGAACGGCGCGTGGCCGCCCTTGTGGCGCCACGGCTGGAAGTGGTCGCTGACCGTGGCACTGTCCATCCCATGCGCTTCTGCCGCAACGGCCAGCTCGACGAGCTCACGGGGCGCGAACTGCTCCGCCGACGCCTTGTATCCAAGTTTGAGTTCAGGCACATGTTCGTTTCTACTCCACTACCTACACTCGCCTCATGGCAGCGGTTCTCACGGCCATCAGCGACAGCGTCCATTTCGCGCACACCGAATTGGTCAACTGGACCCTGGTCGCCGACGACAAAGGCGTCATCCTGATCGACGCAGGCTTCCCCGGCGACCGTGACGACGTGGTGGCTTCGATACGCCAGCTGGGATTCGGGGTCGACGAGTTGCGCGCCATCCTGTTGACACACGCCCACATCGACCACTTCGGTTCGGCGATCTGGTTCGCCAAAACCCGTGGCACACCGGTGTATTGCCACGCCGACGAGGTCGGCCACAGCAAGCGCGAGTATCTGGAGCAGGCCTCGCCGGTGGATGTCGCCGCCCACGTCTGGCAGCCGCGCTGGCTGAGATGGTCGGTGGCGATCAGCCGCAAGGGCGCGTTCACCCACGACGGCATCCCGACCACACAGGCGCTGACCGGGGACGTCGCCGCCGTTCTGCCGGGCGCTCCGATGGCCATCCCGAGCCCCGGCCACACCGGCGGGCACTGCTCGTTCGTCGTCGACGGTGTGCTGGTCAGCGGTGACGCCCTGGTGACGGGACATCCGGTCGCCGCCAGCACCGGCCCTCAACTGCTGCACAAGGTTTTCAACCACGATCAGAACGGCTGTGTGCGCAGCTTGGCCGCGTTGGCGTTGCTGGAGACCGATGTGCTGGTGCCCGGGCACGGCCAGGTGTGGCGGGGCCCGATCCGCGAAGCGTGCGAGAGGGCGACGCCCCGCTAGGCGAGCGCTTCGTAGCCGAGCAGAAAGATCGCGGTCAGGCAGAGACCGCAACACAGCACGAACGTCGGCATCAGGATCTTGTCATCGAGGTCCCCGTCGTCGGGTGCTTCTCGCCGCCTGCCGAGAAACGACCGCAGGGCGAGACCGGCGACAAGCGTCAGCGCGGCGGCGGCAAAGAGCAGCCACCCCACGGTCGTCTGCGAAATCTGCACCCCACCACACCCCCGCCGCCCTGTGCGACAGCCTCACTCAGCCTATACGCCCGCACGACCAGAACTAGGGTGCAACCATGAGCCTGGTCACCTATGAGCTGCAAGACCACATCGCTACCATCACCCTCAATCGTCCGGAGGCCCGCAACGCCATCAACGGGGCACTGCGGGACGACCTCAATGCGGCGTGGGAGCGATTTCGCGGCGACGAGGACGCCTGGGTGGGAATTCTGACCGCCAATGGCGATGTGTTCTGCGCCGGCGGCGATCTCAAGGACGGCAAGGGCTCTGTCGG
Source organism: Mycobacterium sp. ITM-2016-00318 (assembly GCF_002968285.2). Classification (NCBI taxonomy): domain Bacteria; kingdom Bacillati; phylum Actinomycetota; class Actinomycetes; order Mycobacteriales; family Mycobacteriaceae; genus Mycobacterium; species Mycobacterium sp. ITM-2016-00318. The sequence goes on along the minus strand of NZ_CP134400.1, from coordinate 478,233 downwards.
CACGTTCGCGGGCACATTCTGGGAGAAGCCCACGATCAATTCCTTCGAAAGCGGGATGGAGCTCTTCAAACCGACCATTGCCGCGGTCAATGGTCCGTGTGTCGGCTACGGGCTGACGGGAGTGTTGTTCTGCGATTTCGTGATCGCCAGCACCGACGCCATGTTCTCCGTGCCGGAGGTGACTATCGGAGTGCCGACGATAGTTGGGGCGATTCGCCTTCCGGGGCGTGTGGGTTGGGCCAACGCAATGGAGCTGCTTCTCACAGGCAAGCCGATGAGCGCCGAGCGCGCAAAGGAGGTCGGCCTGGTGTGGAAACTGGTCAAGCCAGAGGACTTACAGGCAGAGGCTCGCACCTGGGCACGCACGTTGACTGCGGCGGCGCCGCTCGCGCAGCGGGCGACCAAGGAGGTGGCGTGGCGCACCGCGGACATGGGATGGATCGAGTCGGTGCGGTTCGGCGAGACGATGCGCAAGGTCGCTGGGGCGACCGAGGATGCGGCAGAGGGGATTCGGGCGTGGGCGGAGAAACGCAGGCCCGAGTGGCGGGGTCGCTAGGCGAGCGTCTTGGCGAATGCGACGGGATAGTTCTCGTCGCCCTCGGCGGGCAGCGGCTCGTCGAGACGCACGTATCCCGTGGACAGGTAGAGCTCTTCGGCCTCCGGTTGCTTGTCGCCGGTGGTCAGATAGATGCGCCGGTAGCCGCGGGCGGCGATCGCGGATTCGAGTTCGACCAGCAGAGCCTTTGCGAACCCGCGCCTGCGGTAGCGGCTGTCGGTCCAGATGCGCTTGAGCTCCGCGGTCTCGTCGTCGAACCGCCGGAACGCGCCGCCGGTGACAGGTCGGTCGCCGCGCAGGCCGATCAGCAGCACGCCGTCCGGTGGGGCGAACTCATGGGCAGGATAGGTGCGCAGCCATTTCGACACCGAGTCCAACGACGCGCGATATCGGCTGGCGTACTCCAGCGCCAATTCCGCCAACAGCGGTTCGGCCAGCGGGTCATGCTGGGCGACGGCCTGGAAGCGCAGGCCATCGACGGCGTGGGCGGACATCACTCAACTGTCTAACGCACTGCGCGAAGGCGCATTCCTGGAGGCCCGATTCGGGCAAGGACTTCGCCTCATTGTCCGCAGCAACCCCGGCTTCGTGGGAGAGAGGTTTTCAGCCGACGGAGCTTCGGGTACTCCGAATTTGACGGTTTGGTCAACAAATCAACATTGCGAGGCGAAGCATCATGAATCGAGCTTGGTCCACCGTGGCGGGTGCGGTGCTTTTTGCGGTAGGTGCGATAGGTGCGGCGGTCTGGTTGTGGTTCAAGCGTAGGCAATTGGCGCTCGCGGCAGCCAAAGCGATACCCGAAGAGGCATCTGGAGCAGTCACGGAGCAAGTATCTGCGGCCACTGACGGTCTAGCTCACCACTGATTCACCCATCCGGGGTTGACCGGCCAGTGCCCGGGTGGCGGCACCCACGGGATTTGCTGTAAGTGCCCCGGCGGCGGAACAAAGCCCTGACCCGGCGGGTTGGGAACCGGCGGCCATGGCTGCCACGGCTTGGCGGCGGCAGCGCCCGCACCGGCAAGAACACCTGCGCCGAGCATTCCCGCAAGCAGCGCACCAGCGGTGATCCTCTTGATCGTGTTCATCTGAAGGCTCCTCGGTCCATGTTCTGGCGACCCCACTAGATCAACCGAGCACGCCCTCGAACTATTCGCGCACCGCTTCCAACACAAACTTGACACCTGTAAAATTTGGTCGCATGGACAACATCTCCGGTAAGACCATCGCGATCACCGGCGCTGCCCGCGGCATCGGGTTCGCCACCGCCAAAGCGCTGCTGGCCCGCGGTGCGCGGGTGGTCATCGGGGACCGCGATGTGGCCTTCGGTGAATCAGCGGTCGCCGACCTCACCACGCTCGGGCCGGTGTCGGGCTACCCGCTCGACGTCACCGACCGTGAGTCGTTCGCCACCTTCCTCGACAAGGCCCGCACCGACGGCGGCGGCCACATCGACGTGCTGATCAACAATGCCGGCGTGATGCCGATCGGGCCTTTCCTCGAACAGTCCGAACAGTCGATCCGCTCGTCCATCGAGGTCAACCTCTACGGCGTCATCACCGGATGCCAGTTGGCGTTGCCCGACATGATCTCCCGGCGCCGCGGCCACATCATCAACATCGCGTCGCTGTCGGGCCTCATTCCGGTCCCGGGCCAGGTGGTCTACGTCGGAGCCAAGTTCGGTGTCGTCGGCCTCACGGCCGCACTCGCCGACGAGGTCGCCTCGCACGGGGTGGACGTCTCGGTCATCATGCCGCCGTTCACCAACACCGAGTTGATCTCGGGCACGGCGTCCGGCGGCGCCATCAAGCCGGTCGAACCCGAGGACATCGCGGCCGCCATCGTCAAGACGCTCCAGAAGCCGAAAACCCATGTTTCCGTGCCGCCTCCGCTGCGCTTCACCGCACAGGCCGCGCAGATGCTCGGTCCGCGCGGACGGCGGTGGCTCAACAAGCGCCTCGGCCTCGACAGCGTGTTCTTGGACTTCGACCGCGACAAGCGGCAGGGCTACGAGCAGCGCGCCCAGGCGGCTCAGGGCGTCGTCGAATCTCCGGACCGGTAGGCCTCGATCACGTCGATGCGCTCGAAGAACTCGTCGGGCTTCAGCAATTCGTCCTCCGCCGTCCCCACCCGGATCAGATGCACGAACTCGGCGTTCTCCGCCACGTGCATCCAGATCGTGGTCACCGGCTCGAGACCCTCGCCGACCTCCGCGCCCGATGGTGGGTAGAACCAGATGACGAACTCGTCATCGGACTGGTCGTCGTCGAAAGCCCAGCCCCGCTCGGTGATTCGCGTGTCGAAATTTTCCAGGCCCTCGACGAGTTCGACGTCGTCGACGATCCCGTCGAGCACGGTGTCGGGAATCCAGTTCGCGTCCCGTGAGGCCTGCCGCTTGGCACGGCGGGCCTTCTTCGCATCCGACTTTCGCGACACCTAGCCCAGCGCCCGGTCCAGATCGTTGATGAGATCCTCGGTCCCCTCGAGACCCACCGAGACGCGGACCACCCCGTCGCCGAGGCCAATCGCCGCGCGACCCTCTGGACCCATCGCCCGATGCGTCGTGGTCGCAGGGTGGGTGATCAGTGACTTCGCATCGCCGAGGTTGTTGCTGATGTCGATGATGTTCAGCTTGTCGAGCACCTCGAAGGCGCGTTCCTTGGTACCGCCCTTCAGCTCGAAGGTGACAACCGTTCCGCCGCCGGTCATCTGCCGCTTGGCGAGGTCGTACTGGGGATGCGACTCGAGGAACGGATAGCGCACCCAGCTCACCGCGGGGTGGTTCTGGAGGAACTGCGCGATGCGCTGTGCGGAGTCGTTGCTGTGCTGCACCCGAACCGCCAGCGTTTCCAGGCCCTTCAGCAACACCCACGCGTTGAACGGGCTGAGCGCTGGCCCGGTGTGCCGCATCAGCTTCTGCACGGGCTCGTCGATGTAGGTCTTGTCGCCGAGAATCGCGCCGCCGAGCACACGACCCTGCCCGTCGATGTGCTTGGTGCCCGAGTACACCACCACGTCGACGCCGAGCGGGAAACCCTGCTGCAGGATCGGAGTGGCGAACACGTTGTCCAGCACCACTTTCGCACCCGCACCGTGGGCCATCTCCGACACCGCCGCGATATCGACCAGCGACTGCATCGGGTTGGACGGCGTCTCGAAGAACACCGCCTGGGTCGGTTTCGACAGCGCCTCTTCCCACTGCGACAGGTCGTCGCCGTCGACGAACACCGTCTCGACGCCCCACCGCGGAAGAATCTCGTTGCACACTATGAAACAGGAGCCGAACAGGCTGCGCGCCGCGACCAGCCGGTCACCTGCGGCCAGCAGCGCGCCCAGCGACGTGAAGACGGCGGCCATCCCTGTCGCCGTTGCGAAAGCTGCTGGTGCACCCTCGATCAGCCGCAGCCGCTCCTCGAACATCGAGATCGTGGGGTTGCCGTAGCGCGAGTACACGTAGCGGTCGATCTCGCCGGTGAACGCCTTCTCCGCCTCGGCCGCGCTTGAGTACACATAGCCCGACGTCGGGTAGATCGCTTCTGATGTCTCCTCGAATCCGGACCGCAGCAGGCCGCCGCGTACCCCGATGGTGGCCTGACTGACACCCTCGGGCAGCTCCGCCGGAATGCGCACCGACGGCACATCCTTGCCGGATGAGTCGGGTGAACTCATGACTGCTTCCACGGCAGGCCGATGGCCTTCCAGCCGGTGCCGCCGCGATGCTTGTTGTCGTCTAGGTCGCCTTCGAATCCGTCCAACACGTTGTACGACGGCGCAATCCCCGCCGCAGTCGCGGCCTCCGCGGCCCCGATGGAACGGTTCCCGGAGCGGCACAGGAAGACAACGGGGCGGTCGTCGGGTTCAACGCCAGCTGCGACGAGGTCGTCGACGAAACCCTCGTTGCGGCTGCCGTCGGTTCGGTTCCACTCGACGTAGACCACCTCGCGGCCGAGCTCCGTCAGATCAGGTACACCGACGAAGCGCCATTCTGCATCGGTGCGGCAGTCCACGAGCACGGCTTCGGGGTCATCGTTGAGTATCTTCCAAGCCTCTTCAGGCGTGATGTCTCCCGCGTAGCTCACGGTCGCGAGTGTCCCATACCTAACTGGGACCGGTCGAACAGACCTTCCATGCTCCGTCCTCGCGTACGAAGGTCATCGGAACAGGCTTTTTGTCGTCCTTCGCCTTGTCGAAGTGATAGGTCACGGTCGCCGTCGCGCGGTCCCCTTCGATCTTTACGTCGGTGACGTCGTCGACGAAGCGCGCACCGCGCTTGGCTGCCGAATCACGTTGACGCGCAAGGATGTCGGCTTCCTTGCCCCGCTCCGCGACGCACGTGTAGGTGCTGAAGTCGGCGTAATTCTCCCGCTGCAGGGCATCGTTCTGGCCGACGGCGGCCGTGCCGACCCGTTGATCCTCCGGTATCCGGTCGTCGGAGAAAACGCTGAACAACCAGATTACGATCACGACGACCACAATGATTGCCAGAGCACCGAGGAACGGGGCCATCGTCGGCCGGTCGGGCGCCCCGTCGGCCTGCTCTTCTGACGGCACGGCTACCAGAGTTTGCGCAGCACGCCGGTGACCCGGCGCACCCTGTCCCGTGCGGTCACCACGTCGGGCGCGGTGGCCAACGCGAGTCCGAGACGGCGGCGGGGTTCGGTTTCGTCGGGCCGGTTGAACAGGCGAGCATCGCTCTCGGCGACGGCCAGCGCGTCCCCGAGCACCGCGTTGACGTTCTCCGGCGCGATGTCGACCGGTGCCGACTCACCGCCGGCATATGTGACCTCCGCTGCGCCCGGCGAAATCATGATGGTGTCGACGTGCAGCCCCAGGATCGCCCGCGCGTGCAGCTCGAACTCCGAAAGACGTTGCGTCCGAAGGGTCACAAGGCCGCTGTCGTGTGGCCGCATGCGGACGTCGGAGAAGTACACCTCGTCGCCGCGCACCAGCAGCTCGACACCGAAGACGCCACGCCCGCCCAACGCGTTGACGATCCGGGCGGCTATCGACTTGGCGGCGTCGAGCGCGGGCGCGGACAGCTGCTGCGGCTGCCACGACTCGAGCGCGTCACCGTCGCCCTCGCGGTGGCCGATCGGCTCGCAGAAGTGCAGCGCAGGCCCGGTCGGCCCAGTGGTTCGCACCGTGATCAGGGTGATCTCGACGTCGACCTCGACTACGGTCTCGGCGAGCACCCGGTTCTGCGGCACCCGGCCCGCCGCCACCGCGCGCTGCCAGGCGGCGTCGACGTCGTCGATGCGCAGCAGCACCGATCTGCCCTCGCCGGGCACACCCGCAACCGGCGTCACCACCAGCGGGAAGCCCGCGTGGTCGGCCACCGCGCTGAGTTCGTCGACTGAGCCGGCGAACCAGAACGGCGCGGTCGGCAGACCGAGTTCGTCGGCGGCGAGCCTGCGCATACCCTCGCGATCCTGCGCCATCCGCACGCTGCGCGGAGTCGGGAAGACCTCGAGCCCGCGCTCGGCGGCGGCGACCAGTGCGTCGACCGCGATGACGCCCGATTCGGCCACCACGTACAGCGGGTTCGCCCGGTCGATGATCGCGGTCAGCGCCTCGGCGTCGTTCATCTTCACGACGGCCGCGCGATCGGCGACACCTTGTGCGGGCGCGTTCGCGTACCGGTCGACGGCGATGACCTCGCGACCCAACCGCTGAAACGCCAGGGTCAACTCTCGGCTCAACTCGCCGGAGCCGAGCAACATCACCGCTTTCGGCTCGTCACGCGCCGCGATCGGCTTACTGTCGGTCGGGTCCTCGGCCGGCGTGTCCTCGGGCGCGGGTTCTTCAGACTCAGTGATTTCGCTCATCGCCCGTCAAGACTGCCAGATGTTCAGCCGAGCCGGACGTCGATGTAGCACCATCGCCAATCCTCGCCCGGCTCCACCGATCGCATGACGGGATGGCCGGTTGCGCGGAAGTGTTCGCTGGCGTGCTGATGCGGGCTCGAGTCACAGCATCCGACGTGACCGCACGTCACGCACATCCGCAGATGCGCCCACGTGTGCTCGTCCAGGTCGGCGCAATCCTGGCATTCTCCGGGAGTAAGAGGCGCGGCTTCGGAGGTTGCAGCGCAGAGGTGCGGGCACAGCTTCGGCGCTGAGCGCGCCCCGGAATCGCGTCCGCGTGAACTCTTGCGCATGCTGACCAAGGATAGGAGGTGGGTGGAGGTGCAAGGCTCACTGCTCGCGGTGCTGGTGCTTTCGGTCCTGCTGGCCGCGCTCGCGCGCCGCTACGACGTGTCGGCGCCGCTGGCACTGGTACTCGCCGGGCTGGTGGTGAGCACCATTCCCGGGTTCACCGACATCCAGCTCGAACCAGAACTCGTCCTCTACGTCCTGCTGCCGCCCCTGCTCTGGCCGGCCGGCCTTGAGAGCAGCTACGTCGGCCTGAAGAACAATCTTCGGCCGATCGGGCTGCTGGCCGTCGGGCTGCCGTTGGCGACGACGTTCGCGGTCGGCTTCGTCGCGTACAAGACGGTGCCGGATCTCACGATCGCCGCCGGGCTCACTCTGGGTGCGATCGTGGCGCCTCCCGACGCGGTGTCGGCGACGGCGGTGGGCCGGCGACTCGGCCTCCCGCGTCGCATCATGACGCTGCTCAGCGGCGAAAGCCTGCTCAACGACGCGACGGCGCTGACCGCTTACAAAGTAGCGCTGGCCGCCGCGATCGGCACCGCGGCCACCTGGGGCGGCGGTCTCGCGACATTCGCACTCGCCGCGGGCGGCGGCGTCGTGATCGGGCTGGCGATGGGCTTCGTCATCGCGTTCATCCGGTGGCGGCTCAACGACCCGCTGGTGGAAAGCGCCGTCGGTCTCGTCGCGCCGTTCGTCATCTATCTCACCGCGGAGGAAGCCCACGGCTCGGGGGTGCTCGCGGTGGTGGTCGCGGCGCTCATCCTCGGGCAGAAGTCCTTCCACGCCGGCTATGAGACCCGGCTGCAGGACCAGGCGGTGTGGAAGGCGCTCCAGCTCGTGCTGGAGTCGTTCGCCTTCCTGATGATCGGCCTGCAGCTGCCGGGCGTCATCGACGAGATTCGGGGCATGCCGTTCACCACGATGCTGACCTACTCGCTCGCGGTGCTGGCGACGGTCATCGGGGTGCGCATCCTGTGGGTGTACGCGTTCGCCTATCTGCCGCGGACGCTCTCGCCGCGAATCAGGGCGCGCGAGACCGCGCCGACGCTATCGAGGTTTTCGTCGTGGCCTGGGCGGGGATGCGCGGGGTGGTCTCGTTGGCGGCGGCGTTCGCGGTGCCGCTGACGACGCTGTCGGGCGAGCCGTTTCCCGGTCGCAGCCACATCGTGTTCCTCACGTTCGTCGTGGTGATCGGCACGCTGCTACTGCACGGCCTTACCCTGCCGTGGCTGATCAGAAAGCTCGGAGTGCAGGGCGACGAGGTTCGCACCGACGCAATTGCCACGGCCGCAGCGCAGGAGAAGGCCGCGAGGGCGGCGGCCGACCGACTCGACGAGTTGCTCGCCGAGTCCGATACGACCGAAGCGGAGCGCGCCGCAGAAGTGTTGCGGGCGTGGAACACTCGCCGCCGCAATTCCGCGTGGGAGCGTCTCGGCCGCACCGACGAGGAGATCGGCGAAAGCCCGACGGCGGCGTTCCGGCGGCTGCGGTTGGAGATGCTGGCCGCCGAACGCGCGGCGTTCATCGCCGAACGCGACAACGGACACATCGACGACGAAGTGCTGAGGTCGGTGCTGCACGGGCTGGATCTCGAGGAAGCGACGCTCAACCGGACCTGACTGGCGGGAGCCTTGTTTCCTTCCCACTTCAACGTATATCGCATGGGGGGTCTTGCGGCAAGACCCCCGTCATGCCCCAGAATCGCCGGCTATGACTCGTGTGTTGTTGTCTACCTGGGGATCACGCGGAGACGTCGAGCCGATGACGGCGTTCGCGGTGGAATTGAAAAAGCTCGGCGTCGAGGCGCGCATCTGCGCACCACCGGACTTCGCCGACCTTGCGGAACGCGCGGGCGTAGCGCTGATCCCACTGGGGGATTCGCTGCGCAACCTGCTGCACGGCGACAAGCCGCTGACGCCCGCCGATGCGCCGCGAACGGCGGCCCGGCTCGTGGACTTGCAGTTCGACATCGTGGGCGAAGCCGCGAAGGGGTGTGACGCCGTGGTGGCGTCGGGGCTGATGCCTGCCGGGCTGCGGACGATCGCCGAGGTGCTCGACGTCCCGTACGTGCTCGTCGCACTGCATCCGTGTCCCATCCCGTCACCGCACCATTCGCCGCTGCCGCGGCCCGGCAAGCCGTTCCCGCCCGGCGCGGACAACCAGACGATGTGGCAGGTGGACGCCGAACGGGTGCAGGCGCTCTACGGCGAACCGCTCAACGCCCACCGGGCGGCGCTGGGATTGCCGCCGGTGGCCAATGTGCGCGACCACGTGTTCACCGCCCGACCCTGGCTGGCGGCCGATCCCATCCTCGCGCCGTGGCCCGGCTCCCCCGACTTCGCCGTGGCGCGGACCGGCGCATGGATCCTGCCCGACCGTCGGCCTCTGCCAACGGACTTGGCGGAGTTCCTCGAATCCGGCGCACCTGCGGCGTACGTCAGCATGGGCAGCGTGCGCGCGCCGGACGACGTCGCACGGGTTGCCATCGATGCGGTGCGCGCGCAGGGTATGCGCGTCGTCGTCGGCCGCGGCTGGGCCGACTTGGCGCTGATCGACGACCGTGACGACTGCTTCGCCGTCGGGGAGGTCAATCATCAAGCGCTGTTTCGCTGCGTCGCCCCCGTCGTCCATCATGGCGGCGCTGGCACCACGACGACGGCAACCGCAGCGGGGGTACCTCAGGTGGTGGTGCCTCAGTTCGCTGATCAGCCTTACTTCGCGAGGCGGGTGGCCGATCTCGGCATCGGCGCCGCACACGACGGGCCGACGCCGACGGCCGACTCGTTGTCGGCCGCGCTGGCGACAGCGCTGACGCCCGACATCCGCGCACGTGCGGAAGCGATGGCGGGCCGGATCCGGACCGATGGCGCGTCGGTGGCCGCCGAGCGGCTCGTCGCCCAGATCACGGCTCGTCGAGCTGCGCGCGAAATGCCCGCATCGCGGTGATGACCGCGGTGAAGGTTCGGTGGGCCGCGGCGAGGTCCGTGTCCGGCAGTTCCGCCATTGCCCGCTGATTGTGTTCGGCCAGCGGGGTGAAGAAGTCGCGGGCGACGGTCCGCCCGACGTCGGCGACGCGGAGGATCACCTTGCGGCGGTCGGAGGGATCCGACTCCCGCAGGAAGTGGCCTGAGGCGATCATCCGCTCGACCAGGTAGGTGATGGCCGCACCCGACACCCCCATTCGGCTTCGCAGCTCGCCCGCGGTGAGCGGCGCTCCGGCGGTTTCGGCGACCATGACATGCAGCAGCGCACGAAAGTCGTTGGCGGTGACGTCATGCCGGCCGGCGAAGTGCCTGCCGATCTCATCGGACTCGGCTGTCAACGCCCGCATATCTGTCGCGATCAGCGCCTCCAGCTCGATACGGTCGGCATTAGCCACCCGTCGAGCATAACCTCAGAAAGTTCATTTGCTTAATAATTCAGTCCCTGAAATATTAGTGGTCATGACCGGGCGTTTCTCGTGGCTGTTGGCACTGGCCGTGCTCATCGTTTCCGGAGCGCTGCTCGGATTGATCGGCAGCGACGACTCCAGCCAGCAGTCGCCGGTACCCGTACCGACCGGCGCGGAGTCGACGCGTGCGAACGACCTGCGGGCACAGTTGCCGGGCGGTGACACGGTGCCCGCCATCCTCGTCTTCAGCCGCACCGACGCAGGCCCCCTGTCCCCCGCGGATCTCGGCGCGATCAGACAACAGCCCGTGGTGGCGGCCGACGACGGCAAGGCAGCGGTGGCGACCGTGCCGTTGGACGCCGGATTGTCCGGCTTCGCGCTGGGCGACGCGGTGAAGGACCTGCGCGCGACGGCGGGCGACGGTCTGCCAGACGGAATGAAGGTCGAGGTCACCGGCGGCCCCGCCTTCGGCGCCGACATCGCCGACTCGTTCTCCGGTGCCAACATCACACTGCTTGCGGTGACCGCGGTCGTGGTGGCGCTGCTGCTGATCGTCACCTACCGCTCGCCGGTGCTGTGGCTCGTGCCGCTCGCGGTGATCGGCTTCGCCGATCGCGTCGCCGCCGTCGTCGGCAGCGCAGTCGCCCAGGGGTTCGGGATGACACCGGACGGCTCCACCTCCGGCATCACCAGCGTGCTGGTGTTCGGGGCGGGTACGAACTATGCCCTGCTGTTGATCTCGCGGTACCGGGAAGAGCTGGGCCGCAACGAAAATCACCGCGAGGCACTCAAGGTGGCTGTGCGCCGGGCCGGCCCCGCGATCCTGGCGAGCAATGCCACCGTGGTGCTCGCGCTGTTGACCCTGGTGCTCGCCTCGTCGCCGAGCACCCGAAGCCTCGGCGTGCAGGCCGGGGCGGGCCTGGTCGTGGCCGCGGTGTTCGTGCTGCTTGTCCTGCCGCCCGCGCTCGCGTTGTTCGGCAGGCGGCTCTTCTGGCCGTTCGTCCCGCGGGTCGGCGCCCAAGCTCTCACCGACAGCGGTGTCTGGCACCGGATCGCCGACGCGGTGGCGCGCAGACCCGCCCGGGTCACCGCGGTGGCGATCGCTGCACTGCTGCTGCTCTGCCTCGGAATCACCACCACACCGGTCGGCCTCTCACAGACCGAGCAGTTCCGCGTCCAGGCCGAATCGGTGAGCGGATTCGAGACGCTCGCCGCCCACTTCCCCAGCGGCCTTACCGATCCGACCCGCGTCATCGCCTCGACGGACAAGACCCAGAAGGTGGAGGCGGCGATCACCTCGACACCCGGGGTGGTGTCGGCTGATCCGGCAGGCGCATCATCGGACGGCATCAGCCAATGGTCGGTGGTGCTGAGCGCTGAACCCGCATCCGACGACGCGTTCAAAACAATTGATGCACTCCGGGTTTCGGTTCACGCCGCTGATCCCGACGCGCTGGTCGGTGGATCAGACGCTGCGGCGCGCGACGCGAGCGCGGCGGCTGCCAGGGACAGGCTTGTCATCATCCCGGCCATCCTCGTCGTGGTGCTGGTCGTGCTCTACGTGTTGCTTCGGTCGGCACTCGCCCCGCTGATCCTCGTCGCCGTCACGGTGCTGAGCGCACTTGCCGCGCTCGGACTCGGCGGCTGGGCGAGCGTGCACATCTTCGGCTTCCCCGCACTCGACAACACCGCGCCGCTGTTCGCGTTCCTGTTCCTGGTCGCGCTCGGCGTCGACTACACGATCTTCCTCGTCACCCGCGCCCGTGAGGAGACACCCGGACACGGGACCCGACAGGGCATCATCCGGGCGGTGTCGGCGACGGGCGCGGTCATCACCAGCGCCGGCATCGTGCTGGCCGCGGTGTTCTGCGTGCTCGGCGTGCTGCCGCTGATCGTGCTCACCCAGATCGGCATCATCGTCGGCCTTGGCATCCTGTTGGACACGTTCCTGGTGCGCACCGTGATCATCCCCGCGGTGTTCACACTGATCGGGCCGCGGATCTGGTGGCCCGCCCTCCGCGACGCGGACTACGGTTCGAGCGGTGGAAAGTCACATGGTCGACACCGCGCTGGGGCAACTGCGCGTTCAGACCCGCGGTAGCGGCGAGGCCATGATGTTCTGGCCCAGCCTCCTGATGACCGGTGATATGTGGGCGGCGGCGGCCGAACACTTCGCCGACCGCTGCCGCGTGATCCTGGTCGACCCGCCGGGTCACGGCCGGAGCCAGAAGCTGACCGCGATGTTCGATTTCGCCGACTGCGCACGTTCCATCGTCGACATCCTCGATGCGCTCGGCGAGCCGCGGACGCACTTCGTCGGCAACTCGTGGGGAGGCATGATCGGCGGCACGTTCGCCGCGCTTCACCCCGACAGGATCTCCCATGCCGTGCTGATGAACTGCACCGCGTCGGCCGCTGGCACACGGCAGAAGCTCGAGTACGGGTTGCTGCTGCGGATGGCCACACTGCTCGGCGGCATCCGGCCGCCGCTGACCCGCTCCGTGCTCAAGGCGTTCCTCGGCCCGACCACCTTCGCCACCCGCCACGAGGTCGTCGAATTCGTCCGCGACACCGTGGCCGACGTCGACATCGAGTCCGCATCCTTTGCGGTGCGCAGCGTGGTGCCGGCTCGGCCCGATCAGCGTTCGCTCTTCGCGAACATCTCGACGCCGGTACTGGTCGTCGCGGGCGCCGAGGACGCCACCTTCCCGGTGCCGGAAACCCTCGCAATGGCCGAGGCGATACCGGATTCCGCGGTCGCGGTGCTCGACGGTGTCGCCCATCTCGCCGGGCTGGAGAACCCGCCGCTGGTGAACAAGCTGATCGATGACTTCGTGTTCCGCGAGTAGCGTCAGGTTATGACCGAAGCCCCTGAGCTGCCGCCGCTGCACATGCGGCGCGATTCGTTCAGTCCGACGCCGGAACTCGGCGCGATCCGCAAGACGGAGGGCGTGCGCGAGTTCATCAACGCCTTCGGAATGCAGTCCTTCCTGATCACCCGGCACGAGGACATCAAAGCCGTTCTCTCCGACCACGAGCGGTTCTCCAACGAGCGTCCGGTCGGCTTCGCGATACAGGGTGTCCCACAGCCCTCCGAAGAAGAAGCAGCGTCGAACCGCGCTGGCAATCTGCTCGGCCTCGACCCGCCGGAGCATTCGCGGCTGAGGCGCATGCTGACGCCCGAGTTCACCATCAGGCGGATGAAGCGCCTCGAACCGCGCATCGTCGAGATCGTCGACGCGCAGCTGGACGCGATGGCGAAAGCCGGTCCACCGGTCGACCTTGTGGAGAACTTCGCGCTGCCCATTCCCTCGCTGGTGATCTGCGAACTTCTCGGGGTGCCGTACGACGACCGAGGCGACTTCCAGCGGCGCAGCGCACGACAACTGGATTTCTCCATCCCGATCCCCGAGCGCCTGGAACTCCAACGGGAGGCACGCGCCTACATGACGACGCTGGTCGCGCGGGCGCGGCGACAGCCCGGCGAGGACATCCTCGGCATGCTGGTGCGCGAGCACGGCGACGAGCTCACCGACGGTGAGCTGGTCGGTGTCGCGGGACTGCTGTTGCTCGCGGGCCACGAGACCACGTCGAACATGCTGGGACTCGGCACGCTGGCGCTGCTGCGCCACCCCGAGCAGCTGGCCGCCGTGCGCGACGATCCCGACGCCATCGGCCCCGCGATCGAGGAACTGCTGCGCTGGCTGTCCATCGTGCAGACCGCGATCCCGCGCATCACGACGACCGATGTGGAGATCGCGGGCGTGACGATCCCTGCAGGCAAGCTGGTCTTCCCGTCGATGCCGTCGGGTAACCGCGACGGCGACTTCATCGACTCGCCGGAAGTGCTCGACATCTCCCGCGGCGCGCCGGGCCATCTGGCTTTCGGGCACGGGGTGCACCACTGCCTCGGCGCACCGCTGGCGCGGATGGAGATGCGCATCGCATTCCCCGCACTGCTGCGGCGGTTCCCGAATCTAGCTCTCGCCGAGGACTTTTCCGATGTAGCGTTCCGCAGCTGGAACTTCATCTACGGCTTGAAGTCATTGGAGGTGGGCTGGTGAAGGTGCACGCCGATCGCGAAGTCTGCATCCAGGCGGGTAACTGCGTGATGGTCGCCGACAGCCTCTTCGACCAGGATGACGACGGCATCGTGGTGGTGCTCGCCGACGAAATCCCCAGTGGCGAGGAGGACAAGGCGCGCGAGGCGGTCAAGCTCTGCCCGTCCCAAGCGCTGACGATCGCACAGGAGTGACTACCTGTCGCCATCTCGATCGAGGTCGATGACCCCGGCCCGCACCAGCAGTAGCAGGCTCACGATCAGCACCCACACCGGAAAGGCCAGGGTCATCCACATGCTGAAATCAGTGGCCAGCAGAATGCCAAGGGCCAGAACATAAGTCACGAGAACCAACCAGCGCGGCATGAGCCCGGTCTTGAGCCAGACGGTGGCCAGCGAGATCATGAACACCGCGCCCATTCGCAGCGCATAGGTCTTGGTCAACGCGATCAACACCATCTGCCCGAACGTGGCCACCTCCGCATGCGCGGCCGCGTCGACGACATCCCTACTGCTGGCTGCCAATCCGGCACCGATAGCTGCGGCCGTGAACATCATCGCCAGAAACATCAGCGCGGCGCCGATGAACACCGACGAGAAGAACTTGTCCTCGAGCCGGCCGAACCCATCGCGCACCACGCCGATGAACCACAGAAACGCGATGCCCGCGAACGGCATCAAGATGGCCGCCACCCTCATCTTCTGGCTGCCTGCGTCCAGCCACTGCGCGCCCTCCTCGGCGCCCGCGGGCAGCGCGGTCCGGATCAGAATCAGCGCGCTCCCGAACAACAGCCCGAACAACACACCGGCCAGCGCCGCCGCGCGAGGGGTGGTCAGCGGGTGCGGCAGCTGCGTCGTCACGGCTGACCCGCCAGCAGGCGGATCATCAGCCCATTGGCCTCGGCCAGCAGGTTGTCGTCGGGGTCACGCAGTTCGGCGTTGACGAACGCCTTGCGGCCCTCGGTGTCCCGCACCCAGCCGCGCATCGTCAACGGGGTATCGATCGGCGTCACCTTCCGGTAATCGACATGAAGGAAACCGGTCCGGCTGATCGGCCGTCCGGAGGCGTGAATCACCATGCCGAACATGGAGTCGAACATTAACGGCAAAACACCACCGTGTACCGCGTAATTGCCGCCTACGTGAAACCGGCTGAACTGCACGGTCAGCTCCACGCCGTCGGATTCGAACTTCGTCACCGCATACGGCGGCATCAGCAGGCTGCCCGAACCCGGAAGGGCCGGCACCCTGTTGGCGGGGCCGACGCCCTCGGGCGCCTCGAACGGATCGAGCAGCTTCACCAGTTTCTCCGCGAGGTCGGCAGCCTCGTTCCAGCTGTCGGTGTCGGGGTCGGCCGACACTGCGAGGTCCTGCGTCCGCCGCATCGCCGCGAGGAATCGGCCGAAACCCGGACCCGGTTGCGCCGCTTCGAAGTTCGGGAATCCGCCGTGCTTGTCGTAGTCGGGATCTTCCAGTCGCGGATCGGTCACGAGGGCGCCAAGATGTCGCGACGCACGATCGTCTGGTCACGCCCGGGTCCGACACCGATGCACGAGATATGGGCGCCGGCAAGCTCTTCCAGCCTCAACACGTAATCGCGGGCCTTCGCGGGCAGGTCGTCGAACTCGCGCGCCGTGGAGATGTCCTCCCACCAACCGGGCATCTCTTCGTAGATCGGTTCGGCGATGCCGATATCGCTCTGCGTCATCGGCATGTCGTCGGTGCGCTTGCCGTTCACCGTGTACCCGACGCAGATCGGCACGGTCTCCAGGCTGGACAACACGTCGAGCTTGGTCAGGAAGTAATCGGTGATGCCGTTGACCCTGGTGGCGTAGCGTGCGATCACCGAGTCGAACCAACCGCAGCGGCGTCGCCTGCCGGTGGTCACGCCGAACTCGCCGCCCGTCTTGGACAGGTACTCGCCCATCTCGTCGAACAACTCGGTGGGGAAAGGACCAGAACCGACCCTCGTGGTGTACGCCTTCAGAATGCCCAGCACCGTGGTGATGCGCGTCGGCCCGATGCCCGACCCGACGGCCGCGCCGCCCGCGGTCGGATTCGACGATGTGACGAACGGATACGTGCCGTGATCCACGTCGAGCAGCGTGCCCTGCGATCCTTCGAGCAGCACAGTCTCGCCGTTGTCGAGTGCGACGTTGAGCAGCCTGCGGGCGTCGGCGATGCGATGCCGGAAACCCTCGGTCTGCGTCAGCAGGCTGTCGGTCACCTCTTCGGGTACCAGCGCCTTGCGGTTGTAGATCTTGACCAGCACCTGGTTCTTGAATTCCAGTGCCGCTTCGATCTTCTGGGCCAACGCGGCCTCGTCGAGCACATCGGCGACCCGGATCCCGATGCGGGCGATCTTGTCCTGGTAACAGGGCCCGATGCCGCGGCCGGTGGTGCCGATCTTCTTGCTGCCCGCATACCGCTCGACCACTTTGTCCATGGCGACGTGATACGGCATCAGCAGGTGGGCGTCGGCGGAGATCAGCAGGCGTTCGGTGTCGACGCCGCGGTCCTCGAGCCCTTTGAGCTCGTCGAGCAGCACGCCGGGGTCGACGACCACGCCGTTGCCGATCACATTGGTGACGCCGGGCGTGAGGATGCCCGACGGAATGAGATGCAGCGCGAAGTTCTCGCCCGTCGGAAGGACGACGGTATGGCCGGCGTTGTTGCCGCCCTGGTATCGCACGACCCACTGGACGCGACCACCGAGCAGATCGGTGGCCTTCCCCTTGCCCTCGTCGCCCCACTGAGCGCCGATGAGCACGATTGCCGGCATGGCGTTTCTCCCGCTTATTGTGTTTCAGCCGGTGAGCCACTGTATCCGACCTGACCTCCAGGTACCCGAAGGAGCGCGTTGAGCACGACTGATGTCGCGGTGTTGCTGTTCGGCGGCCGACGCCCGCCTCGGCCACTGGCCGGTCTTCACGCACGAAAGGCCGACGGACGAGACGACATCGACGCCGCGGCGGCCTGCGCCAGCCGGCTGATCGTCGTCGGTTCCAACGCGGATGTGGCGTCGGTGCTGACCCGGCTGCTGCGGACCGACCGGCTCGACGTCGAAGTCGGCCGCGCCACCGGATGGTGGACGGCACGGCGGGTGAGACGCGGTAGGGCGCAGCGGGTGCCGTTGATCCGGGACGACACCGGCCACGTCATCGTCGGCGCGGCGGAATGGCGCGGTGCCGACGGTGAACCGCTGCGCGGCGAGGCCGTCGTCGACGACACCCAGCTGTTCGACGGCGAGGTCGCAGGTGTCCGCATCGAACCGACACAGGCCATGCCAGGGCTTCGCGCGTGCGTTGTTCGCCCAGGCGTGCGGCAGTGGTCGGCAGGACGGGCCGCTCAGCTCGGCACGCCGGGCGCGGTGGTGGTCCGCGACGAGCGGGAGGCGCAAGAAATCGTTCGCCGATCTACGTTTTATCGCCACACACAGGGTTGGCTGCTGGTGAGATAGGCGCGTGCGAATCATCGTTACCGGAGGCAACAGCGGTGTCGGCAGGGAGACGGCGACGGCATTGGCCGCAGCGGGCCACAGAGTGTTGATCGCGGCGCGCGACGTCGAGAAGTCCGAGCGGGCCGCAGCGGACATCGCCGGCGACATCGAGGTCGCCCATCTCGATCTGGCCGACCTGACCAGCGTGCGCAAATTCGCCGACTCGGTGGACGCCGTCGACGTGCTGGTGAACAACGCAGGCGTGCTCGGCCTTCCGCTGTCGCGGACGGCCGACGGCTTCGAGACCCACATGGGGACGAACTATCTCGGCCACTTCGCGCTGACCTGCCTGCTCGGCGACCGGATCACCGACCGCGTCGTCTCCGTCACGAGCATGAACCACATGTTCGCCAAGTTGCATCTCGACGATTTGAACTGGCACACCCGTCCGTACTCCAAGTGGTCGGCCTACGGCCAGTCCAAGCTTGCGGTGATGCTGTTCACCTATGAACTGGCCAGGAAGGGCGTGCGTGCGATCGTCGTCGATCCCGGCGGCGCCGACACCAACATCGTGCGCTACAGCGGCGGCTACCTGGCCTGGTCATCGAAGCAGGCCCTCTTCAAGGACTTGCCGCAGAGCGCCAAGACCGCGTCGCGCTCCAGCGTCATGGGTGTGACGGCGGACCTGCCGGCCGGGACGTATCTCTGCCCGGTGTTCAAGCAGTTCGGCAAGCCGCGGGTGACCAAGCCGCTGAAGAAGGCGCGCGACGCACAGACCGCACGGCAGCTGTGGAAGCTGTCGGCCGAGCTGACCGAATGCGACTGGCCCACCTGAGCACCGGTAGCTTCGTGAGGTGAACGTTCCCGTAGTGGCCGGGTCGGTGCGGCCGAGCCCCATCTTTCTGGCCATCGTCGCGATCACCGCGGCCGGTGGCGTGGTGGCATGGCAGGCCGCCGACAGCATCGAGCCGTTGGCCTACGTCGGCGTCTTCGTATTGGTCATCGCCGGCTGGGTGGTGTCGCTCTGCCTACACGAGTTTGCCCACGCCTTCACCGCGTGGCGCTTCGGCGACCACGGCGTCGCGATGCGCGGATACCTGACGCTCAACCCGATGAAGTACACGCATCCGGTGCTCTCGCTTCTGCTGCCGATCATCTTCATCGCGCTCGGCGGCATCGGCGTCCCGGGCGGGGCGGTGTACGTGCGAACCGACTTCATGACCAAGTGGCAGAAGACAATCGTCAGCCTCGCGGGTCCGTTCACCAACATCGTGTTCGCCGTGATCCTGCTCGCGGCGACGGCGCTGTTCTACGACCCCGATCACATGGTGTTCTGGGCAGGCATGGCGTTCTCCGGCTTCCTTCAGGTCACAGCCGTCGTGCTGAACCTGTTGCCGGTGCCCGGCCTTGACGGCTACAGCGCACTGGAACCGCATCTGAGCGCCGACACCCAGCGGGCGCTCAACCCCGCCAAGCAGTGGGGCCTGTTCATCCTGCTGATCCTGTTCATCGCGACACCGTTGAGCCGGTACTTCTTCTCGGTTGTGACCTGGTTCGTCGACATCTTCGGTGTCGACAGGTTCCTCGTCGGCAACGGTCTGGGCCTCACCCAGTTCTGGTCGGCCTGGATGTAGAGCGTCTTGCGACACATGCGTCTTTACGCATAGATTGGCCGCATGGGTGCGGACCATGATCACGGGGGCGCCGACACCCGCGTCAGCCGGATGCTCATCGCCGCGGGCATCCTGTCGGTCTTCTTCGTCATCGAGCTCACCACCGCGCTGCTGATCAACTCGATCGCGCTGCTGGCCGACGCGGGCCACATGCTCACCGATCTGGTCGCCATGTTCATGGGCCTGACCGCGGTGCTGGTGGCCCGGCACGGCAGCGCGTCGGCCAAAAGGACCTACGGCTGGCACCGCGCCGAGGTGTTCACCGCCGTCGCCAATGCCGTGCTGCTGCTGTTCGTGGCGGGTTTCATCCTCTACGAGGCGGTCGACCGGTTCGGCGATGCACCCGACATCCCCGGTGTGCCGATGATCGTCGTCGCGCTCGCGGGGCTGATCGCCAACGCCATCGTGGTGCTGTTGTTGCGCTCGCACTCCGAGGGCAGCCTCGCCGTCAAGGGCGCCTACATGGAGGTCGTCGCCGACACCGTCGGCAGCATCGGCGTGCTGATCGCGGGCATCGTGACCGTTACCACGCGCTGGCCGTACGCCGACGTCGTCGTCGCCGTCCTGGTCGCGCTCTGGGTGCTGCCGCGCGCCATTTCGCTCGCGCGGGCGGCGCTGCGCATCCTGTCCGAGTCGTCACCGAGCCACATCGACGTCGAGGAGCTTCGCAAGGCGCTCTGCGCGCTCGACGGCGTGACCGAGGTGCACGACCTCCACGTATGGACACTGGTGCCCGGCAAGGACATGGCCACCGCGCACCTGACGTCCACCGCCGACTCGGCGAAGGTGCTCGACGAGGCCAAGGCCGTACTCGCCGCCCGCGGCCTCGAACACGCCACCGTTCAGATCGAGACTCCCGACGCCGCGGGCGACTGCAACTGCGAGGCGAGCTGGTGAGGTCTAGGTGAGGCCGAGTTCGCCGCGCGCCGCGGGATCGCAGTCGTCGAGCAGGTCGAGGCAGCGCGCGTACTCGTCGGACTCCCCGATCGCGTCCGCGGCCTTCGCGAGCACCGCCACGCACCGCAGGAAGCCGCGGTTGGGTGCGTGCGAATACGGCACCGGCCCGAACCCCTTCCAGCCATTGCGGCGCAACTGGTCAAGCCCGCGGTGATA
This sequence comes from Mycobacterium sp. ITM-2016-00318, assembly GCF_002968285.2. Lineage (NCBI taxonomy): Bacteria > Bacillati > Actinomycetota > Actinomycetes > Mycobacteriales > Mycobacteriaceae > Mycobacterium > Mycobacterium sp. ITM-2016-00318. Next base: position 457,851 of record NZ_CP134400.1, on the reverse strand, counting down.
GCCGGTGCGCGCGTAGGCGTACGCCGTGATGACCTTTTCGTCGGCCAGCGCATCCTCGGCCAGCGCCGCCCACGCCACCGAAGCCGTAGGGTGGGCGGCGGCCACGATCGCCGGTTTCTCCTCGGCTTCGAGTTCCGCCTCGGCCGCACTGTCACCGGGAAGACGGACCGGATCCGGTCCCAGAAGATCACCCATCCGCGTCATACGCCTATTGTGCCGTGGGGCAATTAAGCTCGGACAGAGACCACGTCGGCCGAGCCGACAGACGTTGATCGGCACGGGAGGACTGCTGCAGGGATGTCGAACCCATCAGGGCCCGAGCACGGAGACGAACCGGTCGTGGGCTCAGCCGACAAGCCCGCCGACGCCGAGCAGCCGGCCGGACAGACGCAGCCGCCGCAGGGCGTCCACGACGCCCCCACCCAGGCGGCCCCGATCGTCGAGGAGCATCCCACCGAGGTGATGGCGGTCGAAGAGACCGGCACGATCGACACGGGCCCGCCGACCGAGGAGGTGGCTGCCGAGCGGCGGTACACCGCGCCGTCCGGTATGGACTCGTCGGCGACGAAGTTCATCGAGAAGACTGCGGACCCCGCGACGGAGATCATCTCGACGCCCACCGAACCGCTATCGCCCAACAAACCGGTTGCGCCACAGACGATTCCGCCGCGCACAGACGTACCCCCGCCGCCACCCCCGCAGGGTCGCAGGCGCAGCTGGGGCTGGGTCGTAGCGCTCATCCTGGTCATCGCCGCGCTCGCCGCCGTCGCGATACTCGGCACGCTGCTGCTGACCCGCGACTCCGAGTCCAAGGAGTCACAGGAGGAGATGGTCCGCTCGACGATCGAGAACTTCGACGTCGCGGTCCAGAACGGTGATCTGGCCACGCTGCGCAGCATCACCTGCGGCACCACCCGTGACAGCTACGTGAACTACGACGAGCGGGCCTGGGCCGACACCCACGCCAGGGTGGCGGCGGCCAAGCAGTACCCGGTGGTGTCCAGCATCGACCAGATCGTCGTCAACGGCGATCACGCAGAGGCCAACGTGACCACGTTCATGGCGTACGCGCCGCAGACCAGGTCGACCCGCAGCTTTGACCTGCAGTTCCGCGACGACCAGTGGAAGATCTGTCAGGCGCCGAGCGGCTAGTCCTTGGCTGAATTGCCGGCTCAGCCGGCCGAGCTGAATTGCCGGCTCAGCCGGCCGAGCTGAATTGCCGGCTCAGCCGGCCGACACCGACCGGCCCGCGCTGTGCAGGTCGTTGCAGGCCTCCACGACGCGCTCGGCCATCGCGGCCTCGGCCTTCTTCATGTAGCTGCGCGGGTCGTAGACCTTCTTGTTGCCGACCTCGCCGTCGATCTTCAGCACGCCGTCGTAGTTGGCGAACATGTGGCCCGCGACGGGGCGGGTGAATGCGTACTGGGTGTCGGTGTCGACGTTCATCTTGACCACGCCGTAGCCCAGCGACTCCTCGATCTCGGATTTCAAGGAGCCGGACCCGCCGTGGAACACGAAATCGAAAGGCTGTGCGTCAGCGGAAATTCCGAGCTTGGCGGCGGCCACCTTCTGGCCTTGCGCGAGGATGTCGGGCCGCAGCTTGACGTTGCCGGGCTTGTACACGCCGTGCACGTTGCCGAACGTCGCGGCCAACAGGTAGTGGCCGTGCTCGCCGGCACCGAGCGCGTCGATGGTCTTCTCGAAGTCCTCCGGCGTGGTGTAGAGCTTCTCGTTGATCTCGGCCTCGACGCCGTCCTCCTCGCCGCCGACGACGCCGATCTCGATCTCCAGGACGATCTTGGCCTCGGCCGACAGCTTGAGAAGCTCGCGGGCGATCTGCAGGTTCTCGTCGATCGGCACCGCGGAGCCGTCCCACATGTGCGACTGGATCAGCGGGTTGCCGCCGTCGGACACCCGCTTCTGCGAGATCGCCAGCAGAGGCCGCACATAGGAGTCGAGCTTGTCCTTCGGGCAGTGATCGGTGTGCAGCGCGACCGTGACCGGATATTTCTCGGCGACGATGTGCGCGAACTCGGCCAGCGCGACGGCTCCGGTCACCATGTCCTTCACCCCGAGCCCCGAGCCGAACTCGGCGCCGCCCGTCGAGAACTGGATGATGCCGTCGCTGCCCGCGTCGGCGAAACCTTTCAGCGCGGCATTGATCGACTCCGAGGACGTGCAGTTGATCGCGGGGAACGCATAGGAATGCTCCTTGGCGCGTGCCAGCATCTCGGCATAGACCTCGGGTGTGGCGATGGGCATGGCACGTCCTCTCGTGGCGCTGCTGTTGGAAAGCAGTATCTCAAGCCCGAGCGCGCTGAGCAGGCCGTCGCCCAGACGCCGGTATCTTGGGTAGCCATGACCACCACGGTGATGTTGATGCCGGACTTCCTCGACCCGATCAAGCTCATCGGCTACTTCGGCGCGTGGGCCCTGGTGGGCCTGCTGCTGGTGATCTTCATCGAGTCCGGTGTGCTGTTTCCCGTCCTGCCCGGCGACACCCTCCTGTTCGTGGCGGGAATGCTGGCCGCGGGTACCGCAGCGGCGGGCCAGGCGAGCTTGCAGCTGTGGCAGCTGCTGGTCTTCATCCCGATCGCCGCCGTCCTCGGTGGTCAGGTCGGCTACTTCATCGGCCGCTACGTCGGCACACACATGTTCAAGCCCAACGCGCGCCTCCTCAAGCAGCGCTACCTCGACGAAGCACACGCCTTCTTCGAACAGCGGGGACCGTTTGCGATCGTGATCGCCCGCTTCGTGCCGATAGTGCGGACGTTGGCACCGATCACCGCCGGAGCCGCCAAGATGGGCTACGGCGTTTTCACTCTGTTCAATGTCATCGGCGCGGTCGTGTGGGGCGTCGGCCTGACACTTCTCGGGTACGGGCTCGGCCAGTTCGAGATCATCCAGAAACTGCTCGAGCCGATCTTCATCCTCATCGCCGTCGCGTCGATCACCCCGATGATCGTCGAGTGGTACAAGCGCCGGAAGGCGGGCCGCGTCGCGGCACCGGTCGAGGACTAACCCGGCCACCTGCCGCCCTCGTGGTGGATGCGACCGTCAACGTCGGTCAACGGACGGCCTCCGCCACCCCACCGCCTCGCGATGATCTCCGCGGCGATCGACACCGCGGTCTCCTCCGGGGTCCTCGCACCCAGATCCAGCCCGATGGGGCTGGCCAGCCGACTGCGCTCGTCCTGGTTCAGCCCCGCCTCGGCCAGCCTGCGCATGCGGTCGTCGTGCGTGCGTCGTGACCCCATCGCGCCGATGTAGCCAGCGGCGGGTAGCCGCAGCGCGACCTCCAGCAGCGGAACGTCGAACTTCGGGTCGTGGGTGAGCAGGCAGATGACGGTGCGGCCGTCGATCTCGCCCGCCTCCTGCTGTGCGGCCAGATAGCGGTTCGGCCATTCGGCCACCACCTCGTCGGCCGTCGGAAAACGCGCCCGCGTCGCGAAAACGGGCCGCGCATCGCAGACGGTGACGCGGTAGCCGAGCAGCGAGCCCTGCCGGGCGAGCGCGGCGGCGAAGTCGATCGCACCGAAGATCAGCATCCGCGGCCGCGGCGCATAGCCTGCGACGAACACCTCCATGCCGGCACCGCGGCGCTGACCGTCCGGGCCGTAGGTGAGCACCTCGCTGCTGCCCGCGGCAAGCAGTCCGAGCGCATCGTCTCTGACGGCGGCATCGGCACGCGCCGAACCCAGAGTGCCCTGCGTCGAACCGGATCCGACGATGAGCCTGCGTCCCACCCAGCCGGCGTCGGGATGGGCGACGACGGTCGCGACGGCGACCGGCCGGTGGGCGGCGATGTCGTCGGCCACCGCCCTCAGCTCGGGGAAGGTGCGCTGAGAGATCGCTTCGACGAAGACGTCGATGATCCCGCCGCAGGTCAGCCCGACCGAGAAGGCGTCGTCGTCGGAGATCCCGTACCGCTCGAGACGCGGTACGCCGTCGCGCACAACGTCTTTGGCCAACTCGTAGACGGCTCCTTCGACGCAGCCGCCCGACACCGAGCCGCTCACCGAGCCGTCGGGCGCCACCACCATCGACGCGCCCGGCGGCCGGGGTGCGGACTGAAATGTCCGGACGACGGTGCCGACGCCCACGGTCCCGCCCGCCTCCCAGACGTTGAGCAGATCGGCCAGCACGTCACGCATGTCGGCCCTCCTCGAGCGCCCGGATCAAACTCGCGGCGTCCCATGGCCCCTTGTGCCGCTTGCCGTTGACGAAGAACGTCGGTGTCGAGTTGAGGTCCATCACCTCGGCGTCCTGCACGTCGTCGCCGACCCGGTGCAACACCTTCGACGCGTGCACGCGCACGTCCTTGTCGAACCGCTCGATATCGCAGCCGACGTTGACGGCGTAGCGGTACATGTCCGACCACTCCAGGTCGTCGGGATGGGCGAACATCGTGCGTGCCATCTCCCAGAACCTGCCCTGCAGCGCGGCCGCCTCGCTGGCCCGCGCCGCGTCGAACGCGCGCGGATGAACCCGCTCCAACGGCAGATGTCGCCACACGTAGATCAATTCGTCGCCGAAGTGATCGCGCACCTGGTCGATCGATCCCGTTGCACGACTGCAGAACGGGCACTCGAAGTCGCCGTACTCGACCAGCGTCAACGCCGCATCGGGATTCCCGCGAATGTGGTCGCGCTCGGGGTCGACGGGCCTGACCAGCTTCATCCCGACCGCCTCTGGCGGGCTGAGCCAGTCGGTGATCCGGAAGATGGCCCAACCGAGCAAAAACGCCAGCAGCGAGGCGAGCAGCACGCCGACGCGCGCCTCGTCCTGGCGCAGCGGATCGTCGATCGCGATGTCGATGATGAAAAGCGAGATGGTGAAACCTATTCCGGACAGCGCCGCCCCGCCTGCGACCCGGCGCAGCGTCAGGCCGGGCGCGAGCTCACCCCAACCGAGCCGCGCCACAAGCCATGTGGCCCCGGTGATGCCGATGAACTTGCCGAGCACGAGGCCGCCGACGATGCCCCACGTCAGCGGCGACCGCATCGCCGCCGACATCGTCTCCGCTGTCAACCTGACCCCGGCGTTGACCAGGGCGAACAACGGCAGCACGACGAACGACACGTACGGCCCGAACTGGGTCTGCAACCGCTCGTTGATGGAGATCGACTCCCGCAGGCCGCGACTGGCCGCACGGGCGTACTCGGAATTCGGCGACTGCCGGAAAGCGCTGATCAACTCGACAGTCTCCTCCACCTGCCTGCGCTCCGGAGTGAACACCGGGATCAGCAGAGCGATCGCGACACCGGCGAGCGTCGGATGCACTCCGCCCAAGTAGAGCGCGGCCCACAGCACGAAGCCGATGACGGCGTAAGCGGCGCCGCGGCCCGCGGGAAGGTACCGCACCAATGCGATCGCCACGATCAGGAGCGCGGCCACCAGCAGCGGCCCGATCCGGATGCTGTCGGAGTAGAACAGCGCGATGACCGACAGCGCACCGATGTCGTCGACGACGGCCAGCGTGAGCAGGAAAAGACGCAGCCGCGCAGGGAATTTCGGATTGATGATGGCGAGCGCACCGATCAGGAAGGCGGTGTCGGTCGATATCACCACACCCCATGCGTTCACGTTCTCTCCCGAGCTGTTGATCAGCAGGAAGATCATGGCGGGCACCGCGAGACCGGCGACGGCCGCGAGCACCGGGACCGCCGCCCTCGCCCGGTCGGTCAGCTCGCCGATCGTGAACTCCGCCATCACCTCGAGGCCGACGACGAAGAAGAAGAACGTCATCAGGCCGTCGTTGATGAGGTGTTTGACCGTCAACTCGAAGTGCATGTCGCCGAAGCTGAAGCCGATGTGGGTGTCCAGCAGCGCCCAATAGGTTTCGGACCACGGCGAATTGGCCCACAGGATCGCGATGACCGTTGCTAGCAGCAGCACGCCCGCAGCGCTGTTCTCGGTGCTGCGCCTGCCCTTCGGGTCTCGGCTGAAGCGGGTGGGCAGCATCCGGACGATACGCGGGAAGCCGCCTGCGTTCTCCTGTCCCGCGTCGACGCTCACGCCCGGGCGTGCTCCGCGAAGACGGCGAGCAGGTCGGGCTTGTCGACGGCGCTCGCCGAGACCACGTCGGCAGGCTTGGCGCCGAGCAAGATTCGCTTGATCGGGATCTCCAGTCGCTTACCCGTCATGGTGCGCGGAATGCCGGGCACGCCGAGGATGTCGTCGGGGACGTGGCGCGGCGACGCACCTGTGCGGATGGCGGCGGTGATCTTGCCGCGAAGCTCGTCGTCCAGTTCCGCGTCCCCGGCGAGGTGGACGAACAACGGCATCCAGTAGCCGCCGTCGTCCTTCTCCACCCCCACCACGAGACAGTCCGCCACCTCGGCCAGCGCTTCCACCGCGTTGTAGATCTCGGCGCTGCCCATCCGAACACCCATCCGGTTCAATGTGGCATCCGAACGGCCATGTACCACAACCGAATTACGATCGGTAATGGTTATCCAGTCGCCATGGCACCAGATGCCGGGGTACTTGTCGAAGTACGCGCTGCGGTAGCGGCTGCCGTCGGCGTCGTTCCAGAAGAACACCGGCATCGACGGCATCGGCTGGGTGATGACCAGCTCGCCCGCCTCGCCGACCACGGGCGTGTTCGCATCGGTCCACGCCTGCACATCGGCGCCGAGGCAGATGACGTTCAGCTCGCCCGCCCGGATCGGGACAAGCGGGCAGCCGCCGATGAAGGCGGTCACCACGTCGGTGCCTCCGCTCATCGACATGACGGGCACGGGCCGGCCGACGCCCTCCTGAATCCACCGGAAGCCCGATGCGGGCAGCGGCGAACCCGTCGATCCGATGCCGCGCAGCGCGGCAAGGTCGTAATCCTTCCCGGGATGCAAGTCCTCCTTGGCGCAGCCGAGGAAATAGCCTGCGCCCGCGCCGAACAACGCGACGTCGTGGTCGGCGACGATCTTCCACATGCCGTCGGTCTGCGGAAAGGTCGGGCTGCCGTCGTAGAGCACCACCGTCGCACCGACCAGCAGTCCGCTGACGAGCAGGTTCCACATCATCCAGCTGGTCGTGGAGTACCAGCAGAAGCGTTCACCGGGATTGAGGTCGGCATGCAGGCTCAGATACTTGAGGTGCTCGAGCACCACGCCGCCGTGGCCGTGCACGATGCCCTTCGGCGTTCCGGTGGTCCCGGAGGAGAACAACACCCACAGCGGATGCGCGAACGGCACGGGGGTGATCTCCAGAGGCGCGTCGAGTGCGAGCACGTCGGACCACGGCGTGATGTCTGCGTCAGTCGTTTCGTCACCCAGCCGGGGTACCACCACCGTCGCCTTCAACGTCGGAAGCTTGGACCGGATTTCGGCCAGCTCCCGGCTGCGGTCATGGCGCTTTCCCGCATACACCGAGCCGTCGCTGGCCACCAGCACCGACGGCTCGAGCTGGCCGAGCCGCGCGACCACGCCGTCGACGGCGAGGTCCTGGTTGCACACCGCCCACGTCGCGCCGACGCTGGCCGCACCGAGGAAGGCGGCGACGGCCTCGCCGATGTTCGGCAGGTATCCGACGACGCGGTCCCCCGGCTTGACGCCGAGCCTGCGCAGATAGTTCGCGAACGCCGCCGTCTCGGACCGCAGCCGCGCCCACGACCACTCCGTCGACCCGTCCTCTCCCGCTGCCACCAACGCGGGGTATTCGTCGGTCTCGTGCCGGAACACCTCAACGGCGTAGTTCAGCGTGGCGCCCGGAAACCACTGCGCCCCAGGCATTCGCCTGTCGGCGAGCACCGTTTCCGGGGGCGTCGTCGCACGGATGTCGAAGTAGTGCCACACCGCATCCCAGAACCAGGCGATGTCCTCGAGCGACTTCGCGAGCAGCCGCTGATAGTCGCCGCCGAAATCGCCGCGGCCGGTTTCGGCCAGCCATGCCATGAAGTGGGTGAGATTGGCGCGCTCGACGGTGTCGTCATCCGGTGTCCAGCTCCCGGGTTCGGTGTCCTCTCCGCTCTCTCCCTGCCCTTCGGGCGGGTGGTGCCCCCACGCGTGCGCGGTCATGCCGGTGTGCCCTCCTCTTCTCCTGCTGCGCTCTCTCCGTTCGCCTTGCCTGATGTGCTCTCTCCGTTCGCGGAGACGGCGTGCGCCGCTTCCATCAGCATCCAGCCAGACAACTGCACCGACAGGTCGCGCTCGGGGAACGAGGAGGCGTTGACCGCGCCCTCGACGAACTGGGCCTCCTGCCCGCCCGCGAGCGGCATGTCCGCATTGCGGTCCCAGAACGGGCCGAACAGCGGCAGCCCCTCCACGGTCTGCCGGTAGTCCCACGCCGCCTGCGCCGACTTCAACACGATATTCCGCGCGGCGGCGATGGCCGCTTTGTCTTCCGGTGAATTGTTCGGCAGATCGGTGACGACCAACGCCAGATAGCGGGCCGTGATCCCGTTGAACAGTCCGCCGTCGCCGCCGCCTGCACCCTTGATGACGCCCTCGGGAGCCATCTCCTTGTCGATCGCGGCGACCAGTCGGTGCACCCGCTGCGCGTGGTCGGCGTCCTCGGTCCGCACGGCGAGTTCGGTCTCCAGCCCGAGCACCACACCCTGACAGTAGGTGTACTGCGCGCGCACCAGCGATCCGCCCATGATGCCGTCGAAGACCAGATGGGTTTCCGGATCGATCAGGGTCTCGTCGATCCAGTCGGCCATCTGCTGGGCGCGCCGCAGCCGGTCGTCGTAACGGGCGAGGAAGATGGCCGCAGGACCGTTGGCAGGCGCGTTGAAGAACTGGTCCTGTTTGCGCCACGGGATGCCGCCGCCGTCCTCGGGCACCCACGCGTTGACGAACTGGTTGCACAGCTTCTTGAGCGCCCCTGGCTTCTCGACGCCGACGAGCCTGCCCGCGCGCTCGAGGGCCAGCGCCAGCCACGCCATGTCGTCGTAGTAGCTGTTCACCCAGGACATGTTGTTGCGCAGTCGATGTGACCGGATCTGCCGCTTGATCCGCTTCTCCCGCTCGGGCTGCGGGTCGCGCAGCTGCGCGTCGACCAGGTTGTCCAGCAGGTGCGCCTGCCACCAGTAGTGCCAGGTGCCGAACGTAAGGTCCTTGCGCGTGGGCGGCCAGCCGACAACACCGAGCTGGGTGCCGGGCAACTGCCACAGCCGTTTCAGATGGCGCTTCATCACCGCCGCCTCGGCGCTTGCCGCCCGATTCGCCCATACCTGATCCATGTCGTTGATCCTGCCTTAATGGGCCCCGGCGGTGGAGCGTGCCCGGTCAAACGGGTTGAGACATTATCGTCTCATTTGAGCTATAGTTGTCTCATGTCTCTCGATCGCGACGGTCTGCTTCGCGCTGCCGCCGACTTCCTGGGCCGCAGACCCAACGCCACCCAGGACGAGATCGCGACCGCGGTCGGGGTGAGCCGCGCGACCCTGCATCGCCACTTCTCGGGTAAGCCCGCGCTGATGCAGGCACTCGACGAGCTCGCGATCGACGAGATGCGCAACGCGCTGAAAACCGCCCGTCTCGACGAGGATTCGGCCACGGCGGCGCTGCGCAGGCTGATCACCGCCTTCCAGCGGGTGTCGCCCTACCTGGCACTGCTCTACAGCCAGAGCCAGGAGATCGACCCCGACCAGTCGATGCACGGCTGGGCGGCCATCGACGAGGAGATCACCGCGCTGTTCACCCGTGGCCAGCGCGCGGGCGAGTTCCGGCCCGACCTCACCGCCACCTGGCTCACCGAGGCGTTGTACAGCCTCGCCGCCGGCGCGGGCTGGTCCATACAGGTCGGCCGCGTCGCGGCTCGCGACTTCGAGCACATCATCACCGAACTACTTCTGTATGGAGTGAGTACCTCATGACCCGCCGCTGGCTCGCCCTCGGTGTCCTCACCCTCGCCGTCCTGCTGATCGGCGTCGACGGGACTGTGCTGGCCCTTGCCACGCCCTTCATCGGCGAAGACCTCGGCGCCAGTTTCACCCAGATCCTGTGGATCGGCGACATCTACTCATTCGTGCTCGCCGCCCTCCTGATCAGCATGGGCAGCCTCGGTGACCGAATCGGCCACAAGAAGCTTCTGCTCTGCGGTGCAACGGCATTCGCGCTCGTGTCGGTCATCACCGCGTATTCGAGCAGCGCCGAGATGCTGATTGCGTCGCGCGCGATGCTCGGCGTAGCGGGCGCGACGCTGACCCCCGCCACGCTCGCGCTGATCCGCGGGCTCTTCCCCGACGCGAGGGAACGCAGTGTCGCCGTTGGCATCTGGGCAGCGGCCTTCTCGGCAGGCGCCGCGTTCGGGCCTGTTCTCGGCGGCATCCTGCTCGAGCACTTCTGGTGGGGCTCAGTGTTCCTGATCAACGTGCCCGTGATGGTCGTGCTGCTCATCGGTGGCGTCCTGCTGCTGCCCGAACACCGCAACCCGCAGCCAGGGCCGTGGGACCTGCCGAGCGTCGGCCTGTCGATGGTCGGCATGCTCGGCGTCGTCTACGCCATCAAAGAAGGCGCTGCGCTTGGCGTCCGGCCCGACGTGCTGGCGGCGGGCGCACTCGGCGCCGCGGCGCTGATCGTGTTCGTCCGCAGACAGTTGCGACTGCCCGCGCCGCTGATCGACGTCCGGTTGTTCGGTAACCGCGCGTTCTCCGGCGTGGTGGCCGCGAACCTTCTTTCGGTGCTCGGGCTGTCGGGCCTGGTGTTCTTCCTGTCGCAGTTCTTCCAGCTGGTGCACGGATACGGGCCATTGAAAGCCGGGCTCGCCGAGCTGCCTGCCGCCGTGACCGCGACGATCTTCGGTGTGCTCGCAGGCGTCGCCGTTCGCTACTGGTCGTCACGGGCCGTGCTCACCGCAGGCCTCGCCCTCGTCGGCGTGGCGATGGCGTCGCTGACCTTCCTCACACCGTCGACGCCCTACCTGCCGCTGGGCACCGCATTGTTCCTTGTCGGCGTCGGGCTCGGCCTGGCGTTCACCGTGGCCAGCGACGTCATTTTGGCCAGCGTCGAAAAGGAGCGCGCAGGCGCCGCGGCCGCGGTTTCGGAAACCGCCTACGAGCTGGGCATGGCGCTCGGCATCGCGACGCTCGGTTCGATCGTCACGAGCGTGTACCGCGGCTTCGCGGTTCCGGCCGGCATCCCGCCCGCCGTCGAGAGCCATGCCCGCGACTCGTTGTCGGCGGCGATCCACGTGGCCGAAACACTGCCCGCCGCCCAGAGCGAAGCGCTGCTGACAGCGGCCAAGGAAGCCTTCACCAACGGCCTGGCGATCGCCTCCGGTGTCGGGTCGGCACTGATGCTGATCTCCGCCGCGGCCGTCTGGATGCTGCTGCGCGCGCGGCTACCAGGCGAGTCCGAGGTCGGCATGCTGAACGATCCAGGTGTGCATCGCGATACCGGCGGCGACGCCCGCGTTGACGCTGCGTGTGGAACCGAACTGGGCGATCGACACGGTTAGTTCGGCGCCGGTCCTCGTGTCGTCGGTGATGCCGGGGCCTTCCTGCCCGAACACCAGCAGGCAGGCCAGGGGAAGCGGGGTTTCCTCGATGCGCCGCGCGCCGGGCACGTTGTCCACGGCGACCACGGTCAGCCCGGCATCGGATGCGAACGTCAGCAGGTCTGCGGTGGTGTCGTGGTGGCGCAGCCGCTGATAGCGGTCGGTGACCATGGCGCCGCGGCGGTTCCAGCGCCGCCGCCCGACGATGTGCACGGTGTCGACGGCGAACGCGTTGGCCGTGCGCACCACCGAACCGATGTTGGCGTCGTTGCCGAAGTTCTCGATCGCGATGTGCAGCGGATGGCGGCGCCCGTCGATGTCGGCGACGATCGCCTCCCGCGTCCAGTAGCGGTACGCGTCGACGACGTTGCGGGTATCGCCGTCGCGCAGCAGTGCGGGGTCGTAGCGGGGGTCATCAGGCGGGTCGCAGTTCCACGGGCCGACGCCCGCGGTCTCACCCCACTCCGTCGGTCCCGCGTCAGTCATTCTTGGTCCACAGCGCGGCGTGCGTGCCGACGAGCGACACCGACGCATAGAGCAGTGCGGCGTTCATCTCGCCCTGCGTGCACAGCGATGCCCGAATCTGGACGGCGTTCAGCGACGCGTCGGGCAGCACCAGCAGCGACGCGCCGTAGACGTCGCACGCGTGCGACAGGCCGGGTGCGGGCAGTGTCGGTGCGGCCAGCACCATCAGCGGGCCGCCCCGCGCCGCGGACTGGTCGCGGTATCGCGCTGCCACGCCGCTGATTTCGAGTCCGAGCAGCATGTAGCCCTTGCCGTTGAACGCATTCGGGTCGCCGAGCGCGGTGGGGTCCAGCTGGGCGCCGTCGGCACGGAACGCGTCGACGCTCGTCGTGCTGACCGACAGCCCCGCGTCGTTATCGTTGGTCTGCGGCACCCCGACCGGATAGGCCGCGCCGTAGGAGACGGTCGTACCGGCCATCCGGTCCTTCGGCGAGTACGCGTACACGCCACGCACCTGGGCCTGGTCGCGCATCGGCCCGATGCACACCGTGCCGGAGAGCTGGTTGGGGGTCGGCGCGGCCGCGGGCTGCACCGCGAGGCTGGTCACGTCGCGACACCCGCCGATCGCGTTCGCCTCCAAAGGGTGCGCGAGCGCGCCGTAGAGCCCGAACCGGATGTCGTTGGGTTTGGCATGCGGCTTGTCGGCCTCGGTCGGCGATGCGTCGATGTCGAACAGCACGTAGTCACCGTCGAACCGCAGATTGGCCAGCGAGATGTTCCAGCCGAGCACGGCAAGCGATTCGCCGATCGCGGCGGTCTGCACGGCGTACGGGTCTGTGCTGTCGTCGTCGCGTGAGCATGCCGATGCCATCAGGAGTGCGACCGCTGACAGCAGGGCGACTAGAGCGCGCACCGAGACTCAGGTACGGCCACGGCCCTTGGCCACCGTCTTGTTGATGCGCCGCACCAGGTTTCGCGGCACCAGCCGGCCCGCGGTGGTCAGCGCCTTGTACTGCACGCCGGGCACGATGACGACGTTGCCCCTCGCGGCGTCGGCCAGGCAGTCGCGCACGACGTCGTCCACCTCGAGCCACAGGAACGACGGGGTACCGTCCATCTCGATGCCCGCGCGCTCGTGGAATTCGGTGCGCACGAAGCCGGGACACAGCGCGTGCACGCCGACTCCGGTGCCGCCGAGACCGTTCGCCAGGCCCTCGCTGAACGAGACCACCCATGCTTTGGACGCCGAGTACGTCGACCCGCGGCCTGGGAGCAGCCCCGCCACGCTGGCGACGTTGATGACGGTGCCCTCGCCCGCGTCGAGCATCGGCGGCAGCGCGGCGTGGGTCAACTGCATGACGGCGGTGACGTTGACATCGAGCTGGCTCTGCAGCACATCGAGGCTGGCTGTCCAGAACTCTCCGGAGGTGCCGAAGCCTGCGTTGTTGACCAGCACCCGCACGCCCGCGGACAACCGGTCGGCGACCTTGGCACGATCGGCCGCGTCGGCGAGGTCGGCAGGCAGCACCTCGACCGTCGCGCCCGCCTCGTCGTGCAATTCGGCGGCCAGTGCCTCCAGCCGAGGGACGTCACGGGCCACCAACACCAGGTCATAGCCGTCGATGGCGTAGCGCCGCGCGAAGCAGGCACCCAGACCGGATGTCGGTCCGGTGATCAAAGCGACAGGACGCGGCATGCGATGAGGTTACTTACCGCTGATAGTGCGGTGACTGGCGGCCGTTTCGCGGTGGTGGGCGGCGGATCGCCGGGTCGGACCGGTCGGCCCGCGGCTGTGCATAGCGGGCCTCGGTGGGGGCCGGCGTGACCGGACGCCCTGGCGCTGCGGCGGGGCGGGCGGGCTGGCCCGTCGCGGCGCCTGCACCGGTCTGCGGAACCGGGGGCAGCACCCGAAGCAGGTCGTTGAACTGCCGCACGGTGCGCAGGCCCTCGTCCCACTGGGCGCGCGTGCTGGTGACGGGCATGCTGACCAGCGTCCAGTTCTGCTCGTTCCACATGATCTCGGCGCAGTCGGGCGCGGTGTGGGCGAACGTCACCATCCGCCGGTCGCAGGCGCGCCGCGCCGCGTCGAGGTTGGTGGAGTAGACCATCCGCGGGCCGATCGCGCCGAGCAGCCAGATGTCGTTCTCGCGGGGCTCCTTGATGCCCTTGAGCCGCAGATCGACGACCACGTTCGTGCCGACCTTGCGGTGCAGGGCGATCACGGTGGCGACGTCTTCGAGATCGAAGATGAACACCGCCTCGCCGCGGATCTGGCCGAGCACGACGTTCTTGGCGCTGACGTCGCCGACAGTCGACATCACCCCGCGCTTCCACCGCGTGATGAGGTCGTCGGACGCGTGCTCGTAGTCGAAGCCGTGCGATTTCGCCCACGACTTGCGGCGACGCCCCAGACCGCGCCGACGGTCGATGTCGACGTACAGAAGCACGGCCGCACCCACGAAACAGAGCGCGGACAGCGTGAACCAGAGGGGAACCATTACCCATAGCCTACTTGGCGGTCGCCCATATACCAGAACTCGAGCGGGTCACAACCCCGTTACGCATGGCTTCAGCGGCCCCTCTGGCCACGGCTCAAATCGCGAGTAGGCGCTCGAAGAAGTCGCGATAACGCTGAAGGGCCAGGCGAAGGTCCTCGGTCGAGACCTGTTCGCCGCGACTCCACTGCTCCTCCAGCCCGGCACGCGCCTGCGCGAAGCCGGCCGTCAGCCGGTCGACGACGTCGGACACCAAGCCGTCGGCCTTCTGCACGCAGTCGCGCGGATCGTCGACGAACGCCGCCTGCACCTCGGTCCACCGCGCGTGGAAGCCCGACAGCTCACCGTCGCCGAACAGCGTCTGGTCGGATGAGCCTGCCGCATGAGCCGGTCCGGCCGCGGACGTCGACTCGGCCAGATTCTGCGGCTCCCGCGCCTGCTCGACCGGCTCCGAGCTCGGCGCCGCACCCCGGTTCAGCCGGGCTGTCGTGTCCATCGTCGCGGGCTGAGTCTCATGCGTGGTCATGCGTCTGCCTCCTGAAATGATTGTCGGTCTGAACCTGCTTCTCGGTGCCGGAATCCGATCCAAGCAACCGGTCGAAGAGGGCGCGGTAGTGCACGAATGCCTGTCGCGCCGCTTCGGTTTCGATCTGACCGTTGTGGTGTGACTGATAGATCGAGTGCGCGCTGCGGTAGTTGTCGACAACGTCGGGGTGGTCGACAGAGATGTCGGCGGCGCGCTGCTCGAAGTCGTCGATCGGGTAGCCGCGCTCCCGCATGACCCGCGTCACCAGGCGCTCCGCTTGCCCGACCGCCTCGGACGGCGCATCGACGAAATCGGCCTGCACCTTGTGCCACGTCGCCGCGTGCTCCTGGCGTGCCTCCGGCGTCAGCTCGATGATGTCGAGTTTCTTGTGCTTCCTCTCCCGTTGCAGCAGTTCGGCTTCCGCGGCCCGCTCTTCACCCAGTTCGTCGACGGTCCGTTCGTACTCCGGTCCGAAGTGTTCCTTCAGCCGAGCCGACCGCCTTTTTCGGCGGCTCATCGACCACACCAGGATCGCGAGTCCGACAACCACCAGAATCGCGATCACGATCCACAACCACTCCGACATTTCTGACCTCCTCGTCAATGCGAGGAGTAGCCAAAGCCGTTCCAGCGGAAACGTCAGTTTGTGATCCGGGTCGCATAGCGTCTCTGTTCATGGCCTACGACGACTACCGGTTTCTGCACCTGACGGTCGAGCGCGGAATTTGCCGCGCGACCATCGACCATCCGCCGATCAACCTGCTCGATGTGGGTTTGATGAGTGAGATCGACCGCCTCGCAACGGAAGTCGCAGCCGACGACGAACTGCGCGTGCTCATTGTCGACTCCGCCGACCCGCAGTTCTTCATAGCGCACGCCGATGTCGGCCTCATCATGAACCTGCCGATCGGCGACACGGCCCTGCACGACGAGCTATCGGTGTTCCACGCCATGACGGAGAAGTTCCGCACGCTGCCCGTCGCGACCATCGCCGTCATCGAGGGCACCGCCCGCGGCGGTGGCTGCGAATTCGCGATGGCGTTCGACATGCGTTACGCCGCACTCGGCACAACGGTCCTCGGCCATCCCGAGGCGGCGGTCGGGATCATCCCCGGCGGCGGCGGCACGCAGCGCCTCCCTCGCCTGATCGGTCGCAGCCGGGCACTCGAAGTCATCCTCGGCTGCCGGGACATCGATGCCGAAACCGCCGAGGCGTGGGGCTATGTCGACCGCACGCTGCCCGCCGACGAGCTGAGGCGGTTCGTCGACAAGCTCGCCACCCGCATCGCGTCGTGCCCTCCGACGGCCATCGCCGCGGCCAAACGGGCGGTCGACGTCGCGCTCGATGCGCAGACCGATCTGACTACCGGTCTGCGCATCGAGGATCAGCTGATGCGCGAAGCCCTTGCCCAGCCGGTCGCTCGCGAACGGCTGCAGCGGATCATCGACGCTGGCGCCCAGACCCGCGCTTTCGAACGCGGCGAGATCAGGCCGGGCTAGAAACGCGAAACTGCGACGGGATCGCGTCCCGAAGCGAAATCGCGATCCGACCGCAGTCTCAACGGTTCTTTCACCCGAGGACGAGCGAGTCGCCGTCCGCGCTGACGTTGACCGGCACCACGTCGCCGTCGTGCACGTCGCCGGCCAGCAGCATCTTGGCGAGCGGGTCGCCGATGGCCTGCTGGATGAGTCGGCGCAGCGGCCGGGCGCCGTAGAGCGGGTCGAAGCCGCGCTGGGCCAGCCACTGCTTGGCGGGCAACGACACCTCCAGCGTCAGCCGGCGCTGGGCCAGCCGCTTGGCCAACTGCTCCAGCTGGATGTCGACGATGGCCACCAGCTCACCGGGTTCGAGCCCGTCGAAGATGATCACGTCGTCGAGCCGGTTGATGAACTCGGGCTTGAACGCCGAGCGCACCGCGGCCATCACCTGCTCCTCGGTCCCACCCGAGCCCAGGTTGGACGTCAGGATCAGGATCGTGTTGCGGAAGTCGACCGTGCGCCCCTGGCCGTCGGTCAACCGACCCTCGTCGAGCACCTGCAGCAGCACGTCGAACACATCCGGATGCGCCTTCTCGATCTCGTCGAAGAGGATCACCGTGTACGGACGGCGGCGCACCGCCTCGGTCAGCTGACCGCCCTGGTCGTAGCCCACGTAGCCGGGAGGTGCACCGACAAGGCGAGCCACGGAGTGCTTCTCGCCGTACTCGCTCATGTCGATGCGCACCATCGCGCGTTCGTCGTCGAACAGGAACTCCGCCAACGCTTTCGCCAGCTCGGTCTTGCCCACACCGGTCGGGCCGAGGAACATGAACGACCCCGTCGGCCGGTTCGGGTCCGCGACGCCTGCGCGCGAACGCCGTACCGCATCCGAGACGGCCTGCACGGCCTTGCGCTGGCCGACGACGCGCTTGCCGAGCTCGTCCTCCATGCGCAACAGCTTGGCCGTCTCGCCTTCGAGCATGCGCCCGGCGGGGATACCGGTCCACGCCGAAACCACCTCGGCGATGTCGTCGGGGCCGACCTCCTCCTTGAGCATGACGTTCTCGCGCGCCTCGGCCTGAGGCACCGCCGCGTCGAGCTTCTTCTCGACCTCGGGGATGCGGCCGTAGCGCAGCTCGGCGGCCTTGGCCAGATCACCGTCGCGCTCGGCACGGTCGGATTCCTGACGCAGGGTCTCGAGTTGCTCCTTGAGCTCACGCACGATGTCGATGGCGCTCTTCTCGTTCTGCCAGCGCGTGGTCAGCTCGGCCAATTGCTCCTTCTTGTCGGCCAATTCGGAGCGCAGCTTGTCGAGCCGTTCCTTCGACGCGTCGTCGGACTCCTTGGCCAGCGCCATCTCCTCGATCTCGAGTCGACGGACCAGCCGTTCGACCTCGTCGATCTCGACGGGCCGCGAGTCGATCTCCATGCGTAGCCGTGACGCGGCCTCGTCGACCAGGTCGATGGCCTTGTCAGGGAGGAACCGTGCGGTGATGTAGCGGTCGGACAGCGTCGCGGCCGACACCAACGCGGAGTCGGTGATGCGCACGCCGTGGTGCACCTCGTAGCGCTCCTTGAGGCCGCGCAGGATGCCGACGGTGTCCTCCACCGAGGGTTCCCCGACGTACACCTGCTGGAAACGGCGTTCCAGCGCGGCGTCCTTCTCGATGTACTTGCGGTACTCGTCGAGCGTGGTCGCACCGACCAGCCGCAGTTCACCACGGGCCAGCATGGGCTTGATCATGTTGCCCGCGTCCATCGACGAGTCACCGGTCGCCCCGGCACCCACGATGGTGTGTAGCTCGTCGATGAACGTGATGATCTGTCCCGCACTGTTCTTGATGTCGTCGAGCACGGCCTTGAGCCGCTCCTCGAACTCACCGCGGTACTTGCTGCCGGCAACCATCGAGCCGAGATCCAGTGAGATGACGGTCTTGTCGCGCAGGCTCTCGGGCACATCGCCTGCGATGATGCGCTGCGCCAGACCTTCGACGATCGCGGTCTTGCCGACGCCGGGCTCGCCGATCAGCACCGGGTTGTTCTTGGTGCGCCTCGACAGCACCTGCACGACACGTCGAATCTCGGTGTCGCGCCCGATGACCGGGTCGAGCTTGCCTTCGCGCGCGCGGGCGGTCAGGTCGGTGGAGTACTTCTCCAACGCTTGATAGCTGCCCTCCGGATCGGGGTTGGTGACACGGGCGCTGCCGCGCACCTTCACGAACGCCTCGCGCAGCGCCTGCGGCGACGCACCGTGGCCGGTGAGCAGTTTGGCGACGTCCGAATCGCCGGTGGCGAGGCCGACCATGAGGTGTTCGGTCGAGACGTACTCGTCGTCCATCTCGGTGGCCAGGTTCTGCGCCGTGGTGATGGCTGCGATCGATTCACGGGACAGTTGCGGCTGCGAGCTTGCGCCACTGGCGCTGGGCAGCCGGTCGAGGAGCTGTTGCGTCTCGGTGCGAACAGTCGCGGGTTCGACGCCGACGGCCTCCAGTAACGGGGCGGCAATGCCATCGTTCTGGGTGAGCAGTGCCATCAACAGATGGGCAGGCATGATCTGCGGGTTACCTGCGGTGGTCGCCGCCTGCAACGCCGCGGTCAGCGCAGCCTGGGTCTTGGTCGTCGGATTGAACGAGTCCACGACACCTCCGATCTACGGATAGGGAAATGCTTGTCTTAAGGCTCAACGCAGTCAAGGTTGAGTCTGTTCCGCTCAAGTCTGACTTTTTTGGATTTCTTTGTACAGCCCAGCCGCTTGCTAGCCGGCGCGCTGCAAACACGTCAACTACCCGTGGTCACGGCGTCGACCGCCTAAAGTCAGCGACGTCGGCTTCGCCGGCCCCAACGTGCTGCCTCCCATCCTCTGAAGGGCATTGACGTGGACGTCAACACGATCACCGAGGTTGTCCGGCACCCGTCCGAGCTGCCGGGCGACTGGCGCGAGGGCGACGCCTGGTTGGCGGGAGGGACCTGGCTTTTCTCCGATCAGCAACCTGATCTGCGCCGCCTGATCGACCTGGTTCCCCTGGGCTGGGACGGTCTGATCGCGACGGACGACGGCCTCGAAATCGGCGCGATGTGCACCATTGCTGCCCTCTACGGGTACCGGGCACCAGGCGATTGGGCGGCCGCGCCGCTGTTCCGAACCAGCTGCGAGGCCTTCCTCGCATCGTTCAAGGTATGGAACACCGCGACGGTCGGCGGCAACATCGCCATGTCACTCCCCGCGGGACCGATGATCACCATGACGGTCGCGCTCGAAGCCTCCTATACGCTGCAGTCCACCGACGGGTCCGAGCGCACCGTCGACGCCGCCGATTTCGTCACCGGCAACCACCAGAACATCCTCGCGCCCGGCGAACTGCTGCGGAAGATCGACATCCCGGCCGCTGCGCTTCGGAAGCGGAACACCCACCGGCGATTCACGCTGACCAAGCTGGGCCGGTCGACCATCTTCATGATCGCCACGCAGGCCGACGGCGGTTTCGGACTGACCATCACCGCGGGCACGACGCGCCCGGTGCGACTCGCGTTCGACGCCGTACCCGACACCGACGCGCTGCAGCACAGTATCGACTCGCTGCCCGAGCAGATCTGGTTCGACGACCCGAACGGCACACCCGACCACCGGCGACATCTGGCCAAGCACTTCGCAGAGGAGATCCGGACGGAGCTGGCCGCATGAGCTACACCGTCAACGGCGAGACCTTCCATGAGGAGCCGCGGCCAGGGCAGTGCCTTCGCACCTTCGTGCGCTCGCTGGGCTGGCGTGGCGTCAAAAAGGGTTGCGACGCAGGCGATTGTGGTGCATGCACGGTATGGCTCGACGGCGATCCGGTGCACAGCTGCATCACGCCCGCCTTCCGCGCCGACGGCCGCGAGGTGACGACGATCGAAGGCCTCGGCACTCCGGAGGAGCTGCATCCCCTGCAGCGACAGTTCCGCGACGCCCCCGGCTTCCAGTGCGGCTTCTGCACCGCGGGCATGATCATGACGTCGGCGACCTTCACCGACGAGCAGAAGCGGGATCTGCCGCGCGCGCTGAAGGGAAACCTGTGCCGCTGCACCGGTTACCGGGCGATCGAGGATGCGATCAACGGGGTCGTCGACATCGAGGAGGCCGCCCCCGGCGAGGCCGTCGGCACCAGCGTGGCGGCGGCCGCGGGCACCGACGTCGTCACCGGCCGTGCCGAGTACACGATGGACACCGAGATGGACGGCATGCTTCACCTCAAGGTGTTGCACTCACCGCACGCGCATGCCCGCATCGTGTCGATCGACAAGACCGCCGCGCTTGCGGTGCCCGGCGTGCACCGCGTCTACACCTGGCAGGACGTGCCGCAGAAGCGGTTCAACACCGCGATCCACACCGACCATCTCGTCGATCCCGACGACACCATGATCCTCGACGACCTGATGCGGTTCGCCGGTCAGCGAGTGGTGGCCGTCGTCGCGGACTCGGTCGGCGCCGCGGAGAAGGGCTGCAGGCAGGTCAAGGTCGACTACGAGGTGCTGCCCGCCGTATTCGACCCCGAGGAGGCAATGGCCGACGGTGCGCCCCGACTGCACGGCGCAGACGACCCGTTCATCGTCGACCCCGAGCACAACATCCTTCTCGAGCTGCACGGGGAGATCGGCGATGTGGCAGCGGGCTTCGCCGAAGCTGACGTCGTTCACGAGGCGACCTACCACTCGCCAAGGGTGCAGCACGCCCATCTCGAGACGCACGGGTCGATCGCGTGGATGGAGGACGGCAGGCTGCACGTGAGGACGAGCTCACAGTCCCCGTCGATCTGCAAACTCAAGCTGTCGCACCTGTTCGACCTGCGTCCCGATCAGCTGCGCGTGTTCTGCAAACGGGTCGGCGGCGGATTCGGCGGCAAGCAGGAGGTGATCTCGGAGGACCTGGTCGCGATGGCGACGATGGACATCGGCCGGCCGGTCTGCTGGGAGTACACCCGCGAGGAGGAGTTCACCACCGCGTCGCCACGGCATCCGATGACGATCACCGTCAAGCTCGGCGCCAAAGCCGACGGCACGCTGACCGCGCTGGCTTTCCGCAACGTGTCGAACACCGGCGCCTACGGCAACCACGGCGGTGAGACGTTGTTCGCCGGCGGTGCCGCGGTGATGCAATACCGTTGTCCCAACAAGAAGTTCGACGGGTACTCCGTCTACACCAACACGGTGCCCAGCGGCGCGCTGCGCGGTTACGGCATGACGCAGCCGACATTCGCCGTCGAGTCGGCGATAACCGAGCTCGCGCTCGCGCTGGACCTCGACCCGTTGGAGTTCCGGCGGCGCAACGTGATCCGCCCCGGTGACGCGCTGCTGGCCATCGGCGAGCATCCCGACGATGTGACCTTCTCCGAAGACGGCCTGACCGCGTGCATCGACATGGTCGACGCCGCATTGACGCGCAGCAGCAACGGGCACGCCCTCGGCGATGACTGGCTGGTCGGTACCGGTACCGCCAGCTCCATCCACGAAACCGCGCCGCCCACCGAACACATCTCGGATGCGTGGGCCACCCTTCGTGACGATGGCGTCTACGAGATCGCTGTCGGCACGGTCGAATTCGGCGAAGGCACGTCGACGGCCCACGTGCAGATCGCGGCCACCGTGCTCGGCACAACCCCCACGCGGGTCGTGCTGGTCCAGTCCGACACCGACAGGACCGGCTTCGACACCGGCGCATTTGCCAGCGCGGGCCTGTTCGTGTCGGGCAATGCCGTGCAGAAGGCCTCGACCGCACTACGCGATGCCATTCTGCGGTTCGCCGCACGCCACACCGGAGTCGATCTCGCGGCATGCTCGCTGCATCAGGACGCGGTGCAGTGCGGTGATGTCACGCTGCCGCTGCGCGAGCTGATGGCGGCCGCGCGTGAGCGACATATGACGTTCACGGTGTCGCGCAAGGCATACGGATCGCCGCGCAGCGTTACCTCCAACGCGCACGGCTTCCGCATCGCCGTGCACAGGGTGACCGGCGAGATCCGCATCCTCTACAGCGTGCACGCCACCGACGCCGGTGTCGTGATCAACCCGGCACAGGTGCGCGGGCAGATCGAGGGCGGCGTTGCCCAGGCTATCGGGTTCGCGCTGACCGAGAACTTCCACGTCGACGCCGACGGCGTGATGGTCAATCCCAACCTGCGCAACTACCGCATCCCCACCTTCGCCGATATTCCGCGCACCGAGGTACTCGTCGTCGAGACGGCCGACTCGGTGGGCCCGATGGGCGCCAAGGGAATCGCGGAGTCGAACGTCAACCCGGTGGCTCCGGCGCTGGCCAATGCGGTTGCCGACGCCACCGGAGTCCGTTACCGGGAACTTCCGCTGTCCCCCGAGCGGATCTACCGCAGGCTCGTCTACAGTAGATTGATCCCCGCCAACTGATGGACACCAAGGATTCCACCGCCACCACCGCCACGATCATCATCGGGCAGAAGGTCCGCGCCGGCACCGAAGAGTCCTACCAGGAATGGCAGAAGGATCTGAACCGGGAAGCCTCCAAGTACCCGGGTTTCCTTGCCGCCGAGATCAACCCACCGACGGCCGTGCAACCGGAATGGGTGGTCGTCTACCGCTTCGACTCCATTCCGCATGTCATGGCGTGGCTCAACAGTGCCACCCGTCAGGAGCGGCTCGCCGTCGGCCAGCAGTTCTTCGAGGGGCCCGGCACCCAGCAGGTACTCGGTGGCGGAACACGACAGGCCGACCCGCTGGTGACCGTCGCAGTCAGCCACCGCGTGAGTGAGCAGGACGTCGAGGAGTTCCTCGCCTGGCAGGATCGGCTCAAGTTGGCGGAGAGCGGCTTTCCCGGCTTCCGGGGCACCGAGCTCTTCCGCCCGGTTCCCGGCGTGCAGGAGGAGTGGACCGCTCTCTACCGTTATGACAGTGCCGCCGACCTGGACCGGTGGCTTGTCTCCGATCAACGCAAGCAGTTGCTGGCCGAGGGAGAGAAGTTCGCCGACTTCAACTCCCGCACCATCGACAACTCGTTCGGCAGCTGGTTCGTATTCGACGACGACCGGTCTGACGCGTCCCCACCGTCGGATGTGAAGACCTCCATCGCGGTTTGGGTCGGCCTGTATCCAACGGTGGTGTTGCTGTCCCTGCTGTTGTGGCCGTTGAAGATGCCGCTGTGGCTCAACCTGCTGGTCGGGAACCTGTGCTCCAGCTTCGCCATGACGTTTCTGACGATGCCCTACTACGTCAACCCGCTGCTGAAGCGTTGGCTACGACCACCGTCGAATGTGCCTGCCGCCAGGAACAACCGGCGGGGTATCGTCATCGCCGCCGCCGCGCTGGCGTTCTGGGCCGTCGTGTTTTACCTGGCGACCAGGGTGATCTGGCACTTTCCTTGATGCCCGCCGCTGCGGCCGCCCGCCCTCAGCGACCGGCCAACGGCGCCGCGGCGGCGACACCCGGTATCACCGGCAGGCTCGCGATCTGCTTCGGCGCGACGGTCTTCGCGTCAGGGGCGGGACGCTGCAAGGTGTACTTGCGAACCTCCTGACCGCCGGGGGTCATCCCGGCCACCAGTAGGTCCGCCCCGTACTCGGTGCTGCTCGTCGCAACCGTCGCACCGGGTTTGGCACCTTGGAACGGTACGAATGACGAGATCTCGGCGTACTTGACGTCTTCTTCGTGATGGTTCGGGTTGTCGAGATACATCGTGGGCTGCCCGTCGAGCTTCGACCCGCTCGACCACACCCTGACCCTGCCGTCCCCGGCGAGCTGGCTGGTGACGATACTCATCGCACCGCCCTCGGCGCCCGCCACCCAGCCAGCGGACAGCGCAACGCCGCCGGAGTAGTCCTCGTCGTAGGCCATGAATTGTGACGTCATCGCCGGATCGCTGGGTTTCCCCGAATGGTGTTGCGTGGCCGTACCGTTGGCCTGCGACTTGGCCGTCGGGGTGAACAGATCCCATCGGAACGACTTGATCAGCGGTGTGTCTCCCGGTCCAGGAGCGGTCACGACGCTCTCGCGTCCGGATCCCGCTTCGACCAGCCCGGTGGCGAGGCTGACTCCGGATCTCGAACCCGGGTACGGGGTGAAGGTCGAGAACACCTCAGGCGCCTCGCCGGGCTCGGCCGGCAGGCTCGACGAGAAGACCTTCACCTGGGACTCCATTCCCGGGCCGGAGCCGACGATGATGTTGTCGGCCAACGAGTTACCGTCGATGTCGGCACCGGCGACGGTCACCCCGCCCGTGGAGTCCGCGCCGAACGGGGCGAACCTGGTCATCTCGGTTCTGAAGAGCCCGTCGGCGGTGTCGTTGCCGTCGTACGCCACGACCTCCGGTGAGGCCCCTCTGCCCGTGCCCGCGACGAGGTCGAGGATCATGTCCCCATTCACGTCGCCCATCGCCACCGAGGGAGTGCCCTCGAAGTCCGGGAACGGGACGACCGTCCGAAGCACTTTGTCGCCGTTGCCATCACGCACCTGAACCGAGGCCGGCCTGCCCTTGGCCCCCGGTATCGCGACCGCGTACGTCGACAGTTGTGGGATGACGTTGATCAGCGCCATCAGCCCGTTGTCCTCGTGGTTGAGCCGGTGGCAGTGGATCACGTAGGTGCCCGCGTACTCGAGGAACTCCTGGCGCAGTGTCAGCGTCGCGGGCGTGCTGACGACGTGCTTGTCGTCGAAGACCGGCGCGGGCACGTTGACGTTGTCCAGCCCCCACGGTTGCACACCGGTCTTGCCCCGGTGGGGGTCGTCGATCTCCATCACTTGAAAGTCGTTGACGTGGATGTGCATCGGGTGTGCATCATTGTTGAAGTTGGTGATGCGCCACTCCTCAACCGAGTTGAGCCGCGGTTGTATCAGCGCGACATTCGGGAAGGCGCTGTCGTCGAATTGGTAGATGACGGCCTTGGGGTCGTTGTTACTGGCTTTGTCGCCGCCGATGGTGTCGGTGATCGTCAGTGCGCGTTTGACGGCGGGCGTCATCACCGAGGTGTCGACGAAGGACGTGAACGCGTCGAGGTTCTGGCCGGGCTCGAATACCGTCGTCCGTCCTTCGCCGCTGGTGTCGGGCGTGGCGTGGATCAGGGTCTGGGTGGGGAACACGAAGAAGCCGTCGGCGTAGCTGATGTACTTCGGGTCGACGGTCAAGGTGCCCAGCACAGCGGGCGGGTTCTTGGTTCCGTTGTTCGTGTACAGCACACCGGGATTCACGATCTCCCTGGCGCGGGGATCCGGCGGGAACTCCAAGACGAGGTCACCCTCCTTCGGCATGCTGACCGCGATCGCATACCGGGATCCCGGCGGGATGTCGAGCGTGGTGCCGTCGCCGTATACCGGCTTGCCGACCTGCGTGTAGGGATTGCCGTCCTGGCCCACGATGGTGATCTTGGGGTGGTTGCCCGTTGCCGTTTCGGTCAAGCGCACCGTCATGTAGGCGATGTCGCTGATGTTGGCCACCGCCCAGATCTCGGTCTGGCCCGGCTTGATCTTCAAATCCGGCTGGAACTGGCCGTTGATGGTGAATTGCACGTCGCGCTGGTTGTCCGGCAGATTCGGGTTCTCGCCGACTTTCTCGGTCGGGCTGTCGAAACCGATCAGATTCGAGGGCATGAACTGGGTTTGACCGCGGTTGTTGTGCGGCGACAGCGGTCCCTGATACCAGGGCGTGATGTACTTGGCGCCCTCTGTGGTGTCGGCGATGTTCACCGGCGCGAGAATCGGCTGATACGTCCCGTCGGCCAGTTGTGAGCCGTCGGCCGGCTTGACCGTGCTCACGAACTGCGGCCACGTGTAGTTGCTGAGTTGATGGCCTCTGCCCTTGCGGTCGAAGACGAAGTTGTACTGAATCGCCATGTCCCGCACCGGAATTTTGTTCTTCGTGACGATCGGCAGATTGCCGTCGGGCCGCCCGATCTCGAGCAGCCCGGCCAGGCCGGCGTAGGTCTGCTGCGACGTCATCGTGTGCCGGTGGCTGTGATACCAGTACAGCCCGTTGGGCATCGTCTTGGGGACGTCGTAGGTGTAGGTGTTGCCCATGCCCGCCGGGATCGACAGAAGCACGTTGTCGGCGTTGCCTTGCGGGCTCACGTGCAGTCCGTGGGTGTGCAGATTGAGCGGCGTCTCTGTCAACGGCGGCGGGTAGATCGGCACCTCGCCGTTCTTCGGCGTGAACGCCGGATCGTAGAAGTCACCGATGTCGAGATTCTGGAGATCGTTGTCGTAGTGGACGATCAGCTTCTCGCCGGGTTCGACGCGCAGCGTGGGTCCCGGATAGAGGTGGTCACCCTTGGTGGAGCCGTCGGAGCTGGTGCCCTTGATCATGTCGAACCCGTAGGTCAGGAAGTTGGTGACGGGTTCTTTGACCGTGTCGAGATTGACGGTGGACTGGTGCGCCGAGAGCCGAACCTCGAGGACGCCGTCCTCACTCGAAAGCCGGACCGGCTCCTTGAACGGCGCGGGCTCGCCGTCCGCACCGGCGTTGACGCCTCCCTGTGGCGCAGGCACGCTGTTCTGCTTGCCGCATGCGGTCGTCATCGCGGTCATCGAGACGACGACGGCGAGCGCAATGACCGGGATTGACTTGGCGCGGAGGCGTCGCATAGCAAAAAAGGTACTCAGCCCCGCTGACGACCGCGGCAAATCTGCCACAACGGTATGGCTACAGCGTTGTCTCCTGGGCCGAGAGCGCGAGCCACCTGCCGTTCTGAAGCTGGAAGACGTCGGTGAACCTCTCGCGCGCCAGCACCTTGCCGTCGTCGATCAGCGTGTTGACCCCATGAATGACCGCGGTGTCGCCCGCGATGTCGACGAGTTGTTCGGAGGGGTTCATCGTGAACGACACCTTTTCGACGCTCGCGATCTCCAGCGCCCGATCGAGCAGTTGCCCGTCGGAGTTGATGTGCTTGAAGCTCGGCGCCAGAATCGATTCCACGGTTGCGCGGTCGCCGTCGGTGATCGCCGTCAGCCAGCGCCTCTCCTGTGCGAGCACATCGGCGCAAGGGGGGTCACCAAGTGCTAGCGGCGAATTCGACAGCGCATCCGAGCAGCTGTCCGCCCACGCGGTGGCCTGCGGTGCGACCGTGAGAACAGCCGCGGGCGCCGCGAAGGCCACGAGCGCCATTGCGCATTCGCCCAACACAGATCGCGTCATGGATCGCCAGTATGTCAGCCAGGCAATTCCTACGGCGGCAAATCAGTCATCGACTCGCCACGCAGGTGCAACCGCGGCATCGGCAAATGGTGGAACCGATCGCCACCACGACGGCCTGGCGGCTTGCTACGTTCTGCAGAGGGATGGTGCGACGAAAGGGCCGTCGATGTCGAGCAATTGGGGATCGGTGCTGACCGACCTCGTTCCGCTGGGACTGGTCGTCGCGC
This sequence comes from Mycobacterium sp. ITM-2016-00318, assembly GCF_002968285.2. NCBI lineage: Bacteria > Bacillati > Actinomycetota > Actinomycetes > Mycobacteriales > Mycobacteriaceae > Mycobacterium > Mycobacterium sp. ITM-2016-00318. Next base: position 430,092 of record NZ_CP134400.1, on the reverse strand, counting down.
TGTCGCCGTTGACGATCATTCCTGCCGTGCTGGTGTTGGATACCGCCCGACCGCGGCCCACGGGCCTGGCATTCCTGACCGGCTGGCTGTTCGGGCTCGCGGTCTTGTGCTCGGTTTTCCTCGAGGTGTCCAGCCTGGCGGGCGGCCTGCGTGAGCGGCCGCCGAGCTGGGCGTCGTGGCTGCGCATCGTGGTGGGCGCGGCACTGATCGTGTTCGGTCTCGTGCGGTGGTTGAGGCGCAATCGGTCCGCCCACACGCCAGGCTGGATGAACAGCATGAAGCAGTTCACCCCGGCCAAGGCGGTCCTGGTGGCGGCGGCGTTGAGCGTCGTCAATCCCAAGGTCCTGTTCATGTGTGCCGCAGCAGGTTTGGCGATCGGAACCGCGGGTCTGCGGGCGCCGGGCACGTGGAGTGCCGTGGTGTGGTTCGTCCTGGTCGCCGGGTCGACCGTGGCCATCCCGGTCCTCGCCTACGCGGTGGCGGGCAGTCGCCTCGACGAGCCACTGGCCCGGCTCAAGGACTGGATGGAACGACGGCACAATGTCTTGATCGCCGCAATCCTGGTGGTGGTCGGGGTCATGGTGGCCTACAAGGGGATTCACGGGCTATAGCCCGGATAGGCCCAACTCTTCGGCGGGTGCGGTGAGATAGCGGGTCACCGACGGCGCTATCAGCCGCACGACGTCGTCGGCCGGAAGTTCCGCCAGCGGCGCCACCTGCATGACATAGCGCAGGATGGCGGTTCCGACCAGATTGGTCGCGGCCAGCAGCGCTCGTAGCCGCGCCTGCTCACCGCCGCCGAGCGCGCCCGACACCGCGGTCAGCACATATCTCTGCATGAACGCGCGGAACGCTTCGTGGGCGTCGGGGTTCGAGGTGGCCGACTGCAGCATCGCGACCATGCTGGCGGCCGTGTCGGGGTGCTCCCAGATCTCGAGGTACGTGCGCACCATCCTGGTGCCGATGTCGCCCTCGCCGTCCGCGAGCGCTGCAGCCAGTACGTCGGGGTCGATGATCAGCCGCAGCGACTCCCTGAAAAGTTCAGCCTTCGATCGGAAGAGGTAGATCACCATCGACGGATCCACATGTGCATCGTTCGCGATCGCCCGCAACGTCGCCTTCTCGTAGCCCTCCCCGGCGAACCGCTGTTTGGCGGCGCGCAATACCGCGTCGCGGGAAACCGGCTCGCCCTGCCGTCTGCCGCGACGACTGGTCGTCTTCGCTGGTGGGGCCATACATCGACACTAGCATTTCAATGGCTGTTGAAAAATGTCCGCTGGGGCGTTACGCTCAGCGACAGAACTAATTCAACGTCGGATGAAAAGTGAGATGGCCATGACGACGAAGTCGCTCCCCGGATACACACACCATGCGGCCGAGGCCCACCAACCGCCTGCCGCGCTTCGCGCGACCGGCATCGTGGCCGTACTGGCAGTGGGCATCGCGCTCGTCGCGATCGCCTTCGCGCTGCCCGCGGCGCGCTCCAAGCCGCACGACGTGCCGATCGGCGCGGCCGGTCCGCAGGCCGCCAGCGGGCTGGGGACCCCACCCTTGGGTAGGGGAGTCGCCGCCATGCTCGAGCAGAACGCGCCGGGCGCCTTCGACATCACCTACTACCCCGGCGAGGCTGCGCTGCGCGATGCGATCCGCAACCGCGACGTCTACGGCGGAATCTCGTTCGGCCCCGAGGGCCGCACACTGCTGATCGCCACCGGCGCCAGTCCGACTGTCGCGCAAGTTCTGAGTCAGGTCGGCAACGGTATCTCCCAGCACGCCGGCGTCGCGCTGAAAACCGAGGACGTCGCCCCACCCACCAGCGACGATCCGCGCGGCGCGGGGCTTGCGGCGTCCGCGCTGCCCATCACGCTGGCCGGACTGCTGCCCGCCATCGCGCTCGTCCTCCTTCTGCGGCGCGAGGTGTGGACCAGGTTGACGGCCGTGGTGGTGTTCGCCGGGCTGGCGGGCCTGACCATCGCCGCGCTGCTGAAGTTCGTGCTCGGCTCGATCGACGCGAACCTGTGGGGCGTTGCGGGCGGGTTGACGCTCGGTGTGCTCGCCTCCGGTCTGACGATGTTGGGCCTCGGCTCGGTGTTCGGCAGGCCCGGGCTGGCCGCTGGATCGCTGTTCGCCCTCTTGCTGGGCAACCCGCTGTCGGGGCTGACCAGTGCACCGGAGTTGCTGCCCAGCGGTTGGGGTGCGTTCGGACAGTGGTTGCCGCAGGGCGCCAACGCCACGCTGCTGCGGTCGACGGCCTTCTTCGACGGTGCGGGCGCAGAAATGGCGATCGCGGTCCTGACCCTCTGGGCTGTTGCAGGTGCCACGCTCGTCGTCATCGCCGCGGTGCGCGACGGCGGACGTGCACACCTGCCCGGCTGATACCTACACTCAAGCGGCGTGGGACTCGACGATCGCGACGGGCTGCGGATGCTGCGCGACGCGATCGACCCACGCCGCGACGGCGTCGAGACGATCCGCGAGTTCTACACCAAGTGGTTCGCCATCGACATGGCGGTGCGCGACCTGTTCCCGCCCGACCTCGGCAACCAGTTCAGGATCTTCAGCCAAGCGCTGACCTGGCTGTTCACCGAGCTCATCGATCAGCGGGCCGAGGAGCCCGTCGCCTTCCTTGCCCAGCTCGGGCGCGACCATCGCAAGTACGGAGTGCAGCAGGGCCAGTACTTCAGCATGCACGAGGCGCTGTACACGACGCTGCGCAGCCGGCTCAGCGAGAACTGGGACGACAAGCTCGACGACACCGCCCGCGCAGTGCTGGATCTGTTCATCGGGGTCATGCACGGGGCCGCCGATGCCGAAAAGGGACCGCCGTTCTGCGATGGGACCGTCGTGGAGCTCAACCGGGTGTCCCGGGACATCTCGGTGATCCGGCTGCAGCTGGACCAACCGCTGGCCTACTTCCCCGGCCAGTACGTGACCGTGCAGGTTCCGCAGTGGCCCCGCCGTTGGCGCTATCTCAGCCCCGCGATACCGCCCGATCCCAGCGGCGCCATCGAGTTCCACGTGCGCTCGGTCACCGGCGGCATGGTCAGTCCCACCGTCGTCGTCGAGACCCAGCCCGGCGACCGGTGGCGGCTGTCGAACCCACACGGCGGCATGCAGATCGACAGGAACGGCGGCGACGTGCTGATGGTCGCGGGCAGCACGGGGTTGGCGCCGCTGCGCGCACTCATCATGGATCTCACCCGGTTCGGCGAGAATCCCAGGGTCCATCTGTTCTTCGGCGCGCGGTATCCGTGCGAACTGTATGACCTGCGCACGCTATGGCAGATCGCGGCGCACAACCCATGGCTCTCGGTGTCCCCGGTTTCGGAGTTCGCGCAGGACCCGCCGTGGGCGGCCGACTATCCCGACGTACAGCCACCTCGGGGCCTGCATGTGCGCCAGACCGGCAAGCTGCCCGACGTGGTGACCCGATACGGAAACTGGGGTGACCGGCAGATCCTCGTCTGCGGAGGACCCGGCATGGTGGCCGCGACCATGGAAACATTGATCGCCAAAGGGGCTCCTGCAGAGAACATTCAGCACGACCCGCTGGCCAGCTGACCCGAGGAGAGAATTGTCTACGACTGAGTCCGTGACGCTGCGCGACCCGTCGTCGTCGCTGACCGCGACCTACGTGCCCGCGGCCGGGATGATCTGCACCTCGTTGGCCGACGCCGGGGTCGAGTTACTCGGTCAACGTCGCGGGCTGGAAGCGTATGTGGCCAACGGTAAGACGATGGGCATCCCGCTGCTCTATCCATGGGCGAACAGGTTGAGCGCCACCACCTATGAGGTCGACGGCACCGTCGTCTCGCTGACCGTCGGCACCGACGGCGTGCGCGCCGACGAGCACGGCGCACCCATCCACGGCGTGCTGGCGGCCTACCCCGGTTGGCGGGTGACAGCCGGGTCGGAGAACACGTTGAGCGCCGAGGTGGACTACGGCGCGGACCGGCGACTGCTGGCGTCGTTTCCGTTCCCGCACATACTGAGCCAGCACATCGCGTTGTCCGACCGCACCCTGACCGTCGACACGACAGTGACCCCCACGACGGCGACTCCGGTGCCTCTGTGCTTCGGCTACCACCCGTATTTCGCGATCCCCGATGTGCCCCGCGAGGAATGGACGCTCACGGCGCCGGCCATGCGGCGGCTGCCCGTGGACGACCGGGGTATCCCGACCGGTTCCTCGGAGAAGTGGAGCGGCGCAAGCGGACCGCTGGGTAAGGCCACCTACGACGACGGCTTCGACGACGTGGCCGATGGCACCGTTTTCACGTTGTCGGGCGGCGGCCGCCGCATCGAGGTGACGATCGAAAAGGGTTATCCGGCGGCGCAATTGTTCGCCCCGCCGGGCGAGAGCCTGGTCGCCATCGAGCCGATGGCCGCCCCGACGGATGCGCTCACCCGCGGCACCTACCGATGCGCCGCCGCGGACAGCCCGGAGACGTTGCGCTTCTCGATCCGCGTCGGCTAGCCGACGCACCCAGTTGAGTTCCTAACTGAAGTCAAGCCACTTGTGGGCTCGTCGTAGGCTTGCGTTTAGCGGGCTGGGATGTTGGAGCGCTTGGCGACTCCTGTGACTCCTGGCCCGCCTTATTGCGGCGCTCACGCATGAGCTTGTGGCGGACGTGGTCGCGCCGGCGGGGATCGAGTTGGTAGCGCTCTTTGACGATGGTTCGGCCTTCGGATTCGGTGATGATGGTGCCGTCGACGTCGCGCAGGACGTAGTGCTCGCCGTTGCGCATGCAGGTCGCGATCCGGGTCAGTAGCTGGGTGGCCAAGTGACAGATCGCCGAGCAATGGTGGCGGTCGCCGGCCATCAGACGCTGGTATTTCGCTGCCAGTTGAGGGTCGATCTTGCGGGCCGCATCGGCTGCGGCGAAGAGTATCTCCCGTAGCAGCGGGTCACCGGCCTTGGTGATACTTGCTTCGATTTTCGACACTCCGGACTGGCTGACCTTGGGAATGAGACCGGAGTAGGAACGGATGGCGGCCAACGAGGTGAACCGGTGCGGATCTCCCAGCCGGCCGGCGATCACCGCGCTGGTCGTCGGCCCGACACCGGGCGCGGAGGCGACGATTCTGTCAGGGTCGGCATCGGCGTAGAGGTTGGCGATGCGCTCATCGATCTGTTTGATCTGGCGAGTCAAGAACAGTGCCTGGTCGGCCTCGTGGGCGATGTCTTCGGCAAGTTCGGCGAAGTCCATGCCGTCCTCACCCCAAAGCGCGAGTGTCTCCTTGGCTGCGGCGATCAGACCGGCGGCGTGATCGGCCCGCCAGACACCGCGGGAGCGGGCGATCAAGAACCTGCTCAAGCGGGCTTGGCCGAGCCGCATCACCGCGTGCGGGTCGGCGTAACGCGCCAGGAATTCCAGCGCCGCGTTGCCGTAGTTTGACCCGAGCACCGCATACCAGGCCGGGCCCAGGAGCTCGACGAGGGCATCGAGGCGGGCATGAACCGCGGTGCGGCGCTTGACCATTGTCGAACGCTGCTTGACCAACCGCCGCAACGGATCAGCCGGTCCTTGCCCGGAGTACTCATGCAGACCATCGGGGTGCAGCAGCGGCAACCGGGCCAGCAACTCGGAGTCGATCCGGTCGTTTTTAGTGTGTTTGGAGTAATACTTGCGCAGATCCGCCGACTGAGTCGTCGGCACCATCACCACCCGCGCGCCGCGGCGGCGGAACCACTCCGCTACCACAATCCAGGCGTTACGAGTGGGTTCGAGCACCACAGTCAGCTCGCCCGGAACATCGAGGTCAAGTTCGGCCCACAACCGTTCCAGATCCGCTGTGCGAGAACAAACTTTCTGCCACGCCACACCGTGGCTCCATCACGGGCCAGCGTCGCCTGATGCGCTGCCCGCACCGCCACGTCGATACCCAGTGTCAACGCCACTTCTGTCTCCCATCAGTCACTTCCCGTTCGCAAGGTGACTGATACTCGCGGCCACGGCCCAGACATTCTCTAAGCAGGAGTCCACACCCCACGGCTGGCTTCCAAGTTCCCGAACAAGGACACCGCTCGACCAGGCACCGAGCTCACGAGCGACCACTCAAATTCCAGGGATCACCACCGGCGTCCCAGTCGGACCCACGACCGCCCGCGAACCCACTCCCACGCTAAATGTCGTACCCCGGTGCTTTGATGGGGTCATGCCTTCGACCGCACCGTCGTTCGTTCCCTCGCCGCCTCGGCAGGCGCGTCTTGAGGGGTTGTTCGAGGAGTTGTCGGAGTTGGCCGGGCAGCGCAACGCGATTGACGGGCGCATCGTGGAGATCGCCGCGGTGATGGAGCGTGACTCGCTGTGGGGTGCCACGGGTGCGCGGTCGGTGGCGGCGTTGGTGGCCTGGAAGACCGGTTCGTCTCCGGCCAACGCGCACACCATCACCGCGATCGCGGATCGGTCGGCGGAGTTTCCCCGCTGCGTTGCGGGCTTGCGGGAGGGCCGGCTGTCGCTGGATCAGGTCGGCGTGATCGCCGAGCGGGCCGCAGACGGCTCCGACGCGCATTATGCGGCGCTGGCCGAGGTCGCCTCGGTCAGCCAGCTGCGCACCGCGGTCAGGCTCGAACCGCGACCGGACCCCGATCGGCAGCCGGAACGACAGCAGTCGATCACCAAAACCAGCGACGGGCAAAGCACTACGTGGCGGATCACCCTGCCCAAGCTCGACGCGGCGAAATTCGACGCGGCGCTGCAATCACACCGGGATGCGTTGATCGCCGAGTGGAAGCGCGATCACGACGACGACCGACGCTCACCGAATCGGCCGCCGCTACCCGGCGCTGTGGAGGCGTTCCTGCGCTTGGTCGAGGCCGGGTGGGACGCCGACGCCGCCCGCCGTCCACATGGGCAGCACACCACGGTGGTGGCCCACGTTGACGTGAAAGATCGCGTCGCGTCGCTGCATCTGGGCCCGCTGCTCAGTGAATCCGAGCGTCGCTACTTGACCTGTGATGCCACCTGTGAAGTGTGGTTCGAACGTGACGGGCAGGTCATCGGCGCCGGCCGGACAACGCGGGTCATCAACCGCCGGCTACGCCGCGCCCTGGAACACCGCCACCCCACGTGTGCGGTGCCCGGCTGCGGGGCCACCCGCGGCCTGCACGCCCACCACATCCGGCACTGGGAAGACGGCGGCCCCAGCGACTTGGACAATCTGGTGCTGGTCTGTCCGTATCACCACCGGCTACACCACCGCGGGGTCATCACCATCACCGGACCCGCTCACGACCTGACCGTCACCGACAGCGAAGGACGACAACTCAGCCCGGGATCACTCGCCCGTCGACCAACGAAACCCCCGCCGGCGGTGCCGCCCTACCCCGGCCCCAGCGGCGAACGCGCCGACTGGTGGTGGTACGACCCCTTCCAACCCCAACCACCACCGACGAACAACTGAGTGATCAGCGGCTTTTCTTGCGCGGCTGCCAGACCACGAGGGCTGTGCTCTTCGGCACGACCGCGATATCGCGGCCCGGCTTGGCGCGCAGCCGGTCGACCTCGTCAGCCAGTTCGGCGAGCCGCGACTGCAGCGCCTCGACCTGATTCGTCAGTTCGATGATCCGTTTGATGCCAGCGAGATTCACGCCCTCGTCCTGCGACAGCCGCTGCACCTCGCGGAGCAGATCGACGTCACGCTGCGAGTAGCGGCGGCCACCGCCCGAACTGCGTTGCGGGCTGACCAGACCGAGCCGGTCATAGGTCCGCAGCGTCTGCGCGTGCATACCGGCCAACTCGGCGGCCACGGAGATCAGGAAGGTCCTCGCCGAATCGCGGTCGTCGGATCGCCTTGCCGCCATCAGTGCGCTCGGTTCCTCGCGCAAACGCTCATCACGCACCCGCCCAACCGGCGCGCGGATCGAATCCGCTTGCCCGCTCGGCTTTTGCGTAGGCCTCCAACGCCTCGGCGGCCTCACCCTCGAGGTTCGGCGGCACCGCGACCTTGACGGTGACCAACAGGTCGCCGTGCCCACCGGAGCGCTTGGGCACGCCTCGGCCGCGCACCCGCAGGATGCGGCCGTCCGACGTCCCCTTCGGCACCCGGACGCCGACCTTGCCCTCCAGCGTCGGCACCGACAGCGTCGCACCAAGGGCGAGCTCGCTGAAGCTGACCGGCACCGTCACGGTGAGGTCATTGCCGTCGCGGCCGAATACCTTGTCCGGCTTGACATGTACGGTCACGTACAGGTCGCCCGACGGCGCGCCGCGCAGCCCGGCCTCACCTTGTCCGGCGAGCCGGATGCGTTGTCCGTCTTCAACGCCCGGCGGGATTCGCACGTTGATGGTCCGGGTCCTGGTGGTGACGCCAGTGCCTTTGCACTCGTCGCAGGGCTGCTCGATGATCGAGCCGCTGCCGCGACACTCGGTGCACGGTTCGGAGAACCCGAAGGCACCCTGGTTGCGATTGACGACGCCTGCGCCGTTGCAGTTCGGGCACACCTTCGGGCTGGTGCCCGGACGTGCCCCGCTGCCATGGCAACTCGTGCACGGCGCCGGACTGGTCAGCCGCAGCGGCATGGCCACGCCTCTGGTGGCCTCCATGAAGGACAGCTCGGTCTCGGTCTCCAGGTCGTTGCCACGCCGCGGCCGGGTGGGCCGCGGTTGCTGTGCGCCACGGCCGAACAGCCCGCCGAACAGATCGCCGATGTTGGCGCCGCCGGTCTGGCCTGCCGCGTCGAACAGGTCGTTCAGATTGAACTCGCCGCCATCAGACCCATAGCCGCCGCCGAACCCGCCGAAGTTGCCGCCGCCGCTGAATCGGCCACGGCCGAAGCCGCCGTTGGCGAAAAGCCGTCGGGTTTCGTCGTATTCCTTGCGCTTGGCCGAGTCGCCCAGAACCTCTTTGGCCTCCGAGGCGGCTTTGTAGCGCTCCTCCGCGGCCGAGTTACCTGGATTGCGGTCCGGATGGTTGTCGGCGAGGATCTTTCGCGCGGCGCGCTTGATTTCCTTCTCGTCGGCATCAGAGGAGACGCCGAGGATTTTGTAGAAGTCCTTTTCAACCCATTCTCGTTGGGCCATAACGCGTCACCTCCTTACCTCTCTCGAGTTGTCGTGAATGTGGTTTTATTCTGCGTCCTCGTCGGGCGTCGTGGCTGCGTTCTGCTCAGTATCCGGTTCCCCGGCGTCGGGCAAGGTGTCTACCACGCCGACCATGGCGTGGCGCACCACCTGATCGCCGACCTTGTAGCCGCGTCGCATCACAGTGCCGACGACGGGATGGGTTCCGTCGCCCTCGTGCTGCACGGCCTCGTGTAGGGCCGGATCGAATTCGTCACCCTCGGCTCCGAACCCCGAGAGGCCCAGTCCCTCCAGCGCGGTCACCAACTTGTCGGCGACCGCCTTGAGCGGGCCTGACTCGAGATCGCCGTGGCTGCGCGCCCGGTCGAGATCGTCGAGCACCGCGAGCAGCTGGGTGATGACAGCAGCCTTCGCCCGGTCGGCGATCAGCTGCTGGTCGCGCAGAGCGCGCTTGCGGTAGTTGGCGAAGTCGGCCTGCACGCGCTGCAGGTCTGCAGTTAGCTCGGCGACCTTGTCGGAGCCGTCCGAGGGGCCAGCGGGAGGGGCTTCCGGCGCCGGCCCACTGGGGGCCGGGCCGGTTGCCTGCTCACGTACCTGTCCGGTTTCGGGATCGACTCGCCGTTTGTCGGTGACGGTCACCGGCTCGTGCGGATCGTTTGAGCTCACTTGTTCTCCCCACCGTTCGGGCTGTCGTCCTCCACCACCTCGGCGTCGACGACGTCGTCATCCGACGCGCCCGACGAACCACCCGGTGCGCCCGCACCGCCGCCCGCGGCCTGCTCGGCCTGGGTGGACTCGTAGATCGCCTGGCCCAGAGCTTGGGACTCCTGACCCAGCTTCTCCATCGCGGACTTGATCGCGGAGATGTCGGTGCCGTTCAGCGCCGTCTTCGCTTCCGAGATGGCGGCGTCGACCTTGGTCAACGTGTCCTCGGGAACCTTGCTGCCGCCCTCGGCTTCGCGCTGTTCCTTGACGAACTTCTCCGTCTGGTAGATCAGCGACTCGGCCTGGTTGCGAACATCGGCTTCCTCGCGACGCGCGCGGTCCTCCTCGGCATGCGCCTCGGCGTCCTTGATCATCCGGTCGATCTCCTCCTTGGAAAGGCCGGAGCCCTCCTGGATCTTGATCGTGTTCTCCTTGCCGGTGCCCTTGTCCTTGGCGGTGACGTGCACGATGCCGTTGGCGTCGATGTCGAAGGTGACCTCGATTTGCGGCACGCCGCGCGGGGCCGGCGGGATGCCGGTGAGCTCGAAGCTGCCGAGCAACTTGTTGTGCGAGGCGATTTCGCGCTCGCCCTGATACACCTGAATCTGCACGGACGGCTGATTGTCGTCGGCCGTGGTGAAGGTCTCCGACCGCTTGGTCGGGATCGTGGTGTTGCGCTCGATCAGCTTGGTCATCACGCCGCCCTTGGTCTCGATGCCAAGGCTCAGCGGGGTGACATCAAGCAGCAGAACGTCTTTCACCTCGCCCTTGAGCACGCCGGCCTGCAGCGCAGCACCGACCGCCACGACCTCGTCGGGGTTGACGCCCTTGTTGGGCTCCTTGCCGCCGGTCAGTTCCTTGACCAGATCGACCACCGCGGGCATGCGGGTGGAACCACCCACCAGCACCACATGGTCGATGTCGGACACCGAGATGCCTGCGTCGGCGATAACGGACTTGAACGGCTGACGCGCGCGATCCAGCAGGTCCTGAGTGATCCGCTGGAACTCTGCGCGGGTCAGCTGCTCGTCGAGGAACAGCGGGTTCTTGTCCGCGTCGACGGTGATGTAGGGCAGGTTGATCGAGGTGCTCTGCGAGCTGGACAGCTCGATCTTGGCCTTCTCGGCCGCTTCACGCAGCCGCTGCATGGCCATCTTGTCCTTGGTCAGGTCGATGCCGCTGGTGCCCTTGAACTTGTCGACGAGCCATTCGACGATGCGGTCGTCCCAGTCGTCGCCGCCGAGGTGGTTGTCACCCGACGTGGCACGGACTTCCACGACGCCTTCGCCTATTTCGAGCAGCGAGACGTCGAAGGTGCCGCCGCCGAGGTCGAAGACCAGGATGGTCTGTTCCTTCTGACCCTTGTCCAGGCCGTAGGCCAGCGCGGCCGCGGTCGGTTCGTTGACGATGCGCAGCACGTTGAGCCCGGCGATCTGGCCTGCCTCCTTGGTGGCCTGGCGCTGGGCGTCGTTGAAGTAGGCGGGGACGGTGATCACCGCGTCGGTGATGTCCTCACCGAGGTAGCCCTCGGCGTCGCGCTTCAACTTCTGCAGGATGCGTGCGCTGATCTCCTGCGACGTGTACTTCTTGCCGTCGATCTCAACGGACCAGTCGGTGCCGATTTCACGCTTGACCGAACGGATGGTCCGGTCGACGTTGGTCACCGCCTGGTTCTTGGCGGGCTGGCCCACGAGCACCTCGCCGTTGCGCGCGAACGCGACGACCGACGGGGTGGTGCGGGAGCCCTCGGAGTTGGCGACGACGACAGGGTCGCCACCTTCCAGTACCGCGACGACGGAGTTGGTGGTCCCGAGGTCGATTCCGACCGCACGAGCCATGGTGATCCTCCTGAGATAGCTTTTGTAGGGTCTGAGTGGACCGCGCTCAAGCCTGCTCCTGCCACGCTTTCGTGTCAAGCCAGACTTGAGCCGAACCGACTCAACTGTTCGAAGTGGTCAACGGGCGGTATTCGGTATTTGTTCCCGGCGGGCCCAAATCAGCCGTAGGCCGCTGCTAACTGCCGTCGCAGCTGCTCAACCGGTCCCTTGTGCAGCACAAAACCCCGCTCTACGGGGACGGCCGCCAGTCGGTCAATCGCCGCTCGCGCTGAGTCGAGGTCGCCGTTCGCGCGGCGCCTGAGTAACGCCTCGACCAGCACCGTGGTCGCCGTGCCCCGGGAGATCATCTCGCCCGTCGCGAACTGCTCGTCGATCGTCGCCTGAGCCAACGCAACCGCTCCGCCCAGATCGCCGATGGCTGCGCGATGTCTTGCGATCTCGATATCGGCGAACCTTCGTAGACCGGCCGAGAGTCGCGCCAGGGTGCCGTAGGCCTCTGTGAGCAGGTCCATACCCTCATCACGGTGTTCGGGTGAATGGTTCAGCAGTGTCACTGCGCGGATCAGCCTGACCAGCGTCATGGGCGTGCTGTCATGGGTTTCGATGCCTGCCCGGAGGAGATCGGCGGTGAAGGCGAGGTCATGGCCGTCAGGGATGTAGAGGCGGTACTGCGTCGCCAGCACATTCTTGTAAAGGGCCGCGTTGCACCGGGACTGGACGTCGAAGGATGCGGCAAGATCCCTCCCCGCATCCATGTCGGCGAGCCAGCCGTCGCGTCCGAGGCACATCTTCGCGGTACCACGCAACGTGTACGCCCACGCGAGCGGGGACGCGACCACGATGTCGCCCATAGCTGCATCACCCTCGGCCAGGTCGATGACACGGTCGGCGAAGGCCAGGCATTCGGAGTTCTCGCCCGCCTCATATTTAGCCTGCGCGGCTGCGCACATGAGCCCGACGGTCATCGCTGGGTCACCGATCGACTCGACGAGAGTGACGAACTCGGAAGCAAGTTCTGAAGCTTCGCCATGGTGCGACATGAACGCCAAGGTGGTGAGGTAGCCGGCCATCCCGATCGCCAGCGATCTCTTGTCACCTGCGCGCGTTGTGAGCTCTTTCAGTTCGGCGAACCCCGTTTCGGCAGGTTGGCCGCCGACACGAAACGTGGTCGCACAGATCACCGTTCGAGGCGCGATCCGCTTAGATAGTCGGTCCGTATCGTCGGCGGGCAACCGGTCGGCGGCATCGCGTGCCCTCAGCCAGCTCCGATACGCCGCACTGTGATCGCGATAGTTCAACCAGGAACCCGCCCTCATGTGCCACACGTACGCCTGACCGAAATCGCCCGCCGCCTCCCATTGACTCGCGAGCAACGCGGCGTTCTCGTCGACCTGTTCGAGCGACGCCGCCAGGCGGCGATGTAGCTTCGACCGGTCCGCGCGCAGCTGGGAATCGTATGCCACTTTCTGAATCAATGGATGACGAAACGCGTACTCGGCATCAGACGCTCCCGCGACATGGTCGATGAGTTCCGCTTCGACGAGATCGGACAGCTCATCATCGGCGATCAGTTTTCGGACGAGGTCAGCATTGAACTGAACGCCGATGACCGCGGCGGCGTGAAGCGCCCGTTTCGCACGCACGCCGAGCCGATCGATCCGTGCACCGAGTGCGGCCTGCACAGTCGCGGGCACGTCGATGTCGGCGACGGGTGTCGTACACCTGTAGGCGCCCCTTGTCCCCGTCAGGACGCCCTGCTCCGCGAGATCACGGACGATCTCCTCGGCGAAAAACGGTACGCCTGAGGCACGTTCGCTGATCAGCCGGGACAGTTCCGCTACGGAAGGGTCTCTGCCGAGCAGTTCTGCGGTCAACTCGGCGCTCTGAAGATCATTCAGCGGCTCGAGCGCGATTGTGTGTGATCCGTCCACGTGTGACAGGGGCCCGCGGTACTCGGGCCGAAAAGTGAAGATCATCAGTGACCGCGTGCGCGGAAGTTCCGCGGCCAACTCGGCCAGCAGACCCTCGCTCACCGCATCGATCCAGTGCACATCTTCAACGACGTAGACGGCGGGACTCGGGTTCGCGGCGACGCCACCTTTCAGAATCTCAACGAGTCGCTTGCGACGCGCATCCGGACTGATGTCCGGCATCGGGACGGTGGCATCCCGGATACCGAGAAGGTCGTAGAGCAGGAGCAGATCCTGTTCATCTCGATCCGTCAGCCGGCGACGGATCTGCGACCTGGCCTCATCTGGGGCCAACCCGCCGACCGTCTCGGCTTTGCGCACTGCGCGCGCGACGACGTGAAAAGGGATGTCATGGGTGTGGGATTCGCAATAGATCTCTGTTACAGCGGATTTCACGGTGTCTATCGACTCGCGGACAAGACGGCTCTTCCCGATACCTGGCGGGCCTACAACGGTCACCGAGCCTCCGCAGCCATCGCGCGCGCGCTTGATCGCCGCTTCGATGGCTGCTCTCTCCCGCTCTCGTCCGATCAGCCGGCAATCGGTGCGAGCCGACCGGTGCCGCTCGCCGTCGACCGCCAACAGCGGATGAGCGGGAATCGGGTCAGCGATGTTCTTGATCCGGACCAACTGCGGTCCACCGAGAGTCACGTCGCCGGCAACGAGCCGCGCGGTCGACTCGCTGAGCATCACGCCGCCCGGCTCTGCTGCGGATTCCATTCGCTGGGCAAGGCCGACCTGTTCACCCGACACCGTGTAATGCATTGGTCCGGCGTCGATTTCGCCGACAACGACTTCACCTGAATTCAGGCCGACCCTCAAGCCGAGCGCGATTCCGTCACGGCGCATCAGGTCTGCAGCCATCGCGTGCGTCTCACTCTGGATGTCCAGCGCAGCAAGGCACGCACGCAGGGCATGATCCTCCAGAGCGGAGGGGGCGCCGAACAGCGCCATGAAGCCGTCGCCGGTGAACTGGTTCATGGTGCCGCCGTAGCGCTGCACGACCACTCCGGAACGCTCGACGAGTTCGGTCATCAGCTCCCGCAGCCGTTCGGCGCCGAGCGTCGCGGCGATCTCCATCGACTTCACCACGTCTGCAAACAACACCGTCACCTGCTTGTACTCGGTGAGCTGTGGCTCGGCCTCCAGCGGTGATCCGCAGGCGTCACAGAATCTGGCACCGGGACGCGGTTCGGCGCCACACTGCCGGCACGCTGACGGTGTTCCCGCCATAACCGGCAGGATAATGCCTTTGAGCGTCCTGGGTGCTGCACTGCAGAACTCCGCGCATACGAAGTATTACGCTTCCCCCAGTGACCGGGCGGACGACCTTTCCCGATATCAGCTCCCGGGCATAGGAGCACCCGGCCGACCGCGTCGCTCTCACCGCGCTTCGCCGCCTCACGGGCTTCGACCAGGTGCTCAAGGTTCTCGCGGTGATGCTGCCCGAGCGCCAGCACCGGCTGCTGTACCTGGCCAGCGCGGCGAGCGTCGGACCCCGTCAATCGCGGACCTCGACACACTTCTCGACGAATGCGTTCACGTGCTCGATGCCGGCGACAAGCCGGAACTCTTCGTGCGGCAGTCACCGCTGGCGAACGCCTACTGCATCGGCATGGACACGCCGTTCATCGTCATCACCTCTGCATGTACGACCTGATGACGCGCGACGAGATGCGCTTCGTGGTCGGCCACGAGCTCGGGCACGCGCTGTCGGGACATGCCGTCTACCGCGCCATGCTGATGCACCTGCTCCGGCTGGCGGACTCGTTCGGTTTCATTGCGCTTGGCGGTTGGGCGCTGCGTGCGATCGTCGCCCCCTGTTCGAATGGCAACGGAAGTCAGAACTCTCGGGGGACCGCGCCGGGCTTCTGCGCGCGCAGGATTTCGACACCGCGATCCGCGTCGAGATGAAACTCGCCGGAGGAAACCGCGTCGACAAGCCCGACTCGGAGGCGTTTGTGTTCAGGCCCGTGAGTACGAGCGCACCGGTGACATGCGCGACGGCGTGCTGAAGTTGCTGAACCTCGAACTGGAATCGCATCCGTTCTCCGTGCTTCGGACTGCGGCACCGTCCCAGTGGGTCGACTCAGGCGGCTACGGCGCCCTGATGGCGGGCGACTATCCCCGGCGCGGCGACGACGGCAGGGCCGGTTTCACCTACGACCTCGGCGCGGCCGCAAAACATTACAAGGACGGCTTCGATCCTCGCAGGACCCGCTCATCAGGGGCATCCGCGAGGGGCTGTCCGGGATCGTCAGAGGAGTCGCCCAGGCGCGACCACGGTCGTCGACTCGATGGGTCGCAAAGTCTCCGAGTGGCGCCGAAACGCCGAAGCCGACGAGTAACTGGAGATTGCCCCCCGACTGCGTAGCGTTGGCGGGGATGAAGGCCCGCCTGCTTTCCGCGTGCGCAGTCGCGGCATGCGCGCTGCTGGTCGGGGGCTGCCAGTCCGGCACCCAGGGCACGCCCGTCACGAGTTCCAGCGAGCCCACCGAGCCGAGCTTCCCGACGTCGCGGCCGTCCACGAGCAGACCGACGCCCACGACATCCACCACGACGACGACGTCCGCACCGGTGTCGCCGCCCGGCGCGCAGATGCTGCCGCCCGACGAGTCCGGCTACGTCTTCATCGAGACGAAGTCGGGAAAGACCCGATGCCAGCTCGACGAGGAGTCGGTCGGCTGCGAGGCGCCGTTCGAGAACCCGCCGACCCAGGGCGGGCAGCCGGCCAACGGCGTGACCGTTTCGGCCGACGGGGCCCTGAAGTGGATCGTCGGCAACCTCGGTGACATACCCGTCGTGACCATCGACTACCGCACCTACAGCGCGGTCGGCTGGACGATCGACGCCACCGAAGACGGCACCCGGTTCACCAACCAGCGCACCAGGCGCGGCATGTTCGTCAGCATCGAGAAGGTCGAAGCCTTCTAGTCACAGGTCGCGCCTCTAGGCTGGCGGTCGTGGACTTCCGCGCATTCGTCGAACCCCAGCAGGGCGCGACCTACGCCGACCAGCTCGCTGTCGCCAAAGCCGCTGAGGCTCTTGGCTATTCGGCCTTCTTTCGCTCCGATCACTACGTGGCGATGAGCGGCGACGGGCTGCCAGGGCCCACCGACTCGTGGGTCACGCTCGCCGGGCTCGCGCGCGAGACGACCTCGATACGGCTGGGCACGATGGTCACCTCCGCCACGTTCCGCTACCCGGGCCCGCTCGCGATCTCGGTGGCGCAGGTCGACGAGATGAGCGGCGGCCGCGTCGAGCTGGGCCTCGGCGCAGGCTGGTTCGAAGCCGAACACAAGGCGTATGCGATCCCGTTCCCGCCGCTGGGCGAACGGTTCGAGCGACTGCGCGAACAGCTCGACATCATCACCGGGCTGTGGACGACACCGGCCGGCGAGACGTTCGACTACACCGGCACGCACCAGTCAGTCGTCGAATCGCCCGCACTGCCCAAACCGGTGCAGCGGCCACACCCGCCGATCATCATCGGCGGCGGCGGACCCAAGCGCACGCCTGCCCTCGCCGCGAAGTTCGCCGCCGAGTTCAACGCCCCGTTCATGCAGGCGGACACGCTCAAAGCGACCTACGACCGGGTACGCGCCGCTGTCGCCGACGCCGGACGGTCAGCTGACTCGCTGACCTATTCGGCGGCATTCGTGGTGTGCGCCGGACGCGACGACGCCCAGGTCGCCTCCCGTGCGGCCGCGATCGGACGCGAGGTCGACGAACTTCGCGGCAGTTCGCCGTTGGTGGGCACCCCCGACGAGATCGTCGACAAGCTCGCCCCGTTCGCCGAGATCGGCGTGCAGCGGGTCTACCTGCAGCTTCTGGATATGGCCGACCTCGATCACCTCGACCTTTTCGCCAGCGAGGTCATGCCTCAATTCGGCTGAGCGGGCGTTATCGCAGGTCCGGCGGATTAATATCGGTTGCCGTGACAAGGCCCGACCTTGACGACGAATCCGGCTCCGACAAGCCCTCGCAGCCGTGGCACAACTCGACGCGCGCGGTCATCGGCGCGAGCGCTGCGGGCATCGCCGTCATCGGCGTCCTCGGCGCCGCGGTGATGTTCGTCAGCGGAGGCGACGAGCCTCCCGACGCGCCGGTGAATTTCGTCGACCCGTCTTTCTCGGAGACCGTTGCGGCGTCCTCGGCGATGACAACGACCCCCACCATCACCAGTACCCCGAAGCTCTCGACCACCGAGATCAACGTGCCGCCGGAGCCATCGACGACCTCGGGCACGTCGGACACCAGCAGTAGCACCAGCAGCAGTAGCAGCAGTAGCAGCAGTAGCAGTAGCAGCAGCGAGAGTGCCAGCGCTCCGACCTTCACCCGCCCGCGGCCGCCGCAGGACGAGGACAACACCGGCGGCCCCACGTCTCGAAACAGGCCCCGCCTGAACGTGACACGCACACTGGGTCCCGGCTGATCGGGCCGAGCGCCTACTATCGGTCCCCGTGGCGAAGAACGGACCTCCCGACGACCCGAACAACTACTCGGACAGCGAGCCCACCGCCTACGCGGCCAATTACGGCGACGCGACCGCTTACGGCGACTACGGGCAGACGGGTGCCTACGGACAACCGGGCGAACCGCCCGAGCCCGAGACGCCCTGGTACCGCAAGCCCCCGGCGCTGATCGGCTTCGGAGCGCTCATCGCGCTGCTCATCGCCCTCATCGTGTGGCTGGCGATCAGCCTGATGTCCGACGATTCATCGGGCAGCGGCGAAACGTCGACCACGACGCCGACGACGACACAGACGTCCGCGCCGGCGGTCGGACCGACTCCGACCGTCACCGAGACGACGCCTCCCCCGTCGACCAGCACCGAGACGACCGCACCGCCTACCGAGACGACGTCGGCCGAGACGAGCGTGAGCACGTCTGTTTCCACATCGGTCAGCACGAGCACCAGCACGGTCACGGTGTCGCCGCCGCAGAGTAATCCGGTCCCCCAGATCCCGCAGATTCCGCAGATCCCGATCCCCGGGGGATAGCGCTCAGCGGCCGCGCGCGGCGTAGTCGGCGACCATCGCCTCTGCGCTGCGCACCGCCGCCCGGCATGCCCTGGTGGTGAAGGGATCGTTGAGCGGGTGGTCCGCCCGGCGCCGCCACCGCTGCGCGGCAGCGAAGGCCGCCCGCGGCCCGTCGTACGGATCGTCAGGCTGCAGACCGAGCCTGCTGGCCACATCGGTGCCCGACCCGCCGATGATGCGACGCAGCGACGCCATCTCGTCGTCGTTCAATGTCGTTGATCGCGAACGCAGTTGGCTCAGCAGCCGCAGTTCCTCGAAGGCGTGGGTGTCGGCGAGCAGCGGATCGATGTCGGCGAGGATGTAGGGCGTCGCGTAGATCGGGTTGGTCTGCACGAACTGGCGCAACGACAGCAGCGCGGTATGCGCCTTCAGCAGATCCGAGCGCTGCGCGAACTGTTGGTCGATGACGTCGCGCAGCGCGACGAGGCCGCTGCGCTCGAGCAGTTCGTCGGCCAGCCCCACCGAATCGGTCACCCCCGTGCGCAGGACGGCGATCGAGATGCGCAGGCCGAACATGCCGAACCGGTTCAGCAGCGCAGCCCTTGTGGCGGCGTCGACGGGCAGTTCGCTGTCCTCGCGGACGAAGCGATCGACCGACAGCATCGCCTTGGCGAGTTCGGCGGCGTCCGCCGCGGCGAGTTTCTCCAGCGCCACATACTCGCTCTGGCGCAGCGTGCGCGCGGTCAGCGCCAGCAGACCCGACACCGGGACGACGGCCTGGCAGATGCCGGTCTTGTCCATCTCCGCGGTGAACCGCTTGGCCACATCCCTGGCCGACAGCATCGCGTCGATGCGGCCTGCCCCGATCTCGTCGGCGCGCGAGGCCACGCCGATGACGCCGAGCGCCCCCGCCGAACCGCCGACGAGTTCGCCGATCTGCTTCAGCAGCGCGATGTCCGCGGCGTTCAAGGTCCGCAGCAGGAACACCACCGCGTCGACGCGCGGCACCCCGTCCTCGGGGACCAGCAGTTGCAGCGTCCGCTGCGAGACATCGCGCGAGAGCGACGACGTTCCGGGCGTGTCGATGATCGTGGTGTCGATCAACTCGGCGGCGGGCCACTCGACGTCGAGGTCGACGACATCGGTGGGATCGAGGCTGGCGAAGTCGAACGTCAGCCCGCCGTTGCGGGCGATCGGCACATTGGACCGCCTGCCGCCACGGTGGTTCGCGGTCACCTTCGGCGTGGGCCCGTTGCGGAACCACGTCACGATGCGGGTCGCCTCGGTCGCGTCGGTCGGCGCGATGTCCTCACCGACGAGTGCGTTCACCAACGTCGACTTGCCGGCCTTGAGTGTGCCGGCCAGTGCGATCCGAATGGGTTGGTTGAGCCTGCGGCCGATGCGATCCAGCTCGTTGTGCACGTCCGGGCGGTGGTGGTACGCCGGATCGGCCCTGTAGGCCTGAATGGTGCCGCCCAGGATCGCGCGCACCTGATCGCTCGTGCTCATGTCCGGTTAACCAGCTTATTCGCCGCTTCTGAGCACCGCCGCCGGTGGGTTGGCCGCGTCAGCTGCCGCCCACGGGTCGAGGAGCCGGATCCGGCGCGGCCGCCGCGATCCTGTTCGCGTGGTCGGTCACTTGACCGAGGATGTTCAGCTGCCGCTCCAGTTCGGCTACCCGGCTGTTGCGCTCGTTCTCCTCCATCTTCGCGGCCGTGAGCGTCGCCTGAAGCGATTCGTTGAGTGAGCGGGTGGCCTGGTTGGCGATTCCGCGGTAGTGATCGCGGATCTGGCGCTGGATGCCCTTGAGCCGGTCGCGTGATTCCTTGCCGACGACGAATGCGACGTCGTCGACGAACCGGCGCATGTTCATCTTCGCCTCACTGCGGATTCGCAGCATCCGGTTCTCCATCTCCTCCTTGTATGCCTTGCGGCCCAACACCGCCCCGGCACCCAGCGACAACGGATTGAACATGCCCAGTCCGGCCAGTGAGGTCAGCATGCCGAACATCAGCACGCCGCCGAATGACCCGCGAAGTCCGGAAACCGCCCGGTCGCCGGCTTTGATCGGTTTGGCCTCGAGTTTCGCCAACGACTTGAGGTCGCTGAGACCGGCACCCATTTCCCTCGCGTCGATCTGCGGCATCTTGACCGCCTCCAACCCGGCTTCGACGAACGTGCGAGCCACCTCCTCGGCGAGCGCCTCGGCGCGCTGATAGGCCCAGACGAAGTTGTCGCCTACGGCGGTGGCGACCGCTTCCTCGAGTTCCGTGCCGATCTCCGCCCAGTGATTGGTCGGGTCGCATTCGTCGATGACCTTCTCGGTGTGCTGGGTGATCGCGCGGAAGCGCGCCCGCAGATCGTGATCGATATCCGAGGTCAGGTCAGCGATGCCGTCATTGAGGACCTGCTGCCACAACGCTGTCTGCTGCAGCGCTTCCTGCGCATCCTCCTTGCGCCGCTCGAGCTCGTCATTCAGCCGCCCCCTGGTTTCGGGGTCGTTGAGCGCCGACAGTTCGGAACTCGCCTTGAGTGTCAGATGCTCGGCCGCCGAACGGATCTCGGCAAGCACCTGATCGCGAATGCGGTCGTCCTCGCGGGACAGCACCCGGTCGCTGAGAAACCGGATGATGGCCGGGAAGTTGGACTCCTCATTGAGTTCCTTGTCGCTGGTCTGCAGCGCGTGGCTGCGCAGCAGCGACGAGGCGGGGATCAGCGGAATCGAAAGTCCGGCCCGTTGCAGATGGGCCTGATTGGAGGCCACGATCTGCCGCCAGTGCGGATAGAGATCGGTCTTCGTCGCGACAATCGCTGCGACCGGGCAGATTTCGTGTGACTGCCGGATGAAGGTCATCTCGGGTTCGGTGAACTCCTGGCTGGTGTCGCTGGTCATCAGCATCGCGTCGGCGTCGGGCAGCAGCCCGAGCGTCGCCGAGAGGTGCGGCTGGCCGTGCCCGCCGACTCCGGGTGTGTCGATGAACGCCAGACCGCGTTTGAGAAGCGGGCTGCTCGCCGTGACCTCGACCCGCAACACCTCGCGGCCGGCGGCCTCCGGCGCTCGGCGCAGGTCGTTGCGCAGGTTGGCAGGCGGGATCGGAATCGCCGAAGGCTCGCCGCCGTCGGGCGCGGCCACGATCAACTTCGCCGACACCTGTTCGGCATAGGAGACCACGGTGGCGAGCACCGTCGTCTCGTCATCGCCGACGCGGGCCACCGGAACGTTGAGCAGCGAGTTGAGCAACTGGCTCTTGCCCTGTTTGAGCTGGCCCGCGATCACCACGCGGATCTGCGGATCGGAGATGCGCACCCTGGCTCGCTCGAGCCGCTCGGCCAGGTCGCCGCGCTCGTTGAGTTCGGCGATCTTGCGGGTGTGGTCGATCAGCTCGAGGATGACCTTCACATTGCGCGGGTCATTCGGTTGCGTCATGGTGTCCCCACGGTAGACGCGCCAACTGGCGGGGACCGGAATACGGTCCCCGCCAGTGCGCTATGTGGTTGTGCGGGTCGGTCAGAAGAGGTCGACGTCGACACCCGACTGTTGGTGGGTCGAGTTGTCGTCGTGGCTGGCATCCACGTTGCCGCCCACGTGATCGGCCTGGGTGACGTCGCCGCCGCCCGAGGACACCGAGTGGTCGTCCGTGTTGCCGACCACCACCGGAGCCTGCGAACCCGACGCGTCGACGTTGTTGATGTCGTCGCCGGCCGCCTGGTTATTGCTGTTGGTGTTGGTGGGCTGCGTCGGAGCGATGATCACGCCACCGCCCGATCCGCCTGCCGCGCCGCCACCGTCGCCACCGTCGCTGCCGACGTTGATGAGGCCGCCGCCGCCGTGCCCACCGTCGCCGCCCGCGGCGCCGCCGCCGCTGGTATCGATGTCACCGACCTGGGTGTTCTGCCCGCTGCCGGTGTTGGTGGAGACGTCGCCGCCCGCCTGGGTGTTGACGTCGTCGCCGCTGTCGTCGATGTCGTTGTCGGTGCCACCGGCGTTGACGTTGGAGCCCTGCCCGGCGATGACATCGCCGGTGTTGTTCCCGTCGTTGTCGTCGCCGACGACGTTGCCGTCACCCTCGACGTTGGTGCTGTCCACATCGCCGTTGATGGTGCCGGTGTTGACGGTGCTGCCGTCGCTGGCGTTGATGTCACGGCTGAAGTCGAAGTCCAGGTCGAAGTTGCCGACTCCCTGCTGAACGTCTTCGCCGGCCCGCGGGCTGCCGATATCGTTGCCGCTGGCGAGAGCGGTGTCGTTGTGGCTCGCGAAGGCCGTCTCGGGGGCGAACGTCCGCTGCGGCGCAAAGGTCAGTCCGTTGTTGTCGGCGACCGTGTGCTGCAGCGCCTCAATCGGGTTGCCTCCGCCATAGAGCGCAGCGGGGGCGACGACCGCGGACGCAGCCTGCGTCAGCTGGGCCTGGGTCACCGCGGTGCCCATCGCCTGCGAAGCCGCCTGGGTGGGGTTGGCGATGAAGGAGCGGACGTCGGACGGATCGGCGCCGGGGCGGGTCAGGCCGAGGAGCCAGTCGAAGAGGAAGGAGATGGGATTGGACATCGTCAGTGCCTTTCGGGTGGGTGTTTCGTTGTCGTCGTCACCGGGCTTTGTCCGGCGATCTGGGAACTACGTTATGGATCCGGCGAGCCCCCGGGAACGGGGTCGAGTCCCATCCCTACGGGGCTTCATGCCGGGATTGTGGGGGGTGCCCCATTAGGGGATTAGGGGATGGCTGGGAATGAAGGTATCTGCGCAGGCCGGCAGGGTCTTGGAACGCGAAAACGGCGCGACCGTCGATGGCCGCGCCGCTGCCGAACTGCCAGTGGAACTAGTCAAAGATGTCGAATCCGGTGTCGCCGGTGTCCAGGTGGTGCTGTGCGTCGTCGACGACCGAGTGCCAGTCCGTGTCGGTGGCATCGCCGACCAGGGGTGCATCGTCGATGATTCCGCCTGTGAGCTGCGTCGACGGATCATCGATATCGGCGACCGCAGGGAGTGCGGCGTCGTCGATTGCGTCCACCCCCGCGTGCAGCGAGTCGGCGGGCTGCTCGATGACGTTCGACGCGATGCTGTGCCCGTCGTCGATCGTGGGCACCGCCAGGTGGTCGTCGAAAGCGTCGAATGCAGTCGTCGCGGCCCCGCTGCTCCAGATGTTGCCGGCCGATTCCCCGACGAGGGCTTCTGCGCCGGTACCCGGCATCGCCGTCGACAGCGACTCTGAAACGACTGGAATCAAAGCGTTGACGTCTGCACTGGTCACGTCGGTCAGGTTGGCTGAGTGGATGGCGCCCGCCGGGTCAGCGGCATACTGGGCAGCAGCGTCAGGGTCCCGCACCAACGACATGACAAAGTCGAGTAGCGGGTTTGCCATGACTCACCTTCTTTCCTGCGATTGCTTGGGGCGAGTGCCCCTGGTTAGCCACGATGCTATCCAGGTACAGGTAATCGGAGATCGGTGGCGAACCCTCCCCCACGGCGGGGGCGTTAGGGGACGCAGCGTTAGGGGTTCCGCGCCGTTAGGGGGATCGGCTGTTCGCCGGCGTTTCGGCCGCTATCGTGAGCAACGGCCAGGACAGGAGACTCTATATCCATGAGCACACCGCTCGGATTGTCCATCGGGGCGACGAACCTCGTCGCCGCCCGCGTCGGTCGTCCGCCCGTGATGCGGCGCGCGGTGTTGACGCTGTTTCCAGACCGCCCCCCCGAGGTCGGAGCACCCGCAGAGAACCCCGCGCTCGGCCAGCCGGGAGTGGTGCTGTCCGGTTTCGTCGACCGGGTCGGCGACCCGGTGCCGCTCGTCGCCGAGGATGGCAGCTCTCACAGCGCCGAACAGGTGCTCGTCGAGGCGCTCGACGCCATGACGAACGCGGTGGGTGGTGGCAGGCCGGTCGCGATCGCGGTGCCCGCGCACTGGGGACCGGCGGTGGTGGGTGCGTTGCGCGGTGCGTTGCGGGACAAGCCGAACCTGTCGCCCGGCGGTGTCCCCGCCGCGCTCATACCGGAGTCGGTCGCCGCGCTCACCGCGCTGCAGGCCGCACCGGGACTGCCCGCCGGCGTCATCGCGCTCGTCGACCTCGGCGGCAGCGGAACCAGCATCTCGCTGGCAGACGCGAATGAGAATCTCACGCCCGTTGGGGAAACCGTCCGATACGCAGAGTTCTCCGGCGACCAGATCGATCAGGCGATCCTGAACCACGTGATCCTTGGCGTCGCCGATGCCAACAACGCCGATCCTGCGGGCACCGCGGCCGTCGGCTCACTGACTCGGCTGCGTGACGAATGCCGGCAAGCCAAGGAGCGACTGTCCGCGGACACCGCCACCGCGGTGCCCGTCGACCTGCCCGGCTTCTCGTCCGACGTCCGGCTGACCCGCGCCGAGCTCGACAACCTCATCGCCGGTCCGCTCGCAGGGCTCCTCGCCGCCGTCGCAGAAACGTTGGAGCGCAACAACATCGCCCCCTCTGCGCTTGCGGGGGTCACGACCGTCGGCGGCGGCGCGGGCATACCTCTGGTCACCCAGCGACTGTCCGAACAATTCCGCGTCCCCGTCATCACCACACCTCAGTCGCAGCTGAACACGGCCGCGGGCGCGGCACTGCTCGCCGACCAGGAACTGGCCGCAGATGCGCCGACCGGGCTTTCGCCTTTCGCCGATTCCGCGACGGGTATCGCGCCGACAGCGTGGGCGGCGGGCGCTGCCGGGCTGGCAGCCAGCCAGTCGGCAGCCGACGGCGCCGAATCGGCGACGCACCGCGCATTGGCGTGGTCGCAGGACGACGCCATCGGTGACGAACCGGTGCCCTACACCGGTTCCGACTACGCCGCCGACGTCTACTCCGGAGCCACCGACGCCCGGCCAGCGATGGATTTCGCGACCGACACGCAATCGCAGTACGAGGCCGAACCAGCGCCACTGCCCTGGTACAAGCGTCCGCCGATTCTGTTCGGCGCGGCCGCCGCGGCCGCGGTGCTCGCGATCGGCGGGCTCGCAGTCACTCTGACGAGCGGCGACGGGGTGCTCGGTCCGGTCACCGAGACGAGCACCACGTTCTCCATCGGCCCGTCAACGGAGCCGCCACCGACATCGGCTGGACCGACGACGGTCACGGTGACCGGCTCCGACGGCCAGCCGACGACCACGATCGTCACACCGCCTCCGCCGTCGAGCACCTCGACCACCACGACGCCGACGACGACGTCGGCCACCACAACGACGAGCACCACCACGACCACGACGACCACCACGACAACAGCCACCACTACGACGACGAGAACCACTACGCCGACTACGACGACGTCGCCGCCCGCACCGAGGCCGCAACCGGAACCTGAGCCGGAGCCCGAGCCGGTGCCGCCGGCCGGCTCCGGCTGATGAACGACATACCGCCTGCCGCCCGAGAGGCCGTCTCGACGCTGACCGCCGCACCCACCGAGCCGGTCAGGATCCTGGTGTCCGGCGGCATCGGTACGGGCAAGAGCTCAGTGCTCGCGGCGATGCGTAATACCCTGCGGTCGGCGGACATTCAGGTAGTGACGCGGGCACCGCGGCCGGATGACGATCCGGGCGCGGCCGTCGTCATCGATGACGCACATGTGCTCGCCGACGACGAGCTTCTCCGACTCGCAGAGCGGGTTTCCGACCCCCGCGCGACGGTCATCGTCGCCGCAGAACCGCTCACCCAACGGCAGTCGCTTCGTGCACTGGTTACCGCCTTGGAGCGGGAGAACCCGGTGCTGTCGCTCGGCTCGCTGGCCGCGTCCGACGTCAGCGAAGCGGCCGCTGCGGCCACCGGTGGCCAGCCGTCACCGGAACTGGTTCGGGCGCTGATGGTTTCGACTGCCGGATTACCCTTCCTGCTACGACCTGCCGTCGCCGCGGCGGCGTCCCGCACTGGAGAGGCCGCGGCGAACGCCGTCATCGAGGCGGCCAGGTTCGCGTTGATCGAGCGCCTGCGACGGGTCGAGGAGCCGGTGCTCGACACCCTGCTGGTCTCGTCGTTGAGCCCGGAACTCGGCGCCGACGACGTCGCGGCGGCGCTTCGTCTCAGCTCCGAGGAGGCCGCGCGCCTGGTAGACCGCGCGCGTGCCAGCGGGCTCATCGAGCCCTCTCACAGTCAGTCGTTTCTGCGCTCGGTGCACATCGGCGTCGCCGCGATCATCGGCGCGGCCCGCCACCACGACGTCGAGATAGCACTGCTCTGCTCGCAGATGGAATTGACCACGCTGACATCGGATCTCGCGCTGCGGATGGCCGACCACGGACTCCGCGACGACCAGCTGGCCACCGCGCTCGCCGACCTCGCCACCGGCCATCGAGACCAGCCGGCCAAGGCGGCGCAGCTCTACCGGGCGGCGGCGGAGGCCGGTGCGACCGCGGTCAGCGCGCGGCTGGCCGATGCGCTGGCGATGACGGGTGACTGCGCGACCGCGGGCCGGCTGACCGACGAACTGCTGGCTTCCGACGACGCGGCAGAGCGCGCGGCGGCGGTGCGGATCGCGGCGAGTATCGCGATGCACGACGGCGGTGCGGCCCAGGCGAAAGACCTGTTCGGCTGGCTCGGCCCCTATCCGGACGCCTACATCAGTGCCGCCAATGCCGTCGTGTCGATCGCCGGGGGCGACGGGGAGGCCGCCAGGGCGGCGCTGAACACCGAAAGCGCCGGCCCCCCAACGTCGACCGCACGTGCCGCACACAACTTGGCCGAGGGTCTCTTGCTGTCCCTCGAGGCGCCCTTCCCTGTCGCCATCGCCCGGCTCGGCCAGGCCATCACGATCGAACAGCACCAACCTGGCGTCGCCCCGGACAGTGCCGCCGCGTTGGTCACGCTTGCAGCACTGCACGGCGGCGACCCGGTGCGCGCACGAAGCGTCATCGGGCGCGCGGTGCGCGGCGCGCACGAGGATGACGTGTTCTCGGTTCACCGCCATCGGCTGCTCCTCGGCTGGGTGCGCATGCAGGACGGCCAGCTCGCCGCTGCTACGGCCGACGCCGCTGCCGTCGGTGAGGCAGGTCTTCACCGGCGCGACGCGCTGTGGGCGGCGGCGTTGAACACCGCGATCGCGCGCCGCAGCGGAGACGGCGGAGCGGTTCAGAAGCATTGGTACGCCGCCATGGAGGTGCTTGCCGAGTACTCCGTCGACCTCTTCTCGCTGCTTCCGCTCGGCGAGTTGTGGGTCGCCGCGGCGCGCATGCGGCAGATCGACCGGTTGCAGCACGCCCTGGACGGGGCCTTCGCGATTCTCGATTCGCTGGGCGACCCGACTCTGTGGTCGGTGCCGCTGCACTGGGCGGGTGTGCATGCCGGGATTCTCGCCAACTCGCCTGAGGCGGTAGCCCCGCATGGTCATGCACTCACCTCGGCTGCGGGCGGCAGCGCGTTCGCGAAGGCCCTCTCCGGCGCGGGCCGGACGTGGCTTCGGGTGCTCGCCAACCATGTCGACGTCGACGAAGTCACCGCCGCCGCGCGGGCGCTGTCGCAGTTCGGGCTGACCTCGGATGCCACCCGACTGGCGGGCCAGGCCGCCCTGCAGACCCCCGACGGGCGGGTCTCCGGCACGATGTTGCAGTTGGCCCGTGACCTCAAACTGACGACGTCGGTCGACGAGGGCACCGATTCAGCGCCCGCGACGAGCGCGCCGACGGGTGCACCACGGCCGCAGTCGTCACGCTTGTCGGACCGCGAGCGGGAGGTCGCCGAACTGCTGCTGCTGGGCATGCCGTACCGCGACATCGGGAGCCAGTTGTTCATCTCGGCCAAGACGGTCGAGCACCACGTCGCCCGCATCCGGCGCAGGCTGGGAGCGGAATCCCGCTCGGAGATGCTGTCCATGCTGCGGGCGATGCTGGCCACGCCAGGCTGACCCCTTCTCTCCCCTAACGCACTCCGATCCCCTAATCGATTTCCCCTATGGGTCACACCCAGGCGCCGGGGTGAGCACCGATCCGTGACGCCTACCTGCGCTTTAGTGTCAGTTAGACCGTTTCGCGACCAATCCGACGCAGAGGTGTGACATGTCGAACCCTCAAGGCGGCAAGGGCAATTCGCTTGGCCTCGCCGTTGGAGCCACCAACCTCGCCGGTACCGGCGACGGCCAACGACCTGTCATTCGTGCCTCGGCGGTGACCCTGGAACGCGGGGTAACGCTCACCGGATTCGTCGACCGCGTCGGCGACCCGGTGCCGATGGTCGCCCAGGACGGCTCGCGCCATCGCCCGGAGATTCTGCTGGTGGAGGCCCTCGACGGAGTGGCCCGCACCGCGGCCCGCACCCCGGTGTCGGAGGTGGCGGTGGCCGTACCTGCGCATTGGCGACCGTCGGCGGTCGAGGCGCTGCGCGGCGCGCTGCGCAGCAAGCCGGGACTGGCCCGCTCGCCGCTGGTGTCCGACGCCACCGCCGCGCTGACGGCGCTGCGTTCGAGCCCCGGCCTGCCGACGGCCGGCGTGATCGTGCTGTGCGACTTCGGCGGAAGCGGCGCAGGCATCACCCTTGTCGACGCCGCAGCCGAGGACGCGCCGATCGGCGACACGGTCCGAGTGCCCGACTTCTCCGGTGACCAGATCGACCAGGCCGTCATCGCCAAGGTGGTCGCCGAGGTCTTCGAGGCGTCGGACGCCGACCCCGCGGGCACGTCGATGGTCGGTTCGCTGGCCGTGCTGCGCGACGAGTGCAGGCGCGGGAAGGAACGCCTGTCCGATGAGACGGCCACCGCGATCGCCGTGGACGTGCCCGGCATGGAGACCACCGTCAGGATGACCCGGAAGGAACTCGAGGGTCTGATCGACGAGCCGCTCGAAGGCTTCCTTGCCACGCTGGCGGAGACGTTGCAGCGCAACAGGATTCCGTTGGCGAGCATCTCGGCTGTCGCGACGATCGGCGGCGGCGCGCGCATCCCGCTGATCACCCAGCGGCTGTCGGAGCATCTCCGCGCGACGGTGGTCACCACCCCGCAGCCGCAGTTGACGGCCGCCGCGGGGGCGGCACTGATCGCCGAGCGGAGCCAGATCGTCGAAACGGCGACCGCGCTGGCGCCGGCCACGCCAGCCGCTCCGGCCACCGCCACCGTCTCCGCGGCAGCGCTGCGCGATGGCGCCGCGCCCGCCGTCGGCGGCGCTCGCGTGGTCGGAGGTCGACGACGATGCCTACGACGTCCTGCACACCTCGCCGTATCTCGAAGATCGGTACGCGCCGGCACCCGCCGCCAGCAGGCCCGAGGTTCGCTTCCGGCACGAGGAGCGGGAGAAGCACACAGAGTCGCGTCGGCGCGGTCCGGCTTTGCTGGCCGGGCTGGCGGCGGCGGTGGTCCTCGTCGCCGGTGTCGTCTTCGGCCTGGCCGCCATCACCCGGGACACCTCGACCGTTCCGGCGGACACGTCGTCCGGCATCGCCCCGGTTCCTGCGCCGGCTGCCCAACAGCAGGAGCCCGCGGCCCGGGCGCCGGCGCCCGCCATGGCGCCCGGCGTCACGACCGTGGTCGCCCGTCCCCAGCCGCGGTACGCGCCGCGCCCGCAGCAGGTCCCCGTGGTGCAGCAGGCACCGCCGCACTCCGCCCCGGCTCCGGCGGCTCCCGCCCCAGCTCCGGAGGCTCC
The DNA here is from genome assembly GCF_002968285.2 of Mycobacterium sp. ITM-2016-00318. NCBI lineage: Bacteria > Bacillati > Actinomycetota > Actinomycetes > Mycobacteriales > Mycobacteriaceae > Mycobacterium > Mycobacterium sp. ITM-2016-00318. The sequence continues at coordinate 400,001 of NZ_CP134400.1, read as the reverse complement.
CGCGCCTGCGCCGCCTGCACAAGAGCCTGAGCCATCGGCTCCCGCGCCCGCACCCGAGAATCCGGCTCCTCCGAGCGATCCGGGGACCGGCACACCTCCCATCGACCCCGGTGGCGGCACCGGCAGTGGCGGCACCGGTACGCCGCCCATCGACCGGGGCACCGGCGGTGGCCAGACCGGCACGGGCGGGACGGGAACAGGCGGCACCGGCACGACCCCTGGAACCGGCACGGGTACGGCTGCCGGTGGCGAGGAGAAGGCTCCGGCAAAGCCCGGACTCGTGGCACCGATCCTCCATCCCATTCTGACGCCCCAGTCGTAGGTTAGGTCAGCCTGTGTAGCGGGCTTTCCCGGCGAGATGCAACTATGAGCAGGCATCACGCATAAGTTACCGACGGGTAACTTCGGATAAGTTACTGTTGGGTAACTTAGATACCGGGAGGCACCGCGGGTGGACACCCAAATGCTCATCAGGATCGTCGTCGTCGTTCTGATGCTCGCCGTCGTCGGTGTTTTCGCACTGAAGCGGGTCATGTTCCTGACCAATCTGATCAGGTCGGGCGCCAAGACCAGCGTCGAGAACAACCGCAAGGACGAGATCGGCAAACGCATCACGACGCAGATCGAAGAGGTCTTCGGGCAAACCCGTCTGCTTCGTTGGTCGATCCCCGGCCTCGCGCACTTCTTCACGATGTGGGGTTTCTTCATCCTCGGCTCGGTCTACGTCGAGGCGTTCGGTCAGGTCGTCGACCACGACTTCCACATCCCGATCGTCGGCCGCTGGGGCATCCTCGGGTTCCTGCAGGACTTCTTCGCCGTCGCGGTCCTCGTCGGCATCATCACGTTCGCCATCATCCGCATCGTCCGCGAGCCCAAGAAACACGGCCGCGACTCCAGGTTCTACGGTTCGCACACGGGCGGCGCGTGGCTGATCCTCTTCATGATCTTCAACGTCATCTGGACCTATGCCTTGGTCAGGGGCGCCGGGGCCAACACCGGTGCCCTGCCCTACGGCAACGGCGCCTTCTTCTCCCATTTCATGGGCTGGGTCCTGCACCCGTTCGGTGAGTCCGCCAACGAGTGGATCGAGACGCTGGCGCTGATCGGCCACATCGCGGTCATGCTGATCTTCCTGTTGATCGTGCTGCACTCCAAGCACCTGCACATCGGCCTGGCGCCGCTGAACGTCACGTTCAAGCGGCTGCCCAACGGCCTCGGTCCGTTGCTTCCCGTCGAGTACAACGGCGAGCGGATCGACTTCGAGGATCCCCCCGAGGACGCCGTACTCGGCCGAGGCAAGATCGAGGACTTCACGTGGAAGGGCTACCTCGACTTCACGACATGCACCGAGTGCGGCCGCTGCCAGTCGCAGTGCCCGGCGTGGAACACCGGTAAGCCGCTGTCCCCGAAGCTCGTCATCATGAACCTCCGCGACCATCTGTTCGCGAAGGCGCCCTACATCCTCGACGGCAAGGAGACCCCGCTCGAGAACACCCCGGAGGGTGGTCTCGGCGAAGAGGTGCGCGGCGAGAAGCACAGCGAGGAACATTCACACGAGCACGTGCCCGAGTCCGGCTTCGAGCGGATCATGGGCTCGGGGCCCGCGCAGGCCACCCGACCCCTGGTCGGCACTCTCGAACAGGGCGGCGTGATCGATCCCGACGTGTTGTGGTCCTGCACCACCTGCGGCGCCTGCGTCGAGCAGTGCCCGGTGGACATCGAGCACATCGACCACATCGTCGACATGCGCCGCTACCAGGTGATGATGGAATCGGAGTTCCCCGGCGAACTCGGCGTGCTGTTCAAAAATCTTGAAACCAAGGGGAATCCGTGGGGCCAGAACGCCCAGGACCGGACCAACTGGATCGACGAGGTCGACTTCGACGTGCCGGTGTTCGGCCAGGACGTCGACTCCTTCGAGGGCTACGAATACCTGTTCTGGGTCGGCTGCGCCGGCGCCTACGAGGACCGCGCCAAGAAGACCACCAAGGCCGTCGCCGAACTGCTCGCGGTCGCAGGGGTGCGCTACCTGGTGCTCGGCCAGGGCGAGACCTGCAACGGTGACTCGGCCCGCCGCTCCGGCAACGAGTTCCTGTTCCAGCAGCTCGCCGCGCAGAACGTGGAGACCCTCAACGACCTGTTCGAAGGCGTCGAGCGGGTGGACCGCAAGGTCGTCGTCACCTGCCCGCACTGCTTCAACACGCTCGGCCGCGAATACCCGCAACTGGGCGGCAATTACACGGTGCTGCACCACACCCAGCTGCTCAACCGGCTGATCCGGGACAAAAAGCTGGTGCCGGTGCAGTCGGTGAACGGCGAGGGCGGCGAAATCACCTATCACGACCCGTGCTACCTCGGGCGGCACAACAAGGTCTACGACGCACCGCGTGAGCTGATCGGTGCATCCGGGGCCAAGCTGACCGAGATGCCGCGGCACGCCGACCGCGGCTTGTGCTGCGGCGCAGGCGGAGCGCGCATGTGGATGGAAGAACACATCGGCAAGCGGGTGAACACCGAGCGCACCGAGGAGGCGCTCGACACCGGCGCGTCGAAGATCGCCACGGGCTGCCCGTTCTGCCGGGTGATGATGACCGACGGTGTCGACGAAGTGTCGGCCGCACGGGACGTCGAGAAGGCCGAGGTTCTCGACTTGGCGCAGCTGCTGCTCGGCTCGCTCGACACCAGCACTGTCACGCTGCCCGAAAAGGGCACCGCGGCAAAGGAAGCCGAGGAGCGCGCCGCGAAGAAGGCCGCCGAGGCGCCTGCGAAGGCCGAGACCGCGACGGTCGAAGCCGAACCAGACGCCGCGCCGGAGCCGAAGGCCGACGCCGCCGCAGCGACGGAAGCTGAATCGCCGGCTCAGCCGGCGGAGACCAAGCCGGTGACGGGGCTCGGCATCGCGGGCGGGGCGAAGCGACCCGGCGCCAAGAAGGCCGCGGCACCTGCGGAGTCGGAAGCCAAGCCTGCCGAGGCGGCACCGGCCAAGGGACTCGGGATCGCTGCGGGCGCCAAGCGGCCCGGCGCCAAGAAGACGGCCGCCGCACCCTCTGACGCCAAGGAAGTAAAGGCCGAGACGCCGGCGCAGACTGCCGCCGAGACGCCCGCGAAACCCGAGCCGGAGGTCAAGGGACTCGGGATCGCTGCCGGTGCGCGCAGGCCCGGCGCGAAGAAGGCTCCGGCGAAAGCGTCGCCCAACGAGGGTGAGGCCACCGTCACGCAGCCGCCGAACGTCGATCCCGACCAGGCCAAGCCGGGCGCGAAGACCGACACGGCCGATTCCGATCTGGGCCTCGAGTCGAAGCCCGAGCCGGAGGTCAAGGGACTCGGTATCGCGCCGGGTGCGCGTAGGCCCGGCGCCAAGAAGGCAACGGCTGCGCCTGTCGCCCAACCGCCGCAGCCCAAGCCGCAGCCGGAGGCCGCCAGCGAACCGGCGCCCGCCCCGGAGTCCTCCAGCGAAGGCAACGGCGAGCCGGCGGCACCGCCGGTGAAAGGTCTCGGCATCGCCAAGGGCGCACGTCCGCCGGGAAAGCGCTGAGCGGGTCGAAGGTCACAGCAGGGTATCGATCGGCAAATACGATTTGCCATCGGTGAGACCATGGACGACGTGACTACCCACCAGGCGCCGTGGCATGCGACGGGTCACCACCCCAAGCAGCGCACGTTCACCCAGTCGACGAAGTTGCAGGATGTCCTGTACGAGATTCGTGGCCCGGTGCACGAGCATGCTGCGCGGTTGGAGGCGGAGGGCCATCGCATCCTGAAGCTGAACATCGGCAATCCTGCGCAGTTCGGTTTCGAGGCGCCGGACGTGATCATGCGCGACATGATCCAGGCGCTGCCCTACGCGCAGGGGTATTCGGACTCCAAGGGCATCCAGGCCGCCCGCCGCGCAGTCTTCACCCGCTACGAGTTGGTCGACGGGTTCCCCCGGTTCGACGTCGACGACGTCTATTTGGGCAACGGGGTGTCGGAACTGATCACGATGACCCTGCAGGCGTTGTTGGACAACGGCGACCAGGTGTTGATCCCGGCTCCCGATTATCCGCTGTGGACGGCTTCGACGTCGCTGGCAGGCGGCACCCCGGTCCATTACCTGTGCGATGAGACCCGCGGTTGGCAGCCCGATATCGCCGATCTGGAGTCCAAGATCACCGATCGCACCAAGGCGATGGTCGTGATCAACCCGAACAATCCCACCGGCGCGGTGTATTCGCGCGAGGTACTCGAGCAGATGGTCGAGCTGGCCCGTAAGCATCAGTTGCTACTGCTGGCCGACGAGATCTACGACAAGATCCTCTACGACGACGCCGCCCATATCAGCCTGGCCACCCTGGCACCCGACCTGCTGACGCTGACGTTCAACGGGTTGTCCAAGGCCTACCGGGTCGCCGGCTACCGGTCGGGCTGGCTGGTGATCACCGGGCCCAAGGATCACGCGGGCAGTTTCCTCGAGGGCATCAGCCTGCTGGCCAACATGCGGCTGTGCCCCAATGTGCCTGCCCAACATGCGATTCAGGTTGCGCTGGGCGGACATCAGAGCATCGAAGACCTCGTCCTGCCCGGTGGCCGCCTTCTGGAGCAGCGTGACGCGGCCTTCACCGCGCTCAACGAAATCCCCGGGGTGTCGTGCGTGAAACCTCAAGGCGCCCTTTATGTCTTCCCTCGCCTCGATCCCGAGGTGTACGACATCAACGACGACGAACAACTCGTCCTCGATCTGCTGCTGCAGGAAAAGATCCTCGTCACCCAGGGCACCGGCTTCAACTGGCCCACCCCCGATCACCTCCGCATCGTCACCCTGCCGTGGGCAAGAGACCTCACCAACGCCATCGAACGGCTCGGCAACTTCCTCACCAGCTACCGGCAGTAGCGCCCACCTCAGGTCCTGCCTCTACCCTCGTGCGGGTGACGCACTCGCACGCCCACTCGCACTCCCTCGACGGCCCGTCGCCGTTCGGTCCGTTGGCCGCCAAGGTCGTCGTCGGGCTGCTCATCGCCATCGGCGTCCTGGTCCTGGTAGGCGCCGCGTGGCTCTGGCCGAGCAAGCAGAAGGTCGAGATACCGCTGCCGTATCAGAACGCGGCGGGCGGAGCCGTCACCACGGAGTCCGGCCATGTGCAGTCCACGAGCGCCGCCCCGTGCGGCGACCAGCAGGTGGGCACGGTGCTGACAACCACACCAAAGCCCGCCGAGGGTGAGGACACCCCGTGTACGCAGGCGCTCATCGCGATCGACTCCGGCCCGAACAGCGGCGCCAACACATTGCTCGAGTTCAGCGTCGGCGGGGGCCAGCCTCAACTGATGGCCGGCGAGCACATCCGGATCACCCGCCAGGTCGACCCGACCGGCCTGACGACGTACTCCTTCTACGACTACGAGCGGGCCTGGCCGCTGATCGCGATGGCCGTCATGTTCGCCGTTGTGATCACCGCGGTCGCCGGGTGGCGGGGTTTCCGCGCGCTGATCGGCATCGCCGTCGCGTTCGGGGTGCTTGTCGTGTTCATGCTGCCCGCTCTGCGCGACGGCGGAGCCGCCATCCCCGTCGCTCTTGTCGCCTCCGCCGCGATTCTCTACGTGGTGATATACCTGGCCCACGGGGTGAGTCTGCGCACCAGCGCTGCACTGCTCGGTACGTTGACGTCACTGCTGCTCGCTGCCGGATTGTCCTGGGCGGCAATCGAATTGGCTCATATCACCGGCTTGTCCGAAGAGGAGAGCAACGCGGTCGCGACCTACCTGGGCAACGTCTCGATCACCGGTCTGCTGCTGGCCGGCTTCATCGTGGGCTCGCTCGGCGTGCTCAACGACGTCACCATCACGCAGGCGTCGACGGTTTTCGAGCTGGCCCAGGTCGGCGAGAGCAGCTCGCGGCGGGGTGTCTTCCTCGGGGCGATGCGGGTGGGCCGCGATCACATCGCGAGCACCGTGTACACCCTTGTGCTGGCGTACGCGGGCAGCGCGCTTCCGCTTCTGCTGTTGTTCAGCGTGGCCAACAGGTCCCTCGGCGACGTGCTGACCAGTGAGACGGTCGCGATCGAGATCGCCCGCTCCGCTGTCGGCGGTATCGCACTCGCGCTGTCGGTGCCGCTGACCACCGCGATCGCGGCCATCCTCGCCACACCCGCAGGAGCGAGGGACTCTCGCGTCAGCTCGTGAGGTCGTCTTCGGTCAGTTCGGTCGCCGCCAACGCCGAGCGCAGGTCGGCATGCCGGAAAACCGATGTGATGTGGTCGTGGACCACCCGGAATGCCACTGCGTCGCCGTCCTGCTCTTCGGCGACGACGACGCCGTCGCGGACATAAAGGCGTTCCGGGTCGGCGGCGGTGACACCCAGCGAGCCCGCCCATTCGCGCAGGGCCTCATGCCCCTGGCCGGCCCCGTTGGCGTCGCCGAACTCGATGTCGTCGCTGGACACCTGCGCAAGTGTGTCGAAGTCCTTGGTGTTCAACGCGTCATGCCAGGCGAGGACGGTCGCGATCTCCGAAGTCGTCATGTTCGCAACGTACCCCGCTCAGAACGGAGTGCGGTTCAGCCACCCGTCCCAGACGGCGGTGTCGCCGAAGACCTCGAGCCCGCCGTCGGCGGCGGTCTGGCGCCGGACGACGGCCAGCAGCAGATCCTTCGCGCGTCCTCGCAGCGCGGCGTCCCCCTTGCCGTGTTCGTGCGACCACACGATGCCCTCGCCGGTGCCGGTGAGCGTCCACTCGCCTGCGCCTCCGAGCCCGTCGTCGGTGGCGTGCAGATGCAGTGTGCGGCCCGCGTCGAGCGGCGAGGATTCGGCGCCGGCCTCCACGGCGATGCGCTCGAACCATTCGTCGATCGCGTCGGCGGCCACGTCCGGCGCCAGCTCGAAGTCGGTGCCGAGCGAGATCGCCGCATCGGCCCTGTGCACCGTCGCTTCGTGCACGCGGCGGCGGATCCACCATTGCGCGGGCCTCGGACCGATGAACGTCCAGACGTAGGTGTCGGCGCCGACGTCGTCGACGGAGTCGAGAATCAGCTGTGCACCCGCATTCAGCCAGTCGACGGCTGCGTCGGGGTCGTCCGGCGGCTTACCGTCGCGCACCTCCCGCGGATCGAGTGGGGTATCGCGCCGATCGGCGACGATCTGCGCGGCCCAACGATTTCCGCGGCCGACGTGACGGAACAGCTGCCGCAGTGTCCAGTCCGGGCACGTCGGCACCGGTGTCGCCGGATCGGCGTCGCGAATCAGTTCGCCGAGCGCCGCGGTCTCCTCGATGAGCGCAGCCCGCATATCCACGTCATGAACCTAACTCAATAATCGACACGGAAACCCCCGATGAAGTTGATGGTGTTCCCGTCGGGGTCGGTCACCGCGCACGTGCGCACGCCCTTGCTCGCGTCGACGATCGCCTCGCTCTTGATGCTCCGTTCCGCGATCTCGGCGAGATGGCGCTCCAGGTCGTCGACCGCGAAGTTCAGCAGCCCATTGCCCGCGCGGTCAGGGTCGCTGAACACCTGAACCCAGGCGCCGGGAAGCACCTGCCATTCGACGAGCGAGGGCATCGGATTGTTGTCGGCGGGCCTGCCGAACAGTGCGGCGTACCACTGCGCGCTTGCGTCGATGTCGGACACCGGGACGACGGCCAGGACATGTTCGATTGCCATATGAATGGAGACCGGCTCAGGGCCGCGAACTCATCGCGCGCGCCGTCCCTAGAGCAACAGGAAGCGAGGACCAGCCTCGCAGCACCCTGGTGTCACGGCGGCTGCCGCTGCCTGCAAGTCGCGCGTCGGGGAAACGCTCGAAGAACGTGCGAAGCCCGACCTCACCTTCGGCGCGCGCCAGTGCCGCACCGAGACAGAAGTGCCTGCCGCCGGAGAAGGACAGATGCCTGCCCGCGTTGTCGCGTTCGATGTCGAAGCGGTGCGGGTCGGCGAAGACACGCGGATCGCGGTTCGCGCCCGCCACGTGGATGACGACCGTTTCGCCCCGCAGTACCCGGGTTCCTGCCAGCTCGACGTCCTTCGCTGCGACGCGCGCTGTCATCTGCACCGGCGAGTCGAGCCGCAGGATCTCTTCGACGGCGTTCGGCCACAGGTCCTGGCGGGCGGCGAGCGTTTCGAGGTGCTCCGGCGCATCGAGCAGCATCCGAATTCCGTTGCCGAGCAGATTGACCGTGGTTTCGAAGCCCGCGGCCAGAACGAGGCCCGCGAGCGCCTGCAACTCCTCGGCATTCAGTCGTGGGCCTTCGTCGGACGCCTTGATGATCTGGCTCATCAGATCGTCACCCGGATTGCGGCGCAGTTCCCGCAGATGATCCGCGAGCCAGTTGTTGAAGCCGACGATGCCTTCGTGCACCTGCTGGAACTGCCGCCACGAAACTCCGATGTCGAGGCTCGGCGCGCCCATTTCTCCGAAATGCAGTATGCGAGAGCGGTCTTCGTCGGGCACGCCGAGGACGTCACCGATGATGGTCACGGGAAGCTGTGAACAGTAGCTGTCGACGACGTCGACGACATCGTCGTCGTCATGGTCGAGCTCGAGTCGGTCGAGCAGTGCGTTCGCGGCCCCTTCGACCCTCTCACGCAGCGTCGCGACGGCTCTCGGGGTGAACACCGACGACACCAGCTTGCGGTACTTGGTGTGGTCGGGCGGCTCGACCGACAGCAGCGACGGCGGCCGCAGCGGGTGCAGCAGCCCTGGGTCGGTCTTCCGCGCCACCCATGCCAGCGGCTTCGGCAGGTTTCCGCCTTGCTCTGTGACGCTGAAATCGTCCGACCTCAGCAGCTCGTGCGCGACGCCGTGGTCGAAGGTCATCAGGACCGCCCGGCAGCGGATCACCGGACCGCGTCCTCGGACTTCGTCGGCGAAGGCCGCGGGGTCCTCCCGTACCGCGGGGTCGGCGATGAGCCGAGCTTGCGGATCGCCGCTGCGAAGACCGAGCTTGGAGAGGCTGCGGATGACACCGTGCAGGGCCACCCACCGGATTCGTTGCCTCATACCGCCGAGCTTACGACCGCCGATGTTGTTGTACAAGCGTCAAACAGTGGCGGTTCTGCCCAGCGCGTAGACCCGCCAGCCTGCGTCTCTCCACATCGACGCATCCAGGCAATTACGGCCGTCCACAATGACTTTGGCGCGCACGGTGCCTGCCAGCTCTTCGGGGTCGAGCTGGACGAACTCGCGCCACTCGGTGAGCACCAGCACCGCGTCGGCCCATTCGCATGCCTCGACCGCGCGTCGAGTAGTTCAGCGTGGGGAAGAGCCGCCGGCTGTTCTCCATGGCTTTGGGGTCGTAGACGTTGACGGTCGCCCCGTTGAGCTGCAGCAGGCCCGCCACGTTCAGTGCGGGTGAGTCCCGAACGTCGTCGGACTCGGGTTTGAACGCCGCTCCGAGCACCGCGACGTTGGCGCCGAGCAGCGACCCACACGCCTTGGTCGCGAGTTCGACCATCTTGGCGCGGCGGCGCATGTTGATGCTGTCGACCTCGCGCAGGAATGTCAGCGCGTGGTTGGCGCCCAACTCGCCCGCTCGCGCCATGAACGCGCGGATGTCCTTGGGCAGGCAACCACCGCCGAAGCCGAGACCGGCGTTGAGGAACCGGCGGCCGATGCGCTGGTCGTAACCGAGTGCGTCGGCGAGCAGTGTGACGTCGGCGTCGACGGCCTCACACACTTCCGAGATCGCGTTGATGAACGAGATCTTCGTTGCGAGAAAGGCGTTCGCCGATACCTTGACCAGCTCGGCCGTCTGCAGATCGGTCAGCAGAAAAGGCACACCCTCTCCGAGCAGGGGTGCGTACAGCTCGCGGACGGCGCCCTCGGCGCGCACCGAGTCGGCTTGCACCCCCAGCACGATCCGGTCCGGATGCAGCGTGTCGTGGACGGCGAAACCTTCACGGAGAAACTCCGGATTCCAGGCGATTTCGACGTCAATGCCTGCGGCGGCGAGACCACGCGATCGCGCGGAGAGTTCGGCTGCGGTGCCGACGGGCACCGTCGACTTGCCCACGATCACCGCGGACCGGCGCAGCCGCGGCACCAGGGTGTCGATGACGGCGTGCACATGCCGCAGATCAGCGCCGTACTCGCCCTTCTTCTGCGGCGTGCCGACGCCGAGGAAGTGCACGTCGGCGAATTCCGCTGCGGCGGCATAGTCCGTCGTGAAATTGAGTCGTCCAGCGGCGATGTTGTCGCACAACATTTTTCGCAAGCCGGGCTCGTAGAACGGAATGTCACCGCCCGCCAGTTTCGCCACCTTGCCCGGATCTATGTCAACGCCGAGAACCTCGTGACCGAGTTCGGCCATGCCTGCGGCGTGTGTCGCCCCTAGATAGCCGGTACCAAACACGGTGCATCGCATACTGCCGGTATAGGTGGCCGCGATGAGCTAACCGCTAACCGACACCAAGCGGGAGGCCAACGGCAGGTGTCCGGCTAGTGCCGGCGGGCGTCACCTGCTGCAGAAGATGAGGAAGCAGCCTCCGCCAGATCCTCCTCGGGAGCCGGAGCCACGGCCGTAATCACCGGAACCCGAACCGGGGTAGCCGCCCGAACGCGACTCCGAGCCGGGGTAACCACTCGAACCCGAGCCCGGGTAACCACTCGAACCCGAGCCGGGGTAACCACCCGAACCTGAGCCGGGGTACTGCGGGTACTGGGGGTACTGCGGCGACTGCTGCTGGGGCTGCCACGGCGGCACCCACACCGGCGGCTTCGGGGGGATGTAGACCGGCGGCCGCGGCGGGTAATACGCCGGCGGGTTGTAGACGGGTGGCGATAGCACCGGCGGGATTACCGGTGGCGCGGCGGGCACCGGGATCGGCGCGGCAGGCACGGGTGCGGGCGGCGGTGCCACGGGTGCGGGTGCCGGTACCGCCGCGGGTGCGGGAGCGGGCTGCTGCACGAAGACCGTCCTCGGTGCTTGCGCAGGCTCCTGGGCAGCGACGGGCACGGGTGCCTTGATGGTCTCCGGCGGCGGCGGCGCTGCCGGCGGCGGCGCTGCCGGCGCTGGAGCGGGTTTCGGAGCGACAGGGGCCAACTCGGGCACGGGCGCGGGCGCAGCCTGGCTCGGGATGACCGGTGTCTCACCGGGGCTCGGTCGCTGGTCGACCGTGGGCCGGATGCTGACGGCGAGCGAAATCACAAGCGCGACAACGCCCACCACGAAGATCGACGTCAGCGCGCTACCGACCAGCAGGAACGGCTTGCGGGACTCGTCCTCGTAGGACGGCTCGGCTTCGGCCTCCGGCAGCTCGTCGGAGTAGGCCAGCTCATCGGAGTAGGCCTCCGATGCGCTGACGGGAGCGAGCTGGGTGGCCACGCCCGCCATCTGGGTGACCGCACCTGCCGCCAGCTCGGGGTATGCGTCGGCCGCGGTGGTGCCGTCGTAATCCTGCGAATAGGCGAGGCCCGCGGTGGACGCCTCCATCTCGGGCGCGTGGGCGGACGCAAGCGCGGCGCCACGGGCGAGGGCCAGCTCCGGCTCGTCGGGAGCGCTGACAGGCAACGCGACGAAATTCTCCACGTGCGCCTTGACGGCCGCGGCGTCGACACCCGACCCGACGATGAACAGGCCCTGCGGAGGCGAGTCGGTGAGCTCGACGGACTGGGCCATCTCGGTGAACACGGCCATCGCGTCCGCGTCGTGCAGATCGCGTGTGTAGACCTTGACGACCGACCCGTCCTCGGTCTTGACGACCGACAGCGTCGCGACGTCCTTCTCGATGAACAGCAGCGCGGTGGTGTCATAGCCGATGGCGCGGCCGACCGCCTGGGCGAGTGACGCGGCGGCATGCGTCGCCGAGACGAGCATCACGTCCTCGATACCGCGCGCGGCAAGAATGTCGCGCAGGGCGGCCGCGTCGGAATGGTTCATCCACGTCACACCGATCGACGCCAGATGATGTCCGCTTGCGGCGGCGCTCTCCTTCGTTCCGAGCACTGCCGCGGCAACTTGCTCGGCCGCACCGGACGTTGCTGAGCCGTCGGTTGTGTTGATGTCGAAGGCATCGTGGTCGACGGTCACGCCGTCGGCCTCATCGCCCTCTACCAGCACCATGCGGACCGTCGTAGGTGTCATCGACACACCTAATACGATGTCCACTGACCCTCCAAAAGTGTTTGCTATATCGTATGAGCCGCCGATGCGCATTCGACCGACGCGAGCCGACGACTAGTTACTTCATCGCCTCTACCAGGGCGGGCGTTACAGCCGACCGCATTTGCTGAAGGCGGTGAAGTCCTGGCCGGATCACGACGGCACGGACACCCACCGAAGCCGATAGGTAAACCCTACTCGCGTGAGGGGAAACACGAACCCCCCGCTTCTACTTCCCGGCTCGAAAGCGGCTCTGCTCTACATCGATTTGATGAAGTTCTGGTATGACCTCGACGGCGTCGGTCCGCGCTGCCCCTGATACTTTGACCCCGCTTTTGCGCTGCCGTAGGGGCTCTCGGCCGGGCTCGTCAGCCGGAGCAGGCAGAGCTGACCGATCTTCATGCCGGGCCACAGCGTGATCGGCAGATTCGCGACGTTGGACAGTTCGAGGGTGATATGCCCACTGAAGCCGGGGTCGATGAAGCCGGCGGTCGAATGCGTCAGCAGGCCGAGCCGTCCGAGCGACGATTTGCCCTCGAGACGACCCGCGAGATCGACAGGAAGTGAGCACCGCTCCAGTGTGGACCCGAGCACGAACTCCCCGGGGTGCAGGACGAACGGCTCGCCCTCTTTGGGTTCGACGAGGGTGGTCAGATCGTCCTGGCGGATGGCGGGGTCGATGTGGGTATACCGGGTGTTGTTGAAGACCCGGAACAGGTTGTCGAGCCGGACATCCACGCTCGACGGCTGCACCAGGCTCTCGTCGTACGGGTCGATGCCAAGACGTCCGGCGGCGACCTCGCCACGGATGTCGCGATCTGAGAGCAGCACCCGACGAGCGTAGCCGCTGAGGTGTTAGCCTTCTGGGTCACCGGCGTCAGCCGGGCGTGCCGATGTAGTTCAATGGCAGAACATCAGCTTCCCAAGCTGAACACGCGGGTTCGATTCCCGTCATCGGCTCCACGTTGAGCAGTGCGAACGCTGTTCGAACTGTGCGATAAGCAGGCTCCGCTGTCACGAGATGTCACAACCGATCCAAGGTCGCCCCAGCGGCTTTCAGCGCATCGTCCTGGGAGCGCGCATACAGCTTCAGTGTCAGCGAAGCGTCCTTATGGCCGATCCATGCGGCGATCACCGCCACCGGCACTCCCTGCAGATGCATCAACGTCGCGCAGGTGTGGCGAGCCGCGTGCAGCTTGATGTGCCGGATGCCGGCGGCTTTCACTGCGTCGCGCCAGTACCGGGACAACACCGCCGGCGCGTAGGGCTCGCCGATCTCATTACTAACGACGTACTCCCAAGTCTCGCCAGTTCCGACTGCAAGCCGTTCGGCTGCCTGCCGCACCTTCGCCGCCCGCAGTACGGACACGAGCCTGTCGGGCAAAGGCAGTGTGCGGCGAGACGCGGCAGACTTCGGGTCATTCTCAACCGCGCGGGCGCCGGCCATCACACGATTGTTGACGATCGCAAGGCTCTTCGCCTCGAGGTCGACGGCAGCCCACCGGAGGCCTGCGGTCTCGCCACGGCGCAGGCCCGACAGGGCCAGGTCCCATGCATGGCCGAGACGATCATCGGCGATCGCCTTCAGGAACTCTCGGACCTCGGCCTCGGTATAGGTGCACAGTTCCCGGTGTGGTGTCGCGACGCGGTTGACTAGCTCGGCGACATTGCGGCACACGAGTCCCTGCGCCTCGGCGTCAGCGAAGACCGCGGCGCCGTCGGTGAGCCCAAATGAATGACTGCCGTGGGGCGAGCAGTGAGCGCGACCGGCGACTGCGCGCAGAACTGGCCAGAGAACTGGGGTGGTTTCCCGCGGACTTAGACGCCGAATCTGTTGCCCGACACCGCGCCCACGCCGCTCGTCACCAGTCCGACATTGAGCCAGCACGCAAGTGGGCTCATCTGACGGAAGAGCGCCGCGCCGGGATGTCGAAGCTGTCGGACGTGCCTCGATTCAGGACCTCTACGAGTAGGAGCTGAGTAGAAACTGCCTGCCGACAGCGAGCTATCGAGTCTGCAGGCGGCGGTTCCACCAGCCAGGGTTTCGTCGGGCCTGCACCCTCAAACGCCGGAACTCGATCTTCTGGATTTGCAGGAGCACAGGCACAGACACCACGGGGATAAGGGCGCCGCGCACAGCGGCGCGGCGGCCGTTTTCGAGGAGTCCGGCCACGGCGGCGACCCCTGAGAAATGGAGGATGGCGTTGTACGGCGCCAACACTCTGCCGCGCAGACCTTCGCATTCAGTTAGCAGCGGCACGCTGTTTATCCAGCGTTTCGGCCAGTAAATGAAGTGCGCCAACACCGCGGTGAGAAACATGCCGTTCATGACACCGATCACGGTGTTGTACCGCTCGTCGACACGATTCGCAATACGCCAGGCCGCTATCGTCCCGGCGGCCCACCCGGTCGCGGCGGGGACAGGCCCAGCCAACGAGGCGAACGGCATCGCCACCCCGGACCCAAGCTCGTAAAAAACGTGCGCACCCATCGACGCGACACCCAGCCGGGTCCAGAATCGTGTGCCCAGGCGGCGACGAGTCAGCATCGCGCCGCCCGATGTCTCGTCATAGGCGCCCTGCGGTCCGACCTCAGGTGCCACGACATGAAACGCTTCGCTAGTTCGAAGCGGATATGGCGAGTTCATGAACACTCCACGTTGTAATTCGGCCAAGCCTTTTGCCGGTCAACGCCTGTACTTCGGCCTTGTTTTAGCGCGTGGAGCTGTCCCGAACGCGCGAGAGCAAGCGCCGAGAGGATCTGATTTGGCATTCGGCCCTCGTATGTCGTCTCTTTGAGGATACCGATGCGACGTGACCTCAGCGGTCGTATTGTCGGCCAGAGCCTTTGCAATCTCGCCCGATTCCGGCGCGGTACTACCTAGTGGCGATGTAGTCGCGAGCGGCCACGCGACCGCAAGGACCGCAAACTGCCGAACTGTGGCGAGGGCTCGAATAGCAGCGGGCGAAGGTTGGGTTTCAGAATCCGTCCCCGCAGCGAGCTGACTCCGGGAACTTATTCAGCTGCGGCTGCTGGCCGGGGTGAGGCGGGCCATGCCGCGGAGGAGCCACGGTGTGCGTTTGGCCATCACCGCCATGGCGCGGTCCGTTCGGAGCATCGCGGTGCGAGGGCCGGGGGTGGGCGTTGAGGCGAGTTTCGCCTCGGCCGATCCCGCCTGCGCACCGTCACGATCGACCGCCAACAGCTGCCAGGTGCCGGGCACCCCGCGCAACTCGACGCTGCCGCGATCGTCGAAGCCCGTGCCCGAGCCGACAACCAGGTCCCGGATCGTGCGGTCGACAAGGATTTCGCCCGCCCCGGCCTGGCCGAGGATCCGCGCCGCGATGTGTACGGCGATCCCCCCGATGTCGGTGCCCAGCAGTTCGCACTCCCCGGTGTGGATGCCGGCGCGGACCTCGATGCCCAGTCTCTCGGCGTGGTCGCGTAAGGCCTCGGCGCAGCGGATGGCCTGCGTCGGGCCGTCGAACGTGATCAGGTGGCCGTCGCCGGTGCTCTTGACCACCGTGCCTCCGAAGCGTTCCGTGAGGTCGGCGGTGATCTCATCAAAGCGGTGGAGCACCGCACGCCACCGCTCGTCGCCCGTCGCCGCGGCGTGTTGCGTCGAGGCGACAATGTCGGTGAACAACACGGTGCGCAGGGCGCGATGCGACTGTGAGGGCGCGGCATGGCTGCCGGTGAGGAAGTCCTCGATCCCGCTCGTGATCCCGTCGGGATCGGTGAACCAGGGCGCATGGTCCGCGCCGTTGACTTCGAGCAACCGCGCGCCGGGGATGTGGTCGGCGAGGTACCGGCCGCCCTGCACCGGAATCGGGTCCTCGCGGGCATGGATGACCAGGGTTGGCGCAGTGATCGTCGACAGGATCGGCCGCACGTCAATCCGGAACATCGCTTCGATTGTCACGCGCGCCATCCCCGGGCTCGCGCTCATGCGCTCCAACATTCCGAGCTGGCGTTTCGATCGGACCGACGGCACGAGGCCGCTGAGTGTCTCACCGCTGCCCCACGCCGAGCGGGCGGCGCGGGCGAGCTTCTGGACGTGGGCGATCTGCTGCGTCGACGGCGTGTAGTCCTCACCAAGCTCGGATAGGATGCGCGCCCGTAGCTCGGCCGGGTCGCAATCGATGTCGTTCCACCCGGCGTAGCCCTGGAACGCGAACGTGCCGGTAAGGATCAACGCCCGCGTTCGTTCCGGTCGTTTTGCCGCGAAGACGATGGCGGCCGGGCCGCCCTCGCTCACACCGAAGATGACGGCTTTTCCGAAGCCGGCGGCGTTCATGACGGCCTCGATCTCGGCCGCTCGATCATCGAGCGTGCGAACTTGCGGGACGGGGTCCGACAGGCCGACCCCGGCTTTATCGAACAAAAGGACGCGACAGAACGTCGAGAGTCGCTCGAAGAAAGCTTCAAATTCGGGGATGGTCCATAACAGCTCGACGTGACTGACGAAAGACCCGGCGAAGACGAGGTCGACGGGTCCGTCGCCGAACACTTGATACGCCAGACTCAGGTCGCCGCAGGATGCGTACGACGTTTCCGGCACGGCATTGACCATACGGATCCCGGACGCTGCGAATACCGACTTTGGCGCAGGTGACGACGCTATCGCCTGTCGCACTGTCGCACTGTTGCATTTGACGGCGGAGGCCGACAATCTGGCACGTGTCGAGGGTGATCCCGTCCGGGACTCCGAAAAGGCAAGTGGGTGACCGAAGCGCCACCCGGTGCCCCAACGGACACCCCCATCCGCGCCAACCAAGTCCTCATCGCGCGCGTCGCCTGCCTCGCTCATATCGGCGGCGGACACACCCCGTGGCATTGCCGACCTGCGACTCGGTGGCGGACGGGCCGCCATTGCCCAGAAGGCTGCATGCCCGAAATGCCACATGGTGTACGCGGGGCGAATGTCTCTGATGGATCGTCGACTCAGCCCTCCGCGTCTCAAATAGACGACATACAGGGTCTCAGAGCTCCGTGTCGGAGGTGGCACGGCGATACGACAGACATGGTTGACCAGCAGTGAAACGATACTGACGTGGACCCCAGCGGGGATGGTGGCGGTGGACTGACCGCGACGGGGGCGGTCTGTGGTTCCTGCGGCGCGCAGTCAAGCCCGACCGGCAAGTTCTGCGGCGAGTGCGGTACGCGACTGACGCAGGCCACCCAGTCGGCTGAGTATAAGCAGGTCACCGTGCTGTTCGCCGATGTGGTGCGGTCGATGGCGATCGCGGCCGCGCTGGACATTGAGCGGTTGCGCGAAATCGTGACCGATCTGGTGGAGCGGTCGGCGGCGGTGGTGCGACGTTACGACGGGAGCGTGGAGTTCACCGGCGACGGGGTGATGGCGGTCTTCGGCGCCCCGGTGGCGTTGGAAGATCACGCTTTCCGGGGGTGCCTGGCCGCGCTGGCTATCCAGGAGGAGGCGAAGGGGCTTGCCGTCGAAGTCCAAGACCGCGACGGTGTGGCGCTGCGGGTGCGGGTGGGACTCAACTCCGGTCAGGTGATCACCGGTGAGATCGGTTCGGGATCCTTGGGTTATGGCGCGATCGGTGAGCAGGTCGGGATGGCGCAGCGGATGGAATCGGTGGCCGCGCCGGGTTCGGTGATGCTGTCGGAGTCGACCGCGCGGCTGGTTGAGCACACCGTGATGCTGGGTGAACCGGAGCAGATGCGCATCAAGGGGGCTGAGGAACCGGTGCTCGCGCGTCGACTGCTGGCGATCAGCCCGCGCGACGGCCGGGGCGGACGCACCGAGGCTAGTCTGGTCGGCCGGCGCTGGGAGATGGCGGCCCTTGATGCCCTTGCGGACCGCACAATCAATGCCCGCGGTGGCGTGGTCAATGTCGTCGGACCACCGGGCATCGGCAAAAGCCGGGTGGCCAGGGAGGCAGCGGGGTTGGCGGCCGCTCGCGGGCTCGAGGTGTTTTGGGCCTTCTGCGAATCCCACGCCCGTGACATCCCGTTTCATGCGGTGAGGCGGCTGCTGCGCGCGGTGAACGGGATCGAAGACCTGGACGGCCCGCCCGCCCGCGCCCGGGTCCGGGACCAGTTCCCGGATGCCGACGCGCAGGATCTGCTGCTGCTTGATGATCTGTTGGGCATCGCCGACCCCGAGGTGGCGCTGCCCCAGATTGACCCGGATGCGCGGCGGCGCCGGTTGACCGCGCTGATCAATACCGCGTCGCTGGCGCGCACCGAACCGGCGCTGTTCATCGTCGAGGATGCGCACTGGGTCGATGCGGTCAGCGAGTCGATGCTGGCCGACTTCCTTACCGTCATTCCGCGCATCCCGGCGATGGTGCTGATCACCTCGCGCCCCGAATATGAGGGGGCGCTGATGCGAGTGCATGGCGCGCAGACGATCGCGCTTGCCCCACTAGCCGATTGGGACAGCACGGCGCTGATCGGTGAGCTGCTGGGGTCGGATCCCTCGGTCGGCGAGCTGGCGGCGATCATCGCCGAGCGGGCCGCCGGGAACCCGTTCTTCGCCGAGGAGATGGTGCGCGAGTTGGCCCAGCGCGGGGTGCTGTCCGGTGAGCGCGGCGGTTACGTGTGTCGTGTGGATGTGGCCGAGGTGAGCGTGCCGGCCACGGTGCAAGCGGCCATCGAGGCGCGCATCGACCGGCTGAACAGCGGAGCCAAGCGCACGGTGAACGCGGCGTCGGTGATCGGCGCCCGCTTCGGCGCGGTGCTGCTGGCCGCGCTGGGCATCGAACCGGCCTTCGATGACTTGGTCAAGGCCGAACTGATCGACCAGGTCCGCTTCACACCATCGGCTGAGTATGCGTTCCGCCATCCGTTGATCCGCGCGGTGGCCTACGAATCGCAGCTGAGATCCGATCGCGCCCAGTGGCACCGGCGCCTGGCCGCCGCGATCCAAGAGCGTGAGGCCGGCTCGCTGGAGGAGAACGCGGCGCTGATCGCCGAACACCTCGAAGCAGTTGGCGAGCTGCGCGCGGCCTATGGCTGGCACATGCGCGCCGCCGCGTGGTCCGCCAACCGCGACCACATCGCCGCCCGGCTCAGCTGGGAGCGGGCACGCCGCATCGCCGACGCGCTGCCTGTCGACGACCCCGACCAATTGTCGATGCGCATCGCCCCCCGCAGCATGCTGTGTGCCACCGACTGGCAAGACCGAGCAATTCACGAAACCCGGGGCCGCTTCGCGGAGCTGCGGGAGTTGTGCAACGCGGCCGGCGACAAGGTCTCGCTGGCAATCGGCATGACCGGACTGGCAGCCGACCTCCTCTACGCTTCGCGACCGCGTGAGGGGTCACAGCTGGCGGCCGAACAGATGACGCTGCTCGAGTCGATCGGCGATCCCACGCTGAGCGTCGGGCTGGCGTTGATAGCGTTCGTAAACTGGGCGGATACCGGCGAATGCGGCGAGATCTTGCGGTGGTCGCAGACCGTCATCGACCTGGCCGCCGGCGATCCATCCAAGGGTGCCGGCTTCGGTTTTGGATCACCGCTGGCGATTGCGTTGACGTGGCGCGGCTTTGCTCGGTGGTGGCTGGGCCGTCCCGGATGGCGCCAAGACCTCCACGACGCCCTCGCGATGGCCCGAAACAGCAATCCGGCAACCCTCGCCGGTGTCGCCCTCTGGGGCCACGGTTTCGCAGCACACAACGGGGTGCTTCGGGCGGATGACACCACCGTGCGCATCCTCGAGGAGGCGGTGCAGACCGCGGAAGTGGCCAGCAACGATGTCGCAATGAGCGTGACGAAGTACGGGTTGGCTGGCGCGCTGCTGTATCGCGACGAGGCCGACCGCCACCGCGGGCTGGAGCTGATGGTGCAGGCCCGCGATATCTGGCTGCGCCAAAAGATTTGTCTTCAGATGGTCCCGAACACCGAGTTGTGGATCGCGCGGGAGGAGGCCAGGCGCGGCGACCGCGATGCTGCCATTGCGGTGATGCGGAAAGCCGTCGACGGTATGCACCAGACAGGACGGCTCGCGCACGCAGTTTGGGGCACCCCCCTTCTGGTGGAGGCGCTGCTGGAGCGTGGCACCCAGGGTGACCTGGCCGAAGCCCAAGAGGCGATCGACCGTTTGGCGACCCTGCCGGCCGACGAAGGTTCGGCGATCGTCGACATCACGCAGCTGCGGCTGCGCGCACTGCTCGCTCTTGCCTGCGGCGACGATGATGCCTACCGGGACTTGGTGAGTCGCTACCGCGCGATGGCCACAGAGCTTGGCTTCGAAGGCCACATGAAGTGGGCCGAGGCCATGCCATGACGGCGGCTGCTCCTTCGGGGGTGGTGACGTTTCTGTTCACCGATGTCGAGGGTTCGACCCGTCGGTGGGAGACCGACGCGGATGGCATGCGGGCGGCGTTGGCCGCCCATGACGAGGTGTTGCGCTCGGCGATCGAGGCGCACGGCGGCTTCTTGTTCAGCCACAGCGGCGATGGCGTGGCGGCCGCGTTTGCGTCGCCGAGGTCCGCCGTCGACGCCGCGATCGCTGCACAGCAGGGGCTGGAGTTGCCGGTGCGGATGGGCATTGGGACCGGCGAGGCCGAGTTGCGAGATGGCGACTACTTCGGGACGGTGCTGAATCGCGCTGCGCGGGTGATGGCAGCCGGGCATGGCGGTCAGATCCTGGTCGCCGACTCGACAGCGGTTCTGCTCAGCGGTGTTGATCTTCTCGATCTGGGACCGCGACGATTGCGTGATGTGTCAGCGCCGGTGGGGGTGTTCCAGGTCCGAGCACCCGGACTGCAGACACACTTCCCCTCATTGCAGGCACTGGATACCAGTCCCGGAAACCTGCGGCCTGCCGCCAGCACCTTGATCGGACGTGAGTCCGAACTCGACGGGGTGCATGCGGCGGTCAATGCTCATCGGCTGGTGACCTTGACTGGGGTCGGCGGGGTCGGCAAGACCCGCCTAGCCACCGAAGTCGCCGCGCAACTGGCCGATAATTTCCCCGACGGGGTGTGGATTTTCGCGTTGGCTGCGGTGACTGATCCGGCGGCGGTGCCCGACGCGGTTGCGGCGGTGCTGGGCATCACTCGGCAGCCGGGGAAGAGCGTGAGCGAGAGCGTGGCCGCGGCCCTGGAGGGCCGAGTCCGCTTGCTGGTGTTCGACAACTGCGAGCACGTGCGCGACGCTGCGGCGGATCTGGTCGAGGTGATTCTCGCGCAGTCGGCGACGGTGCGGGTTTTGGCGACCAGCCGCGAAGGATTAGGGGTGGCCGACGAGCAGTTGTGGCTGGTGCCCTCGCTGGATGTGCATGCTGGCATCGACTCCGCGGCGGTGACCCTGTTTGTCGAACGCGCCCGCAGTGTTGCCTCGCGCTTCTCGCTGGCCACGGCTGATGAAGCCGCCGCGGTGGTGGAGATCTGCCAACGCCTCGACGGCATTCCGTTGGCCATCGAACTGGCGGCCTCGCGAATGGCGTCGATGACCGCCAGCGAGGTGCGTGACCGTCTCGATCACCGGTTCCGGCTGTTGGTCGGCTCCCGGCGCGGGCTGGAACGTCACCAAACGCTGCGCCACGCAGTGGCATGGTCCTACGACCACCTCGACGACGCCGAGAAGGCGCTACTGGAGCGGTGTTCGGTGTTCGCCGGCGGATTCGACCTCCAAAGTGCCTGTGCAGTAGGCGGATTCGATGCTAACGACGACTACGCCGTGCTCGATCTGCTAGACGCCCTAGTGCGCAAGTCCTTGCTCGTTGCCGACAGATCTTCGGGGCAGACCCGGTTTTCGATTCTGGAAACGATCCGCCAATTCGCCGAGGAGCAACTCGTCGCGAGCGGTGCGGCGGAAGAGGTTCGTGCCGCGCACGCCCGCTACTTCGCCGAGCGCGAAGCAGACATCATTGCCGTGTGGGACAGCCCGCGACAGCGCGAGGCCTACACGTGGTTGACAGCCGAACTGGCCAATCTGCGAACAGCGTTTCGGTGGGCCGCCGACCACGGCAATCTCGACGTGGCCGCCACCATCGCTACCTACGCGGCGTTCCTCGGCGTCTGCGTCGAAAATTACGAGCCCGTCGCGTGGGCCGAAGAATTGATCGAAACCGCCTGCGCTGTCGATCACCGCCGGCTCGTCTTCCTGTATGCGATGGCTACGCAATGCTGGTTCGTGGGACGAATCGAGGAGGCGGTCCGGTACACCGAGGCCGGACAGGCGGCGATGCTCACAGACCGTGGTGAACTGCCATTCGGCTTCGAAGGCCTGCTCGGTAATCCGTACATAGCCATCGGTCAACCTGATCGGTCAGTCGATTGGTGCCGTGCCCTGCTCGCACGCACCCGCGATGCGCACATAAACATCACGGCGTTTCTCGTCATGGCATTGACGACCGCGGGTCGCGATGACGAAGCATTGGGCGCCGCGTACGGGCTAATCGAGGCTGCCGAGGCCACACACAACCCGCAAGCGCTCTCGTTGGCGCTGATGGCCTACGGCTTTGC
Source organism: Mycobacterium sp. ITM-2016-00318 (assembly GCF_002968285.2). Classification (NCBI taxonomy): domain Bacteria; kingdom Bacillati; phylum Actinomycetota; class Actinomycetes; order Mycobacteriales; family Mycobacteriaceae; genus Mycobacterium; species Mycobacterium sp. ITM-2016-00318. The sequence continues at coordinate 377,494 of NZ_CP134400.1, read as the reverse complement.
CTGGCGCAACGCGGACCCCGACCGCGCTTTGAAGGTGATGCAACGGGGGCTGGCGGTTGCCCACGACAGCGGCAACCGCTTTAACGAAAGCCACTTGACGGCCAATCTGGCCCAGCTTGAAGTGGAACGTGGCGATCCGCTCTCAGCGCTCGACCACATCGGTCTGGCGATCCGCCACATGCACGAATCGGGCAACATGGTGACTATCCGTTCGCCCTTGACAAACCTTGCAATCTTTCTTGACCGAGGCGGACGCTTCGAACCAGCGGCCACTGTAGCGGGTTTTGCATTCAGTCCCTTGACCGCCGCGACGTTTCCCAATATCAACAACGCGATCACGCACCTCCGCGATGTCCTCGGCAACCAAACCTACGAATCGCTCGCTCGTAAAGGCGAAACGATGACCACCGCCGAGATCGTCGCGTACGCATACCACCAAATCGACCAAGCGCGAGCACAACTGGACGCCGTCTCGAAGTAATTCTTGATCACCTGATTACCTTGGCGGTAGGCGAGCAGTTTGGCCAGGCCCGCATCTACGAGGTGACGGCGGAGAGATGCCACTCGCCGGGCACGCCCTTGAGTTCGTGAGCGCCGCGGTCTTCGAACTCAAGCCCCGACCCGATCACGAGGTCGTGCAGCGTGCTGGATACGAGCACGTCGTTCGGCCCTGCCAGGGCGCTCACCCGCGCGCCAATATGCACCGCGATCCCCCCGATGTCATCGCCGCGGACCTCGCACTCGCCGGTGTGCAACCCCGCGCGCACCTCGATACCGAGCGCCTGCACCGCGTCGCGGATCGCCATCGCGCAGCGGATCGCGCGCTGAGGACCGTCGAACATCGCCAGGAAGCCGTCACCCGACGTGTTCACCTCGCGGCCACGGAAACGCGCAAGCTGCGACCGCACGATGGCGTCGTGAGCGTCAAGCAGCGCGTGCCAGTCGCGGTCACCGATCTCCGCGGCCCGGCGCGTCGAGTCCACGATGTCGGTAAACAACACCGTGGCGAGAACCCGATCATCGGCCACCTCAGCGTGGTGGCCGGTGAGGAACTCGGCGATCTCCTGGAAGGACTCGCGCCACGGTTCGACGAAGTGGTACATGTTGCGCCCCGGCAGCTCAACGTACTTCGCGCCCGAGATGTGATCAGCGATGTACTTGCCCGACTCGGGCGGGATGATCGCATCGTCGGCGTGCTGGATGACCAGGGTGGGCACGCGGACTGTGGGAAGTACTGCCCGCACGTCCAATTCGGTCACGAGAGGCCTCATCAGTGCGATGGTCCCCGGACTCGCCGCCAGGCGTTCGTGTCGAGCCCACGTTGCCCGGATCTCCTCGTTCCACGGCATGTCCGGGTTCAAGACATGCTGGACCTCCCCCGTGCCCCACATGGCGACCGTGGCAGCCTTGGTTTCCTCGCGATCGAGCCCATCAGTGCGTTGAGCCATCGGATCGGCGTAGCCGTCGAGCACGACAAGCGCGGTGGTACGGGACGGATGTGACGCTGCGAAGAGCGCCGCTGGCCCGAACGCGCCGTCGACTGCGATGAGGACCGCTTCGCGGCTGCCGAGATCGTCGAGCACTGCGGTGATGCTGTCGGCCCACTGTTCCAAGGTTGGCATCGCGCCCGGAGTGACAGAATCGGACGCTCCGGTGCCCGGCTGGTCGAAGAAGATGAGCCGACCGAGCGATGTCATCGCTTCAACCCACCCTTGAACGGACGGTAGCTCCGGAAAAATCTCACAATTTGTGAACCAATTAGAGACGTACACGATGTCGCGCGGAGCTTCGCGTGACGCGCGATACGCGACATGCAGGTCCCCGTTTCGTGCGTAGCGCGTCTCCGAGAACATTGCGGAAGTCTAAGCCGAGGAGCGCGTTGAGTTTCGGTGTCATGCAACGGGCAGAAGCAAAGTGTCCTTCTCTCCGGCTGTCTCAAAAACGTCAAAAACGATGAGTTGATGCGACCCGCAGCTGGGCCGTCAGGTGGAACGGGCGATGCCCCGCTTGTCGCACGGCGGGGCGCCTCCGTGATCTATAAGCGCGAGCGTCCGGCGCATCTCGGTCGGCGCGATGCTGCCGCTCCAGTCCGCGTACGGATGGTCGAGGAGAACAACGACTAGCAGGCCTGCGGTCATGAGGGTGGTGACGAAGCCGATCGGTATCGACTGGATAAGCGCCCCCTCGCGCCGGTCGGCCTGGGCGCACATGTAGGCGATCGTGAGCGAGGCGCCGATACCCAGCACGATCCACAGCGGGAGGGACACGAATGGGGACGCTTCGGCGATGCGCGCTCGACGACCATCACGGCGCTGAGCCTGCTCGTCGAACCACTGTGCGTAAGCCGCCTCCTGCCGCGCGCCGCGCGGGTCGGTGGTCGCGAACTCTCGGCCGAGAGTGTCGATCCACGACTGCACCAGTTCGCTTGACCGCCCGTCTCTCATCGTGGGCCATTCGTCCTCGATGACGGCGCGCGCGTAGCAGACGAGTCCTCCCTGCAGACGATCGCTCGAAGGTGCCTGGAACACATCAGCGACGGAGTGGAGCTCGGCCACGGCGACGGCCTCGACGCTGGCGCCGTCCCGCGCTCGCTGGTAACTCTGGAGCGCGAACAAGATTACGAACGCGAGCACCACCGCGAACATGGTGCCGATTACCGATAAGGTGCCGGCGCTACGAGGGGCGTCACTGAACCAGCCGCCCATCGGCGCGCGGCGGCGTACCAGCAGCTTGATTGTGATCGCCGCCGTAACCGCCACGACGAGGACGAGTGGGGCGATCCAGACCAGCACGGCGCACTACTTTAGCTGACCCCGGTAGCGTAAAGCCTGCCGTCTGGGCGGATGTGCGACGGCTGTGATCGGAGGCGGCTGGCGAGTAAGTTTGCCCGCCCTAGTCCCTTCGCCAAGGTGGACGCAATACTTCTCAAGCTGCGTACGCGGGTTCGATTCCGGCGTCGGCGATCCGCATTTCGGCGGCATATTTGGCGACTACCAGCGCCCATCAGAACTGATCTTGACCGTCGTTTGCCCCGGCGCGGCGAGACAACCGCTACAAAGCCGTTTGCCGGGCGCTGCGCCGGGTAGCAGGTGTCGTACGTCTCCCCGACTTCGCGAGTTAGTTCGCGCGTAATTGCCAAGGCACGAATACGGACACCGATGAAGGAGTCGCCTCAATCGTGCAGGACCATCGCCCTCCGCGCGCCATCTCTCGATCGGTCCGTGTGTTGGGGCCGGTCGTCTTACTGGTTGCGTTGGCGTTGTACTTAGCCGCATATCTACGGTGGCCCAGCCTGGCCAGCCAGGTCGACCTGTTGGTGTACCGGTTCGGAGCCGCGCGGGTCTGGGATGGTCAAGACCTGTACTCAGTGGGGATGACCGGGAATTCACACACGATGCTGTTCGACTACCCGCCATTCGCTGCGCTGTGCTTTCTTCCGCTCATCGGGTTGAGCGAGGCTGCGATTCTCACCTTTGGTTTTTTGGTGAACATTGCCTGCGTGGGTTACATGGTCCGCCGGATGCTCAATGCTGCAGGAATCAGGACCGCAACCGGCGTGTGGGGGCTGACGGCGCTTCTGATGGCTCCGATCGTCTGGCTGGAACCTGTCCGGCTTTCGCTGCAGCTCGGCCAGATCAATTTGCTCATGATGGCGATCGTCCTCGCTGACGTGCTGTCACCACCGTCCCGCAGGTGGACTGGGATAGGTATCGGGATCGCCGCCGGCATCAAACTGACTCCCGCACTCTTCATTGTCTTTCTCGTTGCAACCGGGCGACGTCGCGAGGCAGCCGTCGCCGGACTGACCTTCATCTTCACCATCGCCGTCGGATTCGCCCTGCTGCCAGTCGATTCCAGAGATTTCTGGCTGCAGGGGCACTTCCAAGACATACGGCGGATCTCCAGCGACCCTCTGGCGAACACCAGCCTGGCCGGACTGCTCGAGCGCTTCGAGTGGGCAACGCCGTGGCCCACTGTGGCCGCAGTCGTATTCGCGATCGTCGCCATCGCCATCGCCGCGGTGGCATGGCGTCGCGGTCTTTTGCTCTTGGGCGTCGCCATCGCGGGGATGACCTCGGCCGCCGCTTCACCCTTCAGCTGGAGTCACCACTGGGTGTGGTTCGCACTGCTTCTTGTCCATCTCGGGCTTCGCGGGTACGTACACCGCTCGCGCGTCGCGGCGCTGGCCATGTGGACGCTTGGGGCGATCTTCGGGGGGTGGTTCGTCGCATCTCGAAGCTTGCCTCCACAAGCAGGTCTGATGTCCTTGCGCCACCCCGGGACGTGGGATCAGCTTCTGCCCGCCGCTTACCTTCTAGCGCTTACTATCGTGCTCATCTGCAGCGTGTACACGTTCTGGCGGGCACGACAGCATCCAGCGGCCGCAACGATCGGCATTGACGCAATGGCGGAGGGCAGTCGACCGAGAGCGAGCATCGGTCCGCTCTACCGCGATCATTAGCCGAACTCGCGCGGGTACTTCCCGCGCCTGGAGTGGCCCACCTGCGCTACCGCGTCGTCCGGTGACACAGTGGGTTATTCCTCGAGTGGAATAAGCGCTGTCATCGGAGGGAGGACTGGTGAGTGCTCAACGATTAGCTCCCTCGCGTTCGGATCTGCGTCGCTGGCGACAACATCTGGCAGACGAACGCGCTGAGGCAGCGATCTACCGTGATCTCGCGCAGCGAAGCACCGGTGCCGATCGCGAGATTCTCCTGGCGCTTGCTGATGCCGAAGCCCGTCATGAGCAGCATTGGCTCGATCTTTTGGGTCCGTACGTCGGCACGCCGCACCGACCGTTGCTGCGGACGCGAGCGCTTGGCTTTTTGGCCCGCCACTTCGGGTCCGTGTTCGTCCTCGCGTTGGCGCAGCGCGCAGAAGCCCGGTCGACGTATGAGAGCGACGCCGACGCGACGCCCAGGATGGCCGCTGACGAGCGTGTGCACGAGGAGGTCGTGCGCGCACTAGCCGCCCGCGGACGCAGTCGGCTCTCCGGCGCATTTCGTGCCGCGGTGTTCGGCGCCAACGATGGCTTGGTCAGCAACCTGGCGCTGGTGCTGGGCGTCAGCGCTACCGGCGTGAGCACCCACACCTTGCTGGCGACCGGGATGGCCGGACTGCTGGCCGGAGCGTTGTCCATGGGTGCCGGCGAATACGTCTCGGTGCGCTCGCAGCGTGAACTGCTCGAAGCCTCGACACCGAACCCGCAGGCCGGTGCTGCGCTTCCCCAGCTGGATGTCGAAGCCAACGAGCTGGCGTTGGTGTACCGCGCGCGTGGAATGAGTGAGGCCGAGGCTGGCACCAAGGCGGAAGAGGTCTTGAGGACGCTGGGCAGCGGCGACACCGGCTCGATCGACGAAGCGGCACGTGATGACCCCCACGAGGCCGTCGGCAGCGGGCTCATTGCAGGACTGTCCAGTTTCTGCTGCTTCGCCTCAGGAGCATTGATTCCAGTCTTGCCGTTCTTGTTCGGACTGCATGGCACCGTGGCAATCGGCCTGTCGGCAGGACTGGTCGGCGTGACGCTGCTGGCCACCGGGGTTATCGTCGGACTGCTGTCAGGGGGACCACCCCTGCGACGCGCGCTACGCCAATTGCTGATCGGCTATGGCGCGGCCGCCATCACGTACGCGCTCGGGCTGATGTTCGGTGCTGGTATCGGATAACCGAAGGTTGACAGCCCGGTACCGCGGGCAATGGATACTCGGGCGGCCTGGGGTGCGCGCCGTCAGCACTACCGAGGGGTCGCCACACCAATGGATAACTATTCCGCCACGCCAGTAAGATTCGCAAACGTCCCGCACGACGAGCTGCGAAGCGGCGAACGTCCGATGTCACCCGACGACGACCCGTTCTACCGGGCGCCACAGGGCTACGAGCACGCAGAACCGGGCATGGTGTTGCGCTCGCGCGACGTCGAGATCGGATTTCTCGGTCTCATCAGCCAACCTGTGAAAGCCACTCAGTTGCTGTACCGCACCACTAATCTGCACGAAGAACCGGAAGTCGCCGTGACGACCGTGCTGTCCCGGCGCAGCGCGAGTCAGACGTGGCCCGTCCGGTGGCGTCGCGCTGTTTACCCTCGTTCGCCATGCGGCGCGGTGGGCGACCAATCGGTGCGTTCGTCCAAGCCGAGTACTTGTTGGTGACCGCCGCGCTGGCCGAAGGCTGGACGGTTTGCGTGCCGGATCACGAAGGCTGCCACGGCATGTGGGGCGCTCCCGTCGAGCCCGGCTACCGGATACTGGACGGGCTGCGGACCGCGATACGGTGCGAGCGCTTGAAATTGTCGCCGTCTGCACCGGTGGGTCTGTGGGGATATTCCGGGGGAGGCTTGGCGTCGGCGTGGGCGGCCGAGCTGTGTGAGCGATATGCGCCGGAACTCAATATCGTTGGCGCCGCTCTGGGTTCGCCCGTCGGTGACCCGGGAAGTGTGGCGCGCCGCCTCAACGGCAGCTTCTTCGCCGGTCTCGCCGCGCTGATGATCTCCGCACTGACGCAAGTCTTCCCCGGCGCGCAAACGTCGTCGACGAGCACGCGACTGATGAGGGCAATGCGCTGCTCGACGAGTTGCAGACAATGACGACGGCCCAGGCGGTATGGCAGTTGCGCAACGTCGACATCGGGTCCTACGTCGACATGACAGCCGACGAGCTGTGGGACCTACCCGAAGTGCGCCACATCTTCGACGAGACCAAGCTCGGCAAATACAGGCCCAAGCCTCCCGTGCTGGTCGTACAGGCGGTGCACGACGGGATCATCAGCGTCGACGATATCGACGCACTGGTGGCCGAGTATGACCGCATCGGTGCAGCGGTCACCTATCACCGCGACCGGTTCTGTGGTCATCTGCTGTTGCATCCACTGTCTGCGCCCATGACGCTGAGGTGGCTGCACGATCGATTCACGGACCGGCCGGTCAACGAGCACAAAGCACGCACGGTGTGGCCGACAATGTTCAACCCGTCGACGTACCTTGGCATGGTCAAGTTGGGCGTCATCACGGCGAGGGTCGTCTCGGGCGCTCCGTCGAACGCCATCCGCTGTCGACGACGGATGCTTGGTAACTCCTCAGCCTCGGTTCGTTACGAGCGCTTACAACCCCTACGCTAGGCCGCTGACCTGCGCATACATGCGACAGCGTAGTCGAATTACGTTGTCCCACTGAGCTATTCGAGCCCTTAACCAACCGCTGCATGGAGGGACTCGGCATCGCCCGGGTGCCCGCAGGCCGGGGGCGAAGCAGGCGCGAATATCGCAGGGCGATATCAACATTAACGCCGCATTTGGCATACGCCTGACAAGCGTCCTCCGGCAAGTGCCCGAACGTAGCGACAGAAGTTCGGACAACGTGCCGGCTGAAAGTCACGTCTGGGCGATCTAGTATCAACTTCCAAATCCAGCCCCCGCAGCGGCCAAGCGGCCTACGATTGGCAGATAGTTTGACCAGACAATTGATCATGAAGACAATTGTGATTTCGGGCCGATTGTCACGGCTATCGATCTGCCGCACGAGCATCGGAGGATGCAATGAGCGCAACACCCACACTGAAGAAGGCGCTGAACCAGCGGCAGCTGACGATGATCGCCATCGGCGGCGTCATCGGTGCCGGCCTATTCGTCGGCTCCGGCGTCGTCATCGGCGGCACCGGGCCAGGCGCGTTCATCGCCTACGCCCTTGCCGGCGTGCTGATCATCATGGTCATGCGGATGCTGGCCGAGATGGCCGTGGCCAACCCGTCGACCGGATCCTTCGCTGACTACGCCCGAGCCGCAATGGGCAACTGGGCCGGGTTCTCGGTCGGGTGGCTGTACTGGTACTTCTGGGTGATCGTCGTCGGCTTCGAGGCCATCGCGGGCGCGAAGATCATCCAGTACTGGATCGACATTCCGCTGTGGTTCTGCTCTCTGATCCTGATGGTCCTGATGACTGCCACCAATCTGTTCTCCGTCTCGTCGTTCGGTGAGTTCGAGTTCTGGTTCGCCGGCATCAAGGTGGCCGCGATCGTGGCGTTCATCGCTCTTGGCGGGCTCTTCGTGTTCGGCTTGTGGCCGGACAAGTCGATGGACTTCTCCAACCTGTCTGCCCACGGCGGGTTCTTCCCGCTGGGTGTCACGGCCGTCACCGTCGGTGTGGTCACCGTGATCTTCTCCATGGTCGGCGCGGAGATCGCGACGATCGCCGCGGCGGAGTCGTCGGATCCGGAGCGTGCAGTAGCGAAGGCCGCCAATTCGGTGATCACGCGTATCGCAGTGTTTTTCGTCGGCTCGACGTTCCTGCTCGCGGTCATCCTGCCGTGGAACGACGAGGAGGCGGGCGCGTCGCCCTTCGTCGCCGCGTTCACGGAGATGGGGATTCCTTACGCCGACCACATCATGAACGCGGTGGTGCTGACAGCGGTGCTGAGCTGTCTGAACTCGGGCATGTACACCGCGTCTCGCATGTTGTTCGTTCTCGCCGCGCGGCGTGAGGCGCCCGCACAGCTGGTCCGGGTGACGCGGCGCGGGGTTCCGGCCATCGCGATTCTCGCGTCCTCGGTGGTCGGCTTCCTGTGCGTCATCGCCGCTGCCATCTCGCCGGACACTATCTTCGCGTTCCTGCTGAACTCCAGCGGCGCGGTCATCCTGTTCGTCTACCTGCTCATCGCGATTTCCCAGATCGTGCTGCGCCGCCGCGCAGACGACTCGCAGCTTCGGGTCAAGATGTGGCTGTTCCCGGTGCTGTCGATCCTCACCGCCTGCGCGATCCTGGCAATCCTGATTCAGATGGGAATGCAGGGTGGCACCAACAGGGAGGCGTTGACGCTCAGCCTGCTGTCATGGGCCGTCGTGATCGCGCTGTTCCTCGCGAACCGGTGGTACGTCAATCGCCGTCCAGCCGCCGAGGAAGTCGCCCCGACAGAGCGTCCTCATCGCGTCCTGGTGCTGGCCAACCAGACGGTCGGATCGCGGGAGCTGCTCGACGAGCTTCGTCGCATCGGCGCGGACAGGACTGCCAAGTATCGCGTCATCGTTCCCGTCAGCCCGATCGAGACAGGAACCGCAGCCACCCACGGTCCGCTCGACGTCGAGGAAGCGACCCGGGTCATCGCGCAGCAGCGACTGGACGACACGGTGGCCATCCTGCGCTCCGAGAACCTCGAGGCCGACGGAGAATTGGGTGACTATCGGCCCCTGCGCGCCCTGGCCGGCGCCGTTGACTCGTTCCGGCCGGATCAAATCGTGATTTCGACACTGCCGCCCGAGGAGTCGGTCTGGAATCGGTTCGACGTCGTGGACCGCGCGCGTGAAGCGCACCGCCTGCCGGTGACGCACGTGGTCGCTACCCAGACCGAGAAAGCGGAGCCGGTGGCATGACCATCATCGCCGGCTTCAGCTCGAGCCGTCAGGGCACCGCGCCCCTCAACCTGGCAGCGCAGCTGTCGCGCTGGACCGGCGACAAGGTGGTGGCCGCAGCGATCGTGGAACGGCCCTGGCCTGCCAAGGACGATCCCGTCGAGCACGAGTACCTGCGCCATGTCACTTCGGAGGCGGCGCGATCACTCGAGAAAGTGGTCACCCAGCTGCCCAGCGACTTGGACATCCCCACTGTGGTTCACCGATCAACCTCAATTCCAACAGGTTTGCTCGAACTCGTGACCGCTCACGACGCCAGAATGGTCGTCGTCGGCTCGTCGTCTTCGGGGTTGCTCGGTCGGGTGGCGCTGGGCAGCGTCACCGAACGGCTGGTTCATACCGCCGCTGTACCGGTCGCGATCGCTCCGCGCGGCTACCCGCTGGCGCCCGAGCCGATACGACGGCTCACCGTCGCATTCGGAGGCGAAGCCGACATCCACGGCCTCATCCCGGCGGCTGCCGAACTGACCACCCAGTGGCCGGTCCAATTGCGGATCGTGTCGTTCACCGTGCGACCGGTGGCGGTGTTCAGCGGCAAGATCGAGCGTTCGGCGGAAGACCTCGTCGTCGAGCAGTGGGCGCACAGGATGATGGACGATATTGTCAAGCAGCTCAACGAGGTTCGCAATCGAATCTCGGTTCCCGACGTAGATGTCGTGGTCGGCAGCGGCCACGATTGGCGAGAGGCCGTCGAGAACGTCCCCTGGCAAGCCGGGGACATGCTCTTGCTCGGATCCGGCGCAGCCGGACAGGCAGCTCAAGTCTTTCTCGGTTCAGCCGCCTCGAAGATCCTGCGCCATGCTCCCGTCCCCGTGATGATCATCCCGCGACACCAGAAGTCGGCGTAGGTCGCGCAGCAGATAAATCCGTCGAGCCCGGCCAGTTCAATGGCTAACGGCACAGGCGGCACCGTCGCGGGACTAGCATCCAACCGTGTCGAACTACGGTCCGCCCGGTGACGGCGGCTATTACGACGATCAGCCTGGCGGGTACGGCGGCGAGCGTCGACCTCCGGGTATGCCACCGGAGGAGCCCGTGCCTTGGTACCGGACGCCGGCCGCGATGTTTGCGGCGGGGGTGCTGGTCACGCTGCTGCTGGCGCTGATCGTGTGGTCTGTCGTCGGGTCCGACGATGCGGACAGCACGACCACCACCACGCTGACCCCGATCGCCCCGACGTCGATGACCACAACTGCGGGAACTGCTGCGCCGGAGACCGAGACAGTGACGATCACGGAGACCAGCACAGTGTCAGCGCCGCCGACCACCTCCGCCGCGCCGACGTCAGTCGAGCCGTCCACCACCACAAGCACAGTTACGAGCACCATCACCAGCACAACGACGAGCACCACGACCGTGACGGTCACCGAGCCTCCGCCCGGCGGCTGACATCGGGTCAACGGTGTTCACGGGAATTCCAGTCATCATCCGGCACGACAGATCGGACCCTCGATGACGGCAGAGGAATCGGCGTGCTCTTGCTGAAGCGAGTGGCGATCTCGGCCGCTCTGGCGCGAGGAGAGCCCAGCTGAGGCGGTGATCGACTTCGACGCTGTGGTTCGTGATCCTGTGGACCCTTCACGCATCAATCCGGCTTTCGACGGCTCTGACCACGTCACTTCAACCTTGCGGGTTATCAGGCGATGCGAAACGCAGTCCCACTCGAGCAGCTCGACGATCCCGCGTGCTCATGACCCTCTACCGGTTGGTCGGCATCATTTCGCATGCGCATACTGGGCGTCCCATCGATCCATGTTCTCTATCGCAGTGTGAAACGGTGCCGGACCGATGCTTTCCTCTCCCGTGAAGGGGCGGTCCATCACGACGATGAGGAAGAAGACCAGTCCCATCGACATCGCGAGCAACCCGATGATCCACAAGCTGAAGCGGGACGGCGAGAGCACCGCAGTCGTCCCTATCGTCAACGCCGAGCCGATCAATACGACCATCCAAAGCGTGGCTGGGACCTTGGCGTCGGCGGCGTGAAGCCGCGTTCGACGCTCGCTGAGGACATCGTTTGCCGCTGACCAGATCTCGGGCATGAGCGCGGCGCGGCGCGGCGTGTCGGGTTCGAGTTGGCCGACGGCATGAAACATTCGGTCGAACGCGTCCCACGCCTCAGTGCTTGATTGTCCCTGACGCATCTCGGACCATTCCACCGTCACGACGACGTCGGCGTACTCGCGGAGAGTCCCGCGCGCCTGTCGCGCTTGCGGGCTGTCGAACAGCGACAGGGCGCGTGCCAGTTCGCCGACGCTGTTGGATTCATTGACCACGGCCGTTTCGGCTGCGCCGAACGATTGCCAGACTGTTACAGCGACGAACGCGAGCAACAGAGCATAGACGGTCGCGATGACGTTCAGCACGGCCATCGACACGTTCGTTTCCGCCTCGGTGAACGAGCGCCGCCAGAGTCGATGGATGAGAACGTATCCGGGGTAGGCGAGCGCGAGGACCGCGCCGACGATGCACACGGCCAGCAGCCAGTTGGGAAGGTGATAGAGAAACAGCATTGCGCGGCGGAGCGTACCAAGAGACCACCTCGTGGCGTGCCCATCTGGCTGACAGACTCGAAGCCGGTGGGCGCTACGAGTACTGGCCATCCGTCGACGCTGACGTTGAGCGGTCCGCAGAGCGCTGGAAGGACGGCAGCTCAGCCGAGCATCAATGCTCGGTTAACGCGGAGACACGACCTGAACGACCTCGCTCAGCGGAGCAGGTGATGTCGCAATGTCGCCGACGAGCGGATGCGAGAGCTGGAGGATCAGAAATGTGTTGGCGGCCACCAGCACACCCACGGTTGCCACCATCGGATAGTGCATGGCGGCGTTCTCCACTCCGTAGATGATCGAACAACCGAGGACCAGCCCACTCGTCAGGAAGATGACCACCCACAATGACCAAGGGGGTCCGGTATCGCTGGTGGCGAGGTCGACCCGCTCCGTACGGGCCTTGCTGAGGTGGTTCAGGTTATTGAATGACGTTGCCAGAAAGGTCTTTTGAGTGTCTGTGCGCGGCTTGACGTCCGTGTACGCGACATACAATCGGTGCAGCGCCTCATCCGCATCGGAGACGCGCTGGCCGTTGGCCAGGTGGGGCCACTCCGCCATCGTTGCCTTTTCGTACTCCAGCAGGCCGCGTCGGATCCGGTCGGCGTCGGCTTCGTCGAACACGTAGATGTCCCTCGCCAGCTGCACGCCGTACGCTCCCTCGCTTCGGGTTTCGTCATCCGCGATGTTTACCTCCCCCCACATCGCGGAAACGACGAACCCGATGAAGAACGCGTAGACGAACCCGACGACGCCGTAGACGAATTTCGTGACGTCGTTATGGGCCCCGTTCTTGAGCCGCGGGAATCGCTTCCGAACGTAGACCTGAACGAGAACCGATCCACCCACGATCAGAATGATGAGGCCTGCCAGGAGCAGCCACGAGGGGACGTCGTTTACGAGCCAGCGGCTCACCGGCCACACTCCCTGCGCTTCGCCCTGCCGACGCCCACAGCGCACGCCATCGTCGGCACGGACGACACCGTCACAGCTGGACTATGAAGCCGCCAGGTCGACATATTGCCCGGTGGCGCGTCGTCCACGTCGTTCTCCTTCGACCGCACGATGATAATCGCTGATAACCCGGACTGAGTCGGAAACGGGAAGCCACCTTGACGCCATCCGATGTCGAGCGCGATGACGACCGGGGGTTCATTTGAGTAATGCCGCAGTGGCGCTTTCGATTGACTGGCGCCGAGAACAACATCCGCATTCAGCTCCACTTGGGGAACAGCCGTGACAGGATTTCACGCACCATGATCCGGCCGGACGATCGTGGGTTCAAGGCCAGCGCAGAGGACTCCGATTATGCGAATGACGACGACCGGTACCGGCGACCCTGCCTTGATCTTCGTACACGGATTCGCCTGCGATGGCACGGATTGGCAGGCGCAGCGCGAGTCGCTCGAGAAAAGGACCACCGTCGTCGTGTGCGACTTGCCCGGGCATGGATCCAGCCCCGGCACCCCGGCCGAGTGCACCATCAAGGCGTACGGCGCTGCGGTAGCGGAAATTGTCAGGGAACTGCCGTCGCGATCGGCAATTCTCGTGGGCCACAGCATGGGATGCCGTGTCGTCCTTGAGGCCAATCGAGTGCAGCCCGACGCCGTATCCGTTTTGGTACTCGTGGACGGCAGCCGAATCGGCAGCGGTGATCCTATCGCGGCAAAGCAGGCCATGGCCGATGAGCTTGCAGGAGACGGCTACCGGCGTTTCGTACGAGACTTCTTCGAATCGATGTTCTTCCCGTCAAGCAATCCCGCTCTCGCCAGGGGGATCGTCGAGCGCGCGCTGCGTTTTCCCGCGGGGTTGGGCAGGACCCTGATGACGGACTTGGCCGGCTGGGACGCCCGCGAAATGGAGAGCGCTCTCAATTCGGTCGATGTCCCCCTGCTCGCCATCCAGAGCACGACGCTCGACACCGCACGCAGACGGGTATCGCTTGAACCGGGCCTGAGCTCACCGTGGCTGGAACTGGTCAGCGCGCACGTGCCGTCGGCCAGGATCGAGATGCTGCACGGGTACAGCCACTTCCCGCAGATCGAACTGGCAGACGAGGTTACGGCCCTGATCGCTGACTGTGCGTGGCCGGCCAGCCACCGATACGTTGGTCGACGTACCTGACTCGCGGGTCGAGTGCGCTGCGCTGACACTCGATATCGCCTCCCCGGCCATGCGGAGGCACTACGGTCGGCCCACCTCGACTCCGACCGCCTCGGCCAGCTGTCGTTCGACCTCGGGAACGGCAACACGATCGCGGTCATCGGCGAGTCGATCTACCGTGGCGAGGCTGTGCAGATGACGCCGAGCGCGCCGCAACTCCGCGCGGTGGTCGGCGGCACCCGCAACTTCACGGGCGCCCGCGGCCAAGTGGCGACGACACGCAACGAAGGCGGCACGTACAGACACGAGTTCACCCTCATCGACGACTGAGCGGTGCGTGCCGAAGTTCCCGACGCGCGAAGGCTATTCAGGCTTGCGGAACGTGTACACCTTGTACTGAACCAGCCCCAACCTTGACAGCCATTTCATCCACCGAGTGCCGCCGATCATCGTCTTCTGGGCTTCGGCTGAACCTTCCTCAACGAAGAACTTGATGATGAATGGGTAGGTCGGCAACGTGTTCTTTCGGATGTTGCGTTTCGCGTCGAGCTGAAGGCCCGCGCGTCTACCCATGGCCTTGTAGGAGCGCAGAGGTATGTTCCCCAGCGTTCCGTACGTCTTGGCGATCTGGGTACGAACGGCCATCCAGAATGGGGTTTTGCCGAAGAACGTCATGGTCGGTACGAAGTCGGATACCGCAAGATAACCGCCCGGCTTGAGTACCCTGGCGGCTTCTGCGAGGAAGCGCTCACGGGACGGGAAGTGGAAGATGCATTCGACTGCCAGGACACGGTCGAAAGAGTTGTCCTCGAACGGCAGAGCACATGCGTCGCCTTCCACCCAGTCGATGAAGTTGCCGTTCACGGCGTGGGTCTGAGCGTCGGCAGCGGCGAGCTGGCGCGCGTCGATGTTGAGACCAGTCAGGTACATGTCGGAATGGCGGGAGTTGATCTGCTGGATGGTTCCGCCGAAGCCGCAGCCGACATCCAGCAGTCTCTGCCCGTCAGTGACCTGTCCAGCCTCGAACAGCACGTTGTTCATGTTCGCCATGGCAGCGACGTAGTCGGCCCGGGTTCCGTCGGCAGACCTTGGGTTCTCCCAATAGCCCCAGTGCACCTGGCTTTCCCACAGCTCGCCGGCTACGCCGCCGTCTTGCCGTTCGCTGATCAGCAGGTCAAAGTATGGAAGCTCAGCCATTTGCGGAAAGTACCACCCTTCTAAGTGGATTCGAGGTTGCCGGGCCGTCGGACGGCGGCCCGAATTCAGGCATCAAAGGGTGGGCATGAACTCGGCGAAAGCAAGGATCATGAACACCACCATGGCGAGTCCGATCAGCCCGCCGACGGGAATCATCATGAGGCAGAACGCAATCCAGACGAGAAGCCTCGGCCATTCAAACGGCTGATTCGCCACCACACCGCCACGACGCTCCCGGAGAGCATGGTAGATCGCCCACGCGGCGGTCCCGGCAGCGGCAACCAAGGTGATCCGCAATCCAACCGGTGTCGCCAAGATCGCGACGATCGTCATGATCGCCGCGGCAGTGGCGCGCCCCAGGGTCGTCGTCCGGATCTCGACAAGCTGCGCGTCAGTTGACCCTCCGAACATCCGATTCGGCTCGCCACGGAAGCGTGGGACGCGGCCATCGATGCCCAGCACCCGCCAAATCCAACGTGACCAGATGCTCCGAAGACCAAGATGCTCTGCCACCCGGCGTGCGTCGGCGGCCGACTCCGCCATCATTCGATGCGAATGCCCACTTCGCCAATAGGCGGACTTGAAGGTCCGGCGCGGCACGCCGAACTGTCGCGCGAACGACCGCGGCGGGGTGAATATCTCCCCCATCAACCAGCGAAGAAAGAGTGGAAACCAAATTGCGTAAGCTACCCGCTTGAAGCGTCCGGAATGCTGTATGTGCTCGGCCAGATGGTCGTCCGCGAAAGTAATATGGCGGGCCTCTTCCGCCAGATGGATATAAGTGATTTTGTTCAGCAAGGGAGGTATCCGTTGTGCCCTTCGCTGTAGCAGCGTCTGCTGAAAATGGACTGGCTGTTCGCCACAAAGGACACCTATGAAGAGCATGACGCTCAAATATCCGCTGATGAAACCCACGATGGGACCCAGGACTCGCGACATCCGCCGCATACCGGGTACATCCTGCCCATTCCGATTGATGAACTCCTGAAACATCTGAATGTGATTACATTCATCGGTGATCTCGTGCATGAGATAGCGAAACACTGGATCGGAATTGGATAGCTTTCCAGCGTAATGAACAACGCCTCGAATCAAAATCATTTCGAATTGAATTCCGACTTTGAACGTATTCGCAGTTATCCAGCGGCTCATGTCGATTCGCTGCTGCAGCGACTGTGCCGCATACCACTCCGTTGCGGCGAGCGGAGCGGTATCCGGATCCACCAGCCACCCCGGATCGCTCTCGTCCAACGCGTTCTCCGGTGCGTCCCAATCGATGTCCACATACGGATCGAAACGGAGTCGAGTCGTCGCGCGCGAAAGAGCTTCCACCCTGGAGAAGTGTGTATCTGCCAGCGCGTCGTCCGCATCGTCGATAGCTGTCATTTACCCATCCGTTGCGCGAAGTTGACACCTGACGCTAAGTTGCGCGCCGCGAGATTCCCGTGCGACACGGTCTCGATTCGGTCTTGAGTCGGTATCGAGTTGTGCGCTAGCGGCGGCCGCCGGCCGTCACCGCTCGAGGAACTTCAAGGCTGTTCTCCCGCACGATGACCGGGTCCCCGACGTTGACCGTATTGAAGTACCACTCTGCGTCAGTCGGGCTCAGGCTGATGCAACCGTGGCTGACGTTGTCATACCCCAGCGCGTTCTCCGCCCACGGTGCCGAGTGCACGAACAACCCGCGATCAGTGATGCGGACGGCGTATTCCACGTCCATCTGGTATCCGTCAGGCGCATCGACCGGGATGCCGACGCTGCTGGAATCCATGAGAACTGAGCGTTCTTTGCCCAACACGGCGTATGTGCCCACCGGCGTTGGATATTCGGGTCGGCCCGTGGATGCTGGAAATACGCCCGGCCTGCCCCAGAAGGGTCGGTGATGCGGCGACGGCAGGTCAGGGGGCGGCCCCGTCTCGACGCCGTCGATAGAAACAGTGAAGGTGTGGTCCGAGATATTGGCGGTGCCAACCACTTTCGGGCCTGTCTGGATGTTGGTCTTCATCCGACCAACTGACAGCGCGATCGTGGTGTGCGCCGGCCAGAAGCCGTCCGGTACCCACTGGACGACCTTGTGGTCGAGCCACTCGTATCTGCCTGTCATCACGGGCTGCGACCTGATCCTGATGGCCCGTTCGGCCGAGGGGCGGTCGGATACCGGCGCGTTGAACGTCACCACCACCGGATGGGCCACGCCCACCACCTGGTCCGGCGCGGGCAGAACCGACGCTATGCCGAACCTTGATGACTGGCTCGCCGCGGCGCTGAAGCCGGCCGGGCTCGACACCACACTCGCAGCTGTCACGATCACCGCGAGAACGCACCGCCCAACTGCCCGCATGGCTCCTTCTTTCATCAGACGAGGCTGCTTCATCGGCTGGGGCGGCACTGTTCGTCAGCTCGCGCCCGGAGGACCGGCGGGGAGCGGCTGGCCGGGCAGGGGCGCACCGGCCGGAGGCGCTCCGACGCGATCACCTTTACCTGCGAGGCCGCCTGCCATGCCTACTGGCGATCCTCCGGCCACCGGCGCACCGGCCAATGGCGCACCGGCCAACGGCGCACCGCCCGGAACCACAGGAACCGGAGCGGCGGGGATCACCGGTATGGGCGGCGCGGCGGGAACAATGGGCACAGGCGCCACCGGAGCCGGGACGGGCCCGGGCAAAGCCAGCGGAACGCCGGCCATCGGGGCGAACGCGGAGGCAGGCGCACCGCACTCTTTGCCCGTCGGTGCACCCGGCGCGCATTCGGCGGTCGCGAGCGGGGCGGCGGCGACGGCAGCGGCTGAGCACAACGCGATGCCGGTCGCACACAACCCCGCACAGGAAACGAGGGTTCTGATGTTGAACCGATCAGTGAACTTCATCGGCGTCGACTCCTTCTGACACTGCTTCAAGCGAGTTACACGCTTCGTATTTAGGCGATGGCGTCAATTCTTAGCAGCCATAGCGACATGCGCGACAGGCCACGCCGCACTGTTTCCCAAAGGTGACCTGGCCCAGACACTGCCGATACCTAAGGCCAGAAACCGACCGCTCCACAGCGCGTAATAACCCTCTGACCTGCGCAGACAACTACGCGGAAAATCTGTCGAAAATTTTCGGAAAAAGTGTGCGACTGCACCCGGCCCATCGCTCCTACCTGTGAAAGCAGCCACCACGGCAACTTCAAACCAAGGAGAGATCATGAACGCCAACGCCACCACCAACTACATCCGCTACTCCGAGCCGACCGTGCGCTCGAGCTCATCGCAGGCCTACTCGCAGTGCTTGCCTGAGCCCGACTACGGCTACTCGCCGCAGCCCAACTACGGCTACGGGTCGTACTACGGCGAGCAGGCACCGCTGCCGCAGCAGCCGATGCCGGTGCAGGTGCCGGTCTCGCAATCGTCGTCGTCATCGAGCAAGGGCCTGCTGTTGGTCGCCGGCCTCGCCGTCGTGGGCGCTGCCGCGTTCGGTGGCATCTACCTGATGAACTCGACCAGCTCCGAGCCGACCGCCTCCACAAGTGCCGCTCCGGCCGCTGTCGCCCCGGCGCCCGTCGTCAATCTGCCTTCGGCGGTTGAGGTTCCGGCTTTGGCACCGGCGCAGAACGCACCGGCGCCGATCATCGTCAACAACCCGGCGCCGATCCGCGTCAGCGGTCCGGCGTCCGCACCGCGGTCCGTCGCCACCCAGAAGCCGATCACCTCGTCGAAGCCGGTCACCGCGCCAGCGCCGGCGGCTGCTCCGGCGCCCGCGCCCGCCGCTCCGGCGCCCGCGCCGAAGGGTCCCGGCGTCGCGGTCAAGACGCCTTTCGTCGAGGTTGGCGTCCCCGGTCAGAACGGCGGCGACGTCGTGGTCGCGGTCCCGGGTCCCCAAACCGGCGGCACCACCACCCCCTCCACCGGCGGCACCACCACCCCGTCCACCCCCTCCACCGGCGGCATGACCCCGTCCACCGGCGGCGGCAACACCACCCCCTCCACCGGCGGCACGACCCCGTCCACCGGCGGCGCAGGCAGCAAGCCCCCAGGCGGCGCAGGCACCACCGCTGAGGGCCCAACGCAGGCCGAGAACGCGGCGGCCGAGGCGGCCGCGAACGAAGCGCTCAACAAGCAGGTTCAAGACCAGCTCAAGCAGGCCGAGGATGCCTTCGACAACCTGCCGTTCGGGTGAACCACACACAACACCGCTCAGCCCAGGTCACCCGGCCTGGGCTGAGCACTATTCATCGTCCGAATATCTCGCCCAGGCGGGGCCCAGCAATTACGCTGACAGCTACCGCCGCCCGATCGATCTGGAGTCTCGACCATGACCGCCGCACTATCGAACTGGAGTGGCATAGGCCCAGGCAGCAGCGACGCGGAGATCGCAGTCGCAGCGGCTGCCGGCGACCGCAACGCTTTTGCTCAGATCTACGACCGCTACGCCGACCGGCTGCACGACTTCTGCATCGGAATGCTCCGCGACCGCGACTCGGCCGCGGACTGCGTCCAGGACGCGTTCTGCATCGTGTCCACTAGCCTCGGCGGGCTCCGCGAGCCCGAGAAGTTGCGGCCGTGGCTCTATTCCGTCGTCCGCAACGAAGCCCATAAACGTCTCCGCGAACTGAAGCGCGAACGGCTGTCCGACGAGATGCCCGACGTCATGTCGCACGACGCAGGCCCGGACACAATGGCTCAGCGACTGGAGTTGGCGAACCTCATCTCCGAGGCGGCAGGCGGACTGTCGGACCGCGACCAGGCCGTGCTGGAGTTGGCCTATCGCCAAGGGCTGGACGGTCCCGAACTCGCGATGGCTCTCGGGGTCACGCAGACCAACGCCAACACGATGGTCGGCCGTCTGCGCGAAACCATCGAGCGCTCGCTCGGCGCCCTGCTCGTGGCACGCCGCATCCAGTCCAATCCGGCCAGCTGCCCGGAGTTGGCGTCGGTTCTGCATGGCTGGGACGGCAAATTCAACATCCTGATGCGCAAACGCATTGCGCGCCATATCGAGTCGTGCAACGCGTGCGAAGACCTGCGTCGCCGGTCGGTGAGTCCGGCCGCTCTGCTTGGCGCGCCGGTGTTCATCCCAGCGCCCGCCTGGCTGAAGAACAGCGTCACCAGGGACTTCGAGCTGACGTCGGCGTCGCGCAACATGAACAAGTCGAATGCCGCCGCGACGCAGATGCGGCCGCAGGCCGACTCGGGTTTCCACGCCGCTGCCACGGCAGCCAGACCCGCGATCGCACCGGCGCCCTTCCAGCCACCGGTTGAGCCTCCGCGTCGTGACGAACCCGCGGCGTTCGTCGGCGGTCCGACGGGCGACGAGCCGAAGCGTCGCGTGGTGCCGTTGATGGCGTTGTTGATCGGTGTCCCGATCCTCGTCCTCGGCGGGACGCTCGCGTGGCTATATCTTCCGAGCGTCGGTTTGTCCCCGAGCGGCGTGGTGCAACCCGCGCCCCAGCCGACGCCAACCGCATCCGTTCCCGCGCCGACCCCCGTCGCGGTTCTCCCGACACCGCAGGCGCCACGGGCCACCCCCGTGCCGCGGCAGGTGCAGTCACCTCGCCCCGCCGCGCCGCCGCCCACGCCGGGGGCGAAATTGCCCACCCCGCAACCGGCTCAACCCCCTGCGGCCGTGCCTCCCGCTCAGGCACCCGCACCCGCACCGCCTCCCGTACAGGCCCCCGCTCCGGCACCGATTCCGCAGCCGCCGCTCGGCCAGCTTCCGTTCCAGCTGCCGCAACTGCCGCTGCCGCAGAACCCTGCGCGGCCACCGGCCCAGTTCCCTGCCCAGGCACCCGCGCAACCGCCCGCGCAGAAACAGGCTCCGGCTCCGCAAGCGCCGCCGGCTCAACCACCGGCGCAGGAGGTTCCTCCCGCCGAGCCGCCGGCACAGCAGGTGCCGCCGGCCCAGCCGCCCGCGCAACAGGTGCCTGACCCGGTCGGACCCGCGCCCAAGCAGGTGGACCCGCCCGCGGCGACGCCGTGCGACCCCACCACGGACATCTGCGTCAGGTAGTCGGCCCGTACGCCTTCGCGATGTCAGGCGAGTCCAACCACCTCGAGTAGGTAGGTGACTGCGGCCAGCCCTCCGGCGAGTCCTGCCACTCCTCCTGCCGCCCGAACGGCAGCAGGTCGATGAGGGCGAACGAGTGGCTGAGCTGTTCCGTGCCGCGGCCGTTGGTGTGCCAGGTGCGGTAGACCTTGTCACCGTCGCGCAGAAACACGTTGACGCCGAAGCCGGCTCCCGGTGGTGCGTCGACGTCGGCGCCGAACGAACTCTCCGCCGACGAGTACCACTCCATCTTGTTGCCGACCTTGTCGCGGTAGGCCAGCGCCTCCTCGATGGGTCCGTTGGTGACGATCACGAACCGTGCGTCATAAGAGTCGAGAAACTCCAGCCGGGTGAACTGCGACGTGAACCCGGTGCAGCCGCCGCACTGCCATTGCGCGCCGTCCTCCCACATGTGGTTGTAGACGATGAGTTGCGAGCGCCCTTTGAAGACGTCCGCGAGCCGGACGGGCCCGTCCTCTCCGATCAGCGTGTAGTCGTCCATCTCGACCATCGGCAGCCTGCGGCGCTGCGCGGCGATGGTGTCGAGTTCACGCGTCGCGGCCTTCTCGCGTCGTCTTAGCTCATCGAGCTCCTTGCGCCAGGTCTCCTGATCGACAACCGGGGGTTTCACCATTTCGGCCATGCGGACTCTCCTCTCGACGCTTCTTCTCCATAGAGACCACGGCGGCACGCGAAAGTCATCGCTTCGGGCAGTATCTGACGTGTGACCGGGCAACTCGAAAACAAGGTCGTCATCCTCGCGGGACTCGGCGGCGTCGGCAACGGCCTCGCCAGGCGCTATGCCGACGAGGGCGCGCGACTGGTGGTCGGCGATCTCGACGCTGAGCTGACGGCACGGATCGCCGACGAACTCGATCCGTCAGGTCAGCGCGTGCGCGGCGTACCGCTGGACGGCGCCGACGAGGAATCGGTGATCGGCATCGTCGGCCTCGCCGTCGACACGTTCGGCCGGCTCGACGGCATGCACCTGAACTTCACCAACGCCGCGGACGCGTACCTACCTGGCGGCGTCGTCGATCTGCCGCTGGACGCGTTCGACGAGGTGATGCGCGTCAACACCCGCGGCTTCGTCATCTGCGCCAAGCACGCCATCCCGCCGATGATCGAGGGCGGTGGCGGGTCGCTGGTGTTCACGGCATCGATCGACGCCTACAACGGCGCGAGCACCCGGGTGTCCTACCAGATGAGCAAGGCGGCCGAGCTGGCGTTGATGCGCCACATCGCACGCAAGTACGGCCCGAAGGGCATCCGGTGCAATGCCATTGCGCCGGGGCTGATTTGGCATTACAAGTTCGACCAGAACCCGATGCCCGAGGGCATCGTCGACCAGACCAGGGCGAGGCAGATGATCAAGTCACGCTTCGGCACGCCCGACGACGTCGCCGCGCTCGGCGCGCTGCTGCTCTCCGATGACGGCAGCTTCATCACGGCGCAGACGATCAGCGTCGACGGCGGAGTGACGTTCCGGCCATGACGTCGCCCGAGTACCGGCAGTATCGTCCGATCGTGCCGACTGCGCCGACGCCTTTGACCGTCATGTTCTGCGTGGCAGGGTCAGCGGATGTAGACCTCGTCGCCGGTGGGGTATCCGCCACCGCGTGTCGTGATGTGGACGTGGTCGTAGTGGCCATAGCCGCCGGCCTTCGCGCCACCGGGCGTGTAGTACATGCCGCGCCAGATGCAGTCCTGCAGACCGAACCGATCCGCATTCTCGAGTGCGTACTGGACGATCCGGTTCCCCAGCGCGATGCCCGCCGCCGATGTCGGGTTCGGAATCATCACGTCGAGCGCCAAGCCGTTGGGGTGCCACTGAAGCGCATCCGGCCGGACTCCACCGATCTGCTGGATCTCGGGGAACAACGCGCTGATGCTTCGCGCGACAAGAATGGTCTTGACCTGAAGACCCTTCTCCGGCGCTATTCCGACGGGCAGTACTCGCTCCGCCTCGCGGTTGTAGACCCGGTACCTCGACGCCGCCGCGAACTGGATCTGCTCGACTCCGGCCGCCGGCTCGACGCTGGCGGGCGCGGGCGCGGTCGTCGTCGCCAACAAGGTGTCCGGTGCCGAGGCGACGACCTCCGCGGGGCGCAAGTCCTCAACGACCTGATCGCTCGTGTCGGCCTCGTGCACAGGCGCGGGAACCGACACATCGCCACCAGCGGCAAGGAGGAGAGCGTAGGGCGCGATCACTGCCGCCGCGGGGACGACCGACGGCGTTATCCGTCGGCGCCGAGCGACACTGTGCCTCCCCATCACGTAGCACCATACGAGCAAAGAATGAAATGTTCATCTTCCCTCAAAGAACCCTTAGAAAGCGCTGTCAGTCCGCCGACCAGCAATGATCACGAAAAGGTAACGTTTTCCCAGCTCAGCGGGGCGGCGGCGCGTTGCCGGCGAGATCAGCCGCGTAGCGTACGTCACAGCGTCGAATCGGCCGGGTGCCTTACCGAGCCGGCAGTTTCTCACTCGGCCGGTTCGATGTCGTCCCTCGATCGCTGCTGTCGGTCAGACTGTCTCACGTGGCTCGAGATGCCATCACCATCGGCGGCGTCGACCTCGCCGATCCGGACACCTACCTATCCGGCATGCCCCTCGACGCCTTCAGCGAGCTTCGGCGTTGCGCGCCGGTCGCGTGGCACCCGTACAAAGACGGACCCGGCTTCCTTGCCCTGACGGGCTACGACGAGATCCTGGCCGTCTCGAGAGACAGCGCAACGTGGTCGTCGCAGACCGCGGGCGTCTTCTTCGACCTGCTCGGCGAGCATGAGGAGTTCCAGCTCTCGCTGATGCTGCTGACGATGGACCCGCCTCGTCACACCCAGCTCCGCGCGCTTGTCAGCAAGGGCTTCACCCCGCGACGGGTCGCACGCCTCAACGATCACGTCGCGGACATGGCCCGCCAGATCGTCGACAACGTCGCCGAGCGCGGCGAGTGCGATTTCGTCAACGACGTCGCAGGCGCACTGCCCTCCTACGTGATCGCCGAACTTCTCGGCATACCGCTGGAGGACGGCCGACGGCTCTACGAGCTGACCGAGATCATGAACTCGGGTGCCGTCGGCGACGCCGTGCAGACGCAGGTGATCGAAGCGCAGCTGCAGATGTTTCAGTACGGCACCGAGCTCGCGGAGCGAAAGCGGGCGAATCCCGGCGACGACATCGCCACTGCCTTGTTGAACGCAGAGGTCGACGGCGAGCGCCTCAGCGATCTCGAGTTCAACATGTTCTTCCTCCTCCTTATCAACGCCGGCGGAGACACGACGCGCAACCTCGTCGCGTCGGGCATCCTCGCGCTGATGGAGCACCCCGCCGAACGGGCGCGCCTTGTCGCCGACCCCTCGCTGCTGCCGACCGCCATCGAGGAGATGCTGCGCTTCACCACCCCGGTCACGGCGTTTGTCCGCACGGCGACGAGAGACAGCGAGTTGGGTGGGATCCCGGTGAAGGCAGGCGATCGGGCGGCGATGTTCTATCCGTCCGCCAACCGCGACGAGAACCACTTCGACGATCCCGACCGCTTCGACATCGGCCGCGCTCCGAATCCTCACCTCGCGTTCGGCGGCGGCGGAACTCATTTCTGCCTCGGCGCCAACCTGGCGCGCGTCGAGGCGAGCGCGATCATTCCCGAGGTGCTGGCCCGCTTGACGGACCTCGAACTCGCCGGTCCCGTCGAGCGGGTGCGGTCGAACCTGATGAACGGAATCCACTCGATGCCCGTCACGTTCACCGCCGCCTAGCCGCTCACGCAGCAGGACCAATGACCCAGCGAAAGCTGTTGACGTACTTGCCCATATCGAGGGCGAGAGCGAGGTTGGCCCCCGACGGGTGACCGGTCCCGAAATCCGGCGTGAATTCGTGGTACGGACCGACCGCCAGCGCCACCAGCGCATAGTCGTTCTGGATCGCGCTGAGCGCGACCAACCGGAGACGGGTGAACGTGCCGCTGGAATCCTGCGGGTACTGGTCGAATACGCCGCCGTATCCCAGCTCGTAACCGACCATCGCATTGGGGATCTCGTAGTGAAGCGTGGCGTCCGGGTAGTACTCGGCGATCATCTGGTCGATGACCTGCTTGGCCGTGCGCTTTTCGGCAGGCTCGCCCCACAGATCGAGGGTTCCGGTGTCGCCCCCGGCATACTCCAACGCGACCCAGTCCGGGTACAGCGTGGCCTTGTACAGCGACCCCGGGCCCGGGTACTGCACTGAAAACTCACCGCCATCGGCGACGAACCGCGGGTTCGCGTCGATCGGCGCTCCGATCGGCGGACGCCCGCAATCGGGCGGGCAGGTGTACCGCGGACGCAGTGGTGTCGCCAGAACCGACGCGGTCACACCGGCCGCAACCGCAACCACGAGGCCCGCAGCCAAGGCCGTGAAGAGCCGACCGGTATCGGCCTGGCGCACCGGTGCATCGCCCCAACGCGTGCTTCGCGCCGCATCCCGTCCCTCATTGAGTAGGCAGTACTGCAATCCGATTCGCAGCGCGAGCACGGCGAGAACGGTGATCATCAGGTGGGCACCGAGATGGAGCCCCTCCAATGCCGGGGCGACTTCCGTGACGCCGAGCACGGCGTAGAGCGCCAGGGTCACCAGCACGCTCGACGCCACGAGACTCCGACCGCCGAAACACAGTGCCGCTCCGACCAGTCCGCCCAGCGCCGCCGCGGTTACCGGCGCGGCGACACCTTGGACGCCGGCCTGAATCAGCAGCACGCTGGCAGGGCGGTCACGTGCGACCAGTCCTGTCGCGAACTGCGGCGCGAGCCGGACCAGCGTCGCGGCGGCGGTGAAGCAGATTGCGCCAAGCGATCCGATGACGAAGCCGTGCAACGAGTCTCGCGTGGGACGGGCGAACCGCATCACCAGCACTGGCACGAGCATCAGGATCGCTCCACCGACCGGAACCCCGATGCCGGCGAGCACCGCCAGCCTCCTGGATTCCCTGTCTGCCGGGGAAACGTCGTAGAAGGCGGACACCAGCGAGCCGGTCGCCGACGCCCAGCAGACACCGAGCCCGATGCCAAGCAGTGCAGTCGGTACCAGCACACGAAACATCGAAACGTGGTGCCTGTCCGTCTCATACAGGTAGAGCAGGAATATCAAAGGCAGGGCAAGGGCACTGATCGCGATCATCGGCGCCTGCCACCGCAGCAGCCCGAGAATGACCAACAGCAAGAAGATGACGGCCAGGCCGGCCCGGAAAGCCGCGCGAGAGCGTTGCGAAAGAAGTGGGAACAGGGAGCTCGCCACGGACAGCCGCACCACCGGCTCGTCCGGCGCAGGCACATACGCCTCCACCCGCAGGCGGGCCAACGGCCCTTCTGTCATCCGGGCGCTGCCTGCAGTTGAATCTTCAGAATGTTCTGAGCGAGGTTGTAGGTGTTGGGACTGCCAAGCCCTGTGACGAGGTCGTAGCCGGGCCCGGCGAGATGAACTGCGTTGCCGCCCAATCCGACATCGCGGAATCCAGGCAGATCCGCACCTGCTGCGACCCGATACAGGAGCGGGTTCGCGTTACCCAGCTGTCGTCCACCGTTGGCTTTGAGGTACTGGTTCATCAGCACCGCCAGCGCGGCCCAGATCGGCGCCGCCTGGGATGTGCCTGCTCCGACGTACTCGTTCTGCCCGAAGATGAAGCGCACGCCCGTGAACGGATCTCCGACTGCGGAGACGTCAGGAGATAGCCTGCGCTGCTCCGTATCTCGTCCCGCCGCCAGCTGATCCTGCCATTTCGGTCGCGCGTACAGCGTCGAAACGCCGCCGCTGGTTCCTTGGGACAACGGTGCGTCGAACCACGCGTATTCCGCCAGCCACTGGCCACGAGGTCCGGTCGACAACGTCGTCGCACCGACTGCGGTCATCGTCGGCAACGACGAAACCGCGTCCAACCCGACGTCGTCAGGCCCAGGAGGTGAGGACCACTCGTCGGCGCCCTTGCATTCGAGACCGGCGTTGTCACCGGTCGCGTCGAACGCCGTCGTGCCGTTTCTCTGCGCCTTGATCAGTGCGGCTTCGGCGGGGGCGAGATCGGCGGCGTTGACGAACTTGTCACACGCCCAGCCGATCGACAGGCTCCACACCGCTCCGGGGAATCGCCGGTCGGCGTCGGAGAACATTCGACCGATCTTCTCGTAGCCGCCGTCGCCTTCCAGCGTTGGCCTGGCGTTGACGTAGACCAGGTGCGCATCGGGGGCAATAGCATGCGCGACTTGCAGATCCATCGCCGTCTCACCGTAGGATTTCTCCGCGACGCCACCGATCACTTCGGGCGTGAACCGCGGCAACCCCGATGTGTCGGAGAATTCGTCGAGGTCCTTCTGGTCGAAGCCGTCGAACTCGAAGAAGACGATGGTCTCGCCCTTACCGGAGTGCCCCTCCTTCACCAGCGGATCGGCGTTGTACGCATCCAGCAAGCCCGGCGGGGTCAACCCACCCTTCTGGACATCGCGCGCAAGAACGTCCGGTTTCTTCGTTCGATGCGGCATGTAGCTCATGATCCGGCCGAGCGCGGTAACACCCTGCTCGAGTCCGGTCGGCACCGCCGGCTGCTCGGGCGAGGCGTAGAACTCCTGACCCTTCGGCCCTCGGTAGTCGTGCACCGGCACATCGAAGGCCTCGGCCACATCGCCCGCGTCACCCTCAACGACAGCCCACTGGTCGCCTGCCCGCCAGCGCACCCGAAGATCTCGGGCGATCGCCCAGTCCATCAAGCCGTCCGGGCGAGCGGAACCGGGCAGGGTGACGGTCAACTGCGCACCGACCGCGCGCGACGGGCCGAGGTCGGTCGAGTCGGCGAGCAACGCCGCGAACGGGCCGCCGATGACCGCCGAACCGGTCGGCGCGCAACCCGCAGCCAACCCGGACGCGACGACCAGTGACGACGCGGCAACGAGCGCCGGAAAACGACGCCGCATTGTGTGTATGGCTTTAGGAGCCGTTGGTCACGTGGCGCCCGTGTTCGCCGGGCTGAACCTGTGAGGGCGGCGGCGCCTTGACG
Source organism: Mycobacterium sp. ITM-2016-00318 (assembly GCF_002968285.2). NCBI lineage: Bacteria > Bacillati > Actinomycetota > Actinomycetes > Mycobacteriales > Mycobacteriaceae > Mycobacterium > Mycobacterium sp. ITM-2016-00318. The sequence continues at coordinate 349,208 of NZ_CP134400.1, read as the reverse complement.
GGCGGTGTGAAAAGGTTCGGCGCCTGAGGATCGATGCGCGGCGCCTTCTGGGTCTCCGTTGGCGCAGCGGCGGGCGATGTCGTGGTCGACGTGGTGGTCGTCGTCGAGGTCTCCGGGGCCTTCTCCTCTTCCTTCGCGCAACCGGCGGTGATCATGCCCATGGCCGCGAGAGCTCCCAAACCGGCAACCATAGCGAATCGGCGAGGCAAACGGCTCTGTGTCCGCATTTTGTGTCCTTACCTGTATACCTGCACCGATGAACGGCAGGAATTATCGACCATCGTGGCATAGACAGCGAAGGGGCACCAGTCTTCTAGCAAAATTGTCGCGGTGGCAGAACGGTCAGATACCGGTGCATAGCGCGACGAACGGGATGGGCGCGCAGATCCCCACCGAAAAGTACGGTGTGATGTCCCCGTTCCATGCCGGTGGGGGCGGGGGTGGTGGCGGTGGCGCGGGTGCGCCGACACAGGTGTTGGACGGCGGGTCGAACACGGTGCCGTATCCGCACTCGATCGCATTGCCGATCCCCGGAGTCAGCACCGTGACCCATGCGAGTGGCGCGAGCCCTACAGTGACGACAGTCCCGAGGCGGCGGAGATTACTTTTCATCGAAGGCCTCCTTTGAAGCGAACTTGACCTTCTGATGTCGAATTTACTCGCGGCCGTCCGATCACAAGCATTAAGTGACGTTTGTGAAAATCGAGAAATTCGGTGGCTGGAGTGACACACTTCATGCAGGTCTGGGGATTCATCAATAATTTAGGGTTGACGATGAGTGCATCTGACCATATTGGGCGTGTCGGCGCGTTAGCTGTCGCTCTCGGCATCGGCGCGGCCGTCGCCACGGGCCAGGGAGTGGCCTCGGCGAGTCCGACGGAATCCGATACGACGACCAATGAGCCGACGCCGTCCGCCGAAACCGACGGCAACAACAACGATTCGGCCTCGACGCCGGAATCACCCGTCGCGAACACGACGACGGTGTCCACCACGCCCGAGAAGACCAAGGCGAACCAGATCCCGTCGCTGACGGCGCTGACCTCGCGAGCAAATGAAGTGTTGTCCTCGCTGACGCGTGCTGCGGAACGGGGAGTCGCCGTATCGACCGGTGGAGCGCTCACCAGTGGGAAAGCCACCGGCCAGACCGATCCCGTGCCCGAACCGGTAGAACCCGACGAGACCGAACAGCCGGAAGCCGAGCCCATCGTGCCCGCGGAAGCCAAGAGTGCCGCGAAGAGGTCGTCCGCGCTCGCGAACAACCCCGTTGAGCGGTTCGTCCGCCACCTCCCGGCGGTGTCCAATCGTCTCGAGGCGCCTGCCACGGGGCGCACCGCGGTCGCAAAGTTCGTCGAAGCCGCGCAACCCGTAGCCGTTGCACAGAACGCCGCGGTGGCCCTGAGCCAGAACGCATTTCAAACCTTGTCCGCCGGTACAATTGACCAAGCCTCCATTCCCGTCATGACCGCAGCGGCCGAGGCGCCCGTCGAACTTCAGGCGATACCAAGGCTTTTGACCAACCTGATATCGGTCTTCGGGCTCGGCGCGTTGGCATCCAACATTCCCGGTGCACCGATCGGGTCACCGATCGTCATGGCGCTCCTCGCCTTGGGAGCACGCCGTGAGGCGGAGTCGGTGACAACGCTGACGAAGACTGCGGCCGTCGGCAACTCGCCTGTCGCGGCGCTCGCCCTTACGGATATGTCGACGGCCGCACTGGCCGCGCCGTCGGATCCGTCGACGTCCTACGTGGTCACCCCGACCGCCGTCAGCGGCAACACCTGGATCATCACCCAGGTCACGGGTCCTGGCGGCCTCAACGACACGCAACGCCGCTTCGGCGTCGGAGGCACCGACCTCGGAATCATGTGGGACAACGGCATATCGGAGAACACCGCTACCGCCGTGAACGAACATCAGGTGTTGATGCTGTTCGGAGACACATTCTCCAACAGCACCCCCGTCCGCACGGGAGTGTGGCGTAACAACTTCCTGTTCCGCAGCTCCGACAACATGCTGTCCAACGGCATGTACATCCAGAACGGCAGTGTTCCGATCGCGGGCACCACCGCCGATGACTTCTCCGGCGCCCCACTGGTGTACAACTCAGAATTGAACCAGAACATCTTCAAGCAGGTCATCGCCAACGAACGCTACGCGGTAGGCCCGGATGTGACGATCATCCCGACCTCTGCCATCTCGGTTCCGTACGCCAACGATTACGGCTCCCGGCAGTACGCCACGTTCATGGACGTCAGGTCGTGGGATACGGCCGGCCGGTGGACGACCAATTACTCGGGTGTCGCGTTCTCCGACGACAACGGTGTGACATGGCATGTCGCACGGGAGAGCATTCGCGCCTCCGCGCCGGGTTACTCGACCGTGCCGTACGTGTCGGGTAACCAGAACTTCCAGCAGTTCGCCCTGGTCAAACCGCCAGCCGGCTCGGTCGAAGCCCAACAGGGCTGGGTCTACGCCTACGGCACCCCGTCGGGACGAGCCGGAACGGTCTACCTCTCGCGGGTGCACGAGACCCAGATCCTCGACGCGACCAAGTATCAGTACTGGAACGGGTCGTCGTGGGTCACCAACAACCCTGCTGCGGCCAAACCCATTCTGCCGGCAACAACGAGCGGCGGGTTCTTCGGCTTCTTCAGGACCACGACATACCCCAAGGTGGGCGAAATGTCGGTGCAGTACAACGAATACGAGAAGCAGTACATCATGCTCACCACCGACTCGGCGGGCAACGTGGTGATGCGCAAGGCGAGTCAGCCACAGGGACCGTGGTCCGCACCGATCACGTTGGTGTCGGGCACCCGGATGCCCGGCGCGTACGCGCCGATGATTCACCCGTGGTCCTCGACGCAGAACGTTCCCGAAGCCGACAGGCAGTATCTCTACTGGAACCTGTCGACCTGGGACAACTATCAGGTGACGACCATGCGTACCGACCTGAGCAAGGTGTGACGCGGGCAACATGAAACGGATGTCCGTCGGCGCGGCGGTGGTTGGCATCGCCGTCGCCGCGGCGCCCGTCGCCGGCGCAGCGCCAGTCCCCCAGCCGGGCGCCTCGTGCGCACCGGCCGCAGCAGGCGCGATGACTCAACTACCCGACCGGATGACGTTTCTGGAGTGCCGAAATCAGGGTGGTGAATTTCGTTGGCTCAGTCCGGATTCCCCGTACCCGAACAGTGATCGCTGGCTGACCTACGGTCCTCGGCTGACGCTGCATGGCGAGGGACAGCGTAATCGCGAGATCGATTCCGGTGATTGGGTCGCCTACCCCCAAGCCGCCGACAGTCGGTGCGAGGCCGCGCAACTGGACAACACGGCCGCGGGCGAGCGAACGCCACCGCAGGTCTCCATGAGCGAGCCCGGAGAGCCGTTGACGCTTCGGGTGCTGCCGATGCTCTTCACCGTCGAGTTGCGGGGTCACTGCCTGTGGCAGAAGGTGCAATAACCGATCCGCAGAAAGTTCAGGGGCAGGCGGCCGGGGCGTCGTCTCGGACCGTGTGGTCCGCGGGCAGCGTGTAGGTCACCACCACGTCGGCGTCCGCGGGTCCGCGATTGGTGACGATGTGCGGAACACCGGCGGGAAGGAAAACCGTCTGACCCGACGAGTACGCGACCGGTATGCAGTTGCCTGCGGTCTGCACGAACACCGTGCCCTCGGTGATCACGGACTGTTCGGGCCCGGGATGGGCGTGCCAACCGCTGCTCGCACCGGGCGCCAGAGCGAGGCTCTGGACGTAGAACGCCGTCTCTTCCCCGTTGGTGACGATCGAGATCGGCGTGCTCGTCGTGCCCTTGGCCAGATCGGTGCGTTGGACGTCGCCCTCGGCAGGGGTGGCCGCCGCGGCGCCGGACGAGATGAGCGCCGTCACCGCCGCTGCGGCCGCGGACGACACGACAAAGCTGCTCTTCACCATTCCCCGATCGTAGGAAGGGAACGGGTGCGGCTTCGCGTTTTGGTTACTATTCCGACGGTTCGGTGTCGTCTGACCCGTCGGCGATGTCCGGTGACGGGTCCAAGACGCTGACCGCGATCCCATAGGGGAGGAAGCGCACCTTGCGCGTCGGGTCGGTGTTGTTCTTGTTCGCCCGCAGCGCGTCGAGTTCGCTGGCGTACACCTCTTCGACGTGGGCCTTGCCCTCGTCGTCCACGGTGTAGATCGACCACACCCCGTCGCCGGTCTCGCCGGTGGTTTCCGGCTCGTGTCGCTGGCGGCGGGAGAACTCGTCGAAGAGCACGCTCCACCCTTGGCGCTCGCCGGTCATGTCGAAGACCTTGCCGATCGCATCGCGCAGTCCCTCGCCGGCCTCACGGATCACTCGATCGAAGTCGTCCGGGTCGAAGCCGAACGGCCCATTGCTACTCATTCGTCCATTGTGCGCTTCCGCACGAGAGTCCAGTGATTCCCCTGGTCATCGCGTCGATACGACAGGTCGCTACCCCCACGGACCCTGCGGATACACGGGCGGCTGGTACGCAGGCGGCGGTGGCGGTCCTTGATTGGGCACCTGGATCGGGACCGGCACCGGCACGAAGGGAACGTTGATCCACGACGTCGTCATCGGCGGAGTCGTACTGGTCGTCGTGGTGGTTGTCGGTGTCGTGGTCGTCGTTGTCGGCGATGTGGTGGTCGTGGTAGGCGACGTCGTGGTGGTCGTTCTCGTGGTCGTGGGCACCGTGGTGGTCGGAGTCTGGGGCGGAGGCGGCGCCTCGCTGGTGATCGTCACCGTTTCGGGCGGCGGCGGTGGCGGTGGTGGCTCCGGCGGCGGCGGTTCGGGGTTTTCCTGCTTCGGTGGCGCGGGCGGCTCGAGCTGGGGCTGCTTGGGCTCCGGCGGCTTCGGCGGGTCCGCCTTCGGCTCCTGTGTCGCCCTCGTACTCTCGGTGGCGCTGGTCAGTGCGTACGCCACACCACCGACGGTGACGATGGCGATGACGGCCGCCATCCCGATTCCCAACACGGCCATGCGGTGCCACGGCCGGCGCGGCTCAACGTAGTCCACCTTGCCCGTCGCCGGTGAGTACTCGATCACCGGCCGAACGTCGGAATTCGTTACCAGATATGGGTTTTCACCGGTGTAGGGAACTAGCTCCTCGCCGCCCTCCTCCTGCGACCACGCCAAGGCGCGGAACGTCGCCGAACCCGGCGCATCCAGGCCGGGCCCGTCATAGACCGGTCCCGCTGCAGTCAGATCTGTGGCGGCGGCCGCTGCGCCCGTCGGCGCCTCAGCGCCGAGAGCGGTCGCCGCGTTGGCGCCGGTCGGCGCATCGGCGTCGGCCCCGAACGCGGCGAACAGCGCCGCGCCAACGGCCGCATTGAGAGCGGGCTGAGGCGTCGTCACCACGGGAAGCTGGGTGTGCTCGGAAAGGCGTTGTGTCACAAGCGGTATGTTGGCGCCGCCGCCGACGATCGCGACCGCGGCGAGGCCCGCAGGCGATGTGCCGTTGCGCTCGGTCAGCTCATCGAGTGCGGCAACGACGCCGTCGAGCGGGCGTTGAATCAGCTCTTGCAGTTCCTCGCGGGTCAGCCGGATGTCGGCGCGGTGGCCGGGAAGGTCGAGGACGAGTTGTGTCGCCGTGTCGGCGGAAAGCCGCTCCTTGGCCCGCCGACACTCTGCGCGCAGCTTGGTGAGTGACTCGACCGCGGTCGTGCCCGCCGGGTCGGCCTTGTCGGCGAGGCTGTCCAACACGTGGGCCAGGAGTGCCTGATCGATCAGGTCTCCGGAGAAGTCCGGGTAGCGCACGGTTTCGCCGATCGGCGCGAACGAGGCCGCGGCGTCGGCCAGCGTGATGCTCGTGCCGCTTCCGCCGAAATCGAGCAGTGCCACCACGCCGCCGGCGGCGATGCCCGGGTTGGCCTGCAGGGCCGTCAGTGCGGCGACGGCATCGGAGACGACGCGAACCTGGTCACCGCTTCGCGAGAGCTGCCTGCTGCTGGCCAGTGCGCTGCGGAACGCCCAGATCGTCGTCGGACTCCAGTGCGCGGGTACCGCGATCGCGACGTCCGGCGACGGTCCGCCGCCCACCTCGACCATCGCGTCGAGGGCCTGCATCAGTAGCTGTTCTGCGCGATAGCTGGTGCCATCGGGCGTCACCAGAGGGACGCGATCGCCGACGCGTTCGACGAAGCCGCTTATGGTGCCGCCGGACTTCGCGAGGGTCAGCATCGAGCGGCGCGTCACAGGTTGATTGCCGACACGCGCCGCGACCAGGTTCGTTGTCCCTACCGACAACCCCAAGGGGTCGCTCATAACGGCCCACACCCTAGCTCTGCTGTGCGCCGATACCGCTCAGACACTCCGTATGCAGCCCGTTTGAACAACGTTCGGCCAGCATGCTTTTGGTGGCTCGAGTTTTCATCACCGTGACGCAGGGTACTGCCAGTGCCATGACTTCGTTGTGGCTGGCCGACCGGGCGAACCAAGCATCGCCGCCGAGCGCTTTGCCGGAGGCCGACCGCCAGGCCGACATCGTGGTGGTCGGCGCGGGGATCACCGGGCTGATCACGGCCGTTCTGCTGGCGCGGGCAGGCAGAAGCGTCATCGTGCTCGAAGCGCTGACGCCCGGCGCGGGCGCAACCGGCAACACGACGGCCAAGATCAGCCTGCTGCAGGGCAGCAAGATGTCGAAGATACTCGCCAAACACAACGTGAAACGCGCTCAGCAGTACGTCGAGGGCAACCGCGAGGGTCAGGATTGGCTCATCGGCCACTGCGAGTCGCACGGCATCTCGGTGCAGCGCGAGGACGCCTTCACCTATGCGCAGTCCGAGCAGGGCATCGCGTCGGCACGGGCCGAACTCGAGGCGTGCGAAGCGGCGGGCCTACCCGTGGAGTGGGTCGAGGACGCCAACGTCCCGTTCCCCTTCAGCGGCGGCGTCCGCATGCCCGACCAGGCGCAGTTCGATCCGATGCCGTTGTTGGACAGCCTGATCGTCGAGCTCGACGAGCGTGGCGGACGCCTTGCGCAAGGCGTTCGGGTGCAGAAGGTTTCGGGCGAGGGCGACAAGCTGGCGATGCACGTGCGCACGACCGACGGCGATGAGTTCATCGTCAAGGCGGACCAATGCGTGCTGGCCACCGGCATTCCCATCCTCGACCGCGGCGGGTTCTTCGCGCGTCTCAAGCCGAGCCGGTCCTACTGCATGGCCTACCGGGTGCCCGGTGACATCACCAGCGGCATGTACATCTCCGCCGATTCCCCGACGCGGTCTGTCCGGTATGCGCCGACGAACGAGGGCCAGCGTCTGATCGTGGGCGGCGCAGGACATCCGGTCGGCCACGAGAAGCATCCGGCCTCTTCGGTGCAGGAGCTCGACGCATGGGCCAAGAAGCACTATCCGGGCGCGATGCAGACGCATTACTGGTCGGCGCAGGACTATTCGCCGATCGACGAGCTGCCCTACGTCGGACCGATATTGCCGGGCAACGACAAGATCTTCGTCGCGACGGGTTTCGACAAGTGGGGCATGACGAACGGGTCGGCGGCGGCGCTCGCGCTGGCGAGCCGCATCCTCGGCGGCCGGATGGACTGGGCCGAGGCGTTCGCCAGCTGGAGTCCTCACGAGCTCTCGGGGATTCCGAAAGCCATGCAGCTGAACGCCGAGGTAGGCCTGTACCTCGCCAGGGGATGGATCACACCGGTGACCCGCACCCTCAGTCGCACACCCGAGGAGGGTGGCGTCGTCAGCGGACCGCCATGGCAACTCGAGGGGCGCGCGGTCGTGGACGGTGTGGAGCACAGGGTGTCGCCGGTGTGTCCACATCTCGGCGGCATCGTGAACTGGAACGACGCCGACGAATCGTGGGAGTGCCCATTGCACGGCTCGAGGTTCGCACCGAACGGCAAGCTGCTGGAAGGTCCTGCGACCAGGGATCTGACTGCCGCTCAGTAGTATCCCCGGCATGGGCGATATCGACGAGATCATGCGGGTGAAGTACCGGTACCTGCGTGCGCTGGACACCAAGCGCTGGGACGAGTTCGCGGACACGCTCACCGAGGACATCGTCGGCGACTACGGGAGCTCGCTCGGCGAGGAACACCACTTCACCGATCGCGACTCGCTCGTCGAGTTCATGCGCACGTCGATGCCCGCGAATGTGCTGACCGAGCACCGGGTGACACATCCCGAGATCGACGTCGAGGGCGATGACGCCACCGGCACCTGGTACCTCCAGGACCGGGTGATAGTTCCCGATTTCAACTTCATGCTCTACGGCGCCGCGTTCTACCACGACCGCTATCGGCGTACCGCCGACGGCTGGCGGATCAGCGCGACCGGGTACCAGCGCACGTACGAGGTCAACATGTCCACCGAGTCCATCACCAACTTCAAAGTGACACCCGGTGAGGCGCTGAATATTTAAGCGTTCTGGGTGACGGCGATGAGCGCGCCCGGCTGCAGCCAGCGCATGATTTCGACGAGGGTGCCGTCGTCGATCGCGACACAACCCGCGGTCGGTCCCCCGTCGGTGGCGTGCAGGAAGAACGCGCCGCCATTGCCAGGGACGCGCTGCTTGTTGACACCCATCACCACGGCATGCACGTACTGCGGGATGTCGAGGTTCTCGGTGCCACTGGCCGGATCGGTGTTGAACGGACACTGCGCCTTCTCGCACACCTGCATGGTGTTGTAGGTCGGGCTTTTCATGTCGCCGTCCCACCAGTGGTTGGAACCGACCTGGACGTATTGCAGTCCGCCGCCGGGGTTCGGCGCGGTGCCGAATGCGAAATCGAGGGTGAAGATGCCCATCGGGGTCTTCGCCTGGCCGTCGTGAGTCTGTGGGGCCATGCCGTTCGAGCCGACGAACGCGGGAATACCGGTTTTCACCGCCTGCCAGCCGGCTGTGGTGCGTTGAAAGACGTCGATCTTCGCCGACGAACCACCGGCTCCCACGACGGAGATGACCTGTGTCGCATTACCCACCTTCGGGGCGAACCACGGCGTGTAATCGGCCCGGCTCACCGGCGAGCTCACCGCCGCCACCCCAAGGGACAGCGTTGCGATCAGCACGAGCAGCGATCGGCGCACGCGCCCATGGTCGCACACGATCAGGTCGTCGCCCGGTAGCTCGCGGCCGCAAAGGTTTGGCATCTGTCCACTACGGATAGGTAGGCGTCATGCTATTCCGTCGAAACCTAGAGGGGCTGCGCGGCCTGACCCAGATCGGTCAGGGCCTCGGCACCCTCGACCGCGAGGTCTTCGAGGCGGTCGCCGAGTCGCCCAGCCCGCTGCTCGACTCAAGCATGCCGCGTCTGAGCCGGGCTGCCGATCACTCAAAGCTGTGGTTCGTCATCGCCGCCGGGCTCATCGCGACGCGACACAAGGCGTCCGCCCGGGGCGCCATGCGCGGGGTCGTGAGCCTCGGCATGACCAGCCTGGTGACCAACCAATTCGCGAAGCGAGTGTGGAAGCGGCCGCGGCCCAGCCGCATCCTGGTGCCCTTGGCGCGGCAGAGCAGGCGCTTCCCGACGTCCAATTCTCTGCCGTCCGGGCACTCGGCGAGCGCCGCCGCATTCGCAGTGGGGGTCGGACTCGAGAACCCTCCGGTCGGCTTGGGCCTGGCCCTGCTCGCAGGCCTGGTCGGCCTGTCGCGCATCGCCGTCGGCGCGCACTACCCAGGCGACGTCTTCGCGGGCTTCGGAATAGGAGCAGGTATCGCTGTGCTCGGCGGCCGGATCGTGCCACCCGTCACGCCTACCAAGATCCCCACCGCCGATCCCCTGCGTGTCACCACGCTGCCGCGACCCACCGGAGCGGGCGTCGTGCTGGTGATCAACCCGGCGTCGGGCAGCGGGACGGGGGCGCGCGTCGTCGACGAAGTGCGCGAAGCCCTGCCCAAAGCCGAAATCATCGAGCTCGGCGACGACGACGACATCGAGGAGGCGTTGCGGGAAGCAGCCGAACGCACCGAGGTACTCGCCGTCGGCGGCGGCGACGGCACCGTAGCGTGCGCGGCAGGCATCGCCGTCGAGCACAAGATTCCACTTGCGGTCTTCCCGGGCGGCACCTTCAACCACTTCGCCAAGGACATCGGCTGCGACAGTGTGGCCAAGACGGTCGAGGCGATCCGACGCGGCGACGTGTCGTGTGTCGACCTGGTGTGCCTCAACGACGACCACATCGTCGTCAACACGGCCAGCATCGGCGCCTATCCGCGGTTCGTGCAGACACGCGAGAAGCTGGAGCACAAGATCGGCAAGCCGCTCGCAGGCCTCTACGCGATGTTCCATACCCTGCGCCGTGACGAGCCCGTGAGAATCTCCTACGACAACAAGACGCTGCAGACGTCGCTGTTCTTCCTCGGCAATTCGACATACCTGCCGTCTGGCTTCGCGCCGTCACGACGCACACGGATGGACGACGGCCTGATGGACGTTCGCATCCTGGAAACCGGCAAAAGGTTCAGCACTCTGCGCATCGTCGGCGCGCTCGCCCTTGGTCGACTCACCCGCAGCCCGCTCTACCACGAGATGCGGGTTCCCGAGTTCGCATTCACCGCCGTGGACGGGTGCACTGAGTTGGCGCACGACGGCGAGATCGGCACCGCGTGCGACGAGGCCAGGTTCAACGTGAAGTACCGGGCGCTGCCGGTATTTCGTCCGCTTCCGTGATCGGTGCGACGGGCGGCACCGAAAGCACGCACACCACCAACCACACGTAACCCAGCGCCCAACCGGCCAGCACGTCGGAGGGGTGATGCACGTTGAGCACGACGCGTCCGGCGCCGATCACCGCCACCACAACGACGCCGGTGACGATGAGTAAGACGCGCGTCGGCCTGCGTACGAGGGGCAGCGCGATCATCAGGAGCGCAGGAACGGCAACCATCAGTCCCAGCGCGTGCCCCGAGGGGAACGACAATCCCCATCCGGGCACGAACGCCTCGATCGGTCGCGACCGGTTCGCGGCCGCCTTGGCTGCTTCGGTGATCAACCCGCTGAGCTCGATGCTGATGACGAGGAACAGCGCCGTCCGTAGGTTGCGTCGCAGCAGGGCAAAGGCGATCACGAGGAGGGTGACGAGCCGGAACGCAATCGGCCCGAGGACCGTGCACAGAACGTCCCACCGGGCGACCCAGCCGGGGCGGTCGACTCCGAAGTCGTGAAGGGGCTCGAGGGCGAAGCGGTCCAGGGCATCGATCCACGGCCACTGCGCAACGAAGCCGACCCACAGCAGCACGTACAGCGCCAGCGCACATGCCGCGGAGCCGATCAGCCATCCCTTCCGCGGTGCCACCCCCAACGAGTACCACGCGGCGGCTACGGTGCTGGTATGGCTGTTTTCCTGCGCAAGCTGATGCGCATCGGCGGCTTGCCCGATGACCTGCGCAACCAGGTCGACGCCGAAGGCATCATCTACCTGGTCGAGTACGTTCCGGTGACCCGGCGCTTCAGTGGATCGGTGCCCGGCAAGAGGGCGAACGCCAACATCGCGAGCTACGTCGGCTCGCTGGCGATTTCCTCGCAACGCGTGCTGGCCACCCTGTCGTCGGTGCCGAAACTCGCCGGCCGCACCATCGACCAACGGTGGGACGCGGAGCAGACCGGCCCGGCGAAGGCCGACATCTCCGATAGCGGTCTGCACATCGAAGTCGACATCGGCGAGGTCGACCCGAAGTTCGACGGTCGTCTCTCGCTGAACTACAAAACCGACATCGGTGAAGACGTCCTGATGCGGCTGCCCCGTCGCTCGCTCGCGTTCGAGGTGCCCCCCGAGTACGTCCTCCGGGCGGTCGGCGTGCCACCCGGGGGCTGACAGTGGAGCCGCGGGCGGTCGTCGAACAGTTCGTCGTCGCGTTCGGCGAAGGACGGCTGCAGGACGCGTGGAGCCTGCTGCACGACGACTTCGTTGTTCACGCCGCGGGGGGATGTCCCCTACAGTGGCGATTACGTTGGCGCACAAAGTTTCCTACCGTCTGACATTCACGTCGCGCGCGTCGGGTCAGAGCGTCGAGATGGGTATGACCGAAATGTTCACTGTGCGTGGTGCACTGGTCGCCGAACTCGACGTGTACTACAAGAATCCTCTGCGGATGCTGCTCTGCTGAGCTAGAACGGTGGGGGTTTGTTGCGTTCGGCGACGTGGGGGTCGTTGAGTTTGCGTTCTGCTGCTTTGGCTTTGGCAGTGTTGTGGGCGCGTGTGTGGCGGCGTTTGGGCATCATCACCGCGCGCCCGAAGGTGTGTTGGGTGGTGGGTGGGTCGCCGGTCCACAATGTGGCGGGTCGGTTGGCACAGCTGGGGGAACAGGTGCAGGCTGCCCGGGTGGGTGGCGTAGGTGTGTCCGGTCGGGCTGGTCCAGATGATGGTGCCACCCATCATTGGCGAAAGCCACAGGCTGTGACCTCGGTGATCGGCTCTTTCCTCGCGCTCCTCGGCTTACACTGCCGCAATGTTCTCGGAGACGCGCTATGCCATGAACGGGCACTTGCGCGTCGCCTACCGCGCGTCGCCTGAGGGTGAGCGTGACATCGTGATCGTGCCGAACTGGTTCACGTGCTGTGAGGTCTTACCGGAGCTGCCGTCCCTCCAAGGCTGGGTCGAGGCGATGAATTCGCTTGGTCGACTTATCTTCTTCGACCAACCGGGCACGGGAGCCTCCGACCCCGTCACACCGGGCGCACTCCCGACCCTGGAGCAATGGGCCGACAGCATCACCGCAGTGCTCGACGACCTCGGGAGTCCCGAAGCGGTCCTGCTCGCGAGCCCCGGAGCGCTCCCGACAGCGGCGCTCTTCGCAGCGTCACATCCGTCCCGCACCGCCGCGCTCGTCGTGCTCGAGGGCTACGCCGATCCGATGGCTGAGCGCACTGATGGGTTCGCTCCCGAGGAAGCGATCGCTGCCTTTGTCACCGCGTGGGGCACGGGGGGATGGCAGCATCTCATCAATCCGGACATGCCGTGGAACGAGGAGATCCGCGCAACCTGGGCCCGAGAGGAGCGCCTGGCGGCCAGCCCCGCGACTGTAGCTCTTGTGATGCCGCTCGTGTTCGAATTGGACGTGCGGGCGGTACTGCCGACAGTCCGCGTGCCGACCCTGGTCATCCAGCACGCCGAGGACCCGTTGATCCCGCCCGAGTGGGGCAAGGACGTCGCTAACCACATATCAGGCGCGAAATACGTCGAACTCTCAGGGCGCAATCTTTACCACTTCGTCGAACCATGGCGACCGTCCTTTCAGGAGATCGCCGAGTTCCTCACCGGCGCGCAGGCCGACGTAGCCGACGACCGTGTCCTCGCGACGGTGCTTTTCACCGACATCGTCGATTCGACGCGGCGCGCTGCGGAGATGGGTGACCGTGACTGGCATGCGCTTCTCGACGCGCACGACGCGATAGTCCGGGCGCAGCTGGCTCGCTTTCGAGGCCGCGAAGTGAACACATCGGGAGACGGCTTCCTGGCGACGTTCGACGGCCCGCAGCGAGCCATCCGCTGCGCCATGGCAATTCGCGACGCGGTGCAGGCCCTCGGTATCCAGGTGCGCGCCGGCTTGCACACCGGTGAGTGCGAAAACCGTGGCGAGGATATCGGCGGCATCGCGGTGCACATCGGTGCACGCGTGGGCGCCCTGGCCGGGCCGAACGACGTGCTCGTGTCCAGCACGCTGCGCGACCTCGTGATCGGGTCAGGACTCGAATTTGAGGACCGCGGCGGGCACAAGCTCAAGGGCGTGCCCGGCGAGTGGCGAATCTTCGCCGTCGCGTCGTGAGCAGCACAAACGCTGCCGACAGGCAGCCCTCGACTCTTCGCTCGGCATAGACTTCCGCAATGTTCTCGGAGACGCGCTACGCCCCGAGTGGGGACTTGCGCATCGCCTACCGCACCTCGCGCGAGGGCGCGCGCGACATCGTGTTAGTCCCGAATTGGTTCACGTGCTGCGAGGTTCTTCCGGAACTACCGTCCCTTCAGGGGTGGGTCGAGGCGATGTCATCGCTCGGTCGGTTGATCTTCTTTGACCAGCCGGGCACGGGTGCATCCGATCCCGTCACGCCCGGGGCGCTGCCGACGTTGGAGCAATGGGCCGACAGCATCACCGCGGTGCTCGACGACCTCGGGAGTCGCGAAGCGGTTCTCGTCGCGTCGGACTTCGCGTTCGCGACCGCTGCGCTGTTCGCAGGCACGCATCCGTCGCGCACCACCGCCTTGGTCGGGCTCGACGGTTATGCGGATGCGGGCGGAACCGCATTCGTTCGAGACGAAGTTCATGCCGCGTTTGTCCGTATGTGGGGCAGTGGGGAGATTCAACACCGGGGTAATCCGGACATGCCGTGGAATGAGGAGATCCGGGCAACGTGGGCTCGAATGGAACGTCTGGCGTTGAGCCCAAGGACGCTCGCCCTCATGTTGCCTCTCGCGATGGAAATGGATGTGCGGGCTTTGCTTCCGACAGTCCGTGTGCCGACTCTCGTACTCCAGCACGCCGACAGCGTCGTCACCCCGCCCGCGAAGGGCAGGTACATCGCCGAACACATACCTGACGCGAAATACGTTGAGGTGTCGAGCCGCAACAGTTACCACTTCGTCGAACCCGATTGGCGTACGTCGTTTCGGGAGCTAGCCGAGTTCATCACTGGCGAACGGGCCGATGTGGCCGATGATCGGGTGCTGGCGACGGTGTTGTTCACCGACATCGTGGACTCGACGCGGCGGGCGGCTGTGTTGGGTGATCGCGACTGGCGTGCGCTGCTCGATGCGCACGACGCCGTGGTGCGGTCACAGCTGGCCCGGTTTCGCGGCCGCGAGGTGAACACCTCGGGTGACGGCTTCCTCGCCACCTTCGACGGCCCGCAGCGGGCGATCCGCTGCGCCATGGCAATCCGCGAGGCCGTGGAGGCGCTGGGTATCAATGTCCGTGCCGGGTTGCACACCGGTGAGTGCGAGGTGCGCGGCGAGGACATCGGCGGCATCGGTGTGCACATCGGCGCACGCGTGGCCGCTCTGGCCGGAGCGAACGACGTGCTCGTCTCGAGCACGCTGCGCGATCTGGTGATCGGGTCGGGACTGGAGTTCGAGGACCGCGGCGCCCACGAACTCAAAGGCGTGCCCGGCCAATGGAATCTCTACGCCGTCGCTTAGAAGGGTGGGGGTTTGTTGCGTTCGGCGACGAGGTCGTCGTTGAGTTTGCGTTCTGCTGCTTTGGCTTTGGCGGTGTTGGCCGCGCGGGTGTGTCGACGCTTGGGCATCTTCATTCCGCGGCCGGCGACGGCTTCGACGACGGGCGGCTCACCTGGCCACAGTGTCGTTGTCGGCTCGCACAGTTGTGGGAACAGGTGCAGACTGCCCGGGTAGGTGGTGCGGGTGTGGCCGGTGGGTAGCGTCCAGACCACCGTGCCGTCGGGTCGTTGCTTTTCGCTCCAGCCGTTGAAGCCGACCCAGAACGTTTTGAGCATGTGGTGAAAACCGCATAGGCACTTCAGGTTCGACGGATGCGTCGGCCCGACCGGGTAGGGCACGGTGTGGTCGATCTCGCAGACCTGGGCGGGCTTGTCACAGTTCGGGTAGCGACACGTCAGGTCGCGGCAGCGCACGAACTCCGCCAGCTGCCGTGACGGGGTGTAGCGGGGTTCGGGTCGCGGGTTCCCACCGGGGTGGCGCACCTCGCGGATGGTGGCGCGCTCGAGGATGCCGCCGAGCAGCGGCGTCGGCAGGATCCCGCCGCCGAACACGTATGCCGGCGGCGCGGTGCACTGCTCGGCGTCGGCCTCGGCGTCGACCGCGGTCTCGGCGGGCTCGGTCGCGTTCTCGACAGCATCGGACTTGGCGGCGTTCACCGCATCAACCGATTTCTCGTCGGCCACGACATAGACGGTGGCGTTCTTGAGCGGTGCATCTCCTGTGGTGCCGCCGTGGCAGTCGGGTTCCCCGCACCGGCAGGCGAAGGCAGTGCCGTTGACTTTGGCGGCCAACGCGTGGGCGCGACGCTGATCCATCGACCGCACATCACCGTCGCACACGCTGTGCGCCATGTCCTCGACGCTCTGCTCCATCAACACCGCATCCGGAGAGTTCACCCGCGCCCAAATCGTGGTCGTCCCCGCCACATCAGACGGGCAGCCGAACTGCACGGTCTCCTCGGCGCCGGCCTGCAGGGTCCGGCGCAGCGCACCAGGGTCGTGTTCGTCGACCAGGGCGTCGATGGCTTCTTCGGTTTTCTTCACCGACAACGCTCCCCAGCGGGTGACCCGGTCGGCGAGTTCGGCGTCCACGGCGGCCATCGCGTCGTGGTCCTCGATGAGGTAGGTGCGCGACACGATCGCGCGCACCAACAAATCGCTGAGCAGCCCCGCCGCAAACAACGCCGCCACCCGAGGCAGCCGGTCGCGCAGCGCGACGCCGCGGTTGGTCTGGTGCAGCGCCATTCCTGAGCTGACACTCAGCACGGCGGCCAACTCAGCGGCCACCGCGGCGTCGGGGTCGATCCACCACCACTCCCGCTCCTGGGCACTAGACAGCCTGGTGCGGCGGGCGAAGATCTCGGCCATCACCGCCAACTTGCGCGCACCCGCCCCGTTCTCCGCACGCACCCAGCCACCGGCAGCATCAACCAACTCCGCGTCAGTCAACGACGCCACGTCAGCGATCTCGGGCACCGAACCATCGAACATGCTTTCGAATTTACGTAGGTCAGGCGACCCGCAAGCCTCACAATCACCCGCTCAAGCCCACGCCTGTGTGTAAACCCGCCACTGTGGATAACTTGCTCTCACTGATCTAAATCCTTGCCGGTTCAGCGAACGACCGGTTCGGTGTATCGACGACCCCGAAAGGCCCGCCATATGTCGGAACGACCGCAAGACAACGTGCTGATCGTGCACTGGCACGACCTCGGCCGTTATCTCGGCGCCTACGGCCATTCCGATGTGTCCAGCCCGCGGCTCGACCAGCTCGCCGCCGAGGGCATCCTGTTCACCCGCGCGCACGCCACGGCTCCGCTGTGCTCGCCGTCGCGCGGCTCCTTGTTCACCGGCCGCTACCCGCACAGCAACGGCTTGGTCGGGCTCGCCCACCACGGCTGGGAGTACCGCGCGGACGTCCGCACGCTCCCGCAGATCCTGTCGGAAGCGGGTTGGCACACCGCGCTGTTCGGCATGCAACACGAAACGTCGTATCCGCCCCGGCTGGGCTTCGACGAGTACGACGTGTCGAACTCGTTCTGCGAGTATGTCGTCGAACACGCGACACAGTGGCTCGATGGCGGTCCGCAAGGGCCGTTCCTGTTGACCGCGGGCTTCTTCGAAACCCACCGCCCCTACCCGCCCGAGCGCTACCAGCCCGCCGACCGGACCAGCGTCGAGCTGCCCGACTATCTACCCGAGACCGACGCCGTGCGCCAGGACCTCGCCGAGTTCTACGGCGCGATCACCGTCGCCGACGACGCGGTGGGCCAACTGCTCGACACATTGGCGGCCACCGGACTCGACCGCAGCACCTGGGTCGTGTTCATGACCGACCACGGCCCGGCGCTCCCCCGCGCGAAGTCGACACTGTACGACGCGGGCACCGGCATCGCATTGATCGTCCGCCCGCCGCGCGACAGCGGCCTTGCCCCTCGGGTTTACGACGACCTGTTCAGCGGTGTCGACCTACTGCCCACCCTGCTGGACCTGCTCAGAGTCGACGTGCCGGCAGAGGTCGACGGTGTGTCGCACGCCAACCAAATCCGGACCGCCGCAGGTGAATCCGTACGGTCCAAGGTCTACACGATCAAGACCTACCACGACTCCTTCGACCCGATACGGGCCATCCGGACCAAGGAGTACAGCTACATCGAGAACTACGCGACGCGACCGCTGCTCGACCTGCCGTGGGACATCGCCGACAGCGCGCCGGGAATGGCCGTCGCACCTCTGGTGAGCGAGAGACGCCCGGAGCGCGAACTCTATGACCTGCTCGACGATCCCGGTGAGTCGCACAACCTGCTCGGCCCGGACGCGACAGACAAGGCGGAGGCGATCGCCAACGACCTCTCGCTGCAGCTCAACGACTGGCGAGAGAAGACCAACGACGTCATCCCGTCGGAGTTCGCGGGCACGCGTATCTCCGAGCGATACACCCATACGTACCTGCGAATTCACGGCCATGCGGTGACCAGCCGATCCGCCATCGCCGCCGAGCGCGGAATCGAAGACGAACACAGTTAGGTGATCCCATGGCCGCGTCTGCATATCTGGTTCTCGCGTCGCAACGAAGCGGCAGCACACTTCTCGTCGAATCTCTCAGAGCCACAGGCGTTGCCGGTGAACCAGGGGAGTTCTTCCAATATCTGCCGAGCACCAGCCAGTCGCCGCAGCCGAGGCAATGGTTCGAGGACGTCGAAGACGAGTCGATCCTGCGCCTACTGGACCCACTGGACGAGGGCAGGCCGGAGCTCGCGCCACCAGAGATCTGGCGTGACTACATCCGCACGGTAGGCCGGACGCCCAATGGCATCTGGGGCGGCAAGCTGATGTGGAATCAGACGCCATTGTTGCTCCAGCGCGCCGACAGGCTGCCGGATCGCTCTGGCGACGGGTTGCTTTCAGCAATCCGCGACGTCATCGGCAGCGACCCCGTGCTCATCCACGTCTACCGGCCTGACGTTGTGTCCCAAGCTGTTTCGTTCTGGCGGGCCGTGCAGACGCGTGTCTGGCGCGGCAGGCCCGACCCTCGGCGCGACTCCGCCGCCGAATACCACGCCGGTGCGATCGCCCATGTCGTCACCATGCTCCGCAACCAGGAGAAGGGCTGGCGGGCCTGGTTCGAGGAAGAGGGCGTCTCCCCCATGGAGGTCTCCTATCCGGTGCTCTGGCGCAACCTCACGTCGATCGTCGGCGATGTCCTGGAAGCGCTCGGCCAGGACCCTGGCTTGGCACCTACGCCCGTACTCGAACGACAGGCGGATCAACGGTCCGACGATTGGGTAGACCGGTACCGCGCCGACGCCGAGAAGGAAGGGCTGCCGACATGACAGCGACAGCTGCGGGCTATGACACCGTCCACGTCGACGAACTACGGCTCCTCGAAGCCGAAGCGGTGCACATCATCCGCGAGGTGGTCGCCGAGCTGGAGCGTCCCGTCCTGCTCTTCTCGGCAGGCAAGGACTCCATCGTGCTGCTGAGGTTGGCGGAGAAGCTGTTGGGCATCAACCACTTCGTCGCGACGGTGAACAAGTTCGATCTGGTCGACTTCGATCAAGGTCGGTATCGCGAGGTCGAACAGCAACTCCGCCAGGTGGCGGCCCGCCTCGGCGAAGCCGACGTGACCGTCATCCCGATCGCCGCCAAGCACGGCGACAACGTCGTTCACCGGTCCGACCGCACACCGTGGTACGACGGCCGGACGCTGCTTGACTACCTGGAGCACGTCGAACTGTCCGCGCCGCACCCTGATGCGGCGAAGCTGCGACTGCCGGTGCAGTGGGTCTCGAGACCGTCGACCTTGCAGCGCAGGCGCTACACCGGCCGACTTTCCGCGGGCACGCTTCAGGTCGGGGATTCCGTCGTCAGCCTTCCCGCGGGTACCAGGTCGACCGTCACCGCCGTCGACGCCCTCGATGACGACCGGGCCGTTGCCGTTGCACCACTGTCTGTTTTCGATCGAACTCGCTGACGACATCGACGTCGGCCGCGGCGACGTCTTCGTCAGCGGCGCCGACGACGCCGTCCTACCTGTACCTGCTCGTGAACTCGACGCGACGGTATGCTGGTTCGTCGACCACCCTCTTCGGGCAGGCGATCGGCTGGCGTTGGGCAGGGCGCACGCACCGTGCGGGCCACCGTGCAGGCGCTGCATTCGCGGCTCGACCCGGAGACCCTCGAAGAGCTCGACAACCCGGTCGAGTTGGTGCTCAACGACATCGGGGTCATCACCTTGCGCACCAGTTCGGTCGTGGTGTCCGACGCCTACGCCGACAACCGGGACAGCGGTGCGTTCATCCTCATCGACGAGACCACCAACGACACCGTCGGTGCGGGCACCATCACCGAGCCGCGCGAAGTCAAACCGGGCAGGCAGGCCCGCAACGACATCCGTTGGCATCCCTCGGCATTGGATCGCAATCACCGGTGGGCGGCCACGGGCAGAAGGGCGCCGTCATCTGGTTGACCGGGCTGCCCGCATCCGGCAAGTCGACGATCGCGGTCGCCGTCGGACGGGCATTGGTCGAGTCCGGCGATGTGGCCTACCTCCTCGACGGCGACAACATCCGGCACGGGTTGTCCGATGACCTGGGCTTCAGCGCCGGTGACCGCGCCGAGAACATCCGTCGGGTCGGCCACCTCACCCGCTTGTTCGCCGATGCGGGCGTGGTCGCACTGGCCTCGCTGGTGTCACCGCTGAGGTCCGACCGCGAGATCGCCCGCACGCTCAGCGATGCCGCGAAACTTCCGTTCATCGAGGTACACGTGGCCACGTCGCTCGCCGAATGTGAGCGGCGCGACCCCAAGGGCCTCTACGCCAGGGCGCGGGCCGGAGGACTGAAGGGGCTCACCGGCGTTGACGCGCCCTACGAGCCGCCGGAGAGCCCCGACCTGGTGCTCGACACCGCAGGCGCGGACATCGACCAGTTGGCCGCACAGGTCATCGAACTGCTGAACAGGCGCCGCTAGCCGACCTGCGCCACCACGAAGATCCGGCGGAACGGGTAGAACGTCCTGCCGTCGGGCCTGCGCGGGTAGGTCTCGTCGAGGATGGGAATGAGCTGCCGGCGGAACTGCTGCCAGTCCTCCGGCGACAGCCGATCGATCACCGGGCGTAGCGCGGTGCCCGACATCCACTCCAGCACCGCGTTCTCGCCTGCCAAGTCCTGAATGTAGGTGGTCTCCCACGCATCCACTCGGCAGCCGACGTCGCTGAGCAGTCCGGCGTACTCGGTGGCGGTGCTGACCCGGTCGCGTTCGGGAAACGGCATGTGGCGCAGTGTGTTCGCGAACGGCTCGCGGCGCGCAACTGTGCGTATCGCTTCGTGTGACGGCGTGTTGAAGCTGCCGGGCATCTGCACCGCGATCCAGGAACCCGCAGTCAGCTGCCCCGCCCAGCGCACCAAGAGCTCCCGGTGCTCGGGCACCCAATGAAGGGTCGCGTTACTCACCAGGACATCGGTGTCGGGTTCGGGTTGCCACGACGCGACGTCGCCGATCTGCGCGTCCACCCCGCGCTCTCTGGCCGACTCGACCATCTCCGGCGAGCTGTCCAACGCCTCGAGCACCGCTTCGGGCCAGCGTTCGGCGAGGGTGGCGGTGAGATTTCCCGGCCCGCACCCCAGATCCACTACGCGACGCGGGTTCTCGGCAGCGATCCGCGACGTCAGGTCGAAGAACGGTCGGCTGCGATGGTCGGCGAAGGTGAGGTAGACGTCCGGGTTCCACATGACACACAGTGTGGCACCCGTGTGTTCACAGGTGGTTCGCAGCGGCGCAGCAGCCCGGCCGCCAGCAATGCACGGCACGGTGATCGGCATGACAGCCGTCCGTCGACCGGCGTCCGCAGATGGTGCTCGGCGCGCTGCTCGTCGCCACCGTGGCGCTCCACCTGTGGAACTTCTCGGCGACCGGCTACGGCAACCTCTTCTACGCTGCGGCGGCTCAGTCGGCATCGGCCCGTTGACATAGCCCTACCGCTCCTCGCATACGCAGTACGATCGGGCGGTGTCCTCTTCCGAGCCGCCCAGCGCCGAGCCGGTTGAGCCACCACCGATCCCTGTACCCGACGTTCCCGGCGCCGACGCGACCGCGCGCGGTCTCCCGCGCCGCGTCGATCTCACCCTCCGCCAGCGGCTGATCGTCGACTCCTCGGCGATCGCCGACCTCGGCCTGCGTACCGCACTGGCGTCTGTCGTCGGCGCAGCGATGTTGCCTCAGGTGGCGTTGTCCGCGTTCAACGGCTCGGGAGCCAGGGAGCAGCGCAATGCGCTGCGGTACTACGCCGAACTGGGTGCGACGAAGGATCCCGAGCAAGCGTTCCCCACACCGACCGAGGCGCCGCGGATCTCGTCGCGTCCGGCCAACCCCGTCGCGGAGTGGATGGCCAACGGCCGCGTGCACAACATCCGATTCAACAGCAGCTACCGGGCGATCAACCCCGCGATGCGCGACCGGTGCGGGTCGTATCAGCGCAACAACGTGGTGCATGCCCAACATTGGCGCCACGACGACGGGCCCCGCCCGACGCTGTGTGTGATACACGGCTTCATGGGGTCGGCGTACATGTTCAACGGGCTGTTCTTCTCGCTGCCGTGGTTCTACCGGTCGGGCTACGACATCATGCTCTACACAATGCCGTTCCACGGTCGTCGGGCCGAGAAGTACTCTCCCTACAGCGGTTACGGTTTGTTCGCCAACGGCTTCGCAGGGTTTGCGGAGGCGATGGCACAAGCCGTGTACGACTTCCGCTCGCTGATGGACTATCTGGAGTTCACCGGTGTCGACCGGATCGCGCTGACCGGGATGTCCCTCGGCGGGTACACGTCGGCGTTGATCGCGTGTGCGGACGACCGCATCCAGGCCGTCATCCCCAATGTTCCCGTCGTCATGCCGGAGAAGCTGGTCGACGAATGGTGGCCGGCGAACATGTTGGTCGCGCTCGGCGACAGGCTCAGCGATACGAACGCCGAATTACAGGCCGCCGCAGCGATGTTCCACTCGCCGCTGAACTATCCGGCACTCGTAGGAAAGGACCGCCGGCTGATCATCGCCGGTCTCGGCGATCGCCTCGCGCCGCCGCAGCAAGCCGAGACGCTGTGGGAGCACTGGGATCGCTGCGCGTTCCACTGGTTCCCGGGCAACCACATCCTGCACGTCAGCCAGCCGGATTACCTGCGCAGGATGACGCGCTTCATGCGCGACTTCATGTTCAGCTAGGCGAGCCGCTGTATCACCCCTTGATGGCGCTGACCAGCGAAATGCTGGCGAACATCGGCCATGCCTCGGAATCGGGGTCCGGCAGCGGCCGCCTCAGGTGCCGGAGGTAGTCGGGCAACTCGACCGCTGCGCCCTGCCAGCCGTGATCGGTGAACCAGTCGATCGCCGGGGCGTGTTGCTCGTTGTAGACCAGCGAGAAGAATTTGGCCCCGTCCGCAGCCGTGCGTTCCGCGTCCCGCGCCGCCTCGTAAAGGTCCTGGTCGAACGGTTTCCCGTCGTCGACCGCCACGTGGCTGCCGGGCGCCCCCAGCTGGTTGATGCCGGTGAAAAGCTCGCCCTGCGCCGATGCGGGCAGATAAACCAGCAATCCCTCGACCAGCCAGGCCGACGGTGTCGTCGGATCGAAGCCGCAGTCGAGCAGGGCGCCCTGCCAGTCGTCGCGAAGGTCGACCGCTATCTCTCTACGTTCGGCCGTCGGTGACTCACCGCTGCGACGCAGAGTTTCGCGTTTGAACTCGAGCACCTGCGGCTGATCCAACTCGTAGACGACCGTGCCGCTGGGCCAGGCGAGCCGGTAGGCGCGGGAGTCCAGCCCGGCGGCAGGGATGACGATCTGGCGGACGCCTGCGTCGGCGGCCGCGTAGAAGTAGTTGTCGAAGAACTTGGTACGAGCCGCCTGGTAGTTGACGAAATGCTCGCCGAACTCGGACACCAGCTTGTTCTCCGGCGCCTTTCGGTCCAGGACATCGGCCCATTCACCGCCGACAGCCCTGCAGAACATCTCCGCGTACGGATCGACCACAAGGGGAGCCGACTTGTTGGCCTCCAAGGCCCTCGACGCGGCGACGAAGAGCGCGGTCGCACCGACGCTCGTGGTGATATCCCAAGTGTCCTTGTCCGAACGCATGACTCCGGTATACCTGCGGATTTCGACAGACCGCTGACCTGCGCCGCACGCTTAGACCAGCGGTCGGCCGGTGCGAATCCGCCAGTCGAGATCCCTCAGCATCCAGTTGAAGGGAAACTCCTGAAGCACTCGCGGCAGCGCGTTGTTCACCGTACGGAGGCGCTTGATCAAGCGATCGAAGCGGCGCTGCCGGTCGTCGTCCCAGTCCAGGCGCATCTCCTCGCGGAACCGCTGCGGCAGGAAACCTCCAGTGATCAACAGGTTGAAGTCGTCAAGTCTGCGCTGTACCGATGCGGGCAGTTTCACCCCCCGCACCCGGCCTGCGGCGATCGGCCACAAGAAGTCGCGCACGGCGTCGTCGATGTGCACCTTCTCCACCGACTCGTGCCAGTAGCGATCGAACGCCGCCTGGTCCGCGGGCCACTTCTCCCGCGGTACCTGGAGCATCGTTCCGAGCGCTATGCCCTCGTGCCACAACTGCTGCGCAGCGGCGTCGTCGATCTCGCCGACGAACAGTTCGTAGACATCGATGACGCCCTTGTACATGCAGGCGCCCACCCACATCTGCAGATCGGGGTCGAACGCGTTGTACGACACCGGGCTTTCGTCGGTCGAATACACCTGGGCATGTGCGCCGTTCACCGCACGGCGGTATGCGGCCTGCTGTTCCAGCGTGCCCTGTACGGCGACGGCGAGGTAGGTGAAGGTGGTCCTGGCCCGCTTGATCGGGTGGCGGTCGATGCGCCCGCTTTGCACCCGGCTCTCCAGCACGCCGTAGCCGACACCGGGCCGGGCCAGCTGCATGATCACGTTCGCGGCACCGGCCAGCAGACCGACACCCAGCATCCCGCCGACGGCTTCGGCGCGGGGCTTCGAGACGCGGCGCCGATTCTGAAGGATCGCCATTGAACCTGTCCTAAATGTGAGAACGATGGTTGTCAGATTCTGCCGCAGGCCGTTGACGAGTGTCAAGATGGCAGGATGGCCGCCGTGGCCCAGATCCGCCCTTATCGCGGAGTCGAGGCGTCGGAGCGCATCGACTCACGCCGACGCCGGCTCCTCGATGCGGGCCTTGACCTGCTCGGCGGCAGCCCGGACAGGGAATTGACCGTGCGGGCCGTCTGCAGGCATTCGGGTCTGACTGCCCGCTACTTCTACGAGAGCTTTACCGACAAGGACGAATTCGTCGCCGCGGTGTTCGACGCAGCCGTCGCCGACATCGCAACGTCCACGCAGGCCGCGGTGGCCACCTCGCCCCCTTCCGAACAGAACCGTGCAGGCATGGCCAACCTGGTACGGACCGTCAGCGCCGACGCGCGTATCGGCCGTGTGCTGTTCGACACCGGGCTCTCGGACCCGGTGATACTGCGAAAGCGTGGGGCACTCGGCGACATCTTCGCGCTCATGACGAGTCACTACGTCGACTCGTTGCTACGCGGGGACGCCAACGACCGTGTCAAGGCAACCGTTCGGTTCGTCGTCGGCGGTGTGGGACAGACCCTCAGCGCGTGGCTGGCAGGCGACATCGCCCTGAGCCAGGAGCAGTTGATCGACCAACTCACCGCGATCCTCGGCGCGCTGGACGACCCCGCCCTCTACAGCGACTAGCGCGCCGGTACCGCCGGGCGGCGGTCGGCTGCGGTCCTGGGCTCGGTCTGCGTGTCGGCCTCGGTGAATTCCTTGACCCAGCAAGCGAATTCGAGTGTGATGCCGTCAGGGTCATGGAAGTAGAACGACCGCACATAGACGCCGGGGTGCACGGTGGCAGAAACCTGCGCCGGGCTCTCGTCGTGGTTGAGCACGGGTCCGACCCTGACTCCCTTGTCCTTCAGCCGCTGCCGGTATTCGTCGAACTTCTCGGCGGGGACGTGGAACGCGAGGTGGTTCATCGAGCTGACCGAGCTGGTGATCTCGCCGATTCCCGGGATCGCGGAAGGTGAGGAGATGCCGGGAACACGGTCGGGCGCCTCGGCGAACCAGAAGAACGCCACGCAATCGCCGTTTCCCGCGTCGAAGAAGAAGTGCTGGCCCATACCGCCGGGCAAGTCGAGCGACTTGATCAACGGCATCCCCAGCACGCCCGAATAGAAGTCGACCGTCCTGGCCATGTCCGAGCAGACCAGCGCGACGTGGTTGATGCCGCCGAGCTGAAATTCCGAATTTTGATTATCGGGCCTGATCATGTCGCGTCCCCTCGAGCCAACTACGCGAAACTCCTGCCGCGAGCAAGATCTGAATCTAACATCAGGTTCAGGTTGGAGCAATGACCGCAGTGTCCTGGGCGGAGGAGAACTGTGACGGTCAATCCGCGAGACGTGCTGCCGGCCGCACGGGGGCGGCAGACGCAAGCGGCTATTGATGCTGCCGTGCGAGCGGTGATCGCGCGCAAGGGTTTTCTCGCTAACACCGTGTCCGATACCGCCGGTGAGGCAGACAGGTCGGCGGGGTCGTCCGACAACGGTTACGACTCCAAGAAATCGATGGTGCGCACCGTCCAGTGCGACGGCCACTGCCGGGGCGGCGACCCGAGACTCTTTGCGCTGGCGTTAGTTTCCATGCTCAACCAATTCTGCTTGGCCGACGTCTTTCACCGGACGATCTATCACAAGGAGACCGGACCGACATGACAAGGACACCGTCCTCGGGCACACCGGGAGTGACCCGCGAATTCATCGGATTGGACTCCCCCACCGCGAGACGGGCGGGTTCGGGCGGCCACCCATGTCAGGGCCTGTATCACCGCGGAGTCGGACGCAAACCGAAGGTGGCGATGATCGCCGCCCACTATCAGATCGACTTCTCCGAGCACTATCTCGCGGACTACATGGCCACCCGCGGCGTCGGGTTCCTCGGCTGGAACACCCGGTTCCGGGGGTTCGAGAGCAGCTTCCTGCTCGACCACGCCCTTGTCGACATCGGCGTCGGGGTGCGATGGCTGCGCGAGGTGCAGGGCGTGGAAACAGTTGTGCTGCTGGGGAATTCCGGCGGTGGTTCGCTGATGGCGGCCTACCAGGCGCAGGCGGTCGATCCCCACGTTGCACCGATGGAGGGTATGCGTCCCGCCGTGGGCCTCGACCAGTTGCCCGCCGCCGACGGATACGTCGCCACCGCGGCGCACCCCGGTCGCCCCGATGTCCTCACCGCGTGGATGGACGCCTCGGTGACCGACGAAATAGACCCGCTCGCAACGGATCCTGGACTGGATCTGTTCGACCCCAAGAACGGGCCACCCTACAGCGAGGACTTCATCACCCGTTACCGGTCGGCACAGGTCACCCGCAACAACGCGATCACCGACTGGGCAGAACGTGAGCTCAAGAGAGTCCGCGCCGCCGGCTTCTCCGACCGCCCTTTCACGGTGCTGCGCACCTGGGCCGATCCGCGAATGGTCGATCCCACGCTCGAGCCCTCCGGGCGGCCGGCGAACATGTGCTACGTCGGCGAGCCTGCCAAGGCCAACAGGTCGGCGCACGGCATCGCAGCCGCCTCGACGCTGCGCAGCTGGCTCGGCATGTGGAGCCTGCGCCATGCGCAGACGCGCGCGGAGCCGCATCTTGCCCGCATCGACTGCCCGGCGCTGGTGATCAATGCCGAACAGGACACCGGAGTCTTCCCATCCGACGCCCAGCGCATATTCGACGCGCTGGCGACCAAGGACAAGACGCAGTGCGCCATCGACACCGATCACTACTTCACCACCCCCGGCGCGCGCAGCGAGAAGGCCGACACCATCGCCAGATGGATCGCGAAGCGCTGGCGCTAACGTGCGATTGGCCCTTCGAGGGGTCACCTGATCACGCGGGTAATGTCGTTCCCAACCGACCGGTTATTAGGGAAGGCAACTCGGCATGCCCATTGCAGTGAATCCTGAGCACAACGACCTGGCCGACTCGGTTCGGTCCTTCGTCGCGAAAGTGGCGCCATCCGACGTCCTGCACGAGGCGCTGGAGACGCCGATCTCCAACCCGCCGCCGTACTGGAAGGCCGCCGCTGAGCAGGGTCTGCAAGGGGTACATCTCTCCGAAGCGGTCGGCGGACAGGGCTTCGGCATCCTCGAACTGGCGATCGTGCTCGCTGAATTCGGCTACGGCGCAGTGCCCGGGCCGTTCGTCCCTTCCGCGATCGCCAGCGCGCTGGTTGCCGCGCACGACCCCGGGGCTGCCCTGCTCAACGATCTGGCCTCCGGGGAGTTGATCGCCGCGTACGCCATCGACTCCGGGCTGACCGCCACCCGCCAGGGCGACGACCTCGTCATCCGCGGCGAAGTGCGCGCCGTCCCCGCCGCCGCGCAGGCCTCGGTGCTTGTCCTGCCGGTGGCGATCGACAGCGGTGAGGAATGGGTGGTTCTCGACGCAGGCCAACTCGAGATCGAGCCCGTCAAAAGCGTCGATCCGCTACGCCCGCTCGCACACGTCCGTGCGAACGCCGTCGAGGTCGGCGACGACCGGGTGCTGAGCAACCTGAGCCAGACGCTGGCCCGCGCACTGATGTCGACGCTGCTGTCGGCCGAAGCGGTCGGGGTCTCGCGGTGGGCGACCGACACCGCATCGGGCTACGCCAAGATTCGCGAGCAGTTCGGCAGGCCGATCGGTCAGTTCCAGGCCATCAAGCACAAGTGCGCCGAGATGATCGCCGACACCGAGCGCGCCACCGCGGCGGTCTGGGATGCCGCGCGGGCGATCGACGAGTCGCGCGAAGGGTCCGACAACAGCGCATTCGAGTTCGCGGCGGCCGTCGCGGCGACTCTCGCGCCGGTCGCGGCGCAGCGGTGCACGCAGGACTGCATCCAGGTGCACGGCGGCATCGGTTTCACGTGGGAGCACGACACTAACGTCTACTACCGCCGCGCGCTCGTGCTGGCGGCATGCTTCGGCCGCGCCGCGGACTACCCACAGCAGGTCGTCGACGTCGCGACCACGACGGGGATGCGCAAGCTCGACATCGACCTCGATCCTGACACGTTGAAGCTGCGCGAAGAGATCCGCGCCGAGGTGGCCGCGCTCAAGGCGCTGCCCCGCGGTGCCGAGCGCAACGTCGCGATCGCAGAAGGCGGTTGGGTCCAACCGCACCTCCCGAAACCGTGGGGACGGGCATCGGATCCCGTCGAGCAGATCATCATCGCCCAGGAGTTCTCCAGCGGCATGGTGAAGCGCCCGCAGATGGGCATCGCGGCGTGGATCATTCCGTCCATCGTCGCGTTCGGCACCGACGAGCAGCAGCAGCGGTTCCTGCCGCCGACGTTCCGCGGCGAAATGGTCTGGTGCCAGCTCTTTTCCGAGCCGGGTGCGGGTTCCGACCTGGCCAGCCTCTCCACGAAGGCCACCAAGGTCGACGGCGGCTGGCGCATCACCGGTCAGAAGATCTGGACCACCGCGGCGCAGTGGTCGCAGTGGGGCGCTCTGCTGGCGAGAACGGACCCGAGCGCTCCGAAACACAATGGCATCACGTACTTCCTGCTCGATATGCGCAGCGAGGGCGTCGAGGTGAAGCCGCTTCGCGAGCTCACCGGCAACGCGATGTTCAACACCGTCTTCATCGACGACGTTTTCGTTCCCGACGAGTATGTGCTCGGCGAGGTGGACCGCGGCTGGGAGGTCAGCCGCAACACGCTGACCGCCGAGCGGGTGTCGATCGGCAGCAGCGAGCCGCCGGGAATGGCGAGCCTGGACGGCCTTATCGAGTTCATCCGCGACGGCCAGTTCGACCAGATCGCGCAGAACCGGGCCGGGCGGCTGATCGCCGAGGGCCACGCCGCCAAGATCCTGAACATGCGCTCGACGCTGCTGACGCTGGCGGGCGGCGATCCGATGCCCGCCGCGGCGATCTCGAAACTGCTGTCGATGCGTACCGGCCAGGGTTACGCGGAGTTCGCGGTGTCGTCGTTCGGCACCGACGGCGCGATCGGCGATCCCGAATCGCCACAGGGCAAGTGGGCGGAGCATCTGCTCTACAGCAGGGCCACCACCATTTACGGTGGCACCACGGAGGTGCAGCTCAACATCATCGCCGAGCGGCTATTGGGTCTTCCCCGCGATCCGTAGCGCAGCTCACGGCGGTTTGCCTCGACCAACTGTGGGCGACGCGCGCGGTGGCGTGACACCCTGGCTTCCGCGGGTGGATCCCCGTCCGCGGAAAGGAGTTCGGTCACGACTACCGACGTCACGCTGCGCCAACTCCGGTACTTCGCCGTGCTCGGCGAGGAGCTCAACTACCGGCGCGCCGCCGAGCGGCTGTTCATCACGCAGCCCGCGCTGTCGACGGCGATCAAGCAGCTCGAGCACCACCTGGGTGTCATGCTGTTCACCCGCACCCGGGAGGTCGCCCTGACCGAACTCGGCGCCGCATAATTGCCCAAGGTGCACGAGGCCCTGCACGGGATCGACGCAGCGGTAGGCGGTGTCACACCGATCAATTCGCTCGATGACGAGCCGGTCGGGAACGGCGAACCCGGCCCGCTGACGGTGAAGATCCGCGATCGGTTCTGGGCGATGATGGACGAGCCGTCCCCGCTGATCGAAGCCATCGAGTACTGACGGGAGAATCCTGCACTTCCCGGTCGCGCACATCAGACCGTGCCGCGCAATGCGATTCCGCCGTTGGTCGCGCGATCGAGGTCTATCCTCGAAATAGCAGGCTCTTCGAAGTTGTTGGCGGTGACGAGATGACAAGCTTCCGACAACGAACACTGCGCCTGCTGCTCGGCGGCGCCGCCGGGACCGCCTTCCTCACAGCGACGCCCGCGCTGATCCCTGACACGGCTCCCCGATCCTCCGCCCAACCGTGCGTCAACGGCGTCATCCCGTGGAACCCGTACGTGGTCAACTGCAATCTCCCGCCCCGCGGTCCGAGGGTGCGCGGGGCCGCGCCCGACGCGGGGGCCATCATCGCGTGCCGGAACCGCCCGGGATGCCTGTCCTGGTACGTCAACGGCCCCTGATAGTTTTCCCGCGCCCGTCCCGGGAACCCGCCTCACATGAGCGACGCACGAGATGTCGAAAAGCGTTGGCGTGACCCGGCTGCGCTACGCGCCGCCGTCACCTACGGGGTCGGCGTGATCATCGTGGCAGCCATCGCGTTCGTCGTCTTCGCCGTCGTCGACAGGGGGTCGGTCGTGCTTGCCTCCGCCGTTCCCGCGGTCCTCTTGATCGGCGGCGTCGGCGCTCTGGTGAGGGCCTACCGGGCCTGGCGCGTCGGCGGTACGTGGCCGGTCTGGCAGGGCGCAGGCTGGTTTCTGCTGACCCTCATGCTGGTTTGCCTGTCGATTCCCTGGTCAGCGGCGATGTACGCAAGTGGTGTGCGCTGATTTTGGTTGCCTTCGCAACTAACTGAATTCAAAGTCAGCAAACCGCATTGCGAGGGTCGTGGTGCGCTGCCAGTGTTGACAGCAAGCGCCACATCGGGCGCTTCACTTTGCCACTAAGGACGACCGCATGCCGAAGCGCATCACCGCTGCCGCCACCCTCGTGCTAGGAGCCGCCGCGGGCGCCATCATCGCCTTGGCGCCGATTGCGAGTGCCGAGCCGCCTCCCTGCAATCCGGACGATGTGCCGTGCCAACAACAGCAGAAGCCGCCCGATCCGGCCGCCATCGTCGGTTCTGCAACCGATCAGGCCAACCACGCTCTCAACCAGGCACCGGCCGCCAGCCCCTACCCGACATCAGGTGCGCCGGGAGGCGTGTGCATGAGGATGAACGGTTTCCCGATCTACATTCCCCCAGGCGGCATCCCATCAGAAATGGCCTCGTCCGGCATTCCCTCCGGGCCCGTCCATGCGGGCAACTGCACCGCCGAGGACACGTTCGTGGGAGGCGATGTCGCGCAACAGGGATCGGACGCCGCCCAGCAGATCGTCGGCGCCGCAACGCCACCACAGGATCAGCAGCAGCCGCCCGCCGGCCAGTAGCCGCGAAAAGCTCTACTCCACTTCCATTTCGCGGAGTTCGCGCTTGAGGATCTTGCCGGTCGGGTTGCGCGGCAGCTCGTCGAGGAAGACGACTTCCCGCGGCACCTTGTAGCGGGCGAGATTCTCTTTCACGTAGTTTTTGATCGCGTCCTCGTCGACGCTGGCGCCGTCGGCCTTGACCACGAAAGCGCGCAGCCGATGGCCCCACTCCTTGTCCTCGACACCGAGCGCGGTGGCCTCGACGACGTCCGGATGGCCGCTGATGAGGTCCTCGACTTCGGCGGGGAAGACGTTCTCGCCGCCGGACACGATCATCTCGTCGTCGCGCCCGCTGACGTAGAGCAGATTGTTCTCATCGAAGTATCCGACGTCACCCGACGACATCAGCCCGTCGATGATCTGCTTGTGGCCGCCGCCGGTGTAGCCCTCGAACGGGAAGGTGTTGCCGACGAAGATCCGGCCCACCTCACCCTGCGGCAGGTCGTTGCCGTTGTCATCGAGGATCCTGACCTTCACGCCCTTGACGACCGGCCCGACGGTGGCCGGGTTGATGGACAGGTCCTTCGGCCGCGCGATCGTCGCGAACGCGATCTCCGTCGACCCGTACAGGTTGTAGATCACCGGACCGAGGTCCTTGAGCGCCCGTGTGGCCAACTCGGCGCCCAGCTGCGAACCCGAGACGAACACGATGCGCAGCGACGACAGGTCGGGTTTCTTCTCCGTTTTCTCGAGCTCGTCGAGGAGCCGGGACAACATCACCGGTACGACGACCATCGCGGTCGCCTTGTTCTTCTCGATGTCGCCGAGCACGGTCGCGGGCTTGAAGCGTCGTCGCAGCACCAATGTGGTGCCGAGCATCATCGCGATGGTGGCGTGCAGGAAGCCGAGTGCGTGGAACATCGGCGCAGGCAAGGACGTCACCTCACCCGCCTTGAACGGGACGTGCGACAGCACGCCACCGATGGGCGCGAGCGACGGCGGCGTGCTTCGGTTGGCGCCCTTCGGCGTACCGGTGGTGCCGCTCGTCAGGATGATGATCGACGAGTGCTTCGTCACCTTCGGCGCAGGCTGCTTGCTGCTGCGCTTGATGAGGTCGGCGAGCGTCTCGTCGGTGCTGCCCGACGGCTCGTCCTTGTCCGGGTTGGTGGCGAGCGCGCGCAGCTTGCCCTGCGGCGGCTCGGCAGATGCGACCGCCTTGGTGTACTCGTCGTCGTAGATGATCACGTGCGCGTTCTCGCGCTCGGACACCTCTTTGATCTGCGGGCCGGAGAATTCACTGTTGAGCAAGATGATGCGGGCGCCGACGCGGGCAGCGCCGTAGACCGAGACGAGGAACCAGCGGTGATTGCGGGCCAGGATCGCCACCCCGTCGCCGCCCTTCACGCCCATCGCCAGCAGGCCGTTGGCGACGGCATGCGCGGCCTCGTCGAGTTCGGCGAAGCTCAGCTCACCGTCGTCGTCGATGACCGCCGTCCGGTTCGGGGTGCGGCGGGCGTTCAACGCCGGAATCATGCCGAATTCGCCCCAGCGCCGGATGTCGGCCAGGAACGCGACGATGTTCTGCGGCGGCTCCAGCTTCAGTGCGCCCGCTTCGAACATCTTGCGGGCGTAGTGCAGCTCGGCTGCACCGCGTTCGACATAAGGTCCGATGGACTGCTGGAGTTTGGCCGCTGCCTGCAGGGGAAGATCGGTGAGCTTCGGCATGGCACCACAATATGTGACGCACGTCGCAGCGCGGCAGGAACGTGCTGCGTCACTACCATGGCCTCATGGCCGCATCGTCCGCCAAGGTCGAACACCTGGAGGTCGACGGTGAGCAGGTGCCCATCAGCAATCCCGACAAGGTCGTCTTCCCCGACCTCGGCGTCACCAAGCTCGACCTGATCCGGTACTACCTCGCTGTTGCTCCCGGCGCGCTGCGCAGCGTGGCGGAACGGCCGATGATCCTCAAACGATTCGTCAAGGGCATCACCGAAGAGGCCGTCTTCCAGAAGCGGGCACCCGAGAAGAACCGGCCCGACTACGTCGATGTCGCGGAGCTGAAGTACGCCTCCGGCACATCGGCCAAGGAAGCCGTGCTGCACGACGCAGCAGGCCTGGCATGGGCGATCAACCTCGGCTGCGTCGACCTCAATCCGCATCCGGTGCGCGCCGACGATCTCGCCCACCCCGACGAGCTGCGCGTCGACCTCGACCCGATGCCGGGGGTCGACTGGCGCCAGATCATTCACGTCGCGCTAGTCGCGCGCGAGGTGCTCGAGGACCACGGATTGACGGCCTGGCCGAAGACATCGGGTTCACGCGGATTCCACATCTATGCGCGCGTCGAGCGGCGGTGGCCGTTCAAGTTCGTCAGGCTGGCCGCACAGGCCATCGCTCGGGAAGTCGAGCGACGCGCGCCCGATCACGCCACCGCCCGATGGTGGAAGGAAGAACGCGAAGGCGTCTTCGTCGACTTCAACCAGAACGCGTTCGACCGCACGGTGGCTTCGGCCTACTCGGTGCGGGCCACGCCCGACGCCCGGGTTTCGACACCGCTGGTGTGGGACGAGGTCGTCGACTGCCGCGCGGAGAACTTCACCATCGCCACGGTGCCGCAGCGCTTCGCCGAACGCGGCGATCCGTGGGAGGGCATGGACGACGCCGCAGGCACCCTGGATCAGTTGCTCGACCTCGCCGATCGCCTCGGCCCCGCCGAGAAGGCCCCGAAGGGTGCGAAGAAGGGCACCGGCGGCGGCAGCCGGATCTCCTCGAAGCCGCTGATCGAGATCGCCCGTACCAAGACGAAGGACGAGGCGTTGGCCGCGCTGGACGTCTGGCGTGCCAAATATGAGGAAGTGGCTAAGAAACTTAAGCCCGCGGACGTGTTACTCGACGGTATGCGCGGTCCGAGTTCGATCTGGTACCGCGTCCGGATCAATCTTCAACACGTGCCAGAAGACCGGCGTCCACCACAGGAAGCGCTGCTGGCGGACTACAGCCCGTGGGAAAACTACTCCGGCGCGCAGTTCCGCAGACCGTCGGGCGCAGATTCGAAAAACTGTTCTTAGCAAAGTATTACCGCACGCTCCCCAATGCCTTAGATCAGCGGCCTAGGTTTTAGGCATGTACGGAAACCAAGCAGTCGATTGCAACGGCGCGCAGATGCGCGCGCTGTGTCGTCAGCTGGCGACCGTGGTGACGGTGACCGGTGACATCGACGAGTCGAACCTCGATCGCATCGGCGCCTACGCACGGCGCTTCGTCCTGACGGAGAAGCCTTTCGTGTTGGATCTGACCGGCGTGAATTCCTTTTCGCCGGAATGTATTTCGCTGCTCCACGACATCGACGAGAACTGTGAGATCGCCAGTGTCGAATGGGCAGTCGTTGCCAGCCAGCCTGTTATTCGCAACTTGCGGCTGTTCGGTGAAGGTGAGACGTTCCCCACCGTGGGTTCGGTCGCCGAAGCGCTCCATGAATTCGCCACGAGCATGAGCGAACGCCGCCGTTTGCTTCCACTACTCACCAAGACCGCCTAGGAAAAGAGCGAGCACGTGTTAATCGATCTCCGCTGGTTGACCCGCCTGCTGCATGTCAGGCACACGACGACCCCCGCTGCTGCCCGCTAGTCCGCTCAGTCGTTGCTCGGCGAGCTTTTCCCGCTCGCACTCGTTGTCGCACTGTCGCCGGTTTCGATAGTCCCGGCGGTTGTGCTGGTACTGCACACCGATCATCCCCGCCCCACGGGCCTTGCTTTCATGGCCGGTTGGCTCGCAGGGCTCGCCGCGATGACCGCTCTCTTCGTGGCGGTCCCCCATCTCGTCCACGGGCTCGATGAGACGCCGCCGTGGATGCCGTGGGTCCGGATCGGGCTCGGGATGCTGCTCATCGTCGCGGCCATCGGCCGATGGCTGACCCGAACCCGGACCACCCGCCCACCCGCATTCCTCGACCGGCTCGCCAAGATCACCCCCGCCGGCGCTGGGATCATCGGCTTCGGGCTGGTGGTGGCCAATCCCAAGGTGCTCGTCATGAATGCCGCGGCGGGTCTGATCATCGGGACCTCCGCCGCAGGCGCAATGGTGTGGCTCGCCGTCGCGTTCTACACAGCGCTTGCCGGCTCGACGGTGATCGCACCGATACTCGCCTACGTCGTCGCCGGCAAGCGCGTCGACGATCAGCTCGAACGGGTGAGGAAGTGGATGCAGCGCGAACATGCCGCCGCAACGGCAGTCATTCTGCTCGTCGTCGGTGTTCTGTTGGCTTACACCGGCATTCGCGCGCTCTAACGGTCCGGAGACCAATAGGCGAGCATCTCCGAGAATGTCTCGAACGCCGCACCGGATACGCCGTACGTCGCCTCGAAGTGGACGCTCAACGGGAACCCGAGGTCGACGACGCCGTCGATCACCCGCTTGTACAGATCGACCATCAGCGCACGCTTGTCCGCGGGGTCGCGGCCGGCCAGCGACCGGACGAATTCCTGCTCCTCGGCGACGGCCTCATTGCCCGCATCCTGGATCAGCCAGTCGATCAGACCGACCCTGGTCTCGACCTTGGGCACGAAGCCGAACGACAGCAGAATCTCGGGCCGATGGTCGGTGTTCTTGGCGAAATCGGAGAGGAATCCGACGATCGCGTCGGAGTACAGCAGCTGCGTCAGGCCGAAGTTGGCGCCCTGATTGCACTTGAAGTCGAACCGGCCCGCTTCACCCTCGCGGGTCGGGATCAGAATCACGCCGCGGTTGTCGACGGTCTTGTTGTAGATCGACAGCGCATCCGTCGGCGGGACACCGGAACCTTCACCGTCGTTCATCGTCCTCGGTACCCCGACGAAGACGATGCCCTCGAAGCCGGCATCACCGAGAGTGGTCAGCCGCTTGCCGAGGGCCGCCTCGTCCATGAAGGGGGTGACCTGCGTGCACAGCCCGCGAAGACCGGGCAGTTCGGGCCGGATGAGCGACCAGTAGTCCAAAACGTCGAGCTTGGGCAGCATGGGCACGGGCCGGTCGTCGTCCTCGGGGATCATTCCCGGGATCATCACGTGCTTGATCCGGCCCGCGAGACCGGACTCCGCGGAGATCCGCGCGACCTTGCGTGCCTCTTCCACCGCATACTCCTGCCCGCGCTCCACATTGGGAGGCACGAGCTCGAGCGCAATAGTGTTGAGGGTCACAGCGTTGCTCCTGATCAAGACGACCGACCCACGATACAGAGGGCAACTGTAGGTTTCGAAATCGCGGAGTGGGCCTAAAGCCCGCGACGGGCGGAGCGCACTGCGGAGATCGTCGCGTCGTCTCCGGTGAACTCGATGTCGGCGGCGTCACGGCCGGACAGGAAGAGCAGCAGTTCGGGCGGGGCTCCGGTGATCATACATGGCGGCCCCGTGCCGATCGACGCCAGCGTCGCGCCGTCGGTGTCGTGCAGCGTCACCGCCGCGGAAGCGCGGCCGAGCGACATCCGGATCGCAAGGCGGACCTGTCTGCGCAGTGCGGTCGCCAGGTCGGCGTCGAGTTGCCGAGGTTGCCAGCCGGGGCCTGCACGACGGACGTCTTCGTGGTGAATGAACATCTCGGTAGTGTTGACCAGCGGGTCGAGCAGTTTCAGCGGCGAATACAGCGGCGGTCCCGACGCGATCTGGGTGAGCAGTTCGGACCACTCGATGCCGTCGGAGAGCTCGCGCTGCTTGCGCGCGGTGTAACCCGCCAGCCTCGAGATCAGGATGCCTGCCGCCGCGTCGGGCCGGCGTTCGCGCAGGATCAGGTGGGCGGCGAGATCTCGGGTGGTCCAGTCCCCGCACAGGGTCGGAGCGTCGGGGCCGACGGCCCGCATCGTGTTGACGAGGGCGGCGCGTTCGCGGGCTGCTGCGGTCACCCCTCGAACATGCCAGAGATCAGCGCGCAGGCCCGACCGACTCAGCCCTCGGCGGTGCGCTCGGCGGGCAGCGGGGGCGGCAGTGGCGTCGGCGAGGTCGGCGTCGACGGCGCAATGGCGGCCTGTGCGCCGTGGAAGTCGACCATCGGCTCCTCGCGCAGCACCTCACGGCCCTGGCTGACGACCAGAGACTTCTTCGTCACCATGTATTCGATTCCGCTGTTCTCGGCGACGAACGCGCCGTCCGTCGACTCCTCTGCGGGCACGATCAGTTTGGCGCCGTCGCTGATCCGCACACCGCGATAGGAGAACGTGCCGTCGGACGCCTTGCAGATGGCCATGCGAGAGTCGGCCGTTGCGCCGAAAAGCACAGCGGTCGCCGGCTTTTCGCAGCGCGCCGTCGAGTCCACGTAGCCGGCGTCGTCGGTTCCGGGCGCCGCGCCGACCGACGGCGGCACCGAGACGGCGAGCATGGCCGTTGCCGCGGCGGTCGCCAGCGCTATGCGCATCACGCGTTCAGGTTAGCCGGTCGAGACCGCTCTGGGCTCGACTATGGTCTCGCCGGCCAGGCTGCGCGGCCGTTAGCCGGTCGCGCGCTTAACGGCGCCGGCGCGCGGGTACGCGCTTCCCATGAGCCAAGATGTCGCCGATTTCGTCCTCGAACGCCTTCGGCAGTGGGGCGTGACCCAGGTGTTCGGTTATCCGGGCGACGGCATCAACGGCCTTGTCGTGGCCTTCGGTCGGGCGGACAACCGGCCACGGTTCGTGCAGACCCGCCACGAGGAGATGGCCGCCTTCGCTGCCACCGGCTACGCGAAGTTCTCCGGTGAGGTCGGTGTCTGCATGGCCACCTCCGGGCCAGGGGCGATCCATCTGCTCAACGGGCTCTACGACGCCAAGCTCGACCATGTGCCCGTCGTGGCGATCGTCGGCCAGACCGAACGCAGTGCGATGGGCGGGAGCTATCAGCAGGAGGTGGACCTGCAGGTGCTGTTCAGCGATGTCGCAAGCGACTATCTCGTCGAAGTCAATGTGCCGCAACAGCTTCCGCTGGCACTCGACCGCGCGATCAGAACCGCCCGCACGCGCCGCTCCCCCACCGCGATCATCATCCCCTCCGACCTGCAGGAGGAGAAATACAGCCCGCCGCAGCACGTGTTCAAGCAGGTGCCGTCGAGCGACCCCGGCGATGCCATCGGCCTGGCCGCTCCGACCGAAGAGCAGGTTCGCGCGGCCGCCGAAATCCTCAACGCCGGCGAGAAAGTCGCGATCCTGATCGGTCAGGGCGCAAGGAACGCCGCCTCCGAGGTGGCCGCGGTCGCCGAGCTGACCGGTGCCGGGGTGGCGAAAGCCCTACTGGGCAAGGACGTTCTGCCTGACGATCTGCCATTCGTCACCGGGGCGATCGGGCTGTTGGGTACCAGGCCCAGCTATGAGTTGATGCGTGATTGCGACACCCTGTTGATCGTCGGCTCCAACTTCCCCTACAGCCAGTTCCTTCCGGAGTACGGCGCCGCCCGCGCCATACAGATCGATGCCGACGGCAGTTCGATCGGCATGCGCTATCCCACCGAGATCAACATCGTCGCCGACGCGAAGGCAGCCCTTGGCGCACTGATCCCGCACCTGCGAGCCAAGGCCGACCCGTCATGGCGGGACACCATCGAGAGCGGTGTCAGCCGGTGGTGGGAGACCGTGCGGCGGCAGAGCCTGCTGGCCGCCGAACCCGTCAATCCCATGCGCGTGGCATGGGAGCTCTCCGAACAACTGCCCGACGATGCGATCGTGACCGCCGACTCGGGTTCGTCGACCAACTGGTACGCCAGGTGTGTCCGGTTTCGTGCGGGTATGCGTGGATCTGTCTCGGGCACGCTGGCGACCATGGGCTGTGCGGTGCCCTACGCGATCGGCGCCAAGTTCGCGCACCCGTCGCGCCCCGTCATCGCGCTGGTCGGCGACGGCGCCATGCAGATGAACGGGCTCGCCGAACTGCTCACCATCCGCCGCTACCAAGACCTCTGGCCCGACAAGCGGCTGGTCATCTGCGTCTTCCACAACAACGACCTCAACCAGGTCACGTGGGAGCTGCGCGCAATGGGCGGCGCACCGAAATTCGAGGAGTCACAATCACTTCCGGAGGTCTCGTACGCCGACGTAGCACGGTCCATGGGCCTGCAGGCCATCTCCGCGGACACCGATGACGCGGTGGCAGGCGCGTGGGAGGCAGCCCTGAGCGCCGAAGGGCCCATCCTGCTCGACATCAGGTGCGACCCGGAGGTGCCGCCGATTCCCCCGCACGCCACCTACGAGCAGATGAAGGACCTCACGTCGGCGGTGCTTCGCGGCGACCCCAACGCGTGGCACCTGGTGTACCAGGGCGCCAAGACCAAACTGCAGGAGTTCATCCCGAGTTCGCGATCATGACCGATCCGCCGTGGATTACTCACAGGGAGCATCCCGCCGAGTAGCGCGCTCAGGCTCCAGGACCGTTGGGCCACTTCAACATCGAGCCCGCATCGACGCGGATGTGCTGCCCGGTGATGTAGCGGCTTTCCTCGCTGGCGAGGAATACGCCGAGATTGGCGATGTCTTCCGGCTCGACATACGGAATCGGCATGGCGTTGAAGTAAGTGAAGGCCGGTTCGGCGTCCTCGCGGGTCGGCTTCTTGCCCTCCGCCATCATGTCGGGACGGAACACACTGTAGATGCCGTCGTTCTGCAGCAGGTGGGTGTTGACGTTGGTGGGGTGCATGGCGTTGACCCGAATCATCTTGGGCGCCACCTGCAGACAAAGGGTGTCGACGTAGTCGATCAGTGTCCGCTTGCTCCAGCCGTATCCTGCGCCGCCAGGGCCCATCATCGGGTTGTCGCTGGTCCCCTTGATCATTCCCGCCGTCGAACCCGTGATGATGATCGATGCGCCGTTCGGCAGATGCGGGAGAGACACCGCGACGGTGTTCATCACGCCGAGCAGGTCGACGTCGGTGGCGTCGACGAAATGCATGGGATCGAACTCATTGCCGAACGCCATCGGCAGAATGCCCGCGTTGGCGACGACGATGTCGAGCTTGCCCATATCGGCGACCCCCGCCTCGATGGCGTCACGAAGCTCATGGCGTTCGCGGACGTCGGCGATCTTGGCGAAGACCCGACGGCCGAGTTCCTTGACCGACCGCTCGACATCGGCGAGATCATCGGGCGTGGCCAGCGGATACGGGTTGGAGTCGATATTGCGGCAGATGTCGATGACGATGATGTCGGCGCCTTCCTTGGCCATGGCCAGCGCGTGTGCGCGGCCCTGACCACGGGCACCACCCGTGATGAATGCGACCTTGCCCTCTAGCCGTCCCGCCATGTGTCCTCCGCCGATCCGTAAACGTCATTCTCCAACTACGCGAACCTAATTTACGCAGCGGGTTTAATCAATCCTTGCACGACAGACGTTGGCTGGCGGGCCGTCCCGCTCAGGCCACCGACTCCAGCGTGGCCGTGCCGCGGGACTGCCGACGATCCGGATCCGCCTGCCGGAAATGCACGGCGACACTGCCTCCTGACCGTACGACGCCCAACGGTCCCGCCTTCACGAAGCGGCCGATACCGACTGCCCGCAGAACGGATGCCGCCCTGGCCTGGCGGTAGCCGACAAACGTTCCTGCGGCGCCGAGGAGGACGAGCCCCGCGACGCCTGGCGACGCCATCAGCGCAAGGACCAGTAGCGACAGGGGCGCCAGCACGGCGCCGACGGCGTGCCGAAGGATCGACCGCACCTGCTCGGGCACAACGGAGTCGGTGAGCGCCATGGAGACGTGCTCTTCTCTCACCCCGGTGGCGGAGATGCCCTCGAAGGCCCGATGCAACACGCCGTCGGCCGGCGACAGCCCGCGTGAGCCGCCGGAAGCGATCAGCATCTCCGGCCAGTTCGCGGGCGCTGACAGGAATGACACCAGCGCCGTGCGCGCGGCCGTGAACATTCCGCCGGCCAGCAGGCTTCCGCCGATTCCTCCCGCGGTGATCGGCGCGGCGCCGACTTCTCCCGCCATCGGGAACCCGAGCAACGAGAGCAGGCTCCCGGACAATGTGAGGAACGAGGCGTGCTCGCCGGGCGATCCGATGAAGAGGTATGCCAGCACCGCGATCAGGTTGCCTGCAGCAGCCGGACCTATCACCGAAGGGGCGGCTTCGGTCTGGGCAGACGCATCCCCCGCATCGACAACGTCGTTGGCAACCGGTTGAACAACTGTCGACTCCTGCGCGGTAGGGTCACCGGCGGGTGGAGCGGAATCCGCACCCGACGCGACCGACTCCGGCGCCGGCGACGGTTCCGTCACCGGCGAGTGTGAGACGACGACTTGCGGCTCGTGCACGTCGGCAGTGGCGTCCGCGGGAACCGAGTCGGAGCCCTTGTTGTCGTCCGCAACCGCTAAGGGCGCATCCGTGCCCGGCTCGCTGCCGGTGCTCACCCCGAGGGCCATCGGCCCCGTCAAGCCTGTGGGCTCCGCCTCGCCAGTTCCGCCGGCGGTATTGTCCGGGGACGACTCCTGCTCGCCGGACTCGAACAGGCTAGCGGTATCGAAGGCCCCGACAAGCGTCGGGACCGTTTCGACCACCCCTGGCGACACCGCGGTTTCGGCCGGCTCGACAGACGTCGCGTCGACCGTTTGGTCAGTGTCGGTCAGCCCATGGGCTTCGTTGACCGAGCCGTCGGTTTCCGTGTCGGCGGCGGCGACCGCTCCCCCGAATCCGCCGAAGACCAGGCTCACGGAGAGCACGCAGAGGCCCGCAGCCATACGCGCATGTCTTGATATGTCGTTCTTCTCCTGCCGCCCGCGGGCACAGCCCCAAGATGTGATCTGGAGACAATGGTCGCATTTCGCGCTCCTTCCGTCTGCATTCCCGACCAAAGTCACGGTCATCGAGACAGCAGACGCTCGGCGGCCGATCGCACCGCCTCGGTGATCGTGTCCACCAGCGGACTATCGAGCTTCCAGCACTGCCAGAACAGCGGCACATCCAGGTGTACATCGGATATCCGCACGAACGTCCCGTCGGCTTCGTGGACGTCGGCGAGGCGGTCAGGGAACATGCCCCAGCCCAAGCCGGTCCGGACCGCTGCGCCGAACCCTTCTGCGGTGGGTACGTAGTGCACCGGCCGCCTGATGTCGCGCCGAAATGCTTTGCGAAGCAACGAGTCCTGCAGAGCGTCATCGCGGTTCCACGCCAGCGACGGTGCGGAGCCCATGGCGTCGGCAGTGAAGCCGTCGGGCAGATACCGCTCGACATAGCCGGGTGCGGCCACCGGGACATAGCGCATCACGCCGAGTGGCAGCACGCGGCAACCGGGCACGGCCGCGCGCTCGGTGGTGACCGCACCCATCACCGTGCCTTCGCGAAGCAGCCGTGCCGAGTGGTCCTGATCCTCGATCCTGATGTCGAACAGCACGCCGGGCAGTCGACCGAACACGGCGGTGAACCAGGTCGCCATCGAATCGGCATTTGCGGCGATCGCGACGCGCGTGTGCTGCGCCGAACCGCCGCCCAGTTCGGCCAGCGCTTCGGCCTCGAGCAATGCCGTCTGGGCGGAGAGCCGCAGCAGCGGAATCCCTGCGGGTGTTGCGACGCAGGGTTTCTCGCGGCGGACGAGGACCTTGCCAACGCGCTGCTCGAGCGTCTTGATCCGCTGGCTCACCGCCGACGGCGTGATGTGCAGGCGATCCGCCGCGGCGTCGAAGCTGCCGTGCTCGATCACGGCGGCAAAGGCGGCGAGCTGCTGCCCGTCAATCTTCACATTAGCAATTCTAATTCATGTGAAGAACCATTAGCTGTACTGATTGACAGCGCATGCCTAGCGTCGATGAGATGAACTCGCCGTTGATTGTCGGCTTCCTGGCCTCGTTCACCCTCATCGCCGCGATCGGGGCGCAGAACGCGTTCGTGCTGAGGCAGGGCATCCGGCGCGAGTACGTGCTACCGGTCGTCGCGATGTGCACGGTGTCAGACATCGCGCTGATCGCTACGGGCATCGCGGGCGTGGGCGCGCTGATCAACGCACACCCGAGCGCGGTCACCATCGCCAAGTTCGGCGGAGCGGTGTTCCTGTTCGGCTACGGGCTGCTGGCCGTGCGCCGAGCATGGCGGCCGTCGTCACTGACGCCGTCGGAATCAGCGCCCGCCCGACTGGCCGAGGTCCTCGTGACATGTGCGGCGATGACATTTCTCAACCCGCACGTCTACCTCGACACCGTCGTGCTGCTTGGGGCGCTGGCCAACGAGCATCGCGACGGCCGCTGGCTCTTCGGCATCGGCGCAGTGACCGCGAGCGCGGTGTGGTTCGTGAGCCTGGGGCTCGGCGCACGACGCCTCGCCGGCCTGTTCGCCACGCCGATGACGTGGCGGATCCTCGACGGGCTGATCGCCGCGACGATGATCGGCCTCGGCGTCGCGATGATCGCGGTGTAATCGAAGACCTCTACCCCATAGGCCCTTCGGGGACAGGCGCGCCCATAGGCCCGTCAGGGGCAGGCGCGCCCATAGGCCCGCCGGGGACAGGCGCGTTGCAGCGTTCACGGAAGTCGGCGGCGGGCTGCCGTACTCCCCGAAGCTCGTCTCGCACCTGCGGGTTCGCGTCGGCGTACGCTGCGATTTCGGTGGCCATCTGTTCTCTGGACTTGCCCTTGAGGCCGGTGAAGAAGGCGTTCACATCCGGATGGCTGAACAGGTAGGACTGCGTCGCCGCGTTGACGCCGGACATCACGCCTGCGAGGTCGGCGGCGGTGCAGCCCGGCGGATCGGCGGCAGCGGTTGCGGCGGTACCTACGAGCATCGACCCGGCGATCAGGCCGGCGCTAATCACGCTACGGAAGAACATGGTGGCTCCTTGATTGAGTGGTTGACAAGACATGGCAATGCTCAGCGCGGACCGATACCACCGGGACGGCCGGGCCGTCCGATGATCACGTCCATATCCCAGCCGTCGTCGCAATACCAGGGGTCGGCGCAATAACTGGGGTAGGCCGGCCCCGCGACAGGGGCGGTCGGACCACCGCCGCGGACGGTTCCCTGGGCGCACACGGTGGATGCGCCGGCGTTGGTGCAATCCGCCTTCGCGGGTGGCGAGGCGACGATCGTGAATGGGGCGGACGCCATCACAATT
Organism: Mycobacterium sp. ITM-2016-00318; assembly: GCF_002968285.2. Classification (NCBI taxonomy): domain Bacteria; kingdom Bacillati; phylum Actinomycetota; class Actinomycetes; order Mycobacteriales; family Mycobacteriaceae; genus Mycobacterium; species Mycobacterium sp. ITM-2016-00318. The sequence goes on along the minus strand of NZ_CP134400.1, from coordinate 304,544 downwards.
CCCAATATCAGGTAGCGCTGTGTTGATCGCACGGCTGCTCCCTTTCTCGATTTGTAGGGCCAGGCGACCCGTACAGGGAGTATGTTCTGCCGATCGCAGTGGGTTGGCCAAAATTGAAATTTTGCGCGCTTTTTCTCATTGGCCGGTCAGGGATGTCACATACCCCATTTTTTCCGACGAAGCAAACAACTTCGTACTGCTAGGTAAACAGCTTCGTGTGCTCATATTGTGAACAGGACATGTCGACTGCGCAATTTCGGGGTGAAACTGTCGTAGCGGTGATACACCGGAGTACCGTCGGCAACATAGGATTTGAGTGAAGGGTGAATATGACGACAACGGATCATGACTGGACGACGCCGTCGGCGATGGCCATCCCCCCAGAGGGCTACTTCGAAGAGGAGCGCGGGCGGTACGGCCCGATATTTCCGAGGACCCCCGCGTGTTACGGGTTCTCGATCATCGCGAAGGTCAAGGAAGGCCGTGAAGAGGCCGTCCGCGCTTACGGAAAAACTATCGAGGAGACCATCGCGGCGAGTCCAGAGGCGTTGGCACCGCTGCGCCTGCACTACCTGCGCTGGGTGCTCTTCGACGTCGGATCGGGTCTGCATTTCCAATACCAGGGTATCTTCGACACGGATTTCGATAAGTACACCGAGGATGCGGTCGCTTTGTTCAGCGCAACGGGCATCACAACGGTCTTCACAAACCTCGAGGGGTTCCCGGAAGATTGGAAGGAAAACCCTGAGGCGTTCATCAAGTTCGTTCGGGAGCATCACTATCCGAGCTTCCTGGAGTACGGCGAATACCCGTTTGTGACTGCGGACGAAATCAAGAAGGCGCTGCGCCTGAAGGCGGCATTCTCCACAATGCTCGATCAAATGCAGTGAACCTCGGCGAAGTGCTCACCCATGCTTGAGCTCGACGACATTCAACACATCCTGCTGACTCGAACCCCTTCGATGACCGGCCGCTACGAATTTTTGTCGTTTGACGACCCGGCCGGTGGACGAGCTTGGCTGTCGGAACTGACCGATGTCGTGGAATCCGCGGCGTCAGTGCGGGAAACGATGGATGCCACGAAACGCTGGGTCACGCTTGGATTCACATGGCACGGGCTGCGGGCGCTCGGGGTGCCAGAGGATTCGTTGGCGACCTTCCCCGACGCGTTCCGCGAGGGCATGGCCGCCCGCGCCGACATCCTCGGCGACACCGGACGCAATCACCCGGACCACTGGGAGGGCGGGTTGGCCGGCAACGACTTGCACGCCATCGCTATCTTGTTCGCGCGCGACGACGACGAGCACAGCCGAGCGACCTCGGCGCACGACGAATTGGTGGCCAGATGTGACGGCGTTCGCCGGCTGTCGTATCTGGACCTGAACGCGACGCCGCCGTTCAACTATGCGCACGATCACTTCGGGTTCCGAGACCGGCTGTCACAGCCGGTGATCGAGGGTTCGGGCGAGGAACCCACACCGGGTTCAGGTGCCGCCCTAAAGCCGGGCGAGTTCCTGCTCGGGTACCCGGATGAATGGGGGCCCGTTGGTAACTTGCCCCAGCCGGAAACGTTGTCCCGCAACGGAACTTACGCGGCGTATCGGCGACTGCAGGAACATGTAGTGCTGTTCCGAGACTATCTGCGACAGAATGCGCAGACGCCTGACGAGGAGGAGTTGCTGGCCGCGAAGTTCATGGGGCGGTGGCGCAGCGGTGCCCCGCTTGTGCTGGCGCCGGACAAGGACGACCCCGAACTGGGCGCGGACTCCATGCGCAACAACGACTTCAACTACAAAGAGATGGATCCGCACGGGTACGCCTGTCCCCTGGGCTCGCACGCGCGGCGCCTCAATCCACGAGATACCGCCCACAACATGAATCGCCGCAGAATGATCCGTCGCGGCGCTACCTATGGACTCGCGCTTGCTGATGGCGCTGAAGATGACGGGGTGGATCGCGGTATCGCCGCATTCATCATCTGCGCAGACCTGGTTCGGCAGTTCGAGTTCGCTCAGAACGTGTGGATCAACGACCGTACGTTCCACGAACTCGACAACGAGCACGACCCGATCTGCGGAACTCAAGACGGCACACTGGACTTCACAGTCCCAAAGCGGCCGATTCGCAAGGTACACAAGGGCCTGCCGGCATTCACCACCTTGACGGGTGGGGCCTACTTCTTCTTGCCCGGCATCAACGCCATGCGGTATCTCGCGACGCTAGGCACATAAGGAACATCATGAGCACGCTACCGCTACCCCGCACCTACAATCAGAACCACGTCCCGCGCGCCCACACCGGCGGCCGCCGCATCAGTATCTACTGGACGTGGAGCTATCCCTGGGAGGCACAAAGAGATCCGGCCATCATCGAGAACCGGTTCTCCACGATGACCGAAGTGCGCAGCGTCCTGTGGCCCGCCTACGAGACCGAGGAATACAACGCCGCCAATTTCTTACAGGGCGTTGCGGGCACTCTGGAGCTCTTTCACCGCTCGGCCCTGGCATTCCAGGAGCTCGCCGGAGAAGCCACCGGGCACCCGGTCGCCGTCTACCAGCGCATCGACCAGGCCGGCTACAAGCTGCCGATCGACGAACGGATTCTGGCCGACACCGACACGCTGATGGTCTTCGGGCTCGACCACCTGCTCGGCGAACAGGAGGCGGCACCCGAGGAGATCGCCGCGATCAAAGAGTGGCTCAACCGGGAGGGCACCTGTCTGCTGCTGGCACCGCATCACGATGTGGGCTTCACCGACGACTACGAGCAGCGCCAGGTCGAGTACCTCCACCACGGCGACCGGCTCGTGCCACGCCAACAGCGGTTCAGCCAGTACACCCGCTCCCTGATGCGGGCACTCGACGTGCCCGTGCACAACATCTGGGGACTGCGGCCTGCCGTCGTCGAGGGCACCAAGGACATCGCACCCCTTACCGCGGTCCGCGATCTCGACAACGCCCGACTGCTCGACAATGTCACCACCTTCAACTTCCACCCCCACCTGCCGCACTACGAACTCACGGCGCCGGAAAGCGACACCCTGCGGGTGCTCGGGAAACAACGTGTCGACCCCAACCGTCCGCATCCCTTCACCGCGGAAGGCAACACCGAGTTCAATGCCCTGATCTGGATGCCGCCGAACGGACAGCGCTCAGGCGACATCGTGCTGATCGACTCCACCCACTTCACCACGCTGTTCGGCGGCACCGACAGCTTGAAGAACCTGTGGCACAACCTGGCGACAATGAAGTAATGCCGTTGGGCGATGATGACGTATATGCCTCTCACCAGAGCCGTCTTCATCACCGGCGCAGCCGCAGGGATCGGCCGCGCCACCGCACTCAACTTCGGCCGCAACGGCTACACGGTCGGCGGGTATGACATCGACGAGGTGGGGCTGAGAGCACTCGCCAACGACATCGAGGCGCTCGGCGGCACGGCGGTCACCGGACACCTCGATGTCACCGACTCCGACGAAATGGCGCAACGACTCGGCGAGTTCACCGCCACCACGGGGGGCCGCCTCAACGTGTTGATCAACAACGCGGGCATCATGCGGACGGGTCGCTTCGAGGACATCGACATCGCCGACCAGCTCCAGGAAATCGACATCAACACCAAGGGCGTGGTCAACGGGCTGCACGCCGCGTTCCCCTACCTGCGGGCCACCCCGAACCCGGTCGTCGTCAACCTCGCCTCCGCGTCCTCGATTTATGGGCAACCCGAGCTCGCCACCTACAGTGCCACGAAGTTCTTCGTCCGAGGACTCACCGAGGCACTCGACCTCGAATGGAACCGGTACGACATTCGCGTCATCGCGATGTGGCCGCTGTACGTCAACACCGCGATGACCGAGAACGTCAAGACCGGCACCACCGACTCGCTCGGTATTCGGCTGACCGCGCAGGACGTCGCCGACGCCATCCTGGCGGCGGTCGAACCGTCCCTACCGCGTCGGATCATCCACCAGGTGCACTTCCCTGTCGGCTCGCAGACCAAGGTGTCAACGCTCGGTGCGCGGTTCTCGCCGGCTTGGCTGCTCCGTCTGGTGAACAAGCGGCTTGCCGGCATGTAGCCGTTGAATTCGCTGTGATGGCAATGATTCACGGCCGGAGGCGTGCGCACTAGCCTCGATCCGCATGAACGAGGACTGGCTCGCTGTCATCGTCGGACTGGCACTGCTGGTGTTGGTGCTCGTCGGCGCGATTCCGGGCAGCGTGATTCCATGACAGAACAGGTCGCGGAGCACACCACCTCAGAGCAACCCGAGAAACGGCCGGTACTCGGGTATGCGATCGCCGGGGTGCTCGTCGTCTTCGCACTCGGCGCGCTGGCCCGGTTGCTCGAACAGCAAGTGCCGCAGTGGGCGGCGGGTACGCCGTTCGCACGGGTCGCCAAATCGATCGAATTCCCTGTCTACGCCATCGCTTTGGGCCTGATCGGCAACGCGGTGCTGACGCGGCTCGCACTGCGCGACGCGTTGTCCAGAGGCTTTCGCACCGAGTTCTTCATCAAGACCGGCCTCGTGCTGCTCGGCGCATCCATCAACCTCAAGGTGCTCGTCAGCGCGGCCGGTCCGGCGATCATCCAGGCTCTTCTGCTGATCACCATCGTCTTCGGCTTCACCTGGTGGCTCGGCGGCGTCCTGGGCCTCGACGACAAGTTGCGCGCGCTGCTGTCGTCGGCGTTGTCGATCTGCGGAGGGAGTGCGGCGATCGCCGCAGCGGGCGCAGTGCAGGCCAAACGCGAACAACTCGCCTACTCCGCATCGCTGGTGATCGCGTGCGCGCTGCCGTCGATCTTCCTGCTGCCGTGGCTCGCCGACGTGTTCGACCTCTCCGACGCGGTGGCGGGGGCCTGGATCGGTGGCAACATCGAAACCACGGCAGCGGTCGCGGCGTCCGGCGCCATCGCCGGGGAGCACGCGCTGCAGATCGCGACGATCGTCAAGACCACCCAGAACGCGTTGATCGGTGTGGTGGCGATCGCGCTGACCGCCTACTTCGCGCTGAAGGTCGAGCGGGCGCATGCGCGAGAAAATGAGTCTGTGGCCAGTCCTTCTCTTTTCGAGTTCTGGAAGCGGTTCGGTGAAGTTCGTGCTCGGCTTCGTCGCGGCCTCGATCATCGGCACGCTGTATCTGCAGTGGGTCAGCGACGGCAAGGCCGAGATCGCGACCCTCAACGACCTGCGCACGTGGTTTCTGATCTTCGCGTTCGTCGCGCTCGGCCTGGCGCTTCTCCTGTTCGGCAACTTCCCCGTCGGATAGCGGTCGTCGCCACCGGCCGGGTGGACAGCGGCGTGATGTTCAAGGGCATCGATCGCCTGAGGTGACTACTCCTTCAAATCGAGCACCGGCGTCGGGCGCTGGAACCCGCGTGTCACCCCGAGCAGCCAGACGAATCCAATGGCCAGCCAGATCAATCCGACCTTCAGCGCAAGGCCGGGCAGGCTGGTCCACAGCCACAGGGTCAGCGCGAAGCCGATGATCGGCAGCACCATGTTGTTGAACACATTGCGTTCGCTCCGGTCGAAGAAGTAGTGCTTGATCACCGACAGGTTGACCGCCGAGAAGGCCACCAGTGCGCCGAAACTCACTAGCGCGATCAGCACCGTGAGATCGATCCACAGCGCCAGCAGTGAGATCACCGATACCACCAGGATCGCGAAAGTCGGGGTGGCAAACCGCACGGATACATGGCCGAACACCTTGCGGGGCAGAATTCCGTCCCGGCCCATCGCGAACAGGATCCGCGACACCGATGCCTGCGACGTCAGCGCCGACCCGATGCACCCCGCGACGTATGCCGCGGTGAAGAACACGTTGAGGAACTGCCCACCCGCAGCGAGCATGACGTCGAGCGAACCCGAGTCGACGTCCTCGAACTGGTTGGACGGGAAGTCCAACTGCGAGATGTAGGACAGCACGAAGTAGATCAAGCCGGACAGCACTGTGGCGATCATGATCGCCTTGGGCACAGTGCGTTTGGCGTCCTTGGCTTCCTCGGACAGAGTGGAGACCGCATCGAAGCCCAGGAATGACAGGCACAGCAGCGCGGCACCGGTGAAGACGGGGCTGATTCCGTCAACGGTGCCATCCCCGGCCAGCGGCGCCATCAGGTTGACGCTGCCGGATCCCGAGATCGACGAGATCGACATCACCACGAACACGGCGATGAACACGAACTGCAATCCGATGATGACGACGTTGGCCCACGACACCGACACGATGCCCAGAATGTTGAGGATCGTCACCACCGCGATCGCGATGAGGATCCACACCCACGTCGGAACGCCGGGCAGCGCGGCCCCCATGTAGATGCCGATGACGAGGTAGTTGAGCATCGGCAGGAACAGGTAGTCCAGCAACAGTGACCAGCCCGCCAGGAAGCCGGTCGGCGCGCCGAACGACTTCTGCGCGTACGTGTACGCCGAACCCGCCACCGGGTACGCCGCGGCCATCCGCGCATACGATCTGGCGGTGAACACCATCGCGGCAAGCGTCACCAGATAGGCCACCGGCACGCGGCCGCCGCTCATCTGCGTCACAAGGCCGTATGTGGTGAACACCGTCAGCGGCACCATGTACACCAGCCCGAAGAGCACAAGGGACGGGGTGCCCAGGACCCGCTTGAGGTGGCCTTCCCCCTCCTCGGCGAACGGTGGCGGAACGGTCGAATCCGCTGGCGCAGTGGACATGTGCTTCTCCTTTAATCCGTGGCCGAGTAGGCCGGCTCGCCGCGCAGATACGTGGCACGAATGTCGAGCGCCGGCAGCTCCAGCGCCGCGGTGGTACGTGGGTCGCGATCCAGCCAGACCAGATCGGCGCTCGCCCCAGGGACGAGCCTGCCCCAGCCGTGTTCGGCGAACGCCTGATAGGCCACGCCGGCCGTGTACGCCGACAGCGCCCGCTCGATCGGCAGGATCTCGTCCGGGGTCCATCCCCCCGCGGGCTCGCCGTCTTCGGTCTGCCGGGACACCGCGATCGCGATGCCGTCAAACGGTGCGCCCGACGACACCGGCCAGTCCGAACCGAAAGCCAAAGGGGCGCCGGACTCTTCGATGCTTCGTATCCGGTACTGCTTGTCGGCACGCTGCGCGCCGAGCCGCGGTACCGTCAGCACCGTCATCAGTGCGTCCAGCTGTGCCCACAGCGGTTGCATGTTCGGAATCACTCCGAGCTCGGCGAACCGGCCGAGGTCGGCGTCGTCGACCAGTTGGGCGTGTGCGATCACCGGACGACGGTCTCGGGGGCCGTTGCGGTGCACCACATAGGAGATCGCGTCCAACGCCTGACGAACCGCCGCGTCGCCGATCGCGTGGATGTGGATCTGGAGGCCCTGCTCGTCGACACGGGCGGCCGCCTCGGCCAGCGAGTCGCCCTCCCAGTTGCGTTGTCCGTGGTTGTGCAGCCCGGAGCAGTAGGGCGCAAGAAGCGCACCGGTCTCGTTCTCCACGACCCCGTCGGCGAAGAACTTCACCGTCTGGGCGGTCAGAAGCGGTGAGCCCGCGTCGTCGACGCGGCGGCGCGCATCGGCGTAAGCCGTTACCTGCGAGTCGAAATAGCGCGGGTCGGCGTACAACGCGAGGTTGAACCGCATCCGCAGCGCATCGTTTCCGGTCGCGGCGATGTAGGTGTCGAGGTCGGCCGGCTCGACCCACGCGTCCTGCACCCAGGTCACGCCACGGGCCAGGTAGTAGTCGGCGGCGGTGGCAAGCGCCGCCACCCTGACATCTTCGCTGTGCGACGGCATCACCGAGTTCATGAGGTCCATCGCGCCCCACTCGCGCAGCGTGCCGAGCACCGAACCATCCTCGCGGCGGGGGATCTCACCGAGCACAGGCTCCTGGGTGTCCGCTGTGATCCCCGCACGCTCCAGCGCGACGGAATTGCACCACATCGTGTGGTAGTCCCAGGCCCGCAGCACCACGGGCCGGTCGGGCACCGCGGCGTCGAGCCAGCGGGCGTCGAACAGTCCGTCGGGCGCCATGCTGCTCTCGTATGACGCGCCGACGATCCAGTCTTCGTCGGGATTCTTCATCGCGAAGTCTTTGACGGCGGAGACGATCTCATCGACGGTGTGACACGGCCGGACCTCCGGGCCCGCGGACTCGAGGCCGCCGTACAGCGGATGGGCGTGCCCGTCGCCGAACGACGGCATCAGGAAGCCGCCACCGAGATCAATCTCGTCGGCGCCTTCCGCCGATGACCTGGCTTCGTCGCCGGTCGCGCGTACCACCCCGTCGGTGACAAGGAGCGCATCGGTCACGGGACCCGAGCCGGTCCAGATCACGCCACCGGTGAAGATCGTCGCGGTCACCAGCGGCACCCTACGCCGAGAGCCCTACTCACGCAGGGTCATTTGATGACGGCCGTCGCGGCGTGGCCCGCCCCGTAGGGCCGCTCGGTGTCGACGGGTGCGGTCAGGGCGGCATAGGTGTCCGGTCTGCGGGTCAACAGGAAGGGGAACAGCTCGAGCCAGTCGCGGCGCTGGTCCAGATCGAGATCGGCGACGAGCACGGCCTCCTCGTCGCGCGGGGCGGCCACGAGAACGCGGCCGTACGGGTCGGAGATGAACGACGAGCCGTAGAAGGACAGGGCACCTTCGTCGCCGGTGCGGTTGGGCACCACCATGAAGAGCCCGCTGCTTATGCCGTTGGCCACGATCACCTGCTGCCACAACGGGCGGGTGTCGAACGCCGGAAATTTCGGCTCCGAGCCGATCGCCGTTGGGTAGACGACGATTTCGGCGCCGCCGAGCGAGTAGTTGCGGGCGACTTCGGGGAACCATTCGTCCCAGCACGTCGGCATGCCGATGCGGGCGCCGAGGCCGTCGGGCTCGTAGACCGGGTATGGGTTGCCGTCCGCGGTCCCGGCCCGGAAGTAGGTGTCCTCGTAGTAGCCCGCCGAGATCGGGATGTGCAGTTTGCGGGTGCGACCCACCAGTTCGCCGGACGGCGAGACCAGGATGGCGGTGTTGAACCCGAGGCCGTCCTCGGCCTGCGCCTTCTCGTACAGCGACGCGTGCACGAAGATTCCGTTGGCCCGCGCCGCGTCGGCGGCCAGGGCGAACGTCGGGCCGTCAACCAGATCCTCGGCCGCAGCGCCCGAATCGGGGCCTGCTGGAACATCTGCCGGATACCGCAGCAGGGCGATCTCGGGCAGGAAGACGATCCGCGCGCCTTCACCCGCCGCCCGATCGATCGCGCCACGCAGGACCGACGTCAACACCGTGGGGTCCGGCCGCCACCTGTGTTGAACCAACCCGACCCGTAGGGACGGGCGATTAGTCGCCGTGGTGCGCGACAACGAGGCGGGCGCCGCGGCTGTCAGAGTGATCATTCCGCTCCTAAAACGAATGTCTTTCGTTTTATTGTGCTGGCGGGCACGCCCCTTTGGCAAGACAAAGAAATGCCCCGGCGCGCTCAGGCACCGGGGCACTTCGTTGTCAAACCGCTCAGCTGATGCCGACGACCTCCTTGGCGATGTCGGCCAACCGCGTCTGCGCCGCCGAGACGACGCCGTGCCTGTTCTTGTGCGCCTCTTCGAACGCGATGATCACCCGGATGTCGGCCGGCTCGGAGAGGTCCTTGACCGCGGCGACAGCCTGGCTCACATTGAGCTCCGTGTAGTCCGCGATGGGCAGCTCGTCGGCATCGAGGACGCCGGTGGCGGCCCGGACGTTGTGCAGCGCGTCGGCAGCCTCCTGCGCTCCCTCGCCGCGCACAACCCGTTCGGCGGTCTCCAGCGCGGCGTCCCTCGACGCCGAAAGCGTTTTCAGCGCCACGTCGCGGGCCTGGGCACTACGGCTGAGCAGCTCCTCGAGGGCCGGAGGAGCGGTGCGCACGGTGTCGATGGCCCTGTCCAGCCCGCGGGCCGACAGCGACATCGGGATGTACGCCAACCGCACCGCCGCGCCCGCCGCTGCCTGCAGCGGTGTGCGTCGCAGCGCGGCCGGGCCGCCGAGAGCGTCCTCGGCCAGTACGGTGGTCAGCCAGTCGACAGTCGCGCTGTGCGCCTCGATGAGACGGTCCGCAAGGCGCTGAATCTCCTTGTGATTTACCGCGACCGAAAGCGCCTTGATGTAGCGGGCTCGGTCGAGCAGTTGATGTTCGAGCGCGAGATCGCCCAGCAGCGCCTCGTCGAAAGGCTGCGCCTGCTCGGTAAGCGCCTTGACCGCGGCCGCCGCGCGACCGATGAAGGGGCCGACGACATCGGGATAGCCGCCGAGTTCGCGGATCGCCGACTCGATGGCCTCAGCGCGATCACGCCCGTTCGCGGCGTTCTGGGTCAGTTCGCGTTGCACGGCCTCGGTGCGTGCCTGGGTGACGCGCGTCTCGGCGACCTGGACCTCGGTGTTCGTCAAATCGAGAACGGCACGCAGTTGTGCCAGCAGAGTAGTTGTATCGGGTGTTGTCATAACGTCTTTCTCCCCCAGCGTTGACTTCGATTTTGTCGGCGCGAGGTGCACCACAGTCCGGCTACCCGCCGCTCCGCGAAGGCTAAACCGCCCAATTTGTCGGATGCGTCACTCATGGTGCTCAGGCAGTGCGCGACGATGCCGGTACGAGCCAAAACGGTTCCCAACACAAGCATTCCGAGCGCCGAACAGCATCAGGTGAACGGTTTAATGCAATCCCGGAAAACGTCGAAGCTAGGGCGTGGCCCGGCGCGGCGGTTGCTTCTTCGCGGCCTTCTTCGCGGGTTTCTTCGCGGGATTCGCCGCCTCGACCTTGGCCGACGGTTCCTTCACCGCACCCTTCTTCGCCGGCGTGGCTGCCTTCTTCGCCGCCTTCGCCGGTGATCCCCTTTTCGCCGGCGCGGCCTTTTTCGCAGCGGCGACCTTCTCGGTGGCCGCCTTCTTGGCGGGCGTCTTCTTGGCGGGCGTCTTCGGCTTCTCGCGGCCCTGCTTGGTCAGGCCCACCCGCTCAGCGGCGCGCTCGCCGACCGCTCGAGTGGCCCGGACGACGCGGCCGACGATCTCGCCCGCGTCAGCCATCATCGGCCAATCGCTCGGTCCGATCCGCCACGGCCTTCTCAGTCGCAGCTGCGGCGCGCTTCTCGTCGGCGTCGTCCAGTTTCGCCTCGGCCACCGCGGTCACGCTTTGCGCAGCGGCGTCGGCCCGATCCTGCTTATCGCGCTTCGCCGCCTCCACTGCTTCTTTGCGCTGCGCGGCGGCCTTGTCAGTTTGCTTCTTCGCCTTGTCGACTCGCTTCTCGGCTTCGTTGATCGCCGCGACCTTTTCGTGCGCGGCGGCGGCACGGGCCTGGGTGACTTCGTCGATCTTGTCGGCGTGCGCCTTCTCGCGGACGACATTCGCCGCGACCTGAGCGTCTTCGAGGTCGGTCTCCGCTTCGTCGACTGCTCTTTCGGCAGCCTCGTCGAGCACGGCCGCGCGGTGCAGCGCCTCACTTCGCTCGATCAGTGCCGCCCCGCGGCGCTGAACCTCTGGTGCACCCAGCACGGCGCCGACGGCGACGTCGAGCCTGCCGACCGACCGCTCATAGAGCAGTCGCGCAGGCGCCTCTGCATCGAGTCGGCCGACCACGCGCTCCTCGAGCAGCTGCAGAGGCGCTCGAGCGAGCTGATACTGCAAGCGCAGTACGGCGAACGGAACATCGGTGATTCTCATCGGTTTGGTCTCCTCAACGATCCGGGGGAACATCGGCGGCGTCGGACAGGGAGTCGGCCTGGCGCCTGATGCGGTCAGCCTCCGCTCGCGCGGCGGCAGATTCATGCACCGCCTGCTCACGGTCGTCGAGCGCTTCTGCGACTTCGGCCTGCGCTGCGTTCACTTCCCTGTTTTCCTCGGCATTGGCCACAGCCTGCTGGCGCTGTGCCTTGCCCTCCGCTTGCTGCTGGCCGAGGGCGGCGTCGCGCGCTCCGGCTTCCGCTGCATGCTGTTTCTGCGCCTCCTGATCGCTGCGGATCGCGTCTTCACGGGCCCTGGCTTCCTGGCTCGCCTCCACTCGCGCGTCGGCGGCCTGCGACGTCGCCTCTGCGCGCTGCTCCTGCGCCTCTGCGGTCTCCGCGTCGGCGACCGACTCCAGCCGGTTCGCCTCCTTGCGCTGCTTGGCCTGCGCCTGTTCGACCTGGCCCTGCGCGGTCAACTCGTCGCTCTTGATGACGGCGCCGACGACCTCTTTGGCCTTGCCCTTGACCGAATCGACCAACCCTTTACGGGCCTGATCGGCCTTCTCGTGCTCTGTCATGGAAGCCTGGTTTCCACTGGGCCGCATGATCAAACACGTGCCGAAACGAATCACGTTCGTTTATTGTGGGCACATGGGACGGCCACCTGTGCCCTTGCTGTCGACCGATCTCATTGCAAGCGCGGCAATGGATCTGGTCAGCGCGACGGGCGGCTTCACGATCCCCGAGCTCGCCCGCACGCTGAAGGTCAGCCCGTCGTCCCTGTACAACCATGTTTCGGGTCGAGAGCAGATCGTCGAACTCCTCCGGGAACGTGCGATGTCGGAGGTCGTGCTGCCCGCAGACGCGGATCTGCCGTGGACGGAAACCGTCGCCGGAATCATGCGGTCCTACCGCCGCAGCTACGCACGCTATCCGCGGCTGATCCCGCTGCTGACCGCGCACGCGGTGAACAGCAGCCACGCGTTCACCATGTACAACGCGCTGGCAACGACGTTGCAGCGGGCGGGCTTCACGGGCGCCGACATCCTGCGTGCCATCACGCTGATGGACTGCTTCGTGCTGGGCTCCGCGCTGGATCTCGCCGCGCCCGTCGAGCCATGGGAGGCCGGCGCCGAGGTGGGGCCCGAACTGGCCGCCGCGCTGGCCACCGGCGGGCCGAAACCCGTCAGAGCCGACGATGCTTTCGAGTTCGGCCTCGACGTGCTGTTGCGCGGGCTCGCTGATCTCACCTCGCGCTAGTTAGCTGGTTCTGGAGTTACGCTCGCGGTGTGCGCAAGGTCTCGTCGCGGCGAAGTTTCCTGGCGATGGCCGCAACCGTCGCCGTCACCGCCGCGTGCAGCCCGGAGAAACCCGGTGCGGTTTCCGACGACGGGTCCGTCACGGTCAAGCACATATTCGGTGAGACGAAGGTGCCAGCCCCGCCGAAGCGGGTGGTGAGCGCGGGTTACACCGAACAGGACGACCTACTGGCCGTCGGCGTCGTTCCGATCGCGATCACCACCTGGTTCGGTGATCAGCCGTTCGGTGTGTGGCCCTGGGCGTTGGGCAGGCTCGGCGGGGCGCAGCCAGAGGTGCTCGACCTCGCCAACGGAATCCAGCTCGAGCGGATCGGAACGCTCAAGCCCGACCTCATCGTCGCGACCAACGCAGGCCTCGACGAGGACACCTACAAGAGGCTGTCTGAGATCGCGCCGACGATCGCACAATCCGGCCAGGACGCCTTCTTCGAGCCGTGGAAGAGCCAGGCCGCGGCGGTCAGCCAGGCGGTGTTCAAGTTCGACGACATGGCGGGCCAGGTCAAGAGCATCGAGGACAAGTTCATCGAGATCGGCAAGAGCAACCCGCAGTTCGCAGGCAGGAAAGCGCTGCTGCTGGAAGGCGCGTTGGTCGACGACGCGGTCCACGTGGTGACGCCGAGTTGGCGCAGCGACTTCCTGACACAGATGGGCTTCACGCTTCCCGACACCGGCGGCACTGTGATCACGCGCGACAGGATGGAGTCGGTTCTCCACACCGCCGACGTGCTGATCTGGACGACCGAGAACGACGACCAGCAGGCCGTGCTGCTGGCCGACCCGACCATCGCCGCGCTGACCGCAACCACCGCCAAGCGAAACCTCTTCACCGGCAAGGACCTCACAGGTGCTATCGCGTTCGGGTCGCCACTGTCCTATCCCGTGATCGCCGACCAACTGCCACCCGCTTTGGCGAAGGTGCTCGGCTGAGAGTTTGATAGCCGGGTTGACGTCGCGCACGCGAGGAGCGAAAAGTGCCTGAGCAGATCTCCACCGAGCAGCGCGCGGCCTTCGCGCAGGTGGGTTCGGCGTATTACCCGGTACTCGCGGCGGTGTTCACCGCCCTGGTGATCATATCGAACGTGACAGCGACGAAGGGTGTGGCGTTCGGCCCGATCATCACCGACGGCGGATTCATCGTCTTCCCGCTCACCTATGTCATCGGTGACGTGCTGAGCGAGGTCTACGGCTTCACGGCGGCGCGGCGGGTCATCTTCCTCGGTTTCGCCATGAATGCCCTTGCCGCGGCGGCGTTCTGGGTAACCGTGTACCTGCCTGCCGCGGACTTCTACACCAATCAGGAGCACTTCGAGAACATTGTCGGCGCCTACACCCAGCTGATCGTGGCGGGGCTGGCGGGCTTCATCGTCGGCCAGACGATCAACGCCTGGGTGGTCGTGTTGATCAAGGAGCGCACCAAGGAGAGGCACCTGTGGGCGCGCCTGGTGGGATCGACGTTCGCGGGCCAACTCGGCGACACCCTGGTGTTCTGCAGCATCGCCGCCAGCGCGATAGGGATCACCAGCTTCACCGATTTCGTGGTCTACACGGCGCTCGGCTGGCTGTACAAGACCGCCGTCGAGGTCCTCCTGCTGCCCGTGACATACGGGGTGATCGCCTTCATCAAGCGGCGAGAGCCCACCTACGCGCCTGCCGTCTGAGGCTTCGGTAAGGCACCTCTGGCAACCCTCACAGAGCAGGGCACCGATACCCTACCCGGCGGTAGCTTTGAGTCATGACCGTGATAGCGGACGCGATGGTGATCGGCACGATCACCGACTACGGGGATCAGGCGCTGCTGCTCCAGTTCGACAGCACGGCGGAGGTATTGGCGTGGAATGCCGTTCTGCGTGACGCCGAGCTGCTCGGCGTCACCGACATCGTCCCCGCCTCGAGAACCGTGCTCGTCAAGCTCGACGGACCGCGGTACGCGAGTGCCGCACGGCAGCACCTCAGCAAGCTCAGGCTGCCGCAGGAGGCATTGGCGGAGGCCACCACCGCGCCGCGCGGCGGCCGCGCCGACGTGGTGATCGACGTCGTCTACGACGGCGAGGACCTCGACGAGGTCGCCAAGCTGACGGGCATGACGGCGCGCGAGGTCGTCAATGCGCACACCCGGGCCCCGTGGCGGGTCGGATTCACCGGCTTCGCACCGGGTTTCGGTTATCTCATCGGCGGTGACGAGCGACTCAATGTGCCGCGACGGTCCGAGCCGCGCACCAAGGTGCCCGTCGGCTCGGTCGGGCTGGCAGGTGAGTTCAGCGGCGTCTACCCCCGCGAGTCACCCGGTGGCTGGCAGCTGATCGGTCACACCTCCGCGCAGTTGTGGGACGTCGATCGCGAGCCGCCGGCTCTGTTGACGCCCGGCAAGTGGGTGCAGTTCCGGGAGGTGTCATCATGACAACCCACCTGGAGATTCTGCGTACCGGGCCGCTGGCACTCGTCGAGGACCTCGGCCGCAAGGGGATGGCGCACCTCGGCGTGACACGGTCGGGCGCCGCCGATCGCCGGGCACACAAGCTGGCCAACCGGCTGGTGGCCAATCCCGGCGACCGCGCCACCATCGAGGTGACATTCGGCGGTTTCAGCGCGAGGGTCCGCGGAGGTGACGTGGCTATCGCCGTCACCGGTGCCGATACCGACCCAGCCGTCAATGGAGTTCCTTTCGGTACCAACAGCATTCACTACGCCCACGACGGCGAGGTGATTTCTCTCGGTGCTCCGCACTCAGGGCTGCGGTCCTACCTGGGCGTGCGTGGTGGCATCGACGTAACGCCTGTGCTGGGCTCGCGTAGCTACGACGTGATGTCATCCATCGGGCCGCTGCCACTGCAGCCGGGCGATGTGCTGCCCATCGGCGAACACACCGAGGAATTCCCCGAGCTCGACCAGGCGCCGGTGGCCGCGATCTCCGACGACGTCGTCGAGTTGTCGGTGGTCCCCGGTCCGCGCGACGACTGGTTCACCGACCCCGACGTGCTTGTCCGCACCAACTGGCAGGTCACCAACAGCAGCGACCGCGTCGGCATGCGCCTGGTCGGGATGCCGTTGGAGTACCGGTACGGCGACCGGCAACTGCCAAGCGAAGGTGCCACCCGAGGAGCGATTCAGGTGCCGCCGAACGGATTTCCCGTCATCCTCGGGCCGGACCATCCCGTCACCGGCGGCTATCCGGTCATCGGTGTGGTTGTTGACTCCGACATCGACCGGATCGCCCAGATCCGGCCCGGCCAGACGGTGCGCCTGCACTGGTCGCGTCCGCGAAGGCCCTTCCGCAACGGTTCCTGACGGGGTAGACACATGGTGTGACTAGCCAGGTGATGACGGCCCGCCTGGTCCATACCGCCGACCTGGACAACGACACCCGCGACGAAGCCCGTCGCATGGTCATCGACGCGTTCGGCGGCGGCGCACCCGACTTCACCGACGCCGACTGGGAACACGCGCTCGGTGGCATGCATGCGCTGATCTCGCACCACGGGGCGCTCATCGGCCATGCGGCAGTGGTTCAGCGCCGCTTGCTGTACCGGCAATCGGCACTGCGGTGCGGCTATGTCGAAGGCGTCGCGGTCCGCGAGGACTGGCGCGGCCAGGGCCTTGCGCGTGCGCTGATGGACGCCGTCGAGCAAGTGCTGCGCGGGGCGTACCAACTCGGTGCGCTCAGCGCGTCGGACGCGGGCCGGAACCTGTACGCCGCACGAGGCTGGCTGCCGTGGCACGGTCCCACCTCCGTGCTCGCGCCGACGGGTGTCGTGCGCACCCCCGACGACGACGGGTCGGTCTTCGTGTTGCCGGTCTCGGTGGTTGTCGATACCGGTGAAGCGCTGACGTGTGATTGGCGCGACGGCGACGTGTGGTGACCCGCGTATGTTGGATGAAGTGACTACGCCCAACGTCTTTCAGCCGACTACCGATTCGTTCGACAAGCTCTACCGCGGCGAGCCCGCCGTCGAAGGCGCGCCCAAACCCACCGGCGTGCCGTGGGACATCAAGCAGGCACAGCCGCGTCTGATGGAACTCGAGGCGCTCGGTGGCATCGGCGGCGAGGTCCTCGACATCGGCTGCGGCCTCGGAGACAACGCGATCTTCCTCGCGTCGCGCGGACACTCCGTCACGGCGCTCGACGGATCGCCCGCAGCGATCGAGCAGGCCCGCGAGCGCGCCGGCCTTGCCGGTGTCTCGGTGGATTTCGACGTCGCCGACGCCACCAACCTGACCGGCTACGACGGCCGGTTCGACACCGTCGTCGACAGCGCGCTGTACCACTGTCTGGACGAGGACGGCCGCCAGGCCTACGCCGCCGGTCTGTACCGTGCGACGCGCCCTGGTGCTCGCTGGCACCTGTACTGCTTCTCCGACGCCAACGTCAACGGCCTCGTCGCCCCGATCGGCTCGGTGTCGGAGTCCAGCATCCGCGACACCTTGACCGCGAACGGGTGGCGGATCGACTTCCTCGGCCCCACAACCTATCTGGCCAGCGCAGCCGGCTTCGGCAGTGCCGGTGACGAGTTCCCGCAGGACATGGTCGAGCAGATGCCGCCGGAGACATTCGAGCAGATGCAGAAGGTCAGGGCCCGATTCGAGACCATCGCAGATCTGCTCGACGGCGATGAGGTACACCTGCCGTTCACCGTGGTGCACGCGCACCGCGTCGACTGAACTGACACCCATGAGCCGCGGCGGTGAGACGAAATTCACCGGCGTCCCGAGCGGTGACATGGGGGCGCAATAGCCGGTTAATCGCCCGGAAACACAACCTGCAAACACTGGACCCATGAGTGAGCCCGACTGGGCACCGCTCACCGGATTTCGGGTGGCGGTGACCTCTGCCCGCCGTGCCGACGAGTTGAGTGCACTGCTGCGCAAGCGCGGGGCGACCGTGACCAGCGCAGCGGCGATCGAGATGGTGCCGCTACCCGACGACGAGGAACTGAGGGTGCACACCGAGGCGCTCATCGAGACGCCACCCGACATCGTGATCGCCACCACGGGGATCGGCTTCCGCGGCTGGGTCGCCGCCGCCGACGGATGGGGCATGGCCGGCCACCTCATCACGGCACTGGGAAAGGCCCGCATCGTGTCGCGCGGGCCGAAGGCGACAGGGGCGTTGCGCGCCGCGGGTCTGCCGGAGGAATGGTCGCCGGAGTCAGAGTCGTCGCGGGAGGTGCTGCACTATCTGGTCGAGGGCGGCATCTCCGGTCAGCGCATCGCGGTTCAGCTGCACGGGGCCACCGCGGACTGGGACCCGTTCCCCGAGTTCCTCGACGAGCTGCGCAGCGCAGGCGCCGACGTGGTGCCAATCCGGGTGTATCGCTGGACTCCGGTGCGCCGCGACGGCGACTTCGACCAACTGGTGGCGGGCATCGCCGAGGAGAAGTTCGATGCGGTGAGCTTCACGTCGGCACCCGCGGTCGCGGCCGTGCTGATGCGCGCCGCCGAGATGGGCATCGAAGACGGCGTGCTCACCGCGCTGCGCACCAACGTCCATGCGATGTGCGTCGGACCGGTCACCGCCAGGCCGCTTGTGCGGTTGGGTGTGCCGACGTCGGCACCGGAGCGGATGCGGCTCGGCGCCCTCGCGCGCCACATCACCGACGAGTTGCCGCTGCTGCAGTCGCGGACGATGCACGTTGCCGGGCACAGGCTGGAGATCCGCGGTACGTGCGTCGTGGTGGACGGCGCGGTCAAGGAGGTGTCCCCTGCGGGCATGGCGACGCTGCGCGCGCTCGCCCACCGACCGGGCTGCGTCGTCAGCAGGGCCGATCTGCTGCGCGCGCTACCCGGCACGGGCACCGACACGCATGCCGTCGAGACCGCCGTGCTGCGACTGCGAACAGCCCTTGGCGACAAGAGCATCGTCTCGACGGTGGTCAAGCGCGGCTACCGGCTGCCCATCGACGAATCGCAGGCGCCGGCGCGATGAGCTACCTGCTGGTCGCCCACGGCACACGGAAAGCGGAGGGCGTCACGATGGTCGCCCAGTTGGCCGAACGAGTGGCCGAGTTGCTGCACCGGCCGGTTCATGTCGCGTTCGTCGACGTTCTCGGACCGACACCGCAGGAGGTGCTCCGCGCGCTGCCAGCCGACGCGCCGGTGACGGTCGTTCCGGCGTTCCTGGCCAGCGGCTACCACGTCAGGGTCGACCTGCCCGCCCACGTCGCTTCGAGCGGTCACCGGGCCGTGACGGTCACCGCCCCCCCTCGGCCCGTGCGCCGGCACGGTGCAGGTGCTGTCACAACGCCTCGTCGAATGTGGGTGGCGGCCCGGCGACACCGTGCTGCTCGCCGCCGCGGGCACATCGGATGCGCATGCCCAGTCGGATCTCAGGCGCACCGCGGCAACGCTGTCGGCGACGATCGGCGATCGCGTCGAACTCGCCTACGCCGCCACCGGAGCGCCCGCGGTCGCCGATGCAGTGGCGGCATTGCGCCGCGACGGTGCGCGCCGCGTCGTGCTGGCGTCGTACCTGTTGGCGGACGGCCTGTTTCAAGATCGGCTACGCGCCAGCGGAGCCGACCGTGTCGCCGAGCCGCTAGGCGACCATCCTGCGATGGTTCGGCTCATCGCCAACCGGTTCAAGCGCGCGCGGATACGGCTGGCCGCGTAGTTGGGCGTCGACGCACATGCGCGCGGCCGCCTCGATGGAGTCGTTCTGACGTTTCGACACCCTCACAAGCTGCGCGACCGCCTGGCCGGCGTCAAGATCGAAACGCTCCATGAGCAGCGTAGTTGCATCATGGATCACGTCCGCACGTCCGTACCTGCGTGCGGATCGCCTCTGGGCTGACGCGATGCAGTCCTGGGACATGGGTGCTGGTTACCACCAACTGCCCACGGGCAAACCGAACTGTCGTCAAGCGCAGATTTCCACCACGCCGTCGGCGGTGACGCGGGTCCGGTACACCGCAAGGACGACATCGGGCGTATCCAGACAGGTGCCGTCATCGAGCGCGAACGCCTGCTTCTTGATCGGCGACGCAACGGTGGCCCTGCCGCCGCGATCGCCGACGATGCCCCGCGACATCACCGCCGCGCCGGAGAACGGGTCGATGTTGCCGATGGCGTGCACAGTGCCGTCATCGAGGCGGAAGAGAGCGGCCTGCGCTCCATCGGGCAACAGCACGCCGACTCCACGACACGGGATGAGGCGGTCGTAGGCGCACGCCGGCAGCCATACTCCAATATCGTTGACCAGGCTCATGTTTCGGCACCCTTCCGCACTGTCGGCATGGGCATCGGCACGATGCGGCCCTTTCGCTCGGTGAACGTGACGGTGGGGTCGGGCGCGTCCGGTGCGTTGACGAACGAGACGAACCGCGACAGCTTGTCGGGATCGTCCAGCACGCCCTTCCATTCACAGGCGTACCCCGCGACATGGCGCGCCATCTCTTCTTCGAAGTCCGCGGCCAGTCCGAGGGAGTCGTTGCAGACCACGTCGCGCAGGTGATCAAGGCCGCCGTCGAGTTGCTCGACCCACGGTGCGGTGCGTTGCAGCCGATCTGCGGTGCGGATGTAGAACATCAGGAACCGGTCGATGTAGCGGACCAGCGTTTCATCATCGAGGTCGCCCGCGAGCAGCTCCGCGTGCCTCGGGGTCATCCCGCCGTTGCCACCGACATAGAGGTTCCACCCGTTCTCGGTGGCGATGACGCCCACGTCCTTGCTGCGCGCCTCCGCGCACTCGCGCGCACAACCGGATACCCCCATCTTGATCTTGTGCGGGGCCCGCAGCCCTCGGTAACGGAGTTCGAGACCGATCGCCATCTGCACCGAATCCTGTTGCCCGTACCGGCACCAATCGCTGCCGACACAGCTCTTCACCGTGCGCAGTGCCTTGCCGTAGGCGTGCCCGGATTCCATCCCACCGTCGACGAGGCGGCGCCAGATCTCCGGCAGCTGGTCGACGCGGGCGCCGAACATGTCGATGCGCTGACCGCCGGTGATCTTGGTGTAGAGGTCGAAATCCCTTGCGATCTCGCCGATCAGGATCAGCTGCTCCGGCGTGATGTCCCCGCCGGGCACCCGCGGCACGATCGAATAGCTGCCGTTGCGCTGGATATTGGCGAGGAAGTGATCGTTGCTGTCCTGCAGCGACGCCAGCTCACCGTCGAGGATGTGCTCGGAGCTCGTCGAGGCCAGAATAGACGCGACGGCGGGTTTGCATATGTCGCAACCCTTTCCGCTACCGAAGCGATCGATGAGTGCGGAGAACGTCCGGACCGAGGTGACCGCGATGATCTCGTACAGTTCGGCTCGTGACTGGCTGAAGTGTTCGCACAGCGCCTTGGACTGCTCAACACCCTCGGCCTCCAACAACTGCTTGAGCAGCGGTACGCACGACCCGCAGGACGTGCCGGCCTGCGTGCATGCCTTCAGCGCGGGCACATCGCAGCAGCCGCCGGCGATGGCCTCGGTGAGATCGCCCTTCGTGACGTTGTTGCACGAGCAGATCTGCGCACCGGTGGGCAGCGCGCCCACTCCCAACGCCGCACTGCCGCCGTCGGTTCCGGACGGTGTTATCAGGGCCATCGGGTCGCCGGGCAGCGGTTCGCCGACCATCGGGCGCAGAATGCCGTAGGCCGACGCATCGCCCACCAGGATGCCGCCGAGCAGCGTCTTGGCGTCGTCGGACAGCACGAGTTTGGCGTACGTCTGGTTGACGGCGTCGTTGACGGCAACTTCGAGGCAGTTCGGCGTGGCACCCATCGCGTCGCCGAAACTCGCCACGTCGACGCCGAGCAGCTTGAGCTTGGTCGACAAATCCGCTTCTCCGAACTCCGCCGCACCGCCGAGCAGCCGGTCCGCGACGACTTCCGCGCTGGTGTAGCCCGGTCCGACGAGGCCGTAGCAGCGACCGCCGATCGCGGCCACCTCGCCGATGGCGTAGATGCTGGAATCCGCTGTGGCACAGGAGCTATCGGTGAGCACGCCGCCTCGGTCGGCGATGTCGAGTCCGGCGTCGCGGGCCAGCTCGTCGCGCGGACGGACGCCCGCGGCGAAGATCACCACGCCCGCGTCGATGACGGTGCCGTCACCGAGCACCACCGCCATCGCCTCCGTCTCGGCTGATCGCCGAACGGGCCTGTTGCGTTGCGCGGGCCGGATCGCATCGGTGCTCGAACCGGTGTGCACCGTGATGCCGAGGTCGCCGATCATCCGGCTCAGCAGCGCGCCGCCCGCCTCGTCCAACTGCTGGGCCATCAGCCGCGGCGCCATCTCGACGACGTGGGCACGCAGACCGAACGAGCGAAGCGCGTTGGCGGCCTCGAGACCGAGCAGGCCCCCACCGATCACCACCCCCGCCGGCGTATCGGTGTTGCGCTTGGCGCGTTCGGCGTCGGCCCGGATCGCATCGAGATCGTCGAGCGTGCGATAGACGTGGCAGGCAGGCAGGTCGCGGCCGGGCACCGGGGGGACGAACGCAGACGAGCCCGTCGCGAGCACGAGCGCGTCGTAGTCGACGCGTGCACCGTCGGCGGTGACGACGGACTTCGCCTCGCGGTCGATCTCGGACACTCGGGCACCGAGTCGAACCTCGACGAGATCGTCGCCCCGGTAGTCGTTGCCGGGCAGCGCGAGCCTGGTGCGGTCCCAGTGTTCGGTGTATCCGGTGAGGCCGACGCGGTCGTATGCGGCATCGGCCTCTTCCGCCAGCACGGTGATCCGCCACGACGCCGCGGTGTCCCGCGCGCGCATCGCCTCGACGAACCGGTGGCCGACCATGCCGTGACCGACCACCACGACATGCCGGGCGGGTGTGGAATCTGACGCCATGACCCGAGGCTAGGCAGCCGACATTGCCGCCATGTCGCCTCGTGTGACGCCCCCATCACGGTGTTCTCACCGGCTCGACGCGGCCGGTGTGAGGCGCACTCGCGGGCTACTGCAGGCTGGTGAGGACCTCGGAGGTGTAGAACTCGCCGCGGATCTCACCCGGATCCGGTGGGCCGTCGACGAACACCCACGCATTGGTCGCACCGGAGCGCACGGCGTCTCGCAGAGTCACCGAGCCGGTCCCGTTGCCGTCGGTGTTCAGCACCGCGCTCATGACCCCGGGGTCGCCGGCATTGCAGGTTTGGGAGCCCGGCCGCGGACCCTGGATGAGCCGCACCTGGTACGGGGTGTTGGGCCTACCGATCATCAGGAAGACGTCGGCGGTCACGGTGCCGCTTCCGCCCGTGCCGATCGTTGCATGACCGGACCCGTAGCCGCTGGCGTCGACGTACTTGGCGACACTGAAATCACACGACCGGTAGACCTGCCTCATGGGAGCCGTTCCGCCATTGGCCACGTCGGCCGTCGCCGATCCGGTTCCGAATCCCACCCCGATCAAACCGACCGCGGCCATAACGCTTGTCATACGGCGAGTCGACGTTCGCATATCGCCAGCCTAAGTGACGGCGCGGCGTATTGGAGGCCCTTACGGCGGAGGGGGTAGCAAACTGGCCGTCTCGGTGACCGTACCGAGGTCTGGGGTGTCCTCGGTAGTGGGTGCCGGCGGTCCGGTGTCGGAGGTCGACGGCACGGCAGGAGGCAGGTCCTGATCGCTGGTCTGCGGGGCAGGGGTCGTGTACGTGGTCGTCGTGGTCGAGGACGTCGTGTACGCGCTCGACGGCGCGCTGCTCGACGGCGTGACGATGGTGCCCGGCGGCTCCGACGAGCCCTCCGATGTGCGCATCACCGCGAACACCAGAACCCCGATCAACAACACCGCGGCCGCACCGGCGGCGAATATCGTCGCGGGCCGGTTGGACCAGTGTTCGGGGTCGTGGTCGGAAGCGGGCACCGGGGAATGCTAGCGGCAGCGCGCCAAACCGTTCTTGAACACCGCGCCGTCGTACTCCGGTGCGCAACATCGGCGCACCGTAGCGCTACCCCCAGCGGGCCAGGACCTCTTTCGCATGTGCGGACAGCGTCGCCTGCAGGAACGGGCCGAAGCTGATCCTGCCGACGCCGAGAGGACCGAAGGACGATGGATCGTCCTTGTCCGGTAATGCGATCGCGTTGACCGGAAGCGGTAGCTCCGACGTCAAGTGCCGCAGCACATCCGGCTCGTGACGCCCGACCGGGTACAACACATCCGCGCCTGCCCCTGCAGCCTCCTTCAGCCGTGCCACCGCCCTGTCGACGCGGTCGGACTCGTCGCCGTCCTGCCTCAGGAACAGATCGGTGCGCGCGTTGACGACCACGTGCACGCCCGCCGCGTCTGCGGCCGCCCGCAGGGCGCCGACCACCTCGGCGTGTTCGGCCGAGGCCCGCAACCGGCCGCCCTCGCCGTGCACGGTGTCCTCGATGTTCAGCCCGACCGCGCCGGCACCGAGCAGGCCGTCGATCAGACGGCCGGCCTCCTGTCCGTAGCCGGACTCGATGTCGACCGACACCGGAACATCGACGGCGGCGGTGATCTGCGCGATGCGGGTGCAGACGTCGTCGAACGTCATCCCCTCGCGGTCGGCCTTGCCCACCGAGTCGGCAAGCGGGTGGCTGCCGACCGTCAGCGCCGAAAAGCCGCTGTCGACGGCGAGCTTCGCCGACCAGGCGTCCCACACCGTCGGGAGCACGACCGGATCGCCGGGCTGATGGAGTTCGAGCAGTGCGGCGGCCCGGTCGGCGAGAACCTGTCTATCCGTCATGGCGTCCTTCCATCTATGACGTGACCGGTGTCACGCCTCATCATCATGATCTAGCTAGCGTCGGTTGTCGTACTGTGAGCTACAGACACCCTTCAGCCCAAGGAGGTCTGATGTCGAGCACCCAAGAATTTGCCGAGCTGCACGAGTTGATCGGTGGCCTGCGCCGGTGCGTGACGTCGTTGGCGTCGCAGTACGGGGACAGCCCGGCGACGCGGCGCATGGTCAACGACATCGACCGCCTCGATATCGACGCCGAGGAGTTGGAACTCTCCCGCGGGGTAACCCGTCCCCGGCAGTCGGCGGAGAAGATCGCGATTCCCGACACCCAGTACGACTCCGACTTCTGGCGGGACGTCGATGACGAGGGTGTCGGGGGTCACAGCAGGGGCTGAACTAGGCTCGGTCGCACTTGCCGCAATTGCGCAGCCCGCAACCGGAGAGGCCTGGAGACACACTGTGAGCGCACCCACCGCCGACCGTCCGGGTACCGGCGTTTTCTCGCCGACCCGCGCCGAGATTCCTCAGCGCACCCTCCGCACCGACCGGTGGTGGCAGTCGCCGCTCATCGTCAACCTCGGGTTCGCCGCGTTCGTCATCTATGCGACCGTTCGCGCGTTCCTGCAGAACAACTATTACGTCCCCGAGTACCACTACCTGACGCCGTTCTACTCGCCGTGCGTCAGCGTGGGCTGTATTCCCGAGGCCAGCCACTTCGGCCAGTTCCTGCCCGACGTGTGGTGGCTGCCCTATGCGGCAATGTCGCTGCCGTTCCTGTTGCTGTTCCGGCTCACCTGCTACTACTACCGGGGTGCCTACTACCGGTCGGTCTGGCAGTCCCCCACTTCGTGCGCGGTCGCCGAACCCCACGCGAAGTACACCGGTGAGACCCGTTTCCCGCTGATCATCCAGAACACGCACAGGTACTTCTTCTACATCGCAGGCATCATCTCGGTGATCAACACCTACGACGCGATCGTGGCGTTCCACTCGCCGTCGGGCTTCGGCTTCGGGTTGGGCAACATCATCCTCGTCGTCAACGTCGTCATGTTGTGGGTCTACACCGTGTCCTGCCATTCCTGCCGCCACATCGTCGGCGGTCGCCTCAAGCACTTCTCCAAGCACCCGATCCGGTACTGGATGTGGACTCAGGTGAGCCGCCTGAACACCCGCCACAAGCTGTACGCATGGGTCACGCTCGGAACGCTGATGCTGACCGACTTCTACATCATGCTGGTGGCCAGCGGCGCCATCTCCGACCTCAGATTCATTGGCTGACAGCCAATTCACAGCCCAGGCAAGTGAGGATTCATGACTGCTGAACCCGATGCTCTTCGCGCAAGCGGCCCATCGGAAGTCGAACGGCATCAATACGACGTCGTCGTGATCGGTGCCGGCGGCGCAGGCCTGCGCGCGGTGATCGAGGCACGCGAACGCGGTCAGAAGGTCGCAGTCATCACCAAGTCGTTGTTCGGCAAGGCCCACACCGTGATGGCCGAGGGTGGCTGCGCGGCCTCGATGGGCAACGCGAACGCCAAGGACAACTGGCAGGTGCACTTCCGCGACACCATGCGCGGCGGGAAGTTCCTGAACAACTGGCGGATGGCCGAGCTGCACGCCAAGGAGGCCCCCGACCGGGTGTGGGAGCTGGAGACCTACGGCGCCCTGTTCGACCGCACCAAGGACGGTCGGATCAGCCAGCGCAACTTCGGCGGGCACACCTACCCGCGGCTGGCCCACGTCGGCGACCGCACGGGCCTGGAGATCATCCGTACCCTTCAGCAGAAGATCGTCTCGCTGCAGCAGGAGGACTTCGCGGAGTTCGGCGACTACGACGCCCGTATCAAGGTCTTCCACGAATGCACCGTCACCGACCTGATCAAGGACGGCGAGCGCATCGCGGGCGCCTTCGGCTACTGGCGCGAGACCGGCAACTTCATCCTCTTCGAGACGCCGGCCGTCGTGCTGGCCACCGGCGGCATCGGCAAGTCCTACAAGGTGACGTCGAACTCGTGGGAGTACACCGGTGACGGGCACGCGCTGGCCCTGCGCGCGGGCGCGACGCTGATCAACATGGAGTTCGTTCAGTTTCACCCGACCGGAATGGTCTGGCCCCCGAGCGTCAAGGGCATCCTCGTCACCGAGGGGGTGCGCGGCGACGGCGGCGTGCTGAAGAACTCCGACGGCACCCGCTTCATGTTCGACTACATCCCGCCGGTGTTCAAAGGTCAGTACGCCGAGAGCATCGACGAGGCCGACCAGTGGCTGAAGGACAACGACTCCGCACGCCGCACCCCGGACCTGCTGCCGCGCGACGAGGTGGCCCGCGCCATCAACTCCGAGGTGAAGGCGGAACGGGGCACGCCGCACGGTGGCGTCTATCTCGACATCGCGTCGCGGCTGCCCGCCGAGGAGATCAAGCGTCGGCTTCCCTCGATGTATCACCAGTTCATGGAGCTGGCCGAGGTGGACATCACCAAGGAGCCGATGGAAGTCGGGCCGACCTGCCATTACGTCATGGGCGGCGTCGAGGTGGATCCCGACACCGCTGCGGCCAAGACCCCGGGGCTGTTCGCCGCGGGCGAGTGCGCGGGCGGCATGCACGGGTCGAACCGCCTCGGCGGCAACTCGCTGTCCGACCTTCTGGTGTTCGGTCGTCGCGCCGGCTTGGGCGCCTCGGACTATGTGCGTGCGCTTCCCGAGCGGCCGCAGGTGTCCGAGCAGGCGGTGGAGGACGCGACCAAGCGGGCGCTGCTGCCGTTTGAGACGGCGACGAACGGGGATGCTCCGGAGAACCCGTACACGCTGCAACTCGACCTGCAGGACACGATGAACAGCCTGGTGGGGATCATCCGGAAGGAAGAAGAGATCACCGAGGCCCTCGACAAGCTGACCGAGCTGCGGGAGCGGTACAAACGGGTCCGGATCGACGGCAACCGGCCCTTCAATCCGGGCTGGCACCTCGCGATCGACCTGCGCAACATGATGCTGGTCAGCGAGTGCATCGCGAAGGCCGCGCTGACACGTACGGAGAGCCGCGGCGGGCACACCCGCGACGACCACCCGTCGATGGAATCGGACTGGCGGAAGACACTTCTGGTGTGCCGCGCCGACGGTGACCCACAAGCCCTCGTGCCCGACGTCAGCGTCACCAAGCAGGACCAGATTCCGGTGCGGCAAGACCTGCTCGACCTGTTCGAGCTCTCCGAGTTGGAGAAGTACTTCACCGACGAGGAAGTCGCCCAGCATCCAGAACGGAGCAAGTGATGGCCTACCAAGCCAATATGCGGGTGTGGCGCGGCGACCTACAGGGCGGTGCGCTGGAGAACTACGCGGTCGAGGTCAACGAGGGTGAGGTGGTGCTCGACATCATCCACCGGCTCCAGCAGACCCAGACCCCGGACCTGGCCGTGCGGTGGAACTGCAAGGCAGGCAAGTGCGGCTCGTGCTCGGCGGAGGTCAACGGTCGGCCTCGGCTGATGTGCATGACGCGGATGTCGACGTTCGGTGAGGACGAGACGATCACCGTGACCCCGCTGCGCACGTTCCCGGTGATCCGCGATCTCGTCACCGACGTGTCGTTCAACTATGAGAAGGCACGCGAGATCCCGTCGTTCACGCCGCCCAAGGATCTACAGCCCGGCGAGTACCGGATGGCCCAGGAAGACGTGAACCGCAGCCAGGAGTTCCGCAAGTGCATCGAGTGCTTCCTGTGCCAGAACACCTGCCACGTCGTGCGTGACCACGAGGAGAACAAGCAGGCGTTCTCCGGCCCGCGCTACCTGATGCGGCAGGCGGAGCTCGACATGCATCCGCTCGACACGCTGGAGCGGCGTCCCGAGCAGGCGCAGGAGGAGAACGGCCTCGGGTACTGCAACATCACCAAGTGCTGCACCGAGGTGTGTCCCGAGCACATCAAGATCACTGACAACGCGCTGATCCCGATGAAGGAGCGCGCCGCCGACCGCAAGTACGACCCCGTCGTGTGGCTGGGTAACAAGTTGTTCCGCAGGGGCTGATCGCTTCGGCCCGAACGACGCCGAGATCGACGAAACGGCGGCGGTTACTCGATCTTTTCCGCCCGTCTGTTGGTTTCGGCGTTCGCGGGTAACCTGACGAGATAGCGGCCAATCACCGGCGAAAGGCAGCAAACATGTCCGAGACGCACAGCATCAACGACATTCGCACCGCAATCCGTCAACTCTCGGCTCGCGCGGATCTCGCCCGCAAAGAGGGTAGGCACGAGGACGCGGCCGAACTGGAGCAGCGCGTCCAGGGTTATCGGGAAGAACTCGCCGCTCGGCCCTGATCGGATCTCAAGCGCCGAGCCGGCGAAACGTGCTGCGGTGAAAGACGATCGGCGGAACCGCCGGGTGCACGGTGATGTCGGCGACGCGCAATATGACGATCGTATGGTCGCCCGCAGGAACCAGTTGTTCGATGGCGCTCTCCACCCAGACACTGGTGCCCTCGATGAACACCGCACCGCTCTCGCGCGACACCGTCGACAGGCCCGCGAACCGGTCACCGGTCTTCGCCGCGAGCGTGCGTGCCGCCTCGTCGTGTGACTCGCCGAGCACGCTGATGCCCAGTCGCGGCAGGTCCTTCAGCTTGGGCCAGGTCTCCGAGCAGTTCTGTACGGCGAACGACACGAGCGGCGGATCCAACGAGACCGGTACGAAGGTGCTGGCGGCGAGTCCGATGCGGACGCCGTCGACCTCCGCGGCGATCGCGATGACACCGGACGGGAAGTGACCGAACGCCTCGCGTAGCGACGTCGGATCCAAGTCGGTGGTGCTCATATACCGTCCATTTTCACACGTGACCTCCCACGGCGGCCACGCCGTGGTCGCGGTAACGTGGCGCTCGACATGTGGATAACGCTCCTGGCGATGGCCGTGGCCGTCAGCCTCGAGCCTTTCCGGATCGGCATGACCGTCCTGATGATCAACCGGCCGCGGCCGGGTCGACAACTGCTGGCTTTTCTGGCGGGCGGTTTCGCGATGGGCATCACGGTGGGCCTCGTCGTGCTGTTCATGCTGCGGCCTGCTCTCGGCTCGGCCCATTTCACGCTGCCGAGGGTGCAGATCGTGGTCGGCGTGGTGCTGCTGATCAACGCCGCGGTGATAGCGACCGGCGTGATCCGCAGGCGCGACACCAGCTCCGACGGGTTTGCTTCACGCCGATTCGAACCCGTCACGACGCGCGCCAGACAACTCGTCAACGGCCGGTCGCTGTGGACGGCGGGGTTCGCAGGCCTGGGCATCGCGCTGCCGTCGGTGGACTACCTCGCGGTGCTCGCGCTCATCGTCGCCTCCGGCGCCGCCGCTTCCGTGCAGGTCGTCGCCTTGCTCTCGTTCAACGTGCTTGCGTTCGCCTTCGTCGAGATTCCGCTGGTCTGCTACCTGGTGGCACCCGACCGCACCCGCGCGGCGCTGACAACGCTGCAGGAGTGGCTGCGAACGAGGCGCCGTCGCGCGGTCACCGTCCTGCTGACGGTGGTCGGCTGTGTGCTGCTCGTCGCAGGGCTGACCGGGCTCTAGCCGCCGCCCTGGTTGTTGATGACGTACTGGAGGCCCGCCATCAACTGCGAGACCGGGTCGGAGCCGCCACCGAAGGCGGCCTGCGTGGCAGGCGCGGTGACTTCCGCCGGGTCGTAGCCGTGCACCGGGTCCACCGTGATCGGAGCGGTCAGCGGGTCGTCGTTTCGTGAATATCCCGCGTCCACCATCGGCTGCAGCACGCCGTCGAGCTTGTTCAGCGTGCCCTCATCGACTCCGAGGTACTTGAAGGGCAACACGAGCGGGAGGTGCTGCTCGGGAATCATGTACGTCGTCGTCTTCGCGCCCTTGGAGTTGACGGTCGTCCTGATGTTGCGCGCAGGCACCATGCTCGGGTCGGTGAACGCCACCGCGGTGTGGCCGGTCGCCAGCCCGACGACGGCGTTGGCCAGTGACATCCAGTTGTCCGGCCTGTCGGGCCAGTCGGCGATGCTGTCGTAGGCAGAGACGAATTGATAAGTGTCGTACTGGCTTTCGACCGGCTGCGGAATGCGGTAATCGAGGGACGGAACAACGCTGCCGACGGGGAACATCTGCGTCAGGAAGCTCTCCCCGAAGGCGTGCTTGGCCACCGGGTCGCCATACATCGCGAAGCTCAACCGATCCGGCGGCGGCGCGTTCGGATCGTTCGCGAGGCGCGCCTGCACTTCGTTGAGCACCATCGCACCCTCGGAGAGGCCGATCACGGTGCCGGGACCGCCTTCGCGGATCGCGTTGATGGTGTTGGGCGCTCCCTCGTCGACCGACTCACCGACGCTCGGCCCGTCGATGCCGATACCCGGGAAGTTGTCGTCCAGCCGACCGATACCGGGGAACAGCCGTTCCAGGGTGTGCCCCTGTACCTGGCCAGCGGGATAGTCGACGATCTGGCGGTCGAGCCCGGGGAACCAGTCGGCGCCGGTGCGCTTGATGTACTCGTCATAGGGGATGCCCAGCACGTGTGCACCGCCGAGCGCGTAACCCCGTCCCGGCGTTCCAATCGCCGGAGCCGTGTTGTCGGGCGCTCCGTGTTCGGGCGTCCACCCGGCCTGCGAATCATCGGCTGCCGCGATGCCGACAGTGAAAAACCCTGTGGCACCGACGGTTACCAGCGCAGTGACCGATGCGAACAGCCTCCGCATTCCCACTCCCCAGACTGTACTCCGCATATCAGGCATCCAACCGAACGAACTGGTCCTGCCGGTAGGCCTCGATGCACGCGGCACGGCGGATCTTGCCGCTCGTCGTGGTGGGGATCGACCCGGGTTGGACAAGAACGAGATCAGAGACATTCACGCCGTGCGTGTTCGATACCGCCGAGGTGACGTCGCTTCTGACCTCGCTGAGCCAGCTCGTCGTGTCGCCGCCCCGGTCCGTCCGCTTCGTGACCTCGACGACGGTGACGAGTTTCTCGGTGCTGTCGACCGGAACCGATATCGCCGCGACCCGCCCGCGAGTGATCTCCGAGACCGTCGCCTCGATGTCCTCGGGATAGTGGTTACGCCCCCGGATGATCACCAAGTCCTTGATGCGGCCGACGATGTACAGCTCGCCCGAGTAGATGAAACCGAGGTCGCCGGTGCGCAGCCACGGCCGCTGCGGCGTCCCTGGCGACGGGTCGGCGATGGTTGCGCCGAAGCACGGCTGCTCCTGCGGCGGCTTTCGCCAGTAGCCGTCGGCGACGTTCTCGCCGTGCACCCAGATCTCGCCGACCAGATCCGGCGGGCACTCACGAAGGGTCTCGCTGTCGACGATGCGCAGCAGAGGCGCAGTCGGCGCCTTGTAGGACACCAGCGCTGTGCCTTTGCCGGCTGGGCACGGTGCCACCCGGCCCGCTCCCAGCTCTCCTACGTCGAAGTGCTTCGCGGGCGACGACTCGCTCCATGTGCCGGCCGCCACGAAGACCGTTGCCTCGGCCAACCCGTACGAGGGCCGCATCATGTGATCGCGAAAGTTGAAGTGCGCGAACCGATCCACGAAGCGTTGCAAGGTGGCCGGCTCGACACGTTCGGCACCGCTGATGATGCCGACCACCCCGCCGAGGTCAAGGCCTGCCAGGTCGGCATCGGTGGTCTTGCGCGCAGCCAGGTCGAAGGCGAAGTTCGGCGCCGACGACCACGCGTACGGATTCTCGGCGAGCGCGCGCATCCATCTGGCCGGCCTCTCCAGGAACGCGAGCGGACTGGTCAGCTCGGCACGAAAGCCGCCGAGGATCGGCGCGCAGACTCCCAGCACCAGACCCATGTCGTGGTAGAAGGGCAGCCACGACACGATCGTCATCTCCGGCGGCAGCTTGGTCTGCGTGTCGGCGAAGAAGCTTCTCATCAACTGCTCGAAGTTCACCGTGAGGTTGCGGTGGGACAGCATGACTCCCGTCGGGAGCCGCGTGGAGCCCGAGCTGTACTGCAGATAGGCGATGCTCGGCAGGTCAGCCGGCTCGAGAAGGACACCGTCTGCGGCATCGAGATTCAACGAATCGATTTCGACGATCTTCGGGGCGTCGTCCATCCGTGACTGCTCGACGTACTCGCGGACATCGTCGGCGGCCTCCGACGTGGTGAGCACCACCGACGGCTCGGTATCGGCGAAGACCGCGGTCACCCGGTCATGACTCGAGCCGCGGTGGGGCAGGGGGAGCGGTACCGCAACGAACCCGGCCTGCATGGCTCCGAGAAAAGCCAGAACGTACTCCAGACCTTGCGGGGCGAGGATCACCGCCCTGTCACCGACCGCCCCGTGGCGACGGATCTCGCGTGCCAGGTTCAACGTTCGGTGCGACAGCTGCGACCAGGTGAGGCTCGCGCGGACACCGCCGGGATCGTGGGCGTAGTCGGTGAACGTGAATGCCACATCATGAGGACGCAGACTGGCACGCCCGTGCAGCATCGACAGAATGGATGATTGGGGAGCAGGCGTCACTTTTCGTCCGTATTACTCGTCGCGTCAGGTTTCGTAGTTTCACACAGGTCAGGCGTGCTCGCTGGGCCCGCGGCGGCGACGGCGTACGGCCTCGACGGCCACCAGTTCGCCCGCCCGAGCAGCGACGCGATGGCGGGCACCGTGATCGTGCGCACCACGAAGGTGTCCAAGAGAATTCCCACCGCGATCACGAAGCCGCCCTGCACCACGATGCCGATGCTGGAGAACAGCAGCCCGCCGACCGACGCGGCGAAGATCAGACCCGCCGCGGTGATCACACCGCCCGTCGAACTGAGGGTGCGGATGACGCCGTACCGCATACCGTGCGGAGACTCGTCGCGCATTCGCGACACGAAGAGCATGTTGTAGTCGGCGCCGACGGCGACCAGCACCACGAACGCCAGCGGCGGCACGCTCCAATGCAACGGCTGATCGAGTAGGAACTGGAACGTCAGAACGCCGATGCCGAGCGCGGCGAAGTACGAGACCACCACGGAGCCAATGAGATACAGCGGCGCGATGATCGCGCGCAACAGCGCCATCAGGATCAGCAGGACCACGATGAGCGTCATGATGATGATGAAGCGGATATCGTGCTCGTAGTAGTCACGCGTATCCCGCAGCGCGGCGGGGAAGCCCCCCATCGATATCGTCGCGTCGGCCAGTTGGGTGTTCGGTTGCGCGCTCTTGGCGGCGTTGCTGATCTCATTCACCTGGTCCATCGCCTCGGCGCTGAACGGGTTCAGCGTGGTCTGCACCAGGTACCGCGCTGAGTGCCCGTCGGGCGAGACGAAGATCTGCGCGGCCTTCTTGAAGTCGTCGAGTTGCAGGATCTGGGCAGGGATGTTGAACCCCGCCATCGACGGATCGGCCGCATCGTTTCGCATCGCCAGCAGGAAGGCGGCCGCCTCGTCGAGTCCGGCGCCCACGAGTTTGACCTGGCCGACCAGTTGGTCCACTCCGCCTGCCACCTGCTGGCTCCCGTCGGCCAACTTGTTGGCGCCCTGCCTGACCTCGGTCAGACCCGCCTGAAGGCCACCGGGCCGATCGAGACCCATCGAACGCACCGCCGAGCTGAACGTGGACAGCGTGTCGTTGAGTTGTTTGACCGTTGCGTTGAGCGACTTCTGGTCCCCGAACTCCTGTAGCTGGGCAGAAAGGGTGTTGACCTGGTCGAGGCGCCCTTCGTTTCGTGCGTCGACCAGCTTCTGGAATTGAATACGGGTGGCGCTGCAGGACGGGTTGGCGTCGCAGATCGCGTTGCCGTTCAGCGCGGCCAGCACCGGACCCACCCATGCGAACATGTCCCTGACGGCGGAGAAGTTCACCCCCATTTCATTTCCGATGGCGTTGATGCTCTGCACCAGCTGGGCGGCGGCTTCGACCTGCTTGACCAACTTGTCCCCGCCGAACTGGCTGCGCATCGCCGAGAGCGTGTCGATAAGGCGTTGCATGCTCGGCGCGATTTTGTTGATCTGGCCGCGGACGTCGGCGAGGCTGTCGGCCAGCGTGTTGGCCCCGCCGGCCAACCGGTTGAGGTCGCCGGTGCTCTGACCGATCTGGGCTGAACCCTGCGCCATCCGGTCACCGACGATGCCTGCCTGATAGGTCGCGCGGAACTCCGGCGGCACCTGTCCGGTGGGTCGGGTGATGCCGCTGACCAGGCCGATGTTCGGCAGCTGGCTGACCCGCTGCGCCATCTGCTCCAGGTCGGCCAGGGCCTGCGGGGTGCGCAGGTCACGCGGTGACTGGACGAGAACGTATTCGGGCACGGCCTGACTGATCGGGAAGTGGCGCTCCAGCGCCGTGTAGCCGATCGAGCTGGGCTCCGAAGGGCCGAGCGCTTTTCGATCGTCGTAGTTGTACTGCACGAGGCCGGCGCAGCCTGCCAGAAGAGCAAGCACGAGCAGGCTCCCCACGAGGTGCGCCTTCGGCCGCCGCACGATGCGCGCGCCCGAACGTCGCCAGAACCGGGCGGTGAGCTCACGCCTCGGTTTGACCCAGCCGCGCGGCCCGGCCAGAACCAGGATGGCAGGCAGGAGGGTCATCGCGGCGAGGAAGGCCACCCCGACCCCGATTGCGCACGCCACGCCGATCGTGGAGAACACGCCCATTTTGGCGAAGCTGATCCCGATGAACGTGACACCCACCGTGGCGGCGGATGCGGTGATTACCTTGCCGATCGAGATCATCGCGCGCCGCACCGCATCCTCGAGATCGGCGCCTCGTCGCAGGTAGTCGTGGTAGCGGCTGATGAGGAAGACCGCGTAGTCCGTGCCCGCGCCTGCGATCATCGCGCTCAGGAAGATGACCGATTGATTGGAGACGCCGAGGTGAAAGAATTCCGACACTCCGGCCACCAGGGCCTGTGCGGTCACCAGCGACGTCCCGATCGCCGCCAGCGGCAGAAGCATGGTGATCGGGTTGCGATAGACCACCAGCAGGACGAGCAGCACGAGGACGGCGATCGCGATCTCGATGGGCATTCGGTCGTGCTCGCCCGCGACGGTGAGGTCGGCGACGGTGGCCGCAGGCCCGGTGACGTAGACGGTGAGTGGGCCGTCGGGCACGTGGTGTTGAACGATGTCGGACACCCGGTTGAAGGACTCGTAGGCGCGCGGCGTACCCAGTTCGCCCGCGAGACCGACCGGCAGGACCCATGTCGTCTTGTCCTTGCTGGTCAGAAACGGGCGCAACTGCTTGGTGGTGATGAAGTCCTGAACCATCACCACATCGGTCACATCGTCGCGCAGGGCGTCGGTGACCTTGCGATAGGTGTCCTCGTCAGCGGGCTTGAGCCCGTCTTCGTTGATGAACGCGACGACGAGCAGGTTGTCCGAGCCTGATTCGCGAAACGCCTCGGTCATCTGCCTGGCTGCGACGCTGGAGGGGGCGTCGCTGGGCAGGATGGCGAGCGGATTGCGCTGCGCCATCTCATTCAGGCTCGGGAACGTCAGGGGCAGTGCGACCGCGATCGCGATCCACACCCCGATGACCACCCACGGCCACCGCACCACAACACCGGCTAGACGTCGCATATCGTCCTCATCCTCGCCGCGAATTCGCGCGTCGCGAAAAAACTCTGGCCATATTTTGCTCGCGCTATGCGACGCGTCCCCAGTCGCCGCTGTCAGCAACCCGCACGGCCACCGATCTCATCGCGTCCATGTAGCGGGTGACCGATTTTCTGGCGACCGGGTTGTCGGGATGCATGATCGCCATGACCGTGCCCTCCGCGTACCGGAAAATGTAGATCGTCAACTGGTAGGAGAACCGGCCGTCGGGGTAGATCCCGATATTGTTCGCAAGGCCCATGTCCGCCGCCGCAAGAATCGCATTCAGCGGTGCTGCACCGCCGTGCAGGAAATTCGACACAGGAAAGTTCGGCTGTGGCCAGTTCAGCCAGGGCGCCAACTCCAAAACGCGGTAATACGGCACCCTGGCCATGTCCAGACCGGAATCGAAAGAGGCCTGCGCCGCCCATGCGGCATCGGTGAAAGACGTCGCCGCAACCGGAACGGTGATCGGAATCAACCCGGTGAACCATCCCTGCGTCATGAAATTGTCGCTTGCGGTCCGGGAATCCCTCGGAGTGAGCCCGTAATAGGTCAGCGCCCCGGTGAGTTCATGCTCCACCAGGCCCAGACAGGCAAACAGGCCGCCGACGAACCGCGCGCCCGAGGCCGTGCAGGCCGATTCGAAGCGTTCGGTCTGCGCCGTGTTCATCAGGATGTGCGACGTCATGTCGCTCTTCGTCGAGTCGTTCGGATTGCCCAGTGGCAGCGGGAATCCAGGGAAGCCACCACCGTCGTTCTCGGCGAAGTCGATCCAGGCCTGTACCTCCGGCGTATCCACCGTCAACTCCGACGTGTACTCGCGTTCACGGACGCAGAAGTCGTCGAAGCTACCTGCGTCGGGAAGCGCGAGGGCCTGTCCGGTCCCGCTCAACGCCGAGTACATCCCGTTGGCTTCCAGCA
Organism: Mycobacterium sp. ITM-2016-00318; assembly: GCF_002968285.2. Lineage (NCBI taxonomy): Bacteria > Bacillati > Actinomycetota > Actinomycetes > Mycobacteriales > Mycobacteriaceae > Mycobacterium > Mycobacterium sp. ITM-2016-00318. The sequence goes on along the minus strand of NZ_CP134400.1, from coordinate 267,528 downwards.
TTGTCGTGCCGATCAGGGTCGCGTCCCCGTGGACATGGTCCATAGCGGCGAAGAATGAGAAGTAGCTGTCGTTCTGAACTATCCCGAAAACGAAGCAGCCCCACTCCAGCGGATTCGGTATCGCCACAACGTGATCGCGTATCTCGTCGACGGTCATGTGACCGTGATCGACGGGCCGGAATTCGATGTCGGCCGGATCGGCGACGGCATGCCGGATGAACTCTCCCTCGGCGGTCTCGGAGAACCAGCTGCGGAACGTGTCGTGCCGACGCAGGTAAGCATTGACCGCGTGGTCCATGGCTGAGATATCGCACTGGCCCGGCACATCGCAGCTGGCGATGATCTGCCGGGAGAAGTTCAGTCCCGCAGCGCTGCGGTCGCTGTAGTTGCGTAGATGCTGACGTTGCATGTAGCTAACTGGCACCGGGCTCACAGGCGCGCGTCGCGCCGTTTCCTGAGCCGCCGCGGTCGGGCGCCAAGAGGTGACCGAGCCCGGATTCACCGCCCATTCGTCAAGAGCGCCAATAGTTATCTTGCCAATGCGCAAAACGCCATCCTTCCTGGTTGGCCGGTCCGGCGCCCGGCATCACACTTTGCTGGATCAACATACCCTCGGTTACGGTCGAGTCGCTTTTCGCTTGTGGCAGCCCATTAGCAACGCCTCGCGTGCCAACGACTTGCGTGCAATAGTTTTCGTCTGCGTTGATTTGCACGCTACCGCCGAACCCCTCAAGGAGGACAACTTCGTGGCTCCCGCCGAACGGCTGACCGAGCCGGCTCGTTTCGCCATCGTCGGCTACGCAGCGCGCTTTCCGGGTGCTCCGGATGCCGATGGATTCTGGGACGTGCTGCGGGAGGGCCGGGAAACGATATCGGAGGTGCCCGAGGACCGCTGGGACGTCGACGAGTTCTTCGATCCGGAGCCCGGCACACCCGGCAAGGTCGTGACCCGTCGTGCGGGTTTCGTCGACGACGTGACGGGGTTCGACGCGCCGTTCTTCGGGATGTCGACCCGCGAGGTCAGGTTGATGGACCCGCAGCATCGGATCCTTCTGGAGACCGCCTGGCGTGCGGTGGAGCACTCCGGCACCGCCCCAACGGAACTGGCCGACACCAACACCGGCGTTTTCGTCGGCCTGGCCACCCACGACTACCTCGGAATGGCCTCCGACGAGCTGACCTACCCCGAGATCGAGGCCTACATGGCCATCGGGACGTCGAACGCCGCCGCCGCGGGCCGGATCAGCTACCGCCTTGGACTGCAGGGTCCCTGTGTCGCCGTCGACACCGCGTGCAGTTCGTCGCTGGTGGCGATCCATCAGGCATGCCAGGCGCTGCGGTTGGGCGAATGTGACCTCGCGCTGGCCGGCGGCGCGAACGTCATGCTCACGCCTGCCACCATGATCACCTTCTCTCATGCCCACATGCTCGCGCCCGACGGCCGGTGCAAGACGTTCGACGCGGCCGCCGACGGCTACGTACGCGGCGAGGGCTGCGGCGTCATCGTCATCAAACGCCTCGAGGACGCGGTCCGCGACGGTGACCGCATCCGCGCCGTAATTCGCGGCAGTGCGATAAACCAGGACGGTGCATCGGGCGGCTTGACGGTGCCCAACGGCGTTGCACAACAACGGGTAATCGCCGATGCGCTGAAACGCGCCGACCTCGAACCAAGCGACGTGGGATACCTGGAGGCGCACGGCACCGGGACATCGCTCGGCGACCCGATCGAGGCGCAGGCCGCAGGCGCCGTGCTCGGTCAGGGGCGCGAGGCGAGCCGGCCGCTGTTGATCGGCTCGGCCAAGACCAACATCGGGCACCTTGAGGCGGCCGCGGGCATCGCGGGCGTCATCAAGGTCGTCCTGTCGCTGGAGAACGAACTGCTCCCGCCGCACCTGAACTTCCACAACCCGTCGCCGCACATCCCCTGGGACCGGCTCGCCCTGCAGGTGGTCAAGGAGGCGACCCCGTGGGAACGCAACGGCGAGCCGCGCATCGCAGGCGTGAGCTCGTTCGGTTTCGCGGGCACGAACGCGCACGTCCTCCTCGAGGAAGCGCCGGTGGCGGCCGAACGGCCCGCCCGGATCGAGCAGCCCGGCCGGCGCAAGTTCAGCATTCTCCCGCTCTCGGCGCACACACCCGACGCGCTGGTTCAGCTCGCAGGCACCTACCGCAACTGGCTGGCCGCGCACCCGGACGCCACCCTTGCTGACGTGTGCTTGACCGCGGGAGCGGGGCGCGCGCACCTGGAGCAGCGGGCCGCGTTGGTGGTCAACTCGAAGGAATCCGCCGTCGAGCTTCTCGGTGCACTCGCAGATGACCGCCCGGCACCCGGCATTGTCCGGGGCGAGTCCCACGATCCGCCGAAGACGGCGTGGCTGTTCACCGGCCAAGGCAGCCAATACCCGGGCATGGCGCGCGAATTGTTCGACACCGAACCGGTTTTCGCCGAGACACTCAACCGGTGCGCGGCCGCTGTCGCCGACGTCCTGGAAAAGCCGTTGCTCGACGTCATTTTCGATCTGGACAGCCCGGACGGCGAAGAGACGCTGAGGCAGACGTCTTACGCACAGCCCGCACTGTTCGCGGTGGAGATGGGCCTGGCTCACCTGTGGCAGTCATGGGGCTTCGATCCCGACGTGGTGCTCGGCCACAGCGTCGGCCAGTATTCGGCGGCGTGCGTCGCGGGTGTGCTGAGCCTCACCGACGGTGCGCTGTTGATGGCCGAGCGCGGCCGACTGTTCGGCAGCCTGCCTGCGGGCGGTCGGATGGTCGCGGTGTTCGCCGACGACCAGCGCGTCGAAAGCCTCACCGATGAGTTCCCGAGCCTGTCGGTAGCCGCGTACAACGGCGCCAACACCGTATTATCCGGGCCGGCAAAGGATCTCGACCAGGCAGTGGCCGCCTTGACCGCTGCCGGCGTCCGGTGCGACTGGTTGGAAACCAGCCACGCGTTCCACTCTGCGCTTCTGGACCCGATCCTCGACGAGTTCGAGGCCTTTGCGAACCGCTTCGAATACGGCGCACCTCAGCGGATCCTGGTCTGCAACCGCACGGGCGCGGCGCTCGGCAGAAACGTCAAACTCGACGGCGCCTATTGGCGCCGCCATGCCCGGCAACCCGTCGAGTTCGCCAAGAGCGTGCGGACACTCGCCGACCTGAACTGCAAGGTGCTGCTGGAGATCGGTCCACAGCCGGTTCTCACCGCCGCAGCACTGCGGGCCTGGCCCGACCCGGCCACCACGCCGCGTGCGATCGCGTCGTTGCGGCGCAACACCGCCGACCATCGCCAGATCACCGAGGCGCTCGCCGACGCCTATGTCGCGGGCCACCTGCCGCACTTCGGCGCACTCCTTGCGCCACACGCGCGAAAGCTCGACCTGCCCACCTATCCGTTCGAGCATCGCCAGTACTGGTATCTGGACAACCGAGAGCGGCCCAACCAGCAGCAGCACATCGGTGGACCGCGCACCGAAGCCGTCCGTCTTCTCGAGGACGGCGGGCTCGAGGAACTCGCGGCGCTGATCGACGGTGGAAGCGGCGACGGTCAGACGTTGGGCGTGCTGACTAAGCTTGCAGCACAACACAATCAGCAGCGGAGGACGCAGTCCATCGCAGATGACCGCTATGAGTTCCGCTGGGAGAAATCCGCCACGTCGAGCTCCGGTGCGGATGCCGGCAGCTGGATCATCATCGGCGACCACACCGAGGCGATCGAGCCGTTCGTCGATCTGTTGACGCAGCGCGGCCACCGGCACCGGATCATCGGCCTGCCCGACTCCGATGCGGACACCGAAACGCTCGCAGATGCGCTGCGTGCGGCGGCGACCGACGATCCGATGCTGCGCATCGTGCATGTCGCGGCCCTGGACTCCGAAACCGCACCGTCGATGCAGTCCCTGTTGCGGATGCAACACCGAGTGCTCGGCGGAACGCGCAGGCTCTTCGCCGCCGCGCTCGCCGCCGAGCTGCGCAGGCCCGTCTGGGTGATAACCCGCGGCGCACAACGGGTCACCGACACCGACAGCGTTTCTCCGGATCAGAGCTGCCTCTGGGGATTCGGGCGCGCCGCGGCGCTTGAGCTTCCCCAGGTGTGGGGCGGCCTCGCCGATCTCGGTGACGGCACCGCCGACCAATGGTCTCTGATCATCGACCAGATCGCGACGTCGGACGACGCGGCGGTCCGAGAGGACCAGATCGCGCTGCGGGGTCATGCTGTCTATGTCCCCCGGCTGGTGCGACGAACAGCGAAGCCGACCGGCGCGCCGCTGGAATTGCGTAAGGGCGCAACGTATCTGGTCACCGGCGGGCTAGGGGCGATAGGGCTGGAGATCGCCGCATTCCTGGCCGCCCAAGGCGCCGAGCATCTGGTACTGACCAGTCGACGTGCGCCGACCGAAGCGACCCGTGAGCGCATCGACGCACTCGGCAAGCAGCACGCCTGCGACATCCGCGTCGTCACCGCCGATGTCGCCGATGCGCACGACGTCGCGCGCCTTTTGGCGGGCGTACAGGCCGACATGCCGCCGCTGGCGGGGATAGTGCACGCGGCAGGCGAGATCGGAACCACTCCGCTGAGCGACCAGGACGATGCCGAGGTGGATCGCGTCTTCGCCGGTAAGGTCTGGGGCGCATGGCATCTCAGTGAAGCAGCCGAAGATCTCGAGCTCGACTTCTTCATCAACATCTCGTCGATCGCCTCGGTATGGGGCGGATTCGGTCAGACCGCCTACGGCGCGGCCAACGCATTCCTCGACGGGATGGCCTCTCGGCTGCGTGAGAAGGGCATCGCCGGGATCAGCGTGAACTTCGGCCCCTGGTCGGCGGGGATGGCCGACGCGGAATCGCGCGCACGACTGGACCGGCGTGGAGTCCGCACGTTGTCGCCGGCCGACGCACTGGCTGGGCTGGCCGACGTCGCGGCGTCCCCTGCCGCCCATGGCGTGGTGGCCCGGATCGACTGGGCCCGGTTCCTGCCGCTCTACCAGCAGGCGGGCCGGAGAGCGTTCCTGGCGGAGCTGAGCCGCGAGGTGCCTGATGCGGCGCCCGCGGTGACGGCGTCCGGGACGACCCAGCTGGTCGAGCAGCTGACGAATGCGCCTGTCCAGCAACGCAAGAAGCTTCTCACAGATTACCTGCGCAACGCGGTCGCCGAGGTGACGCGCGTCGACACCGCGGAGATTCGCGAGGACGCGGGTTTCTTCGACCTCGGCATGGATTCGCTGATGGCCGTTGAACTGCGGCGCCGCATCGAGGCGGGGGTGGGTCGCGAGATCCCCATCACCCTGGTGATGGACTACCCACGACTGATCGACGTCGCCGAATACCTGCTTGGCGATGTGCTTGGGCTCAGCGAGCAGCCGAAGCCGGCGGCGCAGGTGGCATCGGTGACGCGAACCGACGAACCCATCGCGATCGTCGCGGTGTCGTGCCGCTTCCCCGGCGCGCCCGACCCGGAGGCATTCTGGGACGTGCTCGCCGGCGGCGTCGACGCGATCCGGGAAATTCCCGAAGACCGGTTCGACATCGACGAGTTCTACGACCCGGATCCGGAGACGCCCGGCAAGACCTATACGCGCTTCGGTGGCTTCCTCGACGGTATCGACGGATTCGATCCCGAGTTCTTCGGCATCTCGCCGCGCGAGGCGGTGTGGATCGAGCCGCAGCAGCGGTTGATGCTCGAAACGGTGTGGGAGGGCCTCGAGAGGGCCGGATACTCGCCCGCGACACTGCGCGGCAGCAGGACCGGCATCTTCGCGGGCGTGGCCGCCAACGAATACGCGCACCTGCTGTCCTCGGAGTCGATCGACAAGATCCAGCCCTACTTCATCACCGGAAACGCACTCAACGCCATCTCGGGCCGGGTGGCCTTCGCACTCGGGCTCGAAGGTCCCGCGATGGCCGTCGACACCGCATGCAGTTCGGCACTCGTGGCCGTCCATCAGGCGTGCCAGGCGCTGCACTCCGGCGACTGCGACATGGCGCTGGCAGGCGGCGTGAACGTCTTGCTGAGTCCCGTGACGATGGTCGCCGCGTCCCGCGCGCGGATGCTCTCGCCCGTCGGGCGATGCAAGACCTTCGATGCTTCCGCCGACGGCTACGTGCGCAGTGAGGGCTGCGGCATGCTGGTGCTCAAGCGGCTGAGCGATGCGCAACGCGACGGCGACCGGGTGCACGCGATCATCCCGGGCAGCGCGGTCAACCAGGACGGCGCATCCAGCGGTCTCACCGTGCCAAACGGCGGGGCGCAGCAACGACTGATCGGAACGGTGCTGGCTCGCGCGGGGCTCGCGGGCGGCGACGTCGACTATCTCGAGGCACACGGCACCGGAACCCCGCTGGGTGATCCGATCGAGGTGCAGGCGGCAGCCGCCGCCTACGGCGCGTCACGTGAGGCGGACCGTCCGTTGCTGATGGGATCGGTGAAGACCAACATCGGCCACCTCGAATCAGCGTCGGGCGCAGCGGGCCTGATCAAGGTCGTGTTGTCGCTTCAGAACGAGGTGCTGCCGCAGAGCCTGCACTTCGACAACCCGTCGCCACACATCCCGTGGGATTCACTTCCGGTCCGGGTCGTCGACAAGGCGATTCCGTGGCACGCCAACGGACGGCCTCGGCGCGCAGGCGTCAGCTCCTTCGGGTTCACCGGTACGAACGCACATGTGCTGATCGAGGAGGCGCCGACACCACCGGTGCCCGCAGAAATGGCGGCGGCGGAAAGCGCTGCGGCGGAGTCGATTTCGCCGGACACCGGTCAGCAGTCCGTCAATGTTCTGCCGCTGTCGGCGCGGTCACCGGAAGCACTGGTTGCGCTCGCAGAACGGTACGAGACCTGGCTGACCGCCCATCCCGATGCCGATCTCGCCGACGTGTGCCGCACCGCCGGAACCGGTCGCTCACATTTCGAACACCGCGCCGCGCTGGTCGTGGACTCGGTGCAGACGGCCCACGACGGGCTGACCGAGTTGGCGGCGAACAGGGTGCGCCCCGGCGTGGTCCGCGGCGAGTGCACTGACCGACCGACGACCGCATGGTTGTTCACCGGGCAGGGCAGTCAGTATCCGGGGATGGCGCGCGAGTTGTACGACGCCGAGCCGGTTTTCGCCGAGACGGTCGACCGGTGCGCGGAGGCTGTCAAGGACATACTGCCGCGCCCGCTGCTCGAGGTGCTGTTCGCCACTGGTCGCGAGACCGGCGGCCAAGCCGGAGAAACACTGCGGCACACGTCGTTTGCCCAGCCGGCGCTGTTCGCCGTGGAGATGGGCCTTGCCCGGCTGTGGCAGTCGTGGGGCATCGAGCCCGACGTGGTGCTCGGGCACAGTGTCGGCCAGTACGCCGCGGCGTGTGTGGCCGGCGTGTTCAGCCTCGATGACGGCGCACGGCTGATGGCCCAGCGCGGCCGGCTGTTCGGCAGCCTGCCCGAAGGGGGGCGGATGGTGGCGGTGTTCACCGACGCCAAGCACGTCGAGCAGGTCGCAGGCCAGTACCCGCGGGGGTCGGTCGGCGCGTACAACGGGCCCAACACCGTGCTGTCGGGTCCCGGCGAGGATCTCGAGAAGATCGTCGCCACGCTCGAAGACGACGCGATTCGCTGCACCTGGCTTCAGACCAGCCACGCGTTCCACTCGGAGCTCCTCGATCCGATACTGGACGAATTCGAGTCGTACGCGGCGCAATTGACCTACGCCGCCCCGACCCTGCCGCTGATCTGCAACCGCACCGGTGCCGTGCTGACGACACAGACGCCGCTCGACGCCCGGTATTGGCGGCGGCATTCCCGCCAGCCGGTGCAGTTCGCCGAGAGCGTGCGCACCGCGGCGGCGCTCGGCTGCTCGGTCCTGATGGAGATCGGTCCGCAGCCGGTGCTGGCCGGAGCTGCGGTGCAGGTCTGGCCCGAGCATCTGGCCGCGCCGCGGGCGATCGTCTCGCTGCGCAAGGGCGTCGGCGACCGCCGTCAGATCGCCGACGCACTTGCCGCCGCATACGTCGGCGGCCACCGGCCTGATTTCGCCGCGCTGGATCGTCAGCCGCGCCGCAGGGTCGAGCTGCCCACCTATCCGTTCCAGCGTCGCCGGTTCTGGCCCAAGACATCGGCAATGGCCGGCTCCGACGGTTATGGCACCGGGGGCTCGGCAATCCTCGGCAGTGCCAAGGATCTCGCCTCCGGTGACACCGTCTACACCAGCAGGCTGTCGGTCAAGTCGCAGCCGTGGCTCTCCGACCACGTCATCTACGGCACCGTTGTGGTGCCGGGCGCGACGTATGCGGCGATGACGCTGGCCGCTGTCGGTACCCCTGCGAGGGTGAAGGATCTCTTCTTCTACGAGCCGATCATTCTGCCCGAGAAGGCTTCTCGGGAGGTGCAGCTGACATTGCATCCGCTGGAGGCCGATGGCGAGTTGCGCTTCCAGGTGCACAGCCGCCCGTACGGTGACCGCGACTCGGACTGGTCGCTCAACGCCGAGGGCACCGCCGTCACCGGTGTCGATGACGAGCAGGCACCCGAGCAGGACGAGCCCGTCGATGCGGCGATCGAGCGGATGGAGCGCATGCGTCCGCAGGACCTGTTCGAGACGTTCGCCGACATGGAGCTCGCGTGGGGACCGAACTGGTCTGGTTCGCTGAAGTCGCTGTGGCTCACCGAGGGTGAGGCGATCGGCGACATCACCGTCGGCGAGGAACTCGCCGAGAACCTCGGCACCGAGCCGATGCATCCCGTGCTGATGGATCTCTGCACCGGTGTCGCCTTCCCGGCGTTCCCGGCGATGCTGGCAGCCGAACAGGGAGTTGACGACCTCTACCTGCCGCTGCGGTACGGGCAGGTGTTCCTTCGGGAGAAGATGCCGCGCAGGTTCTACTGCCGCGCGCGGTGGCACAAGAGCGACCTCGACGCCGAAACCCAGGTATTCGACCTCGATTTCGTCGACCGGGACGGCCGCCTGCTCGGCGGGATCCGCGAGTTCACGGTCAAGCGCGCGCCGCGCGAGGCGCTGCTGCGCGGACTCGGCGGTGACGCCACCCGGCTCCTGTACACCGTCGGCTGGCACGAGGTTCCGTTGCAGGGTTCCGATGACGTGGTCGAGAGCGCGAGCGGCACCTGGCTGATCGCCGGATTCGACGAGCTGGCCGCCACGGTGCCCGGTTGCATTCCGTTCGACCGGACAACGGATCCGGAGCCCCTCGGGCAGCTGCTGACCCAGGCGGCCGAACGCGGTCTGCCGTTCTCCGGTGTGGTCTGGCGCAGCGCTGGGCCGAGCCCAGACGAGTCCACCCTCGAGGTCGCCGCACGGCTCGAAGACGAGATCGCCAACCTGCTCAGCGCCGTGCACACCGTGCAGGGCGGCCGGGTGAAGCTGCCCGGCGGGCTGTGGATCGTCACAGAGGGCGCGGTGGCATGCGAATCCGGCGAGCCGGTCGATCCGGTGCAGGCGGCACTGTGGGGGCTCGGGCGGACAACGATCAACGAGGAACCTGCGCTGCGGTGCAAGCTGGTCGACTGCGACGGTTCACCGGAGGCCGTGAAGGTACTGGCAGGCCTGCTCGGCACCGGTGCCGACGAGCCGGAACTGGCGCTGCGACAAGGCAAGCTGCTGGCATCACGGCTGCTGCCGTGGGCCCGCAGCGGTCATCTCACGGTGCCGCGGGGAGGCGACTACGCACTCGCGCCCACCGAACGTGGCGCGATCGACAACCTTCGCCTGATCGAGAAGGACGTGCCGCCGCCGGAGGAAGGCTACGTGCAGGTCGCGGTGGAGGCCGCGGGCCTCAACTTCCGCGACGTGCTCAACGTCCTCGGGCTCTACCCGGGCGACCCCGGGCCGATCGGCGGCGACTTCGCTGGCACCGTCACCCAATTGGGCGACGGCGTCAGCGAACTCGAGGTCGGCCAGCGCGTCTACGGCTTCATGCAGGGCGCGTTCGCCAGCCGGTTCAATGTGCCCGCCCAGTTGCTCGCGCCGATTCCCGACGGGATCAGTGCGGTCGAGGCGGCCACCATCCCGGCCGCGGCGCTGACGGTCCGCCTGGCGTTCGACTGGGCTCAGATCAAGCCCGGCGACCGGGTCCTCATCCACGCCGCCAGCGGTGGTGTCGGCCTCGCCGCCGTTCAGCTGGCTCAACAGCAGGGCGCTATCGTCTTCGCCACCGCGAGCACCTACAAGCGCGCGACCCTGCGCGATCTGGGTGTGGAATACGTATATGACTCGCGCACAACGGATTTCGCTGATCAAATCTTGGCGGACACCGGCGGCTCGGGTGTTGACGTCGTGCTCAACAGCCTCACCAACGAGGGGTTCCTCGAAGCGACGGTGCGGGCCACTGCCAAGAACGGCCGGTTCGCCGAAATCGCCAAGCGCGACATCTGGACAACGGAGCAGATGGCGGAAGCGCGTCCCGACATCGAATACGAGATCGTCGCGCTGGACACGGTGACCCTCTGTGAGCCCGAGCGGATCCGGAAGTTGCTGACCGAGGTGTCGGAGGGATTGGGCAAGGGTGAGTGGAAGCCGCTGCCCGCCGAGATCTATCCGCTGACCGAGGCGAGGGCCGCGTTCCGTCGCATGCAGCAGGCTCGGCACATCGGCAAGATCGTGGTGCAGATACCCACCCCGCTGCAGCCGCGCGGCGACCGGAGCTACCTGATCACCGGCGGCCTCGGCGCGATCGGTCTGCATACCGCGGCCTATCTGGCCCAACGCTGTGCCGGTGACATCGTGCTGACCAGTCGCCGCGCGCCGGACGCGCAGGCGCAACAGGCGATCGACGAGATCACCGAGCGCTACCACTGCAGGATCCACATCTTCTCAGCCGATGTCGGCGACGAGTCCGAGGTGGCAACGCTGCTGGATCGGATTCACGACGAGTTGCCGCCGCTGGCTGGGGTGGTGCATCTGGCCGGTGTGCTCGATGATGGCTTGCTGTCCGCGCAGAGCGTGGAGCGGTTCCGGACGACGTTGTCGCCCAAGGCGTTCGGCGCCTACCACTTGGACCGGTTGACGAGGGACGATGAGCTGGACTTCTTCATCGTGTCCTCGTCGGTTTCCAGCCTGTTCGGCTCGCCCGGTCAGGCCAACTACGCCACCGCCAACGCGCTTCTGGACGGCCTTGTCGCGCGGAGGAGGGCGCAGGGTCTGCCTGCCACCGGCGTGAACTTCGGTCCGTGGGCGCAGGGCGGCATGGCCTCCTCGGAGGCGGCGACCGCCAATATCGGCGCCCAGGGCCTGATTCCGCTCGAGCCTTCGGCCGCGCTCGGCGCTCTCGCCGAGGTGGTCGCCAACGGCACCGGCCAGGGCACTGTCATCAAGGCCAACTGGCAGCGGGCGGCGAAAGTGCTCGGCGGTTCGCGGCCGCCGATCCTCGACCTCGTGCTGCCGAGTGCCGTTGGCGAGGTGACCGGTGACAGCGAGTTGCTCAAGGCGCTGATGGAGATTCCGGTGCCGCAGCGCGCCGGTTTCGTCACCGAGTTCCTTCAGCGGGAAGTGCAGAACTTCCTGCGCCTGGCTCAACCGCCTGCCGCGTCGAGCCGGTTCCTCGATCTGGGTACCGACTCGCTGATGGCGATCGAATTGCGCAACCGGCTGCACAGTCAGTTCGGCGGCAAGTTCACCATCAACGCGACCGCGGTCTTCGACTACCCGACCATCGGTGGGCTCGCCGAGTATCTCGTTGGCCAGCTGCCCGATGCGGAACCGACGGAAACACAGCCGCAAGAGCCGGAACCCGCGCCGGCCGCAGCGGAGTCACCCATCGCAGTAGCGATTTCTGCGCCAGGGTCGCGATTCGGGCTCGACAGCGACCGTGGTGCAGAAATGGAAGAGAACTCGGACTAGCTCAGTCGCTCCAGCGCTCGGCTTCCGCCTCGGCGGGCAACGCCGAGCGCAGTGGCACCTGCAGTCCGTCGTAGATGCCCGGCTTCTGCTCCGCGAGCCAGGTGATCGCGCCGAGCAGTCGATTCGCGGCGGTGGTGTTTCCACCGTCGGCGCGGGTCCCACCGGGCACGTCGGCGCGGGTCGTGATCGTCAGCGCAGGATCGCCGTCCACGATGACGCGGTGATCGCCGACGCCCTCGTCGGGATAGGGCCACTCGGGCGCACAGGAGGCATGGATGCGGGTGATGTGGTCGATGACGACCCGCTGCTTGCCGCCGGACCAGCCGATCACCTTGAGCCGGAAGGCGCCCTGCGTGCCCTCGTCGAAGCGGCCCATCACGGTGTCCACCGCCTGCTGGAGGGGAAGGCGCTCGACCTCTTCGGTGATGTCGTCGATCTCGATGCCGAGCCCGCGGCCGATCAGCCGGACGTTGCCGCCCCACACCATCGTGGGGATCGTCGGCAGCAGCATCATCGGCGTCTCGTCCATCGAGCCGCCGAAGCCGCAGGACACCTTGACCGCGAACGGCTGGTCGTAGGTGGAGTAGTCGAAGATCTCCTGACAGGTGATGGATCGGATGCGGGTGCAGAGGCTGGCCGCCGTCACAGCGAGCGCGTCATTGCCCCAGCCCGGATCGACGCCGCTGACGAGCAGCGTCGAACCGCCCTCCTCGGCGGCCGCGGTCAGTCGCTCGACCCACTCGGGCGGCGCGGACCGCGGGTCGTAGAGCGAGTACAGCGACGGCGTGACGACGTGCTTGCCCGCCCGCAGGCAGCGCTCGATGTCGTTGACCGCCTCCTCGGGACGGACGTCGCCGGACGCCATGTAGGCGACGGCGTCGCATGCGGCGAGCGCGGCGTCGACGTCCGTCGTCGCCATCAGCCCGGTGGGGCTGTCGAGGCCGACGAACTCGGCGGCGTCCATGCCGTTCTTCGCCTCCGACGAGGTGATGATCCCGGATAGCCCCAGCCCGGGGAACGCGAGTGCCGACCGGATCGCCGTCGACCCCATGTTGCCCGTTCCCCATACCGCCACCCGCTGTTGCATACGTTCACCTTAGTGGTCTGTGTGACAACGCTGTGGCAGGTATCACAGGCGAACGAAACAGCAGATCAATGCGGATTTCTGCCGGTCAGACGGCACCCGACCAACCGTCTGGTTACTTAGCCGCCGGAAATTGCTCGGGGTGGCTTTGCGTTGAAGTTACCGGGCGGTATAGTCGGCCGCAGTTACTGGTGGGTAACTTAGCCAAAAGTACCCAACCGACAGTGGCATTCTCGACGAGGAGGAAACGTGAGCCACTACAAGAGCAACGTTCGTGACCAGGTTTTCAATCTGTTCGAGGTCTTGGGCCTCGACAAGGCGCTCGGTGAGGGCGAATACGCCGACCTCGACGCCGACACCGCCAGGGACATGCTCGGCGAGATCGCCAGGCTGGCCGAGGGCCCGATCGCAGAGTCGTTCGCCGACAGCGACCGCAACCCCCCGACGTTCGACCCCAAGACTCACTCCGTGACGCTGCCCGAGCCGTTCAAGAAGTCGGTCCGCGCCATGCTCGACGGCGGCTGGGACCGCGTCGGTCTCGATGAAGAACTCGGCGGTGTACCCGCGCCCAAGGCGCTCATGTGGGCACTGCACGAGCACATCCTCGGCGCCAACCCGGCAGTGTGGATGTACGGCGGCGGCGCAGGCTTCGCCAACATCCTGTACCGCCTCGGCACCGACGAGCAGAAGAAGTGGGCCGTCATCGCCGCCGAGCGCGGTTGGGGCTCCACGATGGTGCTGACCGAGCCCGACGCGGGCTCCGACGTCGGCGCAGGCCGCACGAAGGCGGTCAAGCAGGACGACGGTTCCTGGCACATCGACGGTGTGAAGCGCTTCATCACCTCGGGTGACTCCGGCGACCTGTTCGAGAACATCTTTCACCTGGTGCTGGCCCGCCCCGAGGGCGCAGGGCCTGGCACCAAGGGGCTGTCGCTGTTCTTCGTGCCGAAGTTCCACTTCGACTTCGAGACCGGCGAGATCGGCGAGCGCAACGGTGTGTACGTCACCAACGTCGAGCACAAGATGGGCCTGAAGGTCTCCGCGACATGCGAGCTGTCCCTCGGCCAGCACGACAAGCCCGCCGTCGGCTGGCTGGTCGGCGAGACGCACGAGGGCATCGCGCAGATGTTCGACGTCATCGAGCAGGCGCGAATGATGGTCGGCACCAAGGCCATCGCCACCCTGTCGACCGGTTACCTCAACGCGCTCGACTACGCGAAGAACCGCGTGCAGGGCGCCGACATGACCCAGATGACCGACAAGACCGCGCCGCGGGTGACCATCACGCATCACCCCGATGTGCGTCGCAGCCTGATGACCCAGAAGGCCTACGCCGAGGGTCTGCGCGCGCTGTACCTGTTCACGTCGACCTATCAGGACGACGCGGTCGCCAAGGCCCTTCACGACGTCGACGCCGAGCTGGCGGTCAAGGTCAACGACCTGATGCTGCCGATCGTCAAGGGCGTCGGCTCGGAGCAGGCCTACGCCAAGCTGACCGAGAGCCTGCAGACCTTCGGCGGCTCCGGCTTCCTGCAGGACTACCCGATCGAGCAGTACATCCGCGACGCCAAGATCGACTCGCTCTACGAGGGCACCACCGCCATCCAGGCGCAGGACTTCTTCTTCCGCAAGATCGTCCGTGACAAGGGTGTGGCGCTGGCCCACGTGGCCGGCCAGATCGAGCAGTTCGTGCGCAACGAGTCCGGCAACGGCCGCCTGAAGGCCGAGCGGGCGCTGCTGGCGACCGCGCTGGAGGACGTGCAGGCGATGGCCGCCTCGCTGACCGGATACCTGATGGCCGCGCAGGAGACCCCCCAGAGCCTCTACAAGGTCGGCCTCGGTTCCGTGCGCTTCCTGATGAGTGTCGGAGACCTGGCCATCGGCTGGCTGCTCGCCAAGCAGGCCGCCGTCGCGATCGAGGCGCTCGACGCAGGTGCCAGCGGTGACGACCGCGCCTTCTACGAGGGCAAGGTCGCGGTTGCGTCGTTCTTCGCCAAGAACATGCTGCCGCTGCTCACCAGCACCCGTGCGGTGATCGAGAACATCGACAACGACATCATGGAACTGGACGAGGCGGCCTTCTAAGCCTTCTCTCGCCGCATCGGACCAAAAGCCCCCGGGACTCTTCCCCGGGGGCTTTTGCGTCGCTTCGGCACACTGAAGCAGTGATCACCGTGCGCCTCGTTGCGCTGTTCGTATCGCTGGTGGCGACGAGCGCCCTGACCGTTGCGCTCGGCATCACCGACCCGTACAGCCCGCTGTACTACCCGACGCGGTTCCTCGTCTGGAATCTGTTCCTCGCATGGATCCCGGTCTTCTTCGCGATCTGGTTCGCCACCGCAGGCCGCCGCGTCTGGCTGCTTCCGCTGGGCCTCGGCTGGCTCGCCTTCCTGCCGAACGCGCCCTATCTGGTGACAGACCTCGTCCACCTGGGGGAGGGCGTTGAACTCTGGCGCCATGTCCTGCAGTACGGCTTCGCGGCATGGACGGGCATCCTGCTCGGTGTCGTGTCGATGCGCTTGGTGCACATACGAATCGAGCGCGAGTTCGGCCCGGTGTTCGGATGGGCGACCGTCGTCGTCTCCGTCGGACTCTGCGCGATAGGGGTCGTCATCGGACGCTTCCAGCGGTGGAACTCGTGGGATCTGGTCAGACAGCCGACCCTGGTGATCACCGAGACGCTCGAGTGGGTGCGGTCACCCTTCGCCTACGTGCAGTCCACGGGGGTGGCAGTCGCCGTGGCGGCGTTCTTCGGGCTCGCGTACCTGACGATCTGGTCTCTCGGCGGGCTCGAGTGGCGCGACACTTGACAGTGGTCCATCGAGCGCTGATCGCCGCCAAGAATTCGCCAAGGCGGGCAGAGTGCGAGAGTGTTCCTGTGGTGACATCCCGAAGTGTGACCCTTGCCTGCGTCGTTTTGGTGCTCGCTGCGCTTGTCTGCCCGGCGACCGCACGCGCGTCTTCGATCGAAGGGATGAGTGTCTTCATCGACCCCGGCCACAGCGGCGCGAACGACGCGTCGATCACCAGCCAGGTGCCCAACGGACGCGGAGGCACCAAGGACTGCCAGACGACGGGGACGTCGACGGCCGACGGCTATCCCGAGCACAGCTTCAACTGGGACGTCGCGGCCATGGTGCGCACCGCGCTCGAGCGCAGGGGTGTGCACACCCAGATGTCGCGGGCCGACGACGGCTCGGTCGGGCCGTGCGTCGACGCGCGGGCGGCGGCGGCCAACGCCATGCATCCCGACGCCAACGTCAGCATCCACGCCGACGGCGGACCGCCCTCCGGGCACGGCTTCCACGTCAACTACTCCGCACCCCCGCTCAACGACGCGCAGGGCGCCGGGTCGGTGCAGTTGGCGACCGTCATGCGCGACTCCATGGTCGCGGCAGGACTGCAGCCGTCCACGTATCTCGGCTCTGACGGGCTGTACGGCCGTGCCGACCTCGCGGGTCTCAACCTCGCCGACTATCCGGCGGTCCTCGTGGAGACCGGGAACATGCGCAACGCCGACGACGCTGCCGCGATGGAGACCCCCGAAGGGCGGCAACGCTACGCCGAAGCGATCACCGCGGGCATCGTCGCGTACCTGACCCAGAAACAATAAAGGGCGGGTCCGGGAGGACATTCGAGGTGCGTCACATTAGTCTCGCGCGGTCGGCTTTCACCTCTTGCCGACTCTTTGGATCGGTCACTCCCGAACCCGTCGTGCGATCGACTGTACCCCTGTGACAACGGTCATACCAGAGGCAATTTCCGGTCCTCAGGAGTCCTTCGAGAGCAGCAGCGCGCGGGTGCGTTCGCGCACCTCAGGGGCGGTGTCGAAGACCACCGCGGAGAACTCGTCGACGCCGAGCGCGCTCAACTCCTCGAGCCGCTCGGACACCGCCGTCTCGTCGCCGATGATCGCGGCGTCCTCGGGGTCGGCGTAGCCCTCCCGGTCGAGCATCGCGCGGTAGGAGGGCAGCGTTCCATACATCCCGAACTGCTCGGCGGCCTGCGCCCGCGCTCCTGCCACATCGTCGGTGACGCTGACCGGCAGGCCGGCCACCACGCGAACAGCTCCCGCAGGCCGTCCAGCCTCCTCGGCCGCCGCCCGCAGCGTCGGCCCGATGTGGTCGCCGAGCGTCTTCGGCCCGCACATCCACGTCAGCGTGCCCGCCGTGCGGCGGCCGCACAGCTTGAGCATCTGCGGACCGAGCGCGGCGAGATACACCTCGGGTTCCGGCGCGCCCGCGATCTGAAGAGCGCCGCGAGCCGTCACCGTCTCACCGACCGCGTTGACGGCCTCACCGGCGAGCAGCGGTTGCAGCGCGTCGAGATACTCCCGCATCCGGCGCACCGGCTTGTCGTAGGGAATCCCCCACATGCCCTCGGTGACGGCCTGATGCGTCATGCCGAGGCCGAGGATGAAGCGGCCGCCTGCGATGGCGTTCAACGTGAGCGCGCGCTGCGCCATCTGCATCGGATGCTGGTTCTGTATCGGCAGCACCGCGGATCCGACCTCGATCCCGTCGACCTCGCGCATCGCCACGGCGAGGGCCGTCAACAGGTCACCGTCGAAGGGCATCTGCGCCATCCAGATCCGTCGGAAACCCTCGTCGCGTGCGGTGGCGAGGGCCGCCACCAGAGAATCGATTGGCGAGCCGCCGATGGCGCTGACGAGGTTGAGGCTCATTCGCATGCGACCCATCGAAGCACGTGCGTGACACGATGTTGCCCCATGACCACCGAATTGGCCCGGCTGCAGAACTTCGGACCGAATTGGTTCGCCTCGGTGATGGGCACCGGGATCGTGGCCACCGCAGGCGTCACGCTGCCGGTGCACGTGCCAGGGCTGCGGGGGTTCTCGCACATCGTGTGGGTGGTCGCCGCCGCACTGCTTGTGGTGCTCGTGATCGCGGTGACCGCGCAATGGGCGCGCCATCCCACCGTGGCGCGCAGCCATGCGCGCAACCCGCAGATGAGCCACTTCTACGGCGCCGCGCCGATGGCGCTGATGACAGTCGGTGCGGGCGCGCTGCTGACCGGCAAGGACCTGATCGGCGAGCGGATGGCCGTCGATCTCTCCTGGATGTTGTGGTCAGCGGGCACCCTCGGCGGACTGTTCACCGCCGCGACGATTCCCTACCTGATGTTCACCCAGCTCAACGTCGAACCGGATGCGGCGTTCGGCGGGTGGCTGATGCCCGTGGTGCCACCGATGGTGTCGGCGGCGACGGGCGCCCTGCTGATCCCGCACATGGCCCCGGGTAGCGGCCGCACGACGATGCTCTACGGCTGCTACGCCATGTTCGGACTGTCACTGGTCGCGGCGGTGATCATCATCACGATGATCTGGAGCAGGCTCGCGCTGTACGGGACGTCGGGGACAACGCGGGTCCCGACGCTGTGGATCGTGCTCGGCCCGCTCGGCCAGGGCATCACGGCGGCGGGCCTGCTCGGCTCGAACGCCGCGCTGGCGGTGGCCCCCGACATTGCCAGCGGGATGAGCGTCTTCGCGGTGCTGTTCGGCGTTCCGGTGTGGGGCTTCGCCCTGCTGTGGATCACGCTGGCCACCCAGTTGACCGTGCGCACGCTGCGGCGCGGAATGCCGTTCGCGCTGACCTGGTGGAGCCTGACGTTTCCGGTGGGGACCTTCGTCACCGGCACCACGCAGCTGGCCATCCACACCGGGCTGCCCGCGTTCCGGATCGCCGCCGCCGTCGCCTACGTCGCACTGCTCGGGACGTGGGGGCTGGTGGCGGTGCAGACCGCCCGCGGCAGCGTGCGCGGGAACCTGTTCGCCCCGCCGCCGACGGCGGGGCCGATCAAGGCGGTGAAAGATCCGCCGAAGTAGTCGCCCCGTGTTGCCGTCGGGTCGGGGGGTCAGACGACAACACGGAGCTATCCCATGTATCGATCCGTTGAACGGGGCCGTTACAGCCGCGTCAGAATTTTTCTCATGCCTCGAGGATCGCCGCGACGCCCTGGCCGCCTGCGGCGCAGATCGAGATCAGGCCTCGCACCGGCCTACCGGTCTCGGCTTTCTTCTCGGCGAGCTGCTTGGCCAGTTGGGCCACGATGCGGCCGCCCGTCGCGGCGAACGGGTGACCCGCCGCCAGCGACGAGCCGTTCACGTTGAGCTTGGACCGGTCGATCGAGCCGAGCGCCGCGTCGAGGCCGAGACGCTCCTTGCAGTACTCCTCTGACTCGAAGGCCTGCAGGTGCGCCAGCACGACCGACGCGAACGCCTCGTGGATCTCGTAGAAGTCGAAGTCCTGCAGGCTCAGGTTGTTTCGGGCCAGCAGCCGGGGCACTGCGTACGTCGGCGCCATCAGCAGGCCGTCGCGCCCGTTGACGTAGTCAACGGCCGCGGTCTCGGCGTCGACGTAGTACGCCAGCACCGGATGCCCGTGCGCCTCGGCCCATTCTTCGGTGGCCAGCAACGACACCGACGCACCGTCGGTCAGCGGCGTGGAGTTGCCTGCCGTCATCGTCGCGTCACCGGAACGCACCCCGAAAACGGGCTTGAGCTTGGCCAGCTTCTCCGCCGACGAGTCGGCACGCAGGTTGTTGTCCCGGTACAGCCCGAGGAACGGGGTGACCAGGTCGTCGAAGAAGCCGCGGTCGTAGGCGGCCGCCATGTTGTTGTGGCTCGCCGCGGCCAGTTCGTCCTGGTCGGTCCGCTTGATGCCCATCTCCTTGGCGGTGACGGCCGCGTGCTCGCCCATCGACATTCCGGTACGCGGTTCGCTGTTCACCGGGATCTCGACACCCAGCGCCGCGGGCAGCTTGCCGACCAGCTTGAGTCGATCGACGTTGGACTTGGACCGGCGCAGGCCGAGCAGCACCCGGCGCAGGTCGTCGCCGAAAGCGATCGGGGCGTCGGATGCGGTGTCGACCCCGCCCGCAGCGGCCGCGTCGTATCTGCCTGCGGCGATGCCGTCGGCCGCGGCGATGGTGGCCTGCAGGCCGGTGCCGCACGCCTGCTGGATGTCGAAGGCGGGCGTGTACGACGACAGCGCGCCGCCGAGCACGCATTCGCGCATCAGGTTGAAGTCGCGGCTGTGCTTGAGCACCGCGCCGCCGATGACCGCGCCGAGCCTTTCGCCTGCCAGGTCGAAGCGGTCGATCAGTCCGCCGAGCGCGGCGGTGAACATGTCCTGGTTGGAGGCGTTCGCGTAGGCGCCGTCAGAACGTGCGAATGGGATTCGGTTGCCGCCGAGGATTGCGACCCGTCGGTGGGTATCACTAGCCATGCACCCATAGTACCCACCCTTCTTACTCTGGAGTAAGTTCGTCCCCATGGCTACCGACCTGTACTCACAACTCGTTCACTCGGCGCCCGGAAACTTCCTCGCCAAACAGCTCGGCATCCCGCAGCCCGAAACGCTGCGCCGCTACCGTGCCGGGGAGCCGCCGCTGGCGGGTTCCCTTCTGATCGGCGGGGAGGGCCGCGTCGTCGAGCCCATGCGGCTTGCGCTTGCCGAGGACTACGACGTGGTGTCCAACAACATCGGCGGCCGCTGGGCCGACTCGTTCGGCGGCCTGGTGTTCGATGCCACCGGCATCACCGAGCCGGCCGGACTGAAGGGCCTGTACGAGTTCTTCACGCCGGTGTTGCGCAACATCGGGCCGTCGGGGCGCGTCGTAGTCATCGGGACGACGCCCGACGAAACGGCCAGCCCGCACGAGCAGATCGCGCAGCGGGCGCTCGAAGGCTTCACCCGGTCGTTGGCCAAGGAGATGCGCCGCGGCGCCACGGTGTCGTTGGTGTACCTCTCCCCCGACGCCAAGCCCGCGGCGACCGGTCTCGAGTCAACCCTGCGCTTCATCCTGTCGGGCAAGTCGGCCTACGTCGACGGGCAGGTGTTCCGCGTCGGCCCGGCCGATGCCTCACCGCCCGCTGACTGGGACAAGCCGCTCGACGGCAAGGTCGCCGTCGTGACCGGCGCCGCGCGCGGGATCGGCGCCACCATCGCCGAGGTGTTCGCACGCGACGGCGCGAAGGTGGTCTGCGTCGATGTCGAAGGAGCGCACGAACCGCTTGGCATCACCGCGACCAAGGTGGGCGGCACCGCACTGACCCTCGACGTGACCGCCGCCGACGCCGTCGATCGGATCACCGAACACATCCGCGAGCACCACGGCGGCCGGCTCGACATCCTGGTCAACAACGCGGGCATCACCCGCGACAAGCTGATGGCCAACATGGACGAGTCGCGGTGGGACTCCGTCCTCGCCGTCAATCTCCTTGCGCCACTGCAACTCACCGAGGGGCTCGCCGACAACGGCACCCTGGCCGAGGACGGCCGGGTGATCGGGCTCTCGTCGATGGCAGGCATAGCAGGCAACCGCGGCCAGACCAACTACGCCGCAACCAAGGCGGGCATGATCGGCCTCACCGATGCGCTGGCCCCGAAGCTCGGCGAGAAGGGCATCACGATCAACGCAGTGGCTCCCGGCTTCATCGAGACGAAGATGACCGAGGCGATCCCGCTGGCCACCCGCGAAGTTGGGCGGCGACTGAATTCGCTGTATCAGGGCGGCAAGCCCGTCGACGTCGCGGAGACAATCGCCTACTTCGCCAGCCCGGCCAGCAATGCCGTGACCGGTAACACGATCCGGGTCTGCGGCCAGGCCTGGCTTGGTGCCTAGGCTGATCACCGTGACTCAACCGTCTGGGCTGAAGAACCTGCTGCGTGCGGCCGCCGGGGCACTGCCGTTCGTCCCCCGTGGCGATTCGCTGCCCGACCGCACGCTGACCGTCGACGACCTCGCCATCGACCCCGCCAACGTCGCCGCCTACGCCAACGTCACCGGGTTGCGGTTCGGCGCAACGGTGCCGCTCACCTACCCGTTCGCGCTGGCCTTCCCGACCGTGATGGCGTTGGTGACCGGTTTCGACTTCCCGTTCGCCGCAATGGGTTCGGTGCACATCGAGAACCACATCACACAGCACCGCCCGATCGCGGTCACCGACACCGTCGGCGTCGCGGTGCATGCGGAGAACCTGCGCGAGCACCGCAAGGGACTGCTGGTCGATATCGTCACCGATGTGAAGGTCGGCAACGAGACCGCATGGCATCAGGTGACGACGTTTTTACACCAGCAGCGGACCAGCCTGTCGGATGAGCCCAAGCCGCCGCAGGAGAAGCAACCCAGGCTCGGGCCGCCGAACGCCGTGCTGCGTATCACGCCGGGCCAGATCCGCCACTACGCGTCGATCGGCGGGGATCACAACCCGATCCACACCAACCCGATCGCCGCGAAGCTGTTCGGGTTTCCGACCGTCATCGCCCACGGAATGTTCAGCGCCGCAGCGGTGCTCGCGAACATCGAGGGTCAGCTGCCGGGTGCGGTGAAGTACTCGGTGCGGTTCGCCAAGCCGGTGGTGCTCCCGGCCAACGCCGGGCTGTACGTCGAGCGGATCGACGGCGGCTGGGAGCTGAACCTGCGCGACGTCAAGAAGGGCGAGCCGCACCTGAAGGGCACCGTCACCGCGCTCTAGGCGGTGGCGTTCTGCGCTTCGTACAGCCGCTTGTAGAGACCGCCCTCGGCGATCAGCGCCCGATGGCCGCCCACCTGTGCGATGCGGCCGTTCTCCAGCACGAGGATGCGGTCCGCCACCGCCGCAACGAAATCCATGTCGTGGCTGATGACCACACAGGTTCGGTCGCGCGCATAGTCGCGGATCACGCCGGTCAGCCTGGCCCGCTGGTCGGCGTCCAGGTTCTCCGTCGGCTCGTCGAGCAGGAGCACCTCCGGTCTGCGCAACAGACAGCGGGCCAGCGCGATCAGACGCTTCTGACCGCCCGACGGCACCTGAACGTCCATCACCGTGTCGTAGCCGTCGGCCATCTTCCCCTTGTCGACGATGACGGTGTGCACGTGGGCCTGCTTGCAGGCTTCTTCGACATCGGCGTCGTCGGCGTCCGGACGCGCCAGCCGAACGTTCTCGCGGATGGTGTCCTTGATGAAGAACGGAAACTGTGCGAGCTTGGACACCTGATCGCGCAGTGAGGCGATGGTGACGGTCGTGATGTCGTTGCCGTCCAGGAGTATTCGTCCGCGCTGCGGATCGAGGAACCGCAGTAACAGGTTCAACACCGTCGATTTACCGGATCCGATACCGCCTACCACCGCAACGGTCTCGCCTTCCGCGATCGACAACGACAACCCGTCAAGCACATTCCGGCCGGGCGCATAACCGAAAGTCACCTCCTCGAACACCAGGTTGCCGTGCACATCGCCGAGCGCGACGGCGTCAGGAAGCTCCGCGACCGACGGCTTGGTGTCGAGAAGCTCGTAGGTCGACGTGGCGTTCGGTGCCACCGACTGGTACGTGGTGTAGGCGCCCAACACCCGCTGCGCCGCAGTGAACATCGTCGGGACCATTCCGGTGAACACGATGAGGCCCGCGAACGTCAGCCCGAAGTCTGCGCTGAACGCGATCCCGACGAGCAGCACCACCACGGTGCTGAGGGCGATGAACACCTGCGACCCGTTCGCGGTCGCCTGCATCCAGACCACCGACGTCGCGGTGCTCTTCGCCGAGTTCTCGGAGACCTCGCGAAACCGCCTGCTGCGCAGCGGCTCGGCATTGAACGTCTGGATTTCGGAGATCCCGCTCACCGTCTGCTCGAGTTCGGCGACCATCGCGCGGTCTGCGGTCATCACCCGGCGCATCGCCGACTGAACGCCGCGGCCTGCGATTCTCAGCGCGATCAGGGCCAGCGGCGTTAGCACCAACGCGGCGACCGTCATCTGCCACGAGATCGCCAGCAAGTAGCCGATCGCGACGATCAGCACGACGATGTCGATGAGGGGCGGGAGCAGGCAGTCGGTCAGAAGACGTTGCACGCCTGCGGGTTCGACAGTCACCCGCTGTATCAGCTCGCCGGTTCGCGATCTCGTGAAGAAGTCCAGCGACAGCGTCTGCATGTGGTCGTGAACCCGCTGCCTGATGTCGACGAGGATCATCCTGTCGACATTCGCCCCGACCCACGCGTTGACGAAGTACATCAACTGCGTCAGCAGCAGCGCGATGATCCACGTCGCCAGCAGCACCGCGAACGGAACAGAGCCCGCCACCGAGCGCAGCAGTCCGTCCTCCCGCGCGACGAGCGGGCCCCGCAGCTCCCATACCCCGCTGAGGTTTCCACTTTCACCCGCGTCGGCAATCACCTGCACCATCGGCCCGAAGGCCGCCGCCGCAACGTAGGGCAGCGCCGCGGCGACGACGCCGAGGACCAGCGAGACCATGATGAGGCCGCGCACCGCCCGCAGCATGCCGAGGCTGCGCCACACGAGTCCGGTCGACGCCATGTGTAAAGCATGGGGTACGGGCGGCGAACTGTCCTACAGTCGAGCCGTGAACGCCTCGAGGATTCCTCCGGCCAAGCTCGTCCGCGTGATCGAACGCGTCCGCCACGTTCTCGGCATGGCGCATCAGCGAAGTGCGCCGCCCGCGGGCGCCATGATGGAGATGATCCTCTGGGCGTGGCGCGTGCAGGGCATCTCCGTTGCCGCCGAACTGAAGGTCGCCGATGCGCTGTCCGACGGTCCGCTGACCGCCGACGACCTTGCTCGTCGCGTTGGTGCCGACCCGGATGCGCTTGCGCGGCTGATGCGTGCGCTGATCAGCGAAGGCATCTTCAAACGCCGCCGCGACGGTCGGTTCGCGCTCAACGCACTGGGTGAAACACTGCGATCCGACGCCCCGATGTCGATGGCCGGGATGGCCAGGATGGTGGGCCATCCTTCTTATCGCGAGCACTGGAGCGGCTTGGTCGACGCGGCCAGGACCGGCGAAGCGTACCCACCGAAACTGCGCGGCATGGGGTCGTGGGAGTGGCTCGAGACGCAACCCGAGTTCGCCGCGGTCTTCAACGATGCGATGACGAGTGTTTCGGACTTCGCTGTCGCGCCTGTCGTTGCCGCCTATGACTTCTCACCGTTCTCCACCATCGTCGACGTCGGCGGCGGGCACGGCCGCTTGCTGTCGGCGATCGTCGCCGCGACTCCCGGCGCTCGCGGTGTGCTCTACGACCTCCCTGCGGTGGTCGAGGGCGCACCGGCGTTTCTGACGAAATACGGAGTCGCCGAACGAGTCCAGGTCATCGGAGGCTCGTTCTTCGACGCCGCCCCTTGCGGCGGCGACGCCTATGTGATGAAGAACGTGATCCACGACTGGCCCGACGCCGAGGCGCTGACGATTTTGAAGAACGTCCGCAAGGCGGCGAAACCGGGCAGCACGCTGCTGCTGGTCGAATTCGTGATCCCCGACCACGACAGGGGGTTCATCGGCAAGTGGGCCGACATGGAGATGCTGGTGCAGGTGGCCGCCAGGGAACGAACCGCCGACGAGTATCGAAACCTACACGAGCAGGCCAGTTTTCAGATGACCCGAGTCGTGCCAACCGCAGGCCCGATCAGCCTCGTGGAAGGCAGAGCCGTCTAGCCGCCGGTGGTCGTTGCCGCAGAGGCTTCCTTTTCTGACGGCGTGCCCTTCAGTCCGCGCCAGAACAGGTTGATCATCAGCTCGGCGGCCTCGTCGACGTCGGCGTCGCCGGCGCTGACGCGGTTGGCCACCGCCTCGCCCGCGCCCACCAGCGCTACTGCCATCATGTCGAAATCGGCGTCCGGCTCGGGGTTTCGGGTGCCGGACTGCAGCAGCCGGGCGACGAGGTCGATGATCCGCTCGCGGCCCTCGCGCACCGTGTGCGCGAACGCCTGCGAACTGGTCGCCTGCGTATAGAGCACGATCCAGGACGCGCGGTTGGTGTCGATGTAGTTGAGAAACGACAGCACCGCGTTGCGCAGCAGATCCTTCGCGCTCTGACTGAAGTCGATCTCGGCGCGCACCGTCTCGACGAAGCGGGCGAGCTCGCGATCCAGGCACGCCCCGAACAGTTCTTCCTTGGAGCCGTAGTAGAGATACAGCATCGGCTTGGAGATCTCGGCCTGTGCGGCGATCGCATCCATCGACGTCTCGTGATAGCCGTTGATCGAGAACATCTGCACCGCGGCGTCGAGCATTTGCTGCTCTCGGACGGCACGCGGGAGCCGTTTGGTACCACCAGCCATCGGACCAGGGTAGCTCCAGGGTAACGGTTCAGGGCAGCAGTACGGCTCTGCGCTGCTCCTCCCACAGCGCCATCCGCGTGCGCGCCGGTTCCCCCAATGTGTCCATGACGAGCGGAACCAGCAGCTCGGTGAGGAGAAATCCGGCCGCCATGCTCTGGTAGGCCGTGCCGACCGTGCTCGACGCGGCGAGCACCACCTCGGCTTCCGGCGCCACCGGGCAGGCCAGGTCGTCGGTGATGAGCAGAACCGTCGCCCCCGCCCGGTGCACGCGCAATGCGAGCTCGGCGACGCTGCGCTGGTAGCGGTGGTAGTCGAACAAAACGACGACGTCGGTGCGCGACATTTCGAGCATCACGCCCATGTCGGTGCCGTCGGGATCGGCGAGTACCCGAATCCCTGGACGCAGCTGCTCCAGGTGCGCGGCCAGGTGCGCGGCCAGCAGATGGGAGAACCGTCCCCCGTGCAGGTGCACCGTCCGCCCGGTGTCCGAAAGCAGCGCGACAGCCGCCTCGAGCGCCGGAGACGGCAGTGCGGCAAGCGTTTCGACGGCCCGTTCGTTCTGGGCCCGGGCCTGCTGAAGGAGCCGGTCGAGTAGGCCGCCCGCGGGCGGAGCGTCCGGCAGCCGGGTGATCGGCCCGTTCGACTGGGCCGACAGCTCGGCGCGCAACGCGACCTGCAGATCGGTGAACCCCTCGTACCCCAGCGACTGGGCGAACCGCAGCACGGTCGGCGGACTGACTTCGGCGCGTTCGGCCAGCCGGGCCGCGCTGGCCAGCCCGGCGCTCGGATAGTCGGCGAGCAGTGCACGGCCCACCCGGCGCTCGGCCTTGCTCAGCGTCGAGAGCGCGGAATTCGCCTTCACCGCCACCGTTTCGCCGGTCATGGCGTCGAAGGAGTCATCAGCGGCAGCGTCGTCATGGAGAGGTCGTACATCGAGATCGCGGTGACGCTTTCCGACTCCAGCGGCTGCCAGTCGAGGTCGCCGAAACCTGTCGACGCGATCACGACCCTGTCCGCATCGGTGCGGGTCCACCTCATACCGAAGTAGTCCTCGAGGTGCTCGGCGGGCAGACCCGCCGCGGTGATCTCGGCGATGTCCGGGTCGGGCAGTTGGCTGCGGGCGTGCGCATGCACCGCGATCATCTGATCCTCGCCCATGACGATCGCGTTGAGACTGGCGGTCGGGAAGACCTCGCGCAGCTGCGATACCGCCCGGCGAACCGCCTCAGCCAGATCCGGCGACGAGGCGCGCTGCTGGCGGATCAGGCCGAAATAGCGTTCGCTGTCGGTCGACCCGCGCATCGTCGCGGCGATCTCGGGTGACAACAGGTCATCGAGCTGACCGATCGGCTTGACGGAGCCGTTGTGCGCCATCGCAATTCGATCGGCGAGAAACGGGTGTGAGTTGTCCGGCCGCACCGCGAGGCCGGTCGTGGCCCAGCGCAGGTGGACGAGGTTCGCCGCTGACCGCTGATCGTGGGTGGCCGCGATGAAGTGCGGATCATCTGCCGCACTGCCCGCCGACACCTCGATCTTCGGGTCGTGACCGGGTAATCGGACGCGTGCGACTCCCCATCCGTCGCCGTGGATCTTCGTCAACGCCACGAAGTCCGCCAACACCTGCTCACCGACGGCGCGCGACACCGAAATCGGGGTGGCGGAGACGACACCCAGCAATCGGCACATGGCTGAACCCCTTCAACGGCACGCGTCAGAATTTTATATATCAATCCTCTAGCGCTGATCTTAGAGATTATGAAACATTTATGACATAAACGGCTCGCACACTCGTGACGTCCGAGGAGGTTCAATGCCGTTGCCCAAAGACGTCGAGGAGCTGCGCGCACAGGGTGTCGGGCTCGTCGCGGGTTCGATCACCGACCTGGCGGGCGTGACGCGCGCAAAGTACGTGCCGCTGCGTCGACTCGAGGCCTTTCAGCGGTCAGGGATGGGCGTCTCCCCGTCATGGAGCGTGTTCTGCGTGGACAGCGGCATCGCGTTCACGCCGAACATCGGCGTCGACGGCGACCTCCGCATCCGAATCGACCCCGCCGACCTTCGGCTGGTCGAGGACGGAATCGCGTGGGCCCCAGGCGACCTCACTGATCAGCAGGGCAACCCGGCGGACCTGTGCATGCGCTCCCTGCTCAAGCGTGTCGAAAAAGCTTTGAGCGCAAAGGGTCTGACCGCCAAGATCGGCGCTGAGCTCGAGGCCACGATGTTGTCCGACGACGCGGGACACGCATCCGCGCAGCCGTGGTCACCGTACGGGGTGCGCACCTCGCTGGACCGTTCGGCGTTCCTCGTCGACCTCGCCGAAGCGGCGGAGCGCGCCGGCCTGCCGATCGAGCAGATCCACACCGAGTACGGCCACGATCAGCTCGAGGTATCGCTCGCCCCGTCCACCCCGGTGGCCGCCGTCGACGCCGTCGCGGCCACGCGCATCGTGATGGGGAGGGCGGCCGCACGGCACGGTCTGCGCATCTCGTTCTCCCCCGTGCCGTTCGAGGGTGAGGCGGGTAACGGCGCCCACCTGCACCTCTCCCTCGCCGACGGCGACGGGCCGCTGTTCTCCGGCGGCGAAGGCCCGCACGGCACCCGCCAGGCGGGCGGCGCCGCGATCGCCGGTGTACTGCAGACGCTTCCCGATCTGCTCGGGGTCTACGCGGGCTCGGTGCTGTCGTCGGCGCGACTGAAACCCGGCAACTGGGCAGGCGCGGCGCAGTGCTGGGGCCTGGAGAACCGCGAAGCCGCACTGCGATTCATCGCAGCCACACCGGGCACACCGCACGGCGCCAACATCGAACTCAAGCTGATCGATCCGAGTGCCAACCCCTACCTCGCCGCGGTGTCGTTCCTCGGCAGCGCGCTGCTCGGCATCGACCAGCACCTCGAGCTGCCTGCCGAAGTGCCCAAGGATCCGGCCAAGGCGGCTCAGCCGCCACCCATGCTGCGGACCGACCAGCAGACCGTCATCAAGGCGCTGGAGAACTCCCCCGTCGCCGCGCAGCTGTTGTCTCCGTGGGTGATCGAAGGACTGGTCGCGGTCCGGCGGCATGAGATCACCACCTACGGCGACCGGCCCCTGGCCGAGACGACCCAGGCCCTGCGCCTGGCCTGGAGCTGCTGACCACACGTGAAACTCTCGAGTAGAAGGAGACGGCGATGACCACAGAGACCCCCGCCGGGGCGTCGGACGAAGTCGACCAGATCCCGCACAGGCAGCTGCCCTTCTGGGTGGCGCTGGCCCTCTCGGTGGCGCTCGTCGGTCCGACCCTGGCGATGTCGGGCAACGGCCAGGGCCTGATCGGCACCGTCGGTAAATCCATCCCGCTGGTGTTCCTGATCGGGCTCGTCGGCGTGTCGCTCGTCGGCTACAGCTTCGTGCGGCTGACCCGGCACCTCAACCACGCGGGCTCGTCCTACGGCCTGGTCGGCGG
Organism: Mycobacterium sp. ITM-2016-00318; assembly: GCF_002968285.2. Lineage (NCBI taxonomy): Bacteria > Bacillati > Actinomycetota > Actinomycetes > Mycobacteriales > Mycobacteriaceae > Mycobacterium > Mycobacterium sp. ITM-2016-00318. Next base: position 238,099 of record NZ_CP134400.1, on the reverse strand, counting down.
CACCATCGGGCCGAGGGCCGGGTTCTTCGCCGGCTTCGCGATGCTCGGCGCGTATTGGATGTTCTCGATCGGCACCCTCGCCTTGACCGCGGCGTTCACAGGAGCCTTCATCACCGAGCTGCGGCCCGACAGCGAAAACCCCTCCCAGCCGCCGTGGTTGGTGGTCGTCGTGATCGCCGCGGTGATTTCCTTCCTGCTCGCGGGCCGCGACGTCAAGCTGCTCGCCAAGGTCCTTCTCGTCATCGAGGGCCTCGGCATCCTGGCGATGATCGCGCTCGTCGTGGTGATCTTCGCGAAAGGCGGCGCACCGTCGACGGGTATCGACTTCTCGGTGTTCTCCTTCTCCGGTAGCGGCGTCTCCCCGTCGGCGGTGCTCGCGGGTGTCGTCGCGGCGTTCCTGTCCTGGGCGGGCTTCGAAGCGTGCGCGTCGATGGGCGAGGAGACCGACAATCCCGGCCGCAACATCCCGAGGGCGCTGGCGGGCACACTCCTGCTCACCGGCGTGCTGTTCGTCGTCGTGATGTTCGCTCAGGTCAACGGTTTCGGCACCGACCAGGCCGGGCTCGACGCGTTCCAGAACTCGGGAAACACATTGGGCGACCTCGGCGGAACCTATGTCGGCCAGTGGTTCGGCCTCGTGGTCATCTTCACCGCGATCGTGTCGGCGTTCGGGTGTCACCTGGCCACATCGGCGACCTCAGGGCGCATGCTGTACGCGTTCGCGCGCGACGGCTTCGGCCCGAAGGCGCTGGCGCACATCCACGCAACGACCGGCGGCCCGCGCCGCGCCACCTGGCTCGTCGTCATCGTCGCGGTGGTGGTCAACCTCATCTGCGGCGCGGTCGGCTGGCCCGACATGGGCACCGGCAACGACGCGATCGACACCTATTTCCTGTTCGCCGTCGCCGGTTCGGTGTGCCTGATGGTCTGCTATTTGCTTGTCGAGCTCGCTGCCACCTGGTTCGTCGGCTCACCGAAATTTGTTGGCGTGCACGGAGGCAAAGGCAGGATCGCAGGCATCGTGCTGCCGCTGCTCGGTGCCCTGGTGATCGTCGTCGTGCTGTGGTTCAACGTCAAGGACGCCGAAACCGCCACCTCGGCACCGCTGCTCGGGCTGTACTGGTGTGTCATCGGCGCGATCATCGCCGTTGCCGCCTCCGGCATCGCCAAGCGTGTGGGCGAGTCGCTGTCGGCCGAGCTCAACCTGAAGCCACAGTGAGCACCCTCTACGAGCGCGACGAAGCCGCCATCGCAGGCATAGAGAAGCTGCGGTTCTTCCCGCTCGAGGTGGTGTCGGGGTACGGCTCGACCCTGGTCGATCCGGACGGCCGCGAACTGCTCGACCTGTCGGCCACCTGGACGGCAAGCGGGCTTGGCCACGGCCACCCGGCCGTCGCAGAAGCGGTCAGCAGGGCGGTGCGCACGGCCCCAGGCGCAGGCGGACTCTCGGCGGTGCATCCGGATTCTGTCGGGCTCGCCGAGGATCTGCTTGCGCTGGTGCCGGGAAGCGGAGAGCGCCGGGTCTATCTGGGGCATGCCGGTTCTGACGCCAACGACGTCGCCATTCGGGCCTGCAGGCACGCAACGGGCAAGCGCACCGTGCTCGCGTTCGAGCACAGCTACCACGGCGGCGTCGGCGTGGCCATGGGCGTCTCCGGCGTGCACGTCGACGCCGGAGCACCGCCCGACGCCGACGCGGTCTTTCTGCCGTATCCCAATCCGTTTCGGCCGTCGGGGGCCGGCATCGACGCCGATGTCGCCCAGTGCCTCGATCTGGCCGAGAAACACCTGGTGACAGGATCGGCCGCCTGCCTGATCGTCGAGCCGATCCTGTCCGACGGCGGGCTCGTGGTGCCGCCCGACGGCTTTCTGGCCCGACTGCACGACCTCTGCCGCGCCAACGGCGTTCCGATGATCTGCGACGAGGTCAAGATGGGCCTCGGCCGCCCAGGCACGCTGCACGCCTTCGAACACGACGGCGTGGTGCCCGACATCGTCACCTTCGGCAAGGTGCTCGGCGGCGGGCTTCCGCTGTCAGCGGCCGTCGGCCCGGCGGCGATACTCGACGAACCGCCCGCCGCCGCGCTGCTGACCACCGCGGGCAACCCGGTGTGCACCGCGGCCGGACGCGCGGTGCTCGCCACCATCGTCGCCGACAAGCTCGCCGACCATGCCGCGAAAGTCGGCGCGGCCCTTGCCGATGCCCTCCGCGGGCTGGCCGGGTCGCCCGGTACTGACCGCATCGGCGAAGTGCGCGGACGCGGCCTGGCGATCGGGCTCGAACTCGTCGACCCGCAGACCGGCGACCGCGATCCGCGTTTCGCGGCGCAGGTCGTCTACCGTGCGTGGGAGTTGGGAGCGGTCGTCTTCTACGTCGGCGGAAACGTCCTGGAGATCACGCCGCCGCTGGTGTTGACCGAGGACGAGGCGGGCCGGGCGGCCGCCATCCTCGGCGATGCCATCGCCGACGCCGCAGCGGGAAAGGTCGACGCCGAGGAGGTTGCACGTTATGGAGGTTGGTGAGGTGCCAGACGTCTTCTCCGGCGTCGAAGACCAGGTGCCCGCAGCGCTCGCCGACCACATCCGCGGCATTCAACTCGTCGATCACCACGTGCATGGCGCCTTCTCCAAGCCCGTCGACAGGGCCGACTTCGAAGCGTCGATCAACGAGGGGTCCACCGACCCTGTTCCCGACTTCATGACGATGTTCGATTCACCGCTCGGGTTGGCGATCCGGCGTTGGTGTGCACCTGTTCTCGGGCTGCCCCCGCATGCGTCCGCCGACGACTACTGGGCGCGACGCAGCGAGCTCGGGCCCGACGAGTTGACCACCGCGATGCTCACGCAGGCTGGTGTCGCGCGCTGGGTGGTCGACACCGGATTCAAGGGCGACCTGCTCACCACCCCGGACCAGATGACCGAGCGCAGCGGCACGCCCGCCTCGTCGATCCTCCGGCTCGAGCGGCTCACCGAAGACCTGCTGGAGGCCGGGACCGACCCCATCGACTTCCCCGACGCGTTCCGGTCGGCGCTGCAGCGGGCGGCCGACTCGCCCGACGTCGTAGGCACCAAGACGATCGTGGCCTACCGGACCGGCTTCGACATCGACTGGTCGCGCCCGACCGACATGACGGTCGTCGACAGCGCCACCGCAATCCGCGCGCGGGGCAACGATTTACGGGTCGACAGCCCGGTGCTGATCGCCTTCGGTGTGCACGCCGCCGCCGAACACGGGCTGCCGCTGCAGGTGCACGTGGGATTCGGCGACCGGGATCTGGACCTGAACCGGACCGACCCGCTGCTGCTGCTCCCGCTGCTGCGCACCATGGCGCCGGTGCCGGTGCTGCTGCTGCACTGCTACCCGTTCCACCGCAACGCCGGCTACCTCGCCCAGGCCTTCGACAACGTGAATTTCGATGTGGGGCTTGCCATCAACTATCTCGGCAGCCGATCGACCTCACTGGTCGCCGAGGCTCTTGACACCGCACCGTTCGCCAAACAGCTGTACAGCTCGGACGCGTTCGGACCGCCGGAACTACACCTGCTCGGCGCGGTGCTGTGGCGCCGGGCCATGGGGCTCGTCCTCGGCGAGTGGGTCCGCACCGGCGACTGCGGCGAACAGGACGCGATCGCGATCGTCGACATGATCGGCGTGCACAACGCCGAACGCGTCTACTCGCTATGACCCACGCTGCCGCACCGCTCTTCGACGCGCTGAGACGGTTCGTCGAGCGGGACCAGGCGCCGTTCTACAGCCCGGGCCACAAGGGCGGCCGGACGCTCGACGCGTGGTTTCGGGAGCACATCGCCGCGATCGACCTGAACAACCTGCCCGACACCGACACCCTGCACTGCCCGGCGGGCCCGATCCTTGCAGCGGAACGCCTGATCGCCGACGCGTGGGGTGTGCCCGAAAGCTTCATCCTGGTGCAGGGATCGACGTCCGGGAACATCGCCGTCGCGCTGTCGGCGCTGCGGGCCGACCAGCCGGTGCTCGTCGCCAGGAACGCGCACAAGTCGGTGCTTGCGGGCCTCGTGGCTGTCGGTGCGAGACCGGTGTGGCTGGCACCGCGCTGGGACGACGAGTTCGGGGTGGCACACGGCCTCGACACGGCGACCGTGCAACGCGCCTTCGCCGAGACCGCCGCCGAAGCGCTGTGGACTCTGCACCCGACGTACTACGGGACCACGGGCGACATCGTCGCGCTCGCCGAGCTGTGCCGCCGTCACGGCGCCAAGCTCCTTGTCGACGGCGCACATTCGCCGCATTTCGCATTCCACTCCGACCTGCCCACACCCGCTGAGAGGGCGGGTGCGGCGGCGACGGTGCAATCGGTGCACAAGATCTTGTCGGGCCTCAGCCAGGCCGCCGTCGTGCACGTCGACACCGCGATCATCGAATCCGCCGCCGTGCGGCGCGGCCTGCAGCTGATCCAGACCACCAGCCCGCACTTCGCAATCATGGCCTCGATCGACCTGGCCCGTCGACAGATGATGCTCGAGGGCCGGGCACTCCTCGATGAGACACTGGCGCGGACCAGGCGGACCGCGGAGCGGGTGGAGGCCGTCGACGGTCTCACTGTGCTGCGACCGCGGCATCTCACGGGCGCAGGCACCGGACTGCACCAGCTCGACGAGACCAAACTGCTGGTCGGCACTTCGGGTCTGGCCGCCGACGCACGAGACATCGTCCGGCGTCTCAACGAGGTCCACGGCGTGCAACCGGAACTCGCGGGCACGGGACATGTGCTGTGCATCGTAACGATCGGCAACACCGACGAGGACATGGACCGGTTGGTCGACGGCTTCACCGAAGTCGCCGCGCACGTCGGGCCGGCTAGGCACAGCGCACCGCGCGCTCTGACCGCCGACGTGCTCGCGGCTCGTCCAGAGATGGTGCTGACGCCGCGGCAGGCGTTCTTCGCCGCCGACGAGGCGGTCCCGCTGCGGCAGGCCTCGAAACGCATTGCGTCGGAAGCAATTACGCCCTATCCCCCGGGCATTCCGCTGGTTATGCCCGGCGAGCGGTTGGACGACGACGTCATCGGGCTGCTCGCTGCGCTACGCGATGCGGGCAACCCGATCAGCGCATCGGATCCGACGATGGGAGTCGTGCGGGCCGTGCGGTGACGGGATATCAGCACTTCGGGTTAGGCCCCTTCTGGGTGGCCACCTTGAGCACCGAGTCGTCGACGCGGGCCTGCGACAGCTCGCCCGCCGACAGCGCCTTCTCCAGCCGGTCCAGCACCGCGGGCACCTCGTCGGTGGTGACCCACAGCGCGACGTCGGCGCCCGCCTGCAGTGCGCGCAGCACCGCGTCGGCGACGCCGTAGCGCTGGTTGATCGCGCCCATGCTGGACAGGTCGTCGCTGTAGACGAGGCCGCCGAAGCCGGGTCCGCCGTAGCCGCCGGATCGCAGCAGGCCGTACGCGGCCGGGCTGAGGGTGGCGGGGTCGGTGCCGGTCAGGCCGGGCACCTGCATGTGGCCGACCATGACGGCGACCGGCGCCTGGGTGGTCAACGTCGCATACGGGATCAGGTCGTCGGTTTTGAGCTCATCGAGCGGCGGGGTGACGACGCCGCCCTCGTGCGAGTCGCCCGACGCGTGGCCGTGCCCGGGGAAGTGCTTGAGCACCGGCAGCACACCGGCGTCGCGCAATCCCTGGGCGTAGGCGCCCGCATACTCGATCACCTGCTGCGGATCCGAGCCGAACGAGCGGTCGCCGATCACCTCTTCATCGGTCTCGGTCGTGACGTCGACGACAGGGGCGAAGTCGATCGTCACCCCGAGCCCGCGCATGGCCTGGCCGCGCTGGAACGCGATACCGCGGACCTGGTCCGGCGTCATGGTCTGTGCGAGCACCCGCGGCGACGGCTGGGGGCCGATCAGGCCGGCGAGGCGCGACACCCGGCCGCCCTCCTCGTCGACGCTGACGGCCAGCGGCAGCGGGTTCGCCGAGTCGGCGATGCCGGCGAGCGGGGCACCCATCATCGACAGGTCGGTCCAGCTGCCGATCATGATGCCGCCGACGTGGTGGTTGTCGACGACGGCGCGCGCGTCGTCGGCGCCGGTGACGCCGACCATCAGCAGCTGGGCCAGTTTGTCGCGAACCGACATGGAAGCGAGCACATCACCGCAGGCCGGTGGTGCGGGCGCGGCGGGCAGCGGGCTGTCCTGCGAGGTGTTGGACTGGGGCGACGCGTCGGGCTTTTCGGTGGTGGTCGAGCACGCCAGCAGCAAGCCGGTCGTCGCCGCGAGAACACCGATTACACGGGGCAGGGCCATGGGGTCATGCTGTCATGGCGCTACCGGACGGTGACGCGTGGGAGATCTCGGGCTCGTCGAGCATGTTAGTTTGGCGAGCATGGACCGGTTTCTGGTGCCCGCTGCGGCAAGCATCGTTGTCGGCCTTCTGCTGGGCGCGGCCGCCATCTTCGGCATCACGCTGATGGTGCAGCAGGACACCAAGCCGCCGGTACAGGCAGGCGATCCGGCGTCAGCCGTGCTGAACCGTGTCGAGTACGGCGACCGCAGCTAGCCTGACGCCAGTTCCTCGCCGTTGGCTGTGGTTGGTCGCGGCGATTTCGCTGGCCCTCACGTTCGCCCAGTCGCCGGGCAAGATCTCGCCAGACACTAAGCTCGACCTGACCGCCAACCCGCTGCGGTTCCTTGCCCGCGCGCTAAACCTGTGGAACAGCGAGCTGCCGTTCGGCCAGACCCAGAACCAGGCCTACGGCTACCTGTTCCCGCACGGCGCGTTCTTCCTTCTCGGCGACGTGCTCGGCCTGCCCGGCTGGGTCACCCAGCGGCTGTGGTGGGCGTTGCTGCTCACCATCGGGTTCTGGGGACTGCTGCGGCTGGCCGAAGCGCTCGGCATCGGATCGCCCGGTTCGCGTGTCATCGCGGCCACCGCCTTCGCGCTGTCGCCGCGCGTGCTGACGACGATCGGCGCGATCTCGTCGGAGACGCTGCCGATGATGCTGGCGCCGTGGGTGCTGCTGCCGGTGGTGCTGGCGCTGCGCGGTTCAGGTGACGTACGGGTGCTCGCCGCGCGGTCGGCGTTGGCGCTCGCGCTCATGGGTGCGGTCAACGCGGTCGCGACGCTGACCGGCTGCCTGCCGGCGCTCATCTGGTGGGCCTGTCACCGGCCGAACCGGCTGTGGCTGCGGTTCACCGCGTGGTGGGCGCTGTGTGCGGTACTGGCCATCGCATGGTGGGTGGTGGCACTCGTCATGCTCGGCCGGGTCAGCCCGCCATTCCTCGACTTCATCGAATCCTCCGGTGTCACAACGCAATGGACCTCGCTGACCGAGGTGCTGCGCGGCACCGACAGCTGGACGCCGTTCGTGGCGCCGAACGCCACCGCCGGGGCGACGCTGGTCACCGGGACCGTCGCGGTACTGGCCACCACGCTTGTGGCCGCCGCGGGACTGGCGGGGCTCGCGATGCGCGGGATGCCTGCCCGCGGTCGGTTGGTGACGATCCTGCTGATCGGCATCACGCTGCTGGCGGCCGGATATGCGGGCGGCCTCGGATCGCCTCTTGCACATGCGGTTCAGACGTTCCTCGACGCCGACGGCACCCCGCTGCGCAACGTGCACAAGCTCGAACCGCTGATCCGGCTGCCACTGGTACTCGGCCTTGCGCACCTGCTCGGCCGCATCCCGCTGCCAGGAGCTGTGCCGCGACGCGAATGGCTGCACGCCTTCGCGCACCCGGAGAACGACAAGCGGGTGGCGGTCGGCATGGTGGTGCTCGTCGCGCTGGCCGCGGGCAGTTCACTGGCGTGGACGGGACGGCTGACACCACCTGGCGCGTTCGACGCGATCCCGCCCTACTGGCACCAGACGGCGGCCTGGCTCGACGAGCACAACACCGGGTCGCCGCCGGGTCGCGTGCTGGTGGCGCCGGGTGCGCCGTTCGCGACGCAGACGTGGGGGTCCAGCCACGATGAACCGCTGCAGGTGCTTGGCGCCGGCCCGTGGGGTGTGCGCGACTCGATTCCGCTGACACCGCCGCAGACCATCCGCGCGCTCGACTCGGTGCAGCGGTTGTTCGCAGCGGGCCGACCGTCGGCCGGACTGGCGGACACCCTCGCCCGACAGGGGATCTCGTATGTCGTCGTGCGAAACGACCTCGACCCGGAGACGTCGCGGTCGGCGCGGCCCGTGCTGGTGCACCGCGCGATCGAGGACTCGAAGGGGCTGACGAAGGTCGCCGAGTTCGGTGCACCGGTCGGCCCTGGCACGCTCTCCGGCTTCATCACCGACAGCGGGCTGCGGCCCAAGTACCCGGCCGTCGAGATCTTTCGTGTCGATGCAGTACGGCTCGGTGGTCCGTATCTCACCGACACCGACGCGATGGCCCGCGTCGACGGCGGTTCCGAGGCGCTGCTGCGCCTCGACGAGCGCCGCAGGCTGAGCAAGCAGCCGCCGCTCGGGCCGATGGTGCTGACCGCCGACGCCCAGCGCGCCGGGCTGCCGACCCCCGTCGTCACCGTCACCGACACCCCACTCGCCCGCGAGACCGACTACGGCCGCGTCGACGACCACTCGTCGGCGATCCGCGCGGAGGGCGACACCCGGCACACGTTCAACCGCGTGCCGGACTATCCCGCGGGTGATGCCCGTACGGTGCACGGCGAGTGGACCGGCGGCCGTATCTCGGTATCGAGCTCCGCGGCGGACTCGACCGCACTGCCCAACGTCGCACCCGCGACCGCCCCGACAGCGGCCATCGACAGCGACTCGTCGACGAGCTGGGTGTCCAACGCGCTGCAGTCCGCCGTCGGGCAGTGGATGCAAATCGATTTCGACCATCCGGTCACGAACGCCACCCTCACCATCACGCCGAGCGCGACGGCCGTCGGCGCCCAGATTCGCCGTATGGAGATCTCCACCGTCAACGGCACCAGTACGCTGCGCTTCGACGAGCCGGGCAAGCCGATCACCGCGGCGCTGCCCTATGGCGAGACCCCATGGGTCCGCATCACCGCCGCAGGCACCGACGACGGGTCGCCCGGCGTCCAGTTCGGCATCACCGACTTCACGGTCACGCAGTACGACGCGTCTGGCTTCGCCCATCCGATCGAGCTGCGCCATACGGTCGCGGTGCCCGGTCCGCCACCGGACTCCGCTGCCGCGCAATGGGATCTTGGTCCCGAGTTGCTCGGCCGCTCCGGCTGCGCCGACGGGCCCGACGGTGTGCACTGTGCGGCGGCGATGGCGTTGGCGCCCGAGGAGCCGGTGAACATGAGCCGGACATTGATGGTGCCGGAGCCGATCTCGGTGAGCTCGAGGGTGTGGGTGCGGCCGCGCCAGGGCCCCAGCCTCGCCGACCTGATCCGGCAGCCGGAGACCGCGACGGCCACCGGAGACTCCGACCCGATCGACGTACTCGGCTCCGTCTACTCCGCGACCGACGGCGACCCTCGCACAGCGTGGACGGCGCCGCAGCGCGTGGTGCAGCACCGCACACCGCCCAACCTGACGGTGAAACTGCCTGCCGCGCAAGAGGTGAGCGCCCTGCGGGTGACACCGAGCGCGTCGACGCTGCCTGCGCATCCCCGGTTGGTCGCGATCGACCTCGGCGACGGCCCGCAGGTGCGTCCGTTGGCCGCCGATGCGGGCGCGCAGACGGTGAAGCTGCGACCGCTGGTCACCGACACGGTCACGGTGTCCATCCTCGACTGGGACGACGTCATCGACCGGACGGCTCTCGGCTTCGACCAACTCAAGCCGCCGGGGCTGGCCGAGGTGACCGCACTCGACGCGCAGGGCCGTCCGATCGCCGCCGCCGACGCCGCGCGCAACAGAGCGCGGACGGTGTCACTGCCGTGCGGCACGGGCCCGGTCATCGCCGTCGCAGGACAGTTCGTGCAGACCAGGATCGACACGACAGTAGGTCAGCTGCTCGACGGCGAGCCCATCGCGGCAACGCCGTGCCGGGCCGGACCGATAGCCTTGCCCGAGGGTCAGCAGGAGTTGATCGTCAGCCCCGGTGCGGCCTTCGTTGCCGACGGCGTGCAACTGACCGGACCGTTGGGCCGTCAATTGCGCAGCGCGCCAACGGTTCCGGTGGAGACAGGCGCCTGGAGACCTGACCACCGCGAGGTGAAGGTCCCCGCGTCGCGAACATCCCGCGTCCTCGTGGTGCCCGAGAGCATCAACCCGGGGTGGACCGCGCGCACCGCCGAAGGCACGACGTTGCACCCGGTGACCGTCAACGGCTGGCAGCAGGGCTGGGTGGTGCCAGAGGGCACGTCGGGGACCGTGACTCTGACGTTCGGCTCCAACGCCGTCTACCGCGCAGGAATCATCGGCGGCCTGGCGCTGCTGCCGATCCTCACGCTGCTGGCCTTGGTACCCGCGCGGCGTCCACCGCCAGTGGCCGAGCCGGCCCGGCCCTGGCAACCCAACACAGTTCTCTGCGGCCTGGCGGTGCTGGCCGCTGGCGGGGTGATCGCCGGTTTCGCGGGCGTCGTCGTGTTCGCCGCGGCCCTCGGTGCCGGTCACCTCCTTCGCCATCGGCCGACGCTGTACGACGCCGTAACGGTGGGCACGAGTGCGGGCGGGCTGATCCTGGCAGGATCGGTGCTGTCGCAGAACCCGTGGCGTTCGGTTGACGGGTACGCCGGACACTTCTGGGTTGTCCAACTGCTGGCGCTGATCTCGGTCGCCGCCCTAGCATCGGCGTCGTGCCGCAACTCAATACCGCGCGAGGCGAAATCGACACCGCAGACCTCGGAGTGACATTGATGCACGAACACGTCTTCGTGCTGTCCCCTGAGATCCACCACAACTATCCCGAGGTCTGGGGCGACGAGGCCAAGCGTGAGGCCGATGCCGTCGCCCGCCTCAACGAACTCGCCTCGCGCGGCGTGACGAGCATCGTCGACCTGACGGTGATCGGGCTCGGCCGCTACATCCCGCGCATCGCGCGCATCGCCGCGCAGACCGACATCAACATCGTCGTGGCCACCGGGGTGTACACCTACAACGACGTGCCGATGTACTTCCACTTCACCGGCCCCGGCACGCTGCTTGACGGCCCCGAGACGATGACCGACATGTTCGTCCGCGATATCACCGAAGGCATCGCGGGCACCGGTGTCAAGGCGGCGATCCTCAAGTGCGCCACCGACGAACCGGGCGTCACCCCCGGTGTCGAACGGGTGCTGCGGGCGGTGGCGCAGGCGCACCGCCAGACCGGTGTGCCGATCTCGACGCACACCCACGCCGCCACTCGCCGCGGGCTCGAGCAACAGCGGATCTTCGAAGAAGCGGGTGTCGACCTGTCGCGCGTCGTGATCGGGCACTGCGGCGACACCACCGACATCGACTACCTGGAAGAGCTCGTCGGCAACGGCTCCTACATCGGCATGGACCGCTTCGGGCTGGACACCTTCCTCGACAGCGAGCAGCGGGTGAACACGGTGGCGACGATGTGCGAACGCGGCCATTCCGACAAGATGGTGCTTTCGCACGACGCGTCGTGCTTCATGGACTGGCTGCCTGAGGAACTGGTTCCGGTCGCGATGCCGAACTGGCACTACCTGCACATCTCCGACGATGTGCTGCCCGCGCTGAGAGAACGCGGCGTGACCGACGAACAGATCCACACGATGATGGTGGACAACCCGCGCGACATCTTCGCCAACCAGGGCGGCTACTGACGTGCCCGACGACACGGCGCCGATCGGCACGCAGGTCGCCGCGCTGGCCACCCAAGATCCCGACGCGCCCGCGGTCACCTGCTCCGGTCAGACCCTGACCCGCCGCGAGCTCGACCTGTCAACGAACCGGCTCGCGAGGGCGTTCGCCGAACGCGGGGTGGGCGTCGGCGACTACGTGACCATCGTGCTGCCCAACTCGATTCAGTGGGCGCAGTCGGTGCTGGCCGCGTGGAAACTCGGCGCGACGCCGCAGCCGCTGTCGGCGCGGCTGCCCGACGCGGAGTTCGAAGCTCTGCTGGACCTGCGGTCGCAGGCGCTGATCGTCGGACGCGACGACCCGCGCGGTAGAACCGCCAGTGTGCCCGTCGGTTTCACGCCGGATCCGGCGCTGTCCGACGACCCGCTTCCCGAAATGGTGTCACCGGTGTGGAAGTCGATGGCGTCGGGCGGCAGCACCGGCAGGCCCAAGTTGATCGAGGCGGGCGGCGACAGCCGGTTTCCCCCGGGAGCCGGGTACCCGCTGGGCGCTGAAGACAACGATGTCAACCTCATCTCGGTGCCGCTGAGCCACAACACCGGATTCTCCACCTTTGGGATCGGACTGGTGCAGGGCCATCACCTTGTGCTGATGCCGCGTTTCGATCCGCACGAGTTCCTGTCGCTCGTCACCGAACACAAGGTCACTTTTCTGGCGACGGTGCCGACGATCATGCAGCGTCTGCTCCCCGTCTACCGGGCCAACCCCGATGCCTATGACCTGTCGTCGATCCGGCGGTTCTGGCATCTGGCCGCGCCGTGCCCGCCCGCGATCAAGCAGGCCTGGATCGACCTCGTGGGCCCAGAAGCCGTGTGGGAACTCTACGGCGGCACCGAACTTCAGGCGCTGACGTTCATCTCGGGCGATCAGTGGCTGACCCATCCCGGGTCGGTGGGCGTTGTCGTCGCCGGTGAGATGAAAGTCCTCGACGATGACGGCAACGAATGCCCGCCCGGCGTCACGGGGGAGATCTACATGCGGCCCGCGCCCGGCAGCCCGCCGACCTACCGCTACATCGGATCGAAGGCCAAGAGCCGCGACGGCTGGGATTCACTCGGCGATCTCGGCTACTTCGACGCCGAGGGCTTCCTCTACCTCAACGACCGCCGCGTCGACATGTTCACCGTCGGCGGCCGCAACGTCTACCCCGCCGAGATCGAGTCCGCGCTGAGCGCACACCCCGGGGTGCTTACCTGCTTGGTCGTCGGCGTTCCCGACGAGGATCTCGGCCAGGTGCCCTACGCGGTCGTCCAGTCCGACGGGCTCGACGAGGCCGCCGTCGTCGACTTCCTGCGCGAGCGCATCGCCGGCTACAAGGTGCCGCGCGCCGTCGAGTTCACCGACACGCCGCTGCGCGACGATGCGGGCAAGGCGCGGCGGTCGGCGGTGCGCGACGAGATCCTCGCTCGGTTGGCCGGGGCGCACTCCTGACCGCAGTGGCTACGGCAGATCGAGCGTGACGCCGGGTGACTGCGCGGACTCGTGCAGTTCGATCTTGTTCGCAATGAGACCGAACGGCACGTCGAACAGCAGGTAGACAAGCGACTGGCTACCGGGCTGTATCACCACCGAGGTGTGGCCGGGGAACTCCGCGTTCATCGTCTCGGTATCCGGCGACAGCGTCTGCCCTCCCGGTTCCTTCAGCTTCTGGTCATCGGCTGCGAACGTCTGTGCGGTGTCGCCTTCATTTCTGACCGTCAGTGGTATCCGCACCCAGGTTCCCTGAGGCGCGCGACTGTGGTCGGGGTCCACCCAATCGCGTTCGACACGGTCGAGCGTGAACGCGAGATTGCCGTCCTTGGTGCCCGAGGACGGCTCGGCTGATGCCGACGGCGAAGCCGGCGTCTGGGCGGTGCCCTCTTCTGTCCCTCCCGAGCTGCAGGCGGCGATACCCGCTGCGGTGAGGACCGCCGCGCACACGGTGGCGATACGGGCTCTGAAAATTTTGCTCTCCCCTCCGCTGCCCGACCACGCTTCTCCTGCGATACGAGCAGCATTGCAGGTCAACGGCGGGCGCGTCTTAACAATCAGCAAAGATTAGAGCCGTCCACATGGGTTGCGGGTCGAGGTCAGCCGACCCGTTCGACCGCGACCGCGCTGTCCAGCGGCGGAGCGGGTGCTGCGGGGCTGCTGCGGCGGTATTCCCAGCACCGCAACGCAACCCGGCACGGCGACTCGACCAGCGCGTAACTGACCGCCGCGATCGCGAAGCCGATCACCACCGTCAGCACGAGTACGACCGGCATGTGCCCGTTGAATGCGAACTCGCCGATGATCGGGAACACCATCCACAGCGCGGCCAGGTGCCAGATGAAAAGCCCGTAGGACCATCGGCCCAACGTCACCATCGTCGCGTTGCCGAGGATGCGGTGCGGGGTGTCCGGCGCGTCGAGCACGAGCGGTGCGAGCAGCGCACCGGCGACCACCGCGCCCATCGCGACCTTGACGATGAACTGCTGCGCGGTGCCCGGTGTGAGGCCCTCCGGGCCCGCGATCGGCGACGCCGCGATGCAGAAGGCCACCAGCGCGACGGCCGCCATCAGGATCCGCTTCCTGGCCAACCGGTGCGCCAGACAGACCGGTGTCACCGTCAACTCGGCCAGCAGCATGCCTGCGACGAACCACGCCGAGAACGCAGGCGGCCAGTTCACCGAGCTGACCCCAACCGGGGTGGCGAACGGAATGAGCGCCCACCCGAGGCTCAGCAGCCCCGCAGCGGCCAGCGCGGGAATGCGGGCCTTCACCGGCACCCTGCGAACCAGCAGCGCGATGACGGGCAGTGCGACATAGAAGCTCACCTCGACGGCCAGGCTCCACATCTGCGTCAATCCGGCCGTCAGCGTCAGGGGGACGTAGATCTGGGTGAGCGTCAGGTTCGCCAGCCAGACCGTGAGATCGGCCTTCACGTCGGGCAGCAGCGTCAGGATCACCACGACCGCAACCAGGTAGGCGGGCATGATGCGGACAAGGCGGGAGCGGAGATAGTGCCCGGTCGCGGGCACGGGGCGAAGGCCGCGCGCCGCCGCGGCGTGGCCGCGCCACAGCAGGAAGCCAGACAACGCGAAGAACACCGCGACCGCCAGGTCGAAGCGGCCGAACAGCCGCCCGACCACTCCGCCGGTGTGCCCGGTCTGAAATGCCACGTGGGTGACGACGACCCCGACGGCAGCGCAGGCACGCATGCCCTCGACGGGCGGCAGGAATCCGCGCGTGCCGCCAACGCCCTCGGAGCGCGCTTCGGAACCGGACACAGCGACCAGTGTGCAATACGGCAGGGCCGGTAAGCCGTCGTGGTAAACGATGGCCTTAGTTTGTGCTGTTAGGGTCGCTTCCCATTGGGGCAGCCCAAACCGACGGAGCCGGACGCCGGCGACATGGAGCACGGGAGGAACGGTTTGAACCGCGCAGTGGCGTTGCGGATCGCGGCGTGCGGAATCTTGGGGCTCGGTGCTGCCCTGTTGATCGCCGCGCTGCTGCTCACGACCTACACCAAGAGCAAGATCACGAAGATCCCGTTGGACCTGGACGCCACCCTGGTCAGCGACGGCACCGGAACGGCCTTCGACCCCGCGTCGCTTTCCGCCCCGAAGTTCGAGATCGGCAAGAACAGACCGGTGAGCCAGCAGCAGCAGGTCAGTGTCGAGGCGCCGTCCAACGCCGACGTCGTCACCCTCCAGGTCGGCACGACGCTGCGTCGCACCGACAAACAACAGGACAACGGCCTTCTGCTGGCCCTCGTCGACACCGTCACCGTCGACCGCAAGACCGCGATGGCGGTCTCCAGTGAGAGCAATCCCGGTGGTGCAGTGCAGAAGCCGCGCACGATCGAGGACGACCAGCCGCCGACCAACATCGCACTGCCGCACGAGGGGCTTGCCTACCGCTTCCCGTTCGATACGGAGAAGAAGACGTACCCCTTCTTCGACCCGATCGCCCAGAAAGCCTTCGATGCCAACTACGACGGCGAGGAAGACGTCAACGGGCTGACGACCTACCGGTTCACGCAGAACGTCGGCTACGACGCCGACGGCAAGCTCGTCGAACCGGTCAAGTACGCGTCGCTGTACGACGACGACGAGGACAGCCAGGTGTCCGCG
The DNA here is from genome assembly GCF_002968285.2 of Mycobacterium sp. ITM-2016-00318. NCBI lineage: Bacteria > Bacillati > Actinomycetota > Actinomycetes > Mycobacteriales > Mycobacteriaceae > Mycobacterium > Mycobacterium sp. ITM-2016-00318. The sequence continues at coordinate 222,290 of NZ_CP134400.1, read as the reverse complement.
ACCGCGGGCATGTGGGGCCTGCCCGGCGATCCCGAAGAGCGGATCACCATGACCCGCTTCTACGCCGCCCAGCGCACCTTCTGGGTCGATCCGGTGTCGGGCACCATCGTCAGGTCCAAGGAACGGGCCAACCAGTACTACGCGCGTGAGGCCCTGCGGCCCGAGGTCACGTTCGTCGACTACACCGTCACCTCCACCGAGCAGACGGTGGAGTCGCAGGTCGCCACCGCACGCGACGAGCGGGACCGGGTCGCGCTGTGGGGTCGCATCCTGCCGATCACGTTCACCGCCATCGGGCTGGTCTCGCTGGTCGGCGGCGCGCTGCTGGGATCGTTCAGCCTGCGTGCGGAGTCCACTCTGATCGACCCCGGCCTCGACGAGGCCGATCACGGTTTCTTCGACACCCAGGGCATCAAGGTGCCCGGCGCGGAGGCGAAGACCGAGAAGATGCAGTTGCCGACGCAGCGGCCCAGACAGCCACCGGACCGATAAGCCGTTTCCTGACGAGGTTCTGGGCGCCGGCCTATGCGCTGGCGCTCGCTCTTGTGGTGACCGGCCCGTTGCTGGCGCCCGGCTATCTCCTGTTACGCGACGCCGTTTCCACTCCGCGTTCGTATCTGTCCGATGCGGCACTTGGCCTTTCGGCCGCTGCCCCGCGGGCCCTTCCCCAGGACTTCGCAGTCGCGTTGGCGTCGCACGTCGTCGACGGCGGTGTCGTGGTGAAGATGCTGCTCGTCGCCGGGCTGTGCCTCGCGGGCTGGGGCGCCGCACGGTTGGCGGCTCGTGTTCTGCCCGATGCCGGTGTGCCGGGTCAATTTCTCGCCGCGACGCTCGCGGTGTGGAATCCCTATGTCGGCGAACGGCTTCTGCAGGGGCACTGGAGCCTGCTGGTCGGGTACGGGTGTCTGCCGTGGGTGGCGGCGACCGTGCTGGCGATGCGCGCGGGTAAAGGCGCGCTGTGGGCCGAGATCTGCGCGCTGGCGTTCTGGACGGCGCTGGCCGGGCTGACGCCGACGGGGCTGATGCTGGCCGCGGCCGTCGCGGTGGTGACGGCATCCGCGCCGGGTTCGGGTCGGTCACGGCTTCTGTGCGCGGGCGTCGGGCTCGGTGCGGCGATCCTGGCGGCCCTGCCGTGGCTGACGGCCGCGCTGGCCGCAGAGTCCTTGTCGTCGTCACAGGCCGAGGGCGTGTCCGCGTTCGCGGCGCGGGCCGAACCGGGCCTCGCCACGCTGGGGAGCCTTGCCAGCCTGGGCGGTATCTGGAACTCCGACGCTGTACCATCCTCGCGGACAACGCTTTTCGCAGTCATCGCCGCGGTCGTGCTGCTGGGTGTGGTGGCCGCGGGTCTACCGGTCGTCATCCGCACACCCGCCGCGGTTCCGCTACTGGCGCTGGCCGCGGCCGCCGTCGTGGTTCCCGCGCTGATGGCGACGACGCCCGGACTCGCTGCCGTCGAGTCGATGGTGCGGGCGCTGCCGGGGCTCGGTGTGCTCCGCGATGCGCAGAAGTGGGTGGCGTTGGCGGTGCCGGGCTACACGCTGGCCGCTGCCGCGACCGTGCTGACATTGCGGCGGTGGCTGCCCGCCGTCGCCGCGGCGGCCGTCTGCAGTCTGGCCCTGATCGCGACGCTGCCCGATCTGGCGTGGGGGGTCGGCGGCAAGGTGGTCGCCGTGCAGTACCCGGCCGGCTGGGCCACGGCCGCGGCGACGATCAACGACGATCCGCGTCCCGTGGCGGTGCGGCCGCCGGGCAGCATGCGGATCTTCTCGTGGGCAGGCGATGCGCCGGTGCTCGATCCGCTTCCGCGCTGGGTCACCGCCGATGTGTTGACGACCGGCGACCTGACGATCTCGGGCCGTGTGGTGCCCGGCGAGGGCGGGCGCGCACGCGAGGTCGAACGGCTGCTGGCGACGGGCGCCGACCGCGACGAGTTGGCCCGCGCCGGCGTGGGGTGGCTGGTCACTGAGACGGCAGGCGAGCTGACGGTGACGCGGATCGGCGGCGATCACCCGGCTGCGCCGCACCGGGCGTTGATGCTTGTCATGCATGGTTTATGGCTGACGATGCTGGCTGTCGGCGGCGTCGGTGCGCTCGTCGCGCTGGTCCGTCGCCGACTGGGGTAGTGGACTACGCTAGTGACCCACTTCACACCGAAGAAGCATGGTTTCCATGACTGCGTCGAGTGTGTTGGAAGCCGACCTGCCGACCGTGGAGTACGAGGAAGCGACGACTCCCGACGAGGCGCACCGGAATCTCCGCAAGGCCCTCGAGCAGGGCCCGATAGCGATGGGGGCGCACGGCCCCGAAATTCTGCGCTACCAGCTCGTGCGCGAGACACTGCGCGACGCCCGGTTCCAGGTGCCGCGAGGCCTCGGGCTGGAGACGCAGGGCATCACGTCGGGACCGCTGTGGCACCGCGCGAGCACGTCGCTGCTGGCCATGAACGGGGACGACCACACCCGGTTGCGCAGGCTCGTGTCGAAGGCGTTCACGCCGCGGTCGGTCAACCGGCTCGACGGCATCATCGCCGACGTCATCAATGAGCTGATCGATTCACTGGGCGCCGACGGACGGTGCGAGGCGGTCGCCGAGATCGCGCGGCCGTATCCGGTGCCGATCATCTCGGCGCTGCTGGGTGCCCCGCGCGAAGACTGGCGACAGTTCTCCGACTGGGCCGACGACTTCTTCAAGCTGTTCAGCTGGAACGTCGCCGAGTACGAGAACGACATCCTGACCGCGTGGGCAGAGCTCGACGACTACATCGACGACATGGTGGCGCACAGGCGCGAATCCCTCACCGAGGACCTGATTTCGGAGATGATCCGGGCCGAGGACGACGGCGACCGCTTGTCGATCGGCGAGCTGCGGATGCTGGCCGCCGGAATCCTGATGGCAGGCACGGACACCACCCGCAACCAGGTGGCCGCCGCTCTGGAGGTGTTCTGCGACTATCCCGAGCAGTGGGCGCTGCTCGGCGAGCGTCCGGAGCTGGCGATGAAGGCCGTCGAAGAGGTCATGCGTTTCAGCCCGGTGATTTTCGGTGCGATGCGGATGACGACCGAGGACGTCGAGATCGGCGGCGTGACGATCCCTGCGGCCACGTTCGTCATGTGCAACACGGCAGCCGCCAACCACGACGCCGACGTGTTCGTCGAGCCGGAGCGTTTCGACATCACGCGCGAGGACGCGCCGCCGATGCAGACGTTCGGCGCGGGCGCGCACTACTGCCTCGGTGCGAACCTCGCCCGGCGTGAGATCGCCACGGCGTTGTCGACGATGGCAAGCCGCATGCCCAACCTGCGTCGCGACGGCATCGCGCAGTGGAAGCCGATGGTCGGAATCAGCGGCCCGGCAACGCTTCCCATCGCCTTCGACGCCTGACCCTTTACGCCCAAACCAACGATCGGGCGGCAAAGTGCGAGAAGATCGCGCCATTTCGTCGATCTCGGCGCGTGTCGGACCGCCGGAGCACGATGCGATCCATGGGGGAAGTATTTCTTGGTAGAGAAGCACTGGCCGACGGCCTGTCCCGGCACGACTTGCGGCGTTGGTATCGGCCGATGTTCCGGGGCGTTCACAGTCCGATATGGTCGACGCCGTCGCTACACGACAGGACGACAGGGGCGTGGCTCACATCGAACCGGGACGGCGTCATCGCCGGTGTCGCCGCATCGGCCCTGCACGGCGCCGACTGGGTCGACGGCAACCATCCGATCGAAATCCTGGTCGACGAGAGACGCCGCCAACCCGGTCTCGTCGTGCGGATGGATCGCATCGCCGACGACGAGGTCGTCACTGTTGCCGGGCTGCCGGTGACGACTCCTGCGCGCACCGCCTTCGACATGGGCCGATACCAGAAGCGGTCGATGGCCCTCGGCCGGCTCGATGCGTTGATGCGCGCGGCACCCTTCACAGCGGAAGACGTGGCCATGCTCATGTCGCGATACGGTCCGGTTCGGGGGGTCCGGCAGCTGCGCGAGCTTCTTTCGATGGTCGATCCCGGCGCCGCATCGCTGAAGGAGAGTTGGCTGCGATTGCTGTTGATCGACAACGGCTTTCCGATTCCCGAAACCCAGATTCCGGTGTTCGACGGCGCCGAACCGTTCGCTTTCCTCGACATGGGATGGCATGAGCTTCACCTGGCGGTCGAGTACGACGGTGAGCAACATCGGACCGATCGCCCCCAGTACGTCAAGGATGCCAGGCGTATTCCGAAGATCGAACGGCTCGGTTGGCAGGTCATCCGGGTGCTCAACGAGGACCGTCCGAGCGAAATCCTCGCGCGCGTGTACGAGGCTTGGCTTCGCCGGGGCGGCGCTGAGATCGACAAAATGGCGGCGTTTACTCGCACTTTTCCGCCCGATCGTTGGTTTGGGCGCAACGGGAATGCCGCTTAGGCGGATGCCGGGACGACGCCGCTGACGCGGTCGCCCGCCAGCATCGATTCCAGCACGTCTCGCATCGCCTCGGCGCTCTGGCGCCACGAGAACTCGGCGCTGCGGGCCTGCGCCTTGCCGCCCAGCTGGTCGCGCAGGACGGGGTCGGTCAGCAGCCGCTCGATGCCCGCGACCATCTCGGCGTGGTCGTCGACGAGCAGACCGGTGACGCCGTCGACGACCGAGTCGGTCAACCCGCCGGAGTACCGGTAGCCGACGGTCGGCACCCCGTGCTGGGCGGCCTCGGTGACCGCGAGGCCCCAGCCCTCCTTGCGCGATGGCAACACGTGCAGCCAGCACCGTTGCAGCACTTCGTGTTTGGCGTTGTCGTCGACGTGGCCATGAAAGGTCACCGCGTCCGAAACGCCGAGCGCCCGCGCGTGGTCGACGAGCCGGTCGCGCCACCAGCCGCCACCGACGATGTCGAGGTGCAGGCCGCTGATCCGCGGCCGCAGCTCGGCGACGGCGGTCAGCGCGTCCTCGATCTGCTTGTGCGGCACCAGCCTGCTCAGCACGGCGACACGCGGATGATCTGCACGGGGCAGTTCGAGCGTCGCCGCAGGCGCCTCGTCGAGCCCGTTGCGCACCACCGCGATACGCGCTGCGTCCACACCGAGGTCGGTCAGGTCCCGCGCCGACGGCAGCGACACCGTCACGTACTGGTTGCGCCGGTGCAGCCACGGCGAAAGCCGTGACTCGACGAACCAGCCGAACCGACCCTTCAGCCGGCCGGCCACCGGCCACAGTTCGCGGTGGCAGTGGTGCACCAGCACGACGACGCGGCGGCCGTAGGCGAGCCGGGCAAGGAACGGCAGCCCGTTCTGGGTGTCGATGACCACGTCCGGGCGAGCCTTGCGCAGCGGGCCGAGACCGATGCGGGCCGCCACCATCGCCAGTCCCGCCCAGATGTAGATCGAGTTGGTGCCGCCTGCGCGGTTGATCTTCACCCCGTCGACGGTTTCGTTGCGCGGGGCACCGGCATAGCGGGCCGTCCGCAGCGTCACATCAATCCCGGAGGCGGCCAATTGCGCACCGATGCGCTGCAGATAGGCCTCGCTGCCGCCGCCCTGCGGATGGCCGGTATCGCGCCAGCACAACAGCAGCACGGAGCGAACGGCACGGTTGGACATCCGTGCCAGCGTAACCGCTGCGTATGGTTCGCCTTGATGTCGTCTCCTCACGCAAGCGGCCGTCGAAAATGACCGCCACCGACGTCTTCGCCAGGCGCGCGACACTGTCGCGGTCGGTTCGGCTGCTGTCGCAGTTCCGCTTCGAGCAGTCCGACCCGGCCCGGTTCTACGGCGCACTGGCTCGAGACACCGCGGCGATGGTCGGCGATCTGTGGCAGGCGACCCGCGGCGAGGCTGGCACCGGCCGGACCCTGCTCGACGTCGGAGGCGGCCCAGGCTATTTCGCGGCGGCCTTCGAAGACGCTGGGTTCACCTACATCGGTGTGGAACCGGACGCCAGAGAAATTCATGCGATGCACGCCGGGCCTGCTGGCGCCGGCTCGGCCAGATACGTCCGCGCCTCAGGGACGGCGCTGCCGTTCGCCGACGCCAGCGTCGACATCTGCCTGTCGTCCAATGTCGCAGAGCATGTTCGGGAGCCGTGGCGGCTGGCCAGGGAGATGCTGCGGGTCACAAGGCCAGGCGGGCTGGTCGTGCTGTCGTACACGGTGTGGCTCGGCCCGTTCGGCGGGCATGAGATGGGGCTGACGCACTATCTCGGCGGCGCACGGGCGGCGGAGCGCTACGCGCGCAAACACGGCCACCGGGCCAAGAATGACTACGGTTCGTCGTTGTTCGCGGTGTCGGCCGCCGCCGGGCTCGACTTCGGCTCAAGCACCGGCGCGCTGGTGGCCGCATTTCCGCGCTACCACCCGCGATGGGCCTGGTGGATGACCCGCGTACCGGTTCTGCGGGAATTCCTGGTGAGCAATCTGGTGCTGGTGCTGCGGCCGCGATGACCGGCCGAACTGCAACAGGTTCTCGTTTCGTCGTTCGATGGGTAATGTGACGTCCATGACACAAAGCACGGCTTTCAAGACCGAGTGGGACAAGCTGTTCATCGGCGGGAAGTGGGCCGAGCCCGCGACCGCCGAGGTCATCGAGGTGCATTCGCCTGCCACCGGTGAGCTCGTCGGCAAGGTTCCGCTGGCGAGCGCGGCCGATGTCGACGCCGCGTGCGCGGCCGCACGCAAGGCATTCGACGAAGGCCCGTGGCCGCAGATGTCGCCGGAGGAGCGCGGGGCGGTGCTCGCCGCGGCGGTCAAGATCATGGAAGAGCGCGCCGACGAGCTGAAGTTCCTGCTCGCCGCCGAGACGGGCCAGCCGCCGACGATCGTCGACATGATGCAGTACGGCGCGGCGATGTCGGCGTTCCAGTACTACGCTGCCGCGGCTGACAAGTTCACCTGGCGCGACTTCCGCCAGGGTGTCTACGGCGAGACGATGGTGCTGCGCGAGCCGATCGGCGTCGTCGCCGCCGTCACCGCGTGGAACGTGCCGTTCTTCCTGGCTGCCAACAAACTGGGCCCAGCGCTGATCGCGGGCTGCACGATCGTGGTCAAGCCGGCCGCCGAGACGCCGCTTTCGCTGTTCGCGATGGCCGAGATGTTCGCCGAGGCGGGCCTCCCCGAGGGCGTGCTGTCGGTGGTGCCAGGCGGTCCGGAGACCGGCCGCGCGCTGACCGCCAATCCCGAGATCGACAAGTTCACGTTCACCGGCAGCAGCGCGGTGGGCAAGGAGATCGGCAAGATCGCGGCCGAGAAGCTGAAGCCGTGTTCGCTCGAGCTGGGCGGCAAGTCAGCGGCGATCATCCTCGAGGACGCCGATCTCGACTCGACGCTGCCGATGCTGGTGTTCTCCGGGTTGATGAACTGCGGGCAGGCATGCGTGGGGCAGACCCGCATCCTCGCGCCGCGGTCGCGCTACGACGAGGTCGTCGAGAAGCTGTCGGGCGCCGTGGCGGCCATGCCGATCGGTCTGCCCGACGATGCCGGGGCGATGATCGGCCCGCTGATCTCCGAGAAGCAGCGCGAGCGTGTCGAGGGCTACATCAAGAAGGGTGTCGAAGAGGGTGCGCGGCTGGTCACCGGCGGCGGCCGGCCCGAGGGCCTCGACGACGGATGGTTCGTTCAGCCGACGGTTTTCGCCGATGTCGACAACTCGATGACCATCGCCCAGGAAGAGATCTTCGGCCCCGTGCTCGCGGTCATCCCCTATGACACCGAGGACGACGCGGTGCGCATCGCCAACGACTCGGTCTACGGCCTGGCCGGCAGCGTGTACACCACCGACAACGACAAGGCGATGAAGATCGCGTCGAAGATCCGCACCGGCACCTACGCGGTGAACATGTACGCGTTCGATCCGGGCGCGCCGTTCGGCGGCTACAAGAACTCGGGCATCGGCCGCGAGAACGGACCGGAGGGTATCGAGCAGTACACGCAGGCCAAGAGCGTGCTGCTGCCGTTTGGCTATAAGCCCGAGTAGTCGTCGCGAACGATGTTCCGATCGTCGACGCGATTCTCTTGTAATGCGGTTTCTCCGAGAGGACCATCAGTGAGGTAACTGATTGCACCTGGGGGTGCAGTATGAATCTCAAGAAAATCGTTGCCGTAGCCGCGACCTCATTGATGGTCGGTTTCGCCGGCCTCGGCCTGGGCGCGGGAGTGGCCGACGCCAAACCACACGGGCCTAAAATCCCGGGGATACCCGGACCCGGAAAGGGGCATTGGGGTCCCGACTGGGACCTCGGTGGCCGGAACTGGGGTGGTGGAGTCGATTGGGTCGACGTGAACGTCGGGAACTGGATTCCGCCGTGGTGGTATTTCATCCCGCCGCCGCCTCCCCCGCCGCCGCCGTGTTATCCGGGGTATCCGTGCCCGCCGCCGTATCCGCCGCCTTATCCGGGGTACTGAGGCGACATTTCGAGACTGCGGTTTTTCGAGGACTTTCGACTAATTTTTGTCACGAACCGCAGTGTCGACGGGCTAGAACAGCACCCGCACGATGGTCTCGGCCACCGCGGCCGGCTTGTTGGACCCGTCGAGTTCGATGGTGTTCTTCACTGTCAGGTTGACGGTGTTGTCGTCGACCTTGGCGGCGTCGATGAGCTCGGAGCGCGCCCGGATCCGCCCGCCCGACGGCACCGCGGCGATGAACCGCACCTTGTTCGACCCGTAGTTGATCGCCATCTTGGCGTTGTCGACGCGGTAGTTGTCCTTGGTGAGCGCCGGGATCATCGACAGCGTCAGGAAGCCGTGCGCAATCGTCTGCCCGTAGGGGCTTTCGGTCTTGGCGCGTTCGGCGTCGATGTGGATCCACTGGTGATCGCCTGTCGCATCGGCGAACGTGTTGATGCGGTCCTGGTCGATCTCCTGCCATTCGCCGACGCCGAGTTCCTGGCCCACCGAAGCGACGGCATCGTCGATCGACGTGATCACCTTCATCAGAATGCTTCCTCTCGTAAATCCATGACCGTCAGATCCACACCCTCGACGATCGTGCGGTCGGCGGTCAACCGCGGCAACACGTTACGCGCGAAGAATTTCGCCGCCGCCACCTTGCCCTGATAGAACGGGCGGTCGCGCTCCGACACCTCGCCGTCAGATGCGGTCAGCGCGATCTCCGCGTGCTCGAGCAGCAGCCAGCCGATCAACAGATCTCCGACCGCAAGCAGGAACGCCACCGACTGCAGGCCGAGCCGGTACAGTTCGCGGGCGTTGTCCTGGGCGCCCATCAGATATCCGGTCAGTGTGGCCGCCATCGCCTGCGCGTCGGCGAGCGCCTTTGCCAGCAGCATGCGGCTGTCGGCAAGTTCCGGTCTGCCGTTCTCCTTGTCGAGGAATTTCTGGATCTGCGCGACGACGTGGCCCAACGCCACACCCTGATCGCGGGCGATCTTGCGGAAGAAGAAGTCCTGCGCCTGAATCGCGGTCGTGCCCTCGTAGAGGCTGTCGATCTTCGCGTCGCGGATGTACTGCTCGATCGGGTAGTCCTGCAGGAAGCCTGACCCACCGAACGTCTGCAGCGACTCGGTGAGGCACTGGTAGGCCCGCTCGGACCCGACTCCCTTGACGATCGGCAGCAGCAGATCGTTGACCCGCTCGGCCATCTCGGCGTTCGCCCCCGACACGATCTGCGCCACCGAGACGTCTTGGTGCGCAGCGGTGTACAGATACAGCGCCCGCAGGCCCTCGGCATAGGCCTTCTGCGTCATCAGCGCGCGCCGCACATCGGGGTGATGAATGATGGTGACCCGCGGCGCCGTCTTGTCCGTCATCTGCGTCATATCGGCGCCCTGAATTCTGGTCTTCGCATACTCCAGTGCATTCAGATAGCCGGTCGACAGTGTCGCGATCGCCTTGGTGCCGACCATCATTCGGGCGTACTCGATGATCTTGAACATCTTGGCGATGCCGTTGTGGCTGTCACCGACCAGCCATCCGACAGCGGGCACCCCGTGCTGGCCGAACGTCAGCTCGCAGGTCGCCGACGCCTTCAGGCCCATCTTGTGCTCGAGACCGGTGACGAATACGCCGTTGCGTTCGCCCGGTTCGCCGCTCTCGAGGTCGGGCAGGAACTTCGGAACGAAAAACAGGCTCAGCCCCTTCGTTCCCGGTCCTGCCCCTTCGGGTCGGGCGAGCACCAAGTGCATGATGTTCTCGAACACGTCGTCGGTGTCGCCGTTGGTGATGAACCGTTTGACGCCGTCGATGTGCCAGGTGCCGTCGGGTTGCTCGACCGCCTTCGTTCGGCCCGCGCCGACGTCCGAGCCCGCGTCGGGTTCGGTGAGCACCATCGTCGCGGCCCAATTGCGTTCTACGGCACGCGATGCCAGATGCCGCTGCTGCTCGTTGCCGATGTTATAGAGGATGTCGGCCATGATCGGTCCCGCCATATACAGGAAGACCGGCGGGTTGGCGCCGAGCGGCAGTTCGTTGATCGCCCACGCGAGCATGGCGGGTGCGGGCACGCCGTCGAGCCCCTCGTCGAGCCCGATCCGGAACCACTCGCCCTCACGCCAGGCGTTCAGTGACTTCTTGAACGACTCAGGCAACGACACCGTGTGCGTCTGCGGATCGAAGGTCGGCGGCTTGCGATCGGACGCCGCGAACGACTCCGCGATCGGTCCTTCCGCCAGCTTCGACGCCTCCGCGAGCATCTGGCGCACCGACTCGCCGTCGAGATCGCCGAACTCTCCCGTCGCCAACGCCTTCTCGAGGGCAAGCACCTCGAAGAGGTTGAACTCGAGATCGCGCATATTGCTCTTGTAGTGGCCCATGGCTAGCCCTTCTCGCCGCGACTGCGCCGAGCGTAACCCGACCTAGCAGCCTGCGAACCGCGCTTCGCGACGCTCGATGAAGGACTGCACGCCCTCAGCGGCGTCCGCGGTGCCGAACAGGCGGGTGACCTCGGATCGCAGCCGATCGATCGCCGCCGCGTCACCGTCGGCGCGGGCCAGGTGCGCCGACGACAGCACCGCGGCAACAGCGAGCGGGGCGGCGCGCTCGGCGATGGTGTGCGCGATGGCGCGCGCGGTGGCCTGCGCCTCCGCCGCGTCGGCGGCGACCTCCTGAAGGAGCCCGATGCGCATCGCCTCGTCGGCGTCGAACTCGTCGCCGGTCAGCAGGTATCGCATGGCGTTGCCCCAGCCGGCCTGCTGTGGCAGTCGGATGGTGGCCCCGCCCAACGGGTAGATCCCGCGACGCACCTCCATCTGCGTGAATCGGGTGTCGGCGGCCGCCACCCGGATGTCGGCCGCGAGCAGCAGTTCGATGCCAAGGGTCATGCACCAGCCGTGCGCCGCGGCCACGATGGGTTTGGTCCACGCGCCGTCCAACCGCCACGGATCGCGCCCGTCGTCGGGGAACGGCAGTTCGCCGCTGGCGATGTTAGGGCCGACGTCGGCGAGGTCGAGGCCGGTCGTGAAATGGTCGCCGTGGGCGAACAGAACGCCCGCGCGCAGCGTCTCGTCGGACTCCAGCAGCCCGTATGCGCGGGAGAGGTCGGCGAGCATCGCCAGGTTGAAGGAGTTGCGTTTCTCGGGGCGGTTCAGGCCGATGGCCAGGACGTGGCCGTCGCGTTCCACAGTGACCGTGTCGAGGATCAGGGCGGTTGCAGTCATCTCCGGAGTCAACCGCTTTCGGCAGGATTATGCAATACACCATAATATTGCTCAGTCCGCCTCGAACCCCTGACCTGCGACTCAGCAGCTGTTTAACGTGCGTTTACCCAGTTCACCGCGGTGCGATCGCGGTTTGGGAATTGCACACGTGTCTGATCGTTTCTATGCTCATAGACATAATTCGGGGAGGCGGCAACGGCGCCGCTCACCAGGAGGAGGCACATGATGTGGGTCATCGAGATCAACTTCGTCGGCCGCAGGTTCACCCATCGTGTGTTCGACCGCCGGCGACCGCTCTACCGTCTGGCCACCCGCACTGCGGGATGGCGTCCAGCGCAGCTGCGCAACGAGCAGGCTGCGTAGAGGGCCCACCAGACAGTGCAGGCCACCAGATCTCGAACCAAACGGGGTTCGACGCGCAGCAAGATGCTGATCGCAGCCGCCGAGGTGATGCGCGAGCGCGGCGCCGCGGGCGTGACCATCGACGAAGTGCTCGCGCGCAGCGGCGCACCACGCGGCTCCGTGTACTACCACTTTCCCGAGGGCCGCAACCAGATCCTTGCCGAGGCATTGGTGTGGGCCGGGGACGCGATCGCCGACAGCATCGACGCCGCCGCCGAGAAAGGCGCGCTGTCCCTCGTCCGCGGCTTCACCGCGTTCTGGGAGCGCACGCTGCAGGAGAGTGATTTCGGCGCAGGCTGCCCCGTCGTCGCCGCGGCGATCGGCTGCGCAAGCGACGAGGCCGGGTTGGCCCGCATCGCCAGCACTATCTTCGGCCGCTGGCGCGACGCGCTCACCCGTGCTTTCGTCGCCGACGACTTCGATGCCGCCGAGGCCGAATCGCTCGCCGTCACCTGCATCGCCTCACTGGAGGGCGCCGTGGTGTTGTGCCGCTCCATCCGCAACGCCGAGCCGCTGCGTCAGGTGGCGAGCCAGATGGAATTCCTGATCAAGTCACGGGAATTCGTTCGTCGCAACGGCCTGCCGACCGTCGATCGCTAACCCCTTCGCCAACGGGCACAGACGAAATCGCCGTTGACGCCCGATTCGATCAGCTGCCATTCGGTGTGCAGCGGCAGCAGCCGCCCGCCCGTGCCGAGCGTGCACGGCGCATAGCTGACGATCATCTCGTCGATCAACCCGGCGTTCGCGAACTGCGCAGTGGTTTCTCCGCCACCCACCACCCAGACGTCCTGGTAGCCCGCCGCCTGCACCAGCAAGGGGTGCAACGCGGTCACGTCGCCCTGGTAGGCCGTGACCGAATCACCTGCCCGCACGATGTCCGAGCGGTGCGTCAGCACCCACGTCGGTTGCTTGTAATGCCATTCGGAGTCGTTGGCGAGAATCCACTCGTATGTCGTCGCACCCATCACCACCGCGCCGACCGAATCCTCGAACGCACGGTAGCCGAACGGGCCGTCGGCGTCGATGTTGCGGGACAGCAACCAGTGCAAGCTGTTTCGGTCGTCGACGATGTAGCCGTCGATGCTCGATGCCGTGTAGTAGACCGTCGCCATGTCAGTTGCCTCTCATCCAGTCGAGCGGGTCACCGTTTCGGGTTTCCACGCCGTGCCGCGCGAGCATGGCGCGGGCCAGTTGTCTGCGGTGCGCGGAATACGTCAACACGTGCGCGACGATGCCGTAGAGCTGAAACGACTCAGGTGGATCACACAGCGCGTCGATGATGGTGTCACCGAGCCTGCCCTCGGCGGTGTACTCGGATACCATCGCGCCCCAACGGGTTCCGAGGTCTTCATGATGGACGGCCAGTTGCGCCGCCGTCGTCGAATCCGGTTGCGTGGATTCCCGACTCGGGAAGTCACGGCCCTCGATGGTGGCCAACCAGACCTCCTTCGTCCAGACCGTGGCGCCGAGCACCGCGCCGACGCTCGGCTCCGGACCGTCCCAGTCGAGGATGACCTGGCCCGGCGAGATGTCCTGTAACCACTGATCTTTCGTCAGTTCAGACGCCTTGGCGATCAGATAGGCCGTGTCGGCGATGTCATGCCTCACCATCAGCTGCGAGATGTCGGGCTCCTTCGTGTCGCCGTCACTGTCGAGCCACAGCGACTGGGGTGGATGGAAGTGCAGGCCGTTGGGTGCGGGCAGCCGGAACTCGATGTCGGCGGCCCGCGACGGTGGCACCCCGTACGTGCGGCGAAACGCCCTGGAGAACACCTCCGACGACGACCAGCCTTCGTCGGCGGCCACCCTCGCCACCCGCTCCCCGCCGTGCAGTCGCCACGCCGCGCGCTCGAGCATGATGCGCCGCCGCAAGGCCGCGGGCGACTCGCCGGTCAGCCTGCGAACCTCACGCGAGAAGTGGAATTCCGACGCGAAGCTGCTGCGGGCCATCTCCCCGACAGCGCTGTTGTCGGCGTCGACGACCGCGTCGAGCAGTTCGCGAAGGCGGTCGCGACCGGCAGGGTCTGTCACGCTCACCGAGTATGGTCCGCCGTTGCCGTGTTGGGCATGACAATTTCTGCTGCATCCCGCTGCGCCGCGCCTGGATAGACTCGCGACTCGGTGACTGAATTCGAGGGCCTGTGCGCCAACGACGGCGAACTGGCCACCCTGCGTGCGTCGATCCGGGGCTTCCTGGCCGCTGATCGCGCCACGCACGGATGGACACCAGCGGTGGACTGCTGGCTGGCCAAGTGGGATCCGGACTTCTCCGTCCGGCTGGCCGACGCTGGGTTCGTCGGTCTGACCATCCCGACCGAGTACGGCGGCCATGGCCTCGGCTACCTGCACCGCTACGTGGTCACCGAGGAATTGCTGGCCAACGGCGCACCCGTCGCCGCGCACTGGATCGCCGACCGACAGGTGGCTCCCGCCCTGCTCGCCTACGGCAGCGAGGAACAGAAGCGGCGCCTACTGCCACGCATCGTCGCAGGCACCCTGTATTCGGCGATCGGGATGAGCGAGCACGGTGCAGGCTCCGATCTCGCCGCGGTCTCGATGCGCGCGGTCGCGACGGACGGCGGCTGGCGGCTGTCCGGCACCAAGGTGTGGACCAGTGGTGCACACGTCGCGCATCAGATCGTCGTGCTGGCCCGAACCAGCCCGCTCGATCCCGAACATCGCCATGCCGGCTTCAGCCAGTTCATCGTTGGAACCGACGCCGCCGGAATGACCATCAGCCCGATCGAGCTGATGAACGGCGAACACCACTTCAACGAGGTGGCCTTCGACGACGTCTTCGTCGCCGAAGGCCCCGAGGGTGGGCTGCTCGGGGAGATCGGCAACGGCTGGCACCAGGTCACCGCCGAGCTGAGCTTCGAACGCAGTGGGCCGGAACGGATCCTGTCCACCGCGACACTGGTATCCTCCGCGGTGCTGTCAATGGCCGAAGGAGACGTCGACGACCGGACGGCCGCCGAGCTCGGCGATCTGATGGCCCGGATGATCTCACTGCGGCAGCTATCGGTATCGGTGGCCCGCGCCCTGTCCGACGGTGAGGACGCCGGGGGCCGCGCCGCTCTGGTGAAGGACCTGGGCACCCGCTTCGAGCAGGACTCGGTGGAGCGCGTCGCCGACCTGATCGACGGCCTCGACCCGCGGGCGCCGCACACCGAGCGGCTGCGGGGGCTGCTCGCCACCGCGCGGCTGCATTCGCCGTTGTTCACGTTGCGCGGCGGCACCAACGAGGTGCTGCGCGGCGTGGTCGCCAAGGGCATGGGGGCGCTGGAACCGCTCAAGCTCCGCGCGTCCGCGGCGAACGAACTCGCGCAGCTCGTCGACGAGATCGGCCGCCGGTCGTTCGATGCCCGGTTGGGCCGTCGCGGCGGTCCTGAGCAGTTCGACGACGCGCTGTGGCGCAATCTCGAGGAGACCGGCCTGAGCCGGCTGCTCAGCAGCGGGGAGGCTGGTCCGAAGGAGGCCGCGATCGTGTTGTCCGGTCTGGCCCGGCACGCAGGCGCGGTGCCGATCGCCGAAACGGACATGCTCGCCGCCTGGCTCGCCGCCGAGGTGGGAACCGACGTGCCCGCCGACGGGCCGCTCACGATCGCGATGGCCCACGCCGACACCATCGACGGCCGCATCACCGGCACCGCGGCAGACGTGCCGTGGCCGCACACGGGCCTGGTGCTGTTGGCCGCGCGGACCCCCGACGGGCTTTACGTCGCGACGATCGACGAGCCGACCATCGTCGACGGGCACAATCTCGCGGGTGAACCGCGCGGAACGTTCACGTTCGACTTCCACCCGGACAGCGCCGCCGTGGCGGACCCGAGGACCGGCGACGAGCTCGCCCGCCGCGCAGCATGGGCTCGCTGCGTGCAGATCCTCGGCACATTCGACGCCGCGGCGGATCTCACCGTCTCCCACACCCGCGAGCGCAGGCAGTTCGGCAGGCCGCTGAGCGCCTTCCAGGCCGTCCAGCATTCGCTGGCGGCGATGGCGGGCGAGAGCGAACGGGCCCGCGCAGCAACGACATTGGCGATCGCTGCGGCTGCCGATTACGGTTTCGGCAGTCCGCAGACCGACTATGCGGTGACCGTCGCGAAGGTGGCGGTGGGGCGCGCCGTCGAGCCGGTCACCACTGTCGCGCACCAGTTGCACGGCGCGATCGGTGTCACCCGTGAGCACCGGTTGTGGCTGGCCACCATGCGGGCACGAAGCTGGGTCGACGATTTCGGCACGACCGCGCATTACGCGCGGCGGCTGGGCCGCGTGACGCTTGCAGCCGGCGACCCGTGGGACGTCGTCGTCAGCTGTCCATCACCTCGTTGATACGTGCCTCGACGTCGCCGAGGCCGGTGAGGTCGATACCGAACCGTTCGGTCAGCGCATTGACGACGTCGGATGCGGCGTCGAAGCGGATCCGCTCGCTACCGCCCTTGCCGTGGATGGCGAGATTTCGTCCGCGCAGGTTCCACCGCGCGTCGTCGGTGATGAGCGCGACGGAGAGCCCCGTGACGAAGCCCGACTTCGGATACGTTGACACATACCAGCTTCCGACCTGACGGTCGATCATCGGAAACGGCCTCGTGCTGAACAGGTAGAGCGGCTCCCACTTGTCACGGATCTCGCTCTCCAGCACCAGCCCGTCGCCATGCTCGCGGATCCGGTAAGGCTCGTGGCGGGTCTGCTGCACGATGTCGAGCTCGAGACGGATCGGCGAGGTCAGGGTCTGGCCGCCGAAGCCGACGTCGACGAGATATCGGCCGTCATCCCCTGGCGGCGAAACCGCGAGCGCCTGGTGCGTCTGCGCGGGAAGCTCGCCGCCGTCGCTCATCCACACCACCCGCCCGCCGAGCACGTCGACTCCGAAACCCAACCGCGACAGCACATGTGCCATCACACCGTTCTGCTCGAAGCAGTAGCCGCCCCGGTGGCGCCGCACCAGCTTGTCGACGAGTGCGTCGGCGCTCAGGTCGATCACCGGTATGCCCATCAGCGGGTCGAGGTTCTCGAACGGGATCGAGCGGTTGTGCCCGGCGACCAGGGCCGCCAGCACGTCTGCAGTCGGCTCGGCAGAACCGTCGTAGGAGACGCGACGGAAGTACTCGGCGAGGGTGTCGTCGGCCATGTCGGCGGCGTGGGGGGTCATGTCACCGAGTGTTGCGTTTGTTGCGGAGAAGTGCGAGCGAGCACCGCAAAAGACGCAACAGCTGACCGGCTCTAGGGCTTGCCGCGCGAGGGGGTCTGGCCCGCGACACCGTGGCGCAACGGCGTGTTCGGCTCTGCGGCCGTCGACTCCTGCACCGGCGAACCGGCGGACGTGTGCGCCGCCCCTGGTGCGTTGGACTGGTCGCCGCCGGACGGCTCCGCACCGTCGTGCAGTTCCTTCAGCCGCGCGTGCAGCACTTCCAGCACCGGGATCCGGTTGCCGTGCTCGGTTTCGTGGTCGAAGAGCCGCCGCAGCGGTTCCTCCGCCAAGGACCGGATCCGGTGTCGGATGTCGGGGAGGGCCAGCTGGTCGTAGTCCGGGATCGGCAGTTCGTCGCTGTGAGCCATGCCTATCGGTTGCCCACCAGTGGGGAACCGAAAACGATCAGGTGCCTGTCCATTGCGGCGCCCGCTTCTCGGCGAAGGCCACCGCACCCTCCCTGGCGTCGTTCGACATGAAGACCGGCGCCAGGATCTGGGTCTGCTTGTTCCACATCTCCTCAGGGCTCCAGCCGCGCGCTTCGACGATGATGCGCTTGGTGGCGGCCACTGCGAGCGGGCCGTTGCCGCTGATGCGCTCGGCCAGCCCGATCGCGGCATCGAGCGCCTGTCCCGGCTCGGCCAGCTCGTTCACCAACCCGAGCTCATGCGCTCGCTGCGCCGAGAGGTTCTCCCCGGTCAGCGCGAGCTCCATGGCGACGGCATAGGGGATGCGCTGGGGCAGCCGCAGCAGACCGCCACCGCCTGCCACCAGCCCGCGCTTGACCTCGGGGATGCCGAACGCCGACTCCTTCGACGCCACGATCAGGTCGGTGGCGAGCGCCAGCTCGCATCCGCCCGCCAGGCAGTAGCCCTCGACGGCCGCGATGAGCGGCTTGGCGGGCGGACGTTCGGTGAAGCCCATGCCCCGGCCCTCGACCACGACGTTCTCGCCGCGCGCGAAGGCCTTGAGGTCCATGCCAGCCGAGAACGAGCCGCCCGCACCGGTCAAAATGCCGACAGAAAGGCCTTCGTCGCCGTCGAGTCGGTCCATGGCGTCGGCCAGGCCCCTGCTGACCGCCGCATTCACCGCGTTCCTGGCATTGGGCCGGTTGATGGTGATGATCAGGATACGGTCGCGCTGTTCGACCAGCACAACTTCTTCGTTGTTGGCTTCTTCGCTCACTCCGGTGATGCTAGCGAGGAGAATTTGGCACGCTACACCGACTGGGTACTATGTAAAACTAGAACACGTTCTAATTTAGCGAGGGGACCCCATGGCCACCACTGATATCGAGGCGTCGGAGCTCACAAAGTGGGATCCGGGTCTGACCGAGCGTGTGATGGGGGTGATGCGGCCGTTCCTCAAGCGGTACTTCCGATCGGAGGTTCGGGGGCTGGAGAACATGCCACCCGGCGGCGCGCTGCTGGTGAGTAACCACTCCGGCGGGATGCTTCCGATGGACGTGCCGATCCTGTCGGTCGACTTCTACGAGAAGCACGGCTACGACCGACCCCTGTACACGCTGAGCCACGACATGCTGTCGGTCGGGCCCACAGGCGACTTCTTCAAGAAGATCGGCTACATAAGTGCCAACCACGAGAATGCCGACGCGGCGCTGCGCTCGGGTGGGCTCGTCGTGGTGTTTCCCGGCGGTGACTACGACTCGTACCGGCCCACGTTGTCGGAGAACAAGATCGATTTCGGCGGCCGCACCGGCTATGTGAAGGCCGCACTCAACGCGGGTGTGCCGATCGTGCCGACGGTCGGCATCGGCGGACAGGAAACCCAGCTGTATCTCACCAGGGGGACGTGGCTGGCCAAACGCCTCGGACCGATCGCGAGGCTGGCCCGCGCCAAGATCGTGCCGATCTCGTTCGGCTTCCCGTTCGGCCTGAGCCTGGTGGTGCCGCTGAACATTCCGCTGCCCGCAAAGATCGTCATGGAGGTGTTGCCGCCCATCGACATCGTCGCCGAGTTCGGCGAGGACCCCGACATCGACGAGGTCGACGCCCACGTCCGGCACGTCATGCAGCGCGCGCTGGACGAGCTGGCCGCCGAACGTCGCCTGCCGATCCTGGGCTGAAGACATGGCACTCTTCGATAAATTGACCGACACCGTCGGCATGGTCGCCACCATGCGGCGGGCAGGAATCATCGCACCGCTTCGGCCCGACAAGTACCTGCGGATCGCCGCGGCGATGAGCCGCGAAAACATCTCAGCCGTTTCGGGTTTCGCGTCCGCCGCGCAGCGGTGCCCGGACCGGCCGGGCCTCGTCGACGAAATCGGCACGCTGACCTGGCGTGAGATCGACCAGGGCTGCGACGCGTTCGGCGCGGCCCTCCAGGCACTGCCCGGTGGGGCGCCGCGGGTGATCGGAATCATGTGCCGCAACCACAGGGGCTTCATCGAGGCCGTCGTCGCGGCCAACCGCATCGGTTCCGATCTCCTGCTGTTGAACACGTCGTTCGCCGGTCCCGCCCTGGCCGAGGTGGTCGCCAGGGAGGGCGCGGATGCCGTCGTCTACGACGAGGAGTTCACCGAGATCGTCGACCGCGCGCTGACCGGCGTTCCCGACGTCACCCGCATAGTCGCGTGGACCGACGACCCCGCAGCGCTCGGCGACTCACCGACTGTCGAGAACATGATCACCGCGCACGCGGGTCAGACGCCGCAGCGGGCCAAGCAGAAGCCCCGAACGATTCTGCTGACGTCGGGCACCACCGGCACCCCCAAGGGCGCCACGATGACGGGCGGTAATGCCAGCGCGCTGAAGGCGATCCTTGACCGCACCCCGTGGCACACCGAGGAGGCCGTCGTCGTCGCCGCGCCGATGTTCCACGCGTGGGGCTTCTCGCAGATGATCTTCGCCGCCACCATGGCGTGCACGATCGTCACCCGGCGCAAATTCGACCCCGAGGCGACGCTCGAACTGGTCGACCGCCACCGCGCGACCGGGCTCGCCGTCGTACCCGTCATGTTCGACCGGATTATGGAGCTGCCCGACGGGGTACGAAACCGCTACAGCGGACGGACCCTGCGGTTCGCCGCCGCGTCGGGGTCGCGGATGCGGCCGGATGTGGTGACGGCCTTCATGGACCAGTTCGGGGACGTCATCTACAACAACTACAACGCCACGGAGGCCGGTTTGATCGCGTCGGCCACGCCAGAAGACCTGCGGGCGGCGCCCGATACGGCGGGCAAGCCTGCTCCGGGCACCGAGATCCGCGTGCTCGACAAGGACTTTCACGAGGTCCCCACCCGCGAGGTCGGCCAGATCTTCTGCCGCAGCGGGACATTGTTCGGCGGTTATACCTCCGGCAAGACCAAAGATTTCCACGAGGGCTTCATGGCGTCGGGAGATATGGGCTACGTCGACGAGAACGGCAGGCTGTTCGTCGTCGGCCGCGACGACGAGATGATCGTCTCCGGTGGCGAGAACGTCTACCCGATCGAGGTCGAAAAGACCCTGGCGTCACACGCCGATGTCGCAGAGGCGGCGGTCATCGGCGTCGACGACGAGCAGTACGGTCAGCGGCTGGCGGCGTTCGTCGTGCTGAACGACGGCGCGAGCGCCACGCCCGAGACGCTCAAAGAGCACGTTCGCGAGAGCCTGGCGAACTACAAGGTTCCTCGGCAGATCACGGTGCTCGAGGAACTCCCGCGCAGCATCACCGGCAAGATCGACCGCAAGGAACTCAACGTATTGGTGGACAATGGGTAAACACAGGCCGCTGCTCCGCGCAAGCATCGAACTCGCCAACGCCGCGAACGGCGTACGCCCCTTCGGGCGCGACGGCTACCCGACCGTCCCCGCGTTCTTCGCAGGCTGGCCGACCACCGAGATGGCGCCGCTGTACCTGGCAGGCTCGATGCTCGGTGCGGCGTGGCGCTGGCTGCGAGGCGACTACGCAACCCGTGGGGGACGAATCTCCCTGCTGCTCAAGGCGATCACGTGGGCTCTGTTGTACCTCATCCATCGCCGCAACGTGGCGTCGGAGCCGTATTTCGAAACACCGTTGCGGGACACCCTCGGCGACGACTACGAGGCCGTCGCCGCGCAGTCGCAGCCGGTGAAGCGCAGACGCCTCAGTCATGTGCTTCCGAACGAGTTTTTGCGCCGTCGTTATGTCGAGAAGACGAACGTCGTCCAGTACGGGCCCCACCCCCGGGTGAACCATGCCGACATCTGGCGCCGACGCGACCTACCACGCGACGGCAAGGCGCCTGTGCTGCTTCAGGTTCCGGGCGGCGGGTGGTCGATCGGCATGCGCCGGCCGCAGGGGTATCCGTTGATGAGCCACATGGCCGAGCGGGGATGGGTGTGCGTCTCGATCGACTACCGAGTGAGTCCGAAAAACACCTGGCCCGACCACATCGTCGACGTCAAGCGCGCGCTGGCGTGGATCAAGGAGCACATCGCCGAATACGGCGGCGACCCGGACTTCGTGGCGATCACCGGCGGCTCGGCCGGTGGGCATCTGTGCGCGCTCGCCGCGCTGACGCCCGACGATCCGCAGTATCAGCCGGGATTCGAAGACGCCGACACGTCCGTGGTTGCAGCGGTGCCGATCTACGGCCGCTACGACTGGTTCACCACTAAGGGGCCGGGCCGCTGGGAGTTCGTGCTGATCCTGCTGCAGCGGATGGTCGTCAAGAAGCGTTTGACCAAGCACCTACAGGTCTACCGCGACGCGTCGCCGATCACCCGGGTACGGCCCGACGCACCGCCGTTCTACATCCTGCACGGCGTCGACGACTCGTTGATTCCCGTGCCGGAGGCACGCAAGTTCGTCGCCGCTCTCAAAGACGTCTCCAAGGACGCCGTCGTCTACTCCGAGATTCCGCACGCACAGCACGCGTTCGACTTCTTCGGTTCGCCGCGCGGCTACTACACGGCGCATAGCGTCGAGAAGTTTCTGTCGTGGGTGCACGCCACCCGCGACGAGAAATAGCTACTGCGCCTACCATCAGCGAATGAAGCGGCCACCGGCTGACCTGGAGCGCTAAGTGCCTCCTCCGACGCGCTATGCGCGGTGTGGCGATCTGAGCATCGCATACCAGGTATTCGGCGACGGGCCGCATGACCTACTCATCGTGCCGGGCTATGTGTGGCATATCGAGCAGCTGTGGAACGAACCCGGCTACCACCGGATGATGCGCGAATTGACCGATTTCGCCCGCGTAATCAACTACGACAAACGTGGCACTGGCATGTCCGATCCGGTGCCTGCCGCGCCATCATTGGACGAGCGCATGGATGACGTTCTCGCAGTCCTCGACGCCACGGGGACGGAACGGACAACCATCTTCGGGATCTCCGAGGGCGGGCCTATCGGCGCGCTGTTCGCGGCGACGCATCCCGAACGCACCGAGAGACTGATCATCTACGGCTCGTTCGTTTGCAGCCTGGACCGAGCTGACGGTCCCGGAGTCGAGCGATACGCCGATCGCTGGCGAGAGATCAGGGCAGACGCCGAAGGTCGCTGGGGAGAGGGCGTGAACCTCGCGTGGGCAGCACCGAGCATCGACACCCCGACAATGCGACGGGCAGTGGGCCTGTGGGAGCGCCTCTACATGAGCCCGGCGATGGCGCGCGCGAACATGAAGGCCAACTTCGAGATCGACATCCGTCCCATACTGTCCTCGATTTCTGTGCCGACACTTGTGCTGCACCGGAGTGGCGAAGCCGTGCCGATCGAGCACGGACGGTATTACGCCGATCACATTCCGGGAGCGCGGATCGTTGAACTCCATGGATCCGACCATTGGCCGTTCGTCGGCGATGTGGATGCGATCGTGGCCGAGGTCGAGGAGTTCGTCACGGGCGTGCGCGGCCTGCCCGAATCCGAAACACTGCTTGCCACTGTCCTGTTCACCGACATAGTCGGTTCGACGGAGCGCGCCGCGTCACTTGGTGACGCTACATGGCGCGCCGTGCTCGAAGAGCACGATGAGATCGTACGGAGACAGCTCGCGGCGCACGGAGGACGCGAGATCAAGAATCTCGGCGATGGGTTCCTTGCCATGTTCGACCGGCCCGCACGCGCGGTGCGTTCTGCGACCAACATCGCGTCGGAAGCGGCCTCACTCGGTATCAGCATCCGCGCCGGCCTGCACACCGGCGAATGCGAGCAGCGGGGCGACGACGTCGCCGGTCTCGCCGTGCATATCGGGGCGCGGATCGGGGCTCTGGCCGCTCCCGACGAAGTCCTCGTATCGGGAACGGTGCGCGACTTGGTGCTCGGTTCGGGCATCGACTTCGCAGATCGTGGTCACCACGTCCTGAAAGGCGTTCCCGGCGAATGGCACCTCTTCGCCGTAGAAGGTACGTCAGTACCGCTTCCGCTGGCCGATGACCGTGCAAGCTCATCGCTCGCGGAGCGAGCGCTGTACAGCACTGGCCGACGTGCACCGGCCGTCGGGCGCGCGTTCAACCGGATCATCCGGACGAGCAGCCGTCGGAAGCGTTGAGCTACTGCGCCATCGCGCTGGCGATGATCGTCAACTCCTCGGAAAGCCCGGCGGCACGACGGATCTCGATGAACGCCTCGATCATCGCGTCGGTCAGCTCATGGGGGTCATCCAGCGTGGCGCCGTCGGACAGCACCGAGATGTTCAGCTGGTCGACGTAGCTCCACACCGTGATGTTCAGACCGCTTCCGGTCGTCAGCGGGCCCACCGAGTAGATTTCGGTCACCAGCGCGCCGCCGACGCGGCCCGGCTCGCGAGGGCCGGGCACGTTGGAGATCGGCAGGTTGAGCACCTTGTTCTGGCCGTCCTTCTCCGCAAGCCATCCGAACAGCCGCTCGGCGGGCGCGGGCGGGAAGTACGCCGACCATCGGCTGACCAGCTCGGGACCCATCAGGTTGTGGGTCTCCTTGGCGTCGACTGCCGCGTCGTGGGTGGCCTGCACCCGCTCGAGCGGATCGGCGAGCTGGATCGGCACCACCATCATCACCCCGCTGAAGCGGTTGCCTGAGATGCGATCGCGGGAGAAGTCGAAACTCACCGGCACAGAAGCCAACAGCGGATGATCGGCATGCCCGTCGTATTTCAGTGACAGTTCACGCAACGCGCCCGCGGAGATCGCGAGCACCATGTCGTTGATCGTCACGTCGAGGTGCTTGGCGGTCTCCTTGACGTCGGCGAGCGCCACTGTCGCGGTGGCGAACTTGCGCTGCGCATCGACGCGGTGATTCATGAACGACGGCGGCGGCGTGAACGGGCGCGTCAGCTCGGGCGACAGCTTCTTGTCGCTCCTGCGAATCCTGCCGATCCCCTGCGCGGTGTAGCGCATGACGCCGGGAAGCCGGCCGATCTGTCGCATGTGGTCGGCGAACGCGGTCCGGACCAGTTCACCGCGGCTCAGCGCGGGATCGGTTGTATACGAATCGTGATCGGCCTGCGGTCCCGACTGCAGGTCCATACCTTGTGCCAGCAGGTTCGCCGACGCCACCCCGTCGGCCAGCGCGTGGTGGATCTTGCCGAGCACCGCGATCCGGCCTCCCGCCAGGCCCTCGATGAAGTACATCTCCCACAGCGGCTTGGTTCGGTCAAGGGGTGTGCTCGCGATCCGACCGACGGCCTCGTCCAATTCGCGCCGGCCGCCCGGAGGCTCGATGCGGTAGGGACGGACGTGGTAGGTGAGATCGACCTCGGTGTTCTCCCGCCACATCGGGTGGTGCATCTTCAGCGGGATGTCGACGAGTTGATACCGGAACGGGTCGAGTTTGTGGAGCCGCCCGCGAATGACCTCGCGGAACTCATCGATGCCGAACGTGCGCCCCTTGAGGTCTTCGAGCTCGATCACCGCCAGCTTGAGCGTGTGCATGTGCACGGTGGGCGTCTCGGAGTAGAGCAGTACCGCGTCCCAGCCGCTGAGCCTCTTCAAACACTTACCTCCCTAGTAGGAGGCTATATAACCTCTTTGGCCTTCATCAGTGACCGGTTTCGGTGAATATGGTTGAGGAACAGGCCGATTGCCGTCGACACCGAACCCGTGCGCGCCCCATCGGTCATATCGAACCCGTGACCCGCACCCGGCAACTCGACGTAGCTGACCACCGAACGGGAGACCGAGCGGAGCCGCTCGACGAAGCTGCGGGCCTGCGCGACGGGAATGACGGAGTCGCCGGATCCGTGAATGACGAGGAACGGCGGGGCGTCGGGGTGGATCTGCGCCATCGGTGACGCCTTGCGGAAGATCTCGGGATGACGGTCGATCTTGCGCTTGACCACCACGCGCTCGAGGAAGTCGACGAACCGCTCCCGTTCGGGGGTCGAGCGGTCCTCCCAGTCGTAGCGCCCGTAGATGCCGACGACGGCGTCGACCGACGTGTCCGAGTCCTCCGGCAGGTCGGACTGCATCTCGGGATCGTTCTGCGTGAGGCCCGCCAGGGCGGACAGGTGGCCGCCTGCCGAGCAGCCCGCCACCGCAACGAAATTCCGGTCGCCGCCGAATCGGTCGACGTTGGCCCTGGCCCAGGCGATCGCCGTCTTCACGTCGGTGATGTGCTGCGGCCAGCGATGGTGCGGCGCGACACGGTAGTTCACCGACAGGCAGACCCAGCCCTGCTGGGCCAGATGCGACATCAACGCGTAGCCCTGCAGCTGCCTGCCACCGTGCACCCACGCGCCACCGGGCACGAAGATCATCACCGGGGCCGGTTCGACGGGCAAATCCTTCGGCCGCCACACATCGAGCAACTGTGACGGGTGATCGCCGTAGCGCACCGAGGCACGGTGCATGCTGCGACGGTGCTGGCGCATCTTCAACACCGGGGCCTGCCGCTCCGGGGCTGGCCATTCGATTGCGAGATTCGCCGGAGCCACGATGCCGCGCAGCGCGGCGTCGATCACCGCGTTGGTGGATTCGCGCTCCTGCTTGCGGATCTCAGCCTGATCGGGCGTGCGCCGTGGGCGCGCAGTGCTTGCGAAGAAGTCCGGCATGTGGCGGTAGCCCCAGATGCCCATGACGGTCGCAGTGCCAAGTGGCTCAAGGTGTTTCCCGATGAACGGCAGTGAAGCCGAACCGACGCTCAACGCCATCAGGTAATCAGAAGGGCCTGCGCGGAGAAACCAGCGTGCGCGCTTGGCCAAGGAGGGCGCGGGGTGCCGAATGTCCGGCCTGACCGTCATGGCGCGAGCGTACCCCGGTAGCCGACTTTGAAACGAGAAGATCCGGAGGTTGTCTAGTAACTCCAAGTCAGGCGCACAAATGTGACCTGAATCACAATATCGCGCCTGCCAGAATGCGGATTAACTTACTTCTGACACCTGTCAACGGCAAAGGACTTCCAACGTGAGCAAGTCAGCACTGGCCATCATCGACGAACACTCCGACCTCGCGGATGCGGCGATCGGCCAATTGACACGATTGTCGACCAGAGCAGCGGCGCGCGCCACGCTAGAGGGCGGCCCGTCGCACCCTGAGAACGTGTGGCAGGCGGCGGCCGAGCAGGGCTGGCTCGGCCTTGCTGTCGCCGAGGAACACGGCGGGTCGGGGTTCGGGCCCGCTGAGCTGGCCGTGGTGCTCGAGGCCCAGGGCCGTGAATTGAGCCCAGGCCCGTTTCTGCCGACCGTGGCGGCTTCGCTGGTGATCGACAGGTGTGGCTCCGACTCGCTTCGCGCTCAACTGCTCCCCGGGCTGGTGGACGGGTCGACGGTCGGCGCGCTCGGAACGGCGGGCAGCATCGTCGTCGGCACGGATCTCGATGTCACGGGCGAGGCCCCCGCGGTGCTTGGTGCGTCGGACGCCGACATCCTCGTTCTGATCGCGGGCGACGACGTGGTCGTCGTCGACGCCGCCACCGAAGGCGTCACGGTCACCGCACTAGAACCGCTCGACACCTCACGCAGCATCGCGGCGGTGGCGCTGCGCGGCGTGACGGTCGACGCGGACAAGGTGTTGCGCGGCGCCGCGCGCCGGGCCCGCACGGCGTTCCGGATTCTGGCGTCCGCTGAGGCCGTCGGTGTCGCATGGGCCACCCTCGAGATGGCGGTGGACTACGCGAAGGTGCGAGAGCAGTTCGGCAGGACCATCGGCACCTTCCAGGCCGTCAAGCACCACGCCGCCAACATGCTCGTCAACGCGGAGCAGACCACGGCCGCGGTCTGGGACGCGGCCCGCGCCGACGACCTGGACAGCGCCTGGTTCCCCGCCGCGGTGGCGGCATCGCACGCGATCCGGGCGCAGGTCTTCAACGCGCAGAACAACATTCAGCTGCACGGCGGTATCGGTTTCACTTGGGAACACGATGCGCATCTCTATCTCCGCCGGGCGCGCACGCTGGCAGCGCTGATCGGCGACGGCGTCGACCCGCTGTTGGAGGTCGTCGACGGCAAGCGCAGCGGGCAGGCGCACGGTGCGTCGTTCATGCTTCCTGCGGCGGCAGAAGAGCACCGCCGTCAGGCCGCCGAGGCCGCCGCGCAGGTGCGATCGCTGCCCGAGGACAAGCAGCGTGACTTCCTCGTCGACTCCGGATACCTGGCGCCGCACTGGCCCAAGCCGTGGGGTCGGGCGGCAGATGTGCTCGAGCAGTTGGTGATCGAAGAGGAGTTCGCCGACGTCGAGCGCGCCGACATGGGCATCACGGGCTGGGTCGCACTCACCATCGCGCAGGCCGGCACCGATGACCAGCGTGAGCGCTGGGTCGAGCCCGTGCTGCGCGGCGAGGTGATGTGGTGCCAGTTGTTCTCCGAACCGGGCGCCGGCTCTGATGCCGCGGCGGTGCGTACGGCCGCCAAGAAGGTGGACGGCGGCTGGCGGGTCACCGGGCAGAAGGTGTGGACGAGCCTCGCTCAGCATTGCCAGTGGGGGCTCGCGACGGTGCGCACCGATCCCGACGCGCCCAAGCACGCCGGTGTGACGATGATGGCGATCGATATGAAAGCCGACGGGGTGACGGTGAATCCGCTGCGCGGGCTGACCGGCGACGCCCACTTCAACGAGGTCTTCTTCGACGATGTCTTCGTGCCGGACGAGGACGTGGTCGGCGACGTGAACAAGGGTTGGCTGGTGGCCAGGGCCACTCTCGGCAATGAGCGTGTCTCGATCGGCGGCGGCTCCGGTGGCCAGATCGGTTTCGACGCAGACGATCTCGTCAAGTTGCTGGACAGCGCGCCGTCCGACGTCGCCGCTCAGCACGTGCGTCGCGCGGGCGAGGTGATCGCCGAACTGCACACGCTGCGGCTGCTCAACCTGCGGCGCGCAAGCCGGGCGATTGCGGGCGCCGAACCGGGTCCCGAGGGCAACGTGACCAAGCTGCTGGTGGCGGAGTCGGGCCAGCACCTGACCGAATTGGGCATCGAGCTGGCGGGCTCGGCTGCGGTCGTCGGCGGCAACCAGAAGCTGATCCGCACCTACATGGGCGGCCGGGCGATGACGATCGCGGGCGGCACATCGGAGATCACCCGCAACACCATCGCCGAGCGCATCCTCGGCCTGCCCCGCGATCCGCTGCTGAAGTAGCTCTGTCGCGAGCGGTCAGAACTGCAGTGCGGTGAACCGCCAATCGAGCACCTGGCGGTCCTCGGCGGCATCGCCTGCGGCGTAGACGAGCGAGCGCAACTTCAGCACGCCGCCGCGGTTGTCGGGCAGCGGTACGGCGCCGTCGACATGCAACTCGCTGTGAACGGTGTCGCCCTCGTATACCGGGCGGGTGTGGTCGCACGATTCCCAGCCCAGCACCGTCGCGATGTTCGGCAGGAGTCGCGTCGCCTGTGCGAAAGCCAGCCCGATGGTGTGCCCGCCGTAGACCAGACGATGCCCGCCTACACGGGAATCGTGATGGGTGGCAGCGATATTGAGCGTCAGCCTGGCCAGCTCAGGCGCGCTGCTGACGACGTCGGCCGTACTGTGAAGCACCATGCCTGCGATCCCGGAGTCGAAGTGGATCCCCGGCACCCTGGCGCGGAAAGCGGCTGCGTCCCAGCCCGCGGTGGGGTCGGGCGCGGGCGCCGCGTCGACGCCGATCGCGGACATGTCGTCGGCGTGGCCGGTGTCGGCGCCCGCGTCGCGCAGCTGCAGCATGGCGCAGCGATGGAAGTCGAGCACCAGCCTGCCGATCTGATCGATCGTCGTCATCCGCAGCGCGGCGAGGCCCGTGGGCGCCCGGCCCGGCCTGGCCGCGTTCTGCTTGAGGGCGACGACCTGGGTGCGGGTGAACAGCGTGTCGCCGATGACAGGGAACCGGTGAAACGCCAGCCCGCGATAGAATAGGTTGGCCTTCACCCGCTGGGTGGCCAGCGTGGTCTGTCCGATGGCGACGTCGCAGACCAGCTGCGGATGCGCGAGCGCCGCGGTCGCGCCGGTGACCGCGATCGCGAGGTCGGCGTCCAGCGCCAGCCGCAGCCGGTCACCGACGATCGACTGGTGCACGGCGGCCGCGCCCGCCGTCAGCGTCATCGACGGCGCCCAGTCGAAGACCTGCCCGACCTCCAGGTCGTCGAAGAAGGGTCCGCCGGGTTCGTCGCCGCGCATCGTCACAGCTTGCCCTACGAGTACTTCGCGATGAGTTCCTGCTTGTAGAGCTTCCCGGTGTCGGTGCGCGGCAGCTGTGCCTCGAACGAGATCGAGCGCGGGCATTTGTAGTGGGCCAACCGGTCGCGTAGCCAACCGAGCAGCTCGTCGGCGAACTCGTCGGTGGCGTCGGCCGCATCGACGGTCTGCACCACGCCCTTCACGCTCTGGCCCATGTCGTCGTCGGGGATCCCGAACACCGCGGCGTCCATCACCTTCGGATGGGTGACCAACATGTTCTCGGCCTCTTGCGGATAGATGTTCACCCCGCCCGAGATGATCATGTGGTGGCGGCGGTCGGTCAGGTAGAGATAGCCGTCGTCGTCGAGGTAGCCGATGTCGCCGACGGTCTTCCAGCCGTGCTTGTCGCGTGACTTCGCCGTCTTCTCCGGGTCGTTGAGGTACTCGAAGTCGAAGCCACCCTCGAAGTAGATCTCCCCCGCCTGGCCCGGCGGCAACTCGTTGCCGTCCTCGTCGAGGATGTGCAGCGCGCCTCCCATCGGCCGGCCCACCGATCCGGGATGGGTCAGCCATTCGTCGGCGGTGATCAGCGTCGATCCGTGGGCCTCGGAGGAGGCGTAGTACTCGTCGACGATCGGCCCCCACCAGTCGATCATCTGCTTCTTGATCTCGACCGGGCACGGGGCGGCGGCGTGCATGACCCGCTTGAGGCTCGACACGTCGTACGAATCACGCACGGACTGCGGTAGTTTCAGCATGCGCGTGAACATCACGGGGACGAACTGGCCATGCGTCACCCTGTTGCGCTGGATCGCATCGAGGCAGCCTTCTGCGTCGAACTTGTCCATCACCACCGTCGTGATGCCGCCGGACTGGATCGTCATCGACCACACCGAGGGCGCGGTGTGGTACAGCGGTGCCGGGCTCAGGTAGATGGCCTCGGGATCCAGCCAGAAGCTCACCAGCGCCGACATCATGCCCGGCGCTTCTGACGGAGGCACGTGCGGCAGGTCGCGCTTGATGCCCTTCGGGCGTCCGGTTGTGCCGGAGGAATACTGCAACAGGTCGCCTTCGATTTCGTCGTCGATCAGCGTATCCGGTTCATCTGCAACGCATTCCGGGTAGCGCCGCCATCCGTCGAGATCGTCGTCGGCGGCGATCAAGACGTCGGGAAGACCGTTCGGCAGCTCGGCCGCCAGCCCTTCGAGGACCTTACGGAGCGCAGCCGAGCCGATGATCGCCTTGGCGCTGCTGTTGTCGATGATGTAGGCCGCTTCCGCGGCGGTCAGGTGGGTGTTGATGGGCACGTAGTAGAGCCCGCTGCGGCGCGCCGCCCACATCACGGCGTGGTAGTGCTCGTTGTTCTCCATCAGGATCGCGACGGCGTCACCTTCCCGCAGCCCGTTGCGTCGGAAGACGTGCGCGAGCTGGTTGGCGCGCGCCTCGAGCTGGCCGAAGGTGACCGTCGTACCCGACGGATACATGATGACTGCGGGCTTGTCGGCATGCGCTTGCGCATGCTCGCGGATCTGCATGCTCAGCACTTTACGATGCGCGAATTTGACGGGTGTCAAGAGGGCGGAAAACGGTAGATCGCTTGAGCCGCCCAGCAGACGCAAAAGTGCCCGAAGCGCAAGGATCTCAGGTACTTTTCCGTCTTCTCACGAGCCGATCGCCTTCGGTCGGCGCCGAGTAGGCTGTCGCAGATGTTCGGCGGCCTGTTCTGCATCGCCTTCGGGCTCGCGATGGTGGCGCTGGTCATCTTCGGCGACCGCAGCGTCAAGAACGCCAAGCACACCGGGGTGAGAGTCACCGCGACGGTGATCGGCCAAGAGGTCGAGGTCGGCGCGAAAGGCTCACGCTTCTATCACACCAAGGTCCGCTTTCCCGGCCCCAATGGCCAATGGCTGGAGCATGTTTCGATCCAGGGCCACTCCAAGCCGGTGCACCGAAATCTCGTCGACGTCTGGTACGACCCCGCCGACCCGACCCAGGTGACCGTGGACGAGCCGGGTGGGCGCGCTCTCCTCGTCGTCGGCGTCGGGATCGGGCTGCTGATCGTCGCCCTCGGCGTCTTCTTCGTCGCCACGGCATAAGCACGCAAAAGCCCCCGGTCTCCCGAGGGCTTTGCGTTCCAGCGCAGTACTAGTCGGCTTCTGCCAGCCGGTGCTTCAGCGCGTCGAACTCGTCCTTGATGCCGGTCGGCAACTTCTCACCGACGAACTCGAACCACTCCTCGATATCGGGTAGCTCTTTGCGCCACTCCTCGGGGTTCACGGCCAACGCGGCGTCCACGTCGGCTGCGTCGACATCGAGGCCCTCGAGATCCAGATCCTCGGCGGTCGGCACGGTACCGATCGGTGTGGTGCGGCCGCCCGCCTTGTGCTCGATCCGGTCGATGATCCACTTCATGACCCGGCTGTTCTCACCGAAGCCTGGCCACAGGAAGCGCCCGTCGTCGCCGCGACGGAACCAGTTGACGAAGAAGATCTTCGGCATCTTGGACTCGTCGGACTTCTTACCGATCTCGATCCAGTGGGCGAAGTAGTCGCCGACGTTGTAGCCGAGGAACGGCAGCATCGCCATCGGGTCGCGGCGCACGGTGCCGACCTTGCCCTCTGCGGCGGCGGTCTGCTCCGAACCCATGGTGGCGCCGATGAAGACACCGTGCTGCCAGTCGCGGGCCTCGGTCACCAGCGGCACCGTCGTCTTGCGGCGGGCGCCGAACAGAATCGCCGAGATCGGCACACCCTGCGGGTCGTCCCACTCCGAGGCCAGCGTCGGACACTGCGACATCGGGGTGCAGTACCGCGAGTTCGGGTGTGCGGCCTTGCTTTCCGTCTCGCGAAGAAGCCAGTCGTTGCCCTTCCAGTCGATCAGATGGTCGGGTTCGCCTTCCAGGCCCTCCCACCACACGTCGTTGTCGTCGGTCAGCGCGACGTTGGTGAAGACGGTGTTGCCCGCTTCGATTGTCTTCATCGCGTTCGGGTTGGACTTCCAGTTGGTGCCGGGCGCGACGCCGAAGAAGCCGAACTCCGGGTTGACGGCGTAGAGGCGGCCGTCCTTGCCGAACCGCATCCAGGCGATGTCGTCGCCGACGGTCTCGGCGCGCCAGCCGGGGATGGTCGGCTGCAGCATCGCGAGGTTGGTCTTACCGCACGCCGACGGGAACGCCGCGGCGACGAAGTAGGACTTGTTCTCCGGCGAGATCAGCTTGAGGATCAGCATGTGCTCGGCGAGCCAGCCCTCGTCGTGCGCCATCGCCGAGGCGATGCGCAGCGAGTAGCACTTCTTGCCGAGCAGCGCGTTGCCGCCGTAGCCCGAGCCGTAGCTCCAGATCTCGCGGGTCTCGGGGAAATGGCTGATGTACTTGGTGTCGTTGCAGGGCCACGGCACGTCCTTCTGGCCGGGCTCCAGCGGGGCGCCGATCGAATGCAGCGCCTTGACGAAGAAGCTGTCGGTGCCCATCTTGTCCAGCGCCGCCTGGCCCATCCGGGTCATCGTGCGCATCGACACCACGACGTACTCCGAGTCGGTGATCTCGACGCCGAGCTTGGGATCCTCGGCGCCCAGCGGGCCCATACAGAACGGCACCACCCACATGGTGCGACCGCGCATGCAGCCGCGGTAGAGCTCAGTCATGGTCTCGCGCATCTCGGCCGGGTCCATCCAGTTGTTGGTGGGTCCTGCGTCGATTTCCCGCTCGGTACAGATGTAGGTGCGCGATTCCACGCGGGCGACGTCCGACGGATCGGACAGCGCGAGGTAGGAGTTCGGCTTCTTCCTCTCGTCGAGCTTGCGGAAGGTGCCTGCCTCGACGAGCTGCGCGCAAAGCCGCGCGTTCTCCTCGTCGGAGCCGTCGGCGAACGCCACCCGATCGGGCTGGGTGAGCTCCGCGACCTCCTGGACCCAGGCGAGCAGGCCTGCGTGTTTCGTGGGTGCGGTGTCCAGACCGGGGATGGTCGCTGACGTCATGAAAATCTCCTGCGTAGGTGGTCACCGGGACGCGAGTATTGGCGTCACTGGTACTTATCGCCTTCTTAACAAGGTTAACGCGGGTGACATACCCTGCGACATCCGGATCTATGTCCGATCACTCACAGGAACGATTCAGAAAGACCTGATCACTGCGGTTGGCCGTCGCCCAACTCGGCCCGAACGGTGTCAAGCGCCTTCTGCAGGGGCGGCAGTCGCCTGTCCCGCAGGGCCGCGGCCCGTGCTGTCGCGACAGCGTGCTCACGGAGTTCGGCGTCGATCTCGCCGACGTCGGCCGTCGCGACCTCGACGTCGGCCTCGTCGCGCCGGGCCGCCTCGGAGGTCAGCTCCGCTTCTGCGGCGACGATGCGAGTGGCGACACGTCCTTCCAGGGAGCCCTGCAGCAACCCCATCACCACCCCGACCCAACGATCCAACATCGTGCGGTCACTCAGCAAACCGCGCATGCTGACCACCCAGGCGGTGAGCAACAGCCCGATCAGGCCGCCCGCGACCAGCCCGGCGATCGCGAACTCCGGCGCGAGGCCGGCGAACAACCGGCTGACGCCGAGCGCAACCCCGAGCCCGAAGCCCGCCCCCAACACCATCATCAGCCGGGTTTCGAGGCGACGGGATTCCAGCGGCGGCGGAGCGAACGCGGGCGGGGAGAACGAGGCAGGCGGCTCGGGCGGAGTGAGGCCGAGTTCTGTCGCCATGTCGGAGAGGTGCTGCGTGATTCCCGCCTCGACTTCGTCGACCACCTCGTCGATGCGGGTTCCGACGTAGCTTTCGAAGCCGCGCAACCTGCGCCTCGTCATCGACGACGCGTCCTCCTGCAGTTCGGTCCGCACCGAGGTGCAGCGGTTGCGGGCGAAGTACGACAGCTGAACGCGAGCCTGCTGGAGCTGGCTGCGCAGCGCGATGGTGCGCTCGGACTTCGACACCCGGCGCTCCCGAAGGACGGTTTCCCGTCGCGTCCGCAGTGCCGTCACCCGCGCCTGACGGTCCGCGCCCGCGCCGTCCTTGTCGTATCGGGAGATCACCGCTTGCAGCCGAGATTCCCAGGCCCGCAGTCTGTTTCGCCGCTTGACATCGGGATCGTCGAGACGCGACAGCAACTGGTCGACGAGGTCGTCGATGTTCGGGTCACCGAGATCGGGCACCGCGGCCACCCCGACCCATGGCACGTCGCGGTAGCGCTCGGCGTGTGCGGCGAGCCGCGCCCGGTCCTCGGCGAGCACATCGCGCCAGTTTCGATGGACGTCGATCTTCGACACCACGCCGATCACCAGGTCGGTGTGCTGGGCCGCGAGATCGACCAGCGCACAGTCGGATTCGGCGATCGGTGCCACCGCCGACACCACAAAAACCACCGCTGCCGGCGCGTCGGCCGCCCTGACGTCCTCGGCCTCGACGAACTGGTGCTCGGGCAGCCGGTCGCGAAGCGCGGCGATCACACCGGTCGCACCGGCCAGCCACGGCCCGGTGACGAGCACGACGTCGCGATTCTCCACACCCGGTGAGCTCAGTCCGGGATCGACCTCCGCGACAAGTGCGTCGACCGCACCGATCGGGTCGCTCGCGTGGTCGACGTCGGTCACCGCGCTTCCGCCCGTTGCAGCAGCCTCAGCGAGCCGCGGCAGATGTCCGCTGCGCAACGCCCGTGGAGGTGGCTGACAGGTCCCCGGCTGTAGCGGTGCCAATGCAGAGCGCGCCGCAGATGGGCCGACGGGTCGTCGCCGTCGTCGACGGTCAGGCCCGCTGCCTCCACCACGTCGACGGCGGCTGCCATCGTCGCAATGACGGCGTCGTCGCCGGACAGGAACTCGGCCATGCCGGGCGCGCCGTCCACCGCCATCGTGCGCAGCGTCACCAGGGCCGCGTGCAGCCGCCGGTACCTCGCCTCCGCGCCGACCGCCGCCAGCCGCGCCATCACCCGATCGACCTGGCTGAGCCGACGAAGCACGGCGGGCAGCGCCGCGGCTTCGGCGCCCTGTCGCAGCGCGAGGACACCGTGGGCGATGCCGAACAGGTCGAGGGTGTCCAGCAGTCGCTCGCGCACGTCGCGGGCCAGGCTGTGGTTGGCCGCCAGAAAGCCGTCAACCGACATCAGATCGACGGGCTCGACGGTCAGCACGCGAAGTGCCGCGACCAGTTCCTCGTCGACTGTGGCGGCGGCCAGCAGGCCCACCATCGAGACCGTGGGCACCCCGGTCATCGCCTGGAGCTCGGCCGCCCGCCGGTCGGCGACCGCGATCGGGCCGCCCGCGCCGAAGCCTGCGAGGTCGGCCTTGTTGAGCACAAGCAGCGACGGAACCGCGCCCAGCATCGCCCGGTCCTCCGGTTTCAGCGTCTCGGCCACCACCACGACCGACACCTCGGCGTTGTCGTCGGAGACGATCAGCCCAGCGTCGGCGAGCGCGGCAGCCACCGTTGCACGCCCCACCCCGTCGCGGCCGAGGACCGCGACCCGCAGTGGCCCGCGGAGCTGCGCGATGAGCGCCGTTATCCGCACGTCACCTGCGCGTCGCGCGAACCGCGTCAGCTCGTTGGTGAAAATCTCGTGGCCTTCCCTTATCGCCTTCTCGCGCACGTTTCTGCCCCCCACCGCAAATGGTGGCATCTCCACGGCCCCTCCGCGAGCGCTTGTTTCGGTGGCCCCGCGCGCCGAAAGCGACGAATGGGTGGCGATGGCTCGCACATTTGCGCCCACGTGTGAGTTTGGGCGGATCGAAAAGAAGGCAACTGTTGGGTATCAAATTGCACCACGGTGCGGGTTCCCGGACATCGATGCGCGACCATGGACGGATGCACGCGCAGCGCTGGGGTGTCGGACTGCCGTCCTTCGAGAGGCGGCGATGACTCGAACCGCATCGCATCTGCATCCCCGGGTCACGGCCTACCGGTCCCGGCGATCCGCCGTCTCCAGCGCTCAGCAGCAGACGTGGGACCGGCGTTGGCCCGAGCTCGGTACGCACGCGCGCTCCGAGGACGGGCCCGCGGGGCTGCTCGACACCACGACGTGGTTCGGCCGATCGGCGCCGCTGGTGCTGGAGATCGGCTGCGGAACCGGCACGTCGACATTGGCGATGGCCAAGGCTGAGCCGGATATCGACGTGGTGGCCGTCGAGGTCTACCGACGCGGGTTGGCGCAGCTGCTCAGTGCGATCGACCGGTCGGCCGAAACGGATCCGGTGTCCAACATCCGTCTGGTCCGCGGCGACGGAGTCGACGTGTTGGAGCACATGTTCGGACCGGGGTCGCTGACCGGTGTGCGGGTGTTCTTCCCCGATCCGTGGCCCAAGGCCCGCCATCACAAGCGCAGGCTTCTGCAACCCGACACCGTCGCGCTGATCGCCGACCGGCTGCGGCCCGGCGGTGTCCTGCACGTCGCGACCGACCATGCCGGCTACGCAGACCACATCGCCGAGGTCGGCGACGCCGAACCCCGGTTGCGCCGCGTTCACGCCGCGCACGCGAGGAGCGGAGAGGGTTCAGAAGACTGGCTGCCCATCTCGGTGGCGCGACCGATCACCAAATACGAGTCGAAAGCGCACGACGCCGACAGTGCGGTCGCTGAACTGCTCTGGGAGAAATGCTGACCATGAGCATCACCGAGGAAATCGTCGAGGCGCCGAAGGTGTCGCCGGGCACGTCACGCGTCCTGCTGGTGTGGGACGCGCCCAACCTCGACATGGGCCTGGGCGCCATCCTCGGCGGCCGCCCGACCGCCGCACACCGGCCCCGGTTCGACGCGCTGGGCCGCTGGCTGCTGGCCCGCACGGCCGACTTGTCGGCCGCGCAGGCGAGGAACAACGACGCTTCCGATGGCGACGGCACGACGCTCGAGCCCGAGGCCACCGTCTTCACCAATATCGCCCCCGGCAGCGCCGACGTGGTCCGGCCATGGGTCGAGGCGCTGCGCAACGTGGGATTCGCGGTTTTCGCGAAACCCAAGATCGACGAAGACAGCGACGTCGACGTCGACATGCTCGATCACATCGCCCTTCGCCGCGGCGAGGGGCTGGCCGGGCTGCTGGTCGCCTCGGCTGACGGACAGGCTTTTCGTCAGCCGCTGGAGGACATCGCCCGTGC
The DNA here is from genome assembly GCF_002968285.2 of Mycobacterium sp. ITM-2016-00318. Lineage (NCBI taxonomy): Bacteria > Bacillati > Actinomycetota > Actinomycetes > Mycobacteriales > Mycobacteriaceae > Mycobacterium > Mycobacterium sp. ITM-2016-00318. Next base: position 184,569 of record NZ_CP134400.1, on the reverse strand, counting down.
CGGAACCCCTGTTCAGGTGCTCGGATTTCGCGAACATGCGAGTTGGGCGCTAGCCTCGGATACTTTGGAGTTCGTCGACCTGGAAGACATTCCGGGTGTGTTCCGAGAACCGCTACCGCGAATCGGCCTAGATTCGCTGCCCGAGCAAGGGGCCTGGCTGCAGCCATTCCGGCCGCTGTCCTCGCTACTGACCTCGCGTGTGTGAACAATAGAACCAGCGCACGGCGCGTATAGAGACTTTGTGAGTTAGGAGCTTAGGTGTTCGCCTGGTGGGGCCGTACGGTCTTCCGCTACCGATACATCGTGATCGGTGTGATGGTCGCACTGTGCCTTGGCGGCGGCGTCTACGGCATCAGCCTGGGCCAGCACGTCACTCAGAGCGGGTTCTACGACGAGGGCAGCCAGTCGGTGCATGCCTCTGTCGTGTCGGATAAAGCGTATGGCCGCGACACGTCGGGCCACATCATCGGGATCTACACCGCGCCCGAGGGCAAGACGGTCGACGATCCGGCCTTCCGGAAGAAGATCCTGGACAACCTGGCCGAGGTCGAGAAGAACCACCCCGACCAGGTCCTGCGCTCGATCGGCTACTTCAAGAGCCCAGAAGTGCTCACCAACATGGCCGATGCCGACAAGCAGCACGCGTTCATGTCGATCCAGCTCAAGGGTGACAACGACGACACGATCCTGACCAACTACAACAAGAACGTCGGCGAAGACGGCACGACCGTCTCCGAAGCGCTGAACATCCCCGGCGTCGACGTCCAGCAAGCCGGCCTGCAGCCGCTGGCCAGCGAGCTGACCGGCACCATCGGCGAGGACCAGCAGCGCGGTGAGCTACTCGGTGTGCCGCTGGTCATGGTCGTGCTGTTCTTCGTGTTCGGCGGCGTCATCGCGGCCAGCCTTCCGATGATCGTCGGCGGCCTGACCATCGCCGGGTCCCTTGGCATCATCCGTCTGCTGGCCGAGTTCATCCCGGTGCACTTCTTCGCCCAACCGGTGGTGACGCTGGTCGGGCTCGGCATCGCGATCGACTTCGGGCTCTACATCGTGAGCCGGTTCCGGGAGGAGATCGCCGAGGGTTACGACACCGAAGCCGCCCTCCGTCGAACGATGATGACGTCGGGCCGCACGATCACGTTCTCCGCGGTGATCATCGTGGCGTCGGCGCTTCCGCTGCTGCTGTTCCCGCAGACCTTCCTGAAGTCCATCACCTACGCGATCATCGCCACGGTCGTGCTGTCCGCGCTGCTGTCGATCACCGTGCTCGCGGGTGCGCTCGCCATCGTCGGACCCAATATCGACGCGCTCGGCGTGCGCACGCTGCTCCGGGTGCCGTTCCTGCGGAACTGGTCGTTCTCCCGGCGGATCATCGACTGGTTCGCCGAGAAGACGCAGAAGACCAAGACGCGCGAAGAGGTCGAGCAGGGCTTCTGGGGCAAGCTCGTCAACCGGGTGATGAAGCGGCCCATCGCGTTCGCCGCGCCGATCATCATCGTGATGATCCTGCTGATCATCCCGCTGGGCCAGCTGTCGCTCGGCGGCATCAGCGAGAAGTACCTGCCGCCGGACAACAACGTGCGCCAGGCGCAGGAGCAGTTCGACAAGACGTTCCCCGGGTTCCGCACCGAGCCGCTGACCATCGTGATGGAAAACGACGACGGTCAACCGGTCACCGATGCGCAGATCGCCGAGGTGCGCAACAAGGCGATGCAGATCCCGGGCTTCATCGACCCCAACAACGACCCGTCGAAGATGTGGCAGGAACGGCCCTTTCTCGACGGAGCGTCCAAGGACCCGTCGGTTCATGTGATCCAGAACGGTCTGGAGAACCGCAACGACGCCGCCGAGAAGATCGAGGAACTGCGCGCGATACCGCCGCCCCACGGCATCAGCATGTCCATCGGCGGCACGCCCGCGCTGGAGCAGGACAGTATTCACAGCCTGTTCGACAAGCTGCCGATGATGGTCGCCGTCCTCATCGTCACCACCACCATCCTGATGTTCCTGGCGTTCGGGTCGGTCGTGCTGCCCATCAAGGCGGCGGTGATGAGCGCGCTGACCCTCGGCTCCACGATGGGCGTGCTCACGTGGATGTTCGTCGACGGGCACGGTGCCGACCTAATGAACTACACGCCGCAGCCGCTGATGGCGCCGATGATCGGCATGATCATCGCGATCATCTGGGGCCTGTCCACCGACTACGAGGTGTTCCTGGTCTCGCGCATGGTGGAGGCCCGCGAGCGCGGCATGTCCACCGCCGAGGCCATTCGCATCGGTACGGCCACCACTGGCCGGCTGATCACCGGCGCTGCGTTGATCCTCGCGGTCGTCGCGGGCGCCTTCGCGTTCTCCGACCTCGTGATGATGAAGTACCTCGCGTTCGGTCTGCTGATCGCACTTCTGTTGGACGCCACCGTGATTCGCATGTTCCTCGTGCCCGCGGTGATGAAGCTGCTCGGCGACGACTGCTGGTGGGCCCCGAAGTGGATGAAGCGGCTCCAGGAGCGGCTCGGCCTCGGTGAGACCGAACTGCCCGACGAACGAAAGCGGCCGACCGTCCACGAGCCGGACGAGGCGCTGGTCGGCGCCGGCGCACCGCTGCCGCCGCGGCCGAGGCCGCCGCACGACCCCAGCCATCCCGCGGTCGAGGGCAAGTCACGGCCGAGCGCCGCGACGACGCGCATCCCGACCGCACCGGCGGCCACCAATGCTCCGTCGGTGGCCGGGACCACCAGGATGCGCACGCCGCGGGCCACCCCGGCGGGCGAGCCGCAGACCACGCGGATGCCCGCCGCCGCCCGCAAGCCCCGCAACCCGGTGAACAACACCAATCCCGCCCCTGCGCGCAGACGCCCGACCCCGCCGCCGCCGGTACGCGAGGATCGCGAGATCGAGTCCTGGCTCGGAGAACTTCGCGGGACCGGCCCCGCCGCCGCCAAGCCCGTACCGAGGCAGCCCCCGCAGCAGCCGAGCGCGGAGCCCACCACCGCGATTCCCACGCCGCAGGGTCCACGCACCAGTCGCCCCTCCAACGGCGGGGCCGATCCGACGACCGCGATCCCCGCCCAGGCGCCGCAAGATCCCGAGGCGACAGAGAAGCTGACCGCGCAGCAGGCCGAGGAAGAAAGCACGCGTCGCGGTGTCAACGGCGGTGTCAGCGCCGCCGAGCTGTTGCGCAGGGAAGGCCGCGGCCACTAGCCCCTAGGTGGACCACTAGCTCGTGGCGGCGGTTCCCACGTCGTCGGGTTCAGCCTCGATGACCTTTCCGCTCTCCGCCCTCTGCGCCTCGATTTCGGCTTCGGGCGCGCTGGCGACAAGCACCCGGATCGCGCTGTTGAGGAAGGCCACGATCGGCACGGCCAGAAGCGCGCCGACGATTCCGGCCAGCACGCTGCCCGCGGCGATCGCCAGCACCACCGCAAGCGGATGCACCGACACCGCCCGGCCCATCACGAGCGGTTGCAGCACATGGCCTTCCAATTGCTGCACGGCGATGATGAGCGCCAGCGTGATCAGCGCGTAGACGAACCCCTTGGCGAGCAGCGCGACGACGACGGCGAGGAAGCCGGCGATGACGGCACCGATCAACGGGATGAACGCACCGAGGAAGACCAGCGACGCCAACGGAAGCGCAAGCGGGACCGCCATGATCGCCAGACCGGTGCCGATGCCGATGGCGTCGACCAGGGCCACCAGAAACGTGGCACGCACATACCCGATCAGGGAGTGGAAGCCGGCGCTGCCCGCGTCGCGCACCCGGTCGCGGACGTTCTCCGGGAAGATCTTGGTGACGAACTGCCAGATGTTGCGGCCGCCGTGCAGGAAGAAGATGACCGTGAACAGCGTGAGCAGGGCGCCCGTGACGATCTCGGTTACGGTGGCCGCCGTCGACAGCGCCCCGCTGGTCACCTTCTCCTGGTTGTTGCGGATCGCCTCGATGGCCGAGTTGCCCGCGTTGTTGATCTGATCCCTGCTCAGGTGAAGGGGTCCCTCGATCAGCCAGGTGCGGGTGCTCTCGATCGACTGGGTGACCTGGTCGACGAGGCCGGGCACGCCGGTGACGAACTGGCTGATGACGAATGCGAGCACGCCGCCGACGATGGCCATCCCGGTCAGCAGGACCAGCGCGACCGCACCGCCCCGGGGTGCGCCGCGGCGGTCCAGGAAGTCGACGGCCGGGATCATCAGGGCGCTGACCATCAACGCAAGCGCGACCGGAACGACGATGACCTCGAGGCGCCGCACCACCCACAGTAGCGCCACCGCGAGCGCGATGATCGCCAGCAGGCGCCAGGCCCACGCCGCCGCCTTGCGGATCAGCGGAGGTACCGCATCATCATGAACCGAAGCGGCAAATCCAGTGGCGGCCATGCCGGTAGCGTAACCGCCGGTCGGAGGGGCAAACCTTTACCCTGTAGAGCGTGTCCCACGACGCGCAGGCGAACGACGCCCGCAGCCAAGAGGGATCCACCCGCGGCAAGTACTGGTGGCTGCGGTGGGTGATCATCGGCGTCGCGGTGGTGGTGTTGACGGTCGAGGTCACCCTTGTGTGGGACCAACTGGCCAAGGCATTTCACAGCCTCTACGCGGCCAAGTGGCTGTGGGTGCTCGCCGCGGTGCTCGCGGCGATGGCGTCCATGCACAGCTTCGCCCAGATTCAGCGCACCCTGCTGAGGTCGGCAGGCGTCGAGGTGCACCAGTGGCGCTCGGAGGCCGCGTTCTACGCGGGCAACGCGCTGTCGACGACGATGCCGGGCGGCCCGGTGCTCTCGGCCACGTTCATGTACCGCCAGCAGCGGATGTGGGGCGCCTCGCCGGTGGTGGCGTCCTGGCAGCTGGTGATGTCCGGCGTGCTGCAGGTCGTCGGGCTGGCATTGCTCGGCCTTGGCGGCGCCTTCATGCTCGGCGCCTCGAAAAACCCTCTGTCGCTTATCTTCACACTCGGCGGGTTCGTCGCGCTGCTACTGCTGGCGCAGGCCGTCGCGTCGCGGCCCGACCTCATCGACGGCATCGGGGTCAAGGTGCTGTCGTGGTTCAACTCGTTGCGCGGGAAGCCCGCCGACACCGGTGTGGCCACCTGGCGCGAGCATCTCCACCAGTTGGAGTCGGTCAGCCTCAGCCGCCGCGACCTCACCCTCGCGTTCAGCTGGTCGCTGTTCAACTGGATCGCCGACGTGGCGTGCCTGGCGTTCGCCGCGTACGCCGCAGGCGGCAAGCCGTCGCTCGCCGGCCTAACGGTTGCCTACGCGGCGGCGCGCGCGGTGGGATCGATCCCCCTGATGCCCGGCGGATTGCTGGTCGTGGAGGCGGTGCTCGTGCCCGGTCTGGTGTCCAGCGGGATGACGCTGGCCTCGGCGATCTCGGCGATGTTGATCTACCGTCTGGTCAGCTGGATCTTCATCGCGGCGATCGGGTGGGTGGTGTTCTTCTTCATGTTCCGCACCGAGAAGGACGTCGACCCCGATGCCGCACTCGACGACCCCCGACCGGACTCGTAGGAGAGCACTGGATGCACACCAGAACACGCACCGTCGCCGCGATTCTGGGTGTGCTCACCGTGGCGGGCGCCGCGTGCTCGCCTGCCGAACAGTCGAAGGACGCGACGCCGTCGGCTCCCGCGCCTGCTCCTTCGAAACCCGAAGCGCCGGTGGCCGTAACACCGGTACTGGCGCACGTGGTGTCTGCGCCGGTGCCCGCTCCGACCACCGACGGCAAAACCCATCTCGCCTACGAGCTTGCGCTGACGAACACGCTCGGGCAGGAGGTGACGCTGACGTCGGTGGCGGTGCGCGCAGGCGATCAAAGCCTGCTCACACTGTCAGGCGACAAACTCGGCTACTGGACCCGCGCGCTCGGAAATCCAACGCCGACAACGAAACTGGCACCGGGGCAAGCGGCAGTCGTGTGGCTGGACGTCGCCGTCGAGAACGGGAAGGTGCCCGGCGACCTGGTGCACACCATCGGTGTCGCGATCCCGAAGCCGTCGCCCCCACTGTTCCCTGCCAGCATGGCGGAGGAGGTTGCACCGGTCACCGTGCAGACCCGCAGGGCTGCCGTCATCGCGCCGCCGTTGGACGGCCCGAACTGGTTGGACGGCAACAGCTGCTGCGATATGACCGCTCACCGCAACGCAATGAACCCGCTCAGCGGCGGACTGTGGGCGGCCGAACGGTTCGCCATCGACTACGTTCAACTTCAGCCCGACGGCATGATGACCACCGGCGACGTCAGCAAGCTCGAGAGCTACCCCTACTTCGGTGCGGGCATCCGCGCCGTCGCCGACGGACCCGTGGTCGCAGTGCTGGACGGACTGCCCGAGCAGGTCCCGGCGAAGACCCCGACCGGCCTGCCGCTCGAGCAGTACGGCGGCAACCACATCGTGCAGGACATCGGCGACGGCAACTACGCGTTCTACGCACACCTGAAGACCGGAAGCCTCAAGGTCGAGGTCGGTGACCAACTGACGACCGGTCAGGTCATCGCCGCGCTGGGCAATTCGGGCAACACCGATGCGCCGCATCTGCACTTCCATGTGATGAGCACCCCCGATCCGCTGAGGTCGGACGGCCTGCCGTTCCTTATCGACTCGTTCTCGCTCGACAACCGGCTCGTCTCGCAGGAGGCGCTCGACCCGCTGCTGCAGGGCAAGCCTGCGACGATGCAGCCCGGGTTCACCGCCCGTGACGAGTCCTCGGTCAGCCCACTGGTCCTCGACGTGATGACCTATGAAACGCAGTAGCGCATACGCTGCGCTCGCCGACATCGTCGGTGTGTTGCTGTTCTGCACCATCGGACGGCGTAGCCACGCCGAAGGCCTGACGGTGGCGGGCGTCGCTGACACCGCGTGGCCGTTTCTCGTCGGCACCGCGGTCGGCTGGCTGCTGAGCCGCGCCTGGCGGCAGCCCGCTGCGGTGGTGCCGACCGGCGTGGTGGTGTGGCTGTGCACTGTCGTGGTCGGAATGCTGTTGCGCAAAGCCACCTCCGCCGGTGTCGCGATGAGCTTCGTCATCGTGGCGAGCGCGGCGACCGCGGTGATGCTGCTCGGCTGGCGGGTGACCGTTGCCGCTCTGCGGCGCAGGTCCGCTCAGGACTGACCCCGGTCCGGCTGTGGCTCGGCCGCCGACACCGTCAAGGTGGCGCGCAGCCCACCGAGCGGGCTGTCGGAGAGCTCGATTCTGCCGCCGTGCAGCGCAGCCTGTTGGACAACCAGTGCCAGGCCGAGTCCGGAACCACCTGATGCAGCGGTACTTCCGCGCGTGAACCGGCCCAGCACGTTCTTGTGTTCCTCTGCGGGGATGCCGCGGCCGTTGTCGTCGACGGTGATGGTGAGGGAGCGGCCCAACCGACGGGCCGACAGCAGAATCCTTGTCGCGGGTCCGTGCGCGACGGCGTTACGCACGAGGTTGTCGACGGCGAGACGAAGCCCGCCCGGCCACCCCCAGATGGTGCCGACGTCCTCGTCGGCCTCCACCGTCACCTCCACCGGCCCTCCCGGCCGCATATTTTCACGCGCCACCCTGTCGAGAAGGTCTGTGACATCGATGATTTCGCGGTCCTCCGCCTGTGCCAGCTCGCCGGAGGCGAGCTGGCCGAGCGCCGTGATGATCGCCTCGACGCGGCGTTGGGCCCTCGACAGGTCGTTGACCACCTCGGCCAGTTCGTCTGCGGGCAGGTCGTGGATTCGCAGGGTGTCGAGGTCGGCCCGCATCGCCGTCAGCGGGGTGCGCAGTTCATGTGCGGCGTTCGCGGCGAAATCCTGTGCGGACTGAAGCGAGTTCTGGGTGGATTGCTGCGCCGCGGCGAGCCGGCTGAGCATGCCGGTCATCGCCTCCGAAAGTTGTTCCGCCTCACGGACGCCGCGCACCTTCGGCATCTCCTCGGTGCCCTTGCCCAGCCTGCGGGTGTGTTCGGTGAGCCTGCGCAGCGGCCGGATGGCCGGGCCGGACAGCAGCCACCCGACACCCGCGGCGATCAACACCGTCACGAGGCCGACCGCGACGTAGAACGGGATGCGGGCGCGGCTCAACAGGATGCTGTCGGCGCGGATGCCGATCGACATCAGCACGCCGCCCTGCTGCTCGACGGGAATGGTGCGTACCCGGTAGTCGACACCGTTCACCACGACGTCGGCGGTGCCGGGCTGCAGCGGGGGCAGCTGGAGCCCGCGCTGGAACACCACCTGGCCGGTCGACTCCATGCGGCCGGTCGTCAGTACCCCCTGCCCGGGGTCGGACAGCTGCTCGGGATACATGCTGGCCTCGACGATCGCGTCCAAGCGCCGATCTAGTTGGGCGGCATCGTTGTTGGCGAGGACGACCGACGTCAGGATCGTGAACACCGCCACAACGGCGGCCGCGGCGGTCGCGGCGGCGAGGGCGACCCTGGTACGCAGCGACGGCGAGCGGATGTTCGGGATCCAGCGCACTCACTGCTCGTCTCGGTACAACATGCTCAAGCGCCGCTACGCTTCGTCCCGCAACACGTAGCCGATCCCGCGCACCGTATGAATGACCCGGGGCAGCTCCTCGCGTTCGAGCTTGCGGCGCAGGTAGCTGATGAAGACGTCGGCCACGTTGGTGTCCACGTCGAAGTCGTAGCCCCACACCAGTTCAAGCAGCCGCTGGCGACTGAGCACCACCCCCGCATTCTCGGCCAGCACCGCAAGCAGGTCGAATTCACGTTTGGTCAGATCGACCCGCTCACCGTCGACGAACACCAGCCGCCGTGCGGTGTCGATCGTCAGCGGACCGACCGACATGGTGTCCGAGGATTGATCGCCGTGACTCGTCCTGCGCAGCAGGGCGTGCAGCCGCGCGACGAGTTCACCGAGATCGAAGGGCTTGGTCAGGTAGTCGTCGGCGCCTGCCTCCAGACCCGCGATGCGGTCGTTGACGGTGTCGCGGGCGGACAGCACGCAGATGGGGATGTCGTTTCCCAGCGCGCGCAGCGCGGTGACCACCGCGACGCCGTCGAGTTCTGGCATCTGCACGTCCAGAACCAGGGCGTCGTGCTTCTCGTTGGATAGGAGCCGCAGTGCCTCTTTGCCGGTCGCGGCGACCCGCACGTCAAAACCCGAAAGCCGCAGCCCACGGGCGACAGACGTCCTGACGTCCGGATCGTCGTCCACCATGAGCACCATTCGACCGGTGCCCTCCTGCGCGGGCGGCTCTCCCCCGGCCCGCACGCCGGTTATTGGGTGTCAGCGATGCCGTCGCCGTTGCTGTCGCCGCAGCGGTTCTTGATGTCCACCAGCGGCTGGCGGATGCCGGTCAGCTCGCCCTTGACCATCGGGTTGTTGTTCATATAGGTGTCCACGTCGGCACGCACCTCGTCACGGTTCCTGCCCTCGAGGCTCGTGAAGAAGAAGTTGACGTCCGGGTGGCTGAACAGATAATCCGACGTCGCCTTCGAAACGCCTGCGGCCACGAAGGCCAGATCGGCGGCAGTGCAGTTGGCGGGCTCCTCGGCGATCGCCGACGGAAGAGCACCGAACAGCATCACGCCGGCGAGCGCGCCGGTTCCAACCGCGCCAGCTACCGCACGCCGCGCCGTACGGGCAGAGAGCAACATCTACAGGCTCCTTCATCGAATGAGGTGTGGCAGTAACCATTGCGGTTACAGCCACCGAAAGCTAATCAGAATCGCCGTCGACTTTCCTGCCTTGCGGCGAAACGAATAGTAGAAAAATCAAAAACCCCAGCTCAGCGTCGCGGCCTTCTGGCCTGCGTGGTGCAGGTCAGCTACCGCGTGGCGGCGGTCGCCGGACCGGGCAGCGGGCCGGTGCCCTGGGCCGTCGCCGATGCGGGCGAGGACTGAGCTGGCAAAGCCGATCCGGGCGCACCCGCGGTCTGAGCGCCGGGCAACGCGCCTGGCAAACCGCCGGTGAGCCCGCCGCCTTGCTGTGCGTTCTGCATCAGCCCAAGCACCTGCGGGATCGTGATCGGCAGCTGGCACTGGCCGGCGAGGTCCGTCAGCGGCCGCTGCAGCGTCTGCATGTCCTCGGCGACCTGCGGGTTGGCGTCCATGTACGTCTTCAGTGCGACGAGCGACTGCGGTCCGCCCTGCTGCTGGGAGATCCTCGTCAGCGCCTGGTTGGTCTGCGGATGGGAGTCCAGGTAGGTCCCCGTCGAGTTGGCCACCGACCCGACGGTCTTGGCGACCTGGCTGGCCGCGCACGGATCGGGTGCCGCGGTTGCCGACGGGGACGGCGGCACAGTCAGCGCGTACACGGTCGCGCCGCCTGCGGCACATACAGCGAATGCGGCGAACAGGCCGCGGCGGGCGGTCACAGGTGTCGGTGTCACGAGACAACTCCTTACGTTTTGCGGACGACGTGCGCCTCGCAAACGGCTGCGATCGGTGCCGAACAGGCCCCGACGCGGTGGCGGCCAAGGTGACATAATGCCATCACCGTCGGAAGCGAACCAATTCAGCGACGACGACCCGCAGGTGAAGCCGGGCGCCAGGCAGCCGCAGGCAAGGCCCGGGAATTCACAAGGAGCCGGTTAGAGCACGTTAAGGCGTCAGTTAGGCCGCGTCGCGCCAGCGCAGGCTGATATATCCTCACGCTACGTAACGCGAGCGGGGAGAAAGCGGGACAGACCATCCAGCAGTTCATGATGCGCTTGAGTGGTGGCCTGCGCAGATTCCGCTGGGCGGTGTTCGTGGTGTGGCTACTTCTCCTCGTGCCCGCGGTGTATCTCGCGATGAATCAGTCCGGCCACCTCACCGGCGGCGGTTTCGAGGTGACCGGGTCGCAGTCTCTCTACGTCCAGCGTGAGCTCGAGGAGCAGTTCCCCGACCAGGGCGCCTCACCTCTCGCGCTGGTCGCGGCACCGCGCGCCGACGCCTCGTTCGCGGACATGGACGCCGCCGTCGCGCACCTGGAACGGCTCGCAGGCGAGGTGCCGAGCGTGAAGGTGGTGCCCAACCCGCAGCAGCCGCCGCCGCAGCCGGACCGGCCCTACGTCGTGACGCTGCAGCTGGACTTCAACAACACCGGCGCGGTGGACGTCGCCAAGCAACTGCGTCAGAAGGTCGGCATCAACGGCGATCAGCCGGGCGAAGTGCAAGACGGCAAGGTCAAGCTGTACGTCATCGGCCAGGGGGCGCTCGGTGCGGCGGCGACGGCGGCCACCAAACACGACATCGCGCAGGCCGAACAGTGGAACCTCCCGATCGTCCTTGTCGTCCTGCTCGCCGTGTTCGGCTCGCTGGCCGCGGCCGCGATGCCGCTCGTTCTCGGCATCTGCACGGTCGCGGTGACCATGGGTCTGGTCTATCTGCTGTCGATGTACACGACGATGTCGGTGTTCGTGACGTCGACGGTGTCGATGTTCGGGATCGCACTGGCCATCGACTACTCGTTGTTCATTCTCATGCGGTTTCGGGAGGAGCTGCGGGCGGGCCGGGAACCGGACCAGGCCGCCGACGCCGCGATGGCCACCTCGGGACTGGCCGTCGTGCTGTCCGGTCTGACCGTCATCGCATCGGTCACCGGCATCTACCTCATCAACACCCCGGTGCTGGTGTCGATGGCCACCGGGGCGATCCTCGCCGTGGGTGTCGCGGTGCTGACGTCGACGACGCTGACGCCTGCGGTGCTCGCGACGTTCGGCCGCGCGGCGGCGAAGCGGTCTTGGCTGCTGCACTGGTCGAGACGGCCCGAGACCACCCAGTCGCGATTCTGGACACGGTGGACCGGCGCGGTGATGCGGAGGCCCTGGGTGTCGGCGCTCGGCGCGACGGTGCTCCTGCTCGCGATGGCGGCACCGGCGTTCTCGATGGTGCTCGGCAACAGCATGCAACGGCAGTTCGAACCGACCCACGAGATCCGCGGTGGCGTGAACGCCGCCGCGGACGCGCTCGGCCCTGGCGCGCTCGGCCCGGTGCGCGTGCTGGTGACCTTCCCCGACGGCAACTCCGCCTCCGCGCCAGCCAAGGAACCGCTTCTGCAGGAAGTGCAGCAGCGGATGTCGCAGGCGCCCAACGTCGTCACCGTGCAGCCTGCGGTGTTCGGCAACGATTACCGCAGCGCCCTCGTCTCGGCCGTGCTGTCGGTCGACCCGGAGGACATGGCCGCTCGCGAGTCCGTCGACTGGATGCGGGCCGAACTGCCGCCGGTTGTTGGAGACAACGCGACGATCGACGTCGGCGGCCCGACCGCATTGATCAAGGACTTCGACGACCGCGTCTCGGCGACGCAGCCCGCCGTGTTCGGCTTCGTCGCGCTGATCGCGTTCGTCATGCTGCTGGTGTCGATCCGGTCGGTGTTCCTGGCGTTCAAGGGCGTGCTGATGACCGTGCTCTCGGTCGCGGCGGCCTACGGCAGCCTGGTGGTCGTCTTCCAGTGGGGCTGGCTGGAGGAGCTCGGGTTCCGGCAGATCTCGTCGTTGGACAGCACGATTCCGCCGTTGGTACTGGCGATGACGTTCGGGCTGTCGATGGACTACGAGATCTTCCTACTGACCCGCATCCGCGAGCGCTTCCTGCAGACCAACAACACCCGTGACGCCGTCGCCTACGGGGTGAGCACCAGCGCGCGCACGATCACCAGCGCCGCGCTGATCATGATCGCGGTGTTCATCGGCTTCGCGTTCGCCGGTATGCCGCTGGTCGCTCAGCTCGGCGTGGCGTGCGCGGTGGCCATCGCCGTCGACGCGACCGTGGTGCGGCTGATCCTGGTGCCCGCGTTGATGGCGATGTTCGACGAATGGAACTGGTGGCTGCCTCGCTGGCTGGACCGCCTGCTGCCGTCGGTGGACTTCGAGAAACCGCTGCCGAAGGCCGACATCGGCGACCTGATCATCATCCCCGACGACATCTCGACGCTGGCCGCATCGGGCATCGACATCCGCAACGTGGTCAAATCGGCGGCCAAACTCAAGAACATGGCGCCGCACACGATCTCCGTCGCCGATCCGCTGGCGTTCAGCGGCTGCCTGCCGTCCAACGGTTCGGACTGCGTGAACGCGCTCAACGGGTACACCAACGGACATCCGCATGCCACCGGCGCCGACAACGGCAGGACCGTGAAGCTGAAGCGTGGACCGCGGCCGATGCATCCCGTCACGATGTGGCGCGGACGGCTGCTGGTGGCGCTGGATGCCCTGGAAACCGAGGCCGACACCGACCGGCCGCCCGTCGAGCGCAACAGCCCGATGGAGACCACCAACGTCCAACTGCCCACCGGCGACCGGCTGTCGATCCCGACCGGAGCCGAGACGCTGCGGCTCAAGAGCTACCTGATCATGTGCCGGAACAGCACCAAAGACTTCGCCGAGTTTGCCGATTTGGTCGACTCGATGGAGACTCAAACGGCCGCTGTGGTTCTGGCCGGAATGGATCGGTATTACTGTGGTGAGCCATCCAGGAAGCAGTGGGTGGCCACGCAGCTGGTGCGCCGACTGGCCGATCCGCATCCGTCGGATGAGTTCGACATCCCCATGTCGGGCCCTGATGCGGAGGCCGATTGGGCCAAGGTCAGGGAGCGGTGCCTGTCAGTGGCGGTCGCGATGCTGGAGGAGGCGAGGTGACTGTGGCTCCCGAGATACGGGCCGCGCGATCCGATGCCGAGACCGCACGGATACCCACCGGCGCGCCGATGCGGACGCGCCATCCGATCAACGACGACAAGCCCGTGGAGTTCTGGCCGACGGCCGCGATCCGCGAGGCGCTGGAAACCGACGACCTGACGGTGTGGCAGCTAATCGTCACCGCCATCAAGCGTGATCCGTATGGCAGGACCGCGCGGCAAGTCGAGGAGGTGTTGGAGTCGACACGGCCGTATGGGGTCTCGAAGGCATTGTCTGAAGTGCTGACCCGCACCAGGGAGAACCTGGAAGCCAACGAACGCGCTGAGGTCGCCCGTCAGATCAGGGTGATGGTCGGCCGGTCCGGCCTGAAGCCGACGGAGTTCGCGTCACGCATCGGCGTGCCCGGCGAGGAACTCGCGGGCTACCTCGAGGGCAGGAACAGCCCGCCCGCGTCGCTGATGGTCCGGATGAGCCGGCTGTCGGATCGGTTCGCCAAGATCAAGGCACACCGCACCGGCGGACCGCACTGAGCACCTGACCGCCGCGCGGGTATACCGGTAGTCATGACTGCCGACATCGATGCCATCCTGCGCGAAACCCGAACCGTCGCGATCGTCGGCGCCTCGGCGAACAGGACGCGCGCCGTCTACGGCGTGTGGAGCTATCTCAAGGCCGCCAGCGACTACGAGTTGTATCTCGTCAACCCGACCATCGGTGATGTCGACGGCACACCCACCTATCCCGACCTGGCGTCGCTGCCCGTCGTGCCCGACCTCGTCGACGTGTTCCGGCGCCACGAGCACCTGCCCGCCGTGCTCGACGACGCGATCAGGGTGGGTGCCAAGACACTGTGGCTGCAGTCGGGTCTGGCAGACGAGCAAGTGGCCCGCGACGGCGAGGCCGCAGGCCTTCAGGTCGTGATGGACCGCTGCCTCAAGGTGGACCACGCGCGCCTGCTCAGCGCGAGTTGATCGGCACGACGTCGTCGACCAGCCAGCGGTCGCCGTCCTTTCCCAGCGTCACCCGCAGCGCGAGCACCGCGAGGTCCGCCGGCTTGCCGGGCACGCTCTGGGTGCCCCGCATCATCACCGCGACGCTGGCGTCGGTCGGACCGATGGCCTCGACACCCGCCGAGATGGTGCTCGCCTGAGCCGACACGTTCTTGCTCGTCAATTGCTTTGCCACCGTGGCGAATTCGTTCTTGTACTTGTCCGCGCGCTCCGGCGTCATCAGCGCCGCGGCACGGTCGATCGCCGCGGTCGGGCTCGACGGGGTGAACGTCGCGCTCGCCTCGGCCACGCTGCTGGCAATGCCGACGACCTCGGCGCTATCGTCGCGGAAGTTGCGGTCGGGCACCGTCCACTGCGTGTAGCCGACGAGCACCGCGGCCATCAGGGCGACCGTGGCTATCCCGACGACCGCCAACCGCAGCGCAGGCCCGTCATCGTCGGTGCCGACCGTCACGCCGTCGCGTCGGGCCAGCACAACGTTGACGATCACGCCCTCGATGACCAGAAGACACAGCACCGATGCCAGCGACACCCACCACAGCGGCCAACCCATCCCCATCCCGATGTAGATCAGCGCGGCGATCACCGCGAGCGGTGCGACGACGTCGAACGCCAGCACTCGCAGGCGGTTCCTCACTGCACCTGCTCCAGCCGCGAGATCAGCAGCTTGCCGTCGACGTCGGAGACGTCGAGCCGGATGTTCCAGCGCAGGGTCTGCGGCTTACCGCCGACGTTGTCGCTGATCGACGTCGCCACCACCATGACGGTGTCGGTGCGTCTGACCGCCTCGGCGAGCGCGGGCTGCGGCGTCGGAGCCGGCGCGGGCCTGCCGTCGGGCAGGGTCGCAGGTCGGTGGTGGATGGCCTCGATCGCGACGGAGTCGACCTGGCCCTTGGTCCGCGACTGCAGTGTCTCCACGACCTTCTTGTACGGCTCCAGCGCCGACTCGAACTCGCTGTTGAGCTTGCCCACCGTGCCGTCGTGCAGCTTCTGCAGGCTGGCGTCGACGTCACCGGAGTTCAAGTTGATGAGGACGGTGGTCCAGTCGGCGGCGGCGTTGAGCACCTCGGTCTGATAGACCCGCTCGTCGGCGTCGGCCCTATGGCCCGACCAGATGATCAGCGCGAGCACCACCGCGGCCACCGACAGCACGCCAAGTGCCGCGGATGCGATGCCGAGACCGGAGATGACGGGACCGTCGTTCTCGATGTCGTCGTTCTTGATGTCGTCGTTCTTGATGTCGTCGTCGGCGATGGCTTCGTCGGCGCGGTCGGCGGGCATGGCCGTGAGGGTACCGAAGCGGTCGGCATTTTCCTTGTTATCCCGGGCACCACCCCGGCCCTTGAGCACAATGCGCAAAAAACGGCGATCGCGAACTGTGCGGCTTGTGCGCACAAGCGAGCCACGTGAGCTGCGGAGACCTAGCTTGTGTTCGCCGGAACAATCCGGTTACCAGCCGAAATACACGGCGAACAGGAGAAATTGAGATGACCACCACCACCGACACCACCGCCTCGAACCGTCGAGGTGCCGCCGTTGCGGTCGCGCGACATGACTGCGCCGAGCACGGCTGCCTGGCCGCGATGTTCGGGGTCGAGCTGGGCGATGCCACCGGCGGTACCGAGCGGGACTGAGGGGTCACGGCGCTCTCCCACCCTTCTGGCAACCTGGTGGGGTGACAGTAGAAGCAATCCGCTCCGGCATCGATCTGAGCCACGTCGACGACCAGGCCCGCCCCCAGGACGACTTGTTCGGGCACGTGAACGGCCGCTGGCTGGCCGACTACGCGATCCCCCCCGACCGGGCCACCGACGGGGCGTTCCGGTCGCTGTACGACCGGGCGGAGGAGCAGATTCGCGACCTCATCAACGAGGCGGCTGCGGCCGGTGCCGCCAACGGCACCGACCAGCAGCGCATCGGCGACCTGTTCGCGAGCTTCACCGACGAGGCGACGGTCGAACGGATCGGCGTTGCGCCGCTGCTCGACGAACTCGCCCTGATCGACGAGGCTGCCGATGCCGACGCGCTGGCCGCGGTGATCGGCGGGCTGCAGCGCGCGGGCGTCGGCGGGGGCACCGGCGCCTACATCGACACCGACTCCAAGAACTCCGCCCGGTATCTGTTGCACCTGAGCCAGTCGGGCATCGGACTGCCCGACGAGTCCTACTACCGCGACGATCAGCATGCCGAGATCCTGGCCGCCTACCCGCGCCACATCGCCTCGATGTTCGGGCTGGTGCACGGCGAGGAGCCGCAGCCGGGCGAATGGCAGGCCACCGCCGAGCGGATCGTCGCGCTGGAGGCCAAGCTGGCCGCCGCGCACTGGGACGTCGTCAAGCGGCGCGACGCCGACCTCACCTACAACCTGCGTCAGTTCACCGACCTGTCCGCAGAGGCGCCTGGCTTCGACTGGGCCGGCTGGGTCACCGCGATGGGCGCCGGTCCCGACACCGCAGCCGAACTGGTTGTGCGGCAACCGGATTACCTGACCGCGTTCGCTGCGCTGTGGGCCGCCGAAGACCTCGAGGACTGGAAGCGGTGGGCCAGGTGGCGGGTCATTCACTCGCGCGCCTTCCTGCTCACCGACGACCTGGTCGCCGAGGACTTCGACTTCTACGGCCGGACGCTCAGCGGCACCGAATCCATCCGGGAACGCTGGAAGCGCGGCGTCTCGGTGGTGGAGAACCTGATGGGCGACCCGCTCGGCAAGCTCTACGTCGAGCGGCACTTCCCGCCGGACGCCAAGGCGCGGATGGACGAACTGGTGGCCAACCTGCGCGAGGCCTACCGGGTGAGCATCAATCAGTTGGAGTGGATGACACCCGAGACCCGTCAGCGCGCGCTGGCCAAGCTGGACAAGTTCACGCCGAAGATCGGCTATCCGGTGAAGTGGCGTGACTACTCGACGCTGGTCATCGAGCGCGACGACCTGTACGGCAACTACCGGCGCGGCGCGATCGTCAGCTCGGAGCGTGAGGTCGCCAAGCTCGGCGGCCCTGTCGACCGCGACGAGTGGTTCATGACGCCGCAGACGGTGAACGCCTACTACAACCCCGGCATGAACGAGATCGTCTTTCCCGCGGCGATTCTGCAGCCGCCGTTCTTCGACGCCGACGCCGACGACGCCGCCAACTACGGCGGTATCGGCGCGGTGATCGGCCACGAGATCGGCCACGGGTTCGACGATCAGGGCGCCAAGTACGACGGTGACGGCAACCTCGTGGACTGGTGGACCGACGACGACCGCACCGAGTTCGGCGCGCGCACCAAGAAGCTTATCGAGCAGTACGACGAGTTCGTGCCGCGGGAACTTCGAGGGCACAACGGATCACATGTCAACGGCGCCTTCACGGTAGGCGAGAACATCGGCGACCTCGGTGGTCTGTCGATCGCGCTGCTGGCCTATCAGCTCTCACTGGGTGGTGAGCCGGCTCCGGTCATCGACGGGCTGACAGGTGTGCAGCGCGTGTTCTTCGGATGGGCTCAGGTGTGGCGCACCAAATCCCGCGAGGCTGAGGCGCTCCGGCGCCTGGCCGTCGATCCGCACTCACCGCCGGAGTTCCGCTGCAACGGCGTGATCCGCAACATGGACGCGTTCTACCAGGCGTTCGAGGTCGACGAGGACGACACCCTGTATCTCGAGCCGGAGAGACGGGTCAGGATCTGGAACTGATGTCGAGCGTGCCCTCACCGGCCTGGTAAAAGGGGCGGGTGGCGAGCACGTAGATGCCGAAAACCGCCAACGGAGCGAGCAGCGGCAGCCACGGCAACTCGAACGGGAACGACGCCGCGAGCACGCCGACGAAGGTGAAACCAAGGGCGGCAAGCATTGCCGGAGCGGATGCGCCGATCACCCTCGTGGATCCGCCTTCGGTGTAGCGCAGCACGAGGTAGCACGCCGCGGACAGCCCGGCGAGCGCCGCGAGCACCGCCGGGGCGTCGGCGACGACGATCGCCGCCGCCGACAACAACACCGCGAGGGTCGCGGCGACCCGGGCCACGATGCCTGCCAGCACGGCCACCACGGCCGCCACGGCGAGAATCAGTGCGGCCCCGGTGGTCTGGAGGCCGGCCGACGCGACCATCACCAGCCCGAAGGCTGTCGACAGCAGATGCGCCCTGCCGAGAAGGTTCATCGCCGCCCCCGCACCGGCCGCCGGTGCTCCGGGACCAGCTTCATCGACTGGTCGAGGGTGTTCCGCTCCGGCCAGGACACGATGTCGACACCGATGGTGCCCATGTCGCGGTACATGAACGACCTCTGCATCGCCCACATGCGGGTGAACAACGGGTCCATTCCAGGCTCGAACGGGGCGCCCTCGAGCACGTCGACCGCCACCACCGTGTGCCCGCGCCTGCGCAGGTCGATCAGGGACAGGGCGAATTCGGTGTCGAGCATCGTGGAGAAGGCGACGACGACGGCGCCAGGTGGTAGCGCCGCGCGCGGCGCCAATGTGCCTGTCGTGGTCTCGAATTCGTCGCCCGCGCCGAGCAGTGTGTCGAGCAGCCGGTAGAACTGCCGCCTGCCGATGTCGGCGCCGAGCCAGCGTGGGCGCCCGCCGCCCAGCGTCACGACGCCCGCGCGGTCGCCGCTGCGCAGCGCGCTCTGCACCACCTGCACGGCGCCGCGGAGTGCGCGCTCGGTCGCCTCTGTCGCCGGCCCCGGCGGCTGTGCGTAGGTATCGATCAGCACCACCACATCGGCGGCCCGATCGGTCAGCCGCTGGGTGACGTGCAGGCTGCCGCGGCGCGCGCTCACCGGCCAATTCACCGTGCGCAGTTGGTCACCGGGCACATACGGTCGGATGTCGGCGTACTCGACCCCCGGCCCGATGTGCCGAGTCAGGTGGGTGCCCAGCCGGTCGAGCAGCTCCGTCTTGGGGATCGCCGTGGATTGCGGCGGGGCGACCGGGAACACGAACACGTCGCATGCGTCGGCGGTCGCGGTGCCCGAGAGCAGCCCGCCCGGCGCGACCACGTCGACCGTCGCGCGGATCGGGTAGCGACCCCAGCGGTCGGCCGCAACGGTGACCGTCTGCCTGCCGTCGCCCGCGTCCGCCACCTCGAGCGTCATCCCGTCCACAGCTGCCAGCGCGAGGGTGACGTCGACGTCACCCGGATCGGCTGACGCCCATATGGTCAGCTGTGCCTGCTCGCCTTCGAAACACCGTTGCAGGTCCGGCTCGGCGTGCACGAAGACCTTGGGCACGGCGCGCTGCCAACCGATCGAACACAGCACGCCAAGCAGCGGCGCGACGAATGCGATCAGCTGCCAACGTGACCCGATCAACGCCGCCGCAAGCAGGACCCCCGCACAGGTGGCGACCGCACGTGCCAAAGGCGAAGCGTGCCAGCGTAGCTCGGGCTCCGTGACGCGACTGAGGTTGTTCTTGCTCCTCGCGTCCGCGCCGATCATCCGCGGGCCCGCGGTACCGGCAACCGCCGCAACAGTTCCTCCACGATGTCGGCACCGTGCACCCGACGTACCCACATCTCGGGTTTGAGGCTGATCCGGTGCGCCATGGTGGGAACGGCAAGCGATTTCACGTCCTCGGGAATCACGTAGTCGCGGCCAAGCAGAAGCGCCCGCGCGCGGGCGTGCTGGACGAGGTCGAGTTCGGCGCGCGGGCTCGCGCCGACGGCCACCTGCGGATGCTGCCGCGTCGCGTTGGCCAGCGACACCACGTACGCGAGCATGTCGTCGTGCACGGTCACCTGCTCCACCGACTCGCGCATGGCGACCAGATCATGGGCGTCGACAACCTGATTCACCGTCGGCTCCGCCGAGCCTCGCTCCAGACGGCGGCGCAGCATCGACGCCTCCTCGTCCTCGGAGAGGTAGCGCAACTCCAGCCGGATCGCGAACCGGTCGAGTTGCGCCTCCGGCAGCGGATACGTGCCCTCGTACTCGATCGGGTTGTCCGTGGCGAGCACGATGAACGGGTCCGGCAGCCGATGGGTGACTCCGTCGATGCTCACCTGACCTTCGGCCATCGCCTCGAGGAGTGCGGCCTGGGTTTTGGGCGGCGTCCTGTTGATCTCGTCGGCGAGAAGCAGATTGGTGAATATCGGGCCCGATCGGAATTCGAATCGGCCGGACTGCATGTCGTAGACCGTCGAGCCGAGCAGGTCGGCGGGCAGCAGGTCAGGGGTGAACTGGACGCGGGTGAACTCCAGGCCGAGCGCCGCTGCGAACGACCGCGCGATCAACGTCTTGCCAAGCCCGGGTAGGTCTTCGATCAACACGTGTCCGCCCGCGAGCACCGACGTCAGGATGAGGTTCAGTGCCCACCGCTTGCCGACCACGACCTTCCCGATCTCGTCGAGCACCGCTTCGCAGTTGGCAGTCGTCGTCGCCGCAGGCAGTGACATCCCGGTCATAGCAGCTCCAACCTTCGAAGAATTTCGTCGAGCGCGTCGCGGCCGGGGCCCGGCACATGCTGGTTCGTGCGCGCGACGTTCTCAGGATCGACCCACGCCCACAGTTCCTCACCGAACAACATCCGCCCGGTGGCCCGGAAACCGTCCCGGTTCTTGTTCTGCTTCTGGCCGGTGGCGATGCCGAACTGCCGCGCCAGCATCGGCCGCAGATGTCGGTCCCAGTCCGACCGGGTGGACTCCGACCAGGAGATCAACGTCTCGGTGCGAGACAGCCAGCGGCGCAACGACTCTTCGGCGTCATTCGCACTCGGCGGCACCGCATCGTCCTCGGTTCCGCGCGCCAGATACCACCGCAGCGCCAGCAGGGACACCGCTACGGCTACCCCGACGATGACCAGCACAAACCGCCGGTCGGGGGCCAGCATCGCCAGCATCTGCACCCCGATCACCAGGCAGAGGCCCGCAGCTGTCAACTTCTTGGCGGTCATGCCACGCTCCGCAGTTCGGCGAGCACGAGCCGCAGGACCCGCACCGCGGCCTCGCGGTGTTGCTCGGTCATCACATGCGGGCTGAAGCGTGCCTCCTCGAAGAGCTCGACGAGTTCGGTTGCGCTGTCGGCGCGTAGCGCGCGGTGCTCGACGGCGCGGGCCAGCACCTCTGTCGGCGTATCCGATTCGCGGGGCACGACGTCGGGTGAGTTCTCGAGCTCATGCTCCATCGCGGCGTAGCAGGCAATGATCGCCTCGCGTGGCTCTCGGCTCAGGTCGCCCGCCTCCGCGAGCCCGATCTCGGCCGCCCTTGTGAGCGGGTCGGATGCGGAGGTCGTTGCCGCCACTGGATTTTCGCCACCGGGTACGGGCGCCGGCCCGCCGCGACGGCGCTGCCGGTGGCCTGCGATCGCCGCGCCGATGAACACCACCAGCATGAGCAGCACCGTCGACCCGGCCAGCAGTGAGAAGACGTTGGACGACGGTTGCGCCTCATCGGCGGGCTCTACGGGCGGTGCGGGTGTGCCCGATGGCGACGCATCCGCGTCCGGAGGCGGTGCGTCGACGTCGAGCTGCGCGTTCATCCGTGACAACAGCGCGAACAGAAGCAGCCACGCGATCACGACGGCCACCGCGACGAGCACCATGCGCCACGTCAGCGGCCTTTTGTCGCCCGCCCGCTCGCGGGGAAGCTCACCGGCGCCGTGGGAGACGGGACGGTGGCGCGACTGCGTGACGACAGCGATGACGATGATTGCCATCGACACCGCGAGCATCGCGATGACGGCGAACAGGCTGCCGAAGCTGCTGGCAGGCCGCTCGCGCGGCGGAGTCTCCGCACCGGGCAGGTATCCGTGCAGCGCGACGGCCGCCACGATCACAAGCACGATCACGGCGACGACGCGCGGCCGATGGGCCATGACCCATCCTGAGCGCGGTCAGGTCCCGGCCGCAACACCCATGGCTGAAGGCGTTAGATCTGCCAGTCGGAGGCGCCGTCGAGCTTGTCGTATGTGCCGACGGAGTTCTTGATGACGATGGGGTCGCCGCTGCCGAAGTTGTCGTAGAACCATTGTGCGTTGGCCGGGCTGAGGTTGATACAGCCGTGGCTGACGTTGCGCTTGCCCTGGTCACCGGTCGACCATGGCGCGCTGTGCACGAATGTGCCGAGGTTGTCGATCCGCACCGCGTCCTGCACCTTCAGCTTGTAGCCCTCCGCCGAGTTGGTGGGCACACCATATGTCGCGGAATCCATCACCATGTCGGCGAACTTCTCCAGCACGTAATAGGTGCCGTTCTTGGTCTCGTGCTTGCCGTCGGGCTTGCCCATCGACACCGGGAAGGTCTTCTCCACCTTGCCGTTGCGCGTGATCGTCATCTGATGCGCCTTGTCGTCGATGGTGGCGACCAGCGAGTCACCGGTGCGGAAGGTGGACTTGGCACCGCTGGCGTCGATCAGCACTGTGGTGTTCTTCGGCCAGAAGTCGAGCGGGCGCCAGCGCACCTGGGTGTCGCTCATCCAGTAGAACTTGCCCGGCACGGGCGGATTCGACGAGATGTGGATGGCCTGCTCGGCCATCGGGCGGTCGACGATCGGCCGCTGGAAGTTGATGATGATCGGCTTGGCGACGCCGACCATGGAGCCGTTGGTCGGGTTGAACGACGGCGGCAGGAACACCGGATCACCGGTGTACGGCGTCGGGTTCTGGCCGGCCGGCGTGCCCTCGGGAATTGTCGTCGGAAGGTTGGCGAACGGATCGGCAGGAGCAGCGGGCGCAGCCGGGCCGGCAGGCGGCGCCAGCGGGTCGACCGGCCCGGGCGGAGGCGGCGGCACGGCCAGCGGGTCCGCGGGCGGCGGCGGGGGCGCGAACGGGTCGACCGGAGCGGGTGGTGGGGGCGCGACAGCCGCGGCGGGATCCACCGGCGCCTCGGCCGCTGGGGCAGGCCCCGGTGGCGGCGCGAACGGGTCGGGAGCGGGCTCGGGATCTGCGATCGCCAACGGGCTACCGAACGCCGAACCACCGATCAGGCCGACCGCGATCGTCGCGGTGACAAGCCTCCGCATCATGCGCTGCCGCATGCGTACACCTCCAGTCAAAAGCTTGAACCAGTTTCGCACAGGGTGGAGACCGGCTAACGCCGAAGAGGGCCTCCCCATACTGGACACTTGTCCGGTAAACGGCGCTGGGCTGCCCGGTTCATCGGCCGTCGGTGTCGAATGTTACTTCCTGCTGGTTACCTGGACGTCGGTGAACAGCCCGCGCGCGGCCACGACGCCGACCAGCGCCGACGTCACCAGCGCCGCTGACGCTCCGATCATCGCCGCGGGGCCGGCCTGCTCGTAGAACAGCCCGCCGAGCAGGGACCCGGCCATGATCCCGACTGGAACGCCGTGACGTAGACGCCTGACGCGCCGTCGGGATCGTCAGGGGCGGTGCGCATGGCGATCGCCTGCAGGATCGGCGCCAGTGCCGTTGACGCCGCGCCCCACGCGATGATCGCCGCGGCGCCGAGCGCGATCGCGGCGGCACCGGGCAGGCGCCCGCCTGCCAGCGCGGCCAGCACCGTGAACGCGGCCGCGAGCGCGCCAAGGCACCCGAGCACCGACGCCTTCGGGTGCCGGTCCGCCGGTTTGGCCATGACCGCCATCGCCGTCAGCCCTGCGACGCCGAAGCCGGCGAGAAGCCAGGCCAGATTCGGCCCTTCTACTCCGACGACATCGCGGATGATCACCACGATGAAGGTGTAGGAGATGAAGTGGCCGGTCACCCCGACCAGCGTCAGAACACTCAGCGTCATCAACCGGCCGCGGCGGTGGTGGCGGTCATGGCTGCGGACGGTGTCGACCTCCGCTGCGGACAACACCATCGGCGGCAGCGTCACCCATGCCGCGGCGGTGACCGCAGCTGCGGCGACCGTGACCACCACGACGGCCTGCCGCCAGCCCCACAGCTCGCTCATCGCCGCCGTCAGCGGATTACCGAGGACCAGCGCCAGCGTCGTGCCGGCGTAGATCGCGGTGGTTGCCCGCCCGGTGTGGGTCGCCGGTACCAGCCGCGCGCCGATGGGCGCGATCACCGACCACATCAACCCGTGTGTCAGCGCGCAGAGCACACGGCCACCGGCGAGCACTGCGAAGTTGGGGGCCAGTGCCGAAATCAGTTGTGACGCAGTGAGACAGACCAGTGTGACCATCAGGGTGCGGCGCCGCGGCCAGTGTGCGGTGAGCCGCACCAACGGCACGGTGGTCACCGCGGCGACGAGGGCGTAGCTGGCCAGCAGGGTGCCGACGACGGCCTCGCTGACGCGGAGATCGGCTGCGATGTCGGGAAGCGCGCCAACCGGAACCATCTCGGCGGTGACGTAGACGAAGGCGGCCGACGCCAGCACCGCCATCTGCACGGCGATGCGGGGCGACCATGTTCGGCCCGGCGAGGTGCGGGTCTCCGCGGTTGAAGGGGGTACCGATCGACGGTAGCGGCTCGGTATGCAGATACCCGGGAAGCTGGTTGTCTTGTTTCACGCGAACGCCGCCCAAATTGAGAGAGGACCGTGATGGCCGACATTCCCGACGGATACGCACACCTGCTGGATCTACCCGAGTACGGACATCTCGCCACGGTGAGACCCGACGGCCGTCCGCAGGTGAACCCGATGTGGTTCGCCTGGGACGGTGACCTGCTGCGGTTCACCCACACCAACAAGCGGCAGAAGTTCCGCAACATCGAGGCGAACCCCGCAGTCGCGATGTCGATCGTCGATCCGGACAACCCGTACCGCTATCTCGAGGTCCGTGGAGTCGTCGAGGAGATCGTGCCGGACCCGACGGGCGCGTTCTATCTCGAGCTCAACGACCGCTACAGCGGGCCGCTGACCGAGCCGCCTCCCGACAAGGCCGACCGCGTGATCCTCGTCGTGCGGCCCACCGGCTACACGAAGCAGTAGCCGATGTTGGTGGCGTTCAGCGTCGCCCCGTCGGGCGGCGACGAATCCGGCAGTGTCGGCGCGGCCGTCGCCGAGGCGGTCCGCGTGGTCCGCGCATCGGGTCTGCCGTGCGAGACCAACGCGATGTTCACCAACATCGAGGGCGAATGGGACGAGGTGATGGCGGTGGTGAAGCAGGCCGTCGATGCGGTCGCGGCGGCCTCACCGCGGGTGAGCCTGGTGCTCAAGGCCGACATCCGGCCCGGCCATACCGGGCAGTTGACGGCCAAGGTGCAGCGCATCGAGGACGCGCTGGGTGGTGGGTAGCCGTCGGCTACGAACGCACGAGCCGGGCGATCGCCGCTGACGCCTCCGCGAGTTTCGCATCGGCCTCGCCGCCGCCCTCGGCGACCGCCTGCGTCACGCAGTGGCCGAGATGTTCGTCGAGCAGGCCAAGCGCGACCGATTGCAGGGCGCTGTTGACGGCGCTGATCTGCGTGAGGACGTCGATGCAGTACTTGTCCTCTTCGATCATCTTCGCGATCCCGCGCACCTGGCCCTCGATGCGGCGCAGTCGTTTCGCGTAACTGTCCTTGTTGTACGTATAGCCGTGGGTGGCTGTCATCACTCCAGCTTACCGGTACCCCTACGGGGTATGCATATAGGTTTGGCCGGGCGAAACGAGACGAGCATACTGACATCCATGCCCTCAGATTCCGGTCAGATCGACATCAAGCCCCGTTCCCGCGACGTCACCGACGGCCTGGAGAAGACCGCGGCACGGGGAATGTTGCGCGCGGTAGGCATGACGGACGACGACTGGGCCAAGCCGCAGATAGGCGTGGGTTCGTCGTGGAATGAGATCACTCCGTGCAACATGTCGCTGCAGCGGCTGGCGCAGTCGGTCAAGGCCGGCGTGCACGATGCCGGCGGATATCCGCTCGAATTCGGCACCATCTCCGTGTCAGACGGCATTTCGATGGGCCACGAGGGCATGCACTTCTCCCTCGTCTCGCGTGAGGTCATCGCCGACAGCGTCGAAACCGTCGTGCAGGCCGAGCGCCTCGACGGCACGGTGCTGCTGGCCGGTTGCGACAAGTCGATACCCGGCATGCTCATGGCCGCCGCCCGGCTCGACCTCGCCAGCGTGTTCTTCTACAACGGCTCGATCATGCCGGGAGTCGCCAAGCTCACCGACGGCAGCGAGAAGGAAGTCACGATCATCGACGCCTTCGAGGCGGTCGGCGCGTGCGCCCGCGGGCTGATGTCGCGTGAGGACGTCGACATCATCGAGCGCGCCATCTGTCCCGGCGAGGGTGCGTGCGGCGGCATGTACACCGCCAACACCATGGCGTCCGCCGCCGAGGCGCTGGGCCTGTCGCTGCCGGGCAGCGCTTCCCCGCTGGCCGTCGACAACCGGCGCGAGGACTACGCCCGCAAGTCCGGTGAGGCCGTCGTGGAACTGCTGCGGCGCGGGATCACCGCGCGCGACATCCTGTCCAAGGAGGCGTTCGAGAACGCGATCGCGGTCGTGATGGCCTTCGGCGGTTCCACCAACGCGGTGCTGCATCTGTTGGCGATCGCGTGGGAGGCCAACGTGAAGCTCGGCCTCGAGGACTTCACCCGCATCGGGCAGAAGGTCCCGCATCTCGCCGACGTGAAGCCCTTCGGTCGACACGTGATGAAGGACGTCGACGAGATAGGCGGTGTGCCCGTCGTCATGAAGGCGCTTCTGGACGCCGGTCTGCTGCACGGCGATTGCCTCACTGTCACTGGCCAGACCATGGCCGAGAACCTGGCGCACATCGAGCCGCCGGATCCCGACGGCAAGGTGTTGCGGGCGATGGACAACCCGATCCACCCCACCGGCGGCATCACGATCCTGCACGGGTCGCTGGCGCCCGAGGGTGCGGTGGTGAAGTCGGCGGGCTTCGACTCCGACGTGTTCGAGGGCACCGCAAGGGTTTTCGAACGCGAGCGGGCGGCGCTTGACGCCCTCGAGGACGGCACGATCACCAACGGCGACGTCGTCGTCATCCGGTACGAAGGCCCCAAGGGCGGACCGGGGATGCGCGAGATGCTCGCGATCACCGGCGCGATCAAGGGCGCTGGCCTCGGCAAGGACGTGCTGCTGATGACCGACGGGCGGTTCTCCGGCGGCACCACCGGACTGTGCGTCGGCCACATCGCGCCAGAGGCCGTCGACGGCGGCCCCATCGCGTTCCTCCGCGACGGTGACAAGATCCGCCTTGACGTTGGGAAGGGAACGCTCGACGTGGTGGTCGACGCCGACGAGTTCGAGTCGCGCAAGGCAGGATTCGAGCCGCTGCCGCCCGTCTACAAGACCGGCGTGCTGGCGAAGTACACCAAGCTGGTCGGGTCTGCGGCCACCGGCGCGGTCTGCTCTTAAAACCGCACAGGCGCCTGGTCGCCGGTCCGGCGATCGTCCGCGAGCTGGCCGGTTTGCCCAATCACGTTGTTCTGCACCGAATATCGCTCGGCCGCCGCTTCACCGCGGCCCCTTCACGCAACACTCATCAAGTCAGTTGTTTGTGGGTGGTGGTTGGGGTTGGAAGGGGTCGTACCACCACCAGTCGGCGCGTTCGCCGATGGGGCCGGGGTAGGGCGCTACCGCGGGTGGGCGTTTCGTTGGTGGGCGGGCGAGTGATCCCGGGCTGAGTTGTCGTCCTTCGCTGTCGGTGACGGTCAGGTCGGCTGCGGGTCCGGTGATGGTGATGACTCCGCGGTGGTGCTGCCGGTGGTGGTACGGGCAGACCAGCACCAGATTGTCCAACTCGGTGGGGCCGCCGTCTTCCCAGTGTCGGATGTGATGGGCGTGCAGGCCGCGGGTGGCGCCGCAGCCGGGCACCGCGCAGCTGGGGTGGCGGTGCTCGAGGGCGCGGCGCAGCCGGCGGTTGATCACCCGCGTCGCCCGGCCGGCGCCGATGACTTGCCCGGCGCGCTCGAACCACACCTCGCAGGTGGCGTCACAGGTCAAGTAGCGACGCTCGGCGTCGGTGAGCAGCGGACCCAAATGCAGTGCAGCAGCGCGTTGGTCGACGTCCACGTGTGCCACCACCGTGGTGTGCTGCCCGTGCGGGCGCCGCGCGGCGTCGGCGTCCCACCCGGTCTCGACCAACCGCAGGAAGGCATCCATAGTGCCGGGTATCGGCGGCCGGTTCGGTGAGCGTCGGTCGTCGTCGTGATCGCGCTTCCACTCGGCGATCAACGCATCCTGATGTGATTGCAGCGCCGCGTCGAATTTCGCCGCGTCGAGCTTGGGGAGAGTGATCCGCCAGGTGGTGCTTTCGCCGTCGCTGGTCTTGCTGATCGACTGCTGTCGTTCCGGTTGTGGATCGGGTTGGGGTCGTGGATCGAGTTTGATCGCGGTGCGCAGCTGGCTGACCGAGGCGACCTCGGCCAGTGCCGCGTAATGCGCGTCGGAGCCGTCTGCGGCCCGCTCGGCGATGACGCCGACCTGATCCAGCGACAACCGGCCCTCCCGCAAGCCCGCAACGCAGCGGGGAAACTCCGCCGACCGATCCGCGATCGCAGTGATGGTGTGCGCGTTGGCCGGAGACGAACCGGTCTTCCAGGCCACCAACGCCGCCACCGACCGCGCACCCGTGGCGCCCCACAGCGAGTCGCGCTCCATCTCCGCGGCAATCTCCACGATGCGCCCGTCGATCGCGTTGCGCTGCCCGGCCAACTCCGACAACTCCTCGAACAACGCCACGAGACGTTGGTCAGCAACGTTTCCCGTGCAGGTGGGGTATGCCGTCGAGGACATGAACCCAGCATCGCAGACGGGTACGACATTTAGCGTGGGAGTGGGTTCGGTTAGCCCGACGGAGGTTCGGTCGGGGTCAAGCTGATGGGTACCCAGTGCGTGCCGGGACCCTCGCCAGGGCAGCCGGCACCGTCCACGACGAGAGTGCGCTCACCGTGAAAGCTGCCGTCCGGGTTGGGGATCCAGTAGTCGGAGCGCCGGGACGGCACGCCGCTGTCGGGATCGGTGCGTTGACAGAGGTAGGGCTGCTCACCGCTTGTCTCCCACCGACCGTTGTTCCATCGGTACTCGAATTCCAAGGGGGCGCCCGGGTTGCGTTTTTGGTCGTCCCGGTTGTCCATACGGGCAACGCATCCGTTCACGTCGCATTGAGTGGTGAACAGGACGGGAAAGGTCTTGGACTCCATCGGTGTCGGCATCCCGTTGAACGTCTGCTTCGAAAAGTCCACGGACACGTCGTAGTACCCGTACAGCGGCGGCGGTTGCGGCCGATCCGCATGGGCGACCGGCGCCACGGTCGACCAGACGCTTGTAGCCAGGACGCCGAACAACGCCAGCCTTCTCGTCGTGCTTCTCATAGTGCCTGGTTAGCACAGCGACGCGGCTAGCGGACCATCTTCTCGATCCGCGCGAGCGCAATGGCCAACACCGGCAGGTAGATAGGCGCCCACCACGGTGCCGACATGCTCGCGCGGCAACCGTCGCCGTCGGGTTCGACGGCGTGCGAGGTGGCAGGCACTCCGGCCACCGCCCACGCCCACCGACGGCCTGGATCGAATTCGGTGATCGTGAACGGCAACGGGATGCCGACCGGCGTGATCACCCGGCCCGTCGCGCCAAGGGTCAGCGCATCGCCGTCGATCTCGCCGCCGGCGACGGTCGGTCCCCACTGCGGCCAGGCGTCGGTGTCGACGAGCAGCTTCCACACGGCTTCTGCGGGGGCGTCGATGCGTCTGGTGACGGTGAGCATTGCAGAGGTGTACCCGCTATCGGCCTGGCGAGTGCGCACCTACGCAAGCGGGTGTGAGCCACGCCGGAACGTCACGTATTCCGCCCGCCGTTCACTCCGAGGATCTGCCCGGTGATGTAGCCGGCCTCATCGGAGACCAGGAACGCACACGCCGCGGCGATGTCTTCGGGCCTGCCCATCCGGCGGACCGGTGTCATCGCGATCGCCTTCTCGACATTGGTGAAGCCGCGCTCCTCGGCGCTGCGCAGCATCGGGGTGTCGATGAACCCCGGCGGCACCGCGTTCACGGTGACGCCGCTGGGTCCGTACTCGAGTGCCAAGGATTTCGTCAGGCCGTTGACGGCGGATTTGGCTGCAACGTAATGCGCCATGCCCGCGACACCGGAGTGTGTGCTCGACGAGCTGATGTTCACGATTCGGCCCCAGCCGGCCTCGACCATGTCGGGCAAGACGGCCTGACAGCAGTGGAACACACCGTTGAGGTTGACGTCGAGCACTCGCTGCCAGCTCTCGAACGAGATGTCGGCGAAGCGTGAGAACCCATCCAGGCCAGCCGCATTCACCAGGATGGACGCCGGACCGAGCTGGGTGCGGATCGCGTCGAGCGCGGCGTCGACCTGCTCGCGGTCGGTGACGTCGGCGGTGTAGGCGAAGTCAGACCCCGACGACTGCAGATCGATGGTGGCGACGTGGTGGCCGTCGGCTTCAAGCCGCTGGGCAATAGCACGACCGATGCCCGACGCTCCGCCGGTGACAACAGCTGTCTTCATGAACGAGTTCCCTTCCTGCGCAGCCCGAGCGTGCGCCGTCCTGTCTCCACGAGGTGCCGCAGCAAATCGTCGTCGTCGACGGCGATCCATGCGGGTCCGACGGCGCTCGAGATTCCGGCCAGCGCGACGGTGGCCCTGATCAGTCCACCCGGTTCCTGCTCATCACCGGCGAGCAGGGCCAGCTGCCGCGTGATCAGCTGCGCCCAGTTCGGCTGCTCGCGAAGCAGCATGATGACGCTCGGATCGCAGGCCAGCACCGACACCAGCGCACGGTTTGCGACGGCGAGTTCGGCGTAGCCGCGCAGCATGTGGCCGGCTCTCGCGGATGAGCTTCGCTGCGCCTCCGCGGCGGCGATGACCACACTGAGCTGCTCGAATATCGGTTCGACGACGGCGGCGAGCAGCTCTTCGCGGGTCCGGAAATGGTAGTAGATCGCGGCCTTCGTGAAGCCCATCTCGTCGGCGATCATCTGCAACGAGGTGCCCGCGAAGCTGTGCCTTGTGAACAGGTCGACGGCAACGTCGATCAGCCGCTGCCGGGTGTCGGCAGCGCTCGGCGACTGCACTGCGGCTGTCTGCATACTTGCCGATCGTACAGCAGAGTGCTTGCCGATCGTAAAGTGGCCTCGACTGCCCCGCGCTAGTCGGAGTCGTCCGTGCGCCCGGCCATCGTGGTGTAGTCCTCCTGGACGATCTCGCCGTGCTGGTTCGTGATGCGGCTTCTGATCGTGAGGACGTCGGCCCCGAACGCTCGCCGAAGCGACTCCAGACGGATGTGGCAGTAGAGCTTGTCGCCGGCCTTGATGGGCCGCAGCATCGTCAGACCCTGCTCGGCCTGAACCAGCTTCTCCTCCGTGATCGGGATGTTGTGGTGTTCGAAGAACGCCATCTGGGCCTTGAGCCCGAGGATCGAGACAAAGGTCAGGGGCGCAAGGATTGCGTCGTGCCCCAGTGCGTTGGCGGCGCCGTCGTCGAAATACGCGGCGTCCTCGTTCTTCACAGCCACGGCGTATTCGCGAACCTTCTCCCGGCCCACCTCGTAATAGTCGGGGTAGACGTAGGTCATACCGACGATGTCAGGCGAGAGGGCCACGGCTTGAGAATAGGTGGCCTGGGTATAGAAGCCGCGTGCCACCGAAACCGATTCCCGATGACCTGCGCCGGTTGGCTGCAGCCCATGGAGTAGCCACCGCGTACCGCAATGAGCGCCGTGAACCGGTCCAGGTCGACGCCGATGTCGTGATCCGGGTGCTTGGACTGCTCGACGTCGAAGCGGCAACTGAAGCCGACCGCACAGCGGAGCTGACCAAGCTGGCGCACCGGGACCGCGCGGGCGTGATCGCACCGACGATCGCCATTCGGGTGGACGGGCGTCCTCACCCGCTGCCTGGCGCCTCGTCGCTGGTGAGCGAGGACGGTACGGAAATGGCGGTGCGCGATTCGCTGCCCGCTGACCTTTCGCCGGGCTGGTATCGGCTGCACACCCAGGACGGGCAGGAGGCGACCCTCGTCGCCGCGCCTCCAACGGTTCCGATCTCACCGGCGACGTGGGGCTGGATGCTGCAGCTCTATGCGCTGCGCTCATCTCGCTCGTGGGGCATCGGCGACCTCGGCGATCTTCGGGAATTCGTGAACTGGACCGCAGCCGAGCACGGTGCGGGAGCCGTCCTGCTGAATCCGCTTCACGCACCGGGACCCACCCACCCTGTGCAGCCGTCGCCCTACACGCCGTCGAGCCGTCGCTTCGCCAATCCGCTGGCGCTGCGCATCGAGGACGTCGACGCCTATCGCCGAGCCGATCCGGACACCCGCGCAGAGGTGGACGCCCTGCGGGTGTCGGCGGCCACAGGTCGCATCGACCACGACCTCGTCTGGGCAGCCAAACGCGATGCGCTGGAACTGTTGTGGCGTGCCGACGGCAGGCCCGATCCCTTGGCTGATCACGCGGCGTCGGACGGGTTACGGGACTGGGCGACCTACTGCGCGCTGGCCGAGCGGCACGGCGGCCGTTGGTCGCGGTGGCCCGAAGCGCTGCGCGACGTCGGTGGCTCGGCGGTGACCTCGGCGCGTCGGGAATTGAAGCCACGCCTGGCTTTTCACGCGTGGGTACAGCTGCAGTGCGCCCAGCAGCTGACCGCCGTCCGAGCCGGCGCGCACGCCGCGGGCATGTCGCTGGGGGTGCTGCACGACCTCGCGGTGGGCGTCGACGCCGACGGCGCCGACGCGTGGGCGCTGGCCGACGTGCTCGCATCCGGGGTCAGCGTCGGCGCGCCGCCGGACAACTTCACCCCGCGGGGCCAGGACTGGGGACTGCCGCCGTGGCGTCCCGACCGGCTGGCAGCGACCGGGTACGCGGCCCTGCGTGACATGCTGCGTGCCGTGCTCGCGCACGCCGACGGGCTGCGGATCGACCACGTCGCGGGCCTGTGGCGACTGTGGTGGATTCCACCGGGCGACAGTCCCGATCGAGGCACGTACGTGCACTACGACGCCGACACCATGCTTGCGGTCCTGGCGCTGGAAGCGCACCGCGCCGGCGCCACCGTCGTCGGCGAGGACCTCGGCACCGTCGAACCCGAAGTCACCGAGGCGTTGGCCGACAACGAGATGCTCGGCTGCGCGGTGGCCTGGTTCACCCGTGACGAGTCCGCGCCCGGCGAACCGCTTCTGCCGCCTGCGAAGTGGCCGTCGAGAGCGGCGGCCAGCCTCTCCACCCACGACCTACCCACTGCGGCAGGCTTTCTGCGCGGAGAGCATGTGCGAGCGCGTGCCGACCTCGGGATCCTCGACGACGTTCCTGCCGAGCAGGCCAACGCCGACAAGGAGCGCGCGGAGTGGTTGGCGCTGTTGCGTTCCGAGGGGCTGCTGCCGGAGTCCGATGGCGGGGCGGAATCGGACGAGCGGGCGATCATCGCCGCGATGCACCGGCTGCTGGCGTCGGCCCCCAGCCGACTCAAGCTGGTCTCGCCCTATGACGTGCTGGCCGAGACCCGGCAGCCGAATCTGCCCGGGACGATCGACGAATACCCGAACTGGCGACTGCCCTTGCCCGTGACACTGGAAGAACTGAAGGCCGATCCGCGCGTCGCCGACATCACCGCGGCGTTCAGGTGATCAGCGCGACCGCGAAACCGTCCCAGTTCTTGGTGCCGACGGTCTGAATCGCCGCGGCGTCCAGATGCGGGCTTTCGCCGATCATCTCGAACATGTCGCGAATGGCCTTGGCCTGACGGTCGTCGTCCGCCGGGTGCAGCACGCGCCCCATCCGGGCGATGTTGTCCACCACGATGATCGAGCCGGGATGGCCCAGCTTGACGGCCCACTCGACGTAGGCGACGTTGTTCTCCTTGTCGGCGTCGATGAAGAACATGTCGAAGCTCTCGCCGCGCTCGGCCAGTTGCGGCAGCGTGTCCAACGCGGTGCCGACGATGACCTCGATGCGGTCGGCGACACCGGCTTCTTCGAAGTTCCTGCGCGCCACCTCGGCGTGCCGTGGCTCGAACTCGAGGGTGACGACGCGACCGTCGGCGCCGACACCGCGGGCCAGGTTGATGGTGCTGTAGCCGGCCAGCGTGCCGATCTCCAGCACGCGCTTGGCATGGGACATCCGCGCTATCAGTTGCAGCAGCCTGCCGTGTTGAGCCGACACCTCGATTGCAGGCATCTCCGCCGCCGCAGCCGATTTCCGCGCGGCACGCAGTGCGGCGTCCTCGGTGTGCAGCACCCTGGTGAACAACTCGTCGAGGGCCTTGGGGTCCGGCTCGCCCACGCGAGGAGCGGCAGCACCTTCGGTCACCGGCCCGACGTTACTCCGGGGGGCGGAGTGGTCGTACTCCTCAACGCAGCTCGTACCTCGCTGCTTGATCGTCGTCCGCCTACTGCACACCTTCCTTGGCGTAGACGACCCGCAGCACGTGGCCGACCTCCGGGCCCATCACCGCCTCGGCGAGTTCGCAGAACGTCGCGACGAACTCAGCCCCGTGCGGCGGGTCGGCGTCACAGAGATGATGGGCAATCTCGTGCAGGACGACGAGTTCCCGCAACGCCCACGTCGTGCGTCGCTCGGGCACCGCTATCGCGGCGCCGTCGTCGTCGCGTTCGTAGTGCGCGGCGGTGAGCCCTCGCCGCGGCCGGACGGACAGATGCGCGACGTCCGGCCAATGCTCGCGAACGGGCCCGAGCGCGAGCACGTCGTCGACGTAGCGCTGCACGGAGTCCACCGACGCGAACCGGGCTTCCGGCGGCAGGGTGAGATTGGTGCCGAAGAACTCGATTGCGCGGTTGCCGTGTTCGCCCGCGCGGTCGAACAAGGTTCGGACGAAGTCCTCTGCGGCGTAGACCTTGGCGCGCTGCGTGTCGCGGGCGCTCACCGGTTCAGCGCGGTACGCGCGCCGTTGATCTCCGCGCTGTTACCGAGGCGGGCTCGTTTACCCGCGCGGTCGCCGGCCCGTCGCGCCGAGGACGAATAGCCTGCGGTCGCGCTGGTGGCCCGCCAGGTGCCGCGCGCCTCGGACGTCTCGCGGTAGAAGTCCTTGAGCTCGAGATCCTTGTCGCGCAACGCGATCGCGGTACCTGGTTCGCGCCGCCTGCCCCTGGTCGCTTCGCGGCGGGCCTGCTCCCGGGCCTCCGCCAGCCGCTGGCCGATGCGGGCGCCGAAGGCCAACTGAAAGTTGATGCGCGCGGTGATGGTCGGCGTTGGCTTATGCGCTCCGGAGGAGATGTAGGCCTCCGACGCCCTGACCATCTGCATGACCAGGCTGGCGTAGAGCGCGTGGCTGGCATCGATGTCCTCGGCGAACCCGTAGGCGTAGACGAACGTCGAGTTCGACGCGATGTCGCACTTCACGTCATTGGCATGGGCGATCACGGTGAAGAGCTGCACATAGGTACGCAGCCCGCGCGTGCCCGCATTGCCGATGGTGATGGTGCGCTGCACCGGCGTCTGCGCCTTTGTGCGTTCGGTGGAATGCGAACGGGCGACGGCGAGGTCGATCGACGTCGCCGTCGCAAGGCGCTGTGCAGCGGACATGAAGGCCTCGGCTTCGTGCGCGTTGTCGGTGCCCTCGGCCTGGCGCAGCAGCGCGGCGATGCGGGCGAGCATCTTGTCGTCAGTCATCGCCCAACAGACTAAAACTACTTCGTGACAAACCCGTCGAGCGCATTCACAAGCTGTGGAGAAAGCGGCGCGTCCTTGGCGAGGTTGGCGATGCTGTCGGTCGGGTCGTCACGCAGCACATGGTTGACCCCCTTGAGTTCGACAACGGTCAGCGCGGTGTGCGCCAAAGCGTCGATGAGCGGCTTCATGGTGGTGCACAGCGCCTGGCGGTCCATGTCCGAGCAGGTCAGCAACACCGGTGTGGCTGCCGGAATCTTGGCGGCCAGCGCCACCGGATCGATCTTGTCGGCCTCCTCGATGGCCCTCGCATTACCGGGGTTGAGGATCGCTCCGAGGCCCTCGGGCAGGTCCTTGGGCACCGTGCCCTTGGTGCGGACCTCGTCGACGGCGGTCAGCCAGGTGTTCAGCGTCTCGGGGCTGGCGTCGGAGCGCACCCGATTGGTGATGATGTCGAGGTAGCGGCCCGACAGCGGCTGCAGCAGGCCGAGCGAGTGGATCTTCGGGGCGCCGGGCGAGGTGTCGGACGCCAGCGTCATCGCGTGCACGGTGCCCTCCCCCAGCGCGTACGCCGACAGGCGGTCCTTGTCGGTGCCGGGCTGCTCGCGCAGGTAGCGGGCCGCGGCCTCGGCGCCGGCGGTGTAGACGGCGCTGACGACGTCGGTCGGACGCTGCTGGTACGGGCCGAGGCCGGTCTTGCCGGTGCCGATCTTGTCGTAGCGCAGGCTGGCTTCACCCTTGTCCGACAGCGCTTCCGCGAGTTGGCGCATGTTGCCGATCTTGCCGACGACGATGTTGTCGCCGTTTCGGTCGGTGTTGCCGCTCTCCGAGATCAGCAGCGCCGCGGCAGCGGGAGGCGCGTCCTGCTGGTGGCGGTACGTGCCGTGGATGGTCAGGCCGTCGGCTTCGAAGCTGACCTCGTCCTCGACCCACCGCTGCTGTTTCTGATCGGACGAGCAGCCCGTAACGAGTATCAGCAGCGAAAGCACCTGCGCGGCAAGCGCTTTCAAAGCCTCGCCTCGATCCACGATGCGACATCGTTCAGCACCGTCGCCTGCTCGGGTTCGTTGAACACCTCGTGGTAGAGCTCCGGGTAGACCTTCAGCTCCGCGTCCTTCGACCCGACGAACTCCATCAGTCGCTTGCTGCCCATGACGGGGATCAGCTTGTCCTGTTCGCCGTGCACGACGAGCAGCGGCGCGGTCAGCGCGGGGGCCCGTTGGGGCATGTTTTCGCCGACCCCGATGAGCGCGCGGCCGATGCCTGCGGGCAGCTTGCCGTGATGCACCAACGGGTCGTTCTCGTAGGCGGCGACGACGGCGGGGTCGCGGGACACCGCGTCGGCGGGCAGTTGTTCGACGGGCAGGCCCGGCGCGATTCTGCCGAGCGTGTTGGCGAGGAACTTCATCACCGGCGACACGTCGTCCTGGGCGTCGACCGCCGGACCGGACAACACCATCGCCGCGTAGTCGTCGGGGTGTTCGACGCCGTAGGCGAATACGACGCCACCACCCATGCTGTGGCCAAGCACGACACGCTTGAGCTCCGGGTACTCGGCGGCCGCGATGCCGACCAGAGTGTGGAAGTCCTCGATGTACTCGGAGATGTCCTTGAGGTAGACGCGCTTGCCGCCGGAGCGGCCGTGCCCGCGCAGGTCGAGGGCGTAGACCGCCAGCCCCGACTCGCCGAGCCGCTTGGCCACGTGATCGTAGCGGCGGGCGTGCTCGGCGTAGCCGTGACAGAGCACCACGACGCCGCGCGGGTCCTCTTCCTCGGGCTCCCACACGTCGTAGACGATGTGGACGCCACCGACCCCTTCGAAGGACCGTTCGTGTCGGCAGATGGCCATCAGCGCAGACTAGCTAACCCGGCGGCTTCGTTCGGTGTCAGTTGTCGGACCCCTGCGTAAGCTCGACGGCGTGAGCGTGCTCGCAGAAGGCCTGGAATCCGCTGACGAGGCGGCCGCCGCGGACGCATTTCTTGCCGATGCCCAGCGGTATCGACGCGAATTGCTTGCCCACTGCTACCGGATGACCGGCTCGATCCATGACGCCGAGGACCTGGTTCAGGACACCTACCTGCGCGCGTGGAAGTCCTACAAGGGCTTCCAGGGCAAATCGTCGGTGCGGACCTGGCTGTATCGGATCGCGACGAACACCAGCCTGACCGCGTTGGAGAGCAGGCAGCGGCGCCCGCTTCCTTCTGGGCTCGGCCAGTCGGCATCGAACCCGACGGGCGACATCGCCGAGCACCGCGAGGTCACCTGGTTGGAGCCCCTGCCCGATTCCCCGAAAGAGGACCCGTCGGACCCGTCGGTGATCGTCGAGTCCCGCGAGTCGGTGCGGCTGGCGTTCGTGGCGGCGCTTCAGCACCTGTCGGCGCGGCAGCGGGCGGTGCTGATACTTCGCGAGGTTCTCCAGTGGAAGGCGGCCGAGGTGGGTGAAGCCATCGGCGCGTCGACGGCCGCGGTCAACAGCTTGCTGCAGCGCGCGAGGGCCCAGCTCGATGCGGCCCGGCCGACTCACGACGGCGAGCCGGCAACTCCCGAAGCACCGGAAGCCAAGGCCCAACTCGCGCGCTACATCGCGGCGTTCGAGGAATACGACATGGACGAGCTGGTGAAGCTGTTCACCGAGGACGCCGTGTTCGAGATGCCGCCGTTCGACGGCTGGTATCAGGGCCCCGCCGACATCGTCTCGTTGTCGAAGAATCACTGCCCCGCCGAGGGTCCCGGTGACATGAAGTTCATCGCGACCACCGCCAACGACCAGCCCGCCGCGGCGCTGTACATGCTCAACCGTGACACCGGTAAGCACGAGGAGTTTCAGCTTCACGTGCTCGACGTCCGGCCAGGCGGTATCGCCCATGTCGTGGCGTTTCATGCTGGCGATGGGTTGTTCGAAAGCTTCGGGCTGCCTTCGTCTCTCTAGAGCGCGAGTGGCCACTTATGCCGCTTAACTGGCCATTCGGCGCCGGCTGCGCGCAGCGCGGCACATGTCCGCTCGACGATTGTCTGACGGCGATACCGCAGCATGTCTGCGCTGACCCTCACGATGACCCATCCGAGGGCCGACAACTCAGCGTGCCTGTCGATGTCGTGGTTGCGGCGACGCGGATCTGTCCAATGCTGTTCGCCGTCGTACTCGACACCGACCTTGAATTCGCGATACCCCATGTCGATGCGCCACCGGGCCACGCGAATCTGCGTTTCCGGTTTCGGCAGGCCCGCGTCGATGAGAACCAACCGCGTCCTGGTTTCCTGAGGCGACTCAGCGCCGCCGTCCATCAACTCGAGGACTTCTCGAAGTTGCCGGAGTCCGCGCACGCCCGGGTGCCTGTCGATGAGGTGGGCGAACCGGACCCGGTCGCAACCCGGTCGCGTTGGCCAGGGCGTCGACGTAGACGACCGCCATCGTTCGTCCACGGCGGCGTCCCAAGTCGAAGGCGGTCCGAGCCGGAGTCGTCACGTCGATTCCGCGAATCATCTTGTGCTCGTCGTCGAACAACTCGTCGCGGTGGATGAGGATGCCCGCGACCGGCTTCCCGTTCCTGCGGTACACCTCGGCCGGTTTCTCAGCGCCGATCCACTGTGCACCGTGCATCGCTGAGGCCGACAAACCTGCGAGCGTGGCCTGCCGGTTCGACCACAACCACGCCGCAACCGCCTTGTCAGCCGGCATCAACACGCTGCCTCGTGGCGCGTACACGTTGCGGTAGATGCGGTGATACCCGCCCTTCAATGTCCGCGGGCTGACGGCGCCGCGAGCGATTGCTTCAGTCCCGACGAAAGGCCATGTCTTCATGGAGACACCGTCGTAAGTGCGAACGACAGGTTTGGGCCCCGGAGCAGCGTTATCCACAGACTCGGACCGCTCGCTACCCTGGGGTGGATGACGTCATCGGTAGACATCCGCCGCGGGTCCGACCGGGGCGCGAGCAGGACGGAGTGGCTCGACTCCCGACACTCGTTCTCGTTCGCCGGTTACTACGACCCGGAAAACACCCATCACGGGCTGCTGCTCGTCAACAACGACGACATCGTTGCCGCGGATGCTGGGTTTGATACGCACCCGCACCGCGACATGGAGATCGTCACCTGGGTGCTGGAGGGCGCGCTCGAGCACCGCGACTCGATGGGTAACTCGGGTGTCATCTACCCCGGTCTGGCTCAGCGCATGTCGGCAGGCACCGGCGTGCTGCACTCGGAGAAGAACGGATCGGCAAGCGAGCGAGTGCATCTCGTGCAGATGTGGGTTGTCCCCGATGAGGCGGGCATCGATCCCGGCTATCAGCAGGTCGAGATCGACGACAGGGGGTTGACCGGCGGATTGATGACGATTGCAGCTGGCCGCGGTGACAACGCCGCCGTCCACCTCCACAACAGGAACGCCGCGCTGCACGCTGCGCGGATACAGCCAGGACAGGTCGTCGAGTTGCCGGATGCGCCTTTCCTGCACCTCTTCGTGGCACGCGGCGCGGTGACGCTCGAAGGCTCCGGGCCGCTGCGCGACGGGGACGCCGCCCGCTTCACCGGCGCAGGCGGCCAGCGCGTCACCGCCACCGAACCGTCCGAGATCCTAGTGTGGGAGATGCATGCCGATCTGGCCTCCGCGTGACGCCGTCGTCGTGGGCCTCGTCGGCCTCGCCACGCTGGCCGGATGTTCGTCAGAGTCAGCTCAACGGCAGTCACCCGCGTCCGCGTCGTCGACCACACCGGCCGCGCCGGCACCCGGTTCACCGAATCTGGTGTCCGCACCGCTGAAGGTTCCCGGCGACCTGGCCCAGGCGCCGCTCGACGAATCGCGGCAGGCGATGATCCCCGAGGGCTGGACAGTCGGTGTGTGGGCGCGGATTTCGAAGGCGCGCCTGGAAACTTGGACGCCTGACGGCGCCCTGCTCGTATCGCTGCCAAGAGCCGGCCAGATCGTGAAGCTGACACCGAAACCCGGTGCGCCGCCGGAACAGTCGACGCTGCTCGATGGCCTCGACCAGCCGCACGGCATGGCGTTCGCCGGGCCGACGCTGTACGTCGCCGAAAGCGATCAGATCGACGCGTACGACTACGTCAACGGCGCGGCGATCAATCCGCGGACGGTATCTGCCGACCTGCCCGATGCCAAAAGCCCCGAACTCAACGGCGCCTACGCGCATGCGCTGAAGAGCGTCGCCGTCGGTCCCGATGGGGCCGTGTACTTCTCGATCGGGTCGACGGGCAACATCTCCGCCGAGGACCGCGACGCCGACCCACCGCGCGCGACGATCATGCGCATTCCGCCGGGCGGTGGCGTCGCCGAACCGTTCGCGACGGGTGTCCGCAACGGCACCGGCCTCGCCGTCGCCCCCGATGGTTCGATCTGGACGGCGGTCAACAACCGCGACAACGCACCCGATCCAGACGGCAACCTCGACATTCAGTATGTCAACGACCATCCACCGGAAGCGCTGGCGCGATTGACTCCCGGCCGCGAGTTAGGTTGGCCCTACTGCAATCCCGACGGCGGGCCTGCCGACCTGCCCTTCGTTCGCGACATGTCGACCAACGAGGACGGGGCGCGGATGGACTGCGCAGCGCTGC
The DNA here is from genome assembly GCF_002968285.2 of Mycobacterium sp. ITM-2016-00318. Classification (NCBI taxonomy): domain Bacteria; kingdom Bacillati; phylum Actinomycetota; class Actinomycetes; order Mycobacteriales; family Mycobacteriaceae; genus Mycobacterium; species Mycobacterium sp. ITM-2016-00318. The sequence goes on along the minus strand of NZ_CP134400.1, from coordinate 143,010 downwards.
CTCCGGTGGAGCAGAGCATGGGCGCGCACGCGGCACCACTGGGCCTTGCGTTCACGACTGGGGCGCTGCCGGCACCGTACACAGATGGTGCACTTGTCGGCATCCACGGTTCGTGGAACCGACAGCCGCCGCGCGCACCGGAGGTGTCGTTCTTCCCGTGGCGCAACGGCACTCTGGGCGATCAGCAGACGTTGATGGGCGGCTTCCAAGCCGAGGACGGCTCCCGATGGGGCCGCCCGGTCGCGGCTGTCGTCGGACCGGACGGCGCCATCTACGTCAGCGACGACTACGCGGGAGCCGTTTACCGCTTGGCGCCACCTGGGCGTTAACGCGCCGTCGGCGTCGTCCTGGTCGTCCTGGTGGCCCGGCGACCGGTAATGCCGACGTAGACCGCGATCAGGATGATCGCGACGATGATTCCGACGAGGAACGGGATGACCTGCCAGCCGCCGTTGGAGTTCTGGTAGCCCAACTGATAGGTCAACCACGACCCGATGAACGAGCCGAGCGCGCCGAGGATGATCGTCATGATCACGCCGATGTTCTGCTTACCAGGCATGATGAGTCGCGCAAGCGCGCCGACAATCAAGCCGACGATCAAAGCGCTGAGAATCGTTCCGATCATGTCTGCTCCTTCGAATGAGTTCCGACCCAGACGGGATTACCCACTCGGCGGGCGATTCCACGCCCGTAGGGTGCGATACCCAATCGTGACGTCGCTGTTACTGAAGGTAACTGTGAGGTTGGTGTGATTGAAGTGATTCCACTTCCTCGTCTTTTGTCGAGAGGCAACCGTGTCGACTGTCGCGGCGTTCAGCCGGCGCCTGATGGCGTACGCCGCTGCGCTGATGCTGTGCGCCGGGCTCGCGTCGACGGTGGCACCGGTCGCCCGGGCAGATGGCCGCACACTGCTCGCCGGAGCCATCGCAAACACCCGCGGGTCGTATCTCGTCTACAATTTCGGTGACGGTCACCCAGCCCCGATGTTGAATGCGGGCGGCGGCTGGTACGAGATGAACAGCGGCGGCCACTTGATGACGATCAAGAACGCCGCGGGCCGCCTCAAGCCTCGACTGCTCGTCGACAGCCATCAGGGCTACCAGGGTCGGTGCGAACGCGATCCAGGTGCGCGCACCGGCGAGGGGCTGTGGCAGGCCTCCGAGGTGTTCGCACCGCTCGAGGCCTGGCAGGCGCTCGGTCAGCCGACGATCGCGATCAACGCCAACTTCTTCGATGTGCGCGGCCAGAAGGGCGGTTCGTGGCGCGACACCAAATGCAGTTCGCCGCTCGGCGCCTACGTCGACAACACGCGCGGCCAGGGCAGGGCCAACGCCGCCGTCACCGGCACGCTCGCGTATGCGGGTAAACAGGGACTTTCCGGCGGCAGCGAACACTGGTCGTCGTTGGCCACCATGATCCTTCCGTCCGGCGGTGCTCCCTATGTCGTCATGCCCAAGGGCCCTGACGACTACGACTCCGCATCGCCGGAGATCCAGAAGCTTCTCGACCAGAACGCGCGCTTCGTCGCGGTGGCGGGCATCGGCCTTCTCGCGCCGGGTGACACCGGGCAGCTCAACGACGGAGGACCAAGCGCAGCGCGGACCGCGGTCGCCTACAACCGCACCAACGACCAGTTGTACGTCTTCCAGGGCGGAAGCTACACACCCGACCAGATTCAGGACCTGTTCCGCGGACTGGGCTCCGATAGCGCGGTGCTGCTGGACGGAGGTGGATCGTCGGCGATCGTGCTGCGCCGTGACACCGGCGGAATGTGGAGTGGCGCAGGCGTTCCCAAGGGCAGCTGTGATACTCGCCAGGTACTTTGCGATTCGCGTGAACGCGCGCTTCCGAGCTGGCTCGCCTTCGCCTGACGCAGATGCTGGAGTTGACGCGCCGCACGCTGTTGCGGCTGGGCACCGGGCTCGCCGGAGCCTGTGCACTCGACCCGATCCTGCAGTTGGGGCTCGCCACCGCGTCGGGCGCACCGCCCGACCAACCGTCTCCCTCGTCGGCCAAGGCCACACAGACCTACTTCACCGGCTCGTTCGTCTCGGCGGCACGGGGCGGCCTCGAGACCAAGTGGGCGATCGCCGTGCCGCCCGGCCGCTTTGCGCGGCCGTTGCGCACCGTCATCGCATTGCACGGTCGCGATATGAACGCAGACGGCGTCATGGGTATGGGCGTCGAGGCGGTGTTGGCCGAATTGGCGAAGGCCGGCTACCCGCCGTTCGCGGTGGCGGCGGTTGACGGTGGGAACGGGTGGTGGCACCGGCGCGTCACCGGTGAAGACTCCGGATCGATGGTGTTGAAAGAGTTCCTGCCCATGTTGACGAGCAAGGGCCTGGACACTCGGCGGGTGAGTCTCATCGGATGGTCGATGGGCGGCTACGGCGCCTTGTTGCTCGGCGGTGTATTGGGCCCGGCGCGCACCGCGGCGATATGTGCCGTGGCGCCCGCACTGTTCACCGACTACGGCGAGGCGATCGCGGAACATGCGTTCGACGGCCCGGCGGATTGGTTCGCGTATTCGGTCTACGGCACACCGGCGCTGTCGGAGATCCCGTTGAGGATCGATTGCGGGGCAGGTGACCGGTTCTACGACGCCACGAAACAATTCGTCGCGTCGCTGCGTAAACCGCCGTCTGGAGTCTCGTTCGTCGGCGGACACGACGCGTCGGCCTGGCAGGAGAAGCTACCGCGAGAGTTAGCCTGGTTGTCGACGTAGCGCGTTGATCCCGGAAGAGCTCTGGGTCTCGTGAGACGATCGTTACTCGAGTGAACAGAGTTGCGACGTCCCCCCGATCTGTTTCCCGACGCGGTTTCCCTGCGAGCGGGCGGACGACTCCGCCGCAGAAGGGGTTTCGCCCGGACATCGAGGGCTTACGGGCCGTCGCCGTCATCGCCGTGGTGCTCTACCACGCCGGCGTGCCCGGCGTCAGCGGCGGCTTCATCGGCGTCGACGTCTTCTTCGTCGTTTCCGGCTTCCTGATCACCGGCCTGCTGTGGCGAGAGGCGTCCGACAGCGGCACCGTTCGGCTGGCCCGGTTCTACGGGGCGCGGGCACGACGGCTGTTGCCCGCGGCGGTCACCGTTCTTGTGGCTACCTGTGTTGCGTCGACGGTGTTGCTGCCTCCGCTGCAGGCGCGAAGCGTTCTCGGCGACGGCATCGCGAGCGCGCTGTATGTCGGCAACTACCGGTTTGCAATCCACGGCACCGACTATCTGGCCGTAGATGCGCCGCCGTCGCCGCTACAGCATTACTGGTCGTTGGGTGTGGAAGAGCAGTTCTATCTGCTGTGGCCTGCGCTGATCATCGGCACCGCTTGGGTTCTGGCGCGGGCGGCCCAGCGTATTGGCGCGCGATCGGTGACGCCGTATGTGTTGGTGCTCGGACTGTTGGCGGCGGTGTCGTTCGCGCTGTCGATGGCGTGGACCGAGAACTGGCCGTCGTGGGCGTTCTTCTCGCTGCCCACGCGGGCGTGGGAGTTGGCGGTCGGCGGGCTGGTGGCGTTGACCGCCGGTGCGTGGCGGCATCTGCCGGGTCCGTCGACGGCGCTGGTGGGCTGGGGCGGCCTGGCACTGATACTCGTCACGTGCACTCAGATAGGTGAGGGAACGCCATACCCGGGGACGGCGGCGCTGCTGCCGGTGATGGGTACGGCGCTGATCATCGGCGCTGGTTGCGCGACACCGGATGTCGGCGTGGGTCGGCTCCTGTCGAAGCCGGCGATGCGAATGATCGGCCGGTTGTCCTACTCGTGGTACCTGTGGCACTGGCCGGTGCTGCTGCTCGCGCCCGCGGTGATCGGGCACCCGTTGGGGCTGACGGGCAAGTCGGCGATGGTGGTGGTGTCGTTCGGGTTGGCGATCCTGACGCTGCATCTGATCGAGAACCCGGTGCGGTTCGCGCCGTCGGTGAAGGGCTCATCGCTGCGGAGCTTGGCGGTCGGCGGTGTGCTGACCGCTCTAGCGGTCGCGGTGTGCCTGGTGCTGTTGACGGTCAGACCGGTACCGGTGGGCCATGGCATGGCGGCGGCGCCGGTGGCTCCCGTCGCACCGGTTGAGTCCGCGGATTCGTCTGCAAAGAAGGCTCCTCCACCGATGTCGGTGCGCGATCAGGTGTTGGCGGCGGTGGCCAAGTCAGCCGACGGCGGTCCGGTGCCGTCGAATCTCACGCCGGCTTTGAACGCGATCGCGAAGCCCGAGGTGTTCGTCAACGGTTGCGTGCTTTCGTGGAAGGACGTGGCGCAGCCCGACTGTGTCTCAGGCGATGTGGGTTCGCCGGCGACGGTGGCGTTGGTGGGCGACTCGCATGCGGCGATGTGGCAGCCGGCGCTGGAACCCGTTGCGCGTGAGAAGCACTGGCGACTCGCCACGATGAGCAAGGTGTTGTGCCCGTTTCTGGATCTACCCATCAACAGCCCGTATCTCGGCCGCAAGTTCACCGAGTGTGAACGGTGGCGGGGAGACGTGATGGCGCGGCTCTATCGGGACAAGCCGCAGATGATCGTCCTCGACATGTCGCGCAGATACGGTGCGGACTTCGGATTCACGAGTTATGACCAGGCATGGCAGAACCGCCTGACGCTCGTGGTGCGAACCTTACGGGCAACAGGCGCTGAGGTCTTGGTGCTGGGACCGGTCGCGGATCCGCATTCGACAGTGCCGACGTGTGTGTCTGCACATATGGATGATGCCGCCGCGTGCGCGCCCCCACGAACTGACGGTCTCAACGACGCTGGCATCGCGGCGGAGGCCGCGGCGACAGCAGCGGGCGGCGGCCAGTACGCGAAGCTGTCGGAGTTGTTCTGCACGGCGGAGCGGTGTCCGGTCGTTGTCGGGAACACCTTGGTGTACCGGGACGACAACCACATCACGACGGAGTACGCGAAGGTGCTCGTACCATTGCTGACCGAGATGGTCGAGCGGGCCCTAGCCAGCTAGGCGCGTTGCTACACACCTCAGTCGTCAGCCAGCGCCACCGCGCTCCTCGCGGCTCTTTCCACCTGGCGTACGTAGCCCGATCCGAACAACGCGACGTGTGCCAGCAGCGGGTACAGCTGATGAAGTCCCACCCTGGCCCGCCAGCCGTCCCGCAGCGGTCGCACGCTCTGGTACCCCGCCAACACCTCGTCGAGATGCGGGCATCCGAACAATTGCAGCATCGCCAGATCGGTTTCCCGATGCCCGCCGTGCGCCGCCGGGTCGATGAGCACCACACCGTCGGCCGTCCACATCACGTTGCCGCTCCACAGGTCCCCGTGGATGCGCGCCGGCGGGTCGTCGTCGTCGAAGTCACCCGCTCGGCATCTCTCGATCACCGCGTCGACCAGTCGCGCCGCCTCGTCGCTCAGCCGCCGCTGGGCCCGATCGGCCATCGGGCGTAACCGCTCTTCGGCGTAGAAGGCGCCCCACGTCGGACGGCCCCTCAACGACATCGGCAGCGGCTCCGCTAATGGACCGAAGAAGCCGTCCTCGCGCCAGCCGTCCGGACCCGAGCCGAACAGCTGCGCTCCCGCGTCGTGTGTCACGGCAAGTCGAGATCCGAACTCCTGCGCCGCATCCCGTGTCGGTGCCACCGAATCCAGCCGCTCTAGCGTCAACGAGCGCTCGTCGTAGTCGATGACGCGCGCACATCGCGCCCCGCCGTCGACCGCCAGCCAGCGCAATGCCGCCGCCTCCAGCGCGAAGAAGCCTGGCGGCGCGCTGAGATTGGTCTTGACGAACTCAGCCACGCGGGCGGCGTGGAAGCCCAACCAACATCGTCATCACCCGATCACTCAGCGCCGTCGGCAGATTCGGCACCACGGCCGCCTGAATCTTCGGCAACAGTCCGACCACGTACCGGGCCCGCGGCCTGCGGGCGGTCAGCGCATCCTCCACCACGGCGACCACCTTCGTCGTCGGCGACGCCATCCTGCGGGCCCGCGGCACGAATTTCTTCATGCCCGCGATGTGTTTGGCGTATAGATCGCGGTCGTCGGGAGACATGTCGGCCTCGATCTGATCGACCATGTCCCCCGCCGTGCGCCACATGTCGGTGTCGGTCTGCGCCGGTTCGATCAGCACCACCGGCACGCCCCAGCCCCTCAACTCGACCCGCAACGCGTCACATGCCGCCTCGAGCGCGAACTTCGACGCGGAGTACGGCCCGAGCATCGGCGTCGCGATACGGCCGTTCACGCTCGAGATGAACACCGCCCTTCCCCGCGACTCACGCAGCTTCGGCAGCACCGCCCGGGTCACCGCGAACTGCCCGATGACATTGACCTCCAGCACCTTCCGCCAGTCGTCCGGCGTCACCGTCTCCACCGGACCGCCGACGGCCACGCCCGCATTGTTGACCACCGCGTCGAGCCGCGCGGGCAACGCATCGGCCAACTTCGCGATGTGGTCCGCGTCGGTGACGTCGAGGATCACCGCGGACACCCGCTGGGTGTCTACCTTGGTGATCGCATCGGCATCCTGCTCACTGCGTACGCCGGCGACGACGTCCCATCCGGTCGACGCCAGATGCTCGACGATCGCCTTGCCGATGCCCCTGGCCGCGCCGGTGACGAGAACTGTTGGCATAGCCGTGACCTTAGTCGTCGGCCGGGACCGGCGGTCCGAACTAGAACAGAACAGCCGTCGTCGCCACCAGCGCCGCCACCATCGCGATCACCGGCGCCACCATGAACCGCGACAGCGTTGCCCCGACCACCGCTCCCGCGCACATCGTCACCACGACGGAGAGACGCAGCGTCCTTCGCTCGCCCTTCCCTCCCGCCAACCTGCTGTCCACACCGAAGCCGACGATCGTCGACGTCAGCACCGTGGTGCTCAACTCCTGGATCCCGAACTCCCGAGCCGTCGCGTTCTGGCTGCCGAAGGCCACCGCCAGGCCGGCGATCAGGATCAGCTTCGTGTCGTCGTGGTAGTCGAGCACGCCGGTGCCCGCGAGCATCGACAACGTCAGCAGCAGCGCGCATTCCACAGCGAGCGCCACCGTCACCCAACGTCGGGTGTCGTGCTGGAGGTGACGGGAGAATCGACCGCCGAGGACGGCACCCGACAGGAAGCTCCCGAAGGCGACGACGGCTGCCGTCATGTCGACGACGTTCTGCTGCGCGAACCAGAACCCGAGGAACACCACGTTTCCCGTCATGTTCGCGACGAAGACATGCCCCAGTACGAGGACGCTGATCGCGTCGATCATGCCGGTCCCGAACGTCAGCAGGAGCAACCCCGTCACCGTCAGCCGATTCGAGACCGGGGAGGTGACGGACACGGCGCCGGCCTACAGCTGCGGGGTCAGATCCAGCGTGGTGATGGTCGTCATCCTGGTGATGCGCCACTCGGTGTGGTCGCGCTTCATCTCCAGTCGGTAGGAAAGATACCGCAGCGACGGAATGTTCTTCGAAACCGGGCTGGTGGCAATCGAATTGGTGTACACCACGGCTGACGCGTCGGTCGATGTCACGGATTCGACGGCTGTGCCGAGCACCGAGGTGGTGTTGGTGACCTGCGCCTGCTTGTTGGTCGCCACGATCGAGTCGATGAACTTCTTGTACTGGAAGGCGAAGTCACCTGTCAGGTAGCGGGCCGACCGCTCGCCCAGCGAGTCCATGTTCTCGGGGGTGTACGACCACAGCGTGGTGATGGCGTTCGCGGCCGTCCGGGCGATGTTCAGCTTGGTTTCGACCAGTGCGTTGTTCGCGATCACCGGCTGCGCCGTCGCACCGAGGAACGCACCGCCCGCCACGAACAGCACGGCGGCCGCCGCCGCGACGATCTTCATGCGCTTACCCGCAGGCCGGTGCGGCACGAGAACGGTTTCCTCGGCGGCGATCTCGCCTTCCGCTGGCTCCTCCGGCTCCGCCGCTTCATCGTCTGCGTCCACCGGCTCGGCGGTTTCGCCGACGGTCTCCTCGGCCGGGGCCACGGCGTCGACGGGCTCGTCCGCCTTCTCCTCGACCGGAACCGCAGCGGGCTGATCCTTGCCGCGCCGCAGGAAACCCCGTCGGCGGCCCTTCTTGGTCGGCGTCTCCTCGGCGGGCGTCTCCTCGACGCTCGGCGCTGGCAGTTCGACAGGGTCAGCGGACTCCTCCACCTGGACCTCGTCATCGACGGGCGCACTCGCCTCGGCCTCCGGTTTGGTGGCACGGAGTTTCTTGCCGATCGGCATCCGATGTCGTCCACGAGGCGCCGGCGCCGAAGGTGCCGCGGCCGCATCCGTGGTCAGATCACCTGAATCAGTTGGCTGATCTTCCACAGCTGCCCTTCCTTCTTCGCCGTTACCACCCAACGGTTTCCACTCTCGATGGACTTACCGCTCGGGTCCTTGCTCGAGATCTTGGTGGCGACGAGGACGTCGGCGCTGCCATCGTCGTTCCAGCGCTGCACACCGGCATCCATCACCGTGCCCTGCGTGGGCTCCACCCGAGCCACCTGGACGAGGATCTCGTTGATCTTCTCCTTGAACATCTCGGCGAAGTCACCGGTGGCCTGCGACTGGATGCGATCGCCGTAGTAGTTGGCCTGGAACGGGTCCAGCGTCGTGTACGTCGTCATGAACGACTTCACGTAGCCGAGCACATCGGCGTCGCGGACCTGTGTGCGGCGATCGTTCTCGTGCGACACCAACATCAGCGTGCTCGCGGTGATGGCCGCCGCGATCAGCACACCGGCGACACACGCAACAAGCGGAAGTCCCCACTGCCGTTTGGGTTTCGGCGGCGGCGCGGTGTAGAGCTCGGGCTCCTCGGCGTCGATCTTGCGGCGTGGGCTCATCGCGGCGCCTGCTCCTGCATCAATGGCTTCTTCAGCACGCTCAGGCTTGCCACCCGCCACTTACCGTCGCGTGACTTGTCGAAGTCCACTCGCACCGTCGCGGTGATGAACCGCAGGTCCTTCGGATCGGTGCCGCGCTGGCCCTGCATGGCCAGAAGCATCGCCGCCCGGTCCGCGTCCGCCGACAGCACCGCACTGCTCACCGCCCAGTACTCGTTGGACACCGGGCCCTGCTTCTGCACGGCCTCCTGCTGGGCGACCAACTGCGAACGGTAGCTGTCGGTGGCCAGTGACTGCGCCCGGTCGAAGTCGTCCTTGAGCGTGTCGACGTTGTAGGTCAGCATCTGCTCGACGATCTTCGGCCCCTGCTCCGCGATCTCGGTGCGGGCCTGATCGACGGCCCGCTCGTGGCGGTACACCACGGAGTAGTTCAGTGCGACGAACGCCGCGCACGCCACGACCGCGGCGACGATGACCTTCGCCGCCGTTCGGCGCATATTGCGGACAGGCCGGTCCACCCGGTGAACCTCGGTGCGCACCAACAGGTCTGCGAATGTCCGGTGGCGGGAGTCCCACAACGGCCACAGCCATCCGATGAAGAGCAGCGCCGTGTCCAACAGGTGTGCGAAGTCCCGGACCATCAGCCGCACGAAGCCGGCAGGTTCGTCGTCGCCCCGGCGCACGACCCTGAGGCCGACCACCGCCCGGCCCAAACTCCACCCCGTCGTGGTGGGCAGTAGCCAACGATTGGCCAGCACGAGGAGCACGATGACGGCGGCCGCGATCATGTACACCCACCACAACCAGCCACGCTGCGGCGCGGTCGCCACCAGCGGCGCCAACACGGCGAGCACACCGACGCCGAGCAGCACGTCGAGGCACAGCGCGCCCGCGCGCGCCTGCCACGACGCCAGCGGAAGCGCCGACGACTGAACGTGCACCGCCGTCTTCGCGCTCGCGTCGAGAACAGCCGTCACGACGTGACCTGTTCCAACTTGTCGATCCGGTACTTACCCTGATCCGGCGTCATCGTGACCCGCAACCGGTAGCCCGACTCCTGATTTTCCACGTCGGAATTCGTCACCTTGATGCGTACGGCCACCAGGACGTCCACCGATCCGCTGGGGTCGTGGCGCTCAACGGCGGCACGCATATCGGACACCTGCACCTTGACGTTGGCGGCCCGGTACGCCTCGACGAGGACGCCGCCGAACGTGGAGGCCTGCGCGCCGAACGCGCCGGTGGAGCACTCCATGATCTTCATCTGTGCGGCAGACATCGCATCGGTGTCCGGCGCCTGCAGCGCCGCGACACAGTCCTTGGCGGCCTGGAGGGCGGCGGCATCGTTGCGGTTGACCTCTTCGATACCGTGGTTGTCGCGGATCAGCAGGATGCCACCGACCACAGCGGCGATGGTCAGTGCCACCAGTCCCGCGCAGATACCGGCCATCCAGCCACGGCCGAGCCGCGGCGGACGACGGGCGACTGCATCTGACGGCTCAGCCTCCTGGGTTGGCTCGTCGACGGTGTCCCGGTGCTCCTGGCTCGTCTGCTCTTGTTCAGATACTGCTACCGAATCGTCCGGCGCGTCCTCAGCATCGGTGGGGTTCAGCTGGCGGGTGCCAGCATCTCCTTCCATCCGTCGTCTCCTGGGTTATTCGAATTGCTGACGGAGTACTTCACGCCGTCGGGCCCAACGACCTCGCCGCTTGTCGGGCTGTAGACCGCACTGCCTGGTGCCGGAGTGTACGTGCACGGGTTGGGCTGCTGTCCACTGCACTGGACGCTGCCCTGGTTCGGCGGGGTCAGCGGGTCGCTGACCGGCTGCGGTGATCCGCCAGGCGGCAGTTGGTCGGCTGGCAGTGGGTTCATACCGTTGTTCACCGACGGTGCCGGTATGACGTACCCGGGCTTGACCGGCTGGTCGCAGCGAGCGGCTGGTGCCGGGCAGTTGACGATCTGGTTCGGATCGCCGTACCAGGGGTTGGTGCCCAGCGGGATGTAGGGCTTGTCGTCGCGGCACTCCTTCGGAGTCGCCGCACGCTTACCGGGCACATCGGCGCACGGGTAGTTACGCGCACCGCGGACGACGTTCTGGACGTCCTTGGGGATCTTGCAGTACGTGCCTGCGGGCAGCGGCGCCATGGAAGTGTCGGCAGGCGACCGCCACTCGGACGCGGGTAGGAAGCCGGTGAGGCACGGCGGCGGCTGATTGATCGACAGGCCGAAGTGCAGCAGGCCCTCCCCTTCGAAGATGGTGCCTGCCTGCGCGACCGTGCCCCCCTGAGGAAGGATCACCAGCGCCTGCTCAAGGCCCTTGTTGTAGCGCTTGAGCATGTCGATGACGACCGCGAGGTTCGCCAGCGTCTGCGGCAACGATTCGCGGACGTCGCTGAACGTGGCCGTCACCTGATCCAGCGTCGGCGCCGCCTGCTGCAGTCCGCTTCGCAACGCCTGGTCCTCCGAAGCCGACTGCGCGGCAAGGATGTTGAGGTTTCTCGACCATTGCGAGATGTTGTCACGGGAATCGGCCTGGCTCTGCAGGATCGGCGTCGCGTTTTCGATGATGTCGTTGACCTGAGGCAGGTTCTCCTGGAAGCCTTGCGCCAGGTTCGTCGTGCCGTCGACCAACCGTTGCAGCCCGGGGCCCAGGCCACCAACGGCCTTCGACGTCTCCGTCAGCAGCGAGTCGATCTTCTCCTTGGGCAGCACGGCGAGACCCCGGTTCGCCGAATCCAGCGCAGGACCCACCTCGCTGGGCACCGTGCCGGTGGTGATCGTCTGACCGTCTGCCAGGTACTGACCCGGGTTGCCGGTCGAGACCAGGTCGAGGTACTGCTCACCGATCGCCGAGACGGAGTGCACATTGGCAGTGGCATCGGCCGGGATCTTGTACCGGTTGTCGATGCTCATCTCGGCGCGTGCGCCGTTCTCCGTGGGCTCGACGGAGGTGACCTTGCCGATCTGCGTGCCGCGGTAGGTGACGTTCGCCGTGGCGTACAGGCCGCCCGAGCGCGGCAGGTCGGCGCTCAGCGTGTACTGACCGATGCCGGCCAGGCTCGGCAGCCGCAGGTAGTACCAACCCAGCACGACCAGGGCGAGGATCGTGAGAATCGTGAAGAGGACCAGCTGGAACTTGATGAACCTGGTCAGCACTGCTCACTCACCCCTTTCCACTAACGGTCCGCCGGGTGCGTCGTGCGGGTTCGGCGTGTAGCGCAGATCCGGGATCATCGTCTCGGGATTGCGGCCCCAGGCCTGCTCGAGGGCGCGCAGCATGCCCGCCACACCGGTTCCGGACAGGAAGCCCTGGTCCAGCGAACTCAGCGTCAGGTCGACGTTCAGCGACACGTTGATGTAGTCGCCGCGCACGACCTTCGGCACGTTCTCGATGCTGAACGGCGCCGTGAACAGGAACCTGAGCGCGCCGACGAGGTACGGCGAGGCCTTGCCCAGCTGCTTCAGCGGACGCTGCAGGTTCTGCAGGTTGGTGTGCAGGTTGTCGCTCGTCGGCGCGAGCGCGTCGTCGGCAGCGTTGCTGATGCGGCCCAACGACTCCACCGCGTCGGCGAACAGATCCCGTGTATCGGCGAAATGCTTGATCAGCGGCGGGAATTCGGTCAGCACCCGATCCAGCGTGCTGGTCCGCTGACCCACGATGTTCAGCAGCCGGTTCGTCGAATCGATCGCCCGCGTGATGTCGTTGCGCTGCTGATTGAGTTCGTCGGTGAAGGTGTCCAACCGGTTCAGGAACTCGCGGATCTGGTCGGCGCGACCGGTCAGCAGGTTGTTCACCTCGGTCTGGATGACCTCGATGTTGGGTATCCCGCCGCCGCGCACGATGGTGGCGATGCTGGCCAGCGTCCGCTCCGTCGTCGGGAACGCCGACGCATTCTTCAGCGGGATCGTGTCGCCGTTGCGCAGCTGCTGCGACGATGGGTCCGGCGGCGGGTCGAGCTGCACGTGCTGCGACCCGAGAAGGCTGGTCTGGCCGATCTTCGCCAGCGCGTTCTCCGGCAGCTTGATACCCGGTTGCAGATCCAGCGTCAGCGTGGCGATCCAGTTCTTCAGCTCGATCGAACGCACCCGGCCGACATAGACGTCGGCGACGCGCACCCGGCTGTTGACGTTGAGCGCCAACGTATCCGGCATCTGCACGTAGACCGTCATGTGGTCGGGCGCTGTGCCGGGGCCACCCGGCAGCGGCACGTTCGCGATGCCGCGCCAGCCACAGGAGGTCAGCACGAGACCGACCGCCACCAGTCCGGCGGCGCGCCGTGCGATGCGGCTCCACTTACGGGCCCCGAACGTACGTGCTCCTCGCGTGCGCGGCATTAGCCCCCTCCTGCTTCAGCGGGCAGCGGTGGTCCGGCCGGTGCCGGTGCTACCGCAGGCGCGGCAGCGGGCGCGGGCGAGATGGCGCCGAGCGGATCGCCGGGGATCACGCCGGGTGATGGACCAGGCGGCGGTCCCGGCTGCGGGTACCACGGCGGCGGCAGCGGATTGCGCTCGTCGTAGGCGTTCGGCGGGCCTGGCAGCCTGCCGTTGTTGACGCCGAAGGCCGGTGGCGCGCCGGGGATCACACAGTCGGGTCCGCCGAGCAGCTCGGCGAGGCATTCCGGGGTCAGGTTGCGCTCGGTGTGCGGCTGCACCTCGATGCCCTGCATGCCCGGTGCGGTGACCCAGCCCGGCTCGTGGTTGCCGTGCGAGAACAGGGTGTCGCGCGACCAGATGCCCGGCACGGTCGTGTCCTTGTATCCCGGCGCGGGGCGCAGCCGGTCCTCGGAGTACGAGATCTGCTTCGGCAGCGTCATCGCCGTCACGAACTGGTTGATGCCGATCGGCGGGAAGTTGAACTTGATCGCATCGAGGATCGGCGCCAGGTACTGCGCGCACAGCTCAGCCGATTCCTGGTAGCCGAGTCGGCTGCCCGCCTGAATCGAGCTGCAGATGAACTGCATCGGGTTGGCGAAGTTGGCGATCGTCGGCAGGCCGACGATGCCACCCGCGTTCGGCGACGAGATGTTCATCAGGTTCGACGCGAGGTTGGGGAAGACGTGCAGGCCGGTCTCGAGACCGTTGAGGGGCTCCGGCTGCAGGATCGCGTTGGTGACCTCGGCCAGGTTGTCGATGTCGTGGGCCAGCACCTCACCGTTCTCGCTGATGAACCTGCGTGTGGTCGTCAGCAGATCGTTGAGATCGTTGAGCGCCGTGGCGAGTTCGTTGTCGGTGTTGGTGAACGAGTTGGTGAACGTGGCCAGGTCGTTGTTCAACGCGACGAACTGCTGATCGCTCTGGTACAGCGCGTTGACGAACAGCGCGAGGCTCTTCACCACCGAGAAGAAGTCGCCGCGGCCCTCGTTGAGCGTGGTGACCGCTTCGGACAGACCGGTGAGCGTCTTGTTGAGCTGGTCGCCCTTGCCGGCCAGGCCGTCGGAGAAGGACTCGATGACGTCCCCGAACGGGCCCTTGGGCTGATCCGGCGTCGGGCCGAGGTCGGTGAGGATCCGGTTGATCGAGTCGCGCAGGTCGTCGTACTCGACCGGAACCTGGGTGCGGTCGATCGGGATGACCGCGTCGTCCTGCATCTCGGGCCCACCGGTGTACGGCGGCGACAGCTGAATGGTGCGCGACGCGACAAGGCTGGGGTTCAGCACGGACGCGGTCGCGTTCGCGGGAACCTTGTACTTGTTGGCGTAGTTGAAGGTGACCTTCATCTTGTCGCCTGCAGGGTCGATCGAGTCGATCGTGCCGACCTTGACGCCCATGATCTGGACCTTGTCGCCCGGATACAGCGCCAGGGTCTGCGGGAAGTAGGCGACCACGGTGTTGTAGGTCAGCTTCTTGTACAGCTGCCAGCCGACGATGCCGGCCACCAGCGCCAGCACCGCGACGAGCGCGCCGACGATCACCGTCGTCCGGGAGACGTTCGGCAGCTTGAAGTTTCGTACGTTGAAAATAGTTGACATGTCTTAGGGCCCCGTTCCGCTCTGCGAACCAGGTGGGAGGTACGGCGGATTGCCGGGGAACGGCGGCGTGTCGGCAGGCGGCACCTGCTGTCCGGGTCCCGGCGGCGGCGGCGGTCCGTTGAGCGCCGGCGGCAGCGGCGCGATGCCGGGCGTGAAGTCCGGTCCCTCCGGCGGCAGTGGGCCGACCGGCACGGTGCGCGCACCGTGCGGAGCCGGTGGCAGCGGTGCGGGCACGCCCCCCATGTCGGGCGGCAACTGGCCCGGTACGGCCGCCGCGGGCACGCCGGGGGTGAAGCCGGGACCGTTCGGGTTCGGCGGGGAGGTGATCACGTCGGGCAGGGTGTAACCCTGTCCGGGTGGGGCCGAGTACGGATTCGGGCCGAACGGGCCGTGCGGCTCGTCGGCGCACGGCAGCGGATCGCCGGGCCGCGGAAGGGTGCCCGGCGCGGGCGTGTACGAGCACGGGTGCCCGGCGACGACCGCGGGTCCCGGGTTCGCCGGGGTGCCCTCGAGCACGTCCGGTCCCGGCGCGGGCGCACCGTTGGGGAATCGAGTGCCGTTCGGGTCGGGGAACCGCCATGCGGGCAGACCCGCGTTGCGCCAGAACTCCTCGGGGTCGATGCCTCGCTTCTTGAAGGCGGCGTCGACGAACGGCTGCAGCAGCCACGGCGGGAGCAGGTTGACGAGCATGACCTTGAAGAAGGGGCCCGAGGCGATGGCCTCGGCCAGCGACGCGGTGAACTTGCTCAGCGTGGACAGCACGTCGACGAGGTCGAACTTGCGGTCCACGAGGATGTCGCTGATCGTGCGCAGCTGTTCCAGCACCTTGTTGAGGTTCGGGTTGTCGTTGACGAAACCGGCGATCTGAGCGGAGAACTCACTGACACGCTCCAGGAGCATGCTGACGGCGTACTGACGTTCGTTGATCGCCCCCAGCAGCGTCTGCGCGTTCACCAGAAGGGCGTTGATCTGCTCCGAGCGGTTGCCGAGCACGCCCGCGATCTTGTTCGCGTTGGCCAGCAGCTGCCGGACCTCTACGTCGCGCTTGCCGATCGTGTCCGAGAACCGGGCCACCCCATCGAGGGCGGCGCTCAGGTGCGGGTAGGTCTGATCGATGGTCTCCGACAACACGTTCAGCGAGCGCTTGACCGTTTCGGTGTCCCAGCCCTGCGCCGCCTTCGTCACGTCGAAGAAGGCGTCGTAGATCTGGTACGGCGTCGTCGTCTGCCCGAGCGGCAGGGCGGCGTTGGGCTCGAGGACCGTCGTGCCGCGCGACTCGATCTCCAGGTTCTTGCGGCCCAGGATCGTGTCGGTGCGGATGGCCGCGCGGCTGTCGGTGCCGATCTGCGTGCCGCTCAGCGTGTAGCCGATCTTGACCTTGTCGCCCTCGATCGTGAACGACTGCACCTTCCCGATGTCGACGCCCGCGATGCGCACCTTGTCGCCACCGCTCAGACCGCCGGTGTCCTGGAAGTACGCGTAGTACGACGGTTCTGCGAACAGCATCGGCACGCTGGTGAAGCTCTGCCCCACACCGATCACCAGGAGCGTGATGAGAATGCCCATCAGCCCGCCCCTGACGCGGTTGCTACCCTCCAGGGTTCTCATTGCGGCGTGCACCTACCCGTGGGCTGCGACCAGACCTTCACCGTGCGAACCGGTCCGCCGGGCTGCAGGCCGGGCAGCTTGAGCGTGACGTCGCAGGCGTAGAAGTTGAAGAAGTCGCCGTAGACGCCGCCCGCGCGGCCGATGATCTTCAGCGCGGTCGGCAGCCTGGTCAGGATGTCGTTCAACTGGTCCTTCTGGTCGACGAGCGGCTGCTGGATGACCTCGAGGTGGCTGATCGTGCTCTGCAGCAGCGGACGGTTGTCGGCGAACAGATCACCGATGGTGCCCGCCGCGTCGCTGATATCCGCCACGGAGGTCGCGATCGGGTCGGCGCGGTTCTTGAGTCCGGTGATGAGCTTCTCGAAATCCACGACCGTCTCGTCGAACTGCTGTTGGTGCTTGACGGTCGTGTCGAGCACGTTGTTCAGGTTGCGGATCACGTCGCCGATGGCCTGGTCGCGGTCGGCGAGCGCGGACGTCAGCTGCCCCGTCTGATCCAGGATGTCGCTGATGGTGCCGCCCTGGCCCTGGAAGATCGTGACTATCGACTGGGCGATGTTGTTCACCTTGTCGGGGTCCAGCGCGCGGAACAGCGGGCGGAAGCCGCCGATCAACGCGTCGAGGTCCAGCGCGGGTTCGGTGCGCTCCAGCGGGATCGTCGAGCCGCCGGGCAGACGCTTGTTGTCGTCGCCACGCTTGAGCTCCAGGTAGCGGTCGCCGATCAGGTTCAGGTAGCGGATCGACGCCGTCGTGCCCTGGAACAGCTGCAGGTCGCGTTCGACCTTGAAGTCGACCTTCGCCACCCGTCCGCCGTCCTGGATCTCGACCTTGGAGACCTTGCCGACCTCCACGCCGGATGCCCGGACGAACTGGCCGGCGCGCAGACCGCTGGCATTGCTGAAGATTGCCGAGTAACCGGTCGTGCGGTCGAAACGCATCTGACCGAACACCACGATGATGATCGCGGTGAACAGCAGCAGCACCAACGCGAAGATGCCGAGCTTGATGGCGGTACCGGTGATTTTCATGGGTTGATCGTGTGCTCCCCGAACTGACGGCCCCAGACGTATTCGATGCCCGGAGTGATGAGGGGCGCGGCGGCGACCAGCGGCACAGGCAACGTGGGAATGACGATCGGCAGCAGGCAGGGCGGCAGGCCCGCGCAGCCGAACGGCGACGCAAGCTCGATGTGGTTGTACGGCGCGATCGACGCACCGGTGTCCATCACCAGGTACGGGTTCGGCCAGAGGTCCCTTGTCACGGGCTGCCAGCAGCCGGGTCTGCCCTCTGGACCACCGCGGGCGTTCACGCGGGGCAGGTTGTCCGGGTAGACGTAGGCGTTGCTCGCACCCAGCACCAGCGAGTGGGTGTTGAGCGAGTAGCCGTTGCCGCCGAGCGACGCCGCGACCCTGGGCTCGACGTCGTGGTAGTTACGGATCGTGCAGTACAGCGCGGGGCTGTATTCGTCGAGCAGTGCCGACGTCGGCAGCAGGTCCTCGGCGCCGCGGATCAAGTATGGGCCGCTCTTCTCGAAGATCTCGGCGCCGACGTTGCCGAATCCGATCGAGGCCATCAACGCGGCGTCGATGTTGCCCTGATTCTCGTTCAGCGTGCGCGCAGTGGTGACGGCGTTCTCCAGCCCGTCGAACAGATCGGGTGCGGCGTCGGCGTACACGTCGCCGAGGTCGGCGAGCAACTGGTTGTCGCGGCGGATCTGCGGCATCCTCGGGTTGAGGTCGCCGAGGATCTCGTTGCCGTTGATGATCGACTGACCGAACCGCTCGCCGAGGCCCTGCAGAGCCTGCGCGGTCGCGCTGAGCGTCTGGTTCAGCTTGATCGGGTCGACCTTCTCCGAAATCGAGGTGATCGTCTCGAAGAGGGTGTTGAACTCGGTCGTCACGTGGGTCGCGTCGATCACGTCGGCCGACGTGATCCGCTGAGGGCTCGGGTTCTTCGGCGACGTGAACGAGACGTACTTGTTGCCGAACACCGTCGTTGCGCTGATCTTCGCGTCGACGTTCTTCGGGATCAGGTTCAGGTACTTCTTGTCGATCTCGAGCAGGATCTTGGCCCGCGTGTCGTCGCCGACCGAAACCTCGCTGACCTCGGACACCCGTCCGATCTCGACCCCGTTGTAGGTGACTTTGGAACCCGGATCCATCACGAGGCCTGCGCGGGCGGACATCATCGTCACCTCTTCGCGCGGCAGGAAGTCGCCGCGGAACTGCAGGTACACCAACACGATCGCCACGATCGTCAGCAGCGTGAGCACCAAACCGGCCAACTTGTACGGCGGTGTGCGCGGAGCGTTCAGTGGGGCCGTCATGCGCTACACCGTGAGGTTGAAGTTCGGGTCGGTGCCGTACAGCGCCAACGATGCGAACAGGACAACACACACGATTGCGACAAGTGAGGCGCGCATCGACCGGCCGACGGCCTCGCCGACGCCTACCGGTCCGCCGCTGGCGAAGTAGCCGTAGTAGCAGTGGTTGAGCATGACGATCACCGAGATGATGATCGCCTGCACGAAGGACCAGAACACGTCGTCCGGGCGAAGGAACGTCCGGAAGTAGTGCTCGTAGGTGCCGATCGACTGACCGTAGAAGAAGGTCGTCGTCACCTGAGCCGACAGGAACGACATGATGATCGCCATCGCGTAGAGCGGGATGATCACCACGAAGCCGGCCATGATGCGGGTGGAGACCAGATACGAGATGGACTTGATGCCCATCACCTCGAGGGCGTCGATCTCCTCGCTGATCCGCATGGCGCCGAGTTCCGCTGTGGCGCCCGCGCCGACGGTGGCCGCCAGCGCCTGCCCCGCGACGACCGGCGCGGCGATGCGCACGTTGATCATCGCGGCAAAGAACCCGGTGAACGCCTCGACACCGATGTTGCCGAGCGACGCGAAACCCTGGATCGCGACGAGGGATGACCCCGACAGGGTGACGAAGCCGACGATGGCGACGGTGCCGCCGACGACCGCCATGGCGCCGGTGCCCATCCCGATCTCGGCGATCAGCCGCAGGGTTTCCTTGCGGTAGTACCTCAGCGCGTGGCCGATGGAGCCGATCGCGGTGACGACGAACCACGCGACGTGGCCGACGCTGTCGAGGAAGCGCGCCGGTGCACCGGCCAGCTTCTCGGTGCGCGCGTAGCCGCGGGGGAAGCGGGCCTTGAGAACGTTCGTCGTGCTCACGTCAACTCCCCGTGCCGAACCGGACACCGATGGTGGTGAGCACGACGTTGACCGCGAACAGCGCGATGACGCAGAGCACAAGCGTCTCGTTCACCGCGGTGCCGACGCCCTTGGCGCCGCCTGCGACGGTGAGACCGCGGTAGCAGCCGACCAGGCCGGCGATCAAGCCGAACGTGGTGGCTTTGATGACCGAGATCAGCACCTCGGGCAGTCCCGTGACGAGCGTCAGCGTGGACACGTAGGCGCCCGCAGACACGTTCTGCAGATAGACGCCGAAGATGAAACCGCCGACGAGGCCGATGGTGATCACGGCGCCGTTGAGCAGAAGAGCCACGAACGTCGACGCGACCACGCGCGGCACCACGAGCCGGTGGATCGGATCGATGCCGAGCACTTCGAGGGCGTCGATCTCTTCGCGGATGGTGCGGGCGCCGAGGTCGGCGCAGATGGCCGTCGATCCGGCGCCTGCGACGACGAGCACGGTGACCAGCGGCCCCAGCTGAGTGACGGCGGCCAGTGCCGCGCCCGCACCGGAGATGTCGGCCGCGCCGAACTCCGTCAACAGGATGTTGAGGGTGAAGATGAGCAGCACCGTCAGAGGGATGGAAACGGCGAGCGTAGGCAGGAAGGAGACCTTGAAGAGGAACCAGCTCTGCAGGATGAACTCCCGCCACTGGAAATCGCGCCGAGCCAGCGCCTTGCCCGTCAGCACGCACATGCGGACGAACCCGCCCACTGCTTCCAACGCAGGCCGGGTCTGATTGGCGACGTAGCCGCCGAGCCCTTGCTGCGTGGCCGTCACCGGCGCGCTCCCACGCTCAGGCCGACGTGGCCGCACGGCAATACCTGTCGCACGCCCCCTCCTTGCACTGAACCCCTGTCTGTGACCACCGTCTCCCTACTGACTGGTAGTAAGGCGGACCACAGGAATGTACACGATGCTCCCCGCGCGTTGCACCGCATCCGTCGGATTGTGCCTAGAACCGTTAGCAAACGCACCCCCGCCAGTTAACTTTCTGCCCCGGCTGCAGAAACCGTTGGGGCAGAAGATCTTTCGTCAGCGTCAGTTGATTTCTGGGTTCCGAACCGGTTTCTCAGTTCCGTTTTCAGTACTTTGCCAGCCGGGTTGCGGGGTAGGGCGTCGACGATCTCCAGGTGCTTCGGATGCTTGTACCGCGCCAGCCGACCGGTCAGAAATTCGTCTAGATCAGCGAGCGCGAGGGCATTTTCCGACACCGCGCGCTGGACCACGACGGCGACGGGCACCTCACCCCACTTCTCGTGGGTTCGCCCGATGACGGCCACCTCGAGGATCGCCGGATGGGCGGCGAGGACGTTCTCGACCTCGGCGCAGTAGATGTTCTCACCGCCGGAGATGATCATGTCCTTCTTCCGGTCGACCACCCAGATGTAGCCCTCCTCGTCCTGGCGCACCAGGTCGCCGGAGTGGAACCAGCCACCGGCGAACGCCTCCGCGGTCGCCTTCGGGTTGTTCCAATAGCCTTCCATCAGCGTCGGCGCCCGGTAGACGATCTCGCCGACCTGGCCGACGGGCACATCGTTCATGTCGTCGTCGACGACCCGCGCGCTGACCGTCGGAATGACCTTGCCGACGGAGCCGAGTTTGCGAATTGCGTCGTCTCCCAACAACATGCACGTCACCGGTGACATCTCGGTCTGGCCGAACGCCGCGAGGATCTGGGTGCCCGGGAACGTCTCGGACATCGCTCGCAGCAGCGTGTCCGACGCGGGTGCCGCGCCCCAGGACAGCACGCGCAGCCGCAAGTTGCGCGGGTTGGCCTTCTGTTCGGCGCAGACGGCCTGCCACTGCGCGGGCACCAGGAAGATGCCGGTCACCTTCTCGGCCGCGAGTACGTCGAGCAGCGCGCCGGGATCGAAGTCGCCGAGCGGATACACGACGGTCGGCAGGCCGAGCAGCAGCCCGATGATCATGTTGCCGATACCGGCGATG
The DNA here is from genome assembly GCF_002968285.2 of Mycobacterium sp. ITM-2016-00318. Taxonomy (NCBI): domain Bacteria; kingdom Bacillati; phylum Actinomycetota; class Actinomycetes; order Mycobacteriales; family Mycobacteriaceae; genus Mycobacterium; species Mycobacterium sp. ITM-2016-00318. Next base: position 121,490 of record NZ_CP134400.1, on the reverse strand, counting down.
TGGAACAGCGGGACGCCGATGAAGCCGACGTCGTTGTTGATATCGGCGCCGTTGGTGAACAGGAACGTCATCGCCTGGCCGGCGAGGTTGTTGTGGGTGAGCACCGCGCCCTTGGGACGGCCCGTCGTGCCCGAGGTGTACATGATCAGCGCGGGTGAATCGTCGGGGATGTCCGCCGGCGGTGCGGGTTCGCCGGCCTCGGTCAGCAGGTCCTCGTAGCCCAGCACGTCGTCGTCGGTGGGCGAGTCCGCGACGATGATCGTTTCCAGCTTAAGTTCCAGCCCACGGACCGCCGTGGCCACCTTCGCCAGCACGGGCTCGGCGACCATCACCGCGGCGTCGCAGTCGCTGACCAAAAAGGCGATTTCGGGCGGGGTCATCCGGAAGTTGACCGGAACGGCAATGGCGCCGAGCCGATTGGCGGCAAGGAAGCTCTCGATGAACTCGGTCCGGTTCAGCATCAGTATCAGTACCCGGTCGCCGAACCGGACGCCGCGACGGTGCAGCGCGCCCGCGAGCGCCGAAACCCGGCGGTCGAGCTCAGCCCAGGTGGTCGTGCGGCCCAGATGGCGCAGCGCCGTCGCCTCGGGCTGCATCAAGGCGTGGCGGGCCAACTGGTTACTCCAGTTCTGCCGTCTCGCGAGATGGGGCTGATCGGTCAACGGCTGAGGCTCCCGGTTGCACTAACGCGATATTTGATCAAACATTGAGTTCGCGAGGGTCACACTATGGCTTCGGGGGTCACGGGACAACCCCTCGATCGGAGGCCCAGTGAACGCGGTGGCGAAGGCCCTTCACCGGCCGCGACGTGCCGTTCGACCCGTTCGACGCGAGCAGATGTCGGACGAGGTCGCCGGCCATCTGAGGGCCGCGATCATGTCTGGGACGTTGTTGCCGGGCACCTTCATCCGGCTCGACGAAACCGCCGCTGCGCTTGGCGTGAGCATCACCCCTGTGCGGGAGGCCCTACGGACGCTGCGCGGCGAGGGCATGGTGCTGTTGGAGCCGCACCGAGGCCACGTCGTCGCCCCGTTGAGCCGGCGCGACATCGAGGACATCTTCTGGTTGCAGGCCACGATCGCCAAGGAACTCGCCGAGGCGGCGGCCCGGCGGATCACCGATGACCGGATCGCCGAGTTGGAGCGGCTCAACGAGGAACTGGCCGCCACCGTCGAGACCGGCGAGGCCGAAGCCATCGCGGCAGCGGAGTTCCGATTCCACCGCTCGCTCAATCACACCACCGGACGGATCAAGCTGGCGTGGTTCCTGCTGCACGTGGCCCGCTACATGCCACCGTTGATCTATGCGGCCGACCCGCAGTGGGGCGTCGAGGCCGTGGCGAACCATCGACAGCTGATCGCGGCGCTGCGGCGCCGCGACGTCACCGAAGTGGTCCGGCTGACGAGCTGGCAGTTCGACGACGGCGCGCGCCGCCTGACCGAACGCTTGGAGAAAACGGGCATCTGGAGCTGACGCCCGCGGGCTCTGGAGAACCCGCTAGCTCGACTTCTTCTTCTTGCCGGAGTTCTTGCCGCCCTTCTTCGAGGCGTCAGGGGTGTTTGCGATCGCCGCGGCGCGCGACTTCGGCATGCCCTTCTTGCGCAGGCCTTCGTATTGCTTGTCATTCTTGACGCTCGAGCCGTGGTCCTTGGCCATGTCGCCTCCTCACACATCGAATCGCCCTCTCGGCATGGAGTACCCGTCGCGACGAAAAATAGCCGCCTGTCGCGCGGACAACCTCAGCGCGAATCAGCGGGCGTCAGCCTGTGGTGAGTTGCTCGGCGCGCGTTTTGAGGTTGCCCGCGAGATAGTCGAGCGTGTCGCCGATGGCCTTCTTCACCATCGGCTTCGGGAACGGCAACTTGGTCTCCACGTCGAGGTCGACGGTCAGCAGCGACGTCGGCCCCATCGCGACAACCGAGAACTTCTGCTCCTGCTTCTCGAAGTGGTCGCCCTGCTGCAGCACGGTGTAGATCTCGTTGGGTGTCGGGTAGTAGACCGCGGTGATGAACGTCCCCGATTGCCCCTGAACGACAACGTCGAGTCGCAATTGGCTGGGCCGGCCATCGTCATAACGCGCCAGCACCCAGCAGCCCTTGATCTCCTCGTTCCACTCGGGATAGGCCTCGAAATCCGCGACGATCGACATGATCGACTCCGCGGACGCGTCGACCTCCACAGTCTTGCTCACCAACGGCATCCGCCCAGCCTATCGGCGAGGTGTACGCCGGTTCCCACAGCGCTGCAGCGAGTACCGGCTAACTGACCTCGCCGACGCGAAGACCCAGCGGCGATTCCACCCGCACGGCCTCCTCGCGGATCAGACCGCGAAGCAGCGCGGTGCTGAACTCCGCAGCGATCTCCTGCGCGGTGCGCCTGCCCTGCGGGCGCAACCAGCGATAGGACCCGAGGGTCATCCCGATGTAGCCGAGAGCCAGCACATGCGAGTCGCATTCGTAGAACTCGCCGCTGGCGATGCCGCGGTCGATGACGTCGCGGACATGCTCGTAGACCTGGGTCTCCTTCTCGCGGATGTACTCCACCTGCTCCTCGGTGAACCACTCGGTGATGTAGGGCCCCTCCTGGAAGTACACCGCCGCGCGCTCGAGATCGCCTGCGATGCCCACCAGAAGCCTGCGGGTGAAGTGGTAGATGGTCTCGCGGGCCGACGCCGACGGATCGTCGTGTAATGCGGCCACCGTGAAGTCGGCGGCCCCCTTGTAGATGTCGTAGAGGATCAGCGACTTGCTGGCGTAGTAGTGGTACACCGTCGCCTTATTCAGCCCGACGGCGTCGGCGACGTCGTCCATCCTGGTGCCGTGGTAGCCGCGCGCCGCGAACAACTTGGTGGCTACGGCCAGCAACTCCTCGCGGCGGGACAGCCCGTTCGAGGTCTCCGAGGACATACGACTCACTAACGCAGGCCCGGACCGGTCCGGGGCACCAATCAACTGGTTGGCAGTCTAGGGCTTCGGGGTGTCGCGGCCGCCACTGCGGGTCTAGACTTCTCTGCGAGAGAGGCAGCCGAACACGAAAGGGTGTGCACATGGATCCGAATCCGGACTATGACGCCAGTGACGAGCTCGAGTACGGCGCCGCCGCGTTGGCGTGGCTGCTTCGCGGCGTCTATCCGCCGCCTGCGTATCCGCCGGTGTAGCCGACCGGCTTCGCGCCGGCCTACCAGGTAGGTCCGGTGAAGAACCCGTCGAACCGGACGCGCTGCGTGCGCAGCAGCTCCACCTCGTGATCCTCGATCAACGCCTTGACTGTTGACTCCTTCAGCTTCGGCAGCTGACCCTGCAGCACGTCGCTCGGTGTCTCTCGCATGACATCCATCGTTTCCGGGCTCGGCCGCGACGGCACGAGTAGTGAACTACTGCATTGCCGTCCGTGATGAATGCATGGCAGCGCCGCGCTCCGGGATACGCCTACCCCGAGCGCGGCACTGAGCTTGGTGTTTACCTGCGCGGAGTGTCGCGCCGTGCGGCGTCCTGCTGCGCGGCGGCATCCCGCTGCGCGGCTGCATCCCGCGCAGCGTCGTCGTGCTTGACGCCGTGGGAGTCGTCGGCGTCGTCACGCACCTTGGTCTTCGGGTCTATGCGGTCGGCGTGCCTGCGGCGCTCGTCGATCTCTTCTCTCGATTCGGCGACCACGCCGCGATGGCTGTCCGCCTGGTCCTTGAGCCTGGCGGCCTCCGCAGCCTTCGCCTGGGCTTCGGCCTCAGCTGCGCGGGCGCGGGCAGCGGTCTCATCGGCGAGTGCCTCGCGCTTGTCCACCTTTGCGACATGCGTAGTGAGGTCTTCGCGGATTTGCTTCGCCTCGACATGCCGGCGCTGATTGCGCCTCTTTCTCGCAGCGAGCAGCAACGCCACAATCACGATGACGGCGACTACGGCAACGACAATCCAGACGATGACGTTGTTGTCCATGGCGGATCCTTCCGTGGGAACCTTTCGGGCCGTCGCTGACGTGCCCGCTAATTTCGAGTTCCCTACGATGCGATTGCCGAAACCCCGGCACCGGCCCACACGCCGTACCGGCGATTTGGCCCGGCTCTTACACTGACGTATTCCACTCGTCCCACGACGAGCTGCGTCGGGGTGCCTTCTCGCGCCCCGACCAGACCGTGACAAGAACCTAGATCGGATCGAAATCGATGATCATCGGGATTCCGAGAGAGTCGCTGCCTGGGGAAACGCGGGTCGCCGCGACGCCACAGACGATCGCCCAACTCATCAAGCTCGGCTATGAGGTAGTGGTCGAGAGCGGCGCGGGCGCCGCCTCGAGCTTCTCCGACGAGGCGTTCACGGAGGCCGGCGGCACTGTCGGATCCGCCGAGCAGGTCTGGGCCGCCGACGTGGTGCTGAAGGTCAACGCACCGGACGACGCCGAGATCGCCGCCCTACGCGACGGCGCCACCCTGATCGGCCTGATCTCGCCCGCGCTCAAGCCGGAGCTCGTCGAGCGGCTGGGTACCCGCCCTATCACCGTGCTCGCCATGGACGCCGTTCCGCGCATCTCCAGGGCGCAGTCGCTGGACGTGCTGTCGTCGATGGCGAACATCGCGGGCTATCGCGCCGTCATTGAGGCCGCCAATAAATTCGGCCGGTTCTTCACCGGGCAGGTCACCGCGGCCGGCAAGGTACCGCCGGCCAAGGTGCTCGTCGTCGGCGCGGGCGTGGCCGGTTTGGCCGCCGTCGGCGCAGCGGGCAGCCTCGGCGCCATCGTGCGCGCCACCGACCCGCGGCCCGAGGTCGCCGACCAGGTCAAATCCCTTGGCGGCGAATATCTTTCGATCGAGTCACCGGAAGCACAGGTATCGGCCACCGGCTACGCCAAGGAGATGGGCGACGACTACAAGGCCCGCGAGGCGCAGCTCTACGCCGAGCAGGCAGGCGACGTCGACATCATCATCACCACCGCACTGATCCCGGGTAAGCCAGCCCCGCGAATCATCACCGCCGACATGGTGGCCTCGATGAACCCCGGCAGCGTCATCGTCGACATGGCCGCGGCCAACGGCGGAAACGTCGAGGGCACCGTCAAGGACGAGGTGATCGTCACCGACCACGGCGTGACGATCATCGGCTACACCGATCTGGCAGGCCGCCTGCCCGCGACCGCCTCGCAGCTGTACGGCACCAACCTGGTCAATCTGCTCAAGCTGCTCACCCCGGAGAAGGACGGGAAGCTCATCCTCGACTTCGAGGACGTGGTTCAGCGCTCGGTCACGGTGGTCCGCGACGGCGAGGTCACCTGGCCGCCGCCTCCTGTGCAGGTGTCCGCGGCCCCCGTTACCGCAACGGCTCCGGTCGAGACCAAGCCGGCCAAGGAACACATGAGCACCGCGCGCCGGCTGGGGTTGACCTTCGCCGCCGCGGCGGTGCTGTTGGCGCTGATCGCGCTCTCGCCGGCCGCGCTGCAGGTGCACCTGACCGTGTTCGTCTTGGCCATCGTGATCGGCTACTACGTGATCGGCAATGTGCACCACGCGCTGCACACCCCGCTGATGTCGGTGACGAACGCAATCTCCGGAATCATCGTCGTCGGTGCGCTGCTGCAAATCGGGCACGGCAATATCGCCATCACCGCGGTGGCAACCCTGGCGATCCTGCTCGCCAGCATCAACGTCTTCGGCGGCTTCGCCGTCACCCGCCGCATGCTCGCGATGTTCTCGAGGAGCTAAAGGAATGTTCACACTGGAAACCACCGCAACCGCGGCGTACGTCGTCGCGGCCCTGCTGTTCATACTGGCGCTGGCCGGACTGTCCAAGCATGAGACATCAAGGGCTGGCAACACATTCGGCATTGCCGGAATGGCCGTCGCCCTGATAGCGACGATCGCACTGGCGCTCGCCCGCCACATCGAACCCGTTGGCCTGGCACTTCTGGTGGGCGCCATGGTCATCGGCGCGGCGATCGGCCTGTGGCGCGCCAAGGTCGTCGAGATGACCGGGATGCCCGAGCTGATCGCGCTCCTGCACTCGTTCGTCGGTCTGGCCGCCGTGCTGGTCGGCTGGAACGGCTACCTGCACGTCGAACGTGCTCTCGCCGGCTCAGAAGCCACGCTGCTGCAGCAGGAGGGCATGCTCGGGATCCACAGCGCCGAGGTAGTCATCGGCGTCTTCATCGGTGCCGTGACGTTCACCGGCTCCATCGTCGCCAACCTCAAGCTGTCGGCCCGCATCAAGTCGGCGCCGATGATGCTGCCCGGCAAGAACCTCCTCAACGTCGGCGCGCTCGTCGCCTTCGCCGCGCTCACCGTCTGGTTCGTCATCGACCCTCAGCTGTGGCTGCTGGTGGTGGTCACCGTGCTGGCGCTGCTGCTCGGCTGGCACCTGGTGGCCTCGATCGGCGGCGGCGACATGCCCGTCGTGGTCTCGATGCTCAACAGCTACTCGGGTTGGGCTGCCGCGGCCTCGGGCTTCCTGCTGTCCAACGACCTGCTCATCGTCACCGGCGCGCTCGTCGGCTCCTCGGGTGCGTACCTGTCCTACATCATGTGCAGGGCAATGAACCGGTCGTTCATCTCGGTGATCGCCGGCGGCTTCGGGATCGAGGCCGGGCCCGCCGACGACAAGGATTACGGCGAGCACCGCGAGATCAGCGCCGAGGGCGCCGCCGAATTGCTCGAATCGGCCACTTCGGTGATCATCACGCCTGGCTACGGCATGGCCGTCGCGCAAGCCCAATACGGCGTCGCCGATTTGACCCGCAAGCTGCGCGCCCGCGGCGTCAACGTCCGGTTCGGGATCCACCCCGTCGCGGGACGCCTGCCCGGCCACATGAACGTGCTGTTGGCCGAAGCCAAGGTGCCCTACGACATCGTGTTGGAGATGGACGAGATCAACGACGACTTCGACGACACCGACGTCGTCCTGGTCATCGGCGCCAACGACACCGTCAACCCGGCGGCCGCAGAGGACCCGGGCAGCCCGATCGCCGGGATGCCGGTGCTGACGGTGTGGAACGCCAACAACGTGATCGTGTTCAAGCGGTCCATGGCCTCGGGTTATGCCGGCGTGCAGAACCCGCTGTTCTTCCGGCAGAACACACAGATGCTGTTCGGCGATGCCAAAGATCGGGTCGACGCGATCAACGCGGAGCTCTCCGTCGCCGAGAAGGTCTGACACAGCCCCATGCCGGCGGACCGCCTGCTGCCCTCCGACGACGCCATCGAGCTGATCGCACTCACTCGCGACATCTGCGACAAGGTGCTCGACCCGATCGTCGACGTGCACGAGAAGGAAGAGACCTACCCCGAAGGGGTGTTCGCCCAGCTCGGCGCGGCCGGGCTGCTGAGCCTGCCGCAGCCGGAGGAGTGGGGTGGCGGTGGGGTTCCCTACGAGGTGTATCTGCAGGTGCTCGAGGAGATCGCGGCGCGGTGGGCGGCCGTCGCCGTCGCGGTGAGCGTGCACAGCCTCTCGTCGCACCCACTGCTCGCCTTCGGCACCGACGAGCAGAAGAAGCGCTGGCTGCCCGGCATGCTCTCGGGCCGGCAGATCGGGGCATACAGCCTGTCGGAACCGCAGGCCGGCTCCGACGCCGCGGCGCTGCAGTGCGCGGCTGTGGCGACTGATGGCGGCTATGTCATCAACGGCTCGAAGTCGTGGATCACCCACGGCGGGGTGGCGGATTTCTACACGTTGTTCGCGCGCACCGGCGAAGGCTCGCGCGGGATCTCCTGCTTCCTGATTCCCGGCGACCTCGACGGGCTGAGCTTCGGCAAGCCCGAGGAGAAGATGGGCCTGCATGCGGTGCCCACCACAGCGGCGTTCTACGACGACGCCGCCGTCGACGCCGACCGCCGCATCGGCGACGAGGGGCAGGGCCTGCAGATCGCCTTCAGCGCACTGGATTCCGGGCGGCTGGGCATCGCCGCGGTCGCCGTCGGGCTCGCCCAGGCCGCGCTCGACGACGCGACGGCCTACGCCAACGAGCGAACGACGTTCGGCCGCAAGATCATCGACCACCAGGGCCTGGGGTTCGTCCTCGCGGACATGGCCGCGGCCGTCGCCAGTGCGCGCGCGACGTACCTCGACGCCGCCCGCAGGCGCGACCTCGGCATGCCGTACTCAACGCAGGCCTCCATCGCCAAACTGACCGCGACCGACGCCGCGATGAAGGTGACGACGGACGCCGTGCAGGTGCTCGGCGGCGTCGGCTACACCCGCGACTTCCGCGTCGAGCGCTACATGCGGGAGGCGAAGATCACCCAGATCTTCGAGGGCACCAACCAGATTCAGCGTCTCGTCATCGCCCGCGGGCTGGCCACCACTTAGCGCGTGGGGCCCGCGAAGCCGCGAACAGACGCAAAAGTACCCTGAGACCGTCTGTGCGGGGCACTTTTACGTCTCAGTGTGAGTGTGGATTTTGCCGGGTTTGCGGCGTGTCTGCGTGACAGGTGTCGTGGCGCGGTGGTTGGTTCCGTTTCACCTGGTGTCTGGCTCGTTTTACGTCTGCCGCCTGCAAATGGGTTGGCGTTGAGCAGTAGTGCCGGCACCGGGTGAGACGGACCGGCCGGGTGACTTGATAGGAGCGTGGCTTTCGCCTCGACTGAGATGTGTCCGCCGGCCGGCCCAACCTCAACACCTCTGTCCAGGAAGTGAAGGAGGCACTGCTCATGATTGTGATTGGCGCCGATGTACACAAGCACAAACACACCTTTGTCGCTGTCGATGAGCTAGGACGCACGCTGGGTGAGAAGACCGTCAAAGCCACCACGCAGGGCCACATTGCGGCCATCAGGTGGGCCCGTGAGCAGTTCGGCACCGATCTGAAATGGGGTATCGAGGACTGCCGCAACATGTCGGCGCGGCTGGAACGCGACCTGCTCACCGCCGGTCAGCTGGTGGTGCGGGTGCCCACCAAGCTGATGGCCGTCACCCGCAAGTCCGCGCGCAGGCGGGGCAAGTCCGATCCGATCGATGCCGAGTCGGTGGCCCGTGCGGTGTTGCGTGAACCCGATCTGCCGGTGGCTTCCCATGATGAGGTCTCGCGGGAGTTGAAGCTGTTGACTGATCGCCGTGATGTGCTGGTGGCCCAACGCACGTCGTCGATCAACCGGTTGCGCTGGCATGTGCATGAACTTGACCCCGAACGCGGCCCCGCGCCACGCTCGCTCAATGCCGCCAAGCACCAGAAGGCCCTGCGCGAGTGGCTTGCCACGGTGTCGGGGATGGTGGCGGAAATGGCGCGTGCCGAGCTCGCCGACATCATCCGCCTCACCGCCGAGATCAACGTGTTGGATAAGCGTCTCAGCGACAGGGCCGACGTGGTTGCCCCCGCGCTGCTGGCTATCGACGGCTGCGCCCAGTTGACCGCGACCAAGATCGTCGGCGAAGCCGCCGGCATCGAGCGGTTCAAAAGTGCCGACGCCTTCGCCTGCCACGCCGGAGTGGCCCCTATCCCGGCGTGGTCAGGTGCCAGCGAAGGCCAGATGCGGTTAAGCCGCTCAGGTAACCGCCAACTCAACGCCGCCTTGCACCGCATCGCCGTCACCCAGATCCGCATGACCGGCAGCGAGGGTCATACCTACTACCAACGACTGATTTCGGAAGGAAAAACCAAAGCTGCCGCTCGACGCTGCCTCAAACGACGCATCGCCCGCCGCGTCTACCAAGCCCTACTCGCCGACCACCAAACCCGAAACCAAGCGCTACAACCGGTCGCGGCTTGACATAGGAGCTATTGCTCGGCCAAAGAATTGACCGGCTCGGGCGGCGAGGTGACAGTCACCCGTGTGCCGCTGCCCGGCTTCGAGTCGATGTGCATCGCGCCGCCCATCGCGTCGAACCTGGCCAGCAGCGAGCCGAGCCCGATGTGGCCCTCGGCGACCGACTGACCCACCACCTCCGGATCGAAACCCCTGCCGTCGTCGGCGACGGTCAGCGTGATCCGCTCGCCGTTGCGCGTCAATCTGACCTGCACGCGGGACGCCGCCGCGTGCTTGTCGACGTTGACAAGAAGCTCGCGCGCGGCGCGGTGGAGCAGCTGCGCGGACGCCGGCTTCCCCACCTCTTCGAGATCGGCGTCGACGCGGATCGGTGCACGGGTCTCGAACTGCTTCACCATCTCTCGCAGCGCGGCGGTGAGCCCCAGCTGCGCGAGCACCTGCGGATGCAGCTCGGTGACGGTGGAGCGCAGGCCGGTGGCCGTCTCCTGCAGCGCCTCGTAGACCATGTTCAGCGCGGGATCGGAATTTCGTCCACGCGCCTCGTCGAGCTCCAGCCGCGCCGCGAGCAGGGTCTGCAACGGCCCGTCGTGCAGGTGCTCGGCCAATTCGCGACTGCGGCGTTCGTCGGCCTGCATCGCCTCCGACACCAATTGACGCCGCACCTCCTGTAAAGCCCTGACCCGCAGCGATCTCCGAGCCAGCACTATGCACAGCGCCGTCGTCGCGACGGCCAGCCACAGCAGGAAACCGAAGTGCGTGTAGACGATGTTCGGCAGCCCGATCCGGTCGTCGCGCTTGGAGTAGAAGATCCACACCGCGAGATAGCCTGCCGCCGTGACGATCCCGAAGATCGCCGTCAACGCGGGCCGGTCACCGAACGCCACCGAGATCGGCAGCAGGAAGAACACCGGCAGCAGCGCCGACGTCGCACCTCCCGACACCAGACACAGCGCGACGATCACCAACAGGTCGACGATCGTCGACGCCCAGTCCGCCCACCGCGGCACCGGCCCGCGCAGCACGGCCGCCAGCCACAGCACCGCCGCCACCGCATATACGCCGAGGATCACGGCGTACAGCCCGGGCAGCCAGTGGTCGACCTCCCAGATCCACACCAGGATCGCGATCAAGGCGATCAGCGGCAGACGCAGGATCGCCGAGACGCGGACCGGTTCGGTCGCAAGGTCGTCGACCAGACGGCGAACAGATCGGTCCACGGTACGGTTGTGCTCCCTGCGGCCCGGTCAGTCCAGCAGCTTGCGCCGCATGGCCTCGGCCACCGCGGCGGCGCGGTCGCTGACCCCGAGCTTCTCGTACAGCCGTTGCACGTGGGTCTTGACCGTCGACGGCGCGAGGAACAGCTCCTTGGCCATGGCCGGAATGCTGCTGCCCGTGGCGATCAGCTTCAACACCTCCCGCTCGCGGGGACTCAGCGCGGGCACGTCGGGCTCGTTGCGGCGCCTGATCTCCGAGGCCAGTCCCGCTGCGAGCTCGGGATCGAGGACGTCCTTGCCCTTCGAGCACCTCACCACGGCGCTCACCAGTTCGCTGCGGGTCGACTCCTTCGACAAGAAGCCCGCGGCCCCCTGCTGCAGCGCCTTGTAGACGATCGCCGACTCGTCGTGCGCCGACACCAGCAGCACCCGGGTCGGCAGTTCATCGCGGGTGACAGCGGCGGCCACCTCCGCGCCGTCCATCCCGGGCATTCGATAGTCGAGCAACGCGACCTGCGGTCGGTGCTCGCGGATCAGCTCGAGCGCCTCCGTGCCGTCCTCCGCCTCGGCCACCACCTCGATCTCCCCGCTGGACACCAGCGCACGCACCACACCCTCGCGGAACATCGGATGGTCGTCACCGACCACCACGCGCACCTTTTCGCTGGTCACGGCTTCAGCTTGGCACAGCGACGCCGGCCGTTCCCCCGATTGGGGGACAACGAATTCCACCGTGTCGTGAGCCGGTCGGCGGACAGACGCCGACGTCTCGCTCCGGCACTCTTATCTCATCGCCGGAGAACACCGGCGGGGAAATCGAAAGCCAACCAAGACAGAGGAATCGACATGAACAACATCATCGCCCGCATCGCTCTCCCCATGGTCTCCGCAGGTGTCCTCGGCGGAGCCGCCCTCGGCCTGGCAGGCATGGCCAACGCCACAGTCACCACCACCCAGAACGACAGCGGCTCGCACACCGCGATCGTCGCCACCCCGGACATTTACGCGAAGCCGGCGCCCGGCGCGTTGCCTGGCTGGCGTTACCACCACGGCCACGGCCACAGCTACCTCGGCCAGTAAGGGCACAACCGGAAACTGAATAGACCTTCCTCCACAGAGGCCCTCCCCAGGCGGCGTAACCAGGGGAGGGCCTCACTGGTTCGGCTCTTTGACTACCGTCGGTGCCATGTCGAACATTTCCAGCGACCGGATCGACGACGTGGCGCCGGGTGACATCATCGCCGTTGACCGGGGCATCGGCGATCCGCAGCCGTCGAAGGTGGTGTTCAAGGACTCCGACGAGGCTGGGGCCGTCTACACCATCACATTCGAAGACAACGACGGCGAGACCTTCCAGAAGGAGATCCCGGCCGGCACCTTGGTGACCCACGCGATGGAGTCCAAGTGGGAATCGGGAGAGCCCGACGCCGCACAACCCGGACACCTCGGCCTAGCCGCTCACCAGAGCGGGATCTCGAGCCCGTCCTCGGATTCCGGACGCGGGCCGGCGTAGCGGCGTTCCGATTCGCTGATTTTGACGTCGTTGATACTGGCCTCCCCCGCGCGCCTGGGGGCACCTCCCGCTTGCGGGGGACAGCCCCTCTGCGGTGAACTCCCACAATTCGTTGCCGTAGCTGCGGTACCACTGCCCGGCCGCGTCGCGGTACTCGTACTGGAAGCGCACGGCGATGCGGTTGTCGTGGAAGTCCCACAGGCTCTTTCGCAGCGCGTAGTCGAGTTCGCGTTCCCATTTTCGGGTCAGGAACGCGACGATCTGCTCGCGGCCGACGGTGTGCTGGTCGCGGTTGCGCCATTGCGAATCGGGGGTGTACGCGAGGCTGACGCGCTCCGGGTCGCGGGTGTTCCAGGCGTCCTCGGCGGCCTGGACTTTGCGACGCGCTGTCTCGAGGGTGAACGGCGGGAACGGGGGACGGCTCTCGGTCATCAGCCCATTTTGCGCACCGTTTAGTGTGGCTACATGGACTTCGCGATGTCGGCAAAGGCGCAGGACTACCACAAACGCCTTTCGGCCTTCATGACCGAATTCGTCTTCCCCGCCGAGGCCTCCTACGAGGAGTACCGGCGCGCGGCGGGCCCCGACGACCACACGGTTCCGCCCGTCGTGGAGGACCTCAAGAAGGTGGCCAAGGAGCGGGGCCTGTGGAACCTCTTCCTGCCCGACGAGTCCGGCCTGACCAACCTCGAGTACGCGCAACTGGCCGAGCTGACCGGTTGGAGCATGGAGATCGCGCCGGAGGTGACCAACTGCGCGGCGCCCGACACCGGCAACATGGAGACGCTGCACCTGTTCGCCACCGAGGAGCAGCGCAAGCAGTGGCTCGAACCGCTGCTTGCCGGCGAGATCCGCAGCGCGTTCGCGATGACCGAGCCTGCGGTCGCGTCCAGCGACGCCCGCAACATCGAGACGACGATCCTCCGCGACGGCGACGACTACATCATCAACGGCCGCAAGTGGTGGATCACCGGCGCGGCCGATCCCCGCTGCAAGATCCTCATCGTGATGGGCCGTACCAACCCCGACGCGGCCAGCCACCAGCAGCAGTCGATGATCCTGGTGCCGGTCGGCACCCCCGGGGTGTCCATCGAGCGGTCGCTGCCGGTGTTCGGCTGGCAGGACCAGCACGGGCACTGCGAGATCTCCTTCGAGAACGCGCGGGTGCCCGCCGCGAACCTGCTCGCCGAGGAGGGCAGCGGTTTCGCGATCGCCCAGGCGCGGCTCGGCCCGGGCCGCATCCATCACTGCATGCGCGCCATGGGTGCCGCCGAGCGTGCGCTTGCCCTGATGGTGGACCGGGTGCAGAAGCGGGTCGCGTTCGGCAAGCCGTTGGCCGAACAGGGCGTGGTGCGCGAACAGGTTGCGAAGTCCCGCAACGAGATCGACCAGGCCCGGCTGCTGTGCCACAAGGCGGCCTGGACCATCGACCAGCATGGCAACAAGAGCAAGGAAGCCCAGGTGCTCGTCGCGCAGATCAAGGCGGTGGCGCCGCAGGTGGCGTGCGACGTCGTCGACCGAGCCATCCAGGTGCACGGCGCCATGGGTATCTGCGACGACGTGCCGTTGTCGAAGCTGTACGCCTGGCATCGCGCCATGCGGCTGTTCGACGGTCCCGACGAGGTGCACATGCGCACGATCGCCCGGGCGGAACTCGGCAGGGAGAAGTCGGCTTTCGCAGCGGCGGTGACGCGCTAGTGCCGCCGCTTTCCGGGGCATGGAACTTTCGCGACGTCGCCGACAATGCCGGGATCGCGCCGGGCAGGCTGTTCCGGTCCGGTGAGCTGAGCAACCTCGACGACGCGGGCCGCGAAACGCTGACCGTCGTCGGGGTCACCGCTGTCGCCGATCTGCGCTCGGCGCCGGAGCTGGAGCGGCACGGCAAGGGCCTGGTGCCCGACAGCGTGACGATCCACCACCTGCCGTTCGTGGAAACCCTCGCCTCCGATGCTGATGCGCCGCACGAGCACGCTTTCCAGAAAATGCTGACCGAGAAGCCCGACGACGAGTCCGTCGGCCACGCCGCGGCCCGCTACATGACCGATGAGTACGGGCGGATCGCGAGGTCGGCGCTCGCGCAGCGCGCCGTACACAAGGTGATCACGATGCTCGGTGACGGCGACCGCGTCCTGGCACACTGCTTCGCGGGCAAGGACCGGACCGGGTTCACCGTCGCGGTGGTGCTCGAGGCGGCGGGCGTCGACCGCGACGCCATCATGGCCGACTATCTGGCCAGCAATGCCGCCGTGCCCGAACTGCGCGGCCACATCGTCGAGACCATCCGCAACCGGATGTCGGACTCGCCCGAGATCGCCGAGGTGGCCGAGGCCCGTCTCACCGATGCGGTGCTCGGTGTGCAGGAGGCCTACCTCGATGCGGCGCGCGGTGCGCTCGTCGCGGATTTCGGCTCGTTCGACGGCTACCTCGACGCCGCGGGCGTGTCCGCCGACGATGTCGCGAAGCTGCGCGCAGCGCTGCGGGGTTGACCCGTTACGCGTCCTCGAGCGCCTCGCCGACTTCCTGGGCAACGCGGCTGTGCTCGTTCTGCATCAGCGCATGCCCGACGCCGAGGACAAGGGCGACGGGCCATTCGATGATCTCGACAGCCGCCAGCGCTCCGAGCGCTCCGTAGAACGCCAGTTGTTCGGGCCGGGGCACCCGCACCCGACCGACGACGGGCAACGTGACCGTGAACGATTGGGCCTCCCGAACCCGCTCGACCGCGTCGCGATGAGTGGTCGGTTGGGATTCTTCAGCCATTCTTTGCCTTCCCGTCATGTCGTTTTCGGCTTCTCGACCCGTGGCTTTTCCAGCGTGGAATCCATGACCGCTTCCGTTATCAACACGCCGTCGGATCCCGTGACGATCGTCGCGCGCGTGCTGTCCATTCCGTTGCGTGAACTGTATGCGGCGCTGTGGAGAATCGGCGTCGTCGACATCGACGACGCCACCGCGCCGAGCAGACGCGGGGCGACTGCCGCAGCCGCCGTCGCAGCGGCCGCCGTGCCGAGCGCCTGAGTCCACCCGATCGGTCCGATGGGTGTGCACCCGAGCAGTTGACTGATGCCCGGCGTGGAGATCAGCGCGCCAAGCGACACCAGCGATCCCGCTGCCGTGGCCACCACCAGCGGACTGTGTGAATCGATCAACGTCTGACCGAGCTGGGTCGACACCAGTGCGACGAGCGATACCGTCGAGGCGTGGCGCGGTGACAGTGTGAAGCCCGACATCAACCAGGCGGCGGTGGCCGCTCCGGCCGTCGTCGTGCCGCGGATCGCGACGGTGCGCCACAGCGCGGCGCGATCGGGGCCGTGGCCACTGCGATCGTCTGCGCCGTTGGTGGTCGGGCTCACCGCCAGAGCGGCGGCAGGCAGCGCATCGGTCATCATGTTGACCAGCAGCAGTTGGCGGGTGTTCATCGGCGACCGTCCCGTCAGCGCACTCCCCACGATCGCGAACGCCACCTCACCGGCGTTGCCGCCCAACAGGACCGAGACCGCCGCCTCGACGCGCCGCCAAAGCTGACGACCCTCATCGAGGCAGTCGAGCAGGGCGCCGATCCGACCATCGAGCAGCATGACGTCGGCAGAGGTGCGGGCCGGGTCGCTGCCCCGCGACGCAACGCCGATGCCGACCGTCGCCGCCCTGATGGCGGCCGCGTCGTTGGCGCCGTCGCCGACCATCGCGCAGACCAGCCCGGTTCGTTCGAGCGTCTGCACTATCTGAACCTTGTGCTCGGGCGACATGCGGGCGAAGACGACGCGGTCGCGGACGGCGCGCTCCTGCGCGCGGCGCGGGAGCGCATCCCACTCCGATCCGCTGATCACCTGTTCGGCGGTCACCGCGAGCCCGAGCTCCGCAGCGATCGCGGTGGCGGTGACCGGGTGGTCGCCGGTGATGAGCCGCACGCCGATCTGCCGCTCCTGCAACGACTCCAGCACTGCCGCGGACTTCTCACGCGGAGTGTCGGAGAGACCGAGGAGGCCAACCAGCCGCAGGTCCGAACCCGACAGTGCGGCGAAGTGGTCGGCGTCGTCGCCGACCCGCGCGGCTTGCTTCGCCGTCAGCGTGCGGCTCGCGACGGCGATGACACGCAGTCCCGCCCGCGCCATCTCGGCGACCGTCTCCTCGTCGGCCGGGTCGAGGTCGACACAGCCCGCCAGCACGACCTCGGGCGCACCCTTCACAGACAACTCGTCGCCGGCGACCGACGCCGAGAACGGTCTCCCGGACCGGAACGGCAGGTGCGCGGCATCATCGAGAGCTTCGGCGCTGACGGCCAAGGCGGCTTCGGCGATGGCGGCGTCCGTTGCGTGCTCGTGGCGCGCCCCGTTAGGCGCCGGGGTGGCCCGGCCGGCGCAAGCGAGGACATCGTCGCGCGAATGTCCTTGTGCCGTCTCGACGCTGGTGACCCGCAGCCGGTTCTCGCTGAGCGTGCCGGTCTTGTCGAAACACACGACGTCGATGCGGCCGAGCGCCTCGACCGAGCGTGGGCTTCGAACAAGGGCTCCGGCACGCGTCAGTCGCCGAGCCGATGCCTGCTGCGCCAGGGTGGCGACCAAGGGCAGGCCCTCCGGGACCGCCGCAACGGCCACCGCCACGCCGCTGGCCACCGCCTGGCGAAGCGGGAAGAGCCGCAACATACTCAGGCCGCTCACCAATGCGCCGCCGGCGAGGCCGAATGGCAGCGCTTGGTTGGTGAGGTCGCGAAGTTGTGTTTGCAGCCCCACAGTCGATCCCTCGGTGCGCGGAACCTCCGCGGCGCGGCGCACCTGGGTCTGTGCTCCGACCGTCGTCACGATTGCGGTCGCCGAGCCCGCCACCACCGTCGTGCCGGCGTGCAGCATGCAGCTGCGCTCGGCCAGCACCGCTCCCGGAGTCGCATCGACCTGCTTGGGCACCGGCAGGGACTCACCGGTGAGCGCCGACTCATCGGCCTCGAGATCACCTGCCTCCACGATGCGGGCATCCGCGGGCACCACCTCCCCCGGTCGCACCTCGATCACGTCGCCCGGTCGCAGCGCTGCGGTCGCGACGTCTTGCGCCCTGCCGTCGACCAGCCGGCGGGCCGGCGGATCCTGGACGGCGAGCAGGCGACGCAGCAGTCGTTCGGCACGGACCCCCTGCGTCGCAGCGAGCAGGGCGTTGCCGGTCAGCACGGAGCCGACGAGCACGGCGTCGACAGGAGACCCGAGCAGCGCGCTCGCCGCCGAGCCGACCGCAAGCACCGGGGTCAGCGGATCGGACAGCTCACCGCGCAGCACGGTCAGGAACTCCGCGACAGGGCGGCGCACCGATTCGCCGACCGTTCCGACTCGGTGCTTCGCCCTGCTTGCCGCTGATCGCGAAAGATCGACGGACGGAATCTTATTCGACTGAGATAGCGCGGTACGCACCCGATCGGGTGACATCGCATGCCAGTCCTGCACAGGGGCGGGGGTCGGCGCCTTCCCGCGAAGCGCTCCGCGCGCAAGCGAATAGCCGGTCGCCAGACCTGCTCCTGCGCCGGCGACCACGGGGCCAGGCCCACGGCCGCGGACACCGGGGATCATCAACAGTGCGCCCAGAAGTGTTCCGCTGGTGGCGAGTTCGACTCCACGCCGACTCGCCTTCCGTGCGGCGGGCAGCGCATGCAGGATGCGCCACATGCCCTCGAGATCGCCGACCAGCAGGTCGGCATGCCACGGTGGCGCACCGTTCGACTCGATCAGGCCGACGGCGACGTCCGCCGCGTTAAGCGTGAGCGGCGCGCCCGTCGCGAGTACGGCTACGGTCTTGCCGTCCCGCTGAAGATCATCGACGGCCCGTGCCAGCGCCGCATCGAAATACCCTTTATGAGGCCACAACTCGTCGAACGAGGAGCGCAGATCGTCGAGTAGATCCACATCGACCGAGACGACCTCGACGGCAGCGCGGCGTATCTCGGCGAGCACACTGTGCGCAAGCGGATGGTGCGTGTTGCGCACGAACACCTCGCCACGCGGAGCGCCGTTCGTGCGTCCGCCTTTCAGTTCCGGCGGTATGCGATGCCAACCCGCATCGAGTTCACCCCGCTCCAACGCGTCCTGTGCCCATTGCCAGGCCGCCCTCCGATCCCGCTCTGCGACGTCGCGCATCTGCCCTATCCGCAGGTTTTCGATGAGCAGGACACGGGGGTCGACGACGACGGCGTCGACCCGATCGAGGACGCGCAGCGCCGCTGACCGCAGCGGCAGCACGCCGTGCTCGTCGGCGAGTCCTCTGCCTAGGGTGCTCGCGAACGCCTCCCTGGCGTTGCGCGCCGCCTTGGGCGCGGCTACGACGGCCGCGGTCGCCGCCGCATTCGGATTGCGCGTCAGCAGCCCGACAGCCAGCGCCGCCAGACCTTGAGCGGCGCCGCTGCGCGCCGCGTGCCTCTCGACCATCCCTGGCGGCATCGGGCACGGCCGCTGCCTTTTCGGAACCGCGTCGATGCACTGCGCACCGGCGGCCAACTCGGGTTCGTAGGCCTCCCAGGCACGGGCCGCGGCGACGGCTTCACCGATCTGGGCGAAGTGGCGGACTAACTCCACGGCCACCGTTGCGGGAGCTTGCGTGATCGCGTACACCGTTGCGGCCGCGACGGCGATAACGGCGTCGGCGGCGTCCTGCCCGAGCCGCGCCTCGACCGCTTCGCGCAGCTTCGGTTGATAGTCGACCAGGGTCACCGCCGCCGAAAGGCCGGCAGTAAGGCTGGGCCACATGAACACCCGGCCCGCAGTCGCCAGGCAGAGACCGACGCCGTTGGCCGCGGTCGCGATCAGCTTGCCGGCCAGCACCACACCGTCGGCGGGCAGATTGGTGGGCGCGGCGAACTCCGGGCCGTCGTATAGCAGAACCCATGCTTCCGCCTCCGCGACGAGGTCACAGAGATCGGCAATGGCCGGGCCGGGCTCGTCGAGTTCCACGACGACCCGGCTCAGCGGATAGTTGAGCTGAGCCGAAGCCACGCCGTCGGTCGACCGCAGAGCACGCAGTATCGCCGTGCCGACTCGGCTGCCGTCATCGGAATGCAGGCCGCGAACCTCGATCCAGCAGCGGTCGCGACCCGTCCAACACCGCCTGCTCGGCGCGCCGCCAATGAGTTCCCTCGCCACGCTCAGCGTGAACTCCAGCGACTCCCGGTTAGCGATCCGTGCCGCTGCGCGCGCAGGCGAAGAGCCGATTCGCAGCCCCGTTTCGACTGCGGTGGCCGTAACCGCCAGGCCGACGGCGACAGGCGCGACGGCCATGGTCGACGCGCGGACGACCAGTGCTGAGAACGGGGGCTTCACTTAGCGGCGGTCCGGCGTGACCTCGCCGGGGCGCGCTTCGACGCCTTCGATGCCTTCGCGGGCTTCGCCGTAGTCGCGCGCTCCACTGCGGTTTCGCCTTCGCCGGACCGCTGGTTCAGCTGATGCACGACAAGTGCCGTGCCGCCGACCGCGAGCACAACCGGCCACTCCACCAGCCCTGCGGTGCCGACCGCCGCCAGCGTCAGGGCCGCGGCAGCTGGCGACTGGCTGCCGTTGCTCAAGCCATTGCGCAGTCCGGCGGCCGTGCCCTGGATGCCCCCGACCACACCGTTGATTGCCGCGCCGCCCACCGCTCCGGCCGCCGCCGTGGTGGCGTCCGCTGTTTTGGTGACGACACGGACAGCGCCCGAGACGATGTTCATGATCGAACTCCTCGCGTTATCCCTTTGGTCAATTACCCATAACTCGGCGTTATACACGCCATTGATGAACTGGCCCGTCACGGGCGGAAAGTGGTTGGGCCGAGCGGGCTTTGGCCGTCTCAGCGAGTTCTCAGCGTCGCAGCTCGTCGAGCACCACGGTGACCCGGAACCCGCACAGCACCAGGATGTGCAGCACGTAGAGCCACAGCGCGAGCGCCGACACCGCGCCGATGATGGGCAGGCCCCCGAACGGAGCCGACCACGGGATCGGGATCGCGAGAAACAGCAGGAACCCCTGGAGGAAGCCGGCCACGATCGCGCCCGTGCCGAAAGCACCGATGCACAACGCTTTCCAGCCGATGCGGCCCGGACCGATGAGCGCGAAGACTCCCAGCAGCGCGGTGGACACCGCGAGCCACACGATGTGGAATGCGACCACCACCCCCCAGACGAGCGACCAGCCATCCCCGGCGTACAACGGGCCGACGTAGGGCGCTGTGGCGAGCACCGCAAGCACCAAGAACGGGGCGACGGCCGCAACGCCGATGAGACCCGCCCGACCGCGCCAGCCGGTCAGGGTGTCGCGTGCCGCGGACATCTGGACGAAGGCTCTGCGCAGGCCCTCGCCGTACAGGCTCGCGGGGAACAGCACGACAAGTGCCTGCAGCCACGACATGGACAGCGCCACCGACGTCAGCGTGCGCAGCGCCTCCGGCGTTCCGTGCCCGCCGGGTAACCCGGCGATCGCCGCATCCATGGCTTCGACGACGGTGTTGTGACCCACCAGCGCGCCGACCGCCCACAACGAGGTCAGCGCCAGCGAAACCAACCCGATCACGCCGAAGTACGTCGCACCGGCCGCCCACAACGCCAGATCGGTGCCCGGGAATGTTCGACGCGCCCCCGCCGTCAATTTCTGCAACATGCTCATCGCACTACCCACTCGCTCCGGTGACGGCACTGGCAGGCTGGCGGCATGACGTCGGACGGCTCAACCGGCGGCGGCGCCGGTGATGCGGGGTGGTCGTCGCTGCACGGCGGGATACAGCCGTCCCGCCTGGTGCGTGGATGGCTTTCCATGGTGCGGATCCTCGCCGGCGGTCCGGTCGCGCACATTCCGCCCGACGTGCTTTCCGCCGCCGGGGTCATTGCTCTGGCCGGGGCGTGGGCCGCGATAGCGGGGCCCGGTTGGCCCGCGGTCAGCGTGCTGCTGATCGTGGTCGGCGGGGTGCTGGACGGGCTCGACGGCGCCGTCGCGCTGGCGACCGGCCGGGCCAGACCATGGGGCGCGGTGGTCGACTCCGTCGCCGACCGCCTCGGCGACCTGCTGCTCGGGGCGTGTCTGCTGGCGCTCGGCGCGCCGCCGCCGTTGGTGCTGGCGGCAATCGCGCTGCTGATGCTGCTGGAGTATCTGCGCGCCCGCGCGCAGTCGGTCGGTATGCCCGGCGTCGGCGCCGTCACCGTGGCGGAACGACCGACGCGGCTGATCCTGGTCGGCGTCGCGGCGGTAGGTTCGGCGGTGTTCCCGGCGGGCGTGCCCGGCCTCGGCTGGGGATGGGCGGCCATGATGGCCATCATCTGGACCGTCGTCGGGGTGGTCGGGCTGGCCCAACTCGTCCGCGGGATCCGGCGCTCGATCCCGCCGACGTTTCCGCCGGGCCGATGAGCCCGGCGACGATCTCGGCGGACATCAACACCAGGGGAATGCCGCCACCGGGATGAGCCGAACCGCCGACGAGGTACAGCCCGGGCAGCGGGCTGCGGTTGGCCGGCCTGCGCAGCGCGGCCCTCGGTCCGTGTGAGGCCGTGCCGTAGATCGCGCCACCCGGTGAGCCGGTGCGACGCTCGAGATCGGCGGGGGTGATCGTCTCGACGAAGCGGATGCGGTCGCGGACGTCGGCGCCGCGCCCGGCCAGCACGTCAAGGACGTGTCCGGCATAGCGCTCGCGAAGGCCGGGTTCGTCCCAGTCGACGCCAAGGCCTGGATCGTGTGACGGGGCGTTGACCATCACGAACCAGCCCTCGGAGTCGTCGTCGGGACGCTGCGCCGGGTCGTCGGGGGCGTGCACGTAGACCGTCGGATCGGCGACGGGCTGCGGCCGGCGTCCGAAGACGGCGTCGAACTCGGCGTCGTAGTCGCGCGGGAAGTACACCCTGTGGGCCACTCCTGGCCTGCGCCCCGACAACCCGAGAAGCAGCACGAACCCGGCCATCGAGCGCGGGCTGCGTCGCAGTCGGCGCCCGCCGGCCCGCGTTGCGCCCGCGGGCAGCAGCTGGCCGTAGAGGGCGGCGGCGTCGGCATTGCTGACCACCGCGTCGGCCGCGAACTCGCGACCGCCGACGCGCACGCCGCTGGCGCGACCGCCGGACACCAGAACCCCGTCGACGGCCGAACCGGTGTGGATCTCGGCGCCGAGTTCTCGGCAGCGTGCCGCGACGGCATCGACGATGCGCCGCAATCCGCCCGGCACGTACCACGCGCCGAATTCCTGCTCGACGAAGCTCGTCACCGCCAAGACCGCAGGGATGCGGCGCGGATCGGAACCCGAGTACGTCGCATACCTGTTGAGCCACATGCGCATTCGCGGGTCGGCGAACATCTGCCTGCCAAGGGTGTCGAGGGTCCGCCACGGGGCCACCGCCCGCAGGTCCGCGGGACGCAGGCTCATCCGGGCCAGTGCGGCGAGTGTGACGGGCCGGCGCAGCACTGGCTCGCCGACCAGCTCCCACACCCGTCGCGATCGATCGTGCAACAGGCGCCACGGCTCTCCCGCGCCGACCCCGAGCGCCTCGTCGAGTGCGGCGGGAACGGCCGCGGCGTCGTGCGGAAACGCCACTTCGGTGCCATCGGCGAACACGTAGGCGCACGCCGGGTCGACGGGCGTCAGGGCCAGGTCGGCCGGCCCACCGGTGTCGCCGAACAGCCGGGTCAACTCGTCGGGCAACGTCACAAGCGAGGGACCGGTGTCGAACGTGAAACCGTCGCGCTCGAGGACGCCCAGCTTGCCGCCGACGGGGGTTGCGCGGTCGAACACGGTGACGCGATGCCCGGCAGCGGCCAGCCGGGCCGCTGCGGCGAGGCCGCCGAGGCCCGCGCCGATCACGACGATCCGGCTCATACCGCCCGGCCCTTCCAGCGCAGCGAGCCCCGCGTCCGGCCCGCCCACGACGACGCCAACAAGGTCAGCAGGGCAACCACCGAAAGCGGATGCGCGAGGGCGTCGACCGGCCTGCCGCCCCACCGGGTCACCAAAACGCGCCCGACGACGGCGGCTGCGTAGCCAAGCGCGCCGACCCGCGAACCGGTCAGCGCGGCGGCCGCGGGCAGCACGTAAACGACCGCGAGCGCCGCCGCCACCGCCAGCGCACCCGCCGGTGACCCGAACGCCGCCCACAGCGACTTGCGATACCCCTCGCGTAGTTCCCGCCCGCTCGCGTACATCCGGCACGTCGCCAACGCCGAACCGTCGGCGATACCGGTGCGGCCGCCGGACGCCCGAATCGCGCGGGCCATGCCGATGTCGTCGAGCACGGCGCCCGCCACCGCCTGCCAGCCCCCGGCCCGTGCCAGCGCGGCGGCCTCGATCAGCAGGAACTGGCCGTTGGCCGCCGCCATCGAGGGCCGACGCGAACGCTCGGCCAGGCGGAGCGGCAGGGTGGTGAGCCACGACCACGCCAACAGCGGTTGGATCAGACGACCCGACCATCCCGCGACAATCTGGCGCGGCCACGGCGACAGCAGGTCCAGTGGCTGCGGCCCGCGCAGCACCGCGACGGCGGCCGCAACGGCGTCCGGTTCGAGGACGACGTCGGCGTCGACGAACACCAGCACCTCACCGCGCGCCGCGGCGGCCAGTTGCGCGCAGGCGTGCGGCTTACCTAGGAAGCCTTGCGGCGGCGGGGTCCCGGTCAGCACGGTCAGGCGCGGATCCGACGCGGCCGCAACCCGGACGGCGTGGGCGGTGCCGTCGGTCGAACCGTCGTCGAGCACCAGGATCTCGGCGTCGGACAACCCCTGCTGCGCGAGCATCGACCGGATCGTCGGCGCGATGCGGTGCGCTTCGTCGCGGGCGGGCACCAGAATCGACACCGCAGCGGACACCTGCGGTGGATCGGCGGGCGGCCGGCGGAGCACGCGCTGATTGATCAGCTGGTGGGCCGTGCCGAGGCAAGCAAGTGACGAACCCGTGACGACGAGCGCGCGCAGCGTTTTGTCGAGGCGCGTATCGGGCACCTTGGAAACTCTACGAAGTCGTACCGGGGCAAGGCAGCCCACCGGGTGGCAGCACCGGGTTTGGAGAACTGCGGAGGTAGTGCGCGTGGCGATCGCCGTGCCCGTTGCGCAGCTGCGCGTCGCCTATGTGGTGTGGACGCTCGTCGCGGCGGCGGTCGGGGTGCAGATCGCCTACCCGCTGATGCCAGAAGGCTGGCGCACCGAGGTCACGGTGGCGAGCGTGGTGGTGTTCTTCGTCGCCGCGGTGGCCGACGCCGCGCGGGTGCACGGTCCTGCGGGCGCCGGCGTCCTTACCGCGGTGGCCGGCGGAGGGGGGCTGGCCGCCGAGGCGGTCGGCGTGGCGACGGGACGACCGTTCGGGCACTACGCCTACACCGGCACGCTCGGCCCCGAACTGCTCGGTGTGCCGGTGGTCGTGCCGCTGGCCTGGGTGATGATGGCCTGGCCTGCGCTGGTGGTGGCCCGAACGCTGGTGGCGCGCGGTCCGGCCGTCGCGGTCGTCGGGGCGGCGGCACTGACCGCATGGGACGTGTTCCTCGACCCGCAGATGGTGGCCGCGGGGCACTGGACGTGGTTCGATCCCGCGCCGGGCCTGCCGCTGATACCGGGCATCCCCCTGACCAATTACCTCGGCTGGTTGCTGGTTTCGACGGTCATCATGGCGAGCCTCGACCGCGCGCTGCCGCGCGAGCAGGTCCCGTCGGCGCCCGCGTCGGCGCTGTATCTGTGGGTGTACTTCTCCTCGGTGATGGGTCATGCGGTCTTCTTCGATCTGCCCGGGTCGGCCATCACCGGCGCCGTGCTCATGGGCGCGATCGCGGTGCCCTTCGCCGTTGCGCTGGTGCGCCGCCGCGGACGTACGCCACATATGGTGGCGGCGTGAGCGACCCCCGAAGACGAGCGCGAGTGAGGATCGCAGCGAGGAACGAGCGAGGACCGGAGCGAGCGGGAGTCGAGGCATGAGCGCATTGCGGAGCCGTGCCGCCCCGTTCCGGATGCGGCCCCGCCGTCTGGTCGTCGCCGATCCGTTGCTGCCGCGCGATGTCTCCGATCCGGCGGAGGTGACGGTCGTCGGCGGGGGCATCGCGGGGATGTCCGCTGCGGTCGTGTTGGCCGAAAGAGGCGTCAAGGTCACGGTTTTGGAGTCGGCCGGGTATCTCGGCGGCCGCTTGGGCGCGTGGCATGAGACCTTGCCCTGCGGCAGCGAGCAGCACGTCGAACACGGTTTTCACGCGTTCTTCCGACACTACTACACATGGCGGTCCATCCTGCGCCGCGTCGATCCGCAGTTGTCGTTTCTTCAACCGGTGCCGAGCTATCCGGTGATCTCGGCGACATACCCGGCCGAGGACCTTTCGGGTCTGCCTGCCGCTCCGCCGCTCAACCTGCTGGCACTGGCGCTGCGCTCGAAGAGCCTGACCCGTCGGGAACTGACGCGCGCCAACCCCGACGCGGGGCGGGCGCTGCTGGCCTACGACCGCGCCACCACGACCGCCGAATTCGACGACACCGACGCCGCCGCTTTCCTTGACAGCCTCGGCATGTCCGAACGCACCCGCAGCATGTTGTTCGAGGCCTTCGCGCGGTCGTTCTTCTGCAACCAGGGCGACCTGTCGGCCGCGGAGTTGGTGGCGATGTTCCACTACTACTTCCTCGGCAATCCGGAGGGCATCGGCTTCGACGTCACCGACACCGACTACGCGACGGCGATCTGGAACCCGTTGCGCGAGTACCTGATCGGTCGCGACGCCGAGTTGCGGACCGAGACACGGGTCACCGGTGTCGAGCCCGACGGGCAGGGCTGGCGCATCGGCACCGAAACCGGCGAGCTCCGAAGCAGGCACGTCGTACTGGCCTTGGACCCCGGTGCACTGCGGACGCTGCTCGCGGCGTCACCGACCACTGCGGCAGCGGCGCCTGGGCTCGCGCGTCAGTGCCAATCGCTCACCGTGGCACCGCCGTTCGCGGTCAGCAGGCTGTGGCTCGACCGAGACGTCGCACCCGAGAGAGCGTCCTTCAGCGCCGTCACCGGCCAGCCCAACCTCGACTCAGTCGCCGTGTACTCGAGGCTCGAGGAGCCCAGTGCGCGCTGGGCCCGCGAGACCGGCGGGTCGGTGATCGAACTGCATTCCTACTCCTGCGGTCTCGACAACGCCGATGTCGCGGCAAAGGCCATGCGCGAGGAGCTGGCCGCGCTGTGGCCCGAAATCGCCGACGCCGCCGTCGTCCACCGGCACGACCGGATGGAGGCGACC
Organism: Mycobacterium sp. ITM-2016-00318; assembly: GCF_002968285.2. Taxonomy (NCBI): domain Bacteria; kingdom Bacillati; phylum Actinomycetota; class Actinomycetes; order Mycobacteriales; family Mycobacteriaceae; genus Mycobacterium; species Mycobacterium sp. ITM-2016-00318. The sequence goes on along the minus strand of NZ_CP134400.1, from coordinate 94,923 downwards.
GCACCCGCCTTTCCACCGGGGTCGGCAGGCACCCGCCCCGGAGTACGCACCGACGCACGGGGACTGCGGATTGCCGGCGACTTCGTCGAGCTGCCCTATCTGTCGGGGCTGATGGAGCGGTCTGCGATGTCCGGGGTGCTCGCCGCCAACGACATCCTCGCCGAACTCGGTGTTGCCGCCGAGCCCGTGCTTGGAGTTCCCCAGCGAGGCCTGCTGGCCGGCGTTCCGCGCATACCGCGCCGCACGAAGTGATTTCGGCGCGCGCAGTCACGCTGAGGGTGACCCAGCGCGCCCGAATCGCTAACCGCCGCTCTTCTCGGCTTCGTACTTCTTTGTCATGTGCTCGATGGCGCTCATCGCCGTCTGCGCCAGGTCCTCGCGCACGTCGCTGGCGCGCGCCGCGGCGTCGAGTGTCGGCTTCGCCTGCCCTTGAAAGTGCGGAATGACCTCTGCGGCAAAGAGTTCCGCGGAGCGTCTGGTGGCGGCAGGGTTGGCCCATTCGTGGCCCATCTGCAGCATGCAGCCGAACCCGCCCGACTGGTCCCACAGCCGCTGCACCTGAGCTCTGGCCGTCTCGGGTGTGCCGATCACGCCAGCGCCGGCGTCGTTGATGATGCCGATCATCTCGTCGACCTCATCGCCGGGCATGGTCATCTGCGGGAAGGCCGCGACCTTCTGGAAGTACCGGAACCACGGCGCGATACCGAAGCGGACGTCCTCGCGCGCCTGCTCCTCGGTTTCGGCGATGTGCATCGGACACACCAGCGACCAGTTCCTGCGGTCGACGGTGGTGCCGAACGCGGCGGCGCGTTCCTCTGCGATGCCCCAGTGGAACGCGAGCGCGTCGAACCCTTCGACGATAAGCGTCGCGCCGATAGACAGCAGCCCGATGCCGTGCTTGCCCGCCAGCCGCGCGCCGGTCGGCGAGGCCACGGCCGCAACCGAGAGCGGGATGCCGCCGTCGGAGTACGGCGCGAGCTGCAGCTGTGCGTCGTGCAGTTCGTGCGTCGCGGTCTTGGCGGTGACGGTCTCGCCGGCCAGCAGCCGCACCAGGATGTCGAGGTTGGTCTCGAGCAGCTCGCGGGTGTCGGTCGGGGTCAGGCCGATCATCGACGAATCGGTCGGCAGTGAGCCGGGTCCGACGCCGCCGATGATGCGGCCGTGGGTGAGGTGGTCGAGCAGCATCAGCCGGTCGGCCGCCCATAGCGGGTTGTGGTACGGCAGAGAGATCACGCCGGTGCCGAACCGGATCCGTTTCGCCCGCTCGGCCGCGGCGGCGATGAACACCTCCGGAGAGCTGATGATCTCGCTGCCGGCGGAGTGATGCTCGCCGATCCACACCTCGTCGAAACCGACCCTGTCGAGATGCTCGACGAACTCGAGGTCGCGCTGCAGAGCGAGGGTGGGGTTGGTGCCTGCGCGGTGGAACGGCGCGATGAAGTATCCGAAGCGGAGCTTGCCCATAGGAAAGAACCTAGCCAGATCGGCGCGCGTTTTACTGCGTTATGTAGACCCCGAACGCCCAGGCGACGGTGGCCAGCAGCGCGCCCGCCAACTCGACACCGACCGAAAGAGCCACTCCCTTGAGCGCGTGTTTCGTCGACGTCCATGCGACCCGTTGGTCGCGGTGGTTCGCCAGCTCGGCCAAATAGACACCGAGCACGAACCCGATCACCAGCCCGACAACCGGGATCACGAAGAAACCGATGATGCCGAGTACCGCGCCGGCCAGCAGCGTCATCGTGCCGACGTCGGCGGCGCGCATGCGCTTCATCGGCCACATGTACTTGATCAGCGTGGTCGCGCCGATCAAGGCGGTGACGACGCCGAGCGTCACCCATGCCGCCACGTTGTGCTCGACGACGGCCCACACGAGGATCGCCGCGTACACCAGCAGGATGCCGGGCAGCAGCGGCACGATGATGCCGATGATGCCGACGGCGATGACGAGTGCAACGAGGACGATCCCGCCGGCGCTCACGGGATCAGAGTATTGCTGGGCAGGCCGACGTCGCGCACCTTGTCCGCGGTCGCGGCGCCGGCAATCGGAAGACCGTCGGCCTCGAGCAATCCGAGTTGCAGAAGCACGCTGGCCTGATCCCAGTAGATGTGCTCATGGGAAAGCTTGTCGCCCGTGAACTGGACGATCGCAACCATCGGAACCTCAACGGCGCGCCCGGTGGGTTCGATTCCGGGCAGCATCCAGTCCATCACCGTCGTGTGGGTGAAACGCAGGATGAACTCATCGACAACGGAACTGTCGCCGACCGTGCGGCTGACGGGCTCCAGCTCCATGTCGGGTGGGTTCACCCCGACGAAATGGTTTGAGTAGAAGTAGTGCAAATCGGCGAAGCCGACGCCGCCGGTCATGGTGGGAATGTGGTTCACGTATGGCTCGGCGACCATGGTCGCCATGGTTGCGTCGACGTCACGCGACTCGAACTCGCATCTGCAGTGCGCATCCCACAACTCGGCAAGGTCAGGGCCTGCCATCGCCTGCACCTCCTCGTAGAGGTCGAATCTACGGCCTCAGGGCTTGCGGCCGCGCGCCCACTGGATATTGCCCAGCGTCTTCGTCCGGACGCCGACGAGGCCGAGTTCCTCGAAGGTGTCGCCGAGTTCGTCCTCGGTGAAGAAATGCACGCCGCCGTTGGGCAGCCAGCGCAGAAATTCGGCGCCGCGGCCCACGGTCGGCACCATGACGGCGACCCGGCCACCGGGCTTCAGCACCCGTGCGATCTCCGACAGCGTCGTCGCCGGATTCGGGATCAGCTGCAGCACCGCCATCGACGTCGCCGCATCGAAGGTCTCGTCGCGAAACGGCAGCCGCTGGGCGTCGGCACGCAGGAAACCGACAGTGGGACCGGCCTCGGTACTGACAGCGCGGGCCAGCATCGGCTCGGAGATGTCGACGCCCAGCGCCAGCCCGTCGGGGCCCGCGGCGCGGGCCAGCAACGCGGTGACATTGCCAGGGCCGCTGCCGACGTCGAGGGCGACCCCGCCCGCCGGCACGTTCAGCCAGTCGACCGGCAACTGCCAGGCGCCGACGAACCTGCGCGCGAAGGCCTGCGCGTTGTCGTAGAGCATCGATCCGAGCCCCGACGCCCACGCCGCCTGAATGGCGCCGGTGTTCTTCGGCAGCGCGGCGTCGGACACCGGGATGTCGAAGGTCAGGTCGAGATAGCCTCTGCTCACGTCCGGGTCGGCAGGCGGATCTTTGAGCAGGCCGATCGCCCTGCGCAATGCGGGCGGCAGTTCCGTCGTCAACTGATCGGTCATCCTTTCACGCTACGCCGTCGTTTCAGGCACCCAGCTGACCGGCGAGGTCGAGAAAATCGGTTGCCGTGAAATCGAATTCGCCGTCGTCCATCCTCGGCGGCCGCTGACCGGGACCGTACTCCTGCGGCCGGGAGACGAACGCGGTCTTCAGACCGACGTCGCGCGCCGCCCGCAGATCGGAGGGGTGCGCGGCGACGAGCATCGACTCCCCCGGTCGCACGCCGAGCAGATCCGCGCAGCCCAGATATGCCTGCGGGTCGGGCTTGTAGTGGTGGAACAATTCCGCCGAGATCACGCAATCCCACGGCAGCCCAGCCCGTTTGGCCATGTTCGTCAGCAGCGACACGTTCCCGTTCGACAGAGTGGTGATGACGAACCCCTCCTTCAGCCGGGTCAAGCCCGCCACGCTGTCCGGCCAGGGGTCCAGCCGGTGCCAGGCCCGGTTGAGGTGGTCGATGTCGTCCTCGCCGACCGACGTGATACCCGCTGCGGCAAGCAGTTCGTCGAGGATCATCTGGTGCAGGTCGTCGATGCGCGTCCACGGCAGTTCCCCGCCGCGCACCCGGTTCATCGCCGGCGCGTAGCCCTTACGCCAGTCGTCGGCCATGCCGGCCCAGTCAGCGGCGACGCCGTGCATCTGCCCGAACTGTTCGAGCTCGCGGATGATGCTGGAGCGCCAATCGACGACCGTGCCGAACACGTCGAACGCCAAGGCTTTCGGCGTCATAGTTGTCGGTTTCTCGCGCAAGCGCTCGTCATATTTGTCGGTTTCTCGCGCAAGCGCTCGTCACGGCTCCAGCACGACCTTCCCCAGCACACCGCCGTCGGCCAGAGCCTGCAACGCAGCGCTGCCTTCAGAAAGCGGGTACCTCATCGGCGGCGGCGGCCGGAGACCGGCCTTCACCAGTTCGCCCACCCCGAATTCGAACACCGCCTGCGAACCGGGTCTGCGGTTGACGTACTCGCCGTAGCCCACGCCGATGACGCTGACGTTGCGCAGCAGCAGCCGGTTGACCTTGACCGTCGGAATGCCACCCGCCGCAAAGCCGATCACCAGCAGCCTGCCCTCGGTGTCGAGCGCGCGCACCGCATCGTCGAACGCGTCACCGCCGACGGGGTCGACCACAAGGTCGACGCCGCGGCCGTCGGTGTGGTCCTTCACGGCCTGCAGCCAGCCGTCGGTCAACGGCAGCACGACGTCGGCACCGAGCGAACGCACGAAGTCGTGGGCCTGTGGCCGGTGCACCATCGCGACCACTCTGGCGCCCAAGGCCTTTGCGATCTGAATGGCCGCCGTCCCGACGCCGCCCGCTGAGCCGAGCACCAAGACCGTCTCGCCTGCCCGCAGCGCAGCGCGCTTGGCCAACGCGAAGTACATCGTCTGGTAGTTGCCCAGCAGCGCGACGGCTTCGGCGTCGTCGAGAACATCCGGTGTCCGCGTCAGGTTGGCCGGTGGCACCACCACCTGCTCAGCCCAGCCGCCGAGCATCGACAGCGCGGTAACCCGTTGACCCGGTCTGAATTCGGATTCATAGGGCGCCGACCGCACGACGCCTGCGACCTCCATGCCGGGGACGAACGGTGGTTCCAGCCGCAGCTGGTACTCGTCACGAAGCAGCAGCAGGTCCGGGAAGCTGACCCCGGCCGCGCAGACGTCGACGACGATGGCGTCGTCGCCGCCGCTGACGTCGTCGACCTCGGTGTAGTCGAGTCCGGTCGGCCCGGAAAGTTCGCGCGCGACAAGCGCTTTCATTCGGAGGCGATCAACCCAGGCTGAAGGTCGCCCGCTGCGCAGCGGACAGGTCGGTGATCTCGCCCCACTTGGCTGCGACGTCGTCGACCGACGGCACAGTTGTGAATGTGGTGCCTTCGTTTTGAAAGAGCGCTGCCCTTTGTACTTTGCCGCCACCGACGATGAACACCGATGCGGTATCGGGGTTTTCCTCGCTCATCAGGTAAGCCACCACCGGGGCGACGTACTCCGGCGTCAGCTTCTCGAACACCTCGGGCGGCAGGATGTCCTGCGTCATGCGGGTGGCGGCGATCGGCGCGACGGCGTTGGTCTTGATGTTGTACTTCGCGCCCTCTTGAGCCAGCGTGTTGATCAGCCCGACGAGGCCAAGCTTCGCCGCGCCGTAGTTGGCCTGGCCGAAGTTGCCGAACAGGCCGCTGGTGGATGTCGCGACGACGACCCTGCCGTAACTGTTCTCCCGGAAGTGCGGCCAAGCGGCGCGAATCACGTTGTAGCCGCCGTACAGATGCACCTTAAGCACCGAGTCCCAGGCGCCGAACTCCATCTTGTGGAATGTGCCGTCGCGCAGGATGCCCGCGTTGCTCACCACGCCGTCGACCTTGCCGAACTCGTCGATCGCGGTCTTGATGATGTTCTCGGCGGCCTCGGATTCGGCTACGGAGTCGTAGTTCGCGACGGCGCGGCCGCCGGCGTCGCGAATCTCCTTGACCACCTCGTCGGCCATGTTGTGGCCGGCGCCCGTGCCGTCACGCGCACCACCGAGGTCGTTGACGACGACGCTGGCGCCCTCCCTGGCGAGCGTCAACGCGTACTCACGCCCCAGCCCACCGCCGGCTCCGGTGACGACGATGACGCGATCCTGCACTCCTGGCATGACGTTCCTTCCTAGAACAGCCGTTTGGCGAGCTTCAATGCTTTTTCTGTATACGGGGGATAGATGAAGGCGCCGACGTCGGGTCGGGTCGGCTTGGTCATCACGGTCTTCTTGTGACTGAACTGCTCGAAGCCGAACTTGCCGTGGTAGGCGCCCATCCCCGAGGGCCCGACACCACCGAACGGCAGCTTGTTCGTCGCGAAGTGGAAGAGCAAATGGTTGATCACCATGCCGCCTGCGGCGACTTCCTTGATCACCCGCTCACGGATGTTCTTGGTCTTGGTGAACAGGTAGGCGGCCAGCGGCTTGGGCCGTGAATTCACGAAACCGATTGCCTCGTCGAGGGATTGGACCGTCATGATCGGCAGGATCGGGCCGAAGATCTCGTCGGTCATCAGCGGTTCGGCCGGATCGGGATCGACCACGACGGTGGGCTGGATGCTGATCTTCGACGAATCGGAGCCGCCTCCGATCGCTATGTTGCCCTTGGTGGCCGCCAGCGCGGAGGTCAGCCGATCGAAGTGACGTTCGTTGACAATCCGCTTGCCGTCTGGGTTTTCGGCTTCGAACGTCGTCACGGCCTCCTTGATCTTGTCGACCAGCTGATCGCGGATCTTCGCGTCGGCCAGCACGTAATCCGGCGCGATGCAGATCTGACCGGAGTTGATCAGCTTGGTCCACGCGATCCGCTTGGCCGCGACCTCGATATCGGCGTCGGCAGCCACGATCACCGGGCTCTTGCCACCCAGTTCGAGTGTGACCGGCGTCAGGTGCGGGGCCGCGGCCTCGTAAACCTTGCGACCGATTTCGGTGCCTCCGGTGAAGCAGATGTGGTCGAAGCCTTGGGCGATCAGCTCCTGGCTCACTGCGCTGTCGCCCTCGATGACCGCAACCGCGTCGTTGTCGAGGTAGCGGGGCACCAACTCGGCCATCAGGGCCGACGACGCCGGGCACACCTCAGAAGGCTTGAGCACGACGGTGTTGCCGGCCGCGATCGCGCCGACGGCGGGCCCCAGCGTCAGCACGAACGGGAAGTTCCACGCCCCGATGACCAGCACGGTGCCGTACGGCTCGTACTCGACCCAGCCGCGGCCCGGCAGCTGCGACATCTCCAACAGCCGATAGCGCCTGCGGGTCCACTTCTTGACGTTCTTGGCGGCGTCCTTGGCTTCCCCGACGGTGCTGGCGATGTCGGCCAGCCACGACTCGAACGCGCCGCGGCCGAGGTCCTGCTCGAGCGCGGCGGCGACGGCCGCCTCGTTCTCGGTCATCATCCGTTCAAGCGCCTGCAGCTGCTGCTTACGCCACTCGATGCTGCGGGTGCGGCCGCTGGCGAAGGTGGCCCGCAGGCGGGCGACAGTTTCGGGGATGCCGGGTGCCGTCGGAGCTGGCACAGCGGGCGCAGGCTGGGAAATTGAGTCGGCGGTCATGGCGGAGGTCCTTCCTGACCCGAGGAGGGCAGGGGTTTTCCTGCTCCTCACGTGCGTCCCTGATCCTAACCAACCGGTTGGGACGCCCAGAAGTGACCGACCTACAGCTTCTCCGCAGTGGCGAATGTGGCGAACGCGTCGTCTTCGGCGCCGGGCGGCAAGACGAAGCGGCCCAGCCTGCGCATCTCGTCCTGTGACGTCACGGCCTTTGCCCGCCAGCCCTGCGCATTCAGCCAATCGGCGACGTCGGCACGGTCAGGGTCGTTGTACATCAGTTCAGCTACGTCGATCTCGCGTTCGATGCCGAGTTCTTGGGCGATCTTGTCGAACCGCGCGGACATCTCCTGGCGCCGTTCGTCCGAGCGCACACCGACCGCTTCGGCGGCGATCCGGCTGCCGGGCGCGCTCAGCTCGGTGATCAACGCGAAGAGCCGGTCCTGCGCATCGGCGGGCAGATACATCAGCAGACCCTCTGCCAGCCATGCCGTCGGCTTGCTCGGGTCGAAACCCTTGTCGCGCAGGGCTTTCGGCCAGTCGTTGCGCAGATCGATCGGTACCTGGTGCAGTGTCGCCGCCGGCTGCACGTCGTTGTCGGCGAGCTTCGTCGCCTTGTACTCCAGCACCTTGGGCTGATCGATCTCGAAGACGGTGGTGCCCGCGGGCCAAGCCAACCGGTAGGCCCGCGAATCGAGACCGGACGCCAAGATGACGATCTGGCGGATACCGGCCTCGGCCGCCGCGGTGAAGTGCTCGTCGAAGAAGTGAGTGCGCACGGCCTGGTAGTTGCGCATGTGGCGGAACATCGCGGCGATCTCCGGATCGATGGCGGCGGTCTTCTCGACGATTTCGTCATCGAGCATGGTGCTCCACGGGCCGGTTCCCGCACCCTCCACGAGGACGTCGGCGTACGGGTCGTTGATCAGCGCGTCGTCCTGCCTGCTCTCGGCGGCACGCGCCGCTGCAACCATCACCGCGGTGGTGCCGACGCTGGTGGCGATGTCCCAGGTGTCGTCGTGGGTGCGCAGTGAGCTCATCGAGACTCCTCAGGACAGTTCGGCACGCAACAGCACGCTCGAGGCGATTTCTTCGGCCTCGTAGTCGGGCACGGCCCGGCCGAGCCGGGTCATCTCCACCTCGCTCGGCACCGCGTCGACGGTCCAGCCGTGCTCGGCCAGCCATCCCGCCGCGTCCGCGCGGTTGCCGTCGGCGTAGGTCAACGTGTCCACGTCGATGTCGATGCCGGTGCGCTCGCGCATCCGCGCGGTCCGCTCGCGGCGGGCCACCCTGTCCTGCTCGGCCTGCTCCGACAGGTCCATGCTGAACGCCTCGACGGCGATGCGGCTGCCGGCCGCGCTGTGGCTGGTGACGAGTTCGAAGAGCCGGTTTTGCGCGTCCGGCGGCAGGTAGGGCAGCAGCCCCTCGGCCAGCCAGGCGGTCGGCTGTGCGGCGTCGAAGCCGGCGGCGATCAACGCCGAAGGCCAGTCGTCGCGCAGGTCGACGGGCACCGGAATGCGCTCCGACTTCGGGTGCGCGCCGTGCGCGTCCAGCGTCGCGGTCTTGTACTCCAGCACCTTGGGCTGGTCAATCTCAAACACGGTGGTGGCCGGGGGCCAGTCCAACCGATAAGCGCGTGAGTCCAGCCCCGCGGCGAGAATCACCACCTGCCGGATGCCCGCCCGCATCACGGCGCGGAAGAAGTCGTCGAAGTAGTGGGTACGGACGGCCTGATAGTCGCGAGACATGTCGTGCAGCCGACGGAACTCCTCGTCGTCGGCAAGCCAGGTGAGATCGCTGCTGGCCATCTGCGCCCACTCCGGCCCGGCTGACGACACCAACAGGTAGGCGAACTCGTCGCGGATCAGTGCGTCGTCGCGGGCCGTTTCGACGGCCCTGGCGGCGGCGACTCCGAGTGCGGTCGCGCCGACGCTTTCGGTGATTTCCCAGCTGTCGCCATCGGTGCGGACGGTGGGGGCGTCATGGAGGTCAGTCATTTCGTAAGCCATGCTACCCAATAAGTTAGCTGATCTACATGCATGTGTGGCAGACATCACCACAGGTCACACAGCAATTTGCCAGGAAGGTTTACTCGGCCAGCTTCCACAGCTTGTTGGCCAGCAGCAGTTCGAGCTTGTCGACAATGGCTTCCAGTTCGTTGTGCGAGCCGACATATCCGGCATAGAAGCCCATCCCCCACATCACCGCGACAAGCATCTCGACGAGTTGCGGTACGTCGGTGTCAGTGGTCAGCTCGCCCTTCTCAATGGCGTCGTTGACCGCCCACGAAACAAAGGCCCTCGAATTGCGCATCGAATCGTGATCGTCGCTGCGAAGCTCGGGATGTCGCTGTCCCTCGAGCACCGAGGTCACCAGAAACGCTGCGGCAGAACGATCTTCGCTGTCGGCCTGCATCGCCGCGGAGAAGAACGCCGACAGTCGGCGGAGCAGGGTCGTCTGACCTTGAGCCTTCGCCATGCCCGCAGCGACCACCATCGCATTGGTCTGCTCGACTACTTCGCGGTACAGCAACCGTTTGCTCGCGAAATAGTGGTTGATGGCAGGCCGGGTCAAGTCGGCGCGTATGGCGATCGCCTGAAAAGTCGCAGCGTCATAGCCGAGTTCGCTGAACACCTCGCGAGCGGCACGCAATATGCGCTCACGTGTTTCAGCGGCCTTCGCTGCTGGTGGACGACCTGGCCCCCTGCTCGCCGTATGCGGCATAGTCAATATCTTGCCACACGACATCAAGGGGCTTCGCAGAACACCCGATTTGAACGCTAGTTCAGCAAACTGCGTGCACAGAAACCCCGGTCAGGCCAGTTGCTCATGATCGGCCAGGCAAATGCGCGACAGCACTCGGTGATCCTGATCGCAGGCTAGGGTTCGGACCCATGGCGGGCCTGGTTTCGCGCGAGGCTTATTTCGAAACGGGCCTCGACGTGCTCTCCGACCTCGGATACGGCGGATTCAAGCTGGCCGAGGTGTGCAATCGCCTCGGGGTCACGACCGGGTCCTTCTATCACTACTTTTCCGGCTGGCCTGCCTACACCCGCGAGTTGCTCGAGAACTGGATGGAAGAGCGCACGGTTCTCGTCATCGAATTCCTGAAACGCGAAACCGACCCCCGCCGCCGGATCGACAGCCTCGTGCAGGTCGGTCTGGAGCTGCCGCACGGCGCCGAAGCCGCGATTCGGGCGTGGAGTTCACTGGACCCGGATGTCCACGACATTCAGGTGAAGGTGGACCAGCAACGCTACGACATCATGTACTCGTCGGCGCTGGAGATCCTCGGCGACCAACACCAGGCGGAGATGTTCGCCCGCTGGGCCGTCTACCTCCTCGTCGGACATGAGCAGTCCACTCTTCCGCGTGACACCGTGGCGCTGACATGGATCGCAAGGCAGCTCACCGACGCGCTCGACAGCGGGCGATTCGCCTCCGTTCCCACGAATGACTAGCGCGCCGGCCGGCCTGACACGCCGCGCCGTCGGTACCATTTCCGCTCCTCGCGTTCGCGCTCGAATCCGCGAACGCGATCCCGAGTTGGACGCGCTGCGGCGCGCGGTGCGGGCCGCGGTCGTCGTGCCCCTTGCCGCGGCGGTCAGCTTCGCCGTCGCAGGCAACTCGCAGACCCCGCTGTTCACGATCTTCGGCTCCTTCGCGCTGATGGTGCTGGCGGACTTCCCCGGCAACAGGCAGACAAGGGCGCTGGCATACACGGGACTGGGCATCAACGGCGCCGTTCTGATCACGCTCGGCACGCTGGTGTCTCCGCATCCGTGGCTGTCGGTCGGGTTGATGTTCGCGCTCGGCGTGGCGGTGATGTTCTCCGGCGTGCTCAGCGAGACGATCGCGGCGGGCCAACGGCCCACGCTGCTGACATTCGTGTTGCCCGCGTGCACGCCTGCGGGACCGATCGACGAGCGGCTGCTCGGTTGGGCGATCGCGCTCGCCGTGTGCGTCCCCGCGGCGCTGTTCTTCCTGCCGCCGCGACACCACGGCGAATTGCGCACGCACGCCGCCGATGCCGTCGCCGCGCTGGCTGATCGGCTCGAGGGCAAGGCCAGCCGCGACGAGGTGGTGGTGGCGATGCTGGCCTTACGGGAGAGCTTTCTCGGCGCCGACTTCCGCCCGGTCGGCCTGTCGGCGGGCAGCCGCGCGCTGGTGCGCGTCGTCGAGGACCTCGAATGGCTCGCCGACCGGGTCAGCGACGAGGCTGGCCCCGGCATGCGGGACATGCAGGCACCGGGCGTGCGGGTGCTGAGGTGCTCGGCCGCGGTGCTGCGGGAGACCAGGGCCGCCGACCGGACGACCGACCGCGCGAATCTCGAAGCGGCGCTCATCCATCTGCGTTCGGTCGCGCGTGGACGCTACCGCCAGGACGTCGAAGCGATCCTCGGCGCACCCGACGACGACGCGGCCGTCGCGATCGGGCACCGGCTGCTGGACCGACGCACCATCGCGGCCACCATCGGGGCGACCGGAAGGGTGATCGCCGCAGCGGCGGCCGCCGACGCCAGGCCGGTGTGGGCCAGGGCGCTCGGGCTGGGGATGCCCGCGACGACAGCGACCGACCGGCTGTTGCCTGCGAGCAGATCGGTGAGCTCGACGACGTCGAGTTTCCTCGGCGGTCGATCGGTCGCGGTGCGCAATGCGCTGCGCACCGGCCTTGGCCTGGCGTTGGCAGTCGCCGTCACCAACGTGTTCCCCGTCGAGCACGGGTTCTGGGTGGTGCTCGGCGCCTTGTCGGTGCTGCGCAGCAGCGCGCTCACCACCGGCACCAAGATGCTGCGCGCGGTGCTGGGCACCGGCATCGGCTTCGTCCTCGGTGCACTGTTGATCAGCGTGGTGGGCGTCGATCCCGCGGTGTTGTGGATCCTCATGCCGTTGGTGGTGTTCGGCTCGGCGTTCGTACCCGAGATCGCGTCGTTCACCGCAGGGCAGGCGGCGTTCACGATGATGGTGCTTATCTTCTTCAACCTGATTGTGCCGACGGGGTGGAGCGTCGGTCTGATCCGCGTAGAGGACGTCATCGTCGGCGCCCTCGTCGGCGTGGTGGTCTCGTTGCTGTTGTGGCCGCGCGGCGCGACCGCGTCGGCGGAGGCGGCGGTCGAATCGGCCCGCAACGCCTTCGCGAGGTATCTCGAGGCCGCCGTGCACCGGATCACCCGCGGCGACTACGAACAGACCGCTGACAGGCTGGCCACGCTCAGTCAAGCTGCGATCGCGTCGTCACGAGTGGCGGATGACGCTGTGCGGCAATATCTTTCCGAGGGCGGCGGGGAGACCGATTTCCGCGGACCGATCGTACGTGCCTTCAACCGGGCGATCAGGGTGCGCGCGGCCGCCGACCTGATCACCGACATCCCGACGCCGCCGCCGCTGGGTACCTATCCGCGGGTGCGCGAGGTGGTCGAGCGGCACGTCACCGCGATCGGAGAACGGCTGTCGGGGACAATCGGATCCGGCGGCGACTGGGTGCCGATCGGCGACGAGTTCGTGGTGGCCCTGCGCGCCGAGTCGAATGGTGATGAAATGGCCATCGCGGCCGCCATGCCGTTGGTGACGGTGGCGGCCGCGATCGGCGAGCTGGAACTGGTGTACCCGCATCCCGTCGAGGTGCCGCGGGCGCACCGTTAGTTTGTTACGAAACGCTGTGCGGCATCAGGGCGTTCGGCGGGATCGTGCCGAACTTGCCCGCGTTGTAGTCCTCCAGCGCCTTGACCAGTTCGGCCTTGGAGTTCATCACGAACGGCCCGTAGGCGACAACGGGCTCGCGGATCGGCTCGCCGCCCAGGACCAGCACTTCCATGGCGGGCCGCCGCGATTCTCCCCCTCGCCTTCGGCCGGGTGGTACCCCCAGCGCCCCTTCGGCGGCGACGGTGATGCGGTCACCGGGACCGAACACCGCGAGCTGGCCTTCGTGGATCGGATGCCCTACCGGACCGACAGTGCCGCGGCCCGACAGCACGTACACCAGCGCGTTGAAGTCGCGGTTCCACGGCAGGCTCAACCGGGCACCGGGCTCGATGGTGCTGTGCGCCAGAGTGATCGGAGTGTGGGTGGAACCAGGGCCGCCATGTCCGTCGACGTCACCGGCGATGACGCGAACCAGGGCGCCGCCATCTTCAGACGAGAGCAGTTTGACCTCGTTGCCCTCGATCGCCTGGTAGCGCGGCGTCGCGAACTTGTCCTTGCGCGGCAGGTTCACCCACAGCTGGATGCCGTGGAACATGCCGCCGCTTTCGACGAGCTCGGCGGGCGGGGTCTCGATGTGCAGGATGCCGGAGCCCGCGGTCATCCACTGCGTGGCGCCGTCGGTGATCAGGCCTCCGCCGCCGTGGCTGTCCTGGTGGGCGAAGCGGCCGTCGATCATGTACGTGACCGTTTCGAAGCCGCGGTGGGGGTGCCAGTCGGTGCCCCTCGGTTCGCCGGGCTGGTATTCGACCTCGCCCATCTGGTCCATGTGGACGAAGGGGTCGAGGTCGGCGGAGCTCACGCCGGCGAAGGCGCGCACGACGGGAAAGCCCTCGCCTTCGTAACCGCGCGGCCCGGTGGTGATGGAGCGGACGGGCCGCTCGGTGTCGGCTGCCGTAGGCGCAGAAAGCCTCGGCAAGGTCAGGGTGTCAGCGGTGATAGCAGGCATGTCGCATAGAACCGGACTGCGGTCCGATTAATTCCTAGCCCAGCACTTCAAGCGCGGCGGCCCGTGCCTCGGCGGCGCTACCGGTCGCCAACACGGCGTCGCCCGCCTCACGGCACTGCTGAAGAGTCACCTGCGAGAGCTTGGCGCCGACGCCGTTCACCGCCGCCGCCGCAGCAGACAGCGACGACACCCCGAGCCCCGTGAGAACGCATGCCAACAGCGGGTCGGCGGCGGCCTCGCCGCACACGCCGACCGGCTTGCCGACGGCCGCACCCGCCCTGGCGGCCATCGCGACCAAAGCAAGCACCGCGGGCTGCCACGGGTCGGTGAGGGTCGCCAGCTCGGCCGACATCCGGTCGGCGGCCATCGTGTACTGCGCAAGGTCATTGGTCCCGATCGACAGGAAGTCGACGTGTTCCAGGATCCGGTCAGCGAGCAGAGCCGCAGCAGGCACCTCGATCATCACACCGGGGGCCAGGCCGCGGATGCGGACCTGAGCGGCAAAGCGGCTCGCCTCATCGACGGTCGCGATCATCGGCGCCATCACCCACGGAGCGTTGCCGGTGGCCTTGCCCGCCGCGGCGATGGCGTCCAGCTGACGCTCGAGAATCCCCGGGTTGCCGTCGGCGATCCGGATCCCCCGCACCCCGAGCGCCGGGTTGGCCTCATCGGGATGCCCGGCGAACTTCAACGGCTTGTCCGAGCCGGCGTCGAGCGTCCGCACGACGACCTTGTGGCCGGCGAAGGCATCGAGCACCTCCCCGTAGATCTGCGCCTGCTCGTCGACGCTGGGCTCGGTGTCGCGGTTGAGGAAGCACAGCTCGGTACGGAACAGTCCCACGCCTTCGGCGGGTGTCTCGCGGGCACTGCGGGCCGCTGCGCCGTCCTGCACGTTGGCGAGCACGGCGACGGCGTGGCCGTCCGACGTCGCGCCGGGGCCGCCCCATTGCGCCGCGAGTTCCGCCTCCTGCTTGGCCGACGCCACGGCCTCCGCCGCTGCCGCGGCATCCGGTGCGACGGTGACGGTGCCGCGCGTGCCGTCGACGAGCACCATCGCGCCCGCGCCGACCACATCGAGGCCGTCGACCGCGACCACGCACGGCAGGCCGAGTTGGCGGGCGATGATCGCGGTGTGGCTGGTCGGTCCGCCCAACGTGGTGGCCAGCGCCACGACGAGTGCGGGGTCAAGGCCCGCGGTGTCGGCGGGTGCGAGGTCGTCGGCCAGCAGCACCGACGGCACATCGGGTAGCGGCACGCCGGGCTCGGGCAGTCCGCTGAGTTCGGCGATGACCCGGTCGCGGATGTCACGCAGATCGGTGACGCGTTCGGCCATCAGGCCGCCGAGCTGTGTGAAGAGGTCCACGAACTGGTCGACGGCCGCAACCACGGCCCGCGGCGCAGGGGCGCCTGCGTTGATCAGCTTCTCTGCGGCGCCCAGCCAGGCGCGGTCCTGCGCCAGGGTGGCCGTCGCGGCCAGCACCTCCGACGCGGCGCCGGTCGCATGCGCGGCGCGGTCGCGCAGCCGGGCAGCCACCGCGTTGGCCGCCGCGGTGAAGCGCGCCGCCTCCGCAGGACGCTCTTCCTCTTCCACCTCGGGCGGCGCATCGACGTTGTCGAGCACCGGGAGGCGACCGGGCCTGATGACGGGGCCGTACTGGATACCCGCGACCACGGGAACGCCCTGCAGAACGGTGCCCGCTGGCGGCGTTTCCGATCCGGAGGAAGCGGCGAGTGACGTGGACGGCGATGGTGCGGTCATGTGAAGCAGGTTACAAACTAACCATTGACAAGTCAACATGTTCAGGAGTAAAACAACAGATATCAACATTCATATGGGCCTAAACCCACACAGACGGAGCGCCATGTATGCCGAAGAGCGTCAGCAAGCGATCGCCTCGCTGGTGATCAGCCAGGGCCGCGCCTCCGTGGCCGAGTTGGCTGAGACCTACGACGTCACCACCGAGACGGTCCGCCGCGACCTCGCCGTCCTCGATCGCGCCGGGCTGCTGCGGCGCGTACACGGCGGCGCCGTACCTGTGCGTGCGTTGAAGTTGGTCGAGTCCGGCGTCGGAGAGCGCGAGAACACCCGCGCCGAGCACAAGGACGCCATCGCCGCGGCAGCGGCCGAGTTCTTTCCGCGTAGCGGCGCCAGCGTGCTGCTCGACGCGGGCACCACCACAAGCCGGGTCGCCGCCGCGCTGCCGTCCGATCGCGAGCTGAACGTCGTGACGAACTCGGTACCCATCGCGGCCCGGCTGGCCGCAGTGCCGTCGGTGTCGCTGCAACTGCTGGGCGGCCGGGTGCGCGGCCTCACCCAGGCGGCCGTCGGCGAGCACGTACTGCGCGTGCTCGAGACATTGCGTGTCGACATCGCGTTCATCGGCACCAACGGCATCAGCGTCCGGCATGGACTGTCCACCCCCGACAGCGAGGAGGCCGCGGTTAAGCGCGCGATGATCGCCAGTGCGAACTTCGTTGTGGTGGTCGCGGATTCGTCGAAAGTCGGCCGGGAGGACTTCATCAGCTTCTCACCGCTGTCGAGCGTCGACGCGCTGGTCACCGACTCCGAGCTCAGCGGCGCCTACCGCGAGCAACTCACCGAGCAGGGCATCGAAGTCGTGATCGCATGATCGTCACCGTCACACCGAACCCGAGCCTGGACCGCACGGTCACCCTCGCGACGCCGCTCACCCGCGGCGCGGTGCACCGGGTCAGCTCGGTGACCACCGAGCCCGGCGGTAAGGGGGTCAACGTCGCGCGGGCGTTGTCCCTCGCGGGCGTCGACGCCGTGGCGCTGCTGCCCGCGTCGGGCACCGATCCGATGGTGGTCGCCCTGCGGGACATCGGCGTGCCGTTTCGCTGTGTGCCCATCACCGCGGCGGTGCGGACCAACATCGCCGTCACCGAGATGGACGGCACGACAACAAAGATCAATGAGCCCGGCGCCCCCATGGACGCCGCCGCCGTCGACGCACTCGCCCGTTCCGTCGTCGGCAGCGCCGAGCATGCCTCGTGGGTGGTGATGTCGGGATCGCTGCCGCCGGGTATGCCGGACACCTGGTTCGCCGAGATCGTCGCGCTGCTCGCGCCGTACCCGTGCATGGTCGCCGTCGACACCTCAGACCGCCCGCTGGCCGCTCTGGTCGACGGACTCGACCGCGCCGCCCCCGATCTGATCAAACCCAACGCCGAGGAGCTCGCCGGCGTCATCGGCTTCTCGCCGCAAGCGCTGGAAGCCGCAGTGACTGCGGGCGATCCAGAACCCGTCGTCCTCGCAGCGCAGCGGCTCGTCGACCGCGGCATCGGCGCGGTGCTCGCCACCCTCGGGGCTGCCGGCGCCGTCCTCGTCAACGACACGGGCAGCTGGCTCGCCACCCCGCCGCCCATCGAACCGCGCAGCACCGTCGGCGCAGGCGACTCCAGTCTGGCCGGCTACATTCGCGCCGACGTCGGGGGCGCCGAGCCGCCGCGACGGCTGCAGATGGCCGTCGCATACGGCAGCGCCGCCGCCGCCCTGCCGGGCTCCGCCCTGCCCACCCCGGCCGAGATCGACCTCGATGCCGTTGTCCTCTCGGCTGTTTCCCCCGCCGCCAACCCCGCCTGTTAGCAACAACAACCGAAGGTATCGCCATGACCAGCACCGCTTCCCGGCCCATCATCGACGCCGATCTGATACTGCTCGACGTCGATGCGGGCGCAGACAAGCAGGCCGTGATCGCACGCCTTGTCGGCAGGCTCGCCGATTCCGGGCGCACCACCGACGCAGAAGGACTCATCGCCGCGGCCATGGCCCGCGAGGGACAGTCGGCGACCGGATTGCCCGGGGGCATCGCGATACCGCACTGCCGCTCACCGCATGTCGAGACGGCATCGATCGGATTCGCCCGCCTGCGGCCGCCCGTCGACTTCGGCGCCCCCGACGGCCCCGCCGATCTGGCGTTCCTGATCGCGGCGCCTGAGGCGGGCGGCGCCGAGCACATGAAGCTGCTCTCCAGCCTGGCCCGCGCGCTGGTCCGCAAGGAGTTCGTGCAGTCGCTGCGGGACGCCTCCACCACCGACGAGGTGGTCGGCCTTGTCGGCGAGGTGCTCAACCCCGGCGAGAAGCCAAAGCCAGCCGCACCGGCCGAGGAGCCCGTCGCTGCCGAGCCGAGAACGCTCGTGGCGATCACCGCCTGCCCCACCGGAATCGCCCACACCTACATGGCCGCCGACTCGCTCGCCGCCGCGGCGAAAGCAGCCGGCGTGACGCTGCACGTCGAGACGCAGGGCTCGTCGGGCAGCACCCCCCTGGACCCGTCGACGATCGCCCGAGCCGACGCGGTCATCTTCGCCACAGATGTGGGAGTGAAGGACAAGGGCCGGTTCGCGGGGAAGCCGGTCGTCGCATCCGGCGTCAAGCGCGCGATCAACGAGCCGGCCAAGATGGTCGCCGAAGCGCTTGCCGCAGCGGGCAATCCGAACGCCGCCCGCGTCGAGGGCAGCGGTTACGGGACGCCCGCGAGCGCGGCGCAGGCCGGCGGCGTCGGCTGGGGCACCCGCACCCGGCAGATCCTGCTCACCGGCGTGAGCTACATGATCCCGTTCGTCGCGGCCGGTGGTCTGCTCATCGCGCTGGGCTTCCTGTTCGGCGGCTACGAGATCGCCAACAAGCCCGACGGCGGCACCCAGTCGTTCGCCAACATGTACGCGCTGGAGAACTCGCTGTGGAACCTGCCGCCCGGCGGCTTCGCGCAGTACCTCGGCGCGGTGTTGTTCAGCCTCGGCGGACTTGCCTTCAGCTTCCTGGTGCCCGCGCTCGCCGGCTACATCGCGTTCGCGATCGCCGACCGGCCCGGCATCGCGCCCGGATTCACAGCAGGTGCGGTGGCCGTATTCGTGGGCGCCGGGTTCATCGGCGGCATCGTCGGCGGCCTCATCGCAGGCTTCGCGGCGCTGTGGATCAGCAAATGGGCTGTCCCGCAGTGGTTCCGAGGGCTGATGCCGGTGGTCATCATCCCGCTGTGCGCGTCGCTCGTCGTCGGCCTCCTGATGTTCATGCTGCTCGGTCGCCCGCTCGCCGCGGCTACGACGGGCCTGACCAACTGGCTCAGCGGGATGTCCGGCACGTCGGCCGTCCTGCTCGGCGTCATCCTCGGCCTGATGATGTGCTTCGACCTCGGCGGCCCGGTCAACAAGGCGGCCTACGCATTCGCCACCGCAGGGCTGACCGCAGCCACCACGACGTCCTTCGAGATCATGGCCACGGTGATGGCCGCCGGTATGGTGCCACCGCTCGCGATGGCGCTGGCGACCTTTGTGCGGCCGCAACTGTTCAGCGAGCCCGAGCGGGAAAACGGCCGGGCCGCTGTACTTCTCGGCGCATGCTTCATCTCCGAGGGCGCCATCCCGTTCGCGGCCGCCGACCCGTTCCGCGTGATTCCGTCGATGATGTTCGGCGGTGCGATAACCGGCGCCCTCTGCATGGCGACGGGCGTGACCTCGCGGGCACCGCACGGCGGCATCTTCGTGTTCTTCGCGATCGGCCACATCATCTGGTTCATCATCGCGATCCTCGTCGGCACCGTGGCCGGTGCGCTTGCCGTCATGGCCGCCAAGCAGTTCGCGAAGCCGGCCGCCAGCGTCGACGAAACGCCCGCGCTCGCGACCGCTTGATCCGCAGAACCAACCCAACACACAAGGAGAAACCATGGCAGAAATGACCGTGACCGTCGGATCGGCGATCGGCCTGCACGCACGGCCCGCGGCGATCATCGCCGAGGCCGCCGTCAACGCGGCTGTGCCTGTATCGCTTTCGACGGACGGCGGTGAGCCCGTCGACGCCGGCTCGGCACTGATGATCATGACGCTCGGTGCGGCCAACGGCGCGCAGGTGACCGTGCACTGCGACGACGACGCGACGCTGAAGAAGATCGCCGAGCTCGTCGAGCAGGATCTCGACGCATAGCTCGTACGCCGAACGTGCGCTCACTGTGAAAAATCACCGCGATTCCCGCAGTGGGTTCACGTTCGGCGTTTTGCTGCAGGCCCGCCCCCAACCTCGAAATTGCCGCAGAAAGGCCTCCGTACTGCGGGTTAGGCTGGCGTCCGAGGAAAGGGGCGGACGTGGACGGATGGCTGCTCGGGCAGGTCAGCACCGTGCTGACGGCACTCTCACATGCCCAAGAGCTGTATGACGGCGTCGGCCGACCGACGCTGCCGACCGAGTTCGCGCCTTGCCCGGACCTCATGGACAACCTCGGCGGACTGCTGTGACGCAACCGGCCGTCGAGTCTCAGTCCGGCAGGGCCGCCGACGCGGTCCGGACACTCCAGAACGAGCTCAGTAAGAGTTACTCCGACATGCGCTCGGCGGAAGTTCAACTGACCGAGGCGATCCTGAGCGCACATGCGGTGACGGTTTCCGGCCGCGCGCGGCTGCAGGACATCCAGCGGCAGTTGATCGAGGCCATCAACAATCCGGTCGCGGCGCTCGATACGCCCGCGGGCGAGCGTCAGTTCCTGATGTTTCTTCGCAGCAAGATCGCCGAGATCCAAGGCATCGTCGACGCTGGCGCACTCACCGACGAGGACCACGCCAAGCTGACCCGCGCACTCGGCAGCGGCTACCTGCTAGCGGGCTCGCAGCGTGGTGAGCCCATGGCGCCCGCGACAGCGCAGGCAGGTGCGCCGATGGCCGACGAGGCTGCGGGCATGGTGCCCGCGATCGGCTCCGCCCTCGGTTCCTTGCCTCAGGCGGCGCAGGGCGCGGCCGCCGCTCCTGCCCAGGGGGCGGGCGGGCTGGCCGGTGCGGCATCGCCGCTGGCCGGGTTAGTTTCGGGTCTTCTCGAGCGTGGAGGCCACGCCGACATCGCCGAGGACTCGGCCGAAAAGACCGAGGACAGCGACGAGCGCGCGCCGGACGAAGAAGACTACGAAGCCGGCGAAGACGACGAAGCCGGCGAAGACGTGGAAGACGACGCGCGAGACCGTCCTGCCGACCCGCACCCGCCCAGCGATCGCGAGCCGCCGACGAGCGGTCCCGCGCAGACCCGGCCCGCCCGCCTTCTGTAGGAGCACACATGACTACCATCCGCATCACCCCGTCGTTGTTGAATCAGGTTGCGCTGCAGCATGACAACGTCGCCGACGAGATCGCGGTGGCCCGCAACGCATCCGAGGAGATCCTCGCGTTGGTGGCCACGCACGGACCGATCATGCATCAGTTCAAGGCGGCCGCCAACGACGTCGTACGGCGCCGTGAATCGGCGTTCGCCGACCACGAGGCCGCGCACCGCGCCGCAGCCGACAACCTGCGCTCCATCGCAAAACGGTTCGCCGACCAAGAAGAGATCAACGCGGCGGCGGTCCGCCTTGACTGAGGAGTCCTTCACCGCCGCGACGCCGGACAACGCCATCTTCGTCCGGGTCGCACTCGCAGGCCACACCCTCGGCGTGCAGATCGAGCCCGCCGCCATGAAGCGACCGGCCATCGATATCGCACGCAGCATCATGGCGTGTAACGATGTCGCCTATCTGAGGGGGCAGCTGGTGATCCGTGCCGAGTTGGAGGGGAGGTCGATCCCGGTGGACGATATGCCCACTGAACAGGACCTCGCCGACGCCGAGCGGAAGCTGGCGGAGCTGTAGGCCGCTGATGATCAAGGTCGACGTACCAGGGCTCATGGCCGCCGCGCAGAAGCTGCTCGGCTTGGCGACTTCGGCGCAGGGTCTGCTTGCCGAGACGGCGCCGCTGGCGGCCGATCCCACATCGGGCGGCGCGGCGCTCCGCCTCGATACCGCCTCGATGGCGTTGTGGGGGGCGGCGTGCGCGCAGGCGGCAAGCCTGCACACGGCGGCGACCCAGCTGATGATGGTCGCGGCCAAGTTCGGCACCCTTGAGGAGATCAACACCTACGGGCTGACGATGTTGGAAGGCGCGTCGAAGGCCACCGACGACGTCGCCCTCGCCACGCTGCCGCCCGTGCCCCCGCTTCCGCCCGACGCGCGGGTGCCCATTTCGCCGGGGCCACCGCTCACCGGTGAGGGGTTCGCCAAGCTGGTGCACAAGGGGTCGGCGGCCAACGGGGCCGGGTTCAGCAACACGTCCACGAACAACGGAGTCGCCATCGACACCGCCGCCATGACCGTGCGGGAGGTCGCCGCAGCGGTGCCCGAGCTGTGGGAGAGCCCGACCGGCACGGCCGCACTTGCGGGCAGGCTCAACGAGTACGTCACCACCCTCAACGCGATCGCCGACCGGTCGTTCGCGCTCGGGGACCAGTCGCGCAGGCATGCCGACGACTACAGCGCTACGGTCTTGGCGACGCCAAAGCCGGAGGAGTTCGAGCAGGCCCGCAGCCAGTTCAACCAGGCCACCGATCCGATCGCGAAATCGCAGGCGGCCTTGGCGCTCGGCAGGCTCGAATCGCTTGCGACAGCGGAAGCGTCGCGGTATGCCGGGGTGACCGACGCCACCACCGGCGTCGGTACTTCGCAGGCGCCCGGCGTACCGGGACCACCCGGAGTTCCCGTAGCGGCGGGCGCCGGATCAGCCGCTCCAGCCCAGGCCGCAAGCGCGGTCGGTGGCCAGGCCCAGCAAGTGGCCAAGTCAGGCGCGACGGAAGCAGCCGAGACCGGACAGGGGGCCGATCAGCTCGCCCAGATGCTTCCGCAGGCGCTTCAGTCGATCGGCGGGATGGCCGGTGGGTTGGCCGGGATGGCAGGCCAGGTGCCGCAGCAGCTGATGCAAGCGGGTCAGGGTCTGGCCCAGACCGCGCAACAGGGGCTCGGCGGGCTCCTGGGAAAGAACGCGACCGATGCCGAGCTGGCGAAGAAGGCAGGCGACTTCAAGGCGGGCGAGCTGTCCAAGGAAGGACTCGGCGGCGGCGGAACAGGCGGCGGTGGTGGCGGTGGCGTCGGCGACACCCATCCCGCCGGTTCGCTCGGCCCACCCGTCACCCCGTCGACGTCCCACACGCCGCCGAGCATGCCTGCGGGTGCGGCGCCGCCTCCGACCACGCCCACCGCATCGGGCGGTTCCGCGATGGGCGGGATGCCCATGGGCATGCCGATGGGCGGGATGATGCCGCACGGCCAGGGTGGTGGCGACGGTGCGGACAAGGTCCCGGCGGACAAGAAGGTCGTCACGCCGCCCCAGGCGCACACCGAGCCGGTGACCGGGAGGGTGCCCGACCGCACCGTGGCAGCCGCGGAAGCGTCGCGAAACCGCGCCGACTCCAAGACGGATTCCGACGACGATCCGCCTCGCGGACCGATCATGCGCCGAATTACCCTGGCGCCGTTGAACGATGAGCGGTCGTGACCGGGTTCGAGGACCTCGACGACGCCGCCAAGGTCAAATTCAGCCAGGCGGAGTTGGCGGCTACTTATGACGAGCTGACGTCCATCCTGGCCCGGCTCGCCGCCCTGCGCACCGATGCGATCGACCCCGACGGGGACATCCAGATACAGCTCGGACCCGACGGCAGGCTGCTCAGCCTGGCCATCGGCGAATCGGTCCCCGGCAGGCTCACCCACCTCGCGCTCGAAGAGAAGCTCAACGATTTGCTTGCCAGAGCCAATGTGGTTGCTCAAGAGTCGTGGAAGGCAAGCCGCTGATCAGCGCACAAAAGTTGCCGACCTGCTCGGCGCAGGATCTCGGTTAGGGTTACGAAGTGACCACCCGCCCCTTCGTGCCGCCACCGCGGGTTCCTCCTCCCGAGGCCGGTGGAGGCAAGATCGCGGTAGAGCCACCGATCGCGGCGCCGGTCCCGCCACCGCGCAGTATCTGGGGCATCGTGCTGCCGATCGGCCTCATCGTCGGCGTCCTCGGCTTCATCATCGCGATGTACGTCTCGGGCCAGCGATCGCTTGCTACCGGGTTTGCTATCTTCCCGCTGATCATGCTGATGAGCATGGGCGGAATGCTCTTCCGTGGACGCGGTGCCGCCCAGAAGATGCCGTGGAGCCAGCTCGAGCAGTACCGGCGCGAATATTTCGCCCGCCTCGACGAGGTCCGCGACGAGGTGCAGGAGGCCGCGCGCAAGCAGTGGGAGCACCGCAAGCACAGCCATCGGGCGCCTTCGGAATTGGTGAGTGTCGCGGGGTCGCCCCGGATGTGGGAACGCC
The DNA here is from genome assembly GCF_002968285.2 of Mycobacterium sp. ITM-2016-00318. Classification (NCBI taxonomy): domain Bacteria; kingdom Bacillati; phylum Actinomycetota; class Actinomycetes; order Mycobacteriales; family Mycobacteriaceae; genus Mycobacterium; species Mycobacterium sp. ITM-2016-00318. The sequence continues at coordinate 70,838 of NZ_CP134400.1, read as the reverse complement.
GCCCGGGCGACCCTGAGTTCGGTGTGGTGCGGCTGGGCACCGGGCGCGTCGAGCTGGCGATGACCGTCGACAAGCCCCAGATCGCGGCGGCGTCCAAGATCGAGCCTGCGACTGGCCATGCCCTTCGTAAGTTCCTCCTCGAGCAACGGCACGTCCGCGGTATGGCGCGGGTGCTGTGGCTGGAGCGCAGCCCCGGCATCTCCCTGGTCGGTGACATGGACGGCGTGCGCGGCGTCGCCAGGTCGATGATCTGCCAACTCGCGGCATTTCACAGCCCGGCCGATCTGCAGATCATGGTCGTCACGTCGGCACCGGAGAGCTGGGACTGGCTGAAGTGGCTTCCGCACTGCCAGCACCGCGAGGCGCGCGACGGCTGCGGCGAGCGCAGGCTGGTGTTCACCTCACCCATAGACCTCGAGGCCTTCGCCGGCGACGAGCTGCTCGACCGCAAGGAGTGGACGCCGCCGGCCAGCGGCCTGCACGGCGGACCGGATCCCTCGGCGCCGCCGCTGTGGGTGATCATCGACGACAACTGCGGCGCTGCCGAAGACTGGGCGGGGGCCACCGGCAAGCGCGGCGTTGGCCGGGTGTGCTTCATCCGGTTGGCGCCCGAAGTGGGCCTCGAAGCCGTCGGGCCTGCGACATCTCACCGGGGCGTCGGCTTCGACCCCGACACTACCTACCGACTTTCGGGCGGCGTGCTGCGCAAGCGAGTGGGGTTGGGTTACCGGTGACATCGCTGCCCGAAGAACTCGACGACGCCTTCTACGCCGTCGCCGACTCCATGAGCATCGCCGAGGCGGAGCGGTTCGCGCGCAGCATGGCTCCGTGGCGGCCCGCCGGCGCGGCCACGGCCACTGCGGCCTCCGACGGCCCAGGTCGAGACCTGTTGGAAGTGCTCGGGATTCGCGACGCACGCAAGCTGGACGTCGACCGCCTGTGGTCGGCCCGCCGCACGCAGAACCGGCTGTGGATGCGCTTCCCCATCGGGCTCGACCCGACCGGCGAAGTGGTCGAACTGGACCTCAAGGAAACCTCCCAATACGGGATGGGCATGCACTCGGTGTTGATCGGATTCTCGGGCTCCGGTAAGTCGGAGACGATCATCACCGAGGTCACCTCGTTGGCGCTGACGCACTCGCCCGAGACGGTCAACGTCGCATTTCTCGACTGGAAGATGAAGTCGGCAGGCATTGTGCTGGAACGGTTTCCGCATGTCGTGGCCAGCGTCAGCAACCTCGGCGACGAGATGCACCTCGTCGAGCGCATGCTCGAGGCGCTCGAAGGTGAGCTCGACCGGCGCGGCGCGCTCTGCGCGGCCACGAACTGCAAAGACCTCAACGTCTACAACGAGAAGCGCATGGTCGACCCGTCACTGGAGCCCGTGCCCGGTCTCGTGGTGATCATCGACGAATACCAGGAGCTGTTCCGAAGCGAGCTCGGGGCCGAATTCGTCGACCTGTGCTGGCGCATCGTGCGGCAGGGCCGCTCGATGCACGTCTTCCTCCAACTGGCCGGCCAGACCGTCGACGCGCACCGGTTGATGAAGATCCGCAGCCTGATCGGCTTCTTCATGGCGCTGCGCACCGGCACCGAAGAGGACTCCCGCGAAGCCATCGGCTCGTCGATCGCCGCCCATCTGCCCGAAAAGGGCAAGGAGGGCACGGGCTATCTGCGCGAGGGCATGCGGCCACCGCGCGAGTTCCGGGCGTTCTACACGTCGCCACCGTTTGTGCCGCCGCCCGAGGACGGCGGCCCGGCCCAGGTCGCCGCCGCGGGCACGTGGTTCACCCCGCGGACGTTCACCGCCACCGAGGTCCCCGACGTCGAGGGTCTGCTGGCACCGCCTGAGACGAACGGTCACGAACCCGCTCCCGTTCAGGAGCAGGCGCCGGTGGCGTTGGCCCCCGGGGAGCTGCCGCCGACCGTCGTCGACACGATCGTGAACTCGCTGCAGGCAACGGGCGCCAGGCCGCCGCGCAAGCTGTGGCTTCCGCCGCTGGAGACACCGGCGACCGCCGATCAGCTGGTCCGGCTGATGCGGGGCAAGCCATGGGATGTCGATTACGGCCGCAATCCGGGCCTGACGTTCCCGGTCGGCATCGAGGACCGCCCGCGCCAGCACCGCCAGGACGTGCACACAATGGATCTGCTCGGCGCCAACGCCCTGGTGATCGGCGGGCCGCAGTCCGGTGTCACGACCACACTCGCGACGACGATGACCACGGCGGCACTGATGTACCGGCCTGAGCGGGTGCAGTTCTACTGCGTGGCCGCAGGAGGCCCGAGCCTGTCGGCCGTCGCAGGGCTGCCGCACGTGGCGGGTCTCGCTCCCGCCGTCGACCGTGAAGGCGTCGGCCGCATCATCTCGTCGGTGCAGGGCATCGTCGCCGAGCGGGAGGCGGTGTTCGCCAAGACCGGGCTGGACATGGACGAGGTCCGGCGGCGCAAGTTCAGCGACAAGCCGGAGCCGGTCCCGGTCGCGGGCGGCGACGTCGTGCTCGTCATCGACGGCTGGGCAACGTTCGCCACCGAGTTTCCCCAGTACGTCGATCACATCGTCGCGTTGGGGCGCAGCCTGGGCTACGGCGTGCACATCGTCATCTCGCACACCAGTTATCTGCAGGGTTTCAAGCAGGCACTCAAGCCGCTGGCCACCGAGCGCATCGAGCTGCGGCTGACCGACCCGGGCGATTCCGAGATGAATCGCCAGCTCGCCAAGAAGGTCCCGAAAGGAATGCCGGGCCGGGGGTTGACCAAGCCCGGTATGCATCTTTTGATAGGTGTGCCTGAACTCGGTGAACGACCCGACGGGGTCCGGGTGGCGACGCGCGACATCGGCACGCTGATCGCGCAGGTCTCGGGCGTTCAGAAAGCCGCAACCGTGAGCAGGCTGCCCGAAGCGGTGCCCTTCGAAGAGGTTCAGCGACTGGCCCAGCCGATCACACGGCGCAGTCTTGTGCCGTTCGGCCTTTCGGAGACCGATCTCGGGCCCGCCTATGTCGATATCGCCGACCATCCGCATGCGGTCGCGGTCGGTGCACCGCGGTCGGGACGGTCCAACTTCCTGCGGGTCATGTGCCGGTCGATCATCTCTCTCTACCGGCCGGAAGAGGCCCAGATACTGGTGCTCGACCCCCGCCGGACACTGCTCGGCGTGGTTCAGGGGCCACACCTTCTGGACTATGCCTACACGCAGACGGCGATCCGCGAAGCGATCCGCGATCTCGTTGCTGAACTCGAGAGTCGCCAGCCTCCCCCCGGAACGACGCAGGAGGAGATGATGACGAAGAAGTTCTACTCCGGACCCGAGATCTTCGTCGTGATCGACGATGCCGGGGTGTGGTCGTCGATGGACAACCCGCTGATGAATCTGGGCCCGCACGTCGAGGGGGCCCGAGACACCGGACTCCATATCTTTGCCGCCACCGCGGTGGCGAACTGGAACCAGGTCGCAATCGGCAGCTCCGTGCTCGGCAAACTCCGCGCGTCGCTTGCACCCATTCTTGTGATGGACGGTCGAAGGGACGCCGGAAAGATCGTTGCCGACATCTACGCCGAGCCGCAGCGCCCCGGCAAAGCGATCTATTTCACCCGAACAGGTACTACGGGTGCTCTCATCGGGTGGAGCACTCCCCCGACTCCACCGACTTCGGCGGGTCCGCAAACATAGGCGTACAGTGATCCCGGATTTGAAATTGGCGTCCGGCAGTAGTCCAAAACGGCCTTAGACTCCATACAGCAGCTACGTCAGTCGGGAGAGAACATGCTAGTGAACGTCGATCCGGCAATCTTGGCAGCCGCGGCCACCTCGGAGAGCGGCGGCGCCGCAACCCTGGCGGGTGCCGCGGCCGCAGCAGCAGGACCCACCTCCGCTGTCATCCCCCCTGGCGCAGACGACGTGTCGGTACGCGCGGCCGCGGCGCTGGTCGCCCGCAGCGCGGCTACGACCGGCATTCTCGCCGAGTACGTCGCCATGCGGGAAATGTTCGCTGGCGCGATCGGCTCCAGCGGCGCCACCTACACCGCGGTCGAGGCCATCAACACCGCTGCGGCCACCATCGGAGGGGCCTAGCCGTCCATGGCGGGCCAGTGGAGTGCGTTCCCCCCTGAGGTGAACGCCGGTCAGCTGATGGCCGGTGACAACGGCGCCAGCATCGCCGCGGCGGCCGCGGCATACGAGGCGCTCGCCGCAGCACTCACCGCCGAGGGCGCGAAGATGGCGGCCACCGCGGGCGTCACGGCGTCGACCGGATGGGTCGGCGCCGGTGGAACAGCCATGATGGCCACGGCGATGCCCTACGTCGCCGCCCTCCAGCTGCTCGCCGCCTGGGTGCAGCAGTCAGCGGTATCGGCCGCGGGTATCGAGCAGGCATACGTCACCGCCAAGACGGCGATGATTCCGGTACCGGTCTGCACCTCAAACCGCACCACGTGGACCGGTCTGGCCATGACGAACTTCTGCGGTATCAACTTTCCGCCGATGGGGGTTCTGGACGGCCTTTACGAGGGGTACTGGTTGAACAACGCCGGGCAGATGGGCGGATACGAGGGAATCGTTACCACGATCCTCACCGCGCTGCTCACCCCGCCGCCACCGGCCCCCCTCACCGCCAATCCCGCAGGGCCTGCAGGCCAGGCCGCCGCGGTCAGCCAGGCAGCGGCGAGCGGCGCGGCCAGCGCCGCGATGTCGCAGAGCCTCAACGGCGTGAACCAGGCGTCCAGCGCGGTGCAGCCGGGCGCCCAGGCGGCAGCCGCGCCAGCGAACTCGATGGCACAGATGCCGATGCAGATGATGAGCCAGCTCGGCCAGCTGCCGCAAATGGCCGCCCAGCCTATGCAGATGCTCGGTCAGTTCCCGCAGATGCTCGGTCAGATGCCACAGATGGCGATGGGCATGCTCGGCCCCCTGTCGCAGGGCATGGGCCAGGGCGGCCTCGGCGGAGCGGGAATCGACAAGGTCGGCCAGTTCGACCAGGCGACGCTGGCGGCCACCACCGATGCCGCCGCACGAGGCGGCGGTGGTGGCGGCGGCGCGGGCGGTCTCGGCGGCGGAGCCGGCGTGATGTCCAGCTTCACCCGACCCACGGGCAGTTTCAATGCACCCGGTCCCCCGAAGTTGCCGACCGGTTGGACGCCGGGAGCCGGAGTTCCGGAGGTGGCCACATCGGCGGGCCCGGCGACGGGTGCCGGCACGGGCGGCCTGTACGGCGCACCGGCTGCCGCAGGTGCCGCGGGCCATATGGGACGCGACGAACGCGGCAGGGACGGTTCCGCTGAGGGCAGGACCATGCAGCTAACGGTTGGTCCCCGCTCCGGAAGGGAGGATTGACCGAAAAATTGGTGCAAAGACCTCCGCGCCAGCGGAATAGGCTCTAGACATCCCGTCAGCAAACTGAAGAAGAGGAATATCTAGTGGGACAGAACATTGTCGTCGGCGCCGACAAACTGCGCGCCGCAGCCAGCCAGCTCGAGAATCTGCGCAACGAGGCCGAGGGCGCTCTCACCAACTACCTGCAGGCCTCGCACAATGTCGCCGGCGGCGGGTGGAAGGGCGACGCGTCGCTGGCCAACGTGGTCACCACCGAGGAGATCCACAACGCCCAGATGAAGCTCAACACCCAGTGGGGCGAGCTGATCCATGCCCTGCAAACCGCGGCGACCAGGTACGAAGAGCAGGAAGCGGCCGCACGCGCCGCCATGCAAGGCGTCTCGCAATCGATGTGACCCGACTGACCTGAACCGACCTATCCGAAAGGACTATCAAATGTTTGCATACAGCCCGGGCGAGATCGCCGATCTCGCGCAGAGCATCGGCGGAGCCGCCAGCCACCTCGAGAACATCCGGTCCTCGGCGACGAACGCCCTCGTCGCGGTCCGCGAGGAGTTCGAAGGCCAAGGCGGTGGATCGTTCGAACACGCCCAGATGCTGATCAACAGCGGCATCGACGAAGGCGTCGAGGTCTGCAACAGGCATTCCACCACCGTCATGCACGTGCTCGATGAGATGGTGAACACCGACATCGCCAACGCAGGCTCGTTCGGCGCGTAGCCAGACCGCCGCACCCGCGCGACAGGGGAGGCCGACCGACGTGTTGGCCTCCCCTGATACGTCTGACACCGACGGAGGGACAGCATGGCAGACCTGACGACGACACCGAACGGAATCTGGATACTTCAGGCGCTGCTCGGCGTCGAGAAGATGCCCACCGCGTTGCGGTTGCGTCCCTTCATCCCGTCGGTGGACGGCGATGGCGCCGTCGCTACGGTGCTAGGCGATGTGCCCTGGTCTCAGACCGCCGAGTATCAATCGCACGTCGCCGCCGAAGTCATCGACGCCGACGGTCGCGTCGACGATGCGGTTCGGGACTGGATGGCCGTCGTCGGCAGGCCGCAGCGAGAAGTCCTTGTGGTCATCCGTCGGCCTGCACCGCTCGACGGCCCAGTGCCCGAGGATGAGGAACCCCCGGCGTTCATCGAGGAGCGCGTGATGTCGATCTGTCAGCGCGACCGCTGGCTGGCCATGATCGCGCGCAGCGGAGACGAGGTCGTGCTCGCCCCACTGGGCGAGGCTGCGCGTAGCGACGAGCAGATCGACTTGATCTGCGACACCTTGATGCACGCCTTCTCTCGCGGGGAGGCAGCGGCGATCTCGGGTTTCAACGTGCCGAGCGCGACATTCGAAGCCACGCTCAGGGAGAACGTCCCCAAGGGTCGCCGGGTACTGGCGACGGCTCTGGCCCGGCTCGGCTTGTCACCCGATCAGGTCGCGGTGCTGTCGGCCGCCTGTCACCTCGACGAATCAGCCATGGCCGTGGTGTCGGTGATCGACCACGGCATACAGGACCACTTCCACGACAACGTCATCGCCATCGCCGACTCCGAGTTCGGACGCATCACCATCAGCCACACGGCCGGGCCCGACGGGACTCGCTGGACGAGCATTTGGCCCACCTCGGTCGAGGGCCTGCGACAAGACATCGGCAAGCTACTCAATTCGGCAAAGGCGCCGGCTGCTTCCGCGGCGCGATAACGCACGCAGCAAATCGATTCGACGCACCGATGAAGACCACGTTCCCTCCCCGAATCTGCGGCTCGACGGGACCGGACCCGCAAGTAAGGTATTGAGTCATGGCTTTGAACCTGGCCAGCGGACTTCAGGTGTCGGCCCATTTTTTCTGGAACCGGCGAAACGCCGCGGCGCTGTCGCACCACGGTGTGCGAATGGAGTTCGACCCCGTGCAGCGGCAGCGCGCATCGCTGATTCTCGGCTTCATTTTCGCGATTCTCGCGGTGGCGTTGATGTTCGTCCTGTCCTGGTTCAAGCCGGCCGGACAGGTCGGGCAGTCGGCGATGCTCGCGGACCGCGATACCGGCGCGACCTTCGTCCTCGTCGACGGGCGCTTGCATCCGGCGGTGAACCTGATCAGCGCGCGCCTCATCACCGGTCAGGCCAGTAACCCCACCTTCGTCAAGGCCAACGAACTGGCGAAGTACCCGCAGGGCCCGTCGGTCGGCATCGCGGGCGCGCCCCCGGCCATGCCGTTGCGCACGGCAGACAGCTCGGAGTGGACGGTCTGCGACAGCGCGCCCGACAATCCCAACGCGGCCCCCATCGTCACGGCGATCGGCGGTCCGCTCTCGATCGGGTCACGCGCCATGCCGCTCGACGCGTCGAAGGCGGTGCTCGCCGAGCACGACGACAAGACCTATGTCATCTGGAATGGGCAGCGGTCGCAAATCGACCTGTCCAACAAGGCGGTGGCCTTGGCACTTGGAGTCGACACCGACGCGCCGCCGCCGGTGAAGATCTCCACCCCGCTGTTCGACTCGCTGCCCGCCACCGAACCGCTGAACTCCCCGGTCATTCCTGCAGCAGGCGCCCCGTCGCAGTTCAACATGGCGCGGCGGGCCGTAGTAGGGTCGGTGCTGTCGGTACGCGACCTGCAGACAGACGCCGACAACTTCTACGTCCTGCTGCGCAACGGTGTCCAGCCGATCTCGCCGTTCGTTGCCTCGCTTCTGCGGTCCGCCAACTCCTTCGGCGACGAGTTGCCCGTGGTGGTCGCACCCGACAAGCTGGCCAGCGTGCCGGTCGTGGACAGTCTCCCGATCGACTACTACCCCACCACCCGGCTGGATCTCGTCGACACCGCCGCCAACCCGGTCACATGCCTGAAGTGGTCGAAGGGCTCAACGGATCGAACCGCTGAAACCGTCGTGCTGTCCGGTAAGGGGCTGCCGATCCCGATAGGGTCAGACAACCGGTTGATAAGGCTGGTGAAGAATGACCGGTCGCCCGAAAGCATCGAAGCCGACCAGGTATATATGTCTGCGGGGGCGACCAACCTCGTGATGGCCACCGGTGCGGCGCCGGACGCCACCAGCCGTGAATCCATGTGGTGGATCAGCGACCAGGGCGTGCGGTACGGGATCTCACTGGAAGACGAAACCTTGCGGGCACTTGGTATTTCACCGTCGCAGGCGCGGCAGGCGCCGTGGCCGTTGATCCGGGTGTTCGCCCCCGGACCAGCGCTCAGTCGCGCCGACGCGATGACGCAGCACGACACCTTGGCAGCGCCCGCGGAGGCGGCGCCGCTGACCTCGGCGAACGGACCGCAGTGAGATCGATGACCGCTCGCAGACCACGAAAAGCACCGGAGGAGACCATGGACACGCAGTCAGGATTGACGCCGTGACCGACCGCGACGACTTTCTGCGGGAACACCTTTCACCCCCGTCCGACGACACGCCGCCCGCTCGGCCGGTCGAGCAGCCGCGCCCGCCCGTGCCAGACGACGGCCAGATCCGCAACGGAGTCGACGAGGTGCCGCGAGCCGGCGGCTCTGACGCCGATGCCCGCCATGTACCCGACGACGCCGTACGCAGGCCCCCGGAGGAGCCGGGTCGGCCTGCGGGCCCCGACAATCCCCGGCCCCGTTGGACAGCGGACACCAGTCGCGGACCGGCCGGACCGCAGCGCATCGCGCCCGGGGGTTTCCGGCAGGCCCCGCCGCCCGCCCGCGGCGGTGACGGGGGCGCCGAGGCCAGGCCGCGGGACGCGGCCGAAGCCGAATCCACCAGGATGATGCCGCCCACCGGCCCCCGCCCCGCCTGGCAGCAGGACTTGTCCCGAGGTGAGCGCACGCCGCGCCCGGCGGGCCAGGATTGGGGCTCGCCGTCGGCGCCGGCCCCGTCGTCGACGAACTGGGCGGTGGCGCCCGCCGCGCCGCCGTCGACCGGCTACTCCTACGTCGACAGCATCCGCACCAGTGAGCTGGTGCCAAGCAAGAAGGTGCCGCCCCGAAAAGGCTGGCGGCGCTTCATCTATCGCGGCACATTCGGGTTGGTCAACCTCGGGCCGTCGCCTGACGAGCAGCGGCTCGCCGACCTTGAAAACAAGATCCGTTCACTGCTGCGCGGCCACTACAAGATCGGCGTGTTCGGCAAGGGCGGGGTCGGAAAGACGACCGTCTCGGCCTGTGTGGGCTCCATCTTCGCCGAGTTCCGTCAGGACGACCGCGTGGTCGCCATCGACGCCGACACCGCCTTCGGCAAGCTCGGCAGCCGTATCGACCCCAATGCCGCGGGGTCTTACTGGGAGTTGGCCGCCGACGAGCACCTCGACACCTTCGCCGACGTTCGCAGCCGGGTAGGCAACAACTCCGCAGGTCTGTTCGTGCTCGCCGGCGAGGCGAGCACGGCCAGGCGACGCGTGCTGGATCCCGCCATCTACCGCGAAGCGACGGGCCGACTGGACCGCCACTTCACGATCTCGATCGTGGACTGCGGATCGACGATGGACTCCGCCATCGCGCAGGAGGTGCTGCGTGACCTCGACGCGCTGATCGTGGTGTCCTCGCCGTGGGTGGACGGCGCGTCGGCGGCAGGCCAGACCATGGAGTGGCTCGCCAACCGCGGGTACACCGGCCTGCTGCATCGCACCGTCGTTGTGCTCAACGACTCCGACGGGCATGCCGACAAACGCACCCGGTCGATCCTGGTGCAGCAGTTCGCAAGTCGCGGACAGGTCGTCGTCGAGGTGCCGTTCGACTCGCATCTGCGGCCCGGCGGGGTGATCGACGTGCAAGCGGAGATGTCGCCCGTGACGAGGCGGCGGTTCATCGAGATCACCGCCGCACTGGCCGAGCACTTCGCCTCCACGACAGACGGACCGCGGGACCGCCGGTGACAACGGTTCGTGAACCGGCCGCCGCCGCGGCCAGTCGCACCGCGACCCCGGTTGAGGTGCCGCCGTCGTGCCGGGTGTCGATTCTTGCGGGCGACTCCCACCAAATCGATCTCGTGCTGCCATCGGCCGTACCACTCACGACGCTGGTGGATCCGACCGTCATCGCCATCAACAAGGTGCTGCGCGGTCGCGGTGCTACCGGACTATCGCCTGCCGCATACGAATTCGCGCGTGCTGCGGGCATGACCGCCTTGGCGTCGGATGTTTCGCTCGCCGGCCACAACATCGCCGACGGCGAAGTGCTGGCACTCGTGCCCGCCGGATCCGCCGAACGGTACGGACCGGTGGTGGAGAACGTGTCGACGGCGCTGGCGCAGTACGCATCCGATCACTTCGTCCGGGTGACGGCGAAAACCGCGATGGCGGTCGCGGTGGTGATCATCGGGGGCGCGCTCGGGGTGGCGAGCGCCCTGTTGTGGCGGCTGCGCTGGGCTCACGAAAGCGCACTTCTGGTACCGATCCTGTTCGCGGCCGCCACCATCGGGTTGCTCATCACGGTCGCGGTGGGCGCCCGGGTCGGAGCGGGACGCGTCATCACCGACGGCGCCGCATGGGCTGCGCTGGTCACCGCGGGGCTGGCCGCCGCGACGATACCGCCGGGCGGTTCGCCGGGCGCTCCGCACGCCTTCCTCAGCGCCGCAACCGCTTTGGCGGGCGTCTGGCTGCTCGTGCGATTCACCGGCCGGTACTGGACGGCGGCCGCGGCGATCATGACAGCGGGCTTCGGCGCGGCGGTGATCGCCTTGGTGCGGATGTACTGGGAGGTGCCTGCCCCCCGGATCGGGATCGCCGTGCTGGTGGCGGTTCTTGTCGCCGTCTCCACCGCGCCCACGATCGCACTGCGCATGGCGAACGTCCCTCGGCAAACCTTCGGATCCATCACCGGCCGCGACATCTTCGCCCGCGCTCCCGGTCAGCCGGAGGACACGGTCTCCCCCGTCGAAGACGGCCCGCCGTCCGATGTCACCCTCACCGGCGAACAGGTGGCCGCCGCGGCTCGCAAGTCGAACACGGTGCTGACCGGCGTGCTGCTCGGCGTTGCCGCCGTCGCGGTGCCCGCGGCGTGGCTCACCGTGACCCCGCACGGCGGGCGGGAATGGGCGCAGCTGGTCGTACTCGGAGCCGTCGCCGCCGTTCTGATCCTGCGCGCCAGGGCATTTCGTGACCGGCGACACGCGATCATCCTGGTCGGCGTCGCCGTCACCGGTCTGATCGGTGCGGCCGCCAAATACGGGCTCGAGGCCGCGGCGGACGACACGACCATGACGCTCGTCGCCGCGGGTGCGGCACTCGGTATCGCGGCCCTCGCCCTGGTGGCCGCCACCGTCGTCCCGCCGCGGATCTTCTCCCCGCCGATCCGAAAGGTCGTCGAGTACACCGAGTACATCCTGTTGGCGTTGGTGATCCCCTTCGCCGCATGGGCGCTCGGCATCCTGCAATACATCCGCTACCACTGATGCACCGGCTCACCCGAGGCGCGCGGACCTCTTCTGCGACGGCAGCGGCGGTGCTGCTGGTCGGCGCCAACCTGGTAATGCCAGCTGCGGCTGTGGCCGTCGAACCGCCGGGTGTGGACCCCGCCGCATTGCCGCCGGACGACACACCGGGGCCCGATCAGGAGATGAAGCAGCAGAACACCTGCGCCGATCCGCTGACAGTCGCGACACCCGACGTCACTGCGGCGGCACCGGGAAACGTGATGCTGGACATCACCAAGGCGTGGAGGTACTCCACCGGCGCGGGCGTGACCGTCGGGATGATCGACACCGGCGTGACACCGAACCCGCGGCTGCCTGCCCTGTTCGCCGGCGGCGACTATGTGATGGGTGACGAGAACGGAGGCCTGTTCGACTGCGATTCGCACGGCACCGTCGTCGCCTCGATCATCGCGGCCCAACCGTCCGACCCGGCGGCCAAACCCCCGCCGATGCCTGCCAACATCGGGCCGCCGCCGCCCCCACCGGAGGTGGTGGCGTCACCGTTCCCGACAACGCCCCCACCTGCGCCGCCGAAACCGAGCACAGTGACGGTGACCGCACCACCGGCGCCGCCCGCCGAACCGCCGCCGCCGCCGGAGGAGGTCGCCCCCGCGGCCGGCCCGGGCGGAGCCGAAGTGCCACCGGTGCCCGGCCCGCCACCCGGCAGCCCCGACGGCGTCGTCGGAGTTGCGCCCGATGCCGCGCTGATCTCGGTTCGGCAATCCTCTTCGGCGTTCGGGCCGGCACGGCCGCAGCCCGGCGACAACGACGAGATCCGCCGCAAGGCAGGCGATATCGCCACGTTGGCCCGTGCCGTCGTGCACCTGGCCAACCTCGGGGTGAAAGTCATTAACATCTCGGTGACGGCCTGCATTAACGCCGCACAGCCCATCGATCAGGCCGCACTCGGCGCCGCAATCCGCTACGCGGCCGTCGAGAAGGACATCGTCATCGTGGCCGCCGCGGGCAACGAGGGCGAGGGTTCGGCGTGCGGACAAAATCCGTTGTTCAACCCGCTGCGGGCCGACGACCCCCGCGACTGGCAGGACGTGTCCACCATCGTCACGCCCGCCTGGTACTCCGACTACGTCCTCACGGTCGGCGCGGTGTCGCCTGACGGCCAGCCGCTGCCGCAGAGCATCGCCGGTCCGTGGGTCGGCGTCGCGGCGCCCGGCCTCGACGTGATGGGCCTCGCCAGCGTCAACGGGGCGCCGATCAACGCGCTGCCCGGCCGTGAGCCAGGCAGGGCGGTGCCCTTGTCGGGCACCAGCTTCGCCACCGCCTACACGTCCGGTGTGGCCGCGCTGGTCCGCGCGAAGTACCCACAGCTGTCGTCACATCAGATCATCCGGCGGATCACCGAGACCGCGCACAACCCGCCGCGCGGTTTCGACAACAAGGTCGGCTACGGCGTCATCGATCCGGTCGCGGCGCTGACATTCGATGTGCCGCCTGGTGATCGGCTGCCGACGGAGCACCTGACCAAGTTGCTGAACGTGCCCGAACCTCCGCCCGCACCCGATCTCCGGCCGCGGCACACCGCGCTGATCGGCGCTGCGGTCGTCGGCGCACTCGCCGTGGTGGTGGCCGCCGCCGCGGCAGTCCGGCGGAGGCGCTCATGAAGGCGCGCACCATCGGCGTCAACGCCTCGATCCCCGTGGTGGTCGGGGTGGAGGTCGCGACGCTCGCCGCCATCCTGATCCTCCCGCCGGGCCGCTGGTCGTGGTGGCCGACGGCGGCTACCGCGGTGGTGGCGATTCTTGCGCTGATGCTGACCGTGTACCGCCGCACCGTCGTGAAGTGGATCGTCGACCGGGTCCGCTGGCGGCGCCGACGGCGGCGCACCGGCACACCCGCCCCCAGCATCGATATTCCGCACGGTGCTTCGCTTTACGGCGTGCGGATGCCGGAGCGGATCGTTGGCGACGCGATCACGATGATCGAGGTGACCGGCCAGGCCTACTCGCCGACACTGCTGACGGGTTCGGCCACCGCGCTGACGCCGAACCGGTTGCCGCTCGACGCGCTCTCCGGACTGCTCGATCAGCCCGGCGGCATCAAGCTGTCCGGTATCGATGTGGTGTCCAGCGGCCTGCGTGTGCGTCGCGGCACCGGATACCCGCCGCTGTACTCCACGCTGCTCGCCGACCGTCCCGCCGCCGGGCAGCGCCGAACGTATCTGGTGGTGCGGCTGGACGTCGCGAACTCGGTGCGCGGTCTGACCTACCGCTCGACGGTCGGTGCGACCGCCGCGGCGGCCACCGAGCGCATCATCAACACGCTGCTGCAGCGCGGGGTGCGGGCTAAACCGCTGACCGCCAAGGACATCGACGCGGCCATGGTCGACCTCGGTGCGAATCTCGCGGTGGTGCCCGCAGGAGACGAGCCCGCCAATGCACCTGTCGGTCCGCGCATGCCGACGCCGGTGGCCCCGACAGAGGAGTGGAAGACGATTCAGGCGCACCCCGGCTACCTGACGTCGTACTACTTCTCTCCCGAGGACATCACCACCAACACGCTCCAACAGATGTGGACACTGCGCTCCGACGCTGTGGTCCAGACGATTTCGTTGACGAAGCGGCGAGGGCCCACCCAGGGCCGCGCATGGGTCTCGGCGCTGGTGCGGGTCAACGACCCTCAGGCGCCGACGCAGCCTCCAACGCTGTATCTGAACCCGCTGCCCGGTCATCAGGGGCCCGCGGCGCTCCGGTCGGCACCGCTGCCGCGCAGCTTCGACGCGATGCCTGCACGTCCGCTCGATGCGTCACAGCTCGATATTCCGGTCGGCTCCTCCGGTGTGCTCATCGGCACCACACAACGGGGCGACCTGCTGCTGTTGTCGCTGACCGATCCCGACCAGGCGACCCGGATCGCTCTGCACACCGGCATGCCGTACGCCTGCCAGTTGCTGGTGCGCGCCGCCGCCGTCGGTGAACGCATCGCGATCTACACCGACAAGCCGGCACGGTGGCGCCAGCTGGAACAGCCGTTGATCGCGGTCGTCGATCACAGGCATCCGCCGGAGTTCGTGCCGTCCATCGTCGTCAGCGACAGGGCCGGCGGACCGCCGCCTGCCGGCCTGGCATCGACGGTGATCGCCATCGGTGACGCAGAGAGCAACGCCGCGACACCGGATCTGTCGTTCACTCAGATCTCGGCCTCGACGGTCCGGATCGCCACCTCGGCGTTCACCACCGATGTCCAGATCGCCACGTTCAAAGCGGAGCAGCCCTTCCTCGGCTCCGTAGGCCAGACCGCATAGGAGAGCGCGCGTTTCGATGACTTGCGCGGACGTGAGGAGCAGCAATTGACCGCAGCGACCGATCAGCGCCGGTCGTTCGACACTGCGATCGAGCGCTTCAAGGCGGGCGACACCCGCGGCGCACTGTCCGGTTTCGTCGCGATCACCGCGGCGCAGCCGTCGATGTCGGACGCCTGGCTGGCCAGGATCGCGTGCGGTGACCACGCCATCGACGTCCTCGAGGCGGCGCACCGCAACTCTCGCTCGCTGTACCGGGAGACGCGACGGATCGGGTTGGTCGACGGCGATCTGCACGCGCGGCTCGACGCGCCGCTGTACGTGACGATGCCGGTCTGGTCGCGCTCTTCGATCGCGCTGGCGTACGCGTCTACCTTGATCGCCGACCGGCGGTTCGCCGAGGCGATCGCCGTGCTCGACGATCCCGTCGTCGCCGGGGACGCAATGGCCGCACAGTGGTCGCAGTTCGTCGGCGCGACGGCCTACCACCTGTCGCACCGATGGCCCGACGTCCTCCAGGTCACCGCCAAGTCGCCGCCGGCGCACGCCACCCACGTCGTCGACGATCTCACTGCGGCCGTCGACACCCTCTCCGCGGCGGCCGCCGCCAGCATCGGCCAGTTCCAGACCGCGCTGGACCGCGCGCACACCATCGCGACCAAGAACCAGTACATCGCCGCCGACGCCGCACTCACCAGGGGCTGGTGTCTGCGCGAGCTCGGCCAGGAGGATGCCGCGCGGGCGTCGTTCGAGCGGGCCACCAACAACGGCGTGCTGCTCGACGCCGCCGCGGAGGCACTGAACAACCCTGGCTACCGGTTGATCGTCACCGACGCCGAAACCATCGCCACCCGAACCGATCCATGGGATCCCAGCACCGAGACGTCGCGGGCGCAGCGCGCGGCCGAGGAGCGGGAGGAGCAGAAGGACACGGTGCTCGCGGAGGCGCAGCGCAAGTTGGACGAACTGATCGGGCTGAGCGGTCCGAAGGAACAGATCACGGTGTGGCGCACCGAGATCCAGATCGACCAGATCCTCGCCGCCAGGGGCGAGGAGACGTCGATGACCAACGAGAACCACATGGTCCTCGAAGGCCCACCCGGTACGGCGAAGACCTCGTTCGCCCGCATCGCGGCGGAGATCCTCTTCGGGTTGGGCAAGATCGAACATCCCACCGTCGTCGAGGTAACCGAGGAGGACCTCGTCGTCGGGTACATCTCGCAGACCGCCGCCAGGATGAAGGAAGTGTGCGAATCCGCGCTTGGCGGTGTGCTCTTCATCGACGAGGCCTACCGGCTTGCGCCCGAGCAGGAGGGTCACTCCTTCGGCAAGGACGCGATCAACACCCTGCTGAAATTTATGGAGGATTCTCGCGACCGGCTGGTGGTGATCGTGGCCGGCTACCCGAAGGAGATGCGGCGCTTCCTGGCTGCCAACCCCGGTCTGGCGTCGCGATTTCACCTGACGCTGTCGTTCACCAGTTACACACCCGACGAGATCGTCCAGATCGGTCAGATGATCGCGGGCAAGGAGAAGCTCGCGATCGCCGATACGGCGTGGCCGCTGCTGCGCGACGAGGCGGCGCGGTTGCGCGACACCCCGATCGAGCAGGGCACCGCGCTGGACACCGCGGGCAACGGCCGGTTCGCGCGCAAGGTCATCGTCCACTGCAAGCACGAACGCGCCCGGCGGCTGAGCACCACGCCCCCGCAGCTGCTCGCGCAGGCCGCCGCAGCCGACCTGGTGGTCAACGACGACGACATGCGGCGTGCCATCGCCGCCGCGCTCGTTATCAACTGACCCGCGACGTTCTGCGCGAAATTGCATGCGGCCAGAACTCTTTCGAGAAGGGCCCTGTTGGAATGCCATTTCGCGGAAGGACAGATCACCAGGTGTCGACGAAGCGCCGTGACGGACGCGGCTCCACGTGCGCGGTCGCTGCCGTCAACGTCTCGGCGACGATGCGGCGGGTGTCGGCGGGATCGATGACGTCGTCGATCTCGAACATCTGAGCAGCGTTGAGCGCCTTGGCGTTCTCCTGCGCTGCCGCCGTCGCCTGCCGGACCCGTTCCTCGCGCTCGTCGTCGTCGGCGATCGCCGCCAACTCCTTGCGCAGACCCAGCCGCACGGCGCCCTCGAGGCCCATCGGGCCGAGATGGGCGCCGGGCCAAGCCACGGTGAGCACCGGCTCGTGCAGACTTCCGCCCGTCATAGCCTGTGCCCCAAGGCCGTACCCGCGGCGCAGCACGACCGCGACAAGTGGAACACCCATGGCGGCGCCGGCGACCAGCATCCGCGACGCGCGGCGCACCAGCGCTTCGGACTCGGCAGCCGGGCCTACCATATAACCGGGGCAGTCGATCAACGAGACCACCGGGATGCCGAAGCAGTCGCACAGCTGCAGGAACCGGGCCGCCTTGTCGGCTGCGGCGGCGGTGATCGCGCCAGCCATGTACCGGGTGTCGTTGGCGATCACGCCGATCGCCCGGCCTTCGATCCGCGCGAACGCGGTCACCATTTCGCGGGCGAATCGCGGCCGCAGGAACGTCACCGATCCCTCGTCGGCCAGTGTCTCGATGACCGGGCCGACGTCGTAGGCACGCCGCTCACGCTCGGGAATGATTGTGCGCAAAGCGGATTGGTCTCCGCCGTCGCGCGCGGGCAGTGCCCCCTGGAAGTAGCCGAGCAGCCGCTTGGTCACCGCGACAGCTTCGGCCTCGTCGGCAACCACGACGTCGACGACGCCGTTGGGTTCCTGCATCGATACGGGGCCCACCTCGTCGGGATGGACGTCGCCGAGGCCACCGCCGGCGATCATCGCGGGGCCGCCCATGCCGATCGATGCATCCTTGGTCGCGACGATCAGGTCGGAGGTTCCGGCGATGACGGCGTTGCCCGCAAAGCAGCGGCCCTTCACCACCGCGATCCTCGGCACCAGGCCCGAAAGCTGCGCCCACAGCTTGAACGCGCGCGTCTCCAGCGACGACACCGTCGGGAAGTCGGTGTCGCCGGGCCTGCCGCCGCCACCTTCGGCGAAGAACACTGTCGGCAGTTGCATGCGCTCGATCAGTTCGAACAGCCGGTCCTTCTTGCGGTGCCCGAGATACCCCTGGGTGCCGGCCAGCACGGTGTAGTCATAGGACAGCACGGCCGCGGCGCTGCGCTCGTCGCCGAAGTGCTCGCCGTTGATGCGCGCGGTGCCTGCCACCAGACCATCCGCCGGGGTGCGCGCAATCAGGTCGTCGAGGTCCCGGCGGAAGCGCTGCGCGGCGATCGCGAACCGGCCGTACTCGACGAACGAGCCGGGGTCGACGAGGTCGTCGATGTTTTCGCGCGCGGTGCGCCCGTTCGAGGCCCGCCTGCGCTCGACTGCGTCGGGCCGCGCGGCGTCCTCGGTCAGCGCCCGACGGCGTAAGAGCTCGGCGTGGTCGTCCCTCATGGCGCTGAGCCTAGCCAACGGGCCGGTGAGGTCCGTCACCAATTAGATAGCGCCCTAACTATTAGGCTACGATCAAGGTGTGACCGTCATCGACGAGCGGGTCGACCCGCTGGCGCTCGAACGCCAGGTGTGCTTCGCGCTTGCCATCACCAACCGGGCGGTGCTCGCCATCTACCGGCCGCTTCTCGAGCCGCTGGGTCTGACGCATCCCCAGTATTTGGTCATGCTGGCACTCTGGGACCATCACCGGTCCGACAGGGCCGGGCGGGCCCTGTCGGTCAAAGAGATCGCGTCGTCGCTGCAGCTCGATTCGGCCACCTTGTCGCCGATGCTGAAGCGCCTCGAGGTGCTTGGTTTGATCACCAGGACGAGGTCGGTCTCCGACGAGCGCGCGACCGACGTGGCGCTCACCAAGGCGGGTATCCAGCTGCGGCGCAAGGCGGTCAAGATTCCGCCCGCCGTCGTCGACCGGCTCGGGGTCGGGCTGGACGAACTCGAGCACCTCCACGCGGTGCTCACTCGGATCAATGGCGCCGCGCTGGCAGCAGGCGCCCTCGAAGGAGACAGCAGATGAAGCGGCCCAGCGCATTTCAGTACCTTGGCTATGTTTTCGGCCGCAGGCTCCCCAACGAATACCGCGAGTGGGTGGCCCATGATCTCGCCGATCATGGGGCCGTTCGCAGGCACATGCTGCGTTACGCCATTCCACCGTTGCTGATCCTTGCGCCCTTCTGGCTGCTCCCCGCGTCTCTCTACGTACACCTGGAGATGACGGCGCCCATCTACATCTGGGCTCTACTGATGGCTCTCGCTCTCAACAAGGTGTGGCGCCGGCATCGGCTGGCCCAGCACGGCCTTGACCCGAACCTTGTCGACGAAATCAACCGGAAGAAGAACGCCCACATGCACGACGCCTACATCGCCAAGTACGGGCCACGCCCGGAAGAGGCGAAGTGGCAGCGCAACAGCAGCCCGTTCTAGCGCTCGTGTGATTGCGATCGAGTATGGGTGCAGGTGTCACCGAACGGGTCATCGATACCAATGGTGTGCGATTGCGCACGCTGGAGGCCGGCCGGCGCGGTGACCCGCTCGTTGTGCTGGCGCACGGCTTCCCCGAGCTCGGCTATTCGTGGCGGCACCAGATCCCGGCGCTGGCCGCGGCCGGCTATCACGTCCTAGCGCCTGACCAACGCGGATACGGCGGGTCATCGCGCCCGTCCGCCATCGAGGCCTACAGCATCGCCGAACTGACAGCTGACCTGGTGGGGTTGGTCGATGATGCCGGTGCCGACCAGGCAGCCATTGTGGGCCACGACTGGGGCTCGATCATCGCGTGGACCATGCCGTTGTTGCATCCCGACCGGGTGGCCGCGGTGGCGGGACTGGGCGGCCCGCCTGTACCCCGCCCGACGAGGCCGCCGACAGTGGGCTGGCGAGACAAGTTCGGCGACCACTTCTTCTACATCCTCTACTTCCAGGAACCGGGCGTCGCCGACGCCGACCTCGCGCGCGATCCTGCTGCCACGCTGCGAAAGACGCTCGCTGGTCGGCTGCCCGACAACGCCGAAGCCGCACGGATGGCGCAGCCCGGCCCAGAGGGTTACGTCGAGCGGCTGCCGGCGCCGGGAGCACTTCCCGAGTGGCTGAGCAGAAGCGAACTCGACTATTACACCAGCGAATTCACTCGAACGGGCTTCACCGGGGCATTGAACTGGTACCGCAACTTCGACCGGAACTGGGAGCTGATGGCCGACCCGCCGGCCGACACGATCACCGTTCCGTCGCTGTTCCTCGCCGGCACCAACGATCCGGTGCTGTCTTTCACGCCAGTCGACCGCTATGCGCAGGTGGTCAGCGGACCTTACCGACAGCTGCTGATCGACGGGGCCGGGCACTGGATTCAACAGGAAAGGCCGGCCGCCGTCACCGAGGCACTGCTCGAACTTCTCGCCCAAGCGAAGTGGCAGTCGAACAGCAGTCCGTTCTAGCCGCTGTACAGCGAGTCGATGACCTGGTTGGCCGTCCGCAGATCCACGCCGGTTTCGTCGCGGTAAGCCTTCATCGCGCCGATCTTGTTGCCCGCTGCGACGAGTTGCCGCACACGGTCGGAGACTTCGGTGGTGGCGAGCGCTGCTAGGTCGGGCATCGGCACACCCGTCTGTTTGTAGAGGTGGCGGACGAGCTGATCGAGCGGGCGCAGCCGGTCATAGATGTCGCTGTCGTTGGACGTCACCGCGTCAGTCTGGCACCCCCGGGTTATCCACAGGCTCTTCTTCGGGCCCGCGCAGGTGTCGGTCCGGCGACTTAGCCTGCGGGCATGACGAACTGGATCAACACGGTCAGCCGAGACCACGTCGAACGTGGTGTCCGCGGCCGTTTCACACAGGCGAACCACGGTAAGCCGCACATGCTGAACAAAATGACCCGAGGCGACTGGATCGTCTTCTACTCACCGCGCACCGTCTATCCCGACGGGGAACCGTTGCAGGCGTTCACGGCCATCGGGCAGGTCGCCGACGACGAGCCTTATCAGGTGGAGGTGTCCGACGACTTCCGTCCGTTTCGACGCAATGTCGACTTCCTGCCGTGTGCAGAGACGCCGATCAAGCCCCTGCTCGAGAAGCTCGACTTCATCGAGGACAAGATTCGCTGGGGCTACAAGTTCAGATTCGGGGTGTTCCGGATCGACGACCACGACCTGGACGTGCTCCGCTCCGCGATGACGGGCTAACGCGGTCCGGCTAGACCTCGTCGGGCCAGGCACCCTGCGGATCGAGACCGCCGCTGTCAGCCCCTGAGTCTGGTCTGCCCCACTCGTCCCAGGCGTCCTGGCGTCGGTCCCGCGGGTCGATGATGCGGCGCCGCAGCTCGAGCAACAGCTCCTCGGTGGGCACCTGCGCTAGCGCGTTGGGGTTCATCGCCCGCAATGCATATCCCTGGGTCGCGGGGCTCGGATCGGGTCGGCGAAGGCTGGATACGAGCTCGTCGGGTTCTCCGCCGGCCAGGATCCTGTCGATGCTGCCGGGTGCCCAGGCCAGCTTGTTCTCCAGCATCGCGTACGTGCCAGGGCTTGCCTTGCGCACGCCGTGCTCGATGTCGGCGAGGGTGCGCACGGTGAATTGCAAACTGGCGGCTAGGTCAGTGCGGCTGCGGAAGCCGAGCGCGACGCGCCTGCTGACGACATGGTGCCCGAGCCGTTCCAGAGCTCGTCGATCCATATGGGAATCATGGCGCACGGGTGGCCCGAAGTCGAGTCACCATGCCCCTTTCTTTCCACTTTGTGCGCGACGGCATGGAAATTACTTCCGCTGGATGCCCGCCAGGTCGGCGCGGATCTGGGTGACCGCTTCCCAGAAGATCTCCTCCACCTTTTCCTTCGAAAGGCCGACGACCTCCACCTTGGGCACTCCGGCCAGTTCTCGGCGCACGACCTTTGCGTCCGGAAGTGCGTCGCCGGTCCACCACTCCTGCCGGATCGCGAAGTCGTCGAACCGCTCGCCCTCGTCCGTGTGGCGCAAGGCGGCGCGACGCTTGCTGATGGGGACGCGCGCCCACCACTCGGCGCGCCAATAGGGTCCGTCGTAGGTGGCGGGCGGTGCACCGATTTGCCATTCCTCGACCTGTACCGGTTCTACCGGCGCGATGCCGTTGTAGGCCTGGGCGAACCCGTATGCCTCGCCGCTATCCAGGTAGATCCGCTCGATGCGGTAGGTGTCGGCGCTACCCGCCGTCACCACGTACACCGTCTTCATCGCCACCTCCCGAGTCGCTGGTGAGCGGACATCAGTCTGACAGGAGTTGCGCGGTCGCGTCCGACAAACCGCATGGGACGTGCGGCCGGTGCGGTCGAGGAACTAGATGGATTTAATTGCCGTCTTAAACGGATGTGATCTGCGCTGCGGCAATATAATTTTCGTGATTCTTGACACAGTTGCCGTTTGTTTCCTACAGTTGCCCGCAATGTAGCGGTACTTATGCGGGAGGCAGCCTGTGAGCAGATCGGTCGGGGACAGCGGCGAACGGGACGAGCATTCGCTGGACACCACCTCGGGCGGCTTCATTGCCGCCAACGTCGAGAAGTTCTGGTCACACCCCGACCATTACCGCAGTGATGTGTATCGCCTCTTCATGGTCACCAGCGAAGGCGTGGACGGCGAGCACGTCGTACGGGCGGTTTACGCCACCAGCGAAGACGACGCGCGCCAAGCGCATCAGGAAAATTACGCCGACGAGACCATCCTGGCGGTTCAGGAATGAACGCGGCCCGGCTCGTCACATCAAGGCGATGGCTTGGGCGGTTCGCGCCGTCCCTCGCGGCCATCGTTCCGATCTTGGCGTTCGCAGTCCCGTCGGTTGCCGATGCGGCCACGGTCTACACGCTGGAAGGCGGTCTGGTAGGTGTCATCCCCGGCGCCAACTTCACCGCCGGTCAGCTGCGCGGGGATCACTGCGAGGAACCGAACACTTGTCAGAACCTGCCGTACACCGCTCTGCCGGACGGCCGCCTCGTCGACCAGGGCGCAGCTAGCCTGCACTCGGCGATCATCCGCAGCGATCGACAGGTACTCGCGGTCGGGCACTCCGAAGGCGGTCAGGTCATCTACGAGCTGCTGCGCGACTACGAAACGGACCCGGCCAGCGCACCGGACCCAACCACGTTCAGCTGGATCAGCATCGGCAACCCTGAAAACAAGTTCGGCGGCGTGCCGTGGAGCGGTTACGACGGCGAGCGCGGCTTTCCTGAGGAGACCGACTACACGGGGACAGAGGTAATCCGGCAATACGACGGCTGGGCCGACTGGCCTGACGACTCATCCAACCTCCTAGCCGTGGCCAACGCGGTCGTGGGCATGCAGACCATCCACACGGACTACACGGACGTGGACATCACGTCGCCCGACAACGAGACATACCCCGACGGGAACGTCACCTACGTCTGGGTGCCGACTGACACCCTGCCACTGGTCGCATGGACCGGCCCGTTCGCGCCCGCGTTAGATAACGCCCTACGGCCCGCCGTGGAGAGTGCGTATGACCGGCCCGTCTCGATTCCCGACCCGACGCCGCCGTCGGTGCAGAGCACGAGTTTCGCCGAACCCGAGACCTCGCTAGCGAGCCACGAGTTGCGTTCGGGTAACACGGATTCCGCGCCTTTGCGTCCGCCGAAGGTTCGCAACAGCCTGAAGGCGATTCCAGGTGAAGGCGCGGACTCAAGCCGCCCGCATCCAATGGCGGCTAGCGGCGGACCCGTTAGGCGAGGCCACCGAATTGCAGCGCTGACGTCGGTCGCGAAGTCGATCAAATCGAGTGTTGGTAACGCGGCGCGGATTCGTGGGCGCGGCGGACCGGACCAAAAGCCCGCCGCGAACGGCAACCGACTCAGGCACGGGCACGAACCGGCCAGCTGATGAGCTTCCACACGGAAACTGCTCACCCACAGGCTGAGTGGCCCTAGCTCTTACCGGGACCGGGGCCACTCGACTCGCCCGAAACCTCGGGCAAGTAACCGGACGGGGAAATCCTCGTCCAATCTCATTGTAAGGAAATGCGACATGACAGTTCGCAAGATAGTTGCAGGATCAGTTCTGGCTGCCGGGTTGGGCGCAGTGGGAATATTCGGTGCTGGAACGGCTTTCGCCGTCGATCCAGCACCAGCACCGAGTGGTCCGGGCATCTCGTTCTCCAGTAACGGCGGAGCCGCCACCACCTTCGGGAACGGTGCGACCGCCAACTCGGGCACGGTGGGCAAGAACAACCAGGCGCTGGCGATCAACACAGGCCTCTCGCCGCTGGGGTCATCGGCCACCGCGCTGGGTGAGCGCAACAACGTCGTCTCCATCGACGGTCACTCGGTCACCGGCTCCGGCACGTCGGGCAACAATGTCATCACCGCATTCGGTGTGACCACGCTGGGTGGCAACACACACGACAACACCGTCGTGAACGTCGGCGGTGTCGTCACCGCCAGCGGCCAGGGCAACGACGCAGGCGTGACGAACCTGTCCGCGTGCGGCAGCACGCTCACCGGCCAGGCCGACCACATCACGGTCAACAAGGTTCCGGGCGGTCTCTGCTAGCCATCTCCAAACAAGGCTGAGTGGCCCCTGATCTTTGACGGGACGGGGCCACTCGGTTCATCACCTTCGACAAATCCGACCGGTGTGGTCTAGGGCGCCACCTAGCTGTGTTGAGGCGATCCGGAACTAGCTCGGATAGGGGCGCGCTGTCACGTCTTCGTTGGTCGTCGTGCACAGAAATCGTGGGCCTCGTCATAGCCATAGTCCCCGCCCTCGCCGACGTTCACACCCGACGGGGCATCGACTCGATGTAGCCACGCCATCTCGCGCACCGGCCCGACCTGCATGTCGTGTGCCTCGTCGTACTCATAGTCGTGGCCCGGGTCGATGCGAGGGGTATCGGCACCGGGCCTGCGATTAGGCCTGGTCTCTTCCACGTCGCACCTTCCTTCTCCGGCGTCAACTTACCTTCGGCCGCCGCATGTCATTGTCGCGCGACTGACGCGCGCTTGGACTCGAAGTGACGCATTGTTCGACCACAACTGAACACCGCCTCGGCGGTCGGCCACAAGCGCTAGGGTGACGAGGTGAGCAACACCGATGCCGCACCGGCCGAAGTGGCCTGCGCGGCATCGGCATTCACGGACGTCGTCCCAGCTGTCTTCGCGCCGGTCCCCCGGCAAGATGATGTGGCGTCGTAGTTCGAGCACAACAACCCCTCGGTGGAAGCCTGCAACAACCCGTTGGGATTCATTGGCTACAGTGCCTATTTCGGGTCGGAGTGTTGGGGTTCGTCCGGCACAGTGTGGAGACAAGCTCGTTTGGTTCGCAGGGCCAGTTCTCAGCGCACGACCTTGGCATCCGGCAGTGCGTCGCCGGGCCATCACTCCTGCCGATCGCGAAAGTCGTCAAACCGTTGGCCCTCATCCGTCTGCGCAATGCGGCGCGGCGCTTTCTGACGGCGACGTTTGCGCCCACCCCTCGGCGCGCTAGCACGGGCCGTCGTAAGTGAGGCGGGGGCACCCCTTCCCCTTCCTCCACATGGACCCGTTCTACCGGCGCGATGCCGTTGTAGGCCTTGGCAAATCCACATGCGTGGTCGCTGTCGGACTAGTTCCGCTCGATGCGGTAAGTGTCAGCGCTACCCCTCGTTGACACGTAGATCGTTGTTAATCGCCATCGCCGGGATAGCTAACCCATGCCTAACAGCCTTACAACAGTTATGTCGTGCCGCTGGGACAGACCGCATCAGCTGCTCTTACCTGCCTTTGTCCTGAAGTCTTATGGATTCATCTACCTCTCTACGCCGTTACGTCCCCCGTGCGATAGTCCTTCGTTCCGCAAATTTTGACATATTTGCTATTTCTCCATACTGTTGCGCGCAATGCAATCGCCTAGCGAGAGACACTCCATGCGACGGTTACGCCGTCGGGCACAGCTGGCAACGGATGAAGTATTCGCTGAGTACTTGTCCAGGCTGGTCTCGTCGCAGGCGCAGGCGCAGGTGGAATCGCAGCCGTCGGCAGGTGCGGCCGTTGATGTGATCAGTGAACACGTGAGACGAGCCACGCGCTGCGCCCTGCGGCAATCCGCAGATGAACTGATGGCGCGGGAGCGCGCCGACCCAAAGCCGTCAGCAACCTGAAGAACACAGGCTGAGTGGCCCTAGCTCTCAGCGGGGACCGCGGCCACTCGACTCTCGCCGCCAATTGGGACGAGAGAACCGGACGGGAAAGGACCTTCGTCCACTTCACACAGTAAGGAACGCAGTCCATGACGGTTCGCAAAGCAGGAGCGACAGTGGCCCTCGCGGCCACGGGCCCAGCTAGCGAGTCGCGCCACTGGTCTTCAACCTGATGACCAAACCGTCTGACGAAACCCAACCAGGCCGAGTAGCCCCGTCTCTTGATCGGGGACCGAGTCCCTCGAACACCACAATTGAATCCGTCCCGTCGAAGAACGAGATCTTCGCTCAAGTCAATCGTAGGTATAAACAAATGCCCCCGACAGAAGCCCCATCCGACTACATCCTGATCACTCCTGAATTAGTAGCTAAGACCATCGCCGGGATTCCGCTCATCGGCTACGCCCGAAGGGCTCTAGAGAACGCCGGGTTGGCCGCCACCGTCGTCGCCAACCGCATCACCATCTCCGGAGCTGTGGAAGCGCAACTCACCTCCTCCAACGGCTCCGTGTGGTGGCAGGTCTACGCCGTCGACGGCACGCCTCCGGCGTGGACGGTCGGCATCGAGACCGAGACCATGTCGAGCTGGACCGGGTGTTGAGATGACCGTTTCCATCACCGCCCCCGCACTGGCCTTGTCCGGTCGCACCGTCGCTGTCGTCGGACTGGGTTATGTGGGCCTACCGACCGCGCTCAGCCTGGCGGACCACGGAGCCGCCATCGTCGGGTACGACGTCAGCGAGACCCGGCTGGCCGATATCAAGAGCGCTCGGGTGGACCTGCTGGCGCGAGATCGCGCCCGGCTGGCCCTACATCTGCATGCCGACTCGCTGGCGCTGACCACGGAGGCGAACGCCCTGGCCGGGGCCGAGGCCGTCGTGGTCTGTGTTCCTACTCCGGTCGACGCTCACCAGTCCCCCGATTTGCGGGCCCTGCGAGGTGCCTGCGCAGCCGTGGTCGCCAACGCCGTGAGCGGACAAACCATCGTGCTGACCTCGACCACTTATGTCGGTTGTACTCGAGAATTGCTGGTAAAGCCCTTGGAAGACAAGGGATTCGAGATCGGCACGGATGTCTTCGTGGCGTTCGCCCCAGAGCGTATCGATCCTGGAGTGGAATCCCACGCGCCGGATCACACGCCCCGAGTCCTGGGCGGTGTTACGCGGCGTTGCACCGCCCAGGCCACCGCTGTGCTGCGGCATACCGCCAGCAGTCTGCATGCGGTGTCCTCTCCTGAGGCTGCGGAGATGACCAAGCTGGTAGAGAACACCTTCCGCGCGGTCAACATCGCGCTGGCCAACGAGTTCTCCGACATGGCCGGTGAACTGAACGTGGACGTCGTCGAGGTGATCAGCGCTGCCGCGACCAAGCCCTACGGGTTCATGCCGTTCTACCCCGGGCCCGGCGTCGGCGGCCACTGCATCCCTTGCGATCCGCACTACCTGCTGTGGCAGTTGCGGGCCAAACGGCACGACTCGCCGGTGACCCGGACCGCGATGACCGCGATCGCGTTGCGGCCGCGCAACATCGTGGCCAAGGGCCGCCAGATGCTCGCCGAGTCCGGCATCGCCACCGCGGGCGCGCACATCCTGGTGGTCGGCGTGACCTACAAGCCCGACGTGGCCGATGTCCGGGAGTCCCCAGCTGTCGAAATCGTCGACGAGTTGATCGCCGCCGGTGCTGCCGTCGAGTACACCGACTCCTGGGTGGATCGCCTGGAGACCCCCCAGGGCACGCTTATGAGCCACGAAACACCCGAACAGGGCAGCTGGGATTTGGTGCTGGTTCACACACGCCATGCCAACACCGACCTCGACTGGCTGGCGAAGCACCTGGTGCTCGACGCCACCTACCGGCGTTCGTGAATCCGAACCCATGGCTGGCCTCGATCAGCATCATCTTGGTCATCGGCTTCAACACACTGGTCTGGGGTATGGCGTCCGTCGCCAGAATTCCTGGCAGGATCGCCGTGCGCTTTCGACCGCCGGTTGCTTCCAAGTACCAGCGCGAGGACGTCGGCCTCATCATGGCCGCACACAACGAGGAAGCGGTGATCGCGGCCTCACTGGTGGCCATGCTGAAGCTATTGCCGGCCTCGCAGGTCCACATAGTGAGTGACGGCTCCTCCGACCGCACTCTTGACATCGCGCGGGAGTTCGGAGTGCACGTGCTGGACCTCCAACCCAACCGGGGCAAGGCCGGTGCCATCCAGGCAGGCATCGACCACTTCGAGCTCATGGATCGCTTTTCGATCGTGATGCTCCATGACGCCGACACCCGGCTGTCGTCCGATTACCTGGAGACGGGCCTGCCGTTCTTCGACGATCCCGACGTGGCGGCGGTCTCGGGTGTAGTGAAGACCCAGACGGAACCACCGCCCAAGACATTGCGCGGGCGCTTCCTGACGCTCCACCGCCTGCGGCTCTATGCCGTGATCCAGGGGTTGGTGAAGAACGGCCAGGCGGCGAAGTACATCAACGTGATGCCGATCGCGCCGGGCTTCGCGTCCATGTACCGGTCGGACGTGCTGGCCAAGGTCAACATCACCCGCCCCGGCCTGGTGGTCGAAGACATCAACATGACATTCGAGATCCACCTGCAGAAGCTCGGCCGGGTGGCCTTTCACTCGAAGTGCGCGGTGGCCTACACCCAGGATCCGGACAACTGGACCGACTACTGCAAGCAGGTGTACCGCTGGACGCTGGGCTTCTGGCAGACCTGCCGCGTGCACAAGCGCCATGTAAGCAAGTTCTGGGCGTCGGTGGTGATGCAGGCCACCGAGCTGCTGCTGTCCGTCATCGTGCTGGGCACCCTGCTGCCGTTAATGGCGCTCACGATCTACACCGAGTACTTCGCCGAGACCTACGGCTATCTGATGGTGAACGGAACCATAGTCCTTGGAACACTGAGCCTTTGGCACGTCATGATCGGGTTCTTCGTGCCCGATATGACGCTTACCGTCTACGCCGCAATCACAGCGCGGCGGCCCTCGCTGCTACTGCTGATCCCGTTCTTCCCTTTCATGCGGTTCATCGACTCGGTGGTCGTCATCAAATCCATGTGGGCGGCGTTCCACGTCAAAGGTTCCAACGGCAGTTGGGTCAGTCCTGTCCGCCGGGAGACCGTTGCTTCCAACACGATTGGGAAGCACTGTCTTGCCTCCGTTTCGCGGCCGGTAGAAATAGAAAGAGTGTCATGAAAAGCGTCATCACCGGAGGTGCCGGTTTCATCGGCAGTCACCTCACCGATTACCTGCTCGCCCACGGAGATCACGTCAGCGTGCTCGACGACTTCTCCACCGGGTCTCGGGCCAACCTAGCTCACCTCGACGACGATCCGCGTCTACAGACGTTCGAAGGGTCGATCCTCGACCAGGATCTACTCGAAGGGGTCATGACCGGAGCCGACAGAGTGTTCCATCTGGCCGCCGCCGTCGGTGTCCGGCGCATCATCGAAGATCCGCTGCGCAGCATGCAGATCAACCTCCACGGCTCCGAGAACGTCATGCGGGCTGCACTGGCCGCCGACGCGGTGATGGTGCTGATGTCCACCTCCGAGACCTACGGTATGAACACCGCCGACTCCTTGGACGAGAATGCTGACCGCATCCTTGGCTCGCCGCTGGTCGCGCGATGGTCCTACGCGGCCGCCAAGAGCCTCGACGAGGCGTTCGCGCACGCCTACTGGCGCGAGCACGGTCTGCAGGTGGCCATCGCCCGGCTGTTCAACACCGTGGGGCCACGCCAAACCGGCCGCTACGGCATGGTGGTGCCCAACCTCGTCAGGCAGGCGCTGCATGGCGAGCCGCTGACCGTGTTCGGTGACGGACTGCAGACCCGCTGCTTCTCCTACGTCGGCGACATCGTGCCCACATTGGTGACGCTCTCGGCGACACCGAGCGCTTATGGTGACGCCTTCAACCTTGGCGGGGCTCAGGAGACCTCGATCCATGACCTAGCCAAGCGAATCATCGAACTGACCGCGTCCACCAGCACCATCGAATTGGTGCCCTACGCGATGGCCTATGGCGAGGGCTATGCCGACATGCGCCGCCGGGTGCCGAACAACGCCAAAGCCCAACACAGATTGGGCTTTTCGCCTGACACCAGCCTGGACGACATCATTCTCGCAGTGGCTGCGGGCCTCAAGGAGAACGCTGATGTATAGGCTTAGCACGCTGCTGGCTGTCACGCTGCTGGCTAGCGGATGCGGCGTCACCCTCGTCAAGCCAACTGAGCCCGTGGCCGCAGTGGAGGAATCGGCATCAGCCGCTCCGCGCGTCAACCCGTTCCTGCCGTCACCAGTCGTTGAACCACTGATGCTCGCTCCAGGGCAAACGGTGGTCACTCTCACCTTCGACGACGGCCGGGTGTCCAATGCCCGGGCAGCACAGATCCTGAATGCTCAGGGCCTGCGGGGGACGTTCTACGTCAACTCCGGCGGCATCGGCCAGCCCGGCTTCCTGGCCCTGGCCGACCTCGATTGGATCGCAACCAGCTCGGGCAACGAGATCGCCGGGCACACCGCCACCCACGCCAAGCTCGACGAACTGGACGTCGAGGCGGTCCGACGCGAGGTCTGCAATGACCGCACCCAATTGATGCGCTGGGGGTTTCCGGTGCGCAACTTCGCCTACCCGTTCGGCTATGTCACCCCCGAACTCGAACAAGTCGTCGCGGGCTGTGGCTACAACAGCGCCCGTGGCCTCGGCGAGCTGGCGACTGTTCATCCCCCCACCAACCCCGGGACGGCCTACACATGCGCGGACTGCGACTGGGGTGAGGCAGTGCCGCCGGTCAACTCGATGGACACCAGGGCCCCCGCACAGGTTATGGCCGACTGGTCCTTGGCCGACTACCAACGACAGGTGACCGAGGCACAGGCCGGTGGTGGCTGGGTGCAGTTCACCTTCCACGGCATGTGCCCCATCGACTGCTCCGACATCACTGCGTCGGCTGCGACATTCACCGATTTCGTCATCTGGCTCGCCGATCAGCAGGCACAGGGCGGTGTCATCGTTCGCACCGTCGGCGAGGTGATCGGCGGTCCGGTACAGCCGGCACCGCCAATTGAAGGGACGTCGTGATTCGCACGCTGGGTGCGGCCCTGTTCCTCGCCTTGGGCCTCGCCATTCTCACTCCCGCGCACGCCGACGACGGTTCGTGGCACACGAACATCCTGTCGTACACCTTCCATGTCGGTGAGGTCAACGGTTCAGGCCCCAACGACAGCCAGGAGATCAGCGCCTACGACCCGAACTGGATGGAGAACTACGGCGGTTGTGACGGCATCCGCGGCAGCGATGGGGTGTGTCGGTTGGACTCTCGCGATTCGTCCAACGGCTACTTCCCCACCTCCATGACGCCCAAGCAGAATCCGTTCTATTTGGACGTGCCCGTGTCAGATCCCGCTCTGAAAAACCGCTGGGTGCAGATTCGGGGCCCGGGCGGCACGTGTTTCGGGCAGGTCGAGGACGCCGGTCCAGCGGTCTACCACGACCGTGCCTATGTATTCGGCACCGATGACCGGCGCCCCGCGAACACCATCGCCCAAGGTGGTGGAATGGACGTGTCGCCAGCTCTGAACGGCTGCCTTGGCTTCAATGGCCGCGACGGCATGGTCGACTGGCGCTTCGTCGACGCTCCGCCGCGGGGGCCGTGGACCCGGATCGTCACCACCAGCCCGGCGAGCTGGCCGTGGCATTGAGTTTGTCAATCGCTGTGAGCGCCGGCCTGCCGAACCGCGATCTACGACACATCTGGTACCGGATCAGGCGCGCAGCCAGGCTGAGGGCCGGGCCAAAGCGCTAGGGTAACGAGGTGAGCAACACCGATGCCGCACCCGCCGAAGTGGTCTGCGCGGCATCGGCATTCACCGGCGTCCTGCATCCGCGAGAGGTGCCGCTCGGCGGTCCGCGCGCCATCCGCGTGCGCCGCACCCTGCCGCAGCGCGAGCGGTCCCTGATCGGCGCCTGGTGCTTCGCCGACCACTACGGCCCGCACCACGCCGCCGGCGGCACCGGCATGGATGTTCCGCCGCACCCGCACACCGGGTTGCAGACCGTCAGCTGGCTGTTCGAGGGCGAGGTCGAGCACCGCGACAGCGCGGGCGTGCACGCGTTCGTCCACCCCGGCGAGCTGAACCTGATGACCGCAGGCGCGGGGATCTGCCATTCGGAGGTCTCCACCGCCGCGACGACCGTTCTGCACGGCGTGCAACTGTGGGTCGCACTGCCCGAGTCCGACCGTGACACCGAGAGGGGCTTCGCCCACTACGCGCCCGAACCCGTCGCCGTTCCTGGCGCGATGCTGCGGGTGTTCCTCGGCGAGCTGGCGGGTAGCCGGTCACCCGTGCACACCTTCACGCCGCTGCTCGGCGCGCAGATCGATCTGGACGCCGGCGCGCATGTCGACCTCGACATCGACCCGTCCTTCGAGCACGGTGTCCTTCTCGATGAAGGCGGCCTCGAAGCGGCGGGCACCGCGCTCGACGTCGCCGACCTGGCGTATCAGCCCACAGGACGGGAGAACCTCACGCTGCGCAACACCGGTGACGGGCCGGCCCGCGCGATCGTGCTCGGCGGACCGCCGTTCGGCGAGCACCTGGTGATGTGGTGGAACTTCGTGGGCCGCAGCCACGAGGACATCGCCGCCTATCGTCGGCAGTGGGAGAACCGCGATGACCGCTTCGGCGCCGTCGACGGATACCAGGGACCGACGATCCGACTGCCCGCGCCGCCGCTGCCCAACGCCACGCTGCGGCCACGTCCAAATCCGAAGGGAACGCCATGACCCAAACCGAAGACGAGTGTGAGCGAGGATCGCAGCGAGGAACGAGCGAGGACCGGAGCGAATAGGAGTCGAGGCATGACTGAAGATAAATCCGGTGCACCGACCACCGTCACCGCGGAATCGGAGCAGTACACGATCGAGGTCGAGGGCAAGAAGGTCGGCAAGGCGGAGTTCCAGGACCGCAGCGGGAAGCGCGTGTTCACCCACACCGAGGTCGACGAGGACTACGAAGGCCGCGGTCTCGCAACGATTCTCATCGGGCAGGCGCTGCAGCAGACCCGCGACGCCGGGCTGCGCATCGTGCCCCAGTGCCAGATGGTTGCCGCCTACATCGAAAAGCACGACGAGTACTCCGACATCGTCGAAAATTAGGCCAGCTATCGTCTTTGGCGATGACGACTCATACTCGGGCGTTCTTCGCCGCCGACGTGGATTTGCTCGTGCCGAGCCCGCTCGCACGTGGACCGTGGGGATCGACGATCAGCGGCACCTATATCGGCGGCCTGCTCGCGCGGGCCGTCGAACGTGCAGGCGGCGACCCGGATCTTCAGCCCGCACGGCTGACCGTCGACCTACTGCGGCCGGTCAAACTCGCCGAGCCGGTCCGTGTCGACACCACCGTCGAGCGCGAAGGCAAGAGAATCCGGCTGGTGGACGCCGCGATGCGCCAGGACGGCACCGTCGTCGCCCGTGCCAGCGCGCTGTACCTGCGCCGGGCCGAGCAACCGCCCGACTCGGCCTGGACGTTGCCGATCGAGATGCCGCCGCCGCCCACTCAAGCGGCCGACGTGTCGGGCGACTTCACCATGGAACTCTGGACCTACAGCTCGAACTCGGAGATGGCCGCGCCGAGCAACGATTTGAGCCAGTGGCGGCACGGCGGCCAGAAGTACGCCTGGGTGCGCGACATCATGCCCCTCGTCGACGGTGAGCTGGTCTCTCCGTTCGTGCGCGCCGCGATGGCCGGCGACGTGACCAGCTCGCTGACCCACTCCAGCGCAAGCGGTTTGAACTACATCAACGCCGACTACACGTTGACGCTGAGTCGGCTCCCCGACGGGGAGTTCATCGGATTGGCAGGGCTCACCCACTACAGCCACGCAGGCGTCGCCACCGGAACCGCGACCCTGTTCGATCACCTCGGGCCGATCGGCTCCGGGATCGCGACAGGACTGGCCAACCCCGGCTTCCGGCCGCCGTCGCGCAGCTGAAGCGGCTAGCGCGGCTTGAGGATGAAGACGGGGATGTCGCGGCTCGTCCACGACCTGTAGGCGTCGAAGTCGGCGTAGGCCTCGACCAGCTTCGGCCAGAGCCGCTCCTTCTCCTGCGGGCTCGCGGCCACCGCATGCACCGCCCGCCGGTCACGGCCGATCTCGATGTGCACGTCGGGATCGGCGATCAGGTTGTGATACCACTGCGGGTTCTCGTCGCGACCGCCCATCGACGCGACGATGATCACGTCGTCGCCGTCGTTGATGTAAACCAGCGGCGAGGCGAACACCTTGCCGGACTTGCGGCCCTTGTGTTCGAGCAGCAGCGTCGGCACCGGCTTCTTGGCTCCTGCGCCGACGCGCCAGGTGCCGCCGATCTTGCCGCCGCTCTTCCGGTACGCCCAGGCGTGCGCGCGTCCCGCGTATCTCATCGCCGTCTTCACGAACGGCGCGTTCAGTTGCTTGGGCTTCTTGTCTGCGTCCATGACCTCAACCTATAGATACTGTGCGGTGCTGCCGCCGATCGGCATCGGATCCATCCCGAGCTTGTGGTGATCCCAGCTGCGGGTCCGGCCGGGCACCACCCGCACGCAGACCCGGTTGCGCATCATCGCGTCGACGAACGGCCGCATCTCGTCGGTGTACGGGCCGGTGTAGCGCTCCCACACACTTTTGCCCACGCGCAGATTGGTTTCCGGGTCATCGATGATCTCGGCGGTGCCGTCGATCGACACACCGCGCAGGGTGTCGTAACTCTTCCCGTCCTCGATCATCACGGTGATGGTCGGGTCGCGGCGCAGGTTCACCGCCTTCTGCGATTTGGCCTTGGTCTCGAACCAGATCTCACCGTCGACGACGGCGTACCACATCGCGACAAGGTGCGGCCGCCCGTCCGGCAGCACGGTGGCCATGGTGGCCGTGCGGCTGCGTTCGATGAATTCCGCGATCTCCTCGTCGGACATGACGATCTTCGCCCGTTCGTTCTTGCCCACGGCGAAGATACTTTCAGGTCCGTGCCGCGGTGACCGTCACCGGGATGCCGTTGAGCGCGCCGTTGCCCGAAGGTTCGTCGATGAACGCCGGCGGCGACAGCACGTTGGTGTTGACCCCGGGCGAGCTGTTCGCGACGGCCATCCGGGTGCCCTCCTTGCCGTGCCCCCAGCCGTGCGGCATCGACACCACGCCGCGCATGATCGCGTCGGTCACCTCGACCGGCACGTCGATGTGGCCGCCCGACGACGTCACGGTGACGAGATCGCCGGTTTGCAACTCGAGGCGCTTGGCGTCGTCGTCGTGCATCACCAGGGTGCAGCGGTCCTTGCCTTTCATCAGCGGACCCACGTTGTGCAGCCACGAGTTGTTCGACCGCAGATGGCGTCTGCTCACCAGAACCAGATCGTCGTGCTCACGGTCCAGCCGGGCCGAGAGCCGCGGCAGATCATCGAGCAGGTACTGCGGCGCGAGCCGGATCTTGTGGTCCGCTGTTCCGAGCGCCTCGGGCACCCGGGGAACCATCGGGCCGAAGTTGATGCCGTTGGGCTTTGCTTTCAGCTTCTCGAGTGTCACCCCGTCCGGATTCTCACCGTATTGATCGCCGAAAGGCCCTGTGCGCAAGGTCAAGTCGAGGATTCGCTCGGGTCCGCCATGCGCGTAGCGCTCGCGGATCTCCGCTCCGTCGAGGCCCTGCGTGAACGCCATGTAGTCGAAGAAGCCGTCGTCGATCGCGGCCACGTCGACATCCTCGGCGGGTGTGCCCGTGCACAGGCCGGTGAGGCGGATCAGGATCTCCCACTCCTCCGGCGCCTCCGGGTCGGGTCGGGTGAACACCGGCGCCGAGTAGTTGGCGATGCTGTTGATCGCGAAGTTGAGGATCAGGTCGTCGTGGTGGGGCTGCTCGAGCGGTGACGAACCGGGCAGGATCACGTCGGCGTGCCGGGTGGTCTCGTTGAGCCACAGGTCGACGGCGATCATCGCGTCCAGCGTGGGCAGCGCCTCGTCGAGCCTGTGACCGGCGGGCGTGGACAGCACCGGATTCCCCGCGACGGTGATCAGCGCCTTGATCTGTCCCTCGCCCGGCGTGGCGATCTCCTCGGCCAGACACGACACCGGCACCTGTCCGAGCACCTCCTTGGCGCCGCGGACTCGGGTGCGGAATCGGCCGAAGTCCGGCGCGCCGTCCTCCAGCCCCGGTATGGGTTGCACCGTGACCGACCATGCCGCCGCGCGCGGGAACATGGCGCCGCCCTCGACGTCGAAGTGACCGGAGAGGATGTTGACGACGTCGACGAGCCAGCTGGCGAGGCTGCCGAACTCCTGGTTGCAGGTCCCGATCCGGCCGTACACCACCGCCCGTGGAGTGGCGGCGAGCTCGCGTGCCAACTCCCGGATGCGCTCGGCGTCGATGGTGGTGACGGCGGCGACCCGCTCGGGCGACCATTCGGCGGCGACGTCCCGCATCCGGTCCAGCCCGTCGATGTGCGCCGCGAGGTGCCCCAGGTCGACGAGCCCTTCGGCGAAGAACGTGTGGGCGACGGCCAGCAGCAGCGCCGCGTCGGCGCCGGGCGTGATCGGCAGCCATTCGTCGGCACGCGCCGCGGTCGCGGTGCGGACGGGGTCGATCACAATGACCCTGCCGCGCTTGCGGATTCCGTCGATGATGCCCATCACGTCGGGAGCGGCCAGCAGTGAGCCCTGCGATGCGGCGGGGTTGGCGCCCATCACGACGAGGAGGTCGGTGCGCTCCACATCGGGCACCGGGAAGCTCCACCAGCCGCCGTACATCAGATGCGACGACAGGTTCTTGGGCCACTGGTCGACGGTGCCCGGCGAGTAGCTGAGCGGGATGCCCGACATCCCGAGCAAAACTCCGGTGTAGCGGCCCAGCGAAAAGGAGTGCGCCAGCGGATTGCCGGTGTAGCAGGTCACCGCACCGATGCCATGCTGCTCGATGATCGGCGCCAGGAGTTCGGTGCAGCGCCGGAACGCCTCGTCCCAGCTGACCTCCCGCCACTGACCGTCGGCCTTGATCATCGGTTGCCGGATCCGGTCCGGATCCTCGTGCAGGGCCCCGAGCGTCGCCCCCTTGGGACAGATGTGCCCGCGGCTCCAGGTGTCGTCGCGGTTTCCGCGGATACCCGCGACCCTGCCGCCCTCGACGTGAATCTCCAAGCCACACATGGCTTCACACAGCGGGCAGGTGTAGAGGTGTCGCCCGTCTTCTCCCGGCGCCGCCACCGGAAGGGGCTCCTGTGTCGATCCCGCGGTCATCGCGCCTCCATGTCAGCCGTAGACGTGACACACTGTATCGACAAAGCCGGATCAGGGGAATGCATTCGTGGCCACAACGCGGCATCGGCGCCAGGGCTCGCGCCGTGACCCGGCGATCGACGAGGCGGTGCTGGCGGCGACGCGCACGCTGCTGGTCGAGCGCGGCTATTCGGCGACGACCATCGACCTGATCGCCGCGACCGCCGGGGTGAGCAGGCCCGCGGTCTACCGCCGGTGGAGCAGCAAGGCGCAGTTGGTGCACGAGGCCGTCTTCCCCGATCTCGGCGCCGAGCCTCCCGCGGACGACTTCACCGCCGAGATCAGCCGGCTGTGCACCGGCGCTGTCAGGATGTACCGCGATCCGGCTGTGCGCGAGGCGATTCCGGGCCTGATGATCGACCTGCGCTCCGATCCCGGGCTGCGCCGGGTGATCCGCGACCGGTTGGAAGCCGCGGCGCGCAGCCAACTCGCCACGACGGTCGAAGGGGCGGGCCTCGCAGGGGTGGCGCGAAACGGTATCAGCGCCGACACCCTGATGGACATGATCGCCGGCGGCGCGTGGTACGCCGTGTGCGTGCGTCATGTGACGAACGCCGACCGCGCGGCCAAAGAGTTGACCGATCTCGTCTTACACGGTGTGCTGAGCAGGTAGTTCGCGGACGAGAGGAGTGCCACAATTCTGCAAGACATAAGGCAGTTGGCCGGTGACCCCGAGGCGTATGCGGCCGAACTGTCCAGGCGCTGGGGCGGGCTGCTGAGCTACCGCTACATCGGCCGCTTCCACGCCTCGATGGACAACGGCGAGCCTGACGAGACCGTGACGGTGCGCCGCGACATGCGCAATCCCAGCGGCGGCCTGCTGCTCGCGGTGCTCGGTATCGCCTCACCCGACAGCGGCGGGGTCTCCGACCTCGAGGCGGTACCCAATCCAGTGATCTGGTCCGGCCAGGTCCTCGACCCGGGCCATGACGTCAACCGATTCGAGGTCAGAACCGAGGTGCTCAAGCAGGGCCGACAGATGGCCTACAGCCGGTCGCAGATCGTCGACGCGGACAATCCGAGTCGCGTGCTCGCGCTGACCGAGGGCCAGGGCGTCAGCATCGGCGTGCCGCCCGAAGGCCTGCAGAAGATGGAGCACGTCCCCCTCGAGATCGTCGACTCCCCCGACCTCCCGCCGCTGTGGCAGGTGTTCGGCGGCGCCTGCCGTCCGGACGGCCATTGGGTGCTGCCGGAACTGTCGGCCGAAGTCGCCTCGCCCGACGCCGCACTGCACATCGGCCCGCAGTTCGTCATCCTCGAAACCGCCGCGTTCGACGTGTCGTGTCGCGCCGCGGGCACCGACAAGCTGCAGGGCGTGTCGTCCCACGTGATGTTCCTGGCGCGCGGGAAGGTCGGACCGTTCCGCGTCGAGGCACAGCCGATCCTCGGCGCCGACGGGACCGTCGCCGCGCGCTCTGTCCTGCACGACGAAGGCAACGGCGACAAGGCCATCACCGCCGCGTCATACGTCTTCCGTCACTGAGTTGCGCAGAACCAACCGATCGCCTTGTCGACCACCTAGCTGAGGACGCACGAGCGCTGGCCCCGCGGGCCATGCGAAGAAGGGACCTATGTCCCTATTCCGGCGTCCGTCGAGGGCGAAGGCTGAGGGTATGGAGCAGCTGACCGTACTGGACGCGGGATTCCTCGAGGCCGAGGACTCCGATCGTCATGTGAGCCTTGCCATCGGGGCCATCGCGGTACTCGCCGGACCAATGCCCGACTTCGACTCGTTCGCGGCCGACCTGGCCGAACGCATCACGTCGGTACCTCGTCTGCGTCAGGTCCTGCGTCGGCAGACCCTCGACCTCGCGGCTCCCCAGTGGGTGCCTTGCGCCGACATCGACATCGCCCACCATGTGCGGCGCGCCGCCCTGCCGAGGCCCGGTGACGACGCCGCGCTGTTCCGGTGGGCGGCAGAGGTGATGGAGCGGCGGTTGGATCGCGATCGTCCGCTGTGGGAGTGCTGGGTCGTCGACGGCTTGGCGAGCAACAGGTGGGCGATCCTGATGAAGCTGCACCATTGCATCGCCGACGGCGTCGCCGCGACACACGTGCTCGGGGCGCTGTGCGACGACGGCGGCGGCGCGACGTTCGGCACCGAGATCCGAGCCGCCCGCGCGCCTGCTCCCCGCGGTGTGCGCCTGCCCGCGTTGAGTCTGAATCCGGTGGACTGGGTGACCATGGCCTGGCGGACGTCTGCGGGGGTGACGTCCGCCGCCACCCAGGTTCTGCAGGGAGCGGCCGAACTCGCCGGTGGCCTTGTCCGACCCGCAGCTCCTTCGTCGCTGACCGGACCGGTGAGCAACATGCGTCGCTACGCCTCTGTCGAGGCGTCGCTCTCCGACGTCACACGGATCTGCGAGCGCTTCGAGGTCACGGTGAACGACGTTGCGCTGGCGGCGATCACCGGCAGCTTCCGCACGATGTTGATGCGGCGCGGTGAGCAGCCCCGGCGCAATTCGCTTCGCACCCTGGTGCCGGTGTCCGTGCGGTCCACCGATGCGACCGCAGAGCCGGGCAATCGTGTGTCGGTCATGCTGCCGTACCTCCCCGTCGACAAGGCCGATCCCATCCAGCAGTTGCACGCCGTACACGCGCGCCTGACACGGGCCAAGGGCAGCGGGCAACGTCAAGCGGGGAACGTCTTGCTGACGGCCGTGAATGCGCTGCCGTTCGCTTTGACGGCGTGGACGGTGCGGGCGCTGACGCGGCTGCCCCAGCGGGGCGTGGTCACGTTGGCGACCAATGTTCCAGGACCGCGCAAGCGGATGCGGGTCGCGGGCCGCGAGGTCGTCCGGCTGTTGCCGATCCCGCCACTCGCCCTTCAGCTGCGCACCGGCATCGCGATCCTGAGCTACGCCGATCACCTGTCGTTCGGCATCGTCGGCGACTACGACGCGGCGCCCGACGTCGAGGAACTCGCGAGCGGTATCGAGCGCGCGATCGACCGCCTGGCGGCCCTGACGACGACGCATTGGCGCTCGACCCCGGCAGGTACTCTCGCACTGGTACAAGGAGGTTGACATGCCGAAAGGGCAACCGCTGGAGGAGCTCAACCGCAGGCAATGCCTTGACCTGTTGGCCGGGCCACGCGTCGGGCGGCTGGTGTTCACCGAGGACGCGCTGCCCGCAGTCCAGCCGGTGAACTACCGGGTGTGGGGAGACGACGTGGTGATCCGGGTGGCCGGTGGGGCCAAGCTGGCGGCCGCCACGCAGAACCAGGTGGTGGCGTTCGAAGCCGACGAGGTGGACCCGGACCTGCGTACCGGGTGGAGCGTGACGGTCGTCGGGCATGCCGAGCCGATCACCGACGTCGACGCCCTCGTCGAACTCGCGGGGACATTCCTGCAGCCGTGGGTGGAGGGACGCCGTGACCACTTCGTGCGGATCCGGACCGAGAAGATGACCGGCCGCCGCTTCCGGGATCCGGCCAGCCCGCGGTATCACGGCGTCGGCGAAGGCGCCGCACCGTCCTGAGCGGCGGTAACGAGCGCGAATTTGTGAACGGGCGGGGCTCGGGCGCGAGCGCCGACGCGGTGCGAATCGTCTCGCGATCCGATGACTAGCGCGTCCATGGAGTCTGCGGCCTTCATTCGTAGGAAACGTGGTTATCACCGATGACTCGTCGACCGCCGGCCGCAGATAGGGGCGAAAGTCCGCATTGCAGTGGTGACGCGAGCGCTGAACACGGATAGTCCTGATATGACAACGTCGGAGCCGACGAGGTGGAGCGGTAGCGCAGGCCGGCGCCTCGTCGTCGTGCTCGCCATCGTCGCGCCCATCGAGCAAGTCGGCTTCGACATGTACGCGCCCGCTCTGCCGAAGATCGCCGAACACTTCGGCTCCTCGAACGCGCTGGCGCAGAACACCGTGACCGCTTACATCCTCGGGATGGCTTTGGTCGTTTTGCCCATCGGTCTGGTGGCCGACGCGATCGGCCGCAAGCGGGTGCTGCTGACCGGGCTGAGCCTGATGGCGGTCACCAGCGTCGGTTGCGCGGTGGCCACCGGAATGCCGATGCTGCTCGGGCTGCGATTCGTGCAGGGCATGGGCGCGGGGACGTGCCTGCTGCTCGCCGCGACGATCGCCGCGGACTGCTTCAGGGGCGCCAAGCTGGTGTCGGTGCTGGGCATACTCGGCGCGGCATGGGGCGCGGCACCCGTGCTCGCGCCCGCCGCCGGCGGCTTCATCGTGCAGGTCGCGTCGTGGCGGGTCGTGTTCGTCTTGCTGGCAGCCGTCGTGGCAGCGGCCACTCTGCTGGTCGCCGTCGCGCTGCCGGAAACACTCGAGGCCGACCGTCGCACGCCCGTCGATCTGCGCGCTGCCGCCGGTGTGCTCGGCGAGGCGCTGCGCCATCGCGTGTTCGTCGCGTTCACGGTCATGTTCGGGATCGTCGGCGCCGCGCAGATGGTGTTCGGGGTGGCCGGTCCGTTCCTTTATCAGGTGGGACTCGGGTTCGCCTCCGCGACATACGGTTTCATTGCACTCGGGGTGGGGGCCGCGAACTTCGTCGGCGCCGCAGCGTGCGGCGCACTGGCTCAGCGCACCTCGACTCCTCGACTGGTCACCGTCGGCGCGGGCATGCTCGCCCTCGGTGGTCTGGTCCTTGTCGTGTCCGCTCATCTCGTCGGGTTCAACGCCTGGTTCATCACCGCGGGCGCTGCGATGGCGATGCTGAGCACCGGCGTCCTCGATCCACTGAGCAAGGGCCTGGCGATGGGTGTGTTCAAACGCAACATCGGGCTTGTCACCGGATTGATCAACACGGTCTGCTACGTGTCGATCACGCTGGCGTCGGCCTTGGTTGCCTGGCTGCCCGAGTCGTCGCAGGCCCCGTTGGGCTGGCTGTATGTCGGCGCGGCGATCGCCATCACGACACTGCTGCTGACGATGGGCCGGAAAGCCGGTGAGACGGTGCAGACGCCTGCGGACGGCGAAGAGATGTGTTGCTCACCGCGCTGCTACCTGCGACACGAAGGCCGCACACATGCAGAAGGCCACGACCCGTCTCCGGGCTCGTGACCTTCTCTGGCCGGCGCTCGATTGGTGGGCGAAGGGGGACTTGAACCCCCACGTCCCGAAGGACACTGGCACCTGAAGCCAGCGCGTCTGCCATTCCGCCACTCGCCCCAACAACCGGGGGAGCCTATCAAACATGGCACCCCGATCCCCAACCGTAGGTGATCGGCTGATGCCCGCCACCAGCGCCTGGACGATTCTCAGAGTTCTGTTGGTCCCGCATCTGTGTGCCGTGCCGATACCATGCAATGTGACAGGTGTGGTTATGCGACACGCGGCTGACCGGGCATCTGCTCAGTAGTGACGGATGACGGCGACGAAGGCAGGCGGTGAGATGGGTCTGGTTGACCGCATCGAGCGCAAGCTCGAGTCGACGGTGGGCGACACCTTCGCGCGGATGTTCGGCGGATCGATTGTGCCGCAAGAGGTCGAGGCCATGCTGCACCGGGAGGCAGAGTCCGGTGTGCGCGAGTTGGCGGGCGGCAGGCTTTTGGCGCCCAACGAGTACTTCATTACCCTCAGCGTGCCCGAC
The DNA here is from genome assembly GCF_002968285.2 of Mycobacterium sp. ITM-2016-00318. NCBI lineage: Bacteria > Bacillati > Actinomycetota > Actinomycetes > Mycobacteriales > Mycobacteriaceae > Mycobacterium > Mycobacterium sp. ITM-2016-00318. The sequence goes on along the minus strand of NZ_CP134400.1, from coordinate 27,847 downwards.
TACAAGAAGATGAGCGCCGACCCGGACCTGACTTCGGCCACATTCGCGCGGCACTTGGAGGGTTACATCAATGAGCAGGGGTGGCAAACGTATGGTGATGTGGTCGTTAGATTCGAGCAGTCGGCGAACTTGCACACCGGACAATTTCGCACTCGTGGGACGGTCAACCCTGACTCGACCACTGGCGAAGCCGCTCCAGCACAACGAGACCGCGCGTACACCGCAGAACCAGGAGTACAACCGATGACCGACAACCCGAATTACCGCGGAGGCCAGGGACCGGGGCGGCCCGACGACTATTACGACGAGCGCTACGGTCGCCCCGAGGAAAAGGGCCAGGACCCTCGCGCCCAATATCCGCCCGACCAGCGCGGATACCCGCCCCCGGGCGACCAGGGCCAGCGTCCCGGCTACCCCGACCAGGGCGGCTACCCGGATCAAGCCGGCTATCCCGAGCAGGGCGGCTATCCGCCGCAGCCGCCGTATGAGCAGCGCCCGCCCGCCGGCTACGGTCCGCCGCAGGGCGGCGGCTACGACCAGGGCGGCTACCGTCAGGCGCCCGGCGGTTACCCGCCGCCTGGCGGACAGCCACCAGGCTATCCCGATCAGGGCGGCGGCTACGGCCGCCCGGACTACGGGCAGCCACCCGCCGCGCCGCGCCAGGACGATTACGGTCGCCCACCGACCGGCTACCCCGACCAGGGCCAGCCCGCCTACCCCGACCAGGGCGGCGGCTACCCCGACCAGGGCCAGCCGGCCTATCCCGATCAGGGCGGCGGCTACGGCGACCAGGGCTACGGCGGCGGTCAGGCCTACGGCCGCCAGGAATACGGCCAGCCCGACTACGGACGCCAGGACTACGGGCAGCCGGGAGGCGTCGGCTACGGCGATCCTGGCTACGGCGAGCCCGCGGGCGGCGGCTACGACTACGCCGCTCCCGCGGCGGCGCCCGGTGGTTACGGAGCCGGCTACGGGCAGGGCGACTTCCCGGCCGGCGGTGCCTCGGTCACCCTCCAGCTCGACGACGGCAGCGGGCGGACCTATCAGCTGCGCGAAGGCGCCAACGTGATCGGCCGCGGCCAGGACGCCCAGTTCCGGCTGCCCGACACCGGCGTTTCGCGTCGGCATCTGGAGATCCGCTGGGACGGCCAGGTCGCACTGCTGACCGATCTCAACTCCACGAACGGCACCACCGTGAACAACGCACCGGTTCAGGACTGGCAGTTGGCTGACGGCGATGTGATACGTCTCGGACACTCCGAGATCATCGTCCGCGTCCACTGAGGCTGTGGGCCGGTCACAGCACGGGTACAAGCTGTCGGCTTCCCGCTCACGCTGGTGACTGTCCAAGTATCGTGACGTTGCCGAGGGGCTGGGACGGGAAGGACGTCGGATGCAGGGATTAGTGCTGCAGCTGACGCGCGTCGGATTCCTGTTACTGCTGTGGCTCTTCATCTGGTCGGTGCTGCGCATCCTGCGCACGGACATCTACGCACCGACCGGAGCGGTGATGGTTCGCCGCGGCCTCGCGCTGCGCGGTTCGCTGTTGCCGTCGCGGCAGAAACGACATACCGCCCGAACGCTGGTGGTGACGGACGGCGCGCTGGCCGGCACACGAATCACGCTGGGCGGCCAGCCGGTGCTGATCGGCCGCGCCGACGATTCCACGCTGGTGCTCACCGACGATTACGCGTCGACCCGGCACGCCCGGCTGTCGCAGCGGGGTTCGGAATGGTATGTGGAGGACCTAGGATCGACCAACGGCACATACCTCGACAGGGCGAAGGTGACTACGGCGGTACGGGTTCCATTAGGCACGCCGGTTCGAATCGGCAAAACGGTGATTGAGCTGCGCCCGTGACGCTAGTACTCAGATACGCCGCGCGCAGCGACCGCGGCCTGGTCCGGGCCAACAACGAAGACTCCGTCTACGCGGGCGCGCGCCTGCTCGCGTTGGCCGACGGTATGGGCGGCCACGCGGCAGGCGAGGTCGCATCGCAACTGGTGATCGCCGCGCTTGCCCATCTCGACGACGACGAGCCCGGCGGCGATCTGCTCTCCAAGCTCGACTCGGCGGTCAGGGATGGCAACTCGGCGATCGCCGCGCATGTCGAAGCCGACCCCGACCTCGAGGGCATGGGCACAACGCTCACGGCAATCCTCTTCGACGGCAACCGACTTGGGCTCGTGCACATCGGTGATTCCCGCGGCTATCTGATGCGCGACGGTGAGCTGTCGCAGATCACCAAGGACGACACGTTCGTGCAGACCCTGGTCGACGAGGGTCGGATCACCGCCGAGGAGGCGCACAGCCACCCGCAGCGCTCGCTGATCATGCGGGCGCTCACCGGACATGAAGTCGAACCCACGCTGATCATGCGCGAGGCGCGCGCCGGGGATCGCTACCTGCTGTGCTCTGACGGGCTCTCCGACCCGGTCAGCCACGAGACGATCCAGGAGGCCATGCAGATTCCGGACGTCGCCGAGAGCGCCGACCGGCTCATCGAATTGGCGTTGCGCGGCGGCGGACCGGACAACGTCACGGTTGTCGTCGCCGACGTTGTCGACTACGACTACGGACAAACCCAGCCGATCCTCGCCGGTGCGGTATCCGGTGACGACGACCAGCCGCCGCCCGACACCGCGGCGGGCCGCGCGTCTGCGTTCAATCCCCGCCGCACCGAAGCCAAACGTGTTGTCGCGCAACCCGAAGAGGTACCGAAACCGCCGCGCTCGCGGCGCAAGATGTTGATCGCAGGCGTGGTGCTGATTCTCGTCGTGCTCGCGGGGCTGGCCGTCGGCAGAGAGATCGTCCGCAGCAACTACTACGTCACCCAGCACGACGGCACGGTCTCGATCATGCGGGGTGTTCAGGGATCCTTTCTCGGCTACCAGTTGCAGGAGCCATATCTGCTCGGATGTCTGAACGAGCGAAATGACCTGTCGCTCATCAGCGCCCAGCAGTCCCGCGACAGCCTGGACTGCCGGATGCTCAACGTCAACGACATGCGCCCATCGGAGCGCGCGCAGATCATCGCGGGCCTGCCGTCGGGCAGCCTGGACAACGCCATCGGACAGATCGAGCAGCTCGCCCGCGACTCGGTGCTGCCCACGTGCCCGACGCGCACGCCGCCACCGCCTCCGCCACCGCCTCCGTCGCCAGCACCACCCCGCGCACCCGAATCACGGGGTCCCGCACCGGAAACGCCGACCGATCCCAGCAGCCCTCCTGGCAGCCCCACCCGCGGACCGCTTCCCGGCCCGGCTCCCGAGACGCCGACCACCGTCACCGCTCCCCCGACGCCGACAGCCACCGCGCTGCCGCCGCCGCCCTCCGAGCCGGGCAAGACCTGCCGGACAGTGTCATGACGACACAGCCCCAGCCGGCTGTCACCGTATTGCCGCCACTGCCCAACCGGCGCAATGCCGAACTCGTCCTGCTGGGGTTCGCCACCGTCATCACCACCGTCGCGCTTCTCATCGTCGAGGCCAACCAGGAGCAGGGCATCAGCTGGGATCTGGCCTCCTACACGCTCGCCTACATGGCGCTGTTCGGCGGTGCGCACCTGACCATCCGGCGCTTCGCGCCGTACGCCGACCCGCTGCTGCTGCCGGTGGTGGCGCTGCTGAACGGGTTGGGGCTGGTGATGATTCACCGCCTCGACCTCGCCACGAGCGACGGTGCTTCCGGCCCAAGCGCCAACCAACAGATGCTGTGGACCCTCGTCGGCGCCATCGCGTTCTCCTTGGTCGTGGTGTTCCTTCGCGATCACCGGATGCTGGCGCGATACGGCTATGTCTGCGGCGCGGCCGGGTTGATCCTGCTTGTCATCCCGGCTGTGCTGCCCGCGTCGATGTCCGAGCAGAACGGCGCGAAGATCTGGATTCGGTTGCCTGGCTTCTCGATTCAGCCTGCCGAGTTCTCCAAGATCCTGCTGCTGATCTTCTTCGCCGCGGTGCTGGTGTCCAAGCGCAGCGTGTTCACCAGCGCCGGTAAACACGTGCTCGGCATGGATCTGCCGCGGCCGCGCGACCTGGCGCCGCTGCTGGCCGCGTGGATTCTCTCGATCGGCGTCATGATCTTCGAGAAGGACCTCGGCACGTCCCTTCTTCTGTACGCGTCGTTCCTCGTGCTGGTGTACGTGGCGACCGACCGATTCAGCTGGGTGGTCATCGGCCTCACGTTGTTCGCAGCGGGAAGCGTTGCGGCGTACTACATCTTCGCCCATGTCCAGACGCGCGTGCAGAATTGGCTCGACCCGTTCGCCGACCCGGACGGCGCGGGCTATCAGATGGTGCAGTCGCTGTTCAGCTTCGCGACGGGCGGAATCTTCGGCACCGGTCTCGGCAACGGCCAGCCCGGCGTCGTGCCTGCGGCGTCAACGGACTTCATCATCGCCGCGGTCGGTGAGGAACTCGGGCTCGTCGGCCTCGCCGGCGTGCTGATGCTCTACACGATCGTCATCATCCGCGGGCTGCGCACCGCTATCGCAGTCCGCGACAGCTTCGGCAAGCTGCTCGCCGCAGGCCTGGCCTCGACGCTGGCGATCCAGTTGTTCATCGTCGTCGGCGGCGTCACCAAGCTGATCCCGCTGACCGGCCTGACCACTCCGTGGATGTCCTACGGCGGGTCGTCGCTGCTGGCCAACTACGTGCTGCTGGCCATCCTGATCCGCATCTCGCACGCGGCCAGGCGGCCGATCGTCACCAAGCCGCCCAACAAGGCACCGATCGCGGCGGCTAGCACCGAGGTGATCGAGCGCGCATGAACACCTCGCTTCGCCGAATCTCGGTCATGATCATGGTGTTGATCGTGCTGCTGCTGGCCAACGCCACTCTGACGCAGGTCTTCACGGCCGACGGGCTGCGGGCCGATCCCCGCAACCAGCGCGTCCTGCTCGACGAGTACTCACGTCAGCGCGGCCAGATCTCCGCGGGCGGACAGCTTCTCGCGTACTCGGTGTCCACCGACGGCCGGTTTCGATTCCTACGGGTCTACCCGAACCCGTTCACCTACGCGCCGGTCACCGGCTTCTACTCGCTGCGGTTCTCCAGCAACGGCCTCGAGCGCGCCGAGGACACCGTCCTCAACGGGTCCGACGAGCGGTTGTTCGGCCGCAGGCTGGCCGACTTCTTCACGGGGCGTGACCCGCGCGGCGGCAACGTGGCGACGACGATCAATCCGCAGGTGCAGCAGGCGGCCTGGGACGCGATGGAAGAGGGCTGCAACGGGCCGTGCACCGGCGCCGTCGTCGCACTCGAGCCGTCGACGGGCAAGATCCTGGCAATGGTGTCGGCGCCGTCGTACGACCCCAACCTGCTGGCCAGCCACGACGTCGACGCACAGGCCAACGCCTGGCAGCAGCTGCGGGACAGCCCCGGCAACCCGCTGCTCAACCGGGCGATCTCGGAGACGTACCCGCCGGGGTCCACCTTCAAGGTCATCACGACGGCCGCCGCCTTGCAGGCGGGTGCCAACCCGAACACGCAGTTGCCGTCCGCCGCGCGAATTCCGTTGCCGGACAGCACCGCAACGCTGGAGAACTTCGGCGGTGCGACGTGTGGCGGCGGACCGTCCGCCTCCCTGCGTGACGCGTTCGCCAAGTCGTGCAACACCGCGTTCTTCCAGCTCGGCATCGACACCGGTGCCGACCAGTTGAAATCCACCGCGCAGGCTTTCGGCCTCGACACCAGTCCCGAGCCGATTCCGCTGCAGGTCGCCGAGTCCACCGTGGGCCCGATCAGCGACGCCGCCGCCCTGGGTATGTCGAGCATCGGGCAGAAGGACGTCGCACTAACACCCCTGCAGAACGCGCTGGTAGCGGCCACCATCGCGAACAAGGGGACATCGATGCAGCCGTACCTGGTCGACAGCCTCAAGGGGCCCGACCTGTCGAATATCGCGACCACGGCGCCGCACGAACAGCGCCGTGCAGTGTCGGGGCAAGTCGCCGATACACTTACTGACTTGATGGTCGACGCCGAGCAGGCTACGCAGCAGAAGGGAGCCATCGCCGGCGTGCAGATCGCATCCAAGACGGGCACAGCGGAGCACGGGACAGACCCGCGCAACACTCCGCCACACGCGTGGTACATCGCGTTCGCGCCCGCTCGCGCCCCGAAGGTTGCTGTCGCGGTGCTGGTGGAGAACGGCGGCAACCGCCTCTCGGCCACCGGCGGCGCGCTCGCCGCACCCATCGGCAGGGCGACCATCGCAGCGGCGTTGCGGGAGGGCACATGAGCCCCCGCGTCGGAGTGACTCTTTCGGGCCGGTACCGCCTGCAGCGGCTGATCGCCACCGGCGGCATGGGCCAGGTGTGGGAGGCGGTCGACTCCCGGCTGGGCCGCCGCGTCGCGGTCAAGGTGCTCAAGGCCGAGTTCTCGTCCGACCCGGAATTCGTCGAGCGGTTCCGCGCCGAGGCGCGCACTGTCGCGATGCTCAACCATCCGGGTATCGCCAGCGTGTACGACTACGGCGAGACGGATATGGATGGTGAGGGCCGCACCGCTTATCTGGTGATGGAGCTCATCAACGGCGAACCGCTCAACTCGGTGCTCAAGCGCACAGGACGGCTCTCGCTCCGGCATTCGCTGGACATGCTCGAGCAGACCGGCCGCGCGCTGCAGGTCGCCCACACCGCGGGCCTTGTGCACCGCGACGTCAAGCCGGGCAACATCCTGATCACCCCGACCGGCCAGGTGAAGCTCACCGACTTCGGTATCGCGAAGGCCGTCGACGCCGCACCCGTCACGCAGACCGGCATGGTGATGGGCACCGCCCAGTACATCGCGCCCGAGCAGGCGCTTGGCCACGACGCCACCGCGGCCAGCGATGTGTATTCGTTGGGAGTCGTCGGCTACGAAGCGGTTTCGGGTAAGCGCCCGTTCACCGGTGACGGGGCGCTGACGGTGGCGATGAAGCACATCAAGGAGACGCCTGCTCCGCTGCCCGCCGACCTGCCGCCCAACGTTCGCGAGCTGATCGAGATCACCCTGGTCAAGAACCCGGGCATGCGGTATCGCTCCGGGGGTACGTTCGCCGACGCGGTGGCCGCCGTGCGCGCCGGGCGCCGCCCACCGCGGCCGAACGCCTCCCCGACTCTCGGCCGCGCCGCGCCGACGGCCGTCGGATCCGCCCCGCCAACGGCCATGGCCCCGCGTGGCCCGGCCACGGCGGCCCGCGTGCGGCCCGTAACCGCCGGACACCGCCCACCTCCCCCGCGGCGGACGTTCTCGTCGGGCCAGCGTGCCCTGCTGTGGGCCGCGGGAGTCCTCGGCGCGCTGGCCATCGCCATCGCGATCCTCATCGTGCTGAACGCCCAGGACAAGAAGGACCGCGAGTCGCCACCGCCGACGGTCACCGACACCGTCACCCAGACCACCCCGCAGGGCGCTCCGCCGCTGTTCACAGTGCCGGATTGGACCGACGAGGGGCCCATGGGCCATGGTGGAGAGCAAATTGGGGTATACCGGCCCGACGCGATCTCGCCGTCCGCAACGCTGCGGGCTGCGTCATCGGACCTAGAACAGACATTGGAATGACCACCCCGCAGCACCTGTCAGACCGCTACGAACTCGGCGAGATCCTCGGCTTCGGAGGCATGTCCGAAGTCCACCTCGCGCGCGATGTGCGCCTCCATCGAGACGTGGCGGTAAAAGTGCTGCGCGCAGACCTCGCCCGCGATCCGAGCTTTTATCTCCGGTTCCGCCGCGAAGCCCAGAACGCCGCCGCCCTGAATCACCCCACGATCGTCGCGGTGTACGACACCGGTGAGGCCGAGACGGCGAACGGGCCGCTGCCCTACATCGTGATGGAGTACGTCGAAGGCGTCACGTTGCGTGACATCGTGCACAGCGACGGCCCGATGGAGTCGCAGCGCGCCATCGAGATCATCGCCGATGCCTGCCAGGCGCTGAACTTCAGCCATCAGCACGGCATCATCCACCGCGACGTCAAACCCGCCAACATCATGATCAGCAAGACCGGCGCGGTGAAGGTGATGGACTTCGGCATCGCCCGTGCACTGTCTGACGCCAGCAGCGTCACGCAGACCTCCGCGGTCATCGGCACCGCGCAGTACCTCTCCCCCGAACAGGCCCGCGGTGAGAAGGTCGACGCCCGCTCCGACGTGTATTCGCTCGGCTGCGTGCTCTACGAAATCCTTACCGGCGAACCGCCTTTCGTCGGTGATACGCCCGTGGCGGTGGCTTATCAGCATGTGCGCGAGGATCCGATCCCTCCGTCACAGCGCCATGCGGGCATATCGCCGGAGCTGGACGCCGTCGTGCTCAAGTCGCTGGCCAAGAACCCCGACAACCGCTACCAGACCGCAGCGGAGATGCGCGCCGACCTGATCCGGGTGCACAGCGGCGAGACGCCCGATGCGCCGAAGGTGCTGACCGACGCCGAGCGCACGTCTCTACTGGCGTCGACGGGTCCGATGCACCACCAGTCGCCTGCGACCGAGCAGCTACCCACCCACCAGCCCCCCGACTACGGCCGGCGCGACCGCGGTGGGTCCGTCGGCCGATGGGCCATCGCGGTGGCCGCTCTGGTGGTGCTGACCGTCGTGGTCACGATCGCGATCAACATGATCGGCGGCAACACCCGCCAGGTGCAGGTGCCCGATGTGAGCAACCAGCTGTCGGCCGATGCGGTGGTGGCGCTGCAGAATGCCGGATTCAAGACGCGCACGCAGCAGAAGACGGACTCGACGATTCAACCCGACCGCGTGATCGGTACGGAACCCACTGCCGGTACCTCGGTCGAGGCCGGCGACGAGATCACCATCAACGTGTCGGTGGGTCCCGAACAGCGCGAGATTCCCGACTGCGCAAGCCAGACGCCTGCTCAGTGCATCGACAAACTGAAGGACGCGGGTTTCGGCCGGTTCAAGCAGAGCCCGTCGTCGTCGACGCCCGAACTGAGGGACCGCGTTGTCGGTACGTTGCCGCCGGCCAACCAGACCTCGGCGATCACGAACGAGATCACCATCGTGGTCGGGTCGGGGCCGGAAACCAGGGCTCTGCCCGACGTGAAGGATCAGTCCGAGGAATCGGCCCGACAGATACTGACCGCGTCCGGCTTCGCCAACATCATTGCTGTTCCGACCGACAGCACCACCCCGTGTGGTCAGGTCGTCGGTACCGACCCGGCCGCAGGTGGCCAGATCCCCGTCGACACCGCGATCCAGCTACAGACCTCGCAGTGCAACCAGTTCACGATGCCCGACCTGCGCGGTCAGTTCTGGACCGACGCTGAACCCCGACTGCGGGCGCTCGGCTGGACCGGCGGTTTGGACAAGGGTGCCGACGCACGCGACAGCGGCCAGCGCACCAACGCTGTCGTCACTCAGAGCCCCGCGCCGGGTACCGCAGTGAACTTCAGCGCGACGATTACGCTGAGCTTCGCTGCGTAGCCGCGCGCACCGTGTTGGCGACTTCGTCTTCCAGAGTCCGCACCAGGGACTCGGCGGGGGCCGCGCCGCAGTAGCCCAGCCAGTTGGCCAGCATCCGGTGCCCGCCCTCGGTGAGGATCGACTCGGGGTGGAACTGCACGCCGTGGATCGGCAGTTCGATGTGCCGCACACCCATGATCACGCCGCCCTCGGTGCGCGCGGTGACCTCGAGTTCTGCGGGCACCGTATCGGGCAGGATCGTCAGCGAGTGATACCGCGTCGCGGTGAATGGATCCGGAAGGCCCTGTAGGACACCAACATTGGCATGGAATACGGTGCTTGTCTTGCCGTGCAGCAGCTCCGGTGCCCGGTCGACGGTTCCGCCGAACGCCACCCCGATCGCTTGATGGCCGAGACACACGCCGAGCAGCGGCGTCCTCGCGGTGGCACAAGCGCGCACCAGCGGGATGGAGGCGCCCGCACGTTCGGGTGTACCGGGCCCGGGGCTCAGCAGCACGCCGTCGAAGTCGTCGGCGACCTTCGCGATTTCAGCGTCGCTCGAAAGACGGTCGTCGTCGTTGCGCCACACCTGCGCGTCCACCCCGAGCTGGCCCAGATACTGGACCAGGTTGAACACGAAGCTGTCGTAGTTGTCGACGACCAAGACCTGCATCAGCCCAGGTTACTCGGCGTGCCTTGCGGCTTCCTGAGCGAGTTGGACCCGCGATGAGAGGCCGAGATCACTGGTTGGTGGGCGCGCTCAGTAGCCGATCGGTCCGGCGGGCTTGGCGAAGCGCATCCGCACCGGGTCGGCGTGCCCGACGAGATCGACAGACGCTTTCGGTTCCTCGGCATAGCCCAACCCGAAGCGCACGACATATTGCTTGTAGATCGTCACCAGTGGGCTCGCCGCCAACGAGGCCTGCATCGCCGCAGCGTCACCGACCGCGGTGATCACGTACGGCGGGCTGTAGGTGCGGCCGTTGAGCAGCAGCGTGTTGCCGACGCACCGCGGCGCGGAGGTTCCGATGATTCGCTGGTCCTGCATCTGAATACCCTCGGCGCCGCCGCTCCACAGCGCGTTGAGCACGGCCTGGATGTCCTGCTGATGCACCACCAGGTCGTCGGGCGAGGCGTCGCGGGGAAAGCGGCCGTTGGCGTCGCGCTGAGCGTCGGTGAGCGTCACGACGATTCCCGGTCCTCTGATCGGATCTAGGCCGGCGTCGGCGGCCAGAGCGGCGTTACGCCTGCCGATCGCGTCGAGAGCCGCATCCGCGCCGGGCGACCCGCCGTGATGGGTGTCGATCTCCGTGACGAGACTGTCGCGTTGCGCGGTGAGGCGGTCCACCGACTGCTGGGCTTCGCGAACAAGGTCGACCAGTCGTGGCGCATCGCTACGCCTGATCTCGTCGCCGCCAGAGACACCGTGGGTGGCCGCGAGCAGCAGTCCGGCCAGCAGACAGACCAGCGGGACGCCGAAGCGCCAGGCGGTCCGCCGTCCCGACTCCGTCATCGCTGCTCCCCCGTCGCATTCTCGACCTGGGACCGACCTACGTTAACCTCATAGGAGAATCCTGCTTCATCGTCGCACCTGTGGCGCCGAGTGTTCGTGAAGGTTGACATGCCCAAGTCCAAGGTCCGCAAGAAGAACGACTTCACCGCCACCCAGGTGAGCCGCACCCCGGTCAAGGTCAAGGCCGGCCCGTCCAGCGTCTGGTTCGTGGTGTTCTTCCTCGGCCTGATGGTGATCGGGCTCGCCTGGCTGCTGGTGTTCCAGCTCGCCTCGTCCTCGATCCCGTTCCTGGCCGAACTCGGCCCGTGGAACTACGCGATCGCCTTTGCCTTCATGATCACCGGGCTGTTGCTGACTATGCGCTGGCGGTGACGACCATCCGGGTCATGATGAATTCATCTTGGCCTTGGCGCGTTACCCGTTCGGCAACCTAATGGTCATCCGATTACATCGATGTGATTCATCCCCATTGGGGATAGCACTTGTGGATAACCGCATAAACCGGGGTAAAGGGGTGTGGATTACCCGTGCAGCAAACTGAGTGGGGCCCGCCTGCCGCCGGAGTCGCAGCATGTGGCGTAGTGGGACTTATCATGGCTACCACCGCTGTGACCCTAGTCACAGATGCTCCCGGTCGCGTACTTGCGATCATTGCCGCCATCGGACTCCTTCTGTTTGCAATCCTTTCGTGGCGCGCACGACCGAAGCTGGCAATCAGCGACGGCGGTCTATTAATTCGCGGCGCACTGCGCACCCACCGGCTCACAGCAGCAGACATCAAGATCATCCGGATCACCGAATTCCGGCGCATCGCCCGGAAGGTCCGACTACTCGAGATCGATGCCAACGACGATCGGTTGTTTGTCCTCACCCGATGGGATCTGGGTACCGACCCGTTGGATGTGCTCGACACACTGACCGCAGCCGGGCTGGCCGGCTCGTGATTTCGGCGCGCTAGGTCACTCCTGGCGGGACTGGGCGCGCCAAAACGCAGATATCAGGCGACGGTGATCGACTCGATCACGACCGGCTCGGTCGGCCTGTCGCTGCGGTCCACCGTCGTGGATGCGATTGCGTCGACGACCTTCTGCGACTCCGGATCGACGACCTCGCCGAAAATGGTGTGCTTGCGGTTCAAATGCGGCGTCTTGCCGACGGTGACGAAGAACTGAGAGCCGTTGGTGCCCGGCCCCGCGTTCGCCATCGCCAGCAGGTACGGCTTGTCGAACTGGAGCTCCGGGTGGAACTCGTCGTCGAACTGGTACCCGGGGCCGCCGCGGCCGGTGCCCGTCGGGTCGCCGCCCTGGATCATGAAGCCGTCGATCACCCGGTGGAACACGGCGCCGTCATAGAACGGGCCAGAGGTGCCGCCGGAGGCGTTCTCGCCGCTGTAGTCCTTGGTGCCCTGTGCTAGACCGACGAAATTCGCGACGGTCTTGGGGGCGTGATTTCCGAACAGTGCGATCTTGATGTCACCACGATTGGTGTGCAGGGTCGCGGTCGCTGTCTGAATGGGGCTCGTCACGGGAAGTCAGTCTGCCACGCGGGCTTGGCGACGAACCGGGCACCGTTGAGTTGCCGATGATGGCAGGCTGGTATGGATTCCCGACAGTCCGCGAAAGAGGTACGAGATGAGCGTGAAGACCGACGCCCGGTTGAGCCCAGGACAACGCTTGTCGCGCGGCCTCAAATACACCGCGGTCGGGCCTGTCGACGTCACCCGCGGGACCGTCGGGCTGAGCGTGGCAGGCGCGCAGTCCGCTGCGGCAGGCCTGCGCCGGCGCATCGAGAAAAGCCGGTTGGCCAAAGAGCTCGTGCAAGAGCTCGAGGAGGCACAGGGGACCATCGCAGCGGAACTCGCCGAGGCGCGGGCGGTGCTCGCCAACCTGCCGCAGGCGCTCGCCGACGCCCGCAAACCGAAGCGACGGCCTCGACCGCTCGTCCTCGCCGCTGCCGGTGTTGCGATGATTGCCGTTGGGGGAGTGGTTTTTTCGATCGTCCGCCGGTCGATGCAGCCCGACCCCTCGCCCCGGCCGCCGAGTGTCGAGGTGACCCCGAAGCCGTAGCCGTTCCCGCGACTTCTGCGCCATGGTCGTCGATTTTGTCGAATTCCGACCCCGGAGCAGATTTCAGCGCGAAGGTGGGCCGCATCATGTCCAGAAACATCGTCAACGGGATTCCTCGCGTCGACTTGAAAGAACGCCCGGCGTGGAAGCGCAACATCAGTTGGTGGTTGGGCGGAAAAGCGTTCACCACGCCAACCGGGTCCGCGATCTGGCGCACAGTGGTCGCGCCCATCGAGGCGCCGCTGATGAAGGTGACCCGTGGTCGCGTCCGAATCTCCTTCTCGGCTCCCGTGGTCGTATTAACGTCGATCGGCGCACGAACCGGGGAGCGCCGCGACATCCCGCTCACATATTTCACCGACAGCGACGACGTGATCCTGATCGCGTCCAACTACGGACAGGCTCGTCATCCGGCTTGGTATCACAATCTCTGCGCCAATCCAGGATGCGAGTTACGCATAGGGGAGCGCGGCGGCCGCTTCACCGCGCGTGAGGTCGTCGGCGTCGATCGTGATCGGCTTTACTCGCTTGCCACGGATCGCCTCAACGCCGCGTTCGCTCTGCACGAGAAGCGCAGCGGGTCTCGGCGGATACCGGTCATGCGGCTGACGCCGACGCCTTGAGAAAATCTGTGGAGCCTAGGTGTCTGGATTCACGGCATAGGTGACAGGTGAGTCGGGTGATGGGGGACACCTGCAATGACTGTCGATGAGTCGGGTCTTAGGTGACAGTCGTGGGTCATGTCCAACGCCATGTTGTCGTTCTCGAAGTCACCAGCGGCCGCCTCACCGTCACCGCCGCAGTCGGACGTACGGACTATGCCAACAACGCATCTACCGCCTGCTCAAGCGGTACCAGCTTCAAGAAGGCGCTCGGATCGCGGACAGGTCTTTCGCCTGTGTCGTGCTGTCGCCGAGAAGCGCCTGATAGATCAATGGGCGCTCGGCGAGGGCGTCGGGCAGGAAGAAGAAGATGGGGTAGTCGTGCATGTAGCCGTTTCGCAGCACGAACGTGATGTCGGCTCCTTCGGCGATCGCCAGCGCGCGGAGTCGAAGTGCTTGTGGTGACAACAAGTCTGCCGAGCCTGAGAAGACCGTGATCGGCGGTAGCCCGTCGAGTGACCCGTTGATCGGGCTCGCCCACGGATGAGCGGGACCGAGTTCTCCAGCCCATAGCTCACCGTCGCGCCTAAGGGTCGCCACATTGAGCAGGGGGTCCAACATCGCTGCGCTGGCGGGATCGCTGACGGTCGCGTCGAGCCAGGGCGCCAACAGGACCATCCGGCGCGGGGTGGCCGCCCCGCTGACGACCAACAGCTGGACCGCGGCCAGCGCCAGACCGCCGCCAGCCGAGTCGCCAAGTACGTAGGTATTCTTCGCACCGTTCGTGGCAATCACCTGGGAAATGAGCGCTGCGGTCTGCGGAACCACGACGTCGGCCGTGCCGCCCGGCTCGCCGATCAGCGGGTAGTCCGGCACGATCACCGTGGCTCCCGTCTGACGGGCCAGATCGGCGTACATTTCATAATGAAAGAGGCTGGCTTCGGCTGCATAAGCCCCGCCGTGCAGGGCCACGACCGTCGCACCCGTAGGCGAGGGCGGCGTCAGGATGTACACCGGCATGCCGGCGATGGTGTCGTGCTCAACGTTCAGGCCCGCCGTAACGAAGAACGGCGGAACACCGTCGGCGAAAATCGGCACTTTTAGACCGGTGAAGGCAAGGATTCCGCCGACCGGACTCAGGACGGCGTTGACTACCCGCAGCACGAACACAACGACCTGCTGGATGAATGAAGGTTGACCGGTGTAGACCCCTGACGGGACCTCATCAACCCCCGCTACGGCGTTCGCGGCGGCAGTGACCAACGCGCTCGCATTTCCTTCGTGCTGCGCGATGTCGACGAGCGTCTCGACAGCCGACGCCGTCTTGGGCGTGATTGTCAACCCAACTGCCTGCGAATCCGGACCGGTGACTGCCGATGGCGACGGAGTGTTGGCTAACGCCGCGGCCGGTTGATCAGCATCGGTGGTCCCCGCAGTTTTCATGCCCGCGTGCTCAAAGTTCATGCCCGCGTCAACGACTTCTCTGCCCAGCTTTTCGGGGCGCTCGTCATACGGAGAGGCGAGTTCCGGCGGGATGGATGCGTGCGGGGTCGCCTTCTGTGATTGCCCTGTGGTCAAGGATCCCTGCCCACTCGGGTCGCGCTCCCCTGAGGCAGTTGAGGCATCGGGTGCGCTCTTGCGTGCCGAGCTCTCGGCTACAGGATCTCCGGAAGGACGGCCACTGGGCGAATTGCCGACACCGCCGCGCTTCCGCTCGACTGACCGGTGATCCAAGCCAGCGTCTTCACCATTCGCGCCCTCACCTGTTGCCCGGGGCGCGCGTTTCTGCGAGATCGTCGATTTCCCCTCGCGACGGTCCGACCTATCAGGTGCCCCACTCGATGAATTGGCCGACTGCGAATCTGACGACGCAGTCGGCCCGGCACCAGACGACGTTAAGCCCGCCGGCTCGGCCCATGCGCTGCCGCAGCCGAAGCCGGTTGCCACCACCACTGAGACACCCGCAGCAACCATCCAGCTCGCAATACGGAGGGCAGGTCTGGACATGCGCCGGATATTAGATGAGTAACCCATGTTACTCACCGGAACTGCCGGAAAAGACGTGACACTTGAGATCGGCGGTGTAACGCCCCCGCGCGGTGATTGATGTGGCCTTCTACGACCACAACCTGATGATTCGCTGGCGCCATTCTGGGGCGCCTGCTCTGACGGATCCGGCGGGGTCAGAGTCGTCGAGCGCGGCGGTCGGGGGGCTGACGTTAGACCGTTACGGCCACCTGTACGGATCCGATGTGGAAGCAGTCGGGGTCGCCATCAACCCGCTATTAACTCGCGATTGGGCAAAATGTAGGTACGGCGGTGGATTCACGCCCGGTGGCGTTCAAACGAAATATCGTTTGAACTGAGAAAATCTGTGGAGCCTAGGGGATTCGAACCCCTGACTTCTGCCTTGCAAAGGCAGCGCTCTACCAACTGAGCTAAGGCCCCGTATCAGGACGGCTGGTCGGCAGCCGCGTGCCATACCTCCACGGCCTGACGCGACCGCACCACGATTACCGCCAGCGCCACCGCCGCGACCAGTAGAACCAGTCTCATGGTGACCCTTTCCGTGGGCCTAGGAGGACTCGAACCTCCGACCTCTTCGTTATCAGCGAAGCGCTCTAACCGCCTGAGCTATAGGCCCGTAACGCACATGGCCGAGCGCCGAGATTACCGTAATCGGCACGCTTGGCCCAAACTCCGATCAGTCGCGGTCAGCCAACGTGACCTCGACACCGCCGACCAGGTCAGTGGTCAGGTTGTAGATGAACACGCCGACCGTCGCCATCGCCGTCAGCAGCACGATGTTCACCAGCCCGATCAGCGCCGCGCCGCCGAAGATGGTGCCGCTGGACACCAGCTCGCCGCCGGCCTGGCCGCTTGCGCTGGTCAGCAGGTCACCGACGTTGCTGTTGAGCTTGCTCCACACGCCCATCCCGCCGAGCACCAGATATAGGAACGCCACCGCGATAATCCACACGAAGAACAAGGCGACCGACAGCACCAGCGACACCTTCAGCGCGCTCCATGGATCGATGCGGCGGATCTGCATGCTTGCGCGCACCGGGCCTGCATGCGGGCGGCTGGTCACCTGAACGCGTCCGGCGGAGGCAGGCCGCATCGGCGGCTCCGTCCGCTCCGGAGTGGTCTTGCGTTGCGCTGGACGCGGAGGCCCGGACAGGTCGGGCAGCTCGCTGCCGTAGGCCTCGCTGACCACCGGCTCGTTGCGAGGCGGCGCCGCCTCGGCAGCCTCCGGTGCGCCCTGGCCGGATGCACCACCGGAGATGAAGCGGTTGAGCCGGGCGTCGGCTCCAGGAGAATGGCCACCCGGGGCGGGGCCGCGCTGCGGCTCCGGCCTGCTTGGCGTGCGCGGCGACTGCTTCTGCGCCGCCCGGGAAGCCGGTCCGCGCTGCCACGGCGGAACGTCGCGGCCCTTGGGGTTGCCCAGCGAACCCGTCTCCGGGTCCTCGGGTAGGGAGCCGTTGCCGCTACTTTCGGCCGAGCGCGGGTAGCCCGCCTCGTTAGGTGAAGTCACTCCGGCTCCTTAACGTCGGTCACGGCGCCGGCCTACTCAACGGCCTCGTCGGCGTCGCTCTCCTCTGCATTGCGTGCTATCGCAATCAGTGTCGCGCCCTGGCCCAGGTTCATCAACCGAACGCCCTTCGTCTGCCGTCCAGCCTTGCGAACCTGGCGCGCGGTGGTGCGGATGACGCCCCCGCCCGACGTGATGGCGTACAGCTCGGTCTCGTCATCGACCACCAGCGCTCCAACCAGAGTGCCACGTCGCTTGTCGTACTGGATGGTCAACACCCCCTTGCCGCCGCGACCCTGCACCGGGTACTCGTCGATCGCGGTGCGCTTGGCATAGCCGCCTGCGGTCGCGACCAGCAGGAACGTGTCCGCCTGGACCACGTTGAGTGAGAGCAGGGCGTCGTCGGTGTTGAACCGCATACCCTGCACACCCGAGGTGGCACGGCCCATCGGCCGCAACGCCTCGTCGGTTGCCGAGAAGCGGATCGACTGTCCCTTCGCCGACACCAGCAGCAGGTCGTCCTCGGCGGAGCAGAGCACGGCGCCGACCAGCTCGTCACCGTCGCGCAGGTTCACCGCCACGATGCCGCCCGAGCGGTTCGAGTCGAAGTCGGTCAGCTTCGACTTCTTCACCAAGCCGTTGCGCGTTGCCAGCACCAGATACGGCGCATCCTCGTAGCTCTTGATCTGGATGACCTGGGCGATCCGCTCCTCGGGCTGGAACGCCAACAGGTTCGCGACGTGCTGACCGCGCGCCGTGCGCGAGGCTTCGGGCAGGTCGTAGGCCTTGGCGCGATACACCCGACCCTGCGTCGTGAAGAACAGGATCCAGTCGTGGGTCGAGCAGACGAAGAAGTGGTTGACGATGTCGTCCTGCTTCAGCCCGGCGCCCTGCACACCCTTGCCGCCGCGCTTCTGGCTGCGGTACAGATCGGTCTTGGTGCGCTTGGCGTAGCCGGTTTCGGTGATCGTCACGACCACGTCCTCGCGGGCGATGAGGTCCTCGTCGGCGACGTCACCGTCGGCCGCGATGATCTTCGTGCGTCGATCGTCGCCGTACTTGTCGACGAGCTCCTTGAGCTCGTCGTGGACGATGGACCGCTGCCGCTCGGCCTTGGCGAGAATGTCTTCGAGGTCGGCTATCTCGGCCTCGATCTTGGCCAGGTCGTCGACGATCTTCTGCCGTTCCAGTGCGGCCAGCCTGCGCAGCTGCATGTCCAGGATCGCCTGCGCCTGGATCTCGTCGATGTCGAGGAGTTCGATCAAGCCCTGACGGGCCACATCGACGGTCTCCGACGCGCGAATCAAGGCGATCACCTCGTCCAGCGCGTCGAGCGCCTTGACCAGACCACGCAGGATGTGGGCCCGTTCGTTGGCCTTGCGCAGCCGGTAGGTGGTGCGCCTGAAGATGACGTTGATCTGATGGTCGACGTAGTGCCGGATCAGCTGGTCCAGCCGCAGGGTGCGCGGCACGCCGTCGACGATCGACAGCATGTTGGCGCCGAAGCTGGTTTGCAACTGCGTGTGCTTGTAGAGGTTGTTCAGCACGACCTTCGCCACGGCGTCGCGCTTGATCTCGACGACGATCCGCAGCCCGACACGGTCGCTGGACTGGTCCTCGATGTTCGAGATGCCGGTCATCTTGCCGTCGCGCACCTGATCGGCGATCGAGGTGATGAAGTTGTCGTGGTTGACTTGATACGGCAGCTCGGTGATGACGATGCCGGTTTTGCCGCGCGAGTCCTCCTCGATCTCGACTACACCGCGCATCCGGATGGACCCGCGCCCGGTCGTGTAGGTGTCGTGGATCCCCTGCGAGCCGACGATGAGGCCAGAGGTGGGGAAGTCCGGGCCCTTGACGACTTTCGTGACGGCCTCGAGCGTGGCTTCCTCGTCGGCGTCGTGATTGTCAAGGCACCAGTACACGGCCTCGGCGAGCTCACGCAGATTGTGCGGCGGCATGTTCGTGGCCATGCCGACCGCGATACCGCCCGAGCCGTTCGCCAGTAGGTTGGGGAACCGGCTCGGCAGGACGGTTGGCTCCTGCACCCGGCCGTCGTAATTCGGAATGAAATCGACTGTCTCCTCGTCGATTTCACGCAGCATCTCCATCGCCAGCGGCGTGAGACGCGCTTCGGTGTAGCGCATGGCGGCCGGCGGATCGTTGCCCGGCGAACCGAAGTTGCCCTGCCCGTCGACAAGTGGGTAGCGCAGCGACCACGGCTGCGCCATCCGGACCAGCGTGTCGTAGATGGACGAGTCGCCGTGCGGGTGGTAGTTACCCATCGTCTCGGCAACGGAGCGTGCAGATTTCGCGTGGCTGCGGTCCGGCCGGAAACCCGAGTCGAACATGGCGTAGAGCACCCGCCGGTGCACCGGCTTGAGACCGTCGCGGACCTCCGGCAGTGCGCGGCCGACGATCACGCTCATCGCGTAGTCGATGTAGCTGCGCTGCATCTCCTGTTGGATGTCGACCGGTTCGACGCGGTCTCCTGCTTCGTCGCCTGGCGGCAACGTGGTATCAGTCATGTGGATTCAGTCCTAATCAGGGGCGTGCGTCGGCGTTAAACATCAAGGAAGCGGACGTCTTTGGCGTTTCTGGTGATGAAACTGCGCCGGGCTTCGACGTCCTCGCCCATCAGGATCGAGAACAGCTCGTCAGCGGCCGCCGCGTCGTCGAGCGTGACCTGGCGAAGCACCCGCACCGACGGATCCATCGTCGTCTCCCACAGTTCCCTTGCGTCCATCTCGCCCAGACCCTTGTAGCGCTGGATGCCGTCGTCGACGTTGATCTTCCTGCCCGCCTTCTTGCCGGCCTCGAGAAGTCCGTCGCGCTCGCGGTCGGAGTAGGCGAACTCGGGCTCGCTGCGCTGCCACTTCAGCTTGTACAGCGGCGGCTGTGCCAAAAAGATGTGCCCGTTCTCCACCAGCGGCTTCATGAACCGGAACAGCAGCGTCAGCAGCAAAGTGGAGATGTGCTGGCCGTCGACGTCGGCGTCGGCCATCAGCACGATCTTGTGGTAGCGCAGTTTGGCGAGGTCGAACTCGTCGTGGATACCGGTGCCCAACGCCGTGATGATCGCCTGCACTTCGGTGTTCTTCAGGACTCGGTCGATGCGGGCTTTCTCGACGTTGATGATCTTGCCGCGCAACGGCAGGATCGCCTGGAACATCGAGTCGCGGCCGCTCTTGGCCGACCCGCCTGCCGAGTCTCCCTCAACCACATAGAGCTCGGACTTGCGCGGATCGGTTGAGCGGCAGTCGGCCAACTTGCCGGGCAGCCCGCCGATGTCGGTGGCGCTCTTGCGCCGCACAAGCTCGCGGGCCTTGCGAGCCGCCATGCGCGCTTGTGCCGACGAAACCGCCTTGTTCACAACGGTCTTCGCTTCTGCCGGGTTGGCCTCGAACCAGTGGCTCAGCTGCTCGTTGCAGATCTTCTGGACGAAGGACTTCACCTCGGTGTTGCCGAGTTTGGTCTTCGTCTGGCCCTCGAACTGCGGTTCGGACACCTTCACCGACAGGACCGCCGCCAGACCCTCACGAATGTCGTCGCCCGTCAGGTTCGGGTCCTTTTCCTTGAGCAGCTTCTTGTCCTTGGCGTACTTGTTGACGACGCTGGTCAGCGCCGCACGGAAGCCTTCTTCGTGGGTGCCGCCCTCATGGGTGTTGATCGTGTTCGCGAAAGTGTGCACCGATTCCGAATATCCGGCGTTCCACTGCATCGCGACCTCGACCTCGTGACCCTCACCCTTGCCGTCGAAGTCGATGATGCTCTGCTGAATCGGTGTCTTGGTCCGGTTGATGTGCTTGACGTAGTCGACCAGCCCGCCGGGGTAATGGAAGGTACGGTGCTTGACCTTGTGCGGAGCCCTGGCCTCAGCTTCTTTCTCCTCCGCGGATTTCGGTGCTTCTGCGGTGTCGCTGACGACCTCGTCGACCACTTCCTCGGGTGTCACCCTCTCGTCGGCGAGGGTGATGGTCAGGCCCTTGTTGAGGAAGGCCATTTCCTGTAGTCGCCGGGCGACGGTCTCGAAGTCGTAGTTCGTGGTTTCGAACACGTCGGGGTCCGCCCAGTACCGGACCGTGGTGCCGGTCTTCTTCGTGGCCTCGCCCTGCTTGAGCGTTCCGGGAATGGCGCGGTCGTAGGACTGAAACCACTCATAGCCGTCGCGGGAGATATCCACCTCCAGCCTGGTGGACAACGCGTTGACCACGGAGACGCCGACGCCGTGCAGGCCGCCACTGACGTTGTAGCCACTGTTCTCACCGCCGAACTTGCCACCCGCGTGCAGCTGGGTCATCACGACGTCCACCGTGGGGGCGCCGCTGGCGTGCATCTCGACCGGAATACCGCGGCCGTCGTCGGCGACTTCGACGCCGCCGTCCTCGAGGATTCGGACGTCGACCTTCGACGCGTACCCGGCCATCGCCTCGTCGACGGCGTTGTCCACGACCTCCCACACGAGGTGGTGCAGACCCCGCTCGCCGGTGGAGCCGATGTACATGCCCGGGCGTTTGCGGACGGCCTCCAAACCTTCGAGCACGGTGATCGCGGAGGCGCCGTACTCCTTCTTCTTCGAGCTCTTTCCAGCAGGCGCGGTCTTCTTAGCGGCAGGCACGGTCGCCGGCATCCTTACTCTCTAGACGGGGGTGGGGCTCTGGCGGTGTCGGTACCGCCGGCAAGTCACTTGTCTAGTCTACCGGGAACTAGCCGCAGGACCGATTCTGAGGCCGCGTTTCTACACAGCTATTTGAGCCGCCTGTGGAATTTTTCGATCCAAGGTGCCTCAGGACGCTTGAGGGCTAGGCTTGCGGCGTTCTCGCGGCTCTCAGGCAACTGATGAAACGGCGCTCATCCGTAGGTGTCGCGCGGTCCGCGCCCCGCGATGTGATAGCGGCCTTTCCGCCACGACGGGGCGACCGGGCCGACGATCTTCAGCGATGTGACGACACCGTCGCCGACGGCTGCCGCGATTTTAGCCAGAAGTTGCGCTTGAACCATCCGCAATTGGGTGGCCCACGCCGTTGATTCCGCGGACACGCTGAGGACTCCATCCCGTAGTGCGGTCGGTGTCGCGTGTTCGGCGATCTGCTCGCCGACGACCGTGGGCCACTGGCCGAAGACCGTGCCTTCTGCGACCCGCCCGGACCAGCCCCGGGTCTTGGCGAGATCCCGCGTCGCAGACCCCAGCGTTTGCGGGTCCCGCACATCAGGGCCCGGCCCGGACCAACTTCGGCGCCGCCCGGCGACCCGGCGCTGCGCGGGCGCGTTTCGGCCGCGCCCGACATCCTTGCCCTGACTGCGGGCCACCCCTCTGGCTTCCTCCAGGGTGCGGCGCACCAGATCCATTCCGGACAGCCCCGCGAGGTGAGCCGGGGGAGTGATCGCGCGGCCGTTGTCGCTTTCGTCGCTCTCGCTCACGATTCCGCCATCGAGATCCGGCCCCCGTCTTCCTCGCGCATCGTGATTTCGATACGGCGCGCATCCCAGTCCGCAGGGATGTCGTCGGCGACCGCGGCGGTAACCAGAACCTGCTCCGCCGAGGCGGCCACCGCGGCGAGCGCGCGCCGCCGACCGACGTCGAGTTCGGCGAAAACGTCGTCGAGGAGCAGCACGGGATCACCGCCTTCCGATCGCAGCAGCTCGTAGGCGGCCAGCCGCAATGCCAGTGCCATCGACCATGATTCGCCATGGCTGGCATAGCCTTTCGCGACATGATCGCCCAGCCGCAACTCGAGATCGTCGCGATGCGGCCCGACAAGACAGACCCCGCGCTCGATCTCGGCGTCCCGGCGCCGGGCCAGCGCATCGAGCAGAGCCGCCTCGAAGAACTCCACGGTTTCGTTTCGCCCGTCGATCTCCTCGACTTTGCTCCGGTACTGGATAGCCGCAGGCCGGGATGCCGGCGCCAGCAGCTGATACGCCTTCTCGACCTCCGGGCAGAGCTCGTTGACCAGTTCGATCCGCGCCGCGATGAGCTGCGCACCGTGAGAGGCCAAGTGTCCGTCCCACACGTCGAGTGTGTCGGCGAGGCTGCGGTCACCGCGATGACGCGCGCCCGCCGCGGTCTTCAGCAGCGCGGTGCGCTGTCGCAGCACTTTGTCGTAGTCCGCGCGCACTCCTGCGATCCGAGGCCGCCGGGTCGTCGCGAGTTCGTCGAGGTAACGCCTGCGCTCCGCGGGATCTCCCCTGACCAGCGCGAGGTCCTCGGGGGCGAACATGACCGCGCGCAGCACGCCCAATATCTCGCGCGCCGAGCGGACAGGGGAGCGGTTCAACCGTGCCCTGTTCGACCGGCCTGCCACCACATCCAGATCGATGGCCAGCTCACGGCCCTCATTCACCACGATCGTCGAAATGATCGCGCGCTCGGCGCCCGCCCTGAGCAAGGGCGCGTCCGCCGCTACCCGGTGCGAACCCAGTGTCGCCGAATACCACAGTGCCTCAACAAGATTGGTTTTGCCGAAGCCGTTGGGGCCGACAAACACCGTGCGCCCCGGCTCCAAGTCGAGGTCGAGCCTGGCCCATGATCGGAAATCCTGCAGTCCCAGGTGGCGGACGTACACTGCGCCGATACCCTTGTCGCTCCGCTCCTGCCGTCGGTCCTATCCGGACTCGCTGACCCGCTTGACCGCGTGACCACCGAATTGATTGCGCAGCGCGGCGACGGCCTTCATCGTCGGCGAGTCATCCTGCCGGGACAGGAAACGGGCGAACAGCGACGCAGCGATGCCGGGTACCGGCACCCGCAGCCGGATCGCCTCCTCGACCGTCCAGCGGCCCTCACCCGAATCCTCGGTGTACCCGCTGATGTCGTTGAGGCCCGGGTCCTCCTTCAGCGCCTTGGCCAACAACTGCTGCAGCCAGGACCGCACCACGGTTCCGTTGGTCCATGCCTGGTAGACCGCCTGCGGATCCTTGATCAGCTCCTCGGCGGCAAGCACCTCGTAACCCTCGGCGTAGGCCGTCATCAGGGCGTATTCGATGCCGTTGTGCACCATCTTGGCGAAATGCCCCGCCCCGACGGGGCCCGCGTGCACGAAACCGTCCTCGCGCGGACCCGGAGGGCGGAGGGTGTCGAAGATCGGCATCGCTCGTTCAACGTCGGCGTCGCTCCCGCCGACCATCAGGCCATAGCCTTCGGTCAAACCCCAGATACCGCCGGAAACCCCGGCGTCGATGAAGGCGGTGCCTCGCTCGGCCAACAGGTCGGCGTGCGGTTTGTCGCCCGTATAGCGCGAGTTGCCGCCGTCGATCACCAGATCGCCCTCACCCAACTCCTTGGCCAGGTCGGTGATCGTGGTATCGGTGATCGGTCCGGACGGCACCATGACCCACACCACGCGGGGCGGTTCGAGGGCCTCGGCGAGCGCGGCCAGCGATGGCACATCGCTGACCTCGGGACGCGGGTCGTAGCCGACCACCTCGTGACCGCCCTCGCGCAGGCGCTCCCGCATGTTGAAGCCCATCTTGCCAAGGCCGATCAAACCCAATTGCATGTAGCGCCTCTTTTCGTCGAGGTGCGAGCCTTAACCCGGCAGCCGCACCGGCATCAACAGGTAGACATAGTCGGTTTCGGCGGCCGGGAACGGCCCGGCGGCGGCACCGCTGGTGCCATCGTCGTCCCCTGCCGGACGCAACACCGCAGGGCGGCTGGGTGTTGTGAAGCCGAATGTCACACGGTCCGAATGCAACGAACCGAGCCCGTCGGTCAGATATGTCGGGTTGAACGCGATCGTCAGCGGCTCGCCCGCGAACGCGACGGCAAGATCTTCCTCGGCGCGCCCGACATCGTCGGCGCCCGCCGACAGCTTCAGCACATCGTCGGCGAATTCCATCCGGACTTGTGCACCACGGTCGGCGACCAGCGCCACACGCTTGATCGCCTCGGTCAGTTCCGCGACACCGACGGTGGCGACGGCGGTGTGCTCTGTCGGCAGCAGCTGACGAAACTTCGGGAACTCGGCGTCGAGCAGTCGGGTGGTGCTGCGCTTCCCGTCGCTGCGGATGCCGAGCAGGCCCTCCTTGCCGACGGCCGATCCGGCCCCGAGTGACAGATGCACATCGCCTGCGCCGGTGCCCGCCTTCGCCGCTTCCGACAAAGTTTTGGCCGGCACCAGCACCGCGGCCTCGATATCGGCTGACTCCGTCGACCAGGTGAGCTCGCGAACGGCGAGCCGGAAGCGATCGGTGGCAGCCAAAACCACCGTCTCGCCGGAGATCTCGACGCGAATACCCGTCAGCATCGGCAGGGTGTCATCCCGGCCGGCGGCCACGGCTACCTGGCCGATCGCCTCGGAGAACAGGTCGGCGGAAACAACGCCCGTCTCATCGGGCAGGGCGGGCAGCGTCGGATAGTCCTCGACTGCCATGGTCGGAAGCGAGAACTTCGCGCTACCGCAGTTCAGCTGCACGCGGGTGCCTTCGACGCTGACATCGACCGGCTTGGCCGGCAGCGCCCTCGTGATATCCGACAATAGCCGCCCAGAGACCAGAACGCTTCCAGGAGAAGCTATTTCGGCAGCAACCTGAACTTCGGCCGACACCTCGTAGTCGAACCCTGAAATCGTGAGACCCTCGTCGGAGCCGGTCAGCAGCACGCCTGCCAGCACTGGAACGGTCGGCCTGGTGGGGAGGTTTCGAGCCACCCAGGCCACCGCGTCGGCGAAGTCTTCGCGCACGAGCCGGAACTTCAAATCGGAGAGACCAACCGTCGTTGTCGCCACGTCCATAGTGTCCCTTCGATCAACTCACAACGCGTGCTTTACCAGCGCAATCACCGATGCTCACGCACCGGTCCCCCAAAGGACGCCGCGACGACCGTAACGGCTGTCGAAGAACCACCGTAGATCTTTCGGGCTCATCATGAAAGCTAATCGATCGGGCTGACAGCGGAGGTCAGACACGTGCCACGAGCTCGGCGCGACACGGTTTCCCCAAGGCTTCTCTTCTGGAAGAAAACTGATGAGAGATATAAGCAACAGTATTAGGTCCTGTGGAAGTTGGGGATGACCCGCAGTCGGCGCTGGCCGAACGTCTTATGGGGTTGTGAGTTACCTGTGGAGGAGGCCGCGCCGGCGTCGGGATGGCTGGGGACGCATCGGATGCTGTGGACGAAACACCACCGTGTGGGACAGGTATTCAGTAATTGTCCACAGGGGTGTGCACAGGCCTGGGATGTGACCGCTGTTGCGCTCGTGACGAAAGTTTTTTGAAGGTTTCCCGCGATGTGGTCAGCGCTTGGCGCGTTGACGGATGCGCGTGGTGAGTTCCTTGACCTGATCGAACACCTCGCGCCGCTCGGCCATCTCGCCGCGGATCTTCTTTTCGGCGTACATCACCGTGGTGTGATCGCGGCCGAACGCCTGGCCGATCTTGGGCAGCGACAGATCAGTGAGCTCGCGGCACAGATACATGGCGATCTGCCGGGACTGGGCCAGTGCCCTGGTCTTACCGGGACCGCGGAGCTCTTCGACGGTGGTTTCGAAGTACTCGGCAGTGGCGGCCATGATGCCGGCCGTGCCGATCTGGATGCTGTTGACGTCCGCAATCAGGTCACGCAGCACGATCTCGGCCAGCGACTTGTCGATCGGCGTCTTGTTCAGCGACGCGAATGCGGTGACGCGGATGAGCGCACCCTCGAGTTCACGGATGTTGCGCTCGATACTGCTGGCGATGAGCTCGAGCACGTCGTCGGGAACGTCGAGCCGATCCATTTGCGCTTTCTTGCGAAGGATCGCGATTCGGGTCTCCAGCTCCGGCGGCTGGACGTCTGTGATCAACCCCCATTCGAACCGGGTTCGGAGGCGGTCCTCGAGGGTGGCCAGCTGCTTGGGCGGACGGTCCGAGGAGATGACGATCTGCTTGTTCGCGTTGTGCAGTGTGTTGAAGGTGTGGAAGAACTCTTCCTGAATACCTTCCTTGCCCTCGATGAACTGAATGTCATCGACCAGCAGCACATCGATGTCGCGGTAACTGCGCTTGAACGACGCCTTGCGGTCATCGCGTAATGAGTTGATGAAGTCGTTGGTGAATTCCTCGGTCGAGACGTACTTCACCCGCATCCCGGGGAACAGCCGCTGGGCGTAGTTGCCTGCGGCGTGCAGCAGATGGGTCTTGCCCAGGCCTGATTCGCCCCAGATGAACAGCGGGTTGTAGGCCCGTGCGGGGGCCTCGGCGATAGCGAGGGTCGCTGCGTGGGCGAACCGGTTCGACGCGCCGATGACGAAGGTGTCGAAGGTGTAGCGCCGGTTGAGTCCGATGGACTCCGCCTCGTTGGCGACGATCTTTCGGGGGCCGCTGGAAAAATACGTCGGCCAACTCTCCTCGGCGCTGGCCAGCGCTTCGCTGACTTCGTCGATTTCGTCGATATCGGGATCGGGGTAGATGTCGGCGGGTGCTGCGACGGCATCGTCGGCGTCGTTCTGGCTCGGGCTCGCGATTCTCACACCGAGTTCCACGCGTTGACCCAGCTGCCGGCTCAATGCGGAGATGATCGGTTCACGCAGGTGTCGTTCGATCTCGTTCTGCACGAAACTGGTAGGAACCGACAGCAGGGCAAAGCCCTCAGTGATGACCAGCGGTTTGACGAGCTTCAACCAGGCTCTTTGCTGAGGAGTGAGGTTCGGGGTTGGGGGCTCGCCATTAGTCGGCACGGACCCACCGGTGTCGCCGTTGAGCTCGGCAAGCACCATGTTCCACACGGCGACGAAGGGGGGGTCGGGGTCAGCTGTCAA